>NZ_JAAVSY010000002.1 GCF_012102745.1 Haematospirillum sp. H4485
CTTCACTCTGTAAAACAGCACCAGACACCAACAAAACCAGAAAAACCAGTCCCTCAGCGTCGGGACGCACCTTCTAAGCCCCAATCCAAAAATCGTCAACACAATTCCTTAAACAAAACAAAAAAAAATCAAGGGCTACACAAAACACCTGGACGTTAATAGAGCGTGACTGCAATCATATATCGTCAACCTTCGTGGTTGTCTCTCGGTATCAGTGTCGGTAGTATCAGCGCTTACGCGCGTCAGGCTGTGTTTGTGTTTGAATAAGGATCATCAGAGTGCGGCACGGAAAACCGGTTATCTTTGCGACAGTTGGAATGCTTTTTGGCGCTGCCGCTGTACTGGTTGTCTCTCATCTTGTCACGCCCGCACCACAACATCTTGTCACGCCCGCACCACAACATCTGCCTTCCCAACGTAAAAAATCATCAATCACTGCCGACGCTCAGGTACCAATTGTCGCTGGGCCTCGTAGCTTTTCCATGGCATCACCACCGCCTTCTTCCGGCGACGACACTGTAACCTCAAAAGCACAAAGCGCAGCACATCCCTCTCCTGCTACACCTCGCATGCATACGGTCAAAATAGAACAGGGCGATACCCTGATGGGCGCCCTGATATCAGCTGGTGTAGAGCGACAGGATGCGCATTCAGCTATCGAAGCTTTGCGCAGCATCTATGATCCACGCTCTCTGCGTGTTGGTGATGAAATAACGCTTACATTTGATGAACCTGAAAACCAATCGTTCCAAGGCTTTTCCCTTGAGCCCAGCCCTGCCTTCAAAGTGCAATCTTCCCGTAGTGACGATGGCAGCTTCTCATCGTCATCGATCAAGACCCCACTCAATGACGAGATGGTCCGGATCGAAGGCGACATTGGAACAAGCCTGTTTGCCGCGGCAGGCGAGGCCGGCGTGCCCGTTGATATCATACAGAACCTGATCAACATTTTTTCTTATGATGTTGACTTTCAGCGGGACATACAGAAAGGAGATCGGTTTGCTCTGCTCATCCGACGCAAGGTAACCCCACGGGGTGAGGCGGTAGGCGATGCCGTTCTGCTTTATGCGGCCATGACACTCTCAGGGCGTACGACAGCCCTGTGGCGCCATGAAAGCAAGGACGGACGGATCGATTATTTCAACAGCAAGGGCGAGAGTGTTCGGAAGGCACTGCTGAGAACTCCGATCAACGGAGCCAAACTGACATCGGGTTTTGGTACCCGCGTGCACCCTGTTCTTGGGTATTCCCGTATGCACAAGGGCGTTGACTTCGCGGCGCCCCGCGGTACCCCCATTTATGCCGCCGGTGATGGTGTCATTGAAATTGCGGGCTTCAAGGGAAGCTATGGCAATTACGTTCGTTTGCGCCATAACAACGAGTACGCTACCGCATATGCCCACATGTCTGCGATCGGCAAAGGTATAGCAACGGGCAAGCGCGTCCGGCAGGGGGATGTTATTGGCTACGTAGGATCAACAGGCCGCTCGACAGGTCCTCACCTGCACTACGAGATCATGAAGAGAGGCAAACAGGTTAACCCGCTTGGCGTCAAGTTCCCGACGGGCAATGTCCTGGCAGGCGCTGAGCTGAGGCGTTTTCAGGGACAGCGGGCTACAATGGAGAAGGTATACGCAGAGCTTCCTGTCGGTATGAACAGGAAGCTTGCACGCGCACACTGATGCTTCCATGCCCGATAAAAAAAGCCCCCTGCAAGAGGGGGCTTTTTTTATAGATCGGGAAAGAATAGAGACCGACCATCAAGCCTCAGCCTGTTCTGTCGATACAGAATCAACAGCAACACGGGCCACGGCACGACGACGACGCGGCTTTCTGACGTCTGTTGTTGATATATCTGAAACAGCCGTATCAACGTCACTGACACCGGAAACCGATGTTTCCTGATGAATAGCAGGAGCAGGCGCTGGCGCAACAACTGCAGGACCAGCCTGATCAACCTCACCTGGAATAACAACAAAAGGCTGGGCTTCACTGCCAGGAACCGGAGCAGAGAAAACCTCCCTCTCACGGACAGGATGCTCATCATTACGCCGGTTTCTTGTGTCACCACGTCGATCGGAACGGGGGCGGAAATCAGCATCTCGCGGACGTCGCGGACGCGACTGTCCCTCATTGCCAAATTCAGAAGATGCCTCTTCCAAGGCAACACCGGGATCAGTAACAGATCCCGTACTACCTGCAAGACCAACGGCTTCAACCGTTGCTTCCTGCAAATCTTCACCGTCCTCGTAAAACTCGTCCGGGCCTTCCAGGGCTTGCCCCTGATCGAGCCTCATAACCGAGCGCTGCGGATTGTTCTGATTGATGGCGAGAATAATGCGGAGATAGTGCTCTGCGTGCTGAAGATAGTTTTCGCACAGCAGGCGATCACCCAAAGCAGCCGCATCACGGGCCAATGCCTGATACTTCTCAACAACCTGATGCGCATTTCCACGCACACGAACACCGGGTCCGTTGCTGTCATACACTTGGTTGCGCGATGGCCCCCTTCCCTTGTACATCTGGGACTGGGGCTGGTTATTGCGGCCGCGCATGCGGCCCTTGCCGTTCGAGCCTGGCTTCATGACTCCATCAACATCAAGAATTCGACCTCCCGTTCGGGGAGCGTCCCGTTTATTCACGAATCCCGCAATGGCACAACAGGAACCAATAACCGGAAAACAACCGGCACACGCCATGCAGGATAATGATTTTCGCGTGGTACTCGCCCGGGGCGTCCGTAAGGACACGTACGCAACGACAACCAGTCTGAAAAAATTCGGATCTCCGGATCTTTCTGTATTTTGATTGACTTCACGATACACGCCACGTTCGACGTGTTTACCCCCGACGCCTCAGCGCCTTGCATCACCTCTAACCCTAAGCGGGTCTGCTCTCTCTTCCAAGCTCTTTTTTACAGTTATCCTTTCTTTTTTTTCACAAACCGCCCTTCACGGGATCAGGAACCCCCTGAAACAGAAGCCAAGCAACGCTCCACTCCCCCCAAATCACTGTACCGTGTCGGTACAGAAAAACCATGGGACGTGAACAGAACCGCAACGGCATCAGCCTGCCCGATCCCGACCTCCACAGCCAAAAGACTACCGGGAGAGAGCAAACGGGCAGCATCAGGGATCAAAGCCCGATAACACCCCAGCCCATCATCATCTGCACCCACCAAGGCAAGAGCGGGGTCATACAGGCGCACCTCCGGCTCAAGAGCGGCTATATCCGATAGCGGAATATAAGGCGGGTTGGACACAATAACATCAAACGTCCCGGCAAGGCTCTGCGCCCAGGAACCCACGATAAAGGACGCCCTGTCACCAACGCCATTGGCATGCGCATTACAAAACGCCATCGCCGCCGCTGCGGGAGCAAGATCAACACCAACCCCATACGCATGGGGCAGTTCATGCAACAGGGCAACAAGGATAGCCCCGCTCCCGGTTCCCAGATCCAGAATGCGTAAAGGAGCATCCGGATCGGGGATGTTGCGCAGAACAGCTTCAACAAGTGTTTCCGTATCGGGTCGCGGGTCGAGCGTTGCCGCGTTCAGGGCCAGCTCCAGCGTCCAGAAACCACGATGCCCCAGAATTCGTGCCACAGGCTCCCGCGCTTCACGACGCAGGACGAACGTTTCAAGCACCTCTTGTTCCGCGATAGATACAAGGCGATCAAGATACAGCGACAAGGACCGCGCGGATAATCCGGTCACAGCCGCTATCAGTTGACGCGCGTCAAAGCGCGGATTGTCCACCCCCGCTACATCCAGACGGCTGGTTACCGTTTGCAGAACCTGACCTAACGGCTCTTCCATGCCTCAATCCAGCTCGGCCAGGCGCGCAGCCTGGTCATCGGCCATCAGGGCGTCAATAAACTCGTCCAGACCATCTCCCTGCATCAGGCGGTCGATGGTGTAGGTTGTCATGTTGATCCGGTGATCCGTCACCCTGCCCTGTGGGAAGTTATAAGTCCGGATGCGCTCCGACCGATCACCCGATCCCACCTGGGACCGACGGTCTGCGGCCCGTTCAGCCTCGGCACGGCGGCGCTGGCTGTCGTACAGGCGAGCCCTCAACATCATCATGGCCTTTGCACGGTTCTTGATCTGACTGCGCTCTTCCTGACAGGCAACCACCACACCGGTCGGGATATGGGTAATCCGTACCGCAGAATCAGTGGTGTTTACATGCTGGCCGCCGGCACCCTGGGACCGATAGGTATCGATACGAAGGTCCTTGTCCTCAACCTGAACATCCACCTCCAACGCCTCGGGTAGAACTGCAACCGTTGCCGCAGACGTGTGAATCCGCCCCGACGATTCTGTTTCCGGTACGCGCTGTACACGGTGCACACCGGATTCATACTTCAGACGACCAAAGACATTGCGTCCGCTGATACGGGCAACCGCCTCGCGGTACCCGCCCAGACCTGTTTCGTTGGCATCCAGTATTTCAAATGACCACCCATGCATGGCGGCATAACGGTCATACATACGGAACAGGGTCGCTGCAAACAGGGCGGCCTCTTCTCCGCCCGTCCCGGCACGGACTTCCAGAACGGCGTTACGGCTGTCGGCTTCATCACCGGGCAGAAGGGCAATGCGCACCGCCTGCTCAAGATCCGGCAAGAGACGCTTCAAGCGGTGGTATTCCTCCTCGGCCAGATCCTTCATCTCGGGGTCTGACAGCAAGCTCTCGGCATCCTGGAAAGCCGAACGAACATCACGAAAGGCACGAACCTTCTCAACGACAGGATCCAGCTCCGAAAGCTCCTTGGACAGGCGAGCAACATCGGCACCGGGCTGTTGCAACAGAGCAGAAATTTCATCATGGCGGGCCAGAACCCGCCCCAGCTTCTCATCAAGACTCACGTGTGTATCAGTCCTTGTTTTCCAGAACAAACAAACGCCGCAATACGCGCTCTGCCCACCGATAATCCTCTGCGCTGTCCGGCCTTCCGGCCATGGAGCGGAGGGTCTCGGACGGATCATGCAGCAAGCGGCCGATCAACAAACGGGTTGCCTTTGATGCATCATCCCCGGCTTCGTGAAGGGCGCGAAGACGCTCGGCCTCAAACTTCTGATGCAAGGCCGCAATAACGGGAACCGCATCACGCTCTGCATGGCAACGAAAGAACGAAGCCACCTCGGCCGAAACCAGGGACCAAGCGGCACGGGCTTCATTTTCCCGCAGGCTCCGCCCCTCCTCTGCCACATGCTCCAGATCCTGCATGTCATAGAGGAAGGCATTTGGCATACGCCCGACAGCGGCTTCTATGTCACCGGGAACACCCAGATCAAGTAGAAGAACAGGCTTCTGCCGGCGCATCCGCAGTGACATGGCCACCATATCTGCTGTCACCGACCACGTTCGCGCACCAACCGAGGCAATCACAATATCGGCATTCACCAAAACCGTTGCAATCGCTTCGAAAGGCAGGACATGGCCATTCAGGCGGGCCGCCAGACGCTCTGCAAGAGATGGTCGACGGGCACTTGCCATAATCGCGCTGACGCCGGCCTCCTGAAAGGCATCGGCCATCATGTCACCCAGATCAACACCGCCAATGACCAGCAAACTCCGCGATCGCAGGTCACCGAAAAGATCACGGGCCACCTGCAAGGCGGATGCTGTCAGGGATACGGGATGCCGGGCGATACCTGTTTCCTGACGCACACGCTTTGCCGTAGCATACGCGGCCTGCAAGCAGGATTCCAGAGCCGACCCTGTCATCCCCTGTTCGCGGGATAAACGATGGGCCGCCTTCAGCTGCCCAAGAACATGCGGTTCCCCGATCACCATGCTGTCCAGGGAAGAAGCAACAGCAAACAAATGCTGCACAGCCTCTTTCCCGTGCCGGACATACCCTTGCTCCCGTATCTCTTCCACACTCTGACCGGCATGCCCGGCCAGGAATGCCATCACAGCCATACACAGCGCAGACGGATCGGAACCGACAGCAATCACTTCCACACGGTCACAGGTGGACAACAGGACAGCCTGTCCGATCCCCGATGCTTTCAGCGCATGCAGGGCAGCAGGAATATCCTGGTCCTCGAAAACCAGGGCATCCCGCAGGGCAAGCGTGCCGGAACGGTGGTTCACCCCGACAATACACAGAAGATCTGCCGCCCGCCCGACCATCACACGCCCATCACCCGTGACAGGAGCGGAAACGCGCCAACGCCTCCTCCAGGCTGGCCAGAGGCACCAGTTCCTGCTCACCCGTATCAAGGTCCCGTACGGTTACGCCACCCTGCGCCTGCTCATCCTCTCCCAGCAAAAGGGCTGCACAGGCATGAACCGCATTGGCCCGTTTCATCCTTTTTTTCATGGCGCCCGAAAAAGCCATATCGACCGCAAACCCAGCATAACGCAAACGCGACACCAGCTGATCAGCGCCCACTTCCAGCGCCGGGCTGGCCGGTATCACAGCCAGTGGGCGCAAACGGGGTGGCACATCGGCCATCATCATCGCCAGACGCTCGACACCGGCAGCCCAGCCAATACCCGGAACATGCGGCCCACCCATGGTTTCAATCAGGCCATCATAACGACCGCCGGCCAGAACCGTTCCCTGGGCACCCAGATCATCGGTCACAAACTCAAACGCTGTGTGACAATAGTAATCCAGACCACGAACCAGTTTCTGATTGACGGTAAAGGCAATACCATGCCGGGAAAGACCATCCTGAACAGCGTCAAAGAAGTGCTGCGACGCCGCATTCAGGTAGTCCACCATGCCCGGCGCATCTACAATCAACGCACGGTCTTTTTCATCCTTGGAGTCCAGAATCCGCAGCGGGTTTTTCTCCAGACGGATCTTGCTTTCTTCAGACAGATCATCGCGGTAACGTGAAAGCCAAGACCGCAACGCATCCCTGTACGCCATCCGGCTTTCTGTATCGCCAAGCGTATTGATCTCAAGCCGGACCCGGTCTTTCAATCCGTAAAGGTCAAGAATGTGGGCTGCAAGGGAGAGAACTTCCACATCTGCACGGGGGCTGTCAACCCCCAGAAGTTCGACGCCAAGCTGGTGGAACTGGCGCTGACGCCCCTTTTGCGGGCGCTCGTAGCGAAACATCGGCCCGGCGTAGAAGGCACGAAAAGGAACCTGCTGCACCAACCCGTTGGACAGAAAAGCCCGGCAGACACCCGCTGTGCCTTCGGGGCGCAGGCAAAGGCGATCGCCCGATCGCTCAAACGCATACATTTCCTTGGACACGATATCCGATGTCTCACCGATGGTGCGGCTAAAAACTTCGGTAAATTCGAAAATCGGGGTCATAACCTCGTCAAAGCCGTACAGGGCACTGACAGAACGGGCCTGCTCGATAACAGCCCTGTGGCGGCGTACGTCATCGGCCATAAGGTCGCGCGTACCGCGAACAGGCTGAAGGGAAGCCATAATACTTTTCTCCCGGAACTCAAAAAAACGTGAAAACAGAAGGTACTGACGTTAACAAAAAGGCTACCCTGTAACCATGCTTTCCTGACCACCATCGGCTTTCTCGGCTTCTATGGCCGCAGCGCGCTTTTCCACCATCTCGACCAAGTGGTCAATCATACGATCCGGATCAATCTTGTGATCCTGTCGCCCTGCCACATACACCATGTGATTGCCCTTGCCGCCCGTCAGGCCGATATCGGTTTCACGCGCCTCCCCCGGTCCGTTGACAACACAGCCGATGATCGAAAGGCTGACAGGCGTGTTGATGTGGGCCAAACGCTGTTCCAGAATCTCGACCGTCCGGATCACATCAAACCCCTGCCGCGCGCACGAAGGACACGAGACAATGCGGACACCGCGGTGACGCAGGTCAAGCGCCTTGAGAATATCGAAACCAACACGAACCTCTTCCTCGACCGGGGCCGACAGGGATACGCGAATTGTGTCACCGATCCCGCTCCACAGCAGCATACCAAGACCGATCGAGCTTTTGACGGTACCTGTGCGCAATGCCCCGGCTTCGGTAATACCCAAGTGCAGCGGATAATCACAGGCATCAGCCAGCTCCTGATACGCTGCAACCGCCAGAAAGACATCCGATGCCTTCACACTGATCTTGGTTTCAAAGAAATCATTATCCTCCAGAATACGAAGATGCCGCAGGGCGCTTTCAACCATAGCCCCGGGGCAAGGCTCCCCGTAACGCTCCAGAAGGTCACGCTCCAACGATCCAGCATTAACGCCAATGCGGATCGAACACCCATGATCCTTTGCAGCCTTCACAACCTCGCGCACACGGTCATCCGACCCGATATTGCCGGGATTGATGCGCAAACACGCAGCCCCGGCCTCCGCCGCCTCAATAGCCCTGCGATAGTGGAAATGAATATCAGCAACCAAGGGCACCGGAGAACCGCGCACAATATGACGAAGGGCGGCCGTGGACTCCTCATCCGGACACGAGACCCGCACAATATCGGCGCCCGCCGCTGCGGCACGGTGAATCTGGTCCAGCGTGGCCTGCACATCGGTGGTCAGTGTATTGGTCATGGTCTGGACCGATATGGGGGCATCACCCCCCACCGCCACCGGCCCGACAAAAATCTTGCGGGATTTCCTGCGCATGATCTGGCGGTATTCCCGGACACTCATAATCCTGCAACCTCCGGACAAAGGGATCCGGGCCGGTTATAAACCAGCCTCCACCAGAACGGAACGGGGGTTTGCGCCCAGCTGACCCGGTAAATGCTAACCCGCAGGATTTTCAGCCGTTCTCAGGGCATCCGGGTCCAGGGGGATGTTACGGCGAACCTCCCCGGCCTTGCCCAACAAGGGCATCACAGCCCCATCAACCTCTACCCTCAGGCCGCCGGCATTACCGGTCATTAGCTCCAGGTTCTTGCGATTCGGCACTTCCAGCTCCTCCCCACGCCGCATCAGGCGACTGAGAACCAAACCTTGGGGAGAACGCACCTGCACCCACGAATCCTGAGTAGCACGCAGGACAATACGACGTGGAGTACCCGCGCCATTCCCGGGAACACGCAGTGGCACTGCACTGACTTCTGTCTGTGATGGTGCCGCTGCCGACCCACGACGCTCAACCGGCGCTGCCTGAGGATCTCGACGAACGGATGGCGGGGTCGGGCGCGAAAGCGGCATAGGGGGAACCGGCTGAGCCTTCTGCTCCACAGAGACAGAGGGGGCAGCAGGCACAACAGGATCGACGGTCGGAAGCGGCACCGCGGCATCCGCAGCACGCCCGGAAGAGTCCGGTGCCAATGACTCGCCGGCACGGGCAGACGCAGCATCTCCTCCCGCAGGATCAGCCGCACCAACAGAACCGACGGCGGAACCCGGCACAGGCTTCCCGGCCTCCTCACCCGGCACATTGTCAGGACTAATCTTGGCATCCAACGGCTCAGGCTCAGATGATCTTCTTTCTTCCGCATCAAGAATACCGGATGGCACAGGATCAGATGACAGAGGCAAAACCGAATGGTCAGCATCCTGCGCTGGCGCCATACGGACCGAACCTTCATCAGCATCAACATGCCCTGGCATCTCTGGCTCTCTGAGGACAGGCTCATCCCCTGTATCAACAACAGGCACAGTCCCCCCATTGATCAGGGACATGAAACGATCCGGCACTTCCTGCACAAGGACAGCCAAGGACGTATCTGTGGAATCAACCAGACGCCAGCCACCATAGACCAGACCGACCATAACCACCGCAGCAACAAGGAGATTGCGGGATGGCATGCCACCGTCCGTGGCCGGTCCTGGAAACTCCAGATGCGAACGACCGGGGACCATCGCACTTTCCTCGCGGAAACGGCGCACAACCTCCGCGCTGTCAAGCCCAAGAAAGCCAGCATACGCACGCACGAATCCCACAGCGTAGGTTGGTCCGGGCAACTCGTTGTAGCGACCTTCCTCGATCGCCACCAGAAAAGCACTGCGTATGCGCAGACGATCCGACACGTCGGAAACATTCTGCCGGGATTCTTCGCGCGCCTCACGCAACAGCCGCCCCACTTCACCAACACGGGACAGCACGGTATCAGGGGATTTGAGAACATCAATCATCACGGCGGTCCACAATCCTTGTACTCTTCTTCACGGCAAGCACTCCGGAAACCAGATCCGTGAATACTCCAGTTATCGGGCGACGGCACCGGCTCTGCTACACGCTATCAAAAAATCAGCATGGTCTGCAACCACTGCCCCACACAATGAAGAAAAACCCCGCACACAAAACACACAACACTCAGGAAAGAGAAATCCCATGATCGCGGGCATAACCACGTAAACGTTCGCGCAAGGAACGGTATCCCAAATTCAGAAGATCATCCAGATAGCCCGCAAGATCACCCAAATTTGCATCCCGGAGAGCAGCTTTGACAGGGCCAACACCCGAAGCCGACATGGACAATGTCCGAACACCAAGCGCAGCCAGCACAACAGCTTCCAACGGTCGCCCGGCCATTTCCCCACACACTGAACAGGCAACACCGGCATCGGCACAAGCCTGGACAACCTGCCTCACCACCTTCAGGAACGGTGGTGAGAGAACGTCATAGCGATCAGCCACACTGGGATTGCCACGGTCCGTTGCAAACAGGAACTGCGACAGGTCATTGGTTCCAATCGACAAGAAGTCAACATGATCCAGCAAAGCGGGTAGCTCCCAAAGCAGAGAGGGAACCTCCAGCATTGTTCCAACGCGAACAGCAGACGGCACAAAACCCGCAGCACCCTGGCGGGACAGCTCCATGTCCAGCAGCTGGCGGGCCTGACAGAATTCCTCAACCGTCGAAATCATCGGGAACATAATACACAACACACGGCCGTGTGCTGCCTGGACAAGGGCCTGAAGCTGCTCAAGAAAGATCGCCGGCCGATCCATGGAAATGCGTACCGAGCGCCACCCGAGAGCCGGATTCTCCTCACGCGTGCTGTGCCAATACGGCAACACCTTGTCAGACCCGACATCAAGAGTACGGAACACAACCGGACGCTCTGGTCCGGCATAATCCAGTATCCGGCTGTACAGCGCACGCTGTGCAGCGACATCCGGCAGAGCCGGGCGGGACATGAATGGCAACTCCGTGCGGTAAAGACCAATGCCGCTGGCCCCTGTTTCATCCAGGTGAGGCAAATCCAGAAGAAGCCCGGCATTAAGCATGAGATTGACCGTTACACCGTCACGACTGACAGCCGGTACGGTTCGCAGCTGCGCCCATGCCTGTAACTTGTGTTGTCGCAGACACAGCGATTCCTCGAACTGCTGGCAGATATCTTCCGATGGGCGGATAAACACCTGCCCATGTTCACCATCCACAATGACGGAGTCACCGGACTCCACCATCGAGAACACTGAATCAACCCGTCCCACAACCGGGATTCCCAGTGCACGGGCCACAATGACCGCATGCATAGTACGTGATCCTTCTTCCATCACAAGACCACACAGGCGGGAACGGTCATAATCCAGAAGCTCGGTCGGGCCCAGGTTGCGGCAAACCAGCACTGCATCCTCAGGCAATTCATCCTGAATATCTTCACCGGCCAGATGACGCAGCAAGCGGTTGGCCAGATCTTCCAGGTCATGCAACCGCTCACGCAGGTACGGATCAGAAACCTGGTGCATACGCATGCGCGTATCGTCATGAACCCGCATAACCGCAGCCTCGGCCGTCAGGCCAGATCGCACCGCATCCGAAATCCGGCCAATCCAGCCCTTGTCCTGGGCAAACATGCGATAGGCCCGCAGGATGTCCAGGGAATCCCCGCTAACACCGTCGAATCCCATCATGGTGTCAACCTCGGCCCGCAGGGTCTGCAGGGCTTCATGAAGACGATGAAGCTCACACTCCGGATCCTCGGCAACAACATCATTGACGCTGCGCCGGGGTTCATGCAGCACCACGGTCCCAATCCCGATACCCGGGGCCAGGGTCAGGCCATCAAGGCGCAGCGGCAGCAGACCGATGCCATCAGCAGGCATCAGTTCATCGCGGCTGACAAGGTCCGACGAGCCAATCAGCTCGGCCAGAACCATGGTGACCGTTTCCAGGGTCTCGATCTCCAGATCAGAGAACACCCGGGTATCCCTGTTCTGCACAACCAGAACACCGATAACCCGCGACCCACGTATAATCGGGACACCGACAAAGGAATGAAAAAGGTCTTCGCCTGTTTCCGGACGATAGACAAACGACGGATGCTGCCAGGCGTCGGCAAGGGACAGGGACCGCCCATGGGCGGCAACGTCCCCCACCAACCCTTCCGCCACCCGCAGACGTGTCTGGTGAACGGCAGACTGGTTCAGCCCCTCGGTAGCAAACAGCTCCAGGACCTCGCCGGCACGCATGACATAAATGGAACAGACTTCAGCCTGAAGGGAATCAGCAATGACCATGGCCACGCCGTCCAGGCGGCTCTGCGCATCACCATCGCCAGCCAGAACGTCGCGCAAACGGGACAGCAGACGCCGGGCAACGTCTGCATCCACCTCGATTTTGCTCATCCCTGCTCCCCCTTACCGGTTTACACCCGTCAGATATTGGGACCACTCACCCGGTTTTCAAGGGCTGAAACCGCCTGCCCCACCAATTCCTGCAGAATTTCCGCCACAGGCTGTTCCCGCGTGACCATGCCAACACTCTGGCCAGCCATCAAGGACCCATGATCCACATCCCCATCGATCACCGCCCGGCGCAAAGCCCCAGCCCAGAAATGCTCGATTTCCAGCTGGGCATCTTTCTGGTCCAGCTCCCCGGCGCGAAAACGCTCGATAACAGCGCGCTGGGTTTCCATAAACAGCTCCGTTCCCTTGTTGACAAGGGCACGCACAGGAATAACAGGAAAACGTGGATCAAGCTGGACTGTAGGGACCGCATCGCGGGCACTGGCTTTCAGGAACTCACGCTTGAAGGCCGGATGCGCGATACTTTCCGTGGCACAGACCAACCGCGTACCAATCTGGACCCCCGCCGCCCCCATCTCCAGGAACGACGCAATAGCCTCGCCGCGCCCGATGCCGCCGGCAACAAAGACCGGAACATCGCGCATGACAGGCAAAATCTCCTGCGCCAAAACACTGGTGGAAACCGGTCCGATATGGCCACCTGCCTCGGTTCCCTCAATCACAAGGGCATCCACACCGGAACGAACCAGCTTTTTGGCCAGAACCACGGCCGGTGCAAAACAGATCACCCGCGCCCCACCATCCTTGACACGGCGTATGGATGCAGACGAAGGCAGGCCACCGGCCAGAACAATGTGGCCCACGTTTTCCGCCAGGCACACAGAAATCAAGTCATCCAAGCGCGGATGCATCGTAATCAGGTTCACACCGAACGGCTTGCCGGTCAGGGCACGGGTCGCCCGTATCTCGGCCTCCAGCAGATCCGGGGTCATCGAACCAGAGGCAACGACGCCAAAACCCCCGGCATTGGACACCGCTGAAACCAAGCTGCGCTCCGACACCCAGGACATGGCACCGCCAAGAATGGCATACTCACATCCCAGAAAAGCCCTGCCCGCAGCCCAGAGATCATCAAGATGCCTTCTGCCCTCCCCGGTCACATCCCGCGTGGCCGACACTCCGTTTCCCTCCATCATCAGGCATCCAGCCGATAGGCTGTGTGCAAGGCACGCACGGCCAGCTCGGTATACTCTTCGGCGATCAGAACCGAAACCTTGATCTCCGACGTGGAAATAACCTGTATGTTGATCCCCTTTTCGGCCAGGGCCCCGAACATCGTCTGCGCAACACCTGCGTGGCTGCGCATGCCAACGCCGACAACCGACACCTTGGCGACATCCGGGTCCGTCACCAGTTCAGCATAACCCAGCTGCGTCTGGCGGGACTCAAGAACCTTCACCGCCCGCCCGAAATCATCCCGGCTGACAGTAAAGGTCATGTCTGTCGCCCCGATCCCGCGGGAAATATTCTGGACAATCATGTCCACGTTGATATTGGCTTCCGTCAGGGGACCAAAAATAGCGGCAGCAACCCCCGGACGATCCGGCACATTGACCAGGGTAATCTTGGCCTCGTCCCGGGAATAGGTGATGCCGCTGACAAGTTCCTTTTCCACGATTTCATCCTCGTCACAGATAATGGTCCCGGTTGCGTCCGAGAAACTGGAGCGGACTTGCACCCGCACTCCATGCTTCATGGCCATTTCCACAGAGCGGACCTGTAGAACCTTGGCCCCGAGAGAGGCGCTTTCCAGCATTTCCTCATAGGTAATCTTTTCAAGCTTGCGGGCACGGGCCACAATGCGAGGGTCGGTTGTATAAACGCCGTCAACATCGGTATAGATATCGCAGATATCAGCTTTTATTGCCGCAGCCAGGGCAACAGCCGATGTATCGGATCCCCCACGTCCAAGGGTCGTGACCCGGCCATCAGGCCCCATACCCTGGAAACCTGCAACCACAGCCACCTCCCCCCCGGCCATACGCTGGAGCAACACAGAAGTCTCTATGCCCACAATACGGGCGCGGGAATGTGCACCATCGGTATGAATTGGTAATTGCCAGCCTGCCCATGAACGGGCACGGACCCCCAGATCCTGAAGGGCCATGGCCAGAAGACCGATCGTAACTTGCTCGCCCGTTGCGACAACAACATCATATTCCCGCACATCGTGCAAGGGAGCCAGATCCCGGCAGAACCCCACCAGCTTGTTGGTTTCACCGGCCATGGCCGACACCACAACAGCCACCTCGTGACCGGCGTCAACCTCGGACTTCACACGGCGGGCGACATTGCGGATACGGTCAAGATCCCCGACGGAGGTACCGCCAAACTTCATAACAACTCGAGCCATCGGGAAAAGTCCGTCCCCTGGATTCATGTAAGACACGGTTCTGCAATTGCCGGAACCTGCGGGCCGGTATACATACTCCGGCAGGTTCCGTGGCGCAAGGTTCCGACACACCACACCTGTCTTGCGTTGCCTTTTCTGTATGTCAACCAGCGGAGTATGCCCGGATGAACAAGGCTCAAACCACAGCATCGCCCGAAGAGCTGGCGAAATTCGAGGCCATGGCCGATTCGTGGTGGGATCCAGAAGGAAAGTTCAAGCCCCTGCACCGGTTCAACCCGCAGCGGCTTTCCTTCATCCGCGACGCAGCCTGCGCCCATTTCCGCCTGAATCCAGCGGATACAACCCCGTTCCAGGGATTGTCGCTGGTTGATATCGGCTGCGGGGGTGGCCTTCTGTCTGAACCCATGGCACGGCTGGGCTTTGCCGTCACCGGCATCGACGGGGTGGAAAAGAATATCGGCACGGCACGCGCCCATGCGGCCCGCTCTGGCCTGGATATTGATTACAGGGCCACACTGGCGGAAAACCTGGTTGCGGAAAAGGCCCAATTTGATGTGGTGCTGTCCATGGAGGTCGTTGAACACGTCGCCGACCCGGACTTCTTCCTGCAAACCTGTGCAAACCTGGTCAAGCCGGGGGGCATGCTGGTCGGCGCCACCATCAACCGTACCATCCGCTCGATGTTACTGGCCAAGATCGGGGCCGAATACATCCTGCGCTGGCTTCCCAAGGGAACCCACGACTGGGATAAATTTGTGAAACCCAGTGAATTTGCCGCCGGGTTGCGTCGTGGAGGCATGGAAGTCACCGACCTGCGGGGGATGAGCTACAATCCCCTGTCCGGTGACTGGTCCATCACCGATGACCTGTCCGTCAACTATCTGCTGATTGCCAAACACCCGGCCTGACACAGGCCGGGATCAATCCCGCCAGAAGCGCCAGAACAATAACACAAGAACCGAGAAAAACTCCAGACGGCCAAGGAGCATACCCACGGACAGGGCCCACTTGGCAGCATCAGGAAGGGGCTGGAAGTTGCCAACCGGCCCGATAATGTCACCCAGACCCGGTCCAACGTTCCCAACTGCGGTTGCAGCACCTGAAATCGCTGTAACCCAGTCCAAGCCAACGGCAGCAAGGAACAGGGTAATACCACCAACCGTCGCAATGTAGATGAAGAAAAACAACAGGACCGAGGCAGCAACATCTTCTGTAATGCGGCGATCACCGTACCGCTGGACCTCAACGGCATTCGGGCTGATCAGGCGGTGGATATGCGACACGAAAAGCTTCCAGGCAATATGAAAACGGAAGATCTTTATCCCGCCCGCCGTTGACCCTGTGCACCCGCCAACGAATAAAAGGGCAAAGAAACTGGCCACCGCCAGATTGCCCCACTGGGTGTAGTCAGCGCTCGCAAAGCCGGTTGTTGTGACCACTGAAACAACGCTGAACATCACGTGGCTGAAGGTATCAAACAGATCATCCTTGCCAGTCAGCATCATCCACACGGTCAGAATAACAGATGTCAGGATCAGGAAGCCCAGAAATCCCCTGACCTGCAGATCAGAAAACAGAACCCGGACCCCGCCACGCCCCATGCGGATAAACAGGGTAAAGGGCACCCCGCCGCAGATCATGAAAACAATGGCAACCCAGTTGATAAAATGGCTGTTGAAATGAGCAATAGAGCTGTCCGAGGTAGAATAGCCGCCCGTAGAAAGAGTCGACATTGCATGGTTGACAGCTTCGAAAAGAGTCATGCCGCCCAGCAGGTAGAAAACCGTACACAAGGTCGTCAGGGCAATATAGATCAGGACCAGGGCCGCTCCCAGCTGGCTGACCTTTCCCAGCACCTTGTCGCCTGTATCCGAGCTTTCCATCTTGAACAGCTGCATACCCCCGACCCGCAGGAACGGCAGCAGCGAAATGGCCATGACAACAATTCCGATCCCGCCCAGCCAATGCAGCAGGGAACGCCACAGCAGGATACCGGGAGGAGCCAGGTCAAGACCGGTGATAACCGTTGCTCCGGTGGTTGTCAGGCCGGAAATAGCTTCAAAAAATGCATCCGTATAGCTCATACGGAAACGCGACAGATGAAACGGCATTGCTGAAAAGGCCGTAACGCCAAGCCACGACAGAACCGTCAGCAAGAAGGCCTGATGGCGGGACAGGGTGATATTCCGGTCAAAATTGGCAAATGTCAGCAACAAGCCGACCAGAACAGTCAACGCTCCGGAGACAAAAAAACTGACCCAATCCGGATCGCCACCGGCCAGGTCAACAGCAGCCGGCACCAGCATGGCCACGCCAAGAATGGTCAGAAACGCCCCGACCACAAACAAGACCGGCCGAAGACCAAGCGGACTATTCCCTTTTTGTTGCTGCATGAACGGCTGTATGTCCCCCGCACACCGTGGCCTACCCTGCTTGCTGCGCCCCACTGCAGGATCAAGCATTTTCCACCAACCAAGGCAGTGAAGCAAACTCTATCCCCTCTTCCCGCAAGGAATCACATTCCTGCGGTGAAGCCTCTCCATAAACCGGACGCGGCTCAACCTCGCCATAGTGGATCTTCCGGGCCTCTTCAGCAAAGCCCTGCCCCACATAATCACATTTTTCCTCAATGACACGTCGCACCATACCAATCGCCTCACGCAAACGGACATCATGCTCGCTGCGCAGACCAGGTACCCCGCCCGGTGCTGCATCAGAAGAGGTATCCCCTGCTGAGACAGGGGGCGGATCCCGTTCATCCCGCACGCCACACGCATCACGTTTTTTGGCAATCTTGGGGACAGAAAGCGCTTTTTTGACCTGGGTGCTGCCACAAACGGGGCACAGAACGGCCTGTTTTTCAACCATACAGTCATAGGCCGCACTGCTGGCAAACCAGCTTTCAAAAGTGTGCCCACCGGCACAGGCAAAGTCATAAAGGATCATCGTGCTGCTTTGTCATGATACAAGATGTCAGCATGTTGGGAACCGACACCGTCGTTTAAACGGCCCGGAAACCAAAGGCAATACAGAAGCCGTCAACAGGCTTCCCAAATCGCGCCCAGATATCTTGCCTTGCCGTCAGGTGCCCTATACTCTGGCGCCCCCAATGAGAAGAGGATGCCATGACGACCGCCACCCTGCCCCCGGATATTGCCGGACTAAGCTTCGAGGATGCCCTGCGCGAACTGGAGCAGATTGTCCAGCAACTTGAGCGTGGTCAGGTTCGACTCGACGAGGCTGTCGGGGCCTATGAACGCGGGACCCTTCTCAAGTTCCACTGTGAAAAACGACTGGCGGATGCGACAGCCAGGGTGGAAAAAATTGCTCTTGCTGCCGACGGAACGGCCAGCGGCACAACCCCTCTTGATCCAGCCTGAGGTTCCAGAACAATGCCCGGCATGAGCCTAGCCCTGCAGGCTGCCCTGAAAGAAAAAACGGCTGCGGTCGAAACAATGCTCGCCCGTCTGATACCGGAGATACCGGAAGCAGAGGGACGGGTCTTTGAAGCCATGCGCTATTCAACGCTGGCTGGCGGAAAACGGCTGCGCCCGTTCCTGGTCCTGGCAACAGCCGACATGTTCAATGTCAGCGAAACCGCAGCCTTGCGCACCGCATCCGCGGTGGAGATGGTCCACTGCTATTCTCTTGTCCACGATGACTTGCCCGCCATGGACGACGACAGCATGCGCCGGGGAAAACCAGCCTGCCACCGCCAGTTTGATGAAGCAACAGCCATTCTGGCGGGTGATGCCCTGCTGACCCGTGCGTTCGAGGTTCTTGCTGCCCCGTCAACCCATGCCGATCCTGCCGTACGCTGCACCTTGGTCAGTGAACTGGCCAAGGCCGCGGGGCCCCATGGCATGGTCGGCGGGCAGATGGTTGACCTTCTGGCTGAACGGAAAGGGCGGGATCACCCCGGGCTTGATGTTTCAGCCATCACCCGTATGCACCAGATGAAGACCGGCCGCATTATCGGCTTTTCGTGCATGGCCGGGGCCATCCTTGGCAAGGCACCGCCACAGATCCGCCACGCGCTGCAGGCTTATGCCCACGACCTGGGGCTGGCCTTCCAGATCGTCGATGATCTTCTCGACGTAGAGGGCGATCCGGCCCGCATGGGTAAAACCCAGGGAAAGGATGCCGCCGCCGGGAAGGCAACCTTTGTCACCCTGCTCGGCCTGGAGAGAGCGAAGGAACAGGCCCGTGCCCTTGGCGAACAAGCCATTTCCCATCTTAAAGTTTTTGACGAAGAAGCATCTTTGCTGCGCGATGTTGTAGGATATGTCCTTGAACGCCAGAGCTGACTGTCACGACACAACACGCACCTGATCGCACCGGAGGTTTCCTTTGCCGGCAAAACCCGACACCCCGCTTCTTGATACGATTACATACCCTGCAGACCTGCGAAATCTGTCGATCGATCAGCTTGGTCTTTTATGCGAGGAGCTGAGGGCCGAGCTTGTCGATGCCGTCTCGACAACCGGCGGGCACCTGGGGGCCGGGCTGGGGGTGGTCGAGCTGACTGTCGCCCTGCACCATGTTTTCAACACACCGAAAGACAGGCTGATCTGGGATGTCGGCCACCAGTGCTACCCGCACAAGATCCTGACCGGACGCCGTGACCGCATACGGACCCTGCGTCAGGGTGGAGGTCTTTCGGGTTTCACCTGCCGTGCAGAAAGTGAGTACGATCCTTTTGGGGCCGGGCACAGCTCCACCTCCATTTCCGCTGGCCTGGGAATGGCCGTGGCCAGTGACCTGTCAGGCGCCGGGAACCATGTTGTTTCGGTCATCGGTGATGGTGCCATGAGTGCCGGCATGGCCTATGAAGCCATGAACAATGCCGGTGCCATGAACGCCCGGCTGGTTGTCATTCTCAACGACAACGACATGTCGATTGCTCCGCCTGTCGGTGCCATGAGTGCTTATCTGTCAAAGCTGATCTCGTCCAAACCCTATGTGTCCCTGCGCAGCCTGGCCAAGGGACTGATCAAGCGCTTCCCGGAATCGTTGAACCGTGCCGCGCGCCGTGCAGAGGAATATGCCCGTGGCATGATGACCGGGGGAACCCTGTTCGAGGAACTGGGCTTTTACTACGTCGGCCCCATTGACGGCCACAACCTGGAGCATCTTGTACCCGTGCTGCGTAACGTCCGCGACCATGGTCACGGGCCGGTTCTGGTTCATGTCGTGACCCAGAAAGGCAAAGGGTATGCCCCGGCCGAGGCTGCATCGGACAAATACCACGGCGTGGCACGCTTCAACGTCATGACCGGGGCACAGGAAAGAAGCAAGCCCAACGCCCCCAGCTACACCGGGGTTTTTGCACGGGCCCTGACCGATGCGGCAGGACAGGATCCACGCATTGTCGCCATCACGGCCGCCATGCCTTCAGGAACAGGGCTGGATGTTTTTGCCTCGTCATTCCCGGATCGCTGCTTTGATGTCGGCATTGCCGAACAGCATGCTGTTACCTTTGCTGCCGGCTTGGCATCGGAGGGGTACCGGCCCTTTGCCGCCCTGTATTCGACGTTCCTGCAACGAGGCTATGATCAGGTTGTGCACGATGTTGCCCTGCAGAATCTTCCCGTTCGCTTTGCCATCGACCGGGCCGGTCTGGTAGGCGCTGACGGGGCAACCCACCACGGTTCCTTTGACCTTGCCTATCTGGGCTGCCTGCCGAACATGACCATCATGGCCCCTTCGGATGAAGCGGAACTGGTTCATGCTGTGGCTACAGCCGCTGCCCATGACAGTGGCCCCTTTGCTTTCCGCTACCCCCGGGGCGAAGGTGTTGGCGTCTCCCTGCCCGAGAAACCGCAGGTCCTGCCGATCGGCAAGGGCCGAATCGTACGGGAAGGCAAGGGAACAGCCCTGCTGGCCCTGGGTACCATCCTGCACCAGTGCCTTGAAGCCGCTGATATACTGGGCAGCCACGGACTGTCGCCGACCGTGGCGGATGCCCGCTTTGCCAAGCCCCTTGACCTTGCGCTGCTGGAAGACCTCGCAACACGCCACGCCATCCTTCTTGTTGTAGAGGATGGGGCAACCGGCGGATTCTCGTCCTGGGTCATGAAGGCATTGTCGGACTGCGGGCTTCTGGACGGTACCCTGAAGGTACGAACCCTGACCCTGCCCGATACCTTTATCGAGCAGGACACACCCGCCAGGCAGTTGAAAGAAGCGGGTCTTGATGCCGGATGCATTGCCGCCAAGGTCATGGAACTGCTGGCCAGCGACACCAGTGTTTCCATAAAGCCTGTATCAGGCTGAGATCGTTTGCGAACAGCAGATCAAGAGGATATTGTGGCCGGACTATCGGCTTTCTGCCGGTTCCTGATTGCTGGATCCCCGTGCCATGACGATTTTATCGGTCACAATCACCCTTTTTCTGCTTATGGACTCTCCGGGGAATGTCCCGATCTTTTTGTCTGTGCTGGGGCGGCTGGAAAAAACCCGCCGCCGCCGTGCAATCCTGCGTGAAATTACATTTGCCCTGATCGCCCTGCTGCTGTTCCTGTTTTTCGGTCGGACCCTCCTGTCCTCTCTGGGTATCTCGGCGCCCGCCCTGTCGGTAGCCGGGGGGGTTGTCCTGTTCCTGGTTGCCCTGCGCATGATCTTTCCGGGCCAGTATGGCAGCCTTACGGAAGGGACGGATCCGGACCCTTGGCTGGTTCCCCTGGCCGTGCCCTTGGCTGCTGGTCCGTCCAGCATGGCCTATGTCATGCTGATTGCCACGCAGGAGCCTGACCGGATCGGTGACTGGGCCCTTGCCATCGTCATGGCATGCGTGCTTGGCGGGCTGACAATTTATACCGGCGACCTTCTGCGCCGCTGGATCAAGGATCGAGCTCTCAACCTGATCGAGCGCCTGATGGGCATTATTCTTGTTGTGATTGCCATCCAGATGCTGATGAACGGCATTGGCCAATATGTACAGACCCTGAGTACCGCAACACCCTGATGACAAAGAAGACACAAGACCATTCCAAAAAAGCGACCAAGGAACGTATTGACCAGATGCTGGTGGACCGCGGCCTGGCCGAAAGCCGGACACGCGCACAGGCATTGGTGATGTCTGGCCTGGTTCTGGTTGATGGACACCGCGTTGACAAACCGGGAACCCGCGTTGCCCTGGACCAGACAATCGTCCTGAAAGGACAGGATCACCCCTGGGTCTCACGCGGGGGCTTGAAGCTGGACAAGGGGCTGGAGGTTTTCAACATTCCCGTTACCGGAAGCACGGCACTGGATGTCGGGGCATCTACCGGCGGCTTCAGCGATGTTTTGCTGACCCGGGGGGCGTCACGGGTTTATGCGGTGGATGTGGGCTATGGACAGCTGGCCCATCGCCTGCGGACTGATCCACGCGTCGTGGTTCTGGAACGAACGAATGCCCGCTATCTGACGACAGACCATATCCCGGAACCCGTTGACCTAGTCGTCTGCGATGCCAGCTTCATCGGCCTGCGGACGGTCCTGGAAACACCCCTGACCTTCCTGAAGCCGGGGGGATATCTGGTTGCGCTGATCAAACCACAGTTTGAAGTCGGCAAAGAGCGCCTGGGCAAAGGAGGAGTTGTCCGCGATCCCGCACTTCACCAGGAGGTTTGCGATACCATGCGCGCATGGCTGACAGATCAGCCTAGATGGACCGTTCTGGGTATAACGGAAAGCCCCATCAGGGGGCCGGAAGGCAATGTTGAGTTCCTTCTGGCGGCACAGCGGCTCCCGACCTGAAAAACCCGGCGTGGGGTGTGGATTGCGCATACCACACCCCTCGTCGCCGCTCCTACAATCCTTCAGAAGAAGGAGCCATCAGAACAGCCGGGCTTCGCCCGATGGCGCGCTGACGTTCGATCCCTGATACAAACGGCTTCACAAACGGTTCCAGGGCGGTCAGATAGCTCAACTGCCGCATGCCATGCGCCGAACCACCAAAGACAGCCAGAATTTGCTCCCATTCTGTTTTCGGGGCCGGAAATGGGACCAGATCGATCTCTGCGTCTTCAGCAATACCGGCGGCCTCCCGCGCCAAGCGCACGGCTGTACCAAAACCGCCAAGGACATCAACCAGACCAACAGCTTTTGCATCATGGCCGGACCAGACCCGGCCACGGGCCACATGGTCCACCTGATCGGGAGCGAGACCGCGCCCCTGTGCCAGTTTCCCTGTGAAATCTGTATAGATGGCATCAAGAGAGCGATCGAACCAGGCACGTTCTTCCGGCGTGAACTTGCGATTCGGACTAAGCATCAGGGCCCCGGATCCTGTCTCGACCCGCGCCCAGGAAACACCCAGCTTGTCCCACAATCCAGATACCACGGTCTTGCCCGAGAACACGCCGATAGAGCCTGTTATTGTACCCGGATTTGCAACAATCGCATGCGCGGGCATGGACAGAAAATAGCCACCCGACGCGGCATATTCGCCCATGCTCACAATCAGGGGCATACCCTTTTCCTTGGCCCGGGCCACCTCGCGCCAGATGGTATCACTGGCAACAGCATCGCCACCGGGGCTGTTGATCCGCAGGACAATGGCCTTGATATCCGGATCATCCACTGCACTGCGAATAGCCCCCGCAACCGTATCGGAACCAATACTGTGCGTTCCGGACATGGTTCCATCTTCGCTGGCCCCGGCATGGATGACACCCACCCCGTGAATCAGGGCAATACGCGAAGCATGCGGCGACGGGTGCACCGCCGTACCGGCAAGGTAATCATCCAATGATACCTCCTTGTCGGTTCCTGCTGCGCTGTGTACAGCATCCATAAACTCATCCAGGTACCCGATGGTATCAACCAGACCGGCATCCTTTGCTTCACTGGCAAACAAGGGAGGACGAGCCGCCAAGACTTCTACAGAAGCCCGTTCAAGGCCACGCCCGGAAACAACCGCATCAAGCAACTGGGACTGCCAGGAATCAAGCAAGGCACGCAGTGAAACCCGATGCGGCTCACTCATGTCATCGCGCACCAAGCTGTCCATCGCCGTCTTGTACTCCCAACGGCTTGCAAACTCATGCTCGATACCGATTTTTTCCAGGGCAGACTTCAGGAAAGGCACCTCGACACCAAAGCCTGTCAAACCCAGGGTCCCTGAAGGCTGCAGCCAGATTTCCGAGAAGCCCGATGCCAGAAGGTATTCTGCACCGCCGCCATTGGATTGCCCGAGAGTCTCGGCAAAGACAAAAGCCGGTTTGCCCGAATCACGAAAGCGCGCGATCGCGTCGCGCAGTTCCTGCGCTTCCGCCATACCACGCCCGGCATCACCAATACGGGCCGTCACCGCCTTGACCCTGGGGTCCGCAGCCGCACGATCCAGGACAGTGACAATATCGACCAGCGAGACCTGCGGCTCGAACAAATGATCAAGATGAACCTCTGGCAATTCCGGTGTTGGATAATCCAGGGACAGGGACAAAATCATCTCCGAAGGCAGATCAGTCGATCGGGAGAAAGAAGGCCCCAGGCGGGATACACCAATCACAAGAACAACAGACAAACTGACAAAAACAACGCCGCACAGAGCCAATGCCCACAACAACGCCCTACCAAAAATACGCATGACAGCTCCCTGAAAGGGTCAACCGGAATTGACAGACAACGCAAAAAGAAGCATCCCGGCAATTGACCCGCCCTGTAGTATGCCGCAAAAGTGGCAGTTGACGGACAGAAGTGCAAGCTTGGTCCACCAAGGTGTCAGAGAAGAGGGTTTCGTTCATGCCTCATCCACGCATCGGCATCAGTCTTGGCCATAACAGCTTTGATGTTCTGGCTCTGACAACCAACGACTTTGTGCTGACGCGCGAACAGCACCCGCTGACATCGCCATCCTACCACGACAGACTGCAAGCGATGGCCAGCCGGGTCAAAATGCTGGACCGTGAATATGGAAAGGGAAGCCTTGGCGTCGCCATCCCTGGCAGTATTACCCCTGACAGCGGACATATCCGGACATCCCCTGTCCAGGACTTGATTGGCCACACGATGCTCCTTGACCTTGCCGCAGCGATTGGACGTCCGGTGCGCATTGCCAGCGATGCAGACTGCATGGCGCTGTCAGAAACGATGGATGGTGCCAGTGCGGGCCTGTACTGCTGCTTCCATGCCATCCTGGACCACGGTGTAACCGGTTGCCTGACCATCGGAAACCGTATTCTGAGTGGCCCTAATGCGTTGGGGGGTGAATGGAGCCACAATCCTATTCCATGGCCACGGGAATGGAAACACGCCGACGAACGACCGGGCCCGGATTGTTACTGCGGACTGACAGGCTGCACAGAAACGTTTCTGTCAACGCATGGCCTGATAGATGACCACGCAAGAGCAACGGGCATGACACTACCGTGGCCTGATATTGCTGCATCAGCCACAGCCGGGGATCCGGACTGCCTGGAAAGCATGCAACGCTACGCAGACAGGCTGGCCCGGGCCCTGTCCATCATCGTCAATCTGGTTGACCCTGATGCCATTGTGCTGGGCGGCGCCCTGTCGGACATAGACTGGCTGTATGAAAAAATCCCCCTGCTGTGGTCCGGTTGGGCGCTGAGCAACAACACAGCAACCCGTTTGTGCAAAGCGGCACACGGGGCCGACAGTATTGTACGGGGAGCATCACTGCTGTGGGATTGCCAGGATCAGGTTCGCCCCCAACCGGCCCTGCTCCTCCATCCGGCAGACTAAACGCCCTATAGGGCACAGTCCGGCGCCGGGGGAGGATGGACCTCGACGAGCGTACCGCGCAGGCTGAACGTGCCAAAATTCTGCAGCAGGCTTTCGGCCACACCATTGCTCCGGTAACGCAGGGATACCTCGAAATCAGGAACACCCCCGCCGTTGGCCGGGTTGAAAAACGCCAAGACAACCGGCCACCCTCCACCCTTCAGCAAGGCATTACCGGGAAGAACGGAAGGAGCCTGATCCGGGAACGGGTTGCCAACTGCAGCCGACAGATCAAAGGCTGGGCCGATGATGGAACCATCAAAAACGGGACGGGCCAGAAAACGCCCTCCATTACGGGCCTGCCGGAAGAGAAGGTCTGTGTGCGCTGCCGGAAACAGCGTACCCGGAGACAGATCAAAAACAACGTCTTGCCGGTCTCCCTCTATCCGGAAAATAGCACTGCCAACCCCGGCAGGAGGCATCCGCGCTTCCCCCTGATAGGAATCAAGAACCTCCCCATCCCGCATGTTCTGGACAGAAAAGCGGTAGGACTGGCCATCCTTGGCTTCCCACGACATAAAGTCCCAGCTGGACGACACCGCATCCCCCTGACTCTGGAACAGAGTAAGATCAGTGCGGGTCTTGACCTTCCATGCTGTACAGCCATCTTCAAAAGTATAGCGCATGGTCCCGGAAGCCCCGACAATCCCCGAGGAAGAACGGGCCGAGTGCAGCTCCATCCGGTACACGGCCGCGTGGGGCACAAGGCTGGAGCCCTTCGATGGAACAACAGGCTTTGACCAGACTGCAACAGAAAAGCCGGCACCCAGGAAAGGCCCGACAACACAAGACATCAAAGCTATTCTCAGATAACGCCCATACATGGCAGAGTTCCTGCGGACTGCCTATTGGCCGAAACAATGACGCCCCAGAATGGTGCAGTTCAAAGGATTTGCCAAGTCAGCTCCACACCCGGGGGCGAGCTACGCGTCTGTTTTCCGGGAAGTGTTGCATAAACGCAAGCCTCCCCGGGGCATGTATAGCCCGGGGAGGCTTGGACACATAAGGATCAAGTCAGGGGAAGGACTCTATGCACCGGCAGCACTGGCCGGGGCTGTTCCGCCCTTTTGAACCTCTATTTTCTTCGGCAGCTGAAGGCGGATATGAAGCTCGCGCAGCTGCTTCTCGGTCACTTCCGAAGGTGCCTGCATCAAAAGATCCTGAGCCTGGCCGTTCATCGGGAACAGGATAACCTCGCGAATATTGGGCTCGTCAGCCAGCAGCATCACCATACGGTCGATACCCGGCGCCGCACCACCATGCGGAGGGGCCCCGAACTTGAAGGCATTCAACATGCCGCCAAACTTCTCTTCGACCACATCAGGACCATAGCCGGCAATTGCAAAAGCCTTGTACATAATCTCTGGCAGGTGGTTCCGGATGGCACCGGAAGACAGCTCTATCCCGTTGCACACGATGTCATACTGGAATGCCTTGATATCCAGCGGATCCATGGTCTCCAGAGCGTTCATGCCGCCCTGGGGCATGGAGAACGGGTTGTGGCTGAATTCGATCTGGCCGGTATCTTCGTTGCGCTCGTACATCGGGAAGTCAACCGTCCAGCAGAACCGGAAAACGCCCTGTTCGCGCAGTGACAGGTCATCACAGACCCGTTCCCGCACCTTGCCGGCAAACTTGGCAGCAGCCAGTGCCTTGTCGCAGACAAAGAACACCGAATCTCCATCCTGAAGGCCACAGGCATCCTTGATGGACTGGAGACGGTCTGCTTCCAGATTCTTGGCAATCGGGCCTTTCGGGCCATCGGCGGCAAA
Organism: Haematospirillum sp. H4485; assembly: GCF_012102745.1. Classification (GTDB taxonomy): domain Bacteria; phylum Pseudomonadota; class Alphaproteobacteria; order Rhodospirillales; family Rhodospirillaceae; genus Haematospirillum. Next base: position 27,308 of record NZ_JAAVSY010000002.1, read on the forward strand.
CTGGACATAACCAAGGCCGCCCTGCCCTTCCTCACGGGCCCATTCATTCAGCTTGTCGTACCACCCACGCGGACGAGCTGCTGCACCGGGGGCCGGAATGGCACGGACCACGCTGCCAGCCGCAACGCCACGGGCAAAAATCCCGAAACCGGAATCGCGGAAGGCATCGGTTACATCGGTAATCAGCAGCGGGTTCCGAAGATCCGGCTTGTCCGACCCGTACTTCAGCATCGCAGTATCATAGGGGATGCGCTCGAACGGCATGGGCGAAACCGCTTTGCCACCAGAGAACGACACAAACAGGTCATGCAGGACCGGCTCGATGGCGTTGAACACATCCTCTTGGGTGACAAAGCTCATTTCAAAATCAAGCTGGTAAAACTCACCCGGCGAACGGTCAGCACGGCTGTCTTCGTCACGGAAGCAAGGAGCAATCTGGAAATAGCGATCAAAGCCCGCAACCATCAACAGCTGCTTGAACTGCTGCGGGGCCTGGGGCAACGCATAGAAGCGCCCCGGATTCAGGCGGCTGGGAACCAAGAAGTCACGGGCCCCCTCGGGGCTGGAGGCCGTCAGGATCGGGGTCTGGAACTCGTTGAAACCATCGGCTGTCATGCGCTGGCGCAACCAGGCGATCACCTGCGAACGCAACAGCATGTTGGCGTGTACTTTCTCGCGCCGCAGATCAAGGTAGCGATAGCGCAGGCGGGTATCCTCGCCAAACTCTTCCGTGCCAGCAACCTGCATAGGCAGAACGTCAGCACGCGACTGCACGACAATGTCGGAAACACGCAGCTCTACCTCACCCGTGGTCAAACGGGGATTGACCGTTTCCGGTGAACGGGCGACCACCGCACCGGTAACCGTAACAACACTTTCCGGCCGCAGGGTTTCAAGAACCCGGAAAATCTCCGATGACACATCGGTCACACACTGGGTGATTCCGTAGTGGTCACGCAAGTCGACAAACAGCAGGTTGCCGTGGTCACGCTTGCGGTGAACCCAACCGGACAGCCGCACCTGCTGGCCCACATGCTCCTTGCGGAGATCGCCACAGGTATGGGTACGGTACGCGTGCATGGAAGATACCTCTTGGTTCATGGAAACAGCCGGATCGGGCAAACCACACAACAATGTGGCCCCGAAACGGCGAAAAGCACACGGTTCGGGGCCCATTGTCAAGCAGAAGCGCACAGAACCATCAGGCTGATAGCTGCCGGACAGCCTCCAGAACCGCAGCAGCGTGGCCGGGGACCTTGACCTTACGCCACTCCTGCACGATTTTACCACCCGGCGCAATCAGGAATGTGGAGCGATCAATGCCCATATACTTGCGACCATACATGCTCTTCTCGACCCAGACCCCATAGGCCTCGCACAGGCTGCCGGTCTCTTCATCGGACAGCAGGGGGAACGGAAGGCTGTGCTTTTCCACAAACTGGTCATGCTTACGCACGGAATCCTTGGATACGCCAAGAACCACAGCGCCGGCAGCCAGGAAATCATCGTGCAGGTCGCGGAAATTCTCGGCCTCGGTTGTACACCCCGACGTCAGGTCTTTTGGATAGAAATAGAGAACAACAATCCTGTCCTGCAGCGCGGCCAGTGACACGCGTCCCCCACCACTGGCAGGAAGGTCGAACGCAGGAGCCGGCTGGCCTGTCATCATGTTCATGGTTTCGATTCTCCTTGTACCGGCGCAGAACCAGAGGCCCGGCGGGCCTGGTCCGCCGGATGTTCAATCAGGCGTGCAAAAAGGGCTGATACCTGCCTGTACACATGATCCATGCGTTCCTTCAGGTGCGGGAAATCAGGTTCCCCGGCTGAATGGGCCAGACGCGCACACAGGCCGGGTGGCACCTCCTGCTCCCGGAAAACGCCGTCGATGGAATAGCGCAAAATGCCCTGCAGTCCAAGCCAGAGTTCCTGAGCCTCCTGCAACAGGTCCGCATCAGGGGATTCAAGGAAACCTGCGTCCCGCAGACGATCGATGGCACCGGCGATATTGGTATCCAGAACAGCAGGCTGTGCATTGGCATGCCGAAGCAAAAGATACTGCACGATAAATTCGATATCCACCAATCCACCACGCCATAACTTGACATCAAACATATTGGCGGCCCGGCGTTCACGGGCCATACGGACCCGCATATCCGCAACATCCAGCAGCAACGAACCCGGATCAGGAGGCATGCCAAGAGACTGCACAAGAGCCTGGGAAACCCGTCGGGCCAAGTCTGGATCCCCGCATACAACCCGAGCCCGCGTCTGGGCCATGCGCTCCCACGTCCATGCCGACTCAGCGTTATACCGGACAAAGGCATCCAGACTGACTGCCAGCGGTCCCTTTGATCCTGACGGACGAAGGCGCATGTCCACCTCGTAGAGAATACCTGCAGGGGTCATGGCCGTAACCGCATTGACAAACCGCTGGGTCAGACGGATGAACCAAGTACTGGCCGCCAAAGGAACCGGGCCATCCGACGTTTCACAATCTGCTGGAAAATCATAAATGAGGGTCAGATCAAGGTCGGAGGTTACGGTCATTTCCCGCCCGCCCATCTTCCCCAAGGCCAGAACCACCAAGGCCCCACCCGGGACACGCCCGTGACGAAGGGAAAATTCGCGTTCTGTTTCACGCAGGAGGCGATCAAGCACCACATCGGCAACAGCCGTCAGAGCCTCGCCCGCCGGACGGGGAGCAACCATGTGACGCAGCACCTGCACCCCAACCTGAAACTTCCGCCCGTTGACCCAGATCCGGCACAGGTCCAGCACATCCTCGAACGCCGATGTTCCGGCAAGGATCCGGTCAAGATCAGCCCCCAAGGCATCCCGGTCGGGCAGCGGAGCCAGAAAATCCCGGGCCATAACCGCATCAAACAACCCGGGGCGACGGGCGAGAATACCCGCAAGACGCGGGGCATCCCCCATAATATCGGCCAGCAGATCCAGCAGCCGGTCATTGTCATACAGAAGCGAGAAGATCTGTATGCCGGCCGGCAGACCCCGCAGAAACTCATCAAAACGGTAAAAGGCTTCATCGGGACGGAATGTCCTGCCCAGCGCCCGCAACAAGGTTGGCACCAGCTCGGTCAATACCTCACGCGCCCGGGTCGAGCGGGTCACCCGATAGCGGCCATGATGCCAGGCACGGATCATTGCAGCAATGGCACGGGGATTGGTATAGCCCAACCCCGAAAGGGTCTGCAGGGTTTCCGGATCATCCTCATGGCCTGTAAAAACCAGACTTCCTCCCTGCCCGTCCGGGGTCTCGGTACCAAGACCGGGAGCATCACCAAAAAGTGCGGCATAGTGGGTTTCAACCGTACACAGAACGGCCTGTATGGCCTGGTCAAACGATGCCAGGTCCGGCCACCCGAGGAAACAGGCCAGATGCGCCCGGCGCTCCGGATCCAGGGGCAGGGTCTGTGTCCGAGCGTCATCAATCATTTGCAGCCGGTGCTCCACCGTCCTGAGAAACTGATAGCATCGGCTCAGGTCATCACGCACAGTGCCGGTAATCCGCCCGGCATCTGCAAGGGCATCAAGGGCGTCAAGGGTTCGGGAAAGGCGCAATCCCGGTACACGCCCGCCCCAGATCAACTGCTGGGTCTGGGCAAAAAACTCGATCTCCCGGATACCCCCACGGCCGAGCTTGATGTTGTGACCGGCTACGGCAACATGCCCTCCTCCCTTATGGGCATGGATCTGACGCTTGATGGAGTGAATATCCTGTATCGCATTGAAGTCGAGTGATTTTCGCCACACAAACGGACGCAGTCCGGACAGGAACTCACGACCGCGCACAATGTCACCGGCAACCGGGCGCGCCTTGATCATCGCCGCCCGTTCCCAGTTCTGACCAAAACTTTCATAGTAAATTTCCGCAGCCTGCACCGACAGCGCCAAGGCTGTCGATCCCGGATCCGGACGCAGGCGCAAATCGGTGCGGAAGACATACCCGTCGGCCGTACGTTCTTCCAGAAGACGCATCAGATCACGGGTCAGGCGGACATAGAATTCTGATGGAGACTTGCGCCCCCGGTACCGGATTTTCTCCTCGTCGTAGAGGACAACCAGATCAATATCAGAGGAGTAGTTCAGCTCGAAAGCACCCAGCTTGCCCAGCGCCAGGATCATGTAGCCACAATCCTTCTGGGGATCGTCGGCATGGGGAAGATCAATCTGTCCCGTGTTCTGCGCCGCACGCAACAAGGCTGTCACACACAGTCGCAAGGCCATGTCCGCAAAATCGGACAATGCCGCACTGACCCGAATGGAATCCCAGACACCTGCCATATCCGCAAGGCCAGCCAGCATGGACATCCGCCGCTTGGCCACGCGCAAGGCCTTCATCAGCTCGGGCGTGGTTACGGGCTGTGCCAACTCCTGCCTCAGGGTATGCAGCAACACCGTTATTTCGACATCCGGCCCGCGCGAGGACAGGGAGAAGAAAAAAGCCGGCTCCTGCAAAAGGCAGGCGGTCAGAAACGGACTGTTGCCAAAACAACTTTCCAGAACCCTCTGGACATCAGGATGACCGGATACCATATCCGGTACAGGAACCAACTGCTCTGTACAAGAATCCACAAAACGCGCCACCACGTCCTGCCAGTGTTCCATCGCCACGGCGACTTTCAGGCGGTCAAAGGGAAGTGGCAAAGCCGACCAGTCACCCCACTCCAGCAGGGCTGGCAAGGGCGCGGGTTCGGACTTGCGGATAAACAGGGGAACGGGCACGTCAGGCATTCCAATTCAGTCTGTTTTACCGCAGACTGCGGGAGCCGGAACGAACGGTCAAGGCTGAACTCTGTCTCGGGGTTATTGCCGGCATGATGACAAAAATCGGGGTTGTTGTGATTCAAAAGGGCGTAAGTCAATTTTTGCGTATTCTGGCGGGTATCCTGTTTGCAGTACTGCTGGCAGCCGGTGCCATAACGTGGCGGCTGGACCAGGGGCCTGTGGCGCTCGACACCCTGACACCTTACCTGGAAGATGCCCTGTCCGACCCACAAGCGAATGTACGGGTTTCCATTGAGCATACCGAACTGCGCTGGGATCACGGGCTTGGCTCTGTCGGATTACGCCTTCAGGGAACACGCGTGACAGACAACCAGGGGAGCCTTGTCGCACGCTTCCCCGGATTGGGTATTACTGTTGAACCGTGGTGGCTTCTGCAAGGCCGCATTTACCCGAGGATGATCCGGATCATCAATCCCAGCATCCTGATGATCCGGGACAAGAACGGCCAGATACGCCTGGGCATGTCAGACCTGCCGGATAACCCGATGCGCTTGCCGGAAGAACAAGGACACACAGAGCCGGACAGTACGGCAACAGAAACAACAACCGATTTTGTGCAGGGGATTCTGGCATCCCTGACCAACCATGGTTCACCCGATGGCACACCGGGCAGCGTCGTCCTGTCGCATCTGTCACTGTTACAAATCAGCGATGCCAGCATGGTGGTTATCGACAGAGTAGCCGGAATGACATGGCACATTCCCCAAGCATCTGCCGACATGACCCGCGCCCGTGGTCAGCTCGATTTTGATGCCGACCTGGAACTGGCCACATCACAAGACACGACACATCTGGATCTGACGGGCTCCTACAGCGCCCGCTCCCGTCATCTCGAAGCCAGACTGGAAACACGGGACCTGCGTCCGTCCATCCTGTCCGGCCTGTCCGGAGCGCTGGCTCCGCTGGCCGGCCTGGATATCCCGCTGAGCGGCACCGTAGAAACACGCCTTGCCTTGGGTGAGCAGACAACCTTTGTCTCAGGGACCGCTCATATCACCGGAAAATCAGGCGTTCTTCACCTCCCTGAACCGATAGAAGGTGATATCCCTGTCAAATCCTTGGAAATAGGACTGAAGATAACAGCGGACCTGCAGGAGATTCAGCTGGAAACGCTGATGCTGAATCTGGACGGAACCACCGTCACGGCCCAGGGCCACCTTCAGCCCGGGACAGAGACCACACCTCCCTCGGGGCAGGTCACCGTCTCTGTCGATGCACTTCCGGTCAACCGGCTCCGTAATCTGTGGCCCACCGCACTTGCGGTCAATCCAAGAACATGGATTACGGAGAACCTGGAGGATGGAATCGTACGCAACGGGTCATGGGCATTCGACTTGGGTACCGATGAACACAATACCATCACACTCAAGGCTCTTTCCGGTACGGCACAGGCTGAAGGAGTCACCGTCCACTACCTGCGCCCCATGCCCCCCGTATCCGACACACACGCCGCCATTTCTTTCACAGGGGATACTGTCGGCATTACGGTTCAAAGCGGACACTCTGGCGCGCTCAAGGTCACAGGCGGAACGATCGCACTTGAAAAACTGGACCAGGATGACAATACGGCTGCCGTCAATCTGTCCATAACCGGCCCATTGCCTGAAGCTTTAGCCCTTATTGACAACAAACCGTTGGGCTACGCCCGCAAGATCGGCATTGTACCGGACAAAACAGCCGGCCATGTGGAAACAGAACTGAAGCTGTCATTCCCCCTGCTGAGCAACCTTCCCCTGGATCAGTTGTCTGTCCATGCCAACGTGCAGGCAAAGGACGTGTCGATTGCCAATCTGGTCTTCAACCAGAATCTGGAAAAGACCCGCATCACCATGGCGGTAACAGCACAAAACCTTGAGGCAAAGGGAGAGGGAGAGATCGGCGGGATCCCCGCCCGCTTTACATGGACGGAAAATTTTTCCGGCACCCCCTTTGCCAGCCGGTACCTGGTGGATGCTACCATTGCACAGGATAAAAGGCCCGTTGTCGGCCTGACCTTTACACCCTTTGACGGAGAATGGATCAAAGGACCCATTACCGCAAAGGCCGACATGACAACCCAAAGCGACGGCCATGCCACACTGAACGTGGACGCTGATCTGACCGCAGCCCATGCCTCAATACCCGGACTTGGGTGGGTCAAACCCACCGGAAAACCAGGACATGCCAAGGCAAAGCTGCTGCTGCGCGGACAGAATGTAACCGAAGTGCCATCGTTTTCAGCCAGCGTTGCACCGGACCTGACCATACGTGGGGCCCTGAATGTCGGACGCAACAGCACACTGGCAGACTTACGCCTGGATACGGTGCGGATCAACGGCACAGACGCAAAAGTCCGGATCCGGCCATCCAGGGACAGCGATGGCCTGAATGTTACGATCACCGGCTCAACCCTCGACTTGTCGCCCCTGTTCTCCGGCCAGGATGACAGCGAAGGCAACAGCAAAAAGGAGCCGGACAGAACATCCAGCATGGCCGATGATGCTCCCCTGCCGGAGGATATACCGACAACCCCGCTGATGGTCACACACCTGGATTTTTCCAAAGTCCTGATGTCAGAGCATGGGGGACTGGGAGACCTGAAAGTATCTGCGGCACGTCGCAACGGTCGCTTTGAAAGTGTACAGGCAACAGCCCGTGTCGATGAAGGAAAACCGGCAGAATTCCGGATTACCCCCTCAGGGGAACAGGATGGAAGACATCTGACCCTGCGCACATCGGATGCCGGTGCACTGGCCCGTGCGCTGGGCATTGTCACGACAATGCGGGGCGGAGAGCTTCAGGTCAACGGAACCCTGAGTCGTCATGGTGTGGCCCGGGGCACCGCGACGGTCGGTCAATACCGGCTGGTGGATGCCCCGCTTCTGGCCCGGATCCTGTCCGTTGCCGCCCTGACCGGTATTCTGGATACCTTGCGGGGTGAAGGCATTGCCTTCGAATCCCTGGAAGCTCCCTTCGTGTACGACAGCGACCGCAACAGGCTGACCCTGAATGACTTCCGGACCCACGGGGCATCACTTGGCATGACCGGGCGCGGAACTGTATGGTTTTCCGAAGGCCAAATTGACGTAGCAGGCTCCATCATACCGGCCTATGCCCTGAACAGCCTGGTCGGAAAGATCCCCTTGATCGGGCAGATCCTGACCGGTTTTGAGAAAGACGGCGGCCTGATTGGTGCCAACTACGCCATACGGGGCACAACCAGCGAACCGTCTATTTCTGTCAATCCCCTCAGCGCCCTTGCGCCGGGCTTTCTGCGTCGGCTGTTCAATCTGGGACAGGGCAGCACCACGAACGAGGCCGAACCTCAACCGGCACCTTCTCCTTGAAGCGGAGAAGGACGCCGCCCCCGGATCAGGCGCCCGTCGAGTACAGCAAGGCCCAGCGCAATAAGGGCCATGCCTGCCCCATGGCGGGGCTCCAGCTGCTCTTCCAAGAACAGGAATCCCAGAACAACGGCACTGACCGGAATCAGGAAGGTAACAAGGGACGCATTGGACGCCCCGACACGATCCAGCAGGTTATAAAACAGCAGGTAGGCACAGACCGTTGACAGAACGGCAAGCCCAAGAACCGCACCCCATGCCGGGATACCGGGAACAGGCAGGGCCCACGGCGTTTCCAGAACCAGGGCAAGGGGCACCAGAACCAAGGCTGCCCCGGTAATGCTTCCCACCGTAACGATCAAGGGGGATACGCCGTCCTGCTGCGCAAGGTAACGCCCATAAATCGCCGCCATGGCATACGACAGGCTGGCGACCAGCACCGCACCTTGGGCCAGAACAGACAGACCGATGCCATCAAGGGCATCCAGACCTGTCATCACCACCACACCACCAAATCCCAGCACCACACCAAGGCATTTGCCCGGTGTCATCCTCTCCTCGCGGATCAGAACATGGGCCAACAAAACGGTAAACAAAGGTGTTGTTGCATTCAGGATTGAAGCCACACCGGCTGAAACCGTCCCCTGGGCCCAGGCAATCAGGACCTGTGGAATCGCATTGTTCAGCAACCCCATGGCAACAAAAGCAAGAAAGGGCGCAGACCAGATCAGGAAAAACTGACCCAGGACCAGCAACAGGCCCCACAGAAACGGCAAGGCACAAAAAACCCGCAAGGCAACCAACGTAAAGGGCGGGATCTCAGGGACGGCAACACCGACGAAGAAAAAAGCACCACCCCAAAGAACCGACAAAAGAACAAGCAAGCCCCATTCCCGCACCCCCATCACTGTACCCGCCACGTTTGCATTCCCTGCCTGAAAAGTGTTGTTGAAAACAGGAGTCCGGCACCCGAAAACTCCTGAAGGAAAAATACCTGAACAGATAAGGGCAAACCTGTCATCTGGTTTTATCCTGAACAGACCATTGACCCGGAACCGGGGCTGCGATACCCCTGCCCGGATACTCTGGTCAACAGGAATGCTGTACAGTGTTTGCCACCATCTCCGACGCTGCTCATGCGGTTCTGACAACAGAAGATCCTGCCCGTAAATGTCTGCTGACACGGCGGCTTTTCCTGCTGTGGGAACGAACCGGACTGCCACCGGCAGGACAGACCCTGCCACCGGACAGGCCGGCACGACCGGAACATCCCGCCCTTCTGCCCCCCCGGGATATGCCGAAGCGATCAACAGGACCGGGAAAGGGGCGCATTAGCCTGATCCATGCCTTGGCACACATCGAACTGAATGCGGTTGATCTGGCTTGGGACATTGTTGCCCGCTTCAATGATGAAAGAATGCCCGTCGCCTTTTACAAGGACTGGATCCGGGTTGCTGATGACGAAGCCGGGCACTTCATGATGCTGGAAGGGGCGCTGCGTCGGCACGACTCCTTCTATGGTGCTCTGCCCGCCCATGACGGGCTGTGGCAAGCCGCCGAGAAAACAACAGGGTCACTGTCCGCGCGCCTGGCCCTTGTCCCCATGACACTGGAAGCACGCGGACTGGATACCACACCTGCAACAGAAGATCGCTTGCGGGCGCAAGGAGAGCATGATCTGGCCGACATGCTGCACGTGATCTTCGAGGATGAAATCCGCCACGTCCACAGCGGCGTGCGGTGGCTGACCTACCTGGCCCAACGCGACAACCAGGACCCCGCAGCCCTGTTTGCCACCCATATCCAGACCCTGTACCCCGGGGGCCTGAAACCACCTTTTAATGTAGAGGCCCGCACACAGGCCGGCTTCCCGGAGAGCTGGTACCGGCCACTACAGGCAGAACCAACACCACGGGAAGCGCAACACCCTGTTACAACAGCGGTGGACTGACCAAGGCTTGTCCGGATCCTTCTGCCGTATCCCCCCCAACGGATTTGGCCCTGGCCCCATCGATCAAAAACCTACCCATAACCAACCGACGCAGGGCCTCCGGATAAATCCTGTGTTCCTGTTCCAGAACCCGGGAAGCCAGTGTATCCGGGGTATCCCCTGACAGAACAGGAACCGCTGCCTGCATCAGAATTGGCCCGTCATCCAGGGCCGGGCGTACAATGTGCACCGTACACCCGTGCACACGGACCCCAGCCTCAAGAGCCTGCCGGTGCGTGTGCAATCCCTTGAAGGATGGCAGCAAGGATGGATGGATATTGATGATCCGGTCCTGCCAGCCACGAATGAACCCGGCGGACAGAACCCTCATAAAGCCGGCGAGGCACACAAACTCCACGCCAGACTCCCGCAGGCAGGCATCCAGGGCCGCATCAAAATCTTCCCGTGAGGGAAAACTCTGATGCGGGATAACCGTTGTAGGAACACCAGCCGTCCGGGCACGATCCAGGGCATAAACATCGGGAACATTGGATATGACGCGAACAACAGAGGCCGGAAAATCCGGCCTGTCCGCCGCATCAAGCAAGGCCTGAAGATTGGATCCCCGGCCGGACACAAGCACCCCGACCCTGGCACGGGACGATGCCGCTGCTGTCATGGCTCCCATGCCTTTTCCAGCCCCTCCATCAGAACCGCCTCCCCCCCCGGGGCACGTTCAACCAGAGAGCCAACAACACGGGCCTGCTCACCAAAAGACTGCAACAGGCCCAAGGTCTCCCCGACATGGTCCGGTGACACCACCATGATCATACCCAGACCGCAGTTGAACGTCCGCGCCATCTCCCGTGCCGTCACCCCACCCTCGCGGGATAGCCACTGGAACACAGAAGGCAAGGGAACAGCCGCCATATCCAGCGATGCCGCCAGATGGCCGGGCAGGACGCGGGGAATATTCTCGGGAAAACCGCCACCAGTAATATGGGCCAATGCCTTGGCATACCCGGCCCGCACCGCGGCCAGGCAACTTTTCACGTATATCCGTGTCGGAACCAGAAGCGCCCGCCCCAGCGACATCTCTGGCGCGAAGGGGGCTGGAGCATCCCAGCCAAGCCCCGTTCTTTCAACAATACGACGCACCAGGGAATAGCCGTTGGAATGCACCCCGGCAGACGCCAGCCCGATGATCATATCCCCGGCCCGGCACCCGGATCCGTCAATCAAGGACCCCCGCTCGGCTGCACCAACGGCAAAACCGGCGAGGTCGTAATCCTTGCCGGTGTACAGACCCGGCATTTCAGCGGTTTCCCCGCCAATCAGGGCACAACCGGCCTGGCGACACCCTTCACTGATCCCGGCAATAATGGTGCGGGCACGCTCCACATCCAGGGATCCGGTGGCAAAGTAGTCCAGAAAGAACAGGGGTTCGGCCCCCTGCACAACCAGATCGTTGACACACATCGCAACAAGGTCAATACCAACCGTATCGTGACAGTCGGCATCGATGGCGATTTTCAGTTTGGTACCAACGCCGTCGTTTGCAGCACACAGGACCGGATCCTGAAAGCCGGCGGCCCGAAGGTCAAAAAGACCCCCGAAACCGCCCAGTGCCGAATCCGATCCGGGACGTGCTGTTGAACGGGCAAGGGGTTTGATGGCTTGCACAAGGGCGTTTCCGGCGTCAATGTCAACGCCGGCATCCCTGTAACTTAGCCCTTTGGGTTCGGAAGGAGTAGTAATGGCGGCCTCACAGAGGTTCACTGTCAAATGGATGGACCGGATGCGCAAGATACTGCAACGGGCGGCTAATGCAATGGCTGGAAAAAAGGCAGTACACCTGACCTTGCTCTGGATGGCTGTTTTCGTACCGTTTCCGGTAAAAGCCGGCGATATTCCCGGGGCGATGCTGTCCGTCTATACCGTCAGCGATGTCGCTGTGGATGCTTCGGCCCCGAATGCCGTCCGGGCCCGTGAAGAGGCATTGGCTAATGGACAGCGCGATGCCTTCCGTATTCTTGTGACCCGTCTGGGCGCACCGGCAGACCGTGTTCCCGTACCGGACCCAGCCGCCATGAACGAGCTGGTGCTGGGCGTTGCCATCCTGGAAGAAAAGACATCCAACGTTCGTTACATCGGGAAAGCCGCCTTCACATTTTTCCCGGACGGGGTGCGTGATCTTTTGCGCAAGGCTGGCTTTACGGCGGTTGATGTACCGGCCCGTCCTCTTGTTGTTCTGCCGGTCTGGACACCGTCCCCGGGGGCCCCATCCCGGTTGTGGGACGATCCGAATCCGTGGAAAACAGCGTGGGACAACCGCCCGAAAGCCGGCTTGGTCCCCCTGGATGTTCCCTTGGGTGATCTGGAAGACGTGACCGCCATCGATGCTGCACGGGCCTCAGCCATGGACCCGATGGCCCTGGATACCATCACGCAGCGGTATCAGGCCGAAGATGCGTTGATCGCTCATGCCGAGGCCCTGTCCCTTGATCACTCCAGTGGCCTTCCGACAGAAATACGGATCCGTGCCACCCGTGGACAGGACCGGGATGCAACATTCCACGATACGGTTCCGGTCCTGAGTGGCCTGTCCCTGGAAGCAGCCCTGAACGAGGCCGTAACCCGCACCGTTGCCTGGCTGGAACGCGGCTGGCACGACGAATACAGCAAAATAGCCAGCGGTGAGACCCAGACCCTGAATCTGAGAGTTCATATTTCTGCCGGACTGGAAAACTGGCTGGCTGTGCGCAAGGCCCTGGACAAAAACCGGAATATCCAGTCCTGGACCCTTGATGCCCTGACCCGTACAGAGGCCCTTGTTTCTGCAACGATTTATGGTGACGCCGAACGCCTGTCGTCCTCTCTGTCTGCCGATGGTTTGCAGATGATCCTGGAAGGGGAGCAATGGGTTATTCACCCGGCAACCCATACACAGCCGCCCCCGTCATCACTCACGCCTGTGCCATACAATAGCCAGTATCCCGAATAACAACTGGGCAGCCACGAAGACACGTGCATGAAGACGGATCTGGAAAGAAGGCGGGCCCCCGGTTATGGTGGGCACTGGCGCACGATAAACACCGAGCCTCGATGACTGCATCACCCTCTCCGCTGCCCGGCGACCCATCCCCCCCCTCACCACCCTCACGAACGTGGGTGTTCTGGGTATCGATGGTGCTTCTGGCCCTGCTGTCGGTTTATATCCTGCGGACTGCGCTCCTGCCCTTTGTGGCAGGGGCTGCCGTGGCCTATTTCCTTGACCCCGTCGCAGACTGGCTGGAACGTCATGGCCTGTCGCGCCTGGTTGCAACCATCTTGATTACATTTTTGTTCCTGATGGTTGTCATCGGCGTGCTCCTGATTCTTGTACCTGCCCTTCAGGCAGAGATCGTGGGCTTTGTCCATCGCATTCCAGCCTACGCCCAAGCTATTGCAAGGCGGCTGGAACCCTTGGTGAGCCAGGCCGCAGAGTTCCTGCCCAAATCCCAGGTCCAGAAATTGACCGACGGCGCGTCAGGGATGTTCAGCAATGTCCTGTCCTGGATTTTTGATCTGGTACGGAGCCTTCTTTCCGGTGGAGCCGCCCTGATCAATGTCCTGTCCCTGGTGGTGATAGCGCCTGTCGTGGCTTTTTATCTGCTGCGCGACTGGGACGCCATTGTGACCAGAATTCATGACCTCTTGCCGCGACAACACGCCGGAACCATTGTGGAACTGGCACGAGAATCCGATACCGTATTGGCCGGATTTGTTCGTGGGCAGGCTATTGTGTGCGTGTCGCTGGGCACCTTTTATGCGGTGGGACTCAGCCTGGTTGGCCTTGATCTGGGACTTCTGGTCGGGTTGGGCGCAGGGCTGATCTCTTTTGTGCCCTATGTCGGCACCATTCTTGGCTTTGTCATATCCATGGGCCTGGCCTTTGCCCAGTTTTCCGATACGTTGCACATCGCCCTGACGGCTGCTGTCTTTGCCTTGGGGCAATTCATGGAAGGGAATTTTCTCTCCCCCTGGCTTGTCGGGAACCGCGTTGGCCTTCATCCCGTATGGATGATTTTTGCGCTGCTGTCCGGGGGAACCCTGTTCGGCTTCGTCGGCATTCTTATGGCCGTACCCGTTGCCGCCGTGCTGGGGGTTCTGGTACGTTTTTCCCTGCGTCGTTACCGTAACAGCCACCTTTATCACGGCCACAAGCCGACATGACGGGGGGTTATTCCCCCGATACCGTCAAAGGACCTGCCCAGATCATGCAGCAATTGCCCCTGCCACTTGAACACCGCCCTGCCTTGGGGCGGGAGGATTTTCTGGTTTCCTCTCATAATACCGAGGCCGTTGCCTGGATTGATCGCTGGCCAGACTGGCCAACCGTGGCTGTGATCCTGTATGGCCCGGGCGGATGCGGTAAAAGTCACTTGGCCCATGTGTTCTCTGCCTGTGCTGATGCCCCCGTCGTTCAGGGAGAAGCCAATCTGGTTCTGGATCCGCCCGTACTCCTTGCAGGTCATCGTGCCTTGGTGATTGATGACGCGGATGCCGGGCTTGATCAGGTTTCCTTTTTTCACCTTTTCAACAGCGCCCGCGAAGCAGGTTGCTCTCTGCTTTTGACGGCATCCGCTCCACCGTCCGTATGGGGCCTGACACTGCCCGACCTGCGTTCACGCCTGAACACAGCCCCGACAGCATGCATCAGCGACCCGGATGACACCGCAATGGCTGCCGTCTTGATCAAGATGTTCTCGGACCGGCAACTGCGCATTGGTACCGATGTCCTGGATTATCTGGTCCGCCATATGGAACGCAGCTTTGAAGCCGCACGGACCTTGGTACAAAATGCAGACCGAATATCCTTGGCAGAACAACGCCCGATTACACTTCCGCTTGTAAGGCGACTCTTGCAGCAGGATGAGCGCATGGAAGCCTCTTGATAGCACCGTGAAAAGACAGGAAAGTGACAAGATACCCGTGTCTTTTTGACATATCAGGCACAATATCTGTCACATGATCTTGTCCAAGATCCTGAAAACGCATCTCAACCACCATTACACCGAGGAAAGGTGCCCTGTGGCGTATATCCCTTTCTTTCCGAAGGGGTTTTCGTGGTAGCATGGAGCATGCCTACCCTTGTGCGTGGAGTATTGCCACAATGCCTGAGACACCTGCCGGAGAGTCCCGCAGAAATCGGGATACCGGAACCAGCCGCTCTGATCAGACAGAATACCGGGCCAACCGTGGCAGTACGGGACACGTACCGGCAGACGATGCAACAACGCTTCGCATTCATGCTGCCAGCCCTGAACGCTTCATCAACCGTGAACTGTCATGGTTGGCTTTTAACACCCGTGTTCTGGAAGAAGCGGAAAACACACGCCACCCCTTGCTGGAGCGTGTACGATTTCTGTCCATTTCAGCATCCAATCTGGATGAATTCTACATGGTGCGCGTTGCCGGCCTGAAGGGGCAGGTGCATGCCGGCATCACAACCCTGAGCCAGGATGGGCTGACACCGGCACAGCAGCTGGAAGCCATCCATGTTGAAGCACGCAACCTGATCGAAAAGCAGAACCGGGTCTGGGACACCCTGAAAAGGGAACTGGAACAAAACGGAATTCACGTGATCAATACGGACGCGTTGTCTTCCGATGACCGGATCTGGCTTGAACACCACTTTATGAGCCTGATCTTCCCGGTCCTGACACCGCTGGCCGTTGATCCTGCGCACCCCTTTCCCTTTATCCCCAACTTGGCGCAGGCGTTGGTCCTGCACCTGACCCGGCGCGAGGATCATGAACCCCTGCGCGCCCTGATCCCCCTTCCCACGGGGCTGGACCGCTTTATTCGCATCCCAGGGGAAGCCATTCGCTTTCTGGCCATCGAAGATGTGGTTCTTCTGTTTCTGCACCATCTGTTTCCGGGTTTTGAATTACAGCAATGGGGCCATTTCCGGGTTATTCGTGATTCAGAAATGGAGATCGATGAAGAGGCACAGGATCTGGTCCAATCGTTTGAAAGCGCCCTGAAACGCCGGCGAAGGGGGCTTTGCATCCGCCTGAAGATGAATGCTGACATCCCCGATGACATGGCCAAGCTGATTTGCGACGAAATGCATGTGGCCCCGGCAGACGCCTTCCGGGTTAACGGGCTGATCGGCTTGGCTGATACACGCAAGCTTATTACGGATGAGCGCCCTGACCTTCAGTTTGTCCCCTTCAATATCCGCTTCCCGGAACGGATACGGGATTTCGGAGGGGATTGCTTCGCTGCTATCCGCAAGAAAGATATTGTGGTTCATCACCCATACGAATCTTTTGATGTTGTGATCCAGTTTCTGCGACAGGCCGCACGTGATCCCAGCGTCATGTCCATCAAGCAGACGCTGTACAGAACGTCCAAGGGTAGCCCGATTGTCGCCACGTTGATCGAAGCCGCAGAAAACGGGAAATCCGTTACGGCCATGGTAGAGCTGAAAGCGCGCTTTGACGAAGAGGCCAACATACAATGGGCCCGGGATCTGGAACGGGCCGGTGTCAACGTCGTCTATGGGTTCCTTGACCTGAAAACCCACGCGAAAATCAGCCTGGTAACGCGGCGCGAAGGGAATGAACTGCGGTCGTATGTGCACTTTGGGACTGGAAACTACCACCCGATTACAGCCAAGATTTACACTGACCTGTCCTTCTTCTCTGCGGATCCGGCCCTGTGCCTTGATGCCGCCCGCGCATTCAATTTCATGACAGGGTATGCACGACCCGAAAAGATGGAAAAGCTGATCATAGCCCCATTGGGGTTGCGTGATTTTCTGCTGGCCCGTATCGATGACGAGATCAAGAATGCAAAAGCCGGGAAACATGCGGCGGTCTGGGCCAAGATGAATTCCCTGGTTGATGGAAAGGTCATCGACCGCCTGTATCAGGCGTCCTGTGCCGGCGTGCAGGTTGATCTGGTCATACGCGGAATTTGTTGCCTGCGCCCCGGGGTACCCGGGCTATCTGAGAACATACGGGTCAAATCGATTGTCGGGCGCTTTCTTGAACATTCCCGTATCATTGTCTTTGCCAACGGAGGCTCCTTGCCCGGTGCACAGGCAAAGGTCTATATCTCATCGGCGGATTGGATGCCACGCAACCTGATTCACCGGGTCGAGCATCTTGTGCCCATAGAAAATCCGACCGTCCACACACAGATCCTGGACCAGATCATGGGGGCAAACCTCAAGGATACCAGCCAAAGCTGGAGCCTGCGCCCGGATGCGACCTTCGTCAGGGCAAAACCATCAACCAATGCTTTCTCAGCGCACGACTTCTTTATGAACAATCCATCACTGTCCGGTCGGGGAAATGGTGTACAACACCCACCGAAAAAATCTCCGCGTATCATCCTTCAGCGCGAATAGGCCAAATACATATGCAGGACAGGATTTGCCGCAAGCCGGTTGGCATCATCGATATCGGGTCCAACACCGTTCGACTGGTTGTGTACGACGGTATTCACCGGACACCGATGGCTCTGTTCAATGAAAAAGCCACCTGCGCCCTGGGTGCCGGCATTGAAAGCCGTGGACGTCTGAACCCGGATGGGGTGCCGATGGCTGCAGCATCTATCGAACGCTTTGTTCACTTGGCCCGGGCCATGAATGTAGAGCGTCTGGATATTCTGGCAACAGCAGCCTGTCGGGACGCCTCGGACGGACGCAAATTCCTGAAAAAAATCGAGAAACGAACCGGTGTGCCGGTGACCCTGCTCAGCGGGGAAGAAGAAGCGATCCGCGCTGCCTATGGGGTGCTGTGCTCCATCCCGGATGCAGACGGCATGGTGGCCGACCTTGGGGGCGGTTCCCTGGAGCTGGTTACGGTAACGCCAGACAGCAAGCCCGATACCGGGGAATTCATAAGCTTGGCTCTGGGGGTTCTACGCCTGGCCGAAAACGCCGGCAACAGCTGTGGCAACAAACTGCGCAACCTGATACGCAAGCGCCTTGCTGCTGTTACCTTCCTGGAGCACGGGAAGGGACGCCACCTGTATGCCGTCGGCGGATCATGGCGGGCATTGGCACAGATCATTATCGAGCATATGGATTACCCCCTGCATGTCCTTGACAACTTTTCCCTGCCCTACGACACCGCACGCGAAATGGTGTCACTGGTAACCCAGCAAAACAAACGCGCTCTGGAAAAAATGGGGCATGTATCCAAACGGCGCCTGCCTTATCTGCCACTGGCCGCAACGCTGCTGGATATCCTTCTGGAAGAGATTCAGCCCGATGCGCTGGTGTTCTCTGTGTATGGCATGCGCGAGGGGCAGTTCTTCCTGAATCTGCCACAGAAGATGCAGGACGGTGACCCGCTTCTGTCTGCGGCTACAGAATGGGCCCGTGCCGCCGGTCGCTTCCCTGAACATGGGCGAGAGCTGCTGGAGTGGATGGCCCCGCTGTTCCCCGATGAGCCAAAGCACCTGAACCGCCTGCGCCATGCGGCATGTCTTTTGGGGGATATTTTCTGGAGCGAACACCCGGACTATCGGGCAGAACAAGCATTCCTGAAAGTCCTGCGCCTGCCCTTCATGGGCCTGAACCACACTGACAGGGCTGCGTTGGCCTTGGCTGTCTACTACCGGTACAGCAGCAGCGACGCCCTGCCCGCTGTCAAGCAGGCCCAGGAACTTCTGGATGCCAAGCGCCTGAAACGTGTACGGCTTATTGGCGCTGCGCTACGCCTTGGCCACTCCATCAGTGGCGGCGCGGCGGGTATTCTGGCGCAAACACGGCTGGAAAAAGGCAAGAAGAACCTTGTTCTGGCCGTACCAGCAGCCGACCCCGTGTACTACACGGAACTTTTCGGGAAGAAGCTGGACAAACTGGCCAACGAGCAGGGGTGTAAAGGACAGGTTATACAGATCTAGGAAAGGGGTGAATCACCCCTCTATTTCCACGGCCTCAACACGCCGCCCGTTACGGGACAGACAGAGGGCAAGACTACCGTTCTTCAAGGCCAGGGCATCAGCCCCGAAAACATCACGGCGCCACCCCTTCAATGCCGGAACGTCCGCATTGTCATCAAGGGCTATCAGCTCAAGGTCTTCACTGTCGGCAACCAGCTTCTGGGCCACGTCGTGCTCTTCACACCGCATTTTCAGAAGAACCCGTAGCAGATCGGTCGCCGGGCCAATACCCGGTGGCAGGTCACGACGATACGGAGGGATCGGAAGATCCTCCACCGGCATGGCCTTGCCCCGGGCAACAGCCTCCAGAATAGACTGCCCCGTGTTGCCTTCTGCCTGCCCCTTGACGAAACCGCGCGTCCGCTCCAGCTGCTCGACCGTACGGGGAGCATGGGCTGCGATTTCAAGGAGAGCCTCATCCCGCAGTACGCGCTGACGCGGAATATCACGCGTCTGGGCTTCAATCTCGCGCCATGCCGCAAGCTCACGGACAATGCCAAGAAAACGGGGCGTCTTGGTCCGGGTCTTGAGGCGCCTCCATGCTTCCGGCGGATCAACACGATAGTTGGAAGGATCAAGCAGCACAGCCATCTCCTCATCCAGCCAATGGGCCCGGCCGGTTTCTTCCAGACGGGCAGCCAGCTTTTCATATATCACACGCAAGTGCACAACATCGGACAAGGCATAAGACACCTGCTGGTCTGTCAGCGGACGTCTGGCCCAATCCGTAAAGCGCATGGACTTGTCGATGGAAACCTTTGCCAGTTTGCTGGCCAGCGTTTCATAACCGACCGAATCCCCGAACCCGCAGACCATGGCTGCGACCTGGGTATCAAAGAGCGGCGTAGGGAACGTTCCCATCATATTATAGAATATTTCCAGGTCCTGCCTGGCTGCATGGAAAACTTTCAGAACCGACGTGTCACGCATCAGGGCGAACAAGGGAGCGAGATCAATACCCGGCGCCAGGGGATCAATACAGCGTGCCTCATCAGGCCCGCCAACCTGCACCAGACAGAGCTGCGGCCAGTAGGTCTTCTCCCTCATGAATTCGGTATCCACCGTAATGAAAGGTGTACCGGCGAGGCTGTCACAAAAGGCCTGCAAGGCCCGCGTATCGGTGATGAGGATGCTTGTGTCGTTCATGCGGAAACATATAGCGTGACAGGCACAGCGTTGCAATCCGTGGCCTGCGGAAAGATGCGCCCAGCCATCCGGCAGGAAGATACAAACGGAGTACCTCTCTGGATACGGGAGACCCGGAAGCCACCGGCTTATCACCAGCCGCATAACACCTGAAATGATGCAACACGGCTTGACACACTGAAATTAGGTTTTCCAAACCTACAGGCTCGGTCTAATATCCTCGGCAGATGCGGGAGGGTCGGGAAGGCTCTGAAAATGTTGCCCCGCTTGACAAAAAGATGCAAACTAACGCTAAAAACAGATGCAATAGTGCTCGGAGGCTTCGTTGGATGAATAGAATACTGATTGCCGTTGCAGCTGCGGCTACTGTGTCACTTGCGACGACAGGCGCACTTGCCGGGGCCACCTTGGATGCTGTCAAGAAGCGTGGCACCGTTGTGTGTGGGTCGCATACCGGTCTGGCCGGGTTCTCTACGCCCAATGAAAAGGGCGTGTGGACGGGGATCGATGTGGATGTCTGTCGCGCTGTCGCAGCGGCCGTCTTCGGTGACGCTACAAAGGTGTCCTACGTTCCCCTGTCAGCCCAGCAACGCATTACAGCCGTACAATCTGGCGAAGTGGACTTGCTGGCGCGCAACACGACATGGACCCTCTCGCGCGATACGGCCAATGGCATGGACTTTCCAGCCGTCAACTACTATGACGGTCAGGGGTTTATGGCACACAAGAGACTGGGCCTGAAAAGTGCGAAAGAACTTGATGGTGCAACCGTCTGTGTGCAGACGGGAACAACTACCGAGCAGAATCTCGCCGACTATTTTCGTGCCAACAACATGAAAATGAACCCGGTCACGATTGAGAAGTACGAGGAAGTCAGCGCAGCCTACTCATCCGGGCGCTGCGATGCCATCACCTCCGACATTTCACAGCTGGCCGCCATCCGTGCCAATGACGTGCCTGACCCGGCCGAACATGTGATCTTGCCCGAACTTATCTCCAAAGAACCGCTTGCCGTATCTGTCCGTCATGGTGACAACCAGTGGACCGATATTGTCCGCTGGTCGTTCTATGCCATGCTGAATGCCGAGGAACTGGGGATAACATCTGCCAACGTGGATGAGCAGTTGAAGTCAGCTACGGATCCAAATGCCAAGCGCCTTCTGGGGATAACCCCTGGCATGGGCGCTGCCCTCGGCCTGGATGAAAAGTGGGCCTATAATATTATCAAGCAAGTTGGCAACTATGGCGAAAGCTTTGAAGCCAATGTTGGACTGAAGACGCCAATGCGCCTGGAGCGGGGCCTCAATGCCCTATGGAACAAAGGCGGCATTATGTATGCCCCTCCTGTCCGCTAGGATAGGCGCTGTATAATACCCCGCCGGTCTCTTTGAAGGATGACCGGCGGGTTGTGTCTTTCTTGTTGCGGGTGCAGACACGCCTCTGACATGTTATCGAGAGACAGTCAGGGAAACGCTGGATAGCGTAGCAAGGCAGCGACACAATAAATGGCACACGCGTTTTGTTTGAGCTGTTGTTTATAAACTTTGGGATCGCAAACCATGTCCGAACCTGGAAAAAGCCGGTCGGGCGGAGCCCTATTGAATGATGTCCGCATACGCGGAATCATTGCCCAGGTGCTTGTGCTCGGTGCTGTGTCGGCACTGATTGCCTGGCTGGTACACAACACCCTGAGCAATCTTGCCGCGTTGCAGATTGCGACGGGGTATGGGTTTCTCGAACGGGAAGCTGCCTTTGATATCAGCGAGAGCGTTATTCAGTACTCCCCGGCTGATAGCTACCTCAGGGTTCTGGCTGCTGGCCTTCTGAACACGCTGAAGGTTTCTCTTATCGGCATTATACTGGCAACATTTATAGGAACATTGTTTGGTATCGCGCGCCTGTCCAGCAACTGGATCATTGCCCGTATTGCCGGCATATACGTCGAAGGCTTGCGCAATATTCCCCTGCTGCTACAGCTTTTTTTCTGGTACGCCCTGATCACGGAAGCGTTGCCCAACCCGAAACAAGCACTTCAGCCGCTGGAAGGCGTTTTCCTTTCGAACCGTGGCATAAAAATTCCATGGCCTGTCTGGGAAACCGGACACACCATCGCCGTCGTTGGCTTTTTTGCCGCCCTTGTTGTTGCTTTCTTCCTTAATGTACGCGCCACACGCATACAAAATGCAACCGGTCAACGCCCGGGGGTCTTGCTGCCCGCCTTGGGGCTGATGATTATTTTCCCGGTATTGGGGTGGCTGGCAGGCGGTGCACCGACTGAAATCAGCACCCCTGTCCTGCGGGGCTTCAACTTCCGGGGCGGGGCTAATCTG
This sequence comes from Haematospirillum sp. H4485, assembly GCF_012102745.1. Taxonomy (GTDB): domain Bacteria; phylum Pseudomonadota; class Alphaproteobacteria; order Rhodospirillales; family Rhodospirillaceae; genus Haematospirillum. Next base: position 49,789 of record NZ_JAAVSY010000002.1, read on the forward strand.
TCTCCCGAATTTACAGCGCTCCTGACTGGTCTGACCTTGTACACGGGCACCTTTATCGCCGAGATTGTCCGTGGCGGTATCAGCGCTGTTCCTTGGGGGCAAACCGAAGCTGCCGTCGCCCTGGGCCTTAAACGTTCACGCGTGATGAGGCTTATCCTGCTTCCACAGGCGTTGCGCGTCATCATCCCACCCTTGACGAGCCAATACCTGAACCTCGTCAAGAACTCCTCCCTGGCTGTTGCCATTGGCTACCCTGACCTTGTCAGCGTTGCGAATACGGCAATCAACCAAACCGGCCAAGCCGTAGAGGGGGTTGCCATCATCATGGCAGTGTATCTGACAATATCCTTGAGCATTTCGGCCTTTATGAACTGGTATAACGGTCATATAGCATTGCGGGGAGGACGGTGATGAATACCGAACGAGACCCCCGTCCGGGCGATGCCCTTTCCCACATTGAAGAACCGGTCAGTGTTTACCCAGGCTCTCCCCAGATGCGTTCCATGCATGTCCTGGGGTGGGCGCGGCAGAACCTTTTCAGTTCGACATCCAACACCATCATGACCCTTCTGTGCCTGGGACTGTTGGTACAGATCGTGCCTGGACTGCTGAACTGGGCTTTCATCAATGCCATCTGGTCTTCCGCAACACCGGATGCCTGCAAAGTCTCCGGGGCTGGCGCATGCTGGGCGGTCATTGAGCAGAAACACCGCTTTATACTGTTTGGGCTTTACCCATATGAGGAGCACTGGCGCCCGATCACGGCGACTGTCCTCTTCATCATCGCACTGGCCATAACCTGCAATCCGCGTTTCTGGGGCCCGACCTTGGCCCTGGTGTGGATCGTAACCCTTCCCCTGTGCGCCATACTGATGTGGGGTGGCATTCTAGGCATGACCCGGGTCAGCAATGATCGCTGGGGTGGTCTACCCCTGACACTGCTCTTGTCTGTCATCGGCATTGGACTGGCGTTTCCTATTGGTGTTCTGGCTGCCCTTGGCAGACGCTCGGAACTGCCGATCATCAAATCAATCAGCGTTATCTACATCGAACTGATTCGCGGTGTACCGCTGATTTCTGTCTTGTTTATGGCATCGGTCATGCTGCCGTTGTTCCTGCCCGAAGGAACAACGATCGATAAACTACTACGTGCCCTTGTCGGCATTACCCTGTTCACAGGCGCCTATCTGGCAGAGGCCATTCGTGGCGGGCTTCAGTCGTTACCACGGGGGCAGTATGAAGCCGCTGATGCCCTTGGACTCGGCTACTGGCAGAAGACACGGTTGATCATCCTGCCCCAGGCTATCCGCATTGTTATTCCGCCACTGGTGAACCAGTTTATTTCCATGTTCAAGGATACATCGCTGGTTATCATTATCGGGCTGTATGACCTGTTGACCACAGCAAAGACAGCCATGACCGATCCGGCATGGCGCCCGTTCTACGTAGAGGCATACGTCTTTACAGCCTTGATTTACTTCGCCTTCAGCTTCTTCATGTCCCGCTACAGCCTGTATCTGGAGCGTCACCTGAATACGGGAGTTCGCCGATGAGCGACCACAACACCTCCACCAACGCCGCGTCCCAGCGCAAACCCGGTGAGGAAATCGTTATCAGCCTGACCAATGTCAACAAATGGTACGGTCAGTTTCATGTCCTGCGTGATATCAATCTTGTGATCCGCAAAGGTGAACGCGTTGTTGTCTGCGGTCCTTCGGGATCGGGAAAGTCAACCATGATCCGCTGCATCAATCGCCTGGAGGAACATCAGGCGGGCGTCATTATGGTCAATGGCACGGAACTGACCAATGATGTCCGTGCGATTGAGGCCATCCGACGCGATGTTGGTATGGTGTTCCAGTCCTTTAATCTGTTCCCGCACCTGACGGTTCTGGAGAACCTTGTCCTGGCACCGACGTGGGTCAAAAAGGTTCCCCGCAAGGAAGCCGTTGATGTGGCCATGTACTATCTGGGGCGCGTCAAAATTCCCGATCAGGCCAACAAATACCCTGGCCAGTTATCAGGAGGGCAGCAACAGCGCGTCGCAATTGCCCGCGCATTGTGCATGAAGCCGGATATCATGCTCTTTGACGAACCGACCTCAGCCTTGGACCCCGAAATGATCAAGGAAGTTCTGGATGTCATGACTGAGCTTGCACAGGAAGGCATGACGATGGTGTGCGTCACCCACGAAATGGGCTTTGCCCGTTCGGTGGCGGATACGGTTGTTTTCATGGCCGACGGCACGATTGTTGAAATGGCTCCCCCTCAACAGCTGTTCAACAGCCCAAAGGAAGAGCGGACCAAACAGTTCCTCAGCCAGATTATCCAGCACCACTGACCCGAAAACGGAAACACCCTGCGAAATCAGAGCAAGCCTTGTATAGAGAAAGGGCTTGCTCTTTTTCTTGCGTATAGGCGTGTGAAGAAACGTGCAGGTCCTTCCGGGAATACCGGATCCTAGCCATTGAATGACACTGCATCGGTACTTGGCGTATCTTCCTTGTCCTTGCTCTCGTTCGGACGGACAGGCTTACTCTCTACCACTTTCCGGACGACTTCAGTTGCCCTTGGTCGTAGGAGGATGCGTGGAACCAGAAAAATGAATAGCCATAGGGGTGGAAGTCGCCATCCGGCGCCACACGTCAGCGGCCCCTTTCACGTCGTAGCCAGAGACCGTGCAGCATAACAAACGCCCATGCAATTGGCTTCTTCTTCAAAATCTTGTGTATGAGCCCCGGCAGCCCTTGCTCGTCAAGCCTAGCGGCAGCCCCTGTACCTTCCAGAAACACATCCAGAACAGAGTCAACAAGATAACCGCCCATGCGGTTAAGGCGTTGACAGCATCATTTGCAGCCAGAAATACGGGAAATGAGCACGTCTGCAGCGGATGAAGAGTGATAACAGACTCACCCTGTCCTCGCCTGATTTTCAGGTTCACAGCGCCAGTGGACCCACCAATTTTTTCCGTCAGGAATTCATTGCCCTTTTTTTCACCCGGGACAGCCTGCCCATCCAGCCCCAAAAGGATGCCACCAATCTTCAAGACCGCCAGATGTGCCGCCCCCAACAATGGTATGCAACCCTTCCTCTACCTCTTTTTCATGAAAAGAGTGACACGAAGCCCATATGATCCAACAAGATAATATGCGCTGACAGGCACATGCCCCACGCTGCAAGCGGGATCGACAAGAACGTGCGTTATCGGCAAGATTAATGAAAAGCCCCTGAAACCGTTTTGGTTTCAGGGGCTATAATGGTGCCCAGAGGCGGGATCGAACCACCGACACTGCGATTTTCAGTCGCATGCTCTACCAACTGAGCTATCTGGGCCCTTTAAACACGAACCAGTTTTCTTCTTAAGACAACAAGTGCGTCGGGAGCACGCTTATAGGAAATTAACCTGTTCCTGTCCAGCCTGTTTTCACAATTCATTTTCTTTTTTATCGTCAGGCGAACCACCTGTATCTCCTGCCTGCTCTGGCGCATCCAGCACAGGAACACGGTAGCTTTCGCTCATCCAGCGATGCAAATCAACATCAGCACAACGCTTGGAACAGAAAGGCCGATAACGCGGATCAACAGGCTTCTTGCACTCAGGGCAACAAGCTGCCGACACACGAACAGGTTCGACACACGCAACAGGCCGTGAGTCATCAGAGGAACTGGACATTATGTAACCTCGTAACGGCTGGCTGGGTAAGAAGGAACAATCTCCAAGCCAACAGGAGAGCCCGCCTTGCGCCCGGCCTCTTCCAAGGCCGGAGCAAGGCGCCCTGTCAACAAGGCATGAATAACGGGGGATACCCTGAGAGAAACACGCGCAGCCCGGGTTGAACGTAGCACGTCAAGAGCGGCACGCAGACTGTCCAGCGCACTGGTTTCAGGCAGGATGTCCGCATCCCCCTCCTGCGCGGAGGAGAGCATGATTTCCCCAAGGGGAGTCCGGGTCCGGTCGCGACGAATTTCCACAAGTCCCAGCCCCGAAACACCCAGTACCGTTGAGGGAACGCAATCCGCAGACAAAGCGTCGGCCAGCGCCCGGGCCAAGGCTTTCTTGGCAGGGCGGGCCCCACCGCGCTGCGGGGCAATAAAATCAACAACGATCATCCCGGCCAGGGCACGCAACCGAACATGCCGCGCGATCGCGGCAACAGCACGGGCATTGACCTCGTCTGGATCATCCCCGCCTGAGTCAACATCAATGGCTGTCAGCGCCGCTGTTGGCTCAATCCACAAACATCCCTTGGCCCCGAGAGGAACACTCCGCGCAAGTGCACTCCCGAGGACAGCATCATAATCAACCGTCGACAACAAGGACCCTGGACCATCCCAGAGACGCACAGCAAAGCCAGCAGAACGCACCTTCAGAAGAAGGTCGGCATCATCACACACAACGTCCTCAACCTGCCGGCCTGACAACGCAACAGACAAGGGCAAAGGACAATCCGCACCGCCCGCCAAAACAGCCTGGTAGCGTGCTCTCAGGGTATCAAGCTCCCGGATCAGGGCATCTGCCTGCATGGAGCAGGCTTCGGGACGCACGACAAGCCCCTCCCCGGCACAGAGGACGGGCAAAAGGCACGCCTGCAGCTGCTCCCTTTGCCCAGGGTCACGAAGACCAGAAGAAAACGTAAGCCCCGGACGGGACGGTGTCAGAACAAGACCATGCCCGGCAATCGACATATCCAAACCAAGTCGCGCACCCTTTCCCCGTCGGGGTTCGTGCACAACCTGCACCGGAATCCGGGTTCCTTCAGGTAACGGGGTGCGACCGGGGCCACCCTTTACAGGCAAGAACCCCGGATCCTCCGCCCCGATATCAACCAGAACAGCTTGGCAGGCTGGCAAGGACTGAATCACAAGACCTGGGACGACAGACCCGACCACCGGACGGCAGTCACGGAAAAGGTGAATCTCAACCACGGACCCACCCTCGACAAGAGCAACCCGGGTTTCCCCCGAACTACGACTGACCAAGGCCACACGTCCGGATGCTGCCATCAGCCTTACCCCCGGCGAAAGCCCAAGCCAGCCAGAAGACAATCTGTCTCGCGCAAGGGCAGCCCCACAACATTGGACCAAGACCCATGCAAGCCTTTCACAAAGACCTCGGCCATGCCCTGGATAGCATAACCCCCCGCCTTCCCGTCCCATTCGCCGGAATCGATATACTGTTGCACACGGTCAGGTGAAAGAACTGCAAAACCAACGACAGTCTGGACAACACGCAAGGCCAGACGGCCATCGGGGGCTACCACACAGACGCCGGTGTAGACGCGGTGACGACGGCCGGACAACAGGGACAGACAACGACGCGCCGTATCCGCATCTTCTGCTTTTGGCAGAATGCGCGCCCCGCACGCCACAACCGTATCCGCAGCAAGCACAAAGGCCCCGTGATGGCGCGGCGCAACAGCTTCGGCCTTGGCACGGGCCAAACGAAGGGCATACGGCCGGGGCCCTTCTTGCTTCAGGGGAGTTTCGTCGATTTCAGCGGGATCAACAGCCGCAGGCACCAAGCCAATACGGGACAAAAGATCAAGGCGACGAGGAGACGCAGAGGCCAGAACAAGGTGCGATGGCATGCACGACCTATCCATGCCAGACACCGGCCGCTCTTCCTGCAAAACCGGCATGCCTATTTGAAGCGGAACGTAATACGACCTTTATCGAGGTCGTAGGGGGTCATTTCGACCGTAACGCGGTCACCCTTCAGGACACGGATTCTGTTCTTCCGCATACGCCCGGATGTGTGGGCGATAATCTCGTGATCGTTATCAAGCTTCACACGAAACATGGCGTTAGACAGCAGCTCTGTGACTTCTCCCATAAACTCGAGGGAATCTTCCTTGGACATTCTTGCTCCTGATTTGGCACGTGCCAGTAAAACTGCATCACATAAATGTTAAAAAGCCGCCGCGCGGTCAAGCTCTTTGACCACGGGACCGGCACGAATGTATCCGGGACACACAACACACCGCACCACAACACAGGGGCATTGGGCCTGAATGGCTCCATAGAACCCCGAATATGGCCTTTCGTCCACACTTTTTACCAATTCCTGCTTTTGCCCATACTGAAAGAACCTTCCGGGCGTTATTTGCCTGATACAAAACAGAACCGCATAGTGAACCAGACCATGTGCACGCATGGTCTTGTCCGGCAGGGTGCGTGTTCCTGATGGCTGTTCCAGATCGGTCCTCCAGAGCTGTTGCAGAGCCATTGCGGCGCATGATGAACGCAATGCAGGTTGTGCCGCGCCACTCGTCCATCTCCAATGGCTCTTTCGTGGAAGCCGCCCGCAGTATGACCGAGCTGGCCGTAACATCACTGGAAGTAGAACAGGCCGGCATATGGCTTTATAACGAAATCCGCAGTGAATTGATATGTCAGGACATTTACGCGCCGATGGAAGAGGGCCATGGCCGCTGCGCTCCTTTTCAGGTCTCCCTGCTTCCCGACTATATCCATGATCTGGACCGACAGCGGTTAACGATCCTGACCATGCCCGAACACCGTGCCCCCCTGTCCGTTATGATTCAGGCCGGTGCCATCTCGGCACAAAGCCAAGCCCATCTCGGGGCCCATATCTACTCCAACGGTCGAGTTATCGGGCTTTTTGGCATGACGACCGAAACGCCAAGACCAACCTGGAGTGCAGAGGAGCGTGCTTTTGCCACCTATCTCTGCGATGTTCTTGGCACCGTATGGCAAGCAAAGCTGCGGCGCGAAGCAGAAGAAGAGCTGCGGCTTCTTAACGAATCCCTGGAACGTCAGATCGAGGAACGCACACACCAGATCCAGGTGCAAAGCGCCCTGATGGAGGCTGTTCTCAATAACATCAGTCGTGGCGTTGGGTGTTTTGATGCGGATAACCAGCTGGCACTGTGTAACCCTCAATTCCTGAAGATCCTTGGTCTGCCCGCGCGGTGCAGCACCGTTGGCACGCCCCTGCTCTCCATTACACAAAGTGGAAAAAGCGGGCAGGACTTGGCCCCCCTTCCACAAGCCGTAAAGGATGAAAAAGGCCGTTACGTTCCCTTCAGTCTAGCCCTGCAACGACATAACGGCCATATCGTGGAGCTTGAAGGTATTCCAATGCCGCATGATATCGGCGGCACGGTGATCACATGCACCGACATGACCAAACGCATACAGGTTGAGATCGAGATCAGGGACGCCCACCATGCCGCCCAGACAGCCAACACAGCCCTGCGCAAGAGCCTAGAAGACCTGCAACGCACCCAGAAAGAACTGGTTGAATCTGAGAAGCTTGCATCCCTTGGCAGCCTGGTCAGCGGCATTGCCCATGAAATCAACACCCCTGTTGGCGTTGGGTTGACCGCAGCCTCGCTTCTGGATGAGTCCATCAGCGAGCTGGAAGCCTGCTATGAGCGCGAGGATCTGGACTCCGAGACCTTCGAAAACTTCATGAGTGGCGCAAAAGAAACCATCCGGATGGTTCTGGGAAACATCGAACGCGCTGCCGAACTGGTACGATCCTTCAAGAATATTGCCACCAACAGCTCCAGCGAAGAAATCCGCAAGATCAATCTGAAGCAGCATATCAAGGATGTTGTTGTCAGCCTGACGCCGCGAATCCGCCAGTCCGGGGTTCGCGTGGAAACGGATATTCCTGATGACATCACCCTGTCCACCCATCCGGGGCCATTGGGGCAGGTTATGACCAATCTGGTTATGAACGCCCTGACCCATGCCTTTCCCGAAAAGAAAGATGGCAACACAGTGTGGATTGCGGCCCGCCAGGGAACACCGGGAACCGGCATGACAGAGATCACCGTGTCGGATAACGGCACCGGCGTCAGCCCTGAACACCTGTCCCGCTTGACCGAACCTTTCTTTACGACAAAGCGCGGCAGCGGTGGAACCGGGCTGGGCCTGCATATTGTCTACAACATTGTGACCGGAGCTCTGGGAGGGCAAATGCACTACAGCAGCCCACCCGGAGAGGGACTGTCTTTCAGGATTGTCCTGCCGTCCCTGACCCCTCACGAGGAGGGCCATGTATCATGAGCGGAAAATCCCCCATGCTCAGCCCCAAGTCCCCGCGAAAAAAGAAGAAGCAAGGGGCAGACGAGGTTGCATCCACCGTTGCAAACGGCTGGCCGGTTCTGATTGTCGATGACGAGCCCGAGGTGCATCGCGTTACGGAACTGGCCTTGGCCGGATTCCGGTTCGCAGACCGCCCCCTTGAAATCATCAACGCCATGTCCGCAGCCGAGGCACGCAAAATACTCGAGTTGCGCAGCGATATCGCCGTTATCCTGCTGGATGTCGTGATGGAGACGGAGCACGCCGGCCTGGACTTGGCTCAATGGATACGGAACGGACTGGGCAATACCGATGTCCGGATTGTGCTACGCACCGGACAGCCGGGACAAGCACCGGAACGGGAGGTTATCACCACCTACGACATCAATGACTACAAGGAAAAAACCGAGCTGACAGCCCGCAAGCTGCATACCCTGTTTTTTTCCTGTCTACGGTCCTGGAGAGATATCAAGACCCTGGAGGCAACACAGCGCGGACTTGACCTGATCCTGAACGGAGCCGGATCTCTGTTTTCCTATCAGCCGGCCAACCGGTTTGCAGAAACCGCACTGCACCTGTTTCATGATCTTCTGCATCTACATGAGACAACAACTGAATCCCCCATGCACGGGCTGGTGTTAAGCGTTCAACGCCGCACAGGGAAAACTGCCATCATGGCAGGGGCGGGACGTTACAGTCCACCCCTGACCGGTCGGCTGGAAGACCTTCGCCCGGACCTGCCTGATGACCTGAAACGCCTGGAAAGCAAGATCCCGGAGAACGGTCATTTCGCCATGGATGGGACCATGGCACTGGCCAGTTTCCGCAGCTCGGTCGAGATCAAGAATATCCTGATGCTGGACGGCGTTGATGCCACGTCCATTCCCCAGCGACCCGTTCTTGATATCTTTTGCCGGACCATGGCCTATGCCATGGACAACTACAACTTGATCGATCTTGTGGAGCGTACCCAGAAAGAGGTTGTCCAACGCCTGGGAGAAGCCGTGGAAACCCGGGCCATGGAAAGCAGCCAGCATGTGCGGCGTGTAGCGGAATACTCCTGGATTCTGGCACTGGCAGCAGGCATGCCGCGCCGGGATGCACAGGTTCTGCTGGCAGCCTCTCCGTTACATGATGTCGGCAAGATCGGCATTCCGGATGCCATCTTGAACAAACCCGGCAAGTTGACCGATGAAGAGTGGGAAGTCATGAAAACCCACGCCATTATTGGCGAGGACATGCTGATCCAGTCTGACCTGGAAATTCTGAAATGCGCCGCCATTATCGCCGGCGGGCACCACGAACGCTGGGATGGGACAGGATATCCAAGACGCCTGTCCGGGAAGATCATTCCCCTGCCCGCCCGCATTACGGCTATCGCCGATGTGTTCGACAGCCTTGCCAGTGACAGCGTGTACAAGAAGGCGTGGCCACTCGAACGTATTCTACAATACTTCGAGGAGAGTTCGGGAACCCAGTTTGATCCATCCCTGGTCCGTATTCTTTTCGAGAAGCTGCCGGACCTTCTGGAAGCCCGCGATCGATACCGCGACGATATTTTCTAGACGCTGCCCGTGCTCTCGGGAGGGGGGCCAAACCGGTCCCGGATCCGCTTGATCAGCTCGTCACGCACCTGACGGTATGCATCCAGCCTTACCTCCCGCGATCCTTCAACGACAGAAGGATCGAACGTGTGCCAGAACTCGACATCACACGCCACCGTGCGGGTCAGCTCAACGGCCTTGTGTTGCGCTTCGGGCGACAGGGAAATCACCAGGTCAAAGCTGTCATCATCCAAGTCATCAAACGTCTTGGGGCTATGGCGCGACACGTCAATACCAATTTCGGCCATAACAGCAACCGCGAAGCCATCCAGCTGGCCACAACGAACGCCGGCTGAATCAACGTAGATTTTTTTTCCATACAGATGACGCAGGATGGCTGCCGCCATGGGAGAACGAATGGAGTTCATCGTGCAGACGAACAAGACAGCCGATGGATCGCTCCGCTCCACCCCTCAACTCCGCGCGTGCAGGACGCAGACCAAGGTGAACAAGCGGCGGGCCGTATCCAGGTCAATATCAATACCGGCATCGGAAAGCTGCTGGCGCAACATCGATGCTCCCTCGTTGTGGAGGCTCCGTCGCCCTGCATCAACCGCTTCGATACGCGACGGTGCAGCCGTACGGATAGCCCCGTAGTAGCTGTCGCAAACCATGAAATATTCCCGGATCACAGCCCGGAATCCTTTCAGGGACAGAAAAAACGTTTCAATTGGTACATCGCCTTCCGTCCGGACATCAAAATATAGTTTCTCTCCTTCAACGAAAAGGTGAAGACTGTACGGACCTTCATTCCCCGCACCCGACACACGGAACGTGTTGTCCTCGATCAGATCATAAATGGCGACCCGCCGCTCATGCTCGACCTCCGGCCTGCGGCTGCGAACGATTTTCTCATCCAGATAAACAGAGACAATCCTGTTCTTGTCCACAGCAAGAACCGCCGGTGTCTTCACACCGTCATTTCCTGACCCCGGCATCAAGAGGCACAGCTCCCGGACAGGGTCAAATACCGTCCTGTATGAAACAATCGGCAAGCCATAGTCTCTCCCAAGAACTGCCCGCAATGAAGGTGCCGGCCCGGCAAGGTTTGCCGCACCACAACATCTTGTCAAGGCAGCACATGGAAAAGACTGCGAAAGTTCTACCGGAACCGTACGTAGTACGAGATACCAAAGAACCCGAGACCCAAGGCGATGATCGCAACCAGAACAACCAGAACAATGGTCTGCAGGGCAGAAACAACAGCCCCGCCGCCGCTGTTTATGGCCGCGTTCAACTGATCCATACGTTCCTGGATAGGCTTCTGCATCGCCTTTTTCTTGCCAGGCGGCAAGGCGTTATACATCTCCTGCAGACGCTTCAATTCCTGGATATTCTCTGCACGAGACCCCAGCTTGGGCTTGGACTTGGGCTTGGCCATTAACCCCTCATCTCACCCGGCCCCGCGCCACGCGGATGCCACACACCGGCCTTTGCCGCTGCCCGACTATAGCACGCACTCCCGGGCAATAAAGGGGGGCGGGCCTTTCTGAAGCCGTGGTCTTTCCCGGTGGACGAGAATAAGACCACAGCACAACACACAGTAAAGAATCAGCCACGTAAACGCTCTATATTGGCACCGCAGGCGGCAAGCTTGGCTTCCAGACGCTCGTAACCGCGGTCAAGGTGGTAAATACGGTTCACAATGGTCTCCCCTTCAGCAGCCAGACCGGCCAGAACAAGGGAAACAGAGGCCCTGAGGTCCGTGGCCATCACCGGGGCACCGGAAAGACGGGGCATACCGCGCACAATGGCAGAAGCCCCGTGTACATTTATTCTGGCCCCCATGCGGCACAGCTCCGGCACATGCATGAACCGGTTCTCGAAAATTGTCTCGGTAATCATTGACGCCCCGTTGGCCGTTGCCATCAGGGCCATGAACTGGGCCTGCATATCGGTGGGGAAGCCGGGATAGGGCTCGGTCATCAGATCAATGCCCCGTATCTCGGCACCATCAGCGCGGATACGAACCCCACGCGAGGTTTCAATCACCTCAACGCCACATTCGTTCAGGGCAGAAAAGACTGCGCCCAAGGCTGCAGAATTGGCACCGACCAGCTCCACATCACCACGTGTAATGGCCGCCGCAATAGCATACGTCCCGGTTTCAATGCGATCGGGCAAAACCGAATATTCTGTCCCGTGCAGGGACGACACGCCCTCGACCCGCAAGCAATTGGAGCCAATCCCGGAAATACTGGCACCCATCAGGGTCAAGCAATTGGCCAGATCCGCAATTTCCGGCTCCTGGGCCGCGTTCATGATCACAGTCTCGCCCTCGGCCAGGCAGGCTGCCATCAAGGCATTCTCTGTTCCGCCAACGGTGACGGCAGGAAACATGATGGTGCCGCCGCGCAAACGGCCATTCAGATCATCACGGATACGGGCGTTGATATATCCCTCGTCCAGCGAAATCTCAGCCCCGAGTGCTTCCATGGCCTTCAGATGCAGATCCACGGGCCTGGTTCCGATGGAACATCCTCCGGGCAATGAAACACGACATGCACCAAAACGCGCCAGCAACGGCCCCAGAACCAGAACGCTGGCCCGCATTTTCCGAACAAGGTCATAGGGTGCCGTCAGGCTGGTTATATCGGCAGCCTGCAACTCCAGCACACGGCCTGATGCACTGCCGACACCGCCCTCACCCCCGTTCAGGTGCATACTGGTTCCGTGCTGGGCCAGCAGGTGCGCCATGGTGGTGATATCCGCCAGATGCGGCAGGTTGGTCAGACGCAAGGTCTCCTCGGTCAGGAGTGCCGCCGCCATCAGGGGCAAGGCTGCATTCTTCGCGCCACCGATCGGGATCGTTCCGCGCAGGGGCGTTCCCCCGACGATGCGGATGCGATCCATCCCTCCGCGCTGCTCCTGCCGGGGGCGCTCTACCGTCAGGCTGTCCGCTGCCGGGCGCTCTATCACAGCCGGGGCAGTGTCACGCCCTTCTGGCCCATGTACTTGCCCTTGCGGTCGCCATAGGAAGTTTCGCATTCGGGATTCCCCTTCAGGAAGATAAACTGACAAGCTCCCTCGTTGGCATATATGCGTGCAGGCAAGGGAGTGGTATTGGAAAATTCAAGCGTCACGTGGCCTTCCCATTCGGGTTCCAGAGGCGTGACGTTGACGATGATTCCGCATCGGGCATACGTTGACTTGCCAAGACAGATCACCAGCGTGTCACGTGGAATACGAAAGTATTCGACCGTACGGGCCAAGGCAAAGCTGTTGGGGGGAATAACGCAGACATCTGTCTTGCGGTTCACAAAGCTCTTGTCCGAAAATTCCTTTGGATCAACAACGGCGGAATCAACATTGGTGAAAATCTTGAACTCGTCGGCAACCCGGGCATCGTACCCATACGAAGAGACGCCGTAGGAAATCACGCCATCCCGTTCCAGACGGTCGGTAAAAGGCTCGATCATGCCGCGGTTGCGGGCCATTTCACGAATCCAAGTATCAGGCATGACGGCCATGGGGAACAGTCTCCATCATTTGGAACCGGGGTGTTGCCCTGTGACACAACGGGGCGGAAACGGCACCTTGTAGCGCAGCACGCGCCAGACCACAACGGCGTGTTTTTGGTTTCAGGCCCGTTTTACGGGCATATCATCCGGTTTCATCCCGGGGCACGGCAGATGCTGACGGGCATGTCCCTGAATCATCATCGGAAATGGCGCGCGATCGGGTCTGCTGCTTGCGTCGCAACAGGTTCTCCCGCAGGGCCATGGCCAGACGATCCTGGCGACGATCTTTCGACGGTCGGGATCCACCGCCCTTCTCTTCCGAAACAACCGGAGTATCTGTCATCAGATAATTGCCTGTACAAAACAATCGCACATGATCCCGCTGCCAACAGGCCGGAACGCTGGCACTGTGCGATGATCAGGTCATCACCGTCAACCCACTGGCCCACATTTTTATGCTTGCATGGGTCGATACGCTGTGCCATAAACCCGCCCACCCTGCGGGGTGCCCGAAAAGGCCTTGTCACAAGGCAACTTGGGCTGACAATTCAAGTCTTTGCTGCTGTAGCTCAGGGGTAGAGCACTCCCTTGGTAAGGGAGAGGTCGAGAGTTCAAATCTCTCCAGCAGCACCAGCCGGAACCCCTAGGAAAACCTGGGGGTTTTGTTTTTCCCGGACACACTGCCAGACAGTCTCGTATTGCACGCTTACCCCGTGCCTGCATGCCCCTTAATCAGGGCCGGCAAACCATGCCGCAGATACCACACATAGAACATCTCAAGATTATTTGCTTTTATGATTGAACTATCTTAGGGTGATAAGCGTCGGCAGGGTTCAAAAACCTGTCGATAGAGGCCCAAAAACCTCGTACATACCAAGAGCAGGCAGTCGCCCATATTGCGCGGCGACTGTCTGTACGGTGACGGACTGATTCCTCGCGGTCCGTGCACGTGTCTCATGGCGGGAGGGCGGCGAATAGAAAACCCGCAAGGGGAATAAGCCCGCCCGGTACCTCTGACTCTTGGCAGTGTTATTGGGTTTTGGCCTCCCGCCACCACGTGTGTTGTGGTGGCCGGCGTCTTCGTGCGCTGAACCGGGGACCCGGTGTGGCTTCCCCCCAATGGCCATCCCGTCCGGCTTCCTTGCTCCCCGCCGGGCAGGGGCATCGGGTCCCCGGTTTTTTATACGGCCCCCTCCCAGACATTCCCATAGCAACACAAGAATTCACGTTCGCACTTCCCCATAAACGCGTTACATAACAATGTACTACACGGTTCGCGCGAGATAATGCCGATAACATCTCATTAAATTCAGCAGAAAGTTGACCGCTCTATAAACAACCCTGTATTCAGAAAACAGGGAATATAACCTGTGCGTTTTCAGAAAGCGCAACGAATAAGCCTTTAATAAAATTCAGAGGGTGCCAAACATGTCCGTATTCACCGTATTCTTTTGCGGCACCGCCTCAACAAGATACGATGCCCACAATCCCAACTACCCTAACGGAGAACTGGTCGCAACGCTGGCTCACAACTGCCTTGGCAGGGAATTTGCGGACTGGGTGATCATTGACGGGCCGGGAAGCGGAAACCTTCAGGAAGACCAGCTCTGGGAAGAACCCGGTGGTTACTACAGCGTAAAGGGGACCCTTTTTGGTGCGGGGTGGGAAGAGAATGTGGCGCATGCCCTTGCCCTGACAAAAGGAAAAGCCAACTGGAAGCGTCAGCAACTGACCGAGCAGGAATACAACATCCTGAAAAATGCCGACATTCCCATACAGGATGCAAAAGCGATAGGCTCCTTTTTCTGGAGACAGTACGACTATGGCAAACGCATCGTCACCCCCCAGGACCTCCAGGAACAGATCATACGCATGTTCCGAAAAGGACAGCGGATTCCCGAGCAGGTCAATCTGGTGGGATGGAGCCGGGGTGGCATCAGCTGTCACATGATGGCCAACGCCATGGCGGGTGATCCTGAACTCAAGCATATTCCCGTCAACATCTTCGCTATTGATCCCGTACCGGGGCCAGCAAACTTCCAGAAGCACCGGACAGGAATTGGCGCCAACGTCAGGGAATATGTTGCTTTCTACGCCCGGGATGAACGTTCAAAGGGCTTTGCCTGCGTCATTCCAGAGAACACAGCCCACACACGCATGCATATTTTCCCCATGGCAGGCAGACATGCCACCTTGGTTGGAAACGGAGCCATCGACGGCGATGTGGGAAGGCAACGGTGTCTGGAACCCGGCATCATTGTACGCCATGTTGCGGAAACGTGCCTGACCCGATGGGGTGTTTCGCTATCCAACAAGCTTCTGTTGACAAACAGGAAACTGGAGGATGCATACGCAGCCCTGTCAGCAGACGAGGACCTGTACGTACAAATGCAGGCCAGCGTGTACACCATTCAGGAAAGCATTGGCGAGAACAAGGACCGCTACGTCTCTCACGGGAACAAAGGGATCGCCTTCCACGATGTGCATGGCAACGCGTTCTACACAACCGATGGACTGTCTGCCCGCATCGGGCCTGATAACGTTATCCCGCTTCTTGAGCAACAGCCTGCCCATGCCGGATAAAGTCTGCGCATCACCACTTGGTCTGCAAGGAAGATGCCCGGCAACAGGTCGTTGACCATACGTTGAGGTCATATATCACAGGGGGACAGGGCCAAGCACCTGTCCCCTTTCTGATTAATGCCGTACCCCGGTATCGTGATCTGCAGGTACATCACACCCGGCACGGGCCAAGGCATCCAGAACAGAAACACGGGCGGCCCCGACAAGCAAAGCCGGCTCGCAATCCCCCCAACAGCGCAGCATCTCGACTTCCAGCTCTTCCAGTGCCGTCAGGATTTCTCTTCTTTTGGTTTCTTGCTGATGGTCCATGAGGCAACTTCTCCTGAAAAGTGAGAATGCTGAAAAATGCAGGGATTACGTTAGCATTTCACCCATATAGTTCTTTTTGTGTCCAGCCGTACACAAAATTAGCAACACACTAGCGTGCCATCTCATGGCCTTTGTCCTCGGCCCCCGTGTCCGGTTATAACGCAGTGTCATCCGGCGCCACATCATCTTCCACCAAGGCAGAGCACCCATACCTTTCGTCATCCAGAAGGACTTTTTCAGAACGGGCAACAAGCACAGGCACCAAAGCCTGACCGGTTACATTTGTAGCTGTACGCATCATGTCAACAACACGGTCAACGGCAACAATATACCCGATGGCCTCCAGCGGCAGACCAACGGCACCCAAGGTCAGAGTCAGCATAACAATCGATGGCCCCGGAACACCCGCTGTCGCCAAGGACCCCACCACACCAATAACAAAGACAGTCAACAAGGCGCCAGCCGACAGATCGACCCCCGTGTACTGGGCGATAAACAGGGTAGCAATGGCAGGAAAGATGGCCCCGCACCCATCCATTTTCATGGATGCCCCAAGGGGGACGGCAAAACTGGCATAATCCTGCGCCACACCCAGACGCCGCGTTGTGCAAGACAAGGTCAGGGGCAAACTGGCAAAGCTGGACGCAGTCACAAACGCAACCTGCATGGCCGGAGCCACACCACGAAAAAACTTTCGCGGATCAAGGCCGTGCAGGGACAAAAGTCCGCCATACACAACGAACAGGTGGAACAGGCAAGCCACATACAGGGCAAGGATATAGTGCCCCAAGGGCAGAAGTGATTCTGCCCCTGATGTCCCCACTACCCAGGCAATCAGGCCAAATGTTCCGATCGGTGTCAGTTGCAGGACCAGACGAACAATCTGCATGACCGCCTCATTGGCCTGTGCCACGCATGAACGCAGCAAAGCAGCCTTCTCCCCCAGTACGGCAAGGCTGCCCCCGAAAAGGAGCGATACAAACAAGACCTGCAACACATGACCTTCAGCCATGGCTTGAAAAGGATTGGACGGCACAACAGACAACAGCACATCGACCGGCCCCGGAATAACGGGGGTACGGGCTTCACCAACCGCCAGCTGTCCGATACCAATCCCGGGCTCCAGCAACAGGCCGGTTGCGATGCCGACCGCAGAGGCCAAGGCTGCTGTCAGAATAAAGTACAGAACCGTTTTTACCCCCAGACGCAGGGCACCACCAATGCTCCCCAATCCAGCAACGCTGGAAACGATGCTGGTCAACAGCAAGGGAACCACCAGCATCCTGATCAGGGTAATGTACACATCCCCAATCGGCTTGAACCAGACCGCCGCTTGCGGACCGGCCATATAGCCAGCAATTCCGCCCGCAACAAAGCCCGCAACCACCTTCTTCCACAAAGCAACCCGCATCCACGCTGACAACACAGGCTTCTCCTTACCTCTGAACGACCCTTCCGTTGAAGATAGGGCGCGACCCTGAATTATACAAATTTTTTGGGCTAAATTTTTTATTTAACATAGTTTTACCGCTAAATAAGCCGCGTCCGCCTGGCGGCCCCGCTCGCACCCGCACCTATTTTTCTCTTGCGCCGTGCATCGTCCCCCTATATAAACCGCGCTCTCGATTGCGGGTGTAGCTCAGTTGGTTAGAGTGCCGGCCTGTCACGCCGGAGGTCGCGGGTTCGAGCCCCGTCACTCGCGCCATCGAGATCATGAAAGACCGACCATTCCTGTGGTCGGTCTTTTGGTGTAATATCCGGGATTATCTCTCCCGAACTATCTGCCAAAACACAAAAAAAGCTTGCCTGACCCGGTTCACATGGCTATAAAGCACCCGCACATCACAGCGCGGGTGTAGCTCAGTTGGTTAGAGTGCCGGCCTGTCACGCCGGAGGTCGCGGGTTCGAGCCCCGTCACTCGCGCCATAAACAAAAGCCCTGAACCATGGTTCGGGGCTTTTTGCTATGCCAGAAACCCCACTATCCATAGAACATCAGGCATCAACCCGGATCGTGCCCATCATACCAAAGGCCTGATGCTCGATGATATGGCAATGCACCATCCAGTCCCCGGGATTGTCGGCGACCAAAGCCACCCGCATACGCTCCTTGGGCAACAAAAGCGCGGTATCCGTAAAATGACCGGTACGGATAGACCGGCGGCTCGATGACAGCAGAGAAAAAGCCAGACCATGAATATGGATAGGGTGGAGGTGGGGCGTAAAGTTGTTCAGCTCCAGAATGTAACTGCGGCCTTGCTTCAGCACAGCCAACGGCGTTCCACCACCACACACCGCAGCGCGCACTTCGGGGAAACTTTGCCCAGGCAGGACCGGCAACACCATTCCATCCCTTTCTTCAGGATACCGCTCTACCCAGGCCCGCTTGTTGATCGACCACAGGGCATCCTCTGCTCCACCTTCTCCAAGACCGGCGTTGAAATCCATGCGTATAACCTCTGCTCGATCAACAGAAGGCATGGACACAGGGTTGGGTGGAAGCGGAACAATTCCGGACAAGGCACGGCGGCGCGACATCCCCTGTGATACAAGGCGCATCATAACCCAAGGCGTGCTGGATGATACGTTGTGCAGCTCGAACACCTCCCCCGGGTTGTCGGGCATGCGTACCACCACATCCATCCTCATACCGGGTCCCAGAAGCTCACGCTGCAAGGGCTCGGGAGCCACAAGCGGATGACCATCCACAGCAACCAGAATAGCTGGCGCCCCCTTCCCGACCACCTTGAAAACACGGGTCAGGTCAGCGTTACACAGACGCAAGCGCACAAGGCTACCCGAAGGTACCTGGTAATGCGGTTCCCGCTCCCAGTTTACCGTATGCCACCCCCCGAATGTACCGGCCCGTCCCGCTGCCTCGGGATCAGAGACGGGCAGCCATGCACCCTTCTCGTCACGGCGCCAGTCCCGAATCAGCAGGGGAATATCGGCATCATAACCGGGGTCATCGGCCTCCCGGACAACCAGAATACCGGCCAAACCGGCCCCAATCTGGTCAAGGCTTGCATAATGGGGGTGATACCAGTATGTCCCAGCATCCGGGGGAGCAAAACGATAGTGAAATGCCTCACCTCTTGCGACCGGATTCTGGGTCAGGAACGGAACGCCATCCATGGCAATGGGCAAACGAATGCCATGCCAGTGAACCGTTGTTGGCCGGGCCATGGCATTGTGGAAATGAACAGACAGAGTATCTCCTTGGCGTACATCCAGCACAGGAGGCAAAGCAGCCGGAGCAGCCGGCGTCCGGGCATAGGACAGGACCGGAACAGGCTCTCCCCCCCCGGGGGTACCCGGCGCCTCTATGGCATACAGAACTTCATCACCTGATGCCGGAATGGCACGGTACAACAGACCAGCACCAACAAGACCGGCACCAACCGCACCAGCCCCAAGAAACGAACGACGGGATAACCCCGCTTTTTCCTTACTTTCCGACACATAACACTCCCGCCACGAAACCAAGGATAAAATACTAACTTGTTTGCCCGCTGATGATAGTAATTATTATTGACACATGAAAGCACAAAGCGTAGCAGACCATTAAACAGTGCGGGCGTCACCGCATTGCGCAAACCCACCCGGATATTCCCGCACGGGACAGAGGGGATCAGATCACGATGAGAGCATTTCTTGCCACAGCAACATTCCTGACCGCCACAGCGCTGACAGCCGCAGCCCCCACGCTGGCTGCAAGCAAGGCACAGGAAAAGGACGTGGTGTCCACCTATATCACACTTGCCCATGCCAAGTTCGAAGATGCAGAACAAACAGCCCGGGTTCTGCAGAAAGCGGTTGATGCGCTGGTTGCCCACCCCGACGAGAACACGCTGTCTGCCGCTCGCAAGGCTTGGATCGAAGCACGCGTTCCCTATATGCAAACCGAAGTCTATCGTTTCGGGAACCCTGCCGTTGATGACTGGGAAGGGCGGGTAAACGCCTGGCCTCTTGACGAGGGGCTGATCGATTACGTTGATACAGCCAGCTATGGCGAACACTCTGACGAGAACGCCTGGTTCCGCGCCAATGTCATTGCCAATCCGGTACTGGAGATCGGCGGGCAGACCATTGATGCCACCGTCATCAACAAGGATCTTCTGCAGAAACTGCACGAAATTGACGAGATAGAGGCCAATGTGGCGACCGGTTACCACGCAGTGGAATTCCTGCTGTGGGGACAGGACCGCAACGGAACCGGCCCCGGCGCTGGCGACCGCAAAGCCACAGACTTTGACCTGAAAGCCTGCACCAATGGCAACTGCGACCGTCGTGCGGCCTATCTGAAAGCAGCAACAGATCTTCTGGTTGAGGATCTGGCCGAAATGACTGGCGCATGGGACAAGAACGGTGCCATTGCCAAGGATCTGTTGGCTTCGGAACCCAAGAAAGCCCTGACGGCCATGCTGACCGGGATGGGAAGCCTGTCCTATGGTGAACTGGCAGGGGAACGGATGAAGCTGGGCCTCATGCTGCATGATCCGGAAGAAGAGCATGATTGCTTCTCTGACAACACCCATGCCTCGCACTATTATAATGCCGTTGGAATCCGCAGCATCTACAGCGGATCATACACACGCCCCGACGGGCGCACTGTGTCGGGCAAAGGCATGAAGATCCTGCTGCCACAAGTGGAACGCAAGGAACTGGGTGCAGCCTTGGACAAGACCGTGGCAAAAATGCAGGTGCTGATGGATATGGCAGCCAAAGGCACAGCCTATGACCAGATGCTGGGCGAAAATAACCCCACCGGAAACAAGGTCGTTCAGGATGCGGTTGACTCTTTGGTCGCCCAGACCCGCTCTATCGAGCGCGCCACGGCTGCCCTGGGCCTTGGTACCCTGGAGCTGGAAGGATCGGACAGCTTGGATGCTCCTGAAAAAGTCAGTGGCAACAGCTGATCATCCTTGATCAAAAACCGGGCCGGGTGGATGCTTCTGCACCGTCCGGCCCGTGTTGTTTGAGACCCAATGTTTCTCACAACAATTGTCCTTACCCCGTCAAAGCGATGTCTTGATGCCCCGCCGTTTGTATTCCCTGTTGACTGCCTTGGCCCTGCCTTTCCTTTGTACCGGATCAGCCCTGGCGACAGAACCGCGGCCTGACCAAGGCGAACAGACATCACTTGATCGGCGGGCTTTTTCCCGCTTTCTGCCCGGCCTTTCCGCTGACGAGAAAATGGGTGCTGCCGTTGGAAACGGCTTCTTCAAGCGGCTCTGGGTCAGCTCTCCCTCCTCGACCCAGGCATCAGATGGTCTGGGTCCCTTGTTCAATGCCCGGGCCTGTTCTGGATGCCACGTCCGCAATGGACGCGGGCGCCCACCCGATCCAGACAACGGATACGAACACAGCCCATCCTTCTTCCTGCGCCTGAGTATTCCTCCCCAGACCGCACAAGACGAGCACGACATACAAAGCGGCC
The DNA here is from genome assembly GCF_012102745.1 of Haematospirillum sp. H4485. Lineage (GTDB taxonomy): Bacteria > Pseudomonadota > Alphaproteobacteria > Rhodospirillales > Rhodospirillaceae > Haematospirillum. The sequence goes on from NZ_JAAVSY010000002.1 coordinate 71,240, forward strand.
ATCTCAGCGTTATTGGCGACCCGACGTATGGCACCCAGTTGCAAAGTGCCGCCGTTCCAGGACTGAAAGCTGAGGGACGCGTTGGCGTAACATGGACCGAGGAAACCGTAACACTGGCCGGAGGAGAAAGCGTTTCCCTGCGCCGCCCGACCTGGTCTGCCCGGGACCTTGCCTACGGCCCCCTGTCCCCGCAGATCATGATCTCGCCGCGCATGACCCCGCAGCTTCCGGGGCTGGGCCTGCTGGAGGCTGTTCCCGATACAACCCTGCTGAACCTTGCCGATCCGGATGACCGGGACAATGACGGGATATCCGGGCGTATCAACCGGGTATGGAGCGCACGTGAACACGCCATCCGCATTGGTCGTTTTGGCTGGAAAGCCGGCCAACCCACCCTGGATGACCAGAACCAGAGTGCCTTCAACAGTGACATTGGCCTGTCCACACCCCTGTTCCCGCAGGCCCATGGCGACTGTACCGCAGCACAACCATCCTGCCTTGCCGCGCCCCATGGCAACAGTGCGCAGTTTGACAATCTGGAGGCCCCCAAGGCTGTTACGGACTCTGTCCTGTTGTTTGTTCGTGCCCTTGCACCTCCATCCCGGCGTAACCGCACAGATCCTGCCGTGATGGCAGGCGAACAGCTCTTCACACAAGTTGGCTGTAGCGGATGTCATCGCCCGCACCTGCGCACAGGCCCCTCGCCATACCCGTGGCTGGCGCACCAGGACATTGCCCCGTTCACGGATCTGCTGCTGCACGACATGGGCGATGATCTGGCCGACCTCCGCCCGGAAGCGCTGGCCAGCGGTCATGAATGGCGCACCCCGCCACTGTGGGGCCTTGGCATGACCAAAGCCGTATCGGGCACAGAAACCTATCTGCATGATGGGCGCGCCAGAACCCTGACCGAGGCTGTGCTGTGGCACGGCGGCGAAGCACGGCAGGCACGTGAAGCCTTCCGTGAACTTCCGGCCAAGGACCGGGCAGCCCTTCTGGACTTTCTCAGGTCCCTGTAACACCAGGATCATGGATACCGACCCGACATGACTGCACGCCTTGCCCTGACCACCCTGCTCCTGGTCACGCTCCTGCCTGTGAGCGGACGTGCCGCTGACAGCCTGCGCCTGACAGCCGAGGCTGTTGACACCGTTATCCTTCCCGCTTTCCAGGCATTTGCCGAGGCAACCGCAGCCCTTGACCGCACACTGGACCACAGCTGTCCAGAACAGGACAGCAAGGCCGCCTTTGCCACTGCATTCTTGGCCTGGCAAGGCGTGCAACATGTTCGTATCGGCCCATCACAGACAGAAAACCGCCACTACCGTATCCAGTTCTGGCCTGACCCGAAGAACCTGGGTGCACGGCACATGTCCACGCTGCTGTCGGCACCGGATACAGCCCTGACACCGGAATCCCTGTCCCGGGCCAGCATTGCGGTACAGGGGTTCCCGGCACTGGAACGCCTGCTCTGGAGGCCTGACCCTCTGACTGCACATGAATGCCGGGTTGCCCAAGCGATTGGACAAAACCTGTCATCCATGGCCCAGGCTATCAGAGCGGAATGGACAGAGCCAGACGGCGGATTTCGGGCAATACTTCTGAGGCCGGGTGACAATAACACCCTGTTCCGCAACCCGGCTGAGTCCTTGCGAGCCATACACGGGACACTGTCCACCCTTCTGCAGGCTGCGCAGGACATGAAACTGGGCAGCCCGATGGGATCCAATCCGACAAAAGCACGCCCGGAACGAGGCGAAGCATGGCGGGCGGACTTGCCGCTACAGGCGCTTCTCGCCAATCTTGATGCAGCCCTTCAGCTTTACCAAGGCCGCGCAGGAAAAGATGGAGGACTGCGCGCCGGAGTTCTGGAGTATGAAGACAGCGAAATCGTTGATATCAGCATCCTGCACGGGCTGACCGAAGCCCGCCGCCTGACGGCAGAACTGGCAACACGTCCCTGGAAAAATGTTCTTGCCGATCCTGCGGGCTACAGAACCTTGATGCTGATCCGGGCCAATATCGGTACCGCCCGCAGCATGGTGGAAACGGAAATGGCCGGCATGCTGGGGCTGGGCATTGGTTTTAATGCCTTGGATGGAGACTGACCCCCGTGGATGATCAGAACACCCCCCTTATATTATCCAGACGCTCCCTTCTGTTGGGCGGCATGGGGGCCTTGGCAGCAGGCATGATCCTCCCCGCCACGCCAACACGGGCAGCCATCCATGGAACGGGAAATACTCTTCTCAGCTCTGCAAGAGACAACAGCGGACGCGATCATGCCGTGGCATGGTCCGAAGATTTTGGCATCGTATGGAAGACCCCCCTGCCCGGGCGTGCCCACGGTCCCGCCGTATCACCGGATGGAACCCGAGCTTTTTTGCCGGCACGCCGCCCGGGAAACTGGGCCACGGCGCTGAACCTTACAGAGGGTACCATAGCCGCATCTGTAGAATGCCAACCCGGAAGACACTTCTTCGGGCATGCTGTGTATACAGCCGATGGCCGCCATATCCTGACAACCGAAAACGCTTTTGATCACGGCGAAGGCCGGATCGGCATTCGGGATGCCCACAGCTATGCCTGGATCGGCGAGTTCCCCAGCTTTGGAACCGAGCCTCATGAACTGGCCTGGATGCCTGATCAGCGGACACTGGTTGTTGCCAATGGCGGCATCCTGACCAGCCCTGAATCCGGACGAGCCAAGCTGAACCTGGGTGTGACCGAACCCTCCCTGACCTATATCGACAGCAAGACCGGCACCCTTCTGGAAAAGCGAACCCTGCCGGCGGCACTGCGGGCCGTCAGCCTGCGCCATTTGGCCGTTGCCCCTGATGGAACCGTTATCGTGGCCTGCCAGTACCAAGGGGCGGCGACAGACCGTGTACCCCTTGTTCTCCTGCACAGGCGTGGACGCGACCCTGTTTTTCCGGCTCTTCCCGATGCCGTCGTCACTGGCCTGCGGCAGTATTGCGGCAGTGCCCTGTTTTCGCCGGACGGGGCCTATTACGTTGTCACCAGCCCGGTAGGGGGCATTGCCATCCTGGGCACAACAAACACCCCCGGAACTGTTCGAACAATCCAGCTGCCTGATGTCTGCGGTGCCGCCGTGCTGAACGGAAACCTGATTTTGACCAACGGCTTTGGCCAGATCATGGGCGGGTCGTTTGATGACTTTGACCCCGAACCCCGATCAGAGCCCCTGAAATGGGACAACCACGCCATCGCCTTTTCCAGCCCGTACACCTGAACACTTGCCGTTGGCAACAGTCCCGGCTAGAACCCGCTCATGGAAACTGACATCGTTATCATCGGGGCAGGCGCCGCAGGTTTAATGTGCGCCATGACGGCTGCCCGCCGGGGCCGCCGGGTTCTTGTTCTGGAACATAATGACCGTCCGGGGCGGAAAATCCTGATTTCCGGCGGGGGAAAATGTAACTTTACCAACCGGAATGCCGGCCCTGAATGCTATGTGTCCCATAATCCCCACTTTGCCCGCTCGGCACTGAAGCGATACACGCCGCAAGACTTTCTTGATCTTCTGGCAACCCACGGCATCCCTTGGCACGAACGGGACCACGGACAGCTGTTCTGTGATCACTCTGCCGCTGATATCGTCAATGTTCTGGTTGAAGAGGCTGTAGCAGCAGGGTCCACTATCCAGTGTGGCGTCTCTGCCGGTCATGTTGTCCCGACCGGGGAGGAAGACCGGCGCTGGCTGGTGGAAACATCCGCCGGCCCTGTTCGCTGCCAGTCGGTTGTGCTTGCAACGGGCGGCCTTTCCATTCCAAAGATCGGAGCCAGCAATTTCACCCTGCGCGTGGCAGGGCAACTGGGCATCCCGGTTCTTGATCCCTATCCGGGTCTGGTGCCTTTGGTCTTTGGAGAAGACGATCTGGCGTTTATGCGCCCCCTGACCGGCATCGCCCTGGACGCCACCGCAACCTGTGGCAAGACCCGTTTCCGCGAAGCCCTTCTCTTCACGCACCGCGGCTTGTCCGGACCGGTTATCCTGCAGATTTCCTCCTTCTGGAAACAGGGTGACGCAGTACGTATCAACCTGTGCCCCGACAGGGATATACCGGCATGGCTGGCTGAACGCCGCGACAGCCGCCCAAAGGCACGCCTGCATACGGTTGTCAGCGAGATCCTGCCCAACAGGCTGGCGCAAAGCCTGTGCGAACGCGCCGGCATGCCCGACACCGTGATCGGGCAAACCGGCAACAAGACCTTGTCTATCCTGGCCGACCAGATCCAGGCTTGGACCGTCTACCCGACCGGGACCGAGGGATACCGAACCGCCGAGGTCATGGTGGGAGGTGTTGATACCAACGCCCTGTCTTCCCGGACCATGGAAGTCAAAACCAAACCCGGCCTGTACATCATCGGTGAGGCCGTCGATGTCACAGGCTGGCTTGGCGGCTATAACTTCCAGTGGGCCTGGGCCAGCGGTCATGCCTGTGGCGAATGTGCCTGAGACACAGGCTGCCAGATAACCCCTTGTTATGACCGCTGCAAAGGTGGCAGAAACGCGCAGACGCGAACGGGCACCAACCCGATAACCGCGCTGCGACTGCTGTGCCAGAAGGCAGACAACAGCAAAAGAGCAGCACCAATCCCGGCACTGGAAAAGGCAAACCCAAGGCTGACCGCATCGCCGTGATCAAACAGAGATGCAAACACATAAACAACGTATCCAAGAGCGGATACCATCAGCGCACGGCGGTCAACAAGAAGGGATATCAGGGCCAATACGGCATACAACCCCATGACCAGAACAACACTCTCCAAGCCAACGCTCTCCTCTCGCACCCCCAGGAAGCTGAACACCGGGTGCACCAGCAAGGGAGCCGCCAGAAGGTGCAACCAGAAAGCAACGTCCGAGCGACGGGTCTGACGGCGAATATCGGAACTATCCCAGCGCATTGCCAGGAAAAACACAGCCAAACCACAGACAAAAAGAACAAGGTTATCGTAGGCATCCAGACCGGGAAGGAGACTGTCCAGAACAGTTACGCTCGTCAGGACAAGACCGGCAACACCAGCCGCCACCGTGACCGGCACACGGAAACGGATCCAATGCAGGGCCGCAGCCAAGGCCGCAACAAGTCCTGCAATGCTTGCATCGGCACCACGGTCATACAGGGCGGCAAAGGCACACCCGCCCGAGCCCACGACAAACGCACCAAGCAACGCGATCGATGGCAAAGCCATGCGGCGCTTGCGGGTAAAAAACTCCGCCAGAAACCAAGAGACCACAGCAACAAGTGCCGGTCCGGCCCATGGTTGGAACGAAAACCCGATCCAGGCACAAGCCCCAAGCAGCAAGCCACAGGCAATAACCACAAAGATATCATTGAAGCCACTGATCAGACGGAAATGCTCTTCATCCACAGCCAGCGTATTGCTACGCTGCTCCATATACTCACGAAAAGCCGCAACCACACCGGCAGACAAGATGCCGTCCGTTACGGCTCCGTCAAGATCATCATCCGTATACATTCAGCATAAACCCTTACGATATCATCCAGTGACGCATGCCTCACATAAGAAAGTGGCACAGGCATGACCTTGTATATCATTCATAATGGGGGGATTATTTACAGTCAGAATAGCCCACACCCATCGAGAACAGTATAAACATGCAACCAAAGATTATGACGCGCATGACAGCCCCAAAGAAAAGAGCCTTGTTCCAAGGCTATACAAGAGAAAAGACATCATTGATCGAAGAATTAGAGAAGGCAAATCGCGCCGCTTGGCTGCGCCGACGGTCATATTGAATACACTAGATGTTTTGACGTTGTCATAAGCTTCGGATACAGGCACATTCTCAAAAAGTTGGTCATCGAGAGCGCAAACACCCCTATCATAAACCTACATACCTCATATCTTCCCTGGAATCGTGGCGCTCCATCCTAACTTTTGGTCTTTCTTTGACTGCACACCAAGCGGCGTATCCATTCATTTGGTTGACGAAGGAATTGATACAGGCCCTATTCTCTACCAACGTTACGTAAACTTTACCAAAGAACAAAAGACATTTTCCCAAACATACAGGCAGCTCATTGTGGAGATTGAAAGCCTTTTTAAAGAAAACATCCGTGAAATCATACATGGTACCTATGAAGCTACCCCACAGCGAAGAAAAGGCTCTTGCCACAAAGCGGCAGACCTGCCACCGCAGTTTCGTGGGTGGGATTCCAATATCTAGGGAGAAATCACAAGGCTGGTTTCTTTAATGATCAACAGGGGTTGATAGTAATGCTTATCATATCAGGCCGGGAAGTATCGGAGCATCACCCCCCGTATGTCATTGCCGAGATTTCTGCAAACCACAACGGCTCGCTCGAACGTGCCAAGCTATCTATCGAAATGGCCGCAAAATCGGGGGCAAACGCCGTCAAGATACAAACTTATAACGCCGATACGATGACGATCGACTGCAACAAAGATGATTTTATCGTAAAGGGTGGCTTATGGAACGGATACAAGCTGTACGACCTTTATCGCGAAGCCCACACCCCCTATGAGTGGCACCAGGAACTCTTCCGCTTTGCCCGTGAAATTGGGATTACGTTGTTCTCGACACCCTTTGATGAAACTGCCGTTGACTTGTTGGAATCCCTGAATACACCGGCTTATAAAATAGCATCCTTTGAATTGACTGATTTGCCCCTGATCAGCTACGTGGCAAAAAAGAAGAAACCCATGCTGATGTCTACCGGAATGGCCAGTGAGGGGGAAATAGCGGAAGCCCTGGAATGCGCCCGAAGTCATGGGTGTGATTCCATTCTTCTATTCCACTGCATCAGCAGCTATCCCGCACCTGTCGAGCAAGCCAATATACGATCCATAACACAGCTGAAGAAGACGTTTGGTGTAACCGTTGGCTTATCCGACCATACGATCGGCAATATTGCGGCAACGGCTTCTGTTGCCTTGGGCGCTTCTGCCATTGAAAAACACTTTACCATCAGCAGGGCAGACAAAGGCCCTGACAGCGCGTTCTCAATAGAACCGAACGAACTGGAGAAGCTTGTAGGGGACGTCAACGAAACCTGGTCGGCCTTGGGAAAAGACGAACTTGTCAGGCCCAAGGCGGAGACCAACAGCAGGGTTTTCCGTCGATCGCTGTATTTTGTCAATGATCTCAAGGCAGGAACCCCCATAAAACCCTGCGACGTAAGAAGGATACGCCCCGGGTATGGGCTGCCGCCAAAGCATTACGATGAAATCATCGGAAAGATCACATCAAGAGATGTAGAACGTGGTCAGCCTGTCGGATGGGATGACATACAAAAACATTAAACGAACCCTCATGCCCAGCCACATCAATGACCTGACCGGGCATGACCGGGTCCCGATCCGCCCCCTCTACTCCCACTCGATCGTGCCGGGTGGCTTCGATGTAATATCGTAAACAACGCGGTTCACGCCCTTGACCTCGTTGATAATACGATTGGACAAACGGGACAGGAATTCATGATCAAAATGATAATAGTCTGCTGTCATGCCATCTGTTGATGTAACAGCCCGCACGGCAAGGGCATAGTCGTAGGTACGGCCATCACCCATAACCCCAACCGTACGCACAGGAAGCAGCACGGCAAACGCCTGCCAGATGGCATCATACAGCCCGGCATTGCGAATTTCTTCCAGATAGATCGCATCCGCCTTGCGCAGAATATCCAGCTTTTCACGGGTAATATCCTGCCCCGGAATACGGATGGCCAGCCCCGGCCCCGGAAACGGATGACGTCCGACCATTTCTTCCGGAAGCCCAAGTTCACAACCCAACGCACGAACCTCATCCTTGAACAGTTCACGCAGCGGCTCCACTAGCTTCATGTTCATGCGCTCGGGCAGACCACCAACGTTGTGGTGAGACTTGATCGTGACGCTTGGCCCACCGGTAAAGGAAACAGACTCAATCACATCAGGATACAACGTCCCCTGGGCCAGGAACTCGGCACCCCCAATCTTGCCAGCCTCGGCCTCAAAGACATCAATGAAGGTTTTACCAATGATCTTGCGCTTTTCTTCGGGGTCTGTCTTGCCGGACAGAAGGCCAAGGAACAGCTCCGAGGCATCCACATGCACCAGATTAATATTGAAACGATCCCGGAAGACCCGCACCACCTGCTCGGCCTCTCCCTGACGCATCAACCCATGATCAACAAAGACACAGGTCAGCTGGTCACCAATCGCCTCGTGCACGATGGCAGCCACAACAGAACTGTCAACACCCCCGGACAACCCGCAAATAACACGACCCGTCCCGACCTGGGCCCGGATGCGGGCAATCTCGGTCTCGCGGAAGGACGCCATGGTCCAATCCCCGGAACAGCCGCAAATATCACGAACAAAGGTCTTCAGAAGCTGAGCCCCATGCGGGGTATGCACGACTTCGGGGTGAAACTGGACCCCATAGAAACGGCGTTCATCATCAGCAACGGCCGCAAACGGCGCTCCTTCAGAAGACGCAACAGCACGGAACCCGGGAGCCAGGGCTGTCACCCGGTCACCGTGGCTCATCCATACCTGCTCGACAGCATCAGGAATCCACGTTCCGTCAAACAGGCGGCAATGTCCCTGTACACGTACAAAAGCCCGGCCAAATTCACGGTGGTCCGACCCTTCAACATGGCCACCCAGCTGAGCCATCATGGTCTGCTGCCCGTAGCAAATCCCGAGAACAGGCAACCCCATGGAAAACAGCTCCTGCGGTGCACGCGGCGTATCCGTTCCTGTGACCGAGGCCGGGCCACCAGACAGAATAACTCCGGCAGGAGAAAAAGCCCTTATGCTGTCGGCACTCACCCGGTTGAACGGGTGTATTTCACAGTAAACACCAGATTCGCGCACACGCCGGGCAATCAGCTGGGTGACCTGGGATCCGAAATCGATAATAAGAATACGGTCAGTCATGGGGTTCCGTACAGATACAGGGCCAGAATCGGCAGAACAGGGGCGGACCTTAGCGCAAAGCGGCCCCGGCCTCCACCATTGTTTCATTCCTGCCGTGAACGCACGGACATATTGCATGTCTGCCCGGGCATTACAGCCCCGTATCCGTTGTTCATGCCTATCCCTTAAAGGATAAAGTTGCAGCAATAGCCGTCATGATCGGACAAGTGTCATGTTTCTGAGAAAAGCGCGGATCGAACTCCAGCTGGGGCTTATTGTCGGTGCCATTGTCATCGGCTTCGTGCCTATGTGGGGCCTGTCCCGTTGGCAGGAGCATACCATCCATCAAGCGTCCGAGCGTCAAAACAACGCCAGATCAATCAGGGATGGCGTTGAGGACATAAGATACAACTTCCTGAACGCCCGACGGCGGGAGAAGGACTTCTTCCTGCGCCTGAATGAAAAAGAAATCGGCAACCATGCCGCCGTCACAGAAGAGATTCTTTCTGATTTCAAGGCACTGGAAGCGCAACTGGATAAAGAACAAGCAGCCAATGCAGCCTCCGCCTCTGAAAAGTTCAAGACCTACAACGCCAAGTTCCAGTCCATTGTTGAGATGTGGAAAACTGTTGGCCTGAAAGAAACAGAGGGCCTGCGGGGGGATCTTGAAAAACGTGCCCTCGCGGCAGGCAGTGAAACAGCCATAAAAACCAGCGCCAGCCTGATGGCACGCTATCTGGACCTGCGACGCCTGGAAAAGGACGTCATGCTCTACAGCCGGCCCGCAGATATCGAGGAGTTCCGGAAAGATGCCACTGATCTTCTAACAGCGACAAACAACAGCGCCGTTATTGCGGACTGGCTGAAGCTGTTTGATCAGTATGTTGCTATCAGCGGTACCTTGGCCAAAGAAACATCCTCGCTGAGCAAGCTGTTTGCCGAAGCTGAACCCTTTCTGGAAGCTCTTATTGAAAGGGCCCGCAACGATGTTGCAGCCGCACGTGCGGCCCAGGACGAAACCATGGCGACAAGCCAGCTTATATCTTCCATCACCATGCTGGTTATCCTGACCGTTGTTGTTTGTATAACAATTATTGTTGCCCTCAGCATTTCGCGCCCCTTGGCCCAGATGACAACGGCTATGGAGAAAATATCAAGCGGGAACCTGAGTGTAGATATCCCGGCCGTTGGCTGGAAAAACGCCATTGGCCAGATGGCAGCGGCTCTGGTTGTTTTCCGCGACAATGCCTTGGAGGTTACCCGCCTGAATGCCATGGCTGAAAGCACCCATGTCCGCACAGATGCAGAGCGGCGTGCAATGATGGAAAAGCTGGCCGAAGAGTTCCAAGCCACAGCCGGTGCCATGGTTGAAACGATGGTCAGCATGATTTCCCAAATAGGAGACCAGATCCGTTCCGTGGCCAACGATGCGAAAATGGTTCTGGAACGAGCTGATGCATCCAGTCGCTCGGCTGGGTCTGCCAGCCACAACGTCGAGGCTGTAGCTGCAGCCACCGAAGAGCTGACAGCATCAATCGGTGCCATATCAGAGCAAGTGGAACGTTCCGCAGGGTTGGCGCACAAGGCATCAGACAGTGCCCGCATCACAATCCAGCGTGTGGAAAGCCTTTCAACCGCTGCCGTAAGGATTGGCGAGGTTGTCAGCATGATCACCGCGATTGCCGACCAAACCAATCTGCTGGCCCTGAACGCCACCATCGAAGCTGCCCGCGCCGGCGAGGCCGGAAAAGGCTTTGCCGTGGTCGCCAATGAAGTCAAAGGCCTGGCAACCCAGACCGGCCGCGCCACAGAAGAAATTGTCCGCCAGGTAGGAGCCGTACAAGCCGCAACAGAAGAAGCCGTACAGGCCATTAACGCCATTGCCGGCAATGTACACAATATCAACGATAACATTGCAGCCATTTCAACCGCTGTCAGCGAGCAAGGCGCCGCAACACGCGAAATCTCGAACAACGTGATCAATGCGGTTTCAGCAACCAGCGAAGTGTCTGACAACATCCGCGAGGTGGCCAGCTTGGCCAACACAACCAGCAAGGCCACCCATACCCTTGACGGGACCATTATAGAACTGCGGAGCAAAGCCTCGGCATTGCAGGACAGCGTGACCCAGTTCCTGGGCTATGTGCGGGGTGACAAATAGGTTCACGCCTCTGACGGCTCCGCACGTTCCAGCACGGCAACGAAAAACCCGTCGGTATCATGCTCCAGCGGATCAAGCCGTAAAAACGGGCCTGTCGCAGGGCAAGGAGCCGTGCCCACAAGATCGGACCACAGGGTCCGGACATCCAAAACGCGAAAATCCGGCGAAGATGCCAGAAAACGTTCTATACGTGCCTCGTTTTCCTGAGGCAGCAGGGAACACGTGGCATAGACAACTCTCCCGCCAGGCCGGACCAAGCGGGATGCGCTGTCCAGAATATGCCCCTGCAGCTCATCCAGGGCCTGCACACTCTGACGATCCAGCCGCCAGCGGGCATCGGGGTTGCGGCGCCAGGTCCCGGTCCCACTGCAAGGGGCATCAATCAGAACCCGATCAAAACGACCGGCAGAGCGCTTGACCCACTTGTCCCGTTCACCGGACAAGACATGTCGGGTCACATTGTGAACCCCGGCACGCCGCAAACGGACAGCTGAACGTTCAAGGCGCCCCTGTGACACATCACAGGCAACCAGCCGCCCCTTGTTCTGCATCCCCGCAGCCATAGCCAAGGTTTTGCCACCCGCACCGGCACAAAAATCAACCACGGCCATTCCCGGGCGGGCATCAACCAGCAGACCGACCAGCTGCGATCCCTCGTCCTGCACTTCGACCAGACCTTCACGGAACGCCTCGGTTGCAGGCAGGTTGGCACGGCCCTCCAGCCGAAGAGAGAGCGGCGACAACAGACCGGGACGGACCGTAATCCCTTCATTCTCCAAGCGGGCGATACCCTCGGCCACATCCGCTTTCAGGCTGTTGACCCGGATATCAACCGGGGCCTCGCGATTGAGCGCCTCAAGGAGCGGCATAACCCGGTCACCGTAACAAGCCGCCAGGTCCGGGATGATCCATTCCGGAACCTCACCCTGCACCCAGTCCGGCTGATCACTGTGGGTCAGCCTTTGGCCCCGCAACGCACGGATCAATGCCTTTTCCCGCTCGCGCAGACGATGCGGGCAGAATTTATCCCCTGAACAGAGGAGATCCAGGTCTGACAGGCTGTATCCCGCAACCAGCACACGATGAGCCAGAACCCGCAGACGCGGCGGAACATCGCCCCATTCCGGAGCTTCTCCCGGCAGGCCAAGCTGGCTGTGCAACCGACGGATCCACCAGCCGATACGCGCCCATGTCCGCAGGAGGCTCCATACGTCATCGGCAATGAACCGGCGATCTTTCGAGCCGATATAACGGCGTGCCCGGAAAAACTCCGACGCTGTGCCATCCGCCGGACGGGGGGAGGAGACAACAGCCTCCAGAAGATCAACAGTAGCTTGTAAACGGGCAGCAGGAATCACGATTGCAATCTTTTCATACCAAGCAGGAACCAGGGACAAGCCCCCAAGAAACCGGAGCCGATGGCAACCCACCGGCTCCGGAGCAAAGCATCAACAACGAAGACCAGATACCCTTACGCCCCTACACGGTAGTTCGGCGCTTCATGGGTAATGGTCACATCATGGACATGGCTTTCACGATAGCCGGCGGTCGTAATGCGACGGAATGTACACCGTTGCTGCATTTCGGCAATGGTACGGTTGCCGGTATAACCCATGGCGGCTTTCAACCCGCCAACCAGCTGATGCAGGATATTGCCCGCTGCACCCTTGTAAGGCACACGCCCCTCGATCCCTTCGGGAACCAGCTTGAGGTCATCCCGGACTTCTTCCTGGAAATAGCGGTCAGCCGATCCACGCGCCATGGCGCCAACAGACCCCATCCCACGGTAGTACTTGTAGGAACGCCCCTGATACAGGACCACCTCCCCGGGGGCCTCGTCCGTTCCGGCCAGCAGGCTGCCGATCATGCAGGAGTCAGCCCCGGCAGCAACAGCCTTGGCCAGATCACCAGAGAACTTGATCCCGCCATCAGCGATCAGGGGAATGCCGTGACTGTGGGCCACCGCACTGACCTCAAGGATGGCAGACAACTGGGGCACACCAACACCGGCCACAACGCGGGTTGTACAGATCGAACCCGGACCAATCCCGACCTTCACGGCGTCAGCCCCGGCTTCTGCCAAAGCGGCCGCTGCTTCCGGGGTTGCAATATTGCCGGCAATAACCTGGGCCGCCGGATAGTTCGACTTGATATCGCGAACAGCCTGAACCACCCCGGATGAATGGCCATGGGCCGTATCAACGACCAACACATCGACCCCGGCCTCCAGAAGGGCCTCGGCACGCTTCATGCCATCGCGGCCCACACCTGTTGCCGCAGCAACCCGCAACCGTCCATGATCATCCTTGCAGGCCAGCGGGTAATTCTGGGCTTTTTCCATATCGCGGACGGTCACCAACCCCACACACCGATAGGCATCATCGACCACCAGCAACTTTTCGATCCGGTGGCGGTGCAGCAGGGCCTTGGCCTCATCCTGGCCAAAGCCCCCAGTCACAGTAACCAGGTTGGTATCGGTCATATAGGATGAGACCGGCTGGGACCGGTCATTGGCAAAGCGCACATCCCGGTTGGTCAGAATACCGACCAGGCGACCTGTGCCACGATCAACAACGGGGATACCGCTGATGGAAAACTGCTCCATCATCTTCAGGGCATCGGCAAGTGGCTGGTCAGGATGAATGGTCAGGGGATTGACAACCATACCGGACTCAAACCGCTTCACACGCCGCACTTCCTCGGCTTGCTCGGCAATACCAAGATTTTTATGGATGACGCCAATACCGCCTGCCTGGGCCATCGCAATGGCCATCGGGCTTTCCGTAACCGTATCCATGGCTGAGGACAAAAGCGGAATTCCCAAGGACACACCACGGGTCAGACGCGTGGAAACATTGGCCTGGGCAGGCAGAACATCAGAGGCTGCAGGAACCAGCAGCACATCATCAAAGGTCAGGGCTTCAGAGAAATTCATTAATTTTGCACCTTACGACCGGCAGCAGCATATTTCGGGATGCGCGCCATCATACACAGAAAGTTTTCTGTGCCAAGCAACAGAATTGCAGCCCCGCACCCCGAAAAGTGCAACCCGGAACACCTATAGACAGCAGATCCCCTAGCCCCGGAACCCCCGGGCGACTAGATACAGCTCCGGGCTTTCCTTGCGACTGGCCGGGGGTTTTATGTGCTTGATGCTGTCAAAGCGGGGCTTGAGAACCTTGAGCAGGTCACCCGTCGCCCCACCCTGAAACACCTTGCAGAGAAAGGTTCCACCGGGGGCCAGAACCTCGGCCGCAAAGTCCCAGGCGACTTCCAGCAACGCAATAATCCGCAGATGGTCTGTACGGGGATCCCCGGTTGTTGGGGCCGCCATATCGGACATCACCACATCGGCAGTCCCGCCAAGGGCGTCTTTCAGGGCCTGCGGGGCAGCCGGATCAAGAAAGTCCAGGGTAATACAATGCGCCCCGGGAATTGGACCCCATTCCAGGATATCGATCCCGACCACGGTTCCGCCACGGGGCTGATCGGCCCGTGTCCGTTCTACCGCAACCTGGGTCCACCCACCAGGCGCAGCACCAAGATCAACCACTTTCTGACCGGGCTTAAGGAACGCCAGCTGCTGGTCCATCTCAACCAGCTTGAAAGCAGCCCGGGACTTGTAACCCTGCTGACGTGCAGCCACCACATAAGGGTCATTCAGCTGGCGTTGGAGCCATTGCACAGACGACGTACTGCGCCCACGGGCAGACTTGACCCGTACAGACGTCATCCGCACCGACACCGCCGACCGGTTCGATGCAGACGGTACGCGACGACCGCTTTTTTTTCCTGGTGCTCGTGCCATAACAACCAAAAGATTAGTATACCTGACAAATACACTCCATGCCAAAATCGGCCGGAGTATTACGTACCCCCATAAGCCCCATAAGCAGCCCTTCGCGCAAGCCCCGATCTGCAATCGTCAGCGAACCACCTGGCCACAGACTGAAAACAGCCTCCAGAATGGCGCACCCAGCAATAACCAGATCAGCCCTCTGAGGCCCAATACACGGCGAATCTGCCCGTTGCCGGGCCGTCATGCCCATCAACCGCTGCCCTGCGTCAAGAATGGCCGCACACGACACATCCAACCCATCAACTGCTGCGCGATCATAGCGCGTCAAGCCAAGATGAAAAGCCCCCAAGGTCGTAACTGTCCCGGACGTACCCACCACCTGGAGCTGCTCCATCGTCACACGTTCCGCAAGATTATGGCGCTCCCCAAAGGGTTGGACCATGGAGCAAATGCGGGCGCACACCTCCCGGTATGTGCGATACGAGAAGTCCCCCCCTCCACAGGCATCCGCAACGGTCACGACACCGAAGGGAAGAGACATGAAACCCTCAACCCGTAACCCGGAGGCACCCTGCACAATCAAGACCAACTCGGTCGACCCGCCGCCAATATCAAACAGAAAGATAGAACTGGACCCGGCAGAAAAAAGCCCCGAACACCCGACCAAAGCCAGGCACGCCTCTTCTGCGGCAGAAATACACTCTACGGTCAAACCTGTCTCGCGGTATACGGTCGCCAGAAACTCCAGCCCGTTCCCGGCGCGGCGACATCCTTCTGTTGCAACGTGGCGCGAGCGAACCGGACCAAACCGGCCAATCTTTTCGGCGCAGCTGCGCAAGGCGTCAAGTGTTCGCTCCTGCGCAGCAGCAGACAAAACGCCCGTTTCAGCCAACCCTTCCCCCAAGCGGGTTATGCGTGAGAATGAGTCCACAACCCTGAAGCGCTCTCCGTCAGGGCGGGCAATCAGCATACGGCAATTGTTTGTCCCAAGGTCGATCGCCGCATACGCAGATGCCACGTCTGTCAGGCCACCACCGGAACCAGCAGAGTATCGACGCCCCTCTAACGGCGCGTTTACCGCAAGATCTGCCATACCGGCCCCTTCCATGCCAACCATACATACCCATATAATCATATCCTAGAGGGTTACAAACGGGGAAGCA
Source organism: Haematospirillum sp. H4485 (assembly GCF_012102745.1). Lineage (GTDB taxonomy): Bacteria > Pseudomonadota > Alphaproteobacteria > Rhodospirillales > Rhodospirillaceae > Haematospirillum. Next base: position 87,276 of record NZ_JAAVSY010000002.1, read on the forward strand.
TGCTCCACGACAGCACTGAAAGTTAAAAAAGATAATAAAGGGGGTTCACAGCATGGAAACAGAAGGATATAAGGGCGCCCGCCTGCCGGATCGATCGATCAAGAGTGATCAGGCTGACTGTCCTGTTGGGGGATAGTTTAATGGTAGAACAGCGGACTCTGACTCCGTTAGTCTTGGTTCGAATCCAGGTCCCCCAGCCAAAAACGAAACTCCCCGCATACATGTGCGGGGAGTTTCGTTTTCAGGGCAACGGAAACAAGGACCGGATAATACCAGCCCTTGCCAAGCTGCCCGCCTGTCACGCCATAACCATGGACTTTGCGATATAAGAATCCACGGTCGATACAACCGTATCAATATGGCCGGAGAAAAAGTGATCTGCCCCCGGAATGGAAACATGATCCACGCTGATATTCTTCTGGGCCTGAAGCTTGTCGGCCAGCTTCTTCACAGACTCAGCGGAAACAACCCTGTCAGCCGCACCATGCACGATCAACCCGGGAGAAGGGCAAGGCGCCAGGAACGAAAAGTCATAATGGCTGGCCGGCGGCGCAACACTGACAAAACCTGAAATCTCCGGACGACGCATCAGAAGCTGCATCCCGATCCATGCACCAAAGGCAAAGCCTGCCACCCAACACTGCCCTGCATGCGGATTTATGGCCTGCATCCAGTCAAGAGCGGAAGCAGCATCGGACAGCTCCCCCTGCCCGCTGTCAAAAGAACCCTGTGAACGGCCTACACCACGAAAGTTGAAACGCAGGACCGAAAAGCCACGCTGGGCAAACACATGAGAGAGGTCAAAGACAATCCTCTGGTTCATCGTGCCGCCATGCTGGGGATGGGAATGCAGCACAAGCGCCAAGGGGGCATTTGCGGTGCTGGAATGGTGATAGCGACCTTCCAGTCGGCCTTCAGGACCATTGAAGATGACTTCATGCATTGGCGTCTGTTTCTTCAGCAAGTTGGTTACCGGAATAAATGCGTGGAGCGAAATCGCACAGCAGGACCAGAACGAAATAAGGCGGCCCGGCGACAGTATAGCCCTGCCCGGACACAAAAAGCCATTCCCACGATACAGGGAAGAACGGAAACACACCACGACTGACCACAATTTTATCATAAACGCAATGAAAAACACGTTTGTTCATGCCCGTGTACGACTATTTTACGTTGCGCCGCCCCCGATTACTTGATCTTTCTTGTCAACTATCCTAGATTCGCCATAAAAAATAAAAGGCCTTTACACAGGCTTGGGAAGCCGGGGCCAACTCGAAAAATCGGGATCTCCCAGACATCAGGACAGCGCAATGATTTTCAGTCGCCTGAAAGAAGACATAGATACGATCCTGGCCCACGATCCGGCAGCACGCAGCCGGCTGGAAGTGGTCTTGGTTTACCCGGGCGTTCACGCCATCATCGCCTATCGTCTGGCACATCGACTCTGGAAAACAAACCTGCGCCTGCTGGCACGCGTGATTTCCCATCTTGCGAAAATGGTGACAGGCGTTGAAATTCACCCCGGCGCGACCATCGGGCGTCGCGTTTTCATCGATCACGCAACCGGCGTGGTCATTGGAGAAACCGCTGAAATCGGCGATGACGTGACCCTGTACCAAGGCGTGACCCTGGGCGGTACATCTCTTGCCAAGGGCAAGCGTCACCCCACCCTTGGCAAGGGGGTTATCGTCGGGTCGGGGGCACAAGTTCTGGGACCGATCACCGTCGGCGACGGTGCCCGGATCGGGGCTAATGCGGTGGTCCTTGCCGATGTTCCTGCCAATGCGACTGTGGTGGGCATCCCGGCCCGACAGGTTGTTCCCCGTGCGAAGCACGAGGCTGAATTCTGTGCCTATGGTATCCCTGAACGGGATATGCCTGACCCACTCGAGCGGGCTATAACAACACTGTGCGAACAGGTACGCACCCTGTCTGACCGGATTGACACGCTGGAGAAACAGAAAGGCTCAGCGGCATCCGCCCAGCCGGAGACCAGTCATACGGCCGTTGTTATCCCCACTCCGTTTGCCCAACCCGGACCGGACCGGACCCCGGGTGATGATAATACCGAAGACGGCAAAGCCGCTTCAGGCATTTAAGAGCGGGAGCCGAAAACCGTGAGACTGAGCACCAAAGGACGCTATGCGGTTATGGCGATGGCTGATCTGGCCAGCCAACCCGAAGGGAAGCCTGTTTCCTTGGCTGATATCGCCGTACGCCAGGAAATTTCACTGTCCTATCTGGAGCAGTTGTTCGGGCGGCTCCGCAAAGGCGGCCTGGTCAAAAGTGTTCGGGGACCGGGCGGCGGCTACCTTCTTGCCCGCACAGCCGGGCAAACGCGCATTTCCGATATCATCCTTGCCGTGGATGAACCTATTCAGGCCACACGCTGCACGCCGGGCAGTCCCGCTGGCTGTCACAACAACCGTGGACGCTGCCTGACCCATGACCTGTGGGAAGAGCTGGGCAACCAGATTTACCTTTACCTCAGCTCTGTTTCCCTGGAGCAAGTAGTCAAACGTACGATTCTGGGGACAAGCGGACCTCTGCCGGTGGTGGCCACCACCGCTGGAACCTGACGAGCAAAAACAACACAACCTGCCTGAAAAATGAACACGCGAACCGTTTATCTGGACTACAACGCAACGGCACCGGTCAGACCCCAGGCGATTGATGCCGTGGTACGCACCCTGCACATGACCGGAAACCCGTCCTCTGTGCACAACCCAGGGCGCAAAGCCAGGGCCATTGCAGAAGATGCACGGGAAACCGTTGCACAACTGGTCGGCGCTGTTCCGTCCCAGGTCATCTTTACATCCGGCGGGACGGAAGCCTTGGTCCTTGCCCTGCAAGGATACCCGCCCGGTCCCCGGCTTATATCGTCCATAGAGCATCCCTGCGTACGGGTTGCCACACCAGAAGCCAAGGATATTGCCGTAACGCAGGGCGGCATTGTTGATCTGGAGCATCTTGAAAACCTGCTACGGACCGTTCCTGCCCCAGCGCTTGTGGCGGTTATGCTTGCAAACAATGAAACTGGTGTGATCCAGCCTATCCGCGATGTTGTACGGATTGCTCATGCTGCCGGCGCCAAGGTTGTTTGCGATGCCGTACAGGCTGTTGGAAAGATACCCGTTGATTTCCAGAGCCTGGGCGTGGACGCACTGGCTCTGAGTGGCCACAAATGGGGTGGCCCCCAAGGCATTGGTGCCCTGATTACCCGCACACCGGAGCAGCTTGTCCCGCTTTTCACTGGAGGAGGACAGGAACGCGGAAAACGCGGCGGGACCCCCAATACTCCGGGTATTGCCGGGCTGGGCGCAGCCGCCGAGGCTGTCCTGAACCAGGGGCAGGCCGAACGGGAACAAATCCTCCATCTCCGTAACACCCTGGAAAGCCGGATCGTCTCCCTGGCTCCCGGGGCCAGAATCTGGGGCCATGCGGAAAACCGCCTTCCCAATACAACCTGCGTTGAACTGAAGGGGGTCAACCAGCAGCGTCAGATCATGGCCCTGGATCTTGCCGGCATTGCCGTATCTGCCGGATCGGCGTGCTCGTCCGGGAAAACAGCACCCAGCCCTGTTCTGGCCGCCATGGGGGCAAGCGAGTCGCAAGCCCGTGACACGATCCGCATCAGCTTGGGCTGGAACAGCCAGAAGTCAGATATTGAAGCCTTCCTGACAGCTTGGTCTCCCTTGGCGCGGGCTGCTGCGTAGGACAGCAGGGACCAACCGCCTGTTTCCTGTAAAATGCCTTGCCCCAACGCAGGACAGGAGCTATCCATTCCCGCACGTGTAACCATAATCTGTTATCATGGAGAGCTGTCGGCATGCCGAAGATGACCTTCCTCAGCCCTGATGGAACCCGACTCGAGGTCGAAGCCCCGGAAGGCCTGTCTGTACTGGAAATTGCCCATCGCAACGACGTTGATCTGGAAGGCGCGTGCGAAGGATCCTTGGCATGCTCCACCTGCCATGTCGTCATTGCTCCGGACTGGTTCGACCGCCTGGAGCCACCGGCAGAGGATGAGGAAGACATGCTGGACCTCGCCTTCGGGCTGACAAAGACCAGCCGGCTCGGATGTCAGATTATCATGAAGCCGGAACTGGATGGCCTGACCGTGCACCTGCCGGCAGGAAGCCGTGGGACAGCGGGAAGCTGACGCCCCCGCACAACACACCCGGAACAGAACACGTTCGCCGGAAACCCCCTCGGATACCGTTTTTGCTATGCAGATGATGTCCCACGCCCTGATTGATCTGGATATTCCCGGCAACCCGGCTGATACACGGGTTGTTGTTGCCATGTCTGGCGGCGTTGACAGCGCGGTGGCCGCAGCCATCCTGAAGGATGCCGGTTACCAGGTCATCGGGATGACCATGCAGCTTTACGATGCAGGCATAACGGTCGGACGCACCAAGACCTGTTGCGCCGGTCAGGATATCTATGATGCGCGGCGGACGGCAGACCATCTGGGTATCCCCCACTACGTGGTGGATTACGAAGCGACGTTCATGAAAGACGTCATGTCCGCCTTTGCCGATTCCTATATTGCCGGCGAAACGCCTGTTCCCTGCGTGTTGTGCAACCAGACAGTCAAATTCCGGGATCTGGTTCAGGCCGCTCGGGATCTGGATGCCGCAGCCCTAGTGACCGGGCACTATGTCCGCCGGATACCAACCCCGCAAGGGCCAGAGCTGTGGCGCGGTGCCGACCACGGGCGGGATCAGAGCTATTTCCTGTTTGCCACAACGAACGAACAGCTGTCGTATCTGCGCTTTCCCCTGGGTGCCTTGGACAAGGATCAAACCCGCGCCATTGCCCGCAGGCACGGGCTGGCTGTTTCCGAAAAGCCGGACAGCCAGGATATCTGCTTCGTCCCCGATGGCAACTACGCCCGCGTGGTGCAGGAACTCAGACCGGAATCTACCATGCCGGGTGACATTGTTCACATAGACGGCACCGTACTGGGACAGCATGAAGGCATTATTCACTTCACGGTCGGTCAACGCCGTGGACTGGATATCGGCGGGACGGCAGAGCGGCTGTATGTTATACGCGTGGAACCAACGTCCAGACGCGTCATTGTCGGCCCACGTTCAGCACTGGGCAGGGATCGCTTTGCCCTGCGGCATGTCAATTGGATGCCCGACAAGGGAACCTTGCCCACCGAGGGGGCTGCTGTCAGCATCAAGGTGCGCAACAGCTTCCATCCCGTTCCTGCCACAGTATACGGGCGCCCAGGTGGATGGGCAGAAGTCGTTCTGGATAACCCCGCTGATGGAGTATCCCCCGGTCAGGCGTGCGTTTTCTATATCGGGGAACGTATGGCCGGTGGCGGCTGGATCGCACGGAACGCTCCGTGGGAGCAGGATATCTGAAAGTCTTATAGCCTTCCTGCGCAACGCAAGAAATAGCCCAACAAAAACCCCGCCATGATCTGGCGGGGTTTTGCACATAAGCACCTTGTGAAACGCGGCCTACCGCTTCCACCAGCCCCGACGGGGAGCAGCGGCAGCATCGGACTCCCCAGCAGCTGCCATGGCAAGCTGCTGTGGCTCTGTTGAAGGAAGCGACTGATGCTCATCAACCTTCACGCTGGTCTCCTTGGCTGACGCCCCATCAGCATCGGCCACAGGGGTCGCAGCCTTTCGGGAAACACGACGCTTCTTGGGTTTCGGATCAGCCGCTTCCGCAACAACCAGATCTGCTTCAACAGCGACTGCTGCACGGGAACGGGACGTCCGCTTGCGAGCAGGTTTTTTCGCTGGCACCGCCTCTTCCCCCCCGGAATGCTCAACCACATCCGCCACAACAGCGGCAGGAGCAACGATATCGACCCGGTCCAGAACAGCCACAGCATCCCCAGCCCCGGCCACAGCATTTACCGCCGCCATCAAGGACAGGTTATCAACAACAGGATCGGGTTGACCGGGATCTTCGTTCCGACGAACCCGCCTTACACGGCGCGGTGGGGGCCGTGTAACAGTCTCGCCGGCAATGCCATCAGACGGCGGAGTTGCCGTGACAGCATCACCGCTCACGGGCAGCGCCACCTCCGGGTCACCATGATCCGCCAAGGCCAAGCCCACCACATCACCACCCTGTTCTGTAGGCCGCCGCCGACGACGGCCACCACGCCGGGAACGGCGACGGCGCTTGGCATCACCCCCGTCATCATCAGACGCATCAGCCGTGACGGCGATACCCTGAGCCTCATCAGAAGAGTCATCGCCATCAACCGCGACAACCGCATCATCAACACCCATATCACCGGACACGGTAAGATCACTGCCTGACGGCTCCACAGGCATCACAGCTCCGTCACGACGCCGACGCCGACGCCGCTTGCGCCGCTTGCGAGGATCCCCCCCTTCTCCCTCACCCGGTTCCCCGCCTTGGGAGACAACGACAGAGACAGGCTCACCCACAGCGGCGACTGGAACTTCAGCAAGCACCTCGTCACCGGAAACGGGCAGATCGTCCTCTTCCTCATCCAGATCGGGCTGAACAGAAATCGGTATAGAACGAACACCGGCAGCGGGAAGCGATATAGCAGGCTTCAGCCGCTCGATCCGACACTCTGGTGGAATCAAGCTGTCATCACCCTTCAGGAAGGCCGTCAGGGCATAACGCTGTTCAATCTCGGTCAGGGCCGCACGCTTGTTGTTCAACACATACAAGGCAACCGGCGTTGCAACATGAACCACAACCTCGGAAGCACGACGGCGCACACCCTCTTCCTCGATCACCCGCAGAATATGAACCGCCGCACTTTCAACAGAACGCACCATGCCCGTACCGGCGCAACGGGGACAGGGCTGAAAACTTGTTTCCATAAGGGATGGACGCAAACGCTGGCGTGAAAGCTCCAGAAGACCAAACATACTGATCCGGCCCACCTGAATACGGGCACGGTCCAACCGCAGGGCTTCTTTCAGACGCCGCTCTACCGCCGCATTGTTGCGGGGCTCTTCCATATCGATAAAGTCAATGACCACCAGACCGGCCAGATCCCGCAGACGCAACTGACGGGCCACTTCCTCGGCCGCTTCCAGGTTCGTCTTCAGTGCCGTTTCCTCGATGTGACGTTCCCTGGTGGCACGCCCGGAATTGACATCGATGGCAACCAGTGCCTCTGTCTGGTTGATGACAACATACCCGCCAGACTTCAACTGCACCGTCGGGTTGTGCATGGCATCCAGCTGACTGTCCACCTGGAAACGGTGAAACAACGGCATGGACGGATCGCGGTAAGGCTGAACACGGCGCGCATGGCTGGGAGTCAGGATTTTCATGAAATCCTTTGCAACGCGGTATCCGTCCTCACCTTCCACCAGCACTTCATCTATATCGGTAGAATAGATATCACGAATGGCGCGCTTGATCAGATTACCTTCCTCATGCACCAAGGCCGGGGCACAGGACTGCATGGTGATATCCCGTATCTGGACCCAAGTTCGGATAAGATATTCGTAGTCACGCTTGATTTCGGCGCGGGACCGTTCCTGACCGGCTGTACGCAAAATCACTGCCATCTGGGACGGAACATCCAGATCGCTCATGATTTCCTTCAACCGCTTGCGGTCAGCGGCGTTTGTAATCTTGCGGGAAACACCGCCCCCACGAGCCGTATTGGGCATCAACACACAGTAACGCCCGGCCAAAGACAGGTAGGTTGTCAGCGCGGCCCCCTTGTTGCCCCGCTCTTCCTTGACTACCTGCACCAGCATAATCTGGCGGCGCTTGACCACTTCCTGAATTTTATAGGACTGCAACAGGGATGGACGGCGGGAACGATAGGCCTGCACATCGCCGCCTTCATCGACGGCTCCCTCAACCTCTTCCTGCTCTGCGGCAACGTTTTCGCGTTCGGCTTCTTCCGCTGCACGGGCAGCCTCTTCAGCCAACAGAGCCTGACGGTCAGCAACCGGAATTTGGTAATAGTCCGGATGGATTTCACTGAAAGCCAAGAAACCATGACGCCCGCCGCCATATTCAACAAAAGCAGCCTGGAGGGATGGCTCTACACGAATAACTTTTGCTAAGTATATGTTCCCTTTTATTTGTTTCTTTGTTGAGGTCTCGACATCAAACTGTTCGAGCCGTGTCCCATTCAAAACCACAACCCGTGTTTCTTCCGGGTGGGTCGTATCGATCAACATGCGCTTGGCCATAAGCCCTGAAACTCCGTGTCACCGCCGGCATACCCCGAACTTGGGGCAGCCTTTGGGAAATCGTGCCGACAAGGCTTCCGGCGCCACGCATCATGTCACCAAGGACACAGCCACCACGCACCGCGCCGGCTTGCCGACTGCGGAGCGAAAAAGAAAACTGTGTTACATCCATGGCGACGTGGGGCTGCACAAAAGCCTCGAATCTTTGTGGTTAATACCGTTTACCTTGGGTTAACCAGCCTGCCGGATTGCTGCGGTGCGATACTCCCCCTTCACCACGAACCTTCTCTGAACCGGCTTGACCGGCCGCGTCCGTTGGTAAAGCACACACGCCACACAGCCTGTTCAGACGCTACCCCCGCCCCCTCCCGAGAATCCAGCAACGCAGGGCTTGTGAGGAGGTAAGGGAGTAATATGGCAGGAAAACTGTCCAACGCCTGTCTGGCAACGGTAACCCATCACCGATGACAATAACGGTCCGTGCCCCCGGGTACAACATTTTGTTCAGCAATACCCCGCTATCACATCCCTTCGGCACCCGTCCGGATCTTGCAGATACGCCGCAGCTTTGCTGTTGCAAGAAGGCTAGCACGTGGAGAAACTTGTCAAACTTGCGAAATAGCGCCATATGATCCGCACTGGATGCCATACGCCAATATCGTCCCGGAGCAGTGAAACGGGACAAAACGCTACCCAAGGATGATTGGGGCCACCACAGAACACCTGCACGCCACCGCCTGATACTGATACACCCTGCCCTGGCTGACATTTCCTCGATACCGGATACCATGGACACGCCCAAGACTCCTTCCAGAAATACACTTGTCGCTTTTGCCCCCGCCCGGGATGGACTGGAATATCCCTGCCTGTCACGGCGGGCTATCCTGGCTGGTGCAGCCGGGCTGGCCGGGGTCGTCCTGTTCTCCAGCCACGGGGCGGAAGCGGTTGGCGCACGGAATGTACGCCTGGGCAACCATGGAACGTTTACCCGTGTTGTGATCGATGTAACCGGCGACGTCCCGTTCAGTGCCTTCTCCCTGACGAACCCGGCACGGATCATCATCGATCTTCCGGAAATTGACTGGCAGTTCGAACAACCCACTGTTCCGGGGAAACCGGGCCTTCTGGTCAAGGCAATGCGCTATGGCCTGTTCCAGCCCGGCAACTCGCGTATTGTCCTGGATCTGGCAGAACCTGCTGCCGTGAAGAATATGTTTGTTCTCCCCCCGGGGGAACAAACCAGCTGGCGTCTGGTGGTGGATCTGGCACCCGTTGACGCAGCTATGTTCCAGCGCTCTGCCGGACCAAGAAACCGGACCGGCACATTTCGCCCCAAACATGGCCCACAGGATACGGAGCCGGCAACAACACAAGCCGACAACGCTCCACCCCGCCAGCCGATGACACCGGAAAAGCGAAAGGCCGTACCCTCTCCGGCCAAGCCTGTGATTGTCCTTGACCCGGGCCATGGAGGCATTGATCCCGGCGCCACCGGGGTATCCGGTATTTTCGAGAAAAACCTGACCCTGTCCACAGCGCGGGAACTCAAAGCTGCCCTGGATAAAACGGGCCGGTACACGGTACACCTGACACGGGACCGGGATATCTTCCTTCAACTAAGGGAGCGCGTGGCCATTGCCCGCACGCATCGGGCCGACCTGTTTATTTCCATACACGCCGATGCCGGTGCCAAACCATCGATACGGGGCCTTTCCGTCTATACCCTGTCGGACAATGCCTCTGACGCCGAGGCTGCCGCCCTTGCCACATCGGAAAACAAGGCGGACATTATTGCCGGAATCGACCTGAGCCACGAGAGCAAGGAAGTCACCAACATCCTGATTGACCTGGCCCAGAGGGAGACCATGAACCTGTCATCCCGGCTGGCTGAAATTGTGATTGCCGAACTGCGGCGCGACGTCACACTGCTGCCGCGGTCACACCGTTTTGCCGGATTTGCTGTCCTGAAAGCACCTGATATTCCGTCATTCCTGATGGAAATGGGCTATCTGACAAACCGTGATGAAGAACGCCTGCTGCGAACCCGGGGCTATCGCAAGAAACTGGCATCAGCCATGGTCCGCGCCATAGACCGTTATTTCTCGGCCACCCAAAAAGCCTCTCTGCCATGAAACAGACACCAAACTTCGGTAGCTGGCGTGACCTTCAGCCGCTATAGTGTTCGGCTTCTCAGACGTATAGGCATCTGCGGCAGCGGCGCCGTGAAACAAAGGTATACCCGCCCATGTCCAGGGTTCTGGTGGTTGTTTTCAGTTTGTTGCTTTTGTCCATTATCGCCGGGATCGCTGTTGTTGGCAGCGTTATGTGGCACTTTGGACGTGATCTGCCGGACTATCGGCAGCTGGCTGACTACCAGCCACCGATCACAACGCGCCTTTATGCCGGCGACGGGCGGCTGATTACTGAATATGCTGTCGAGAAACGGGTTTTTGTTCCTGTCTCCGCCGTCCCCCGCCGGGTTGTCGATGCCTTCCTGTCCGCTGAAGACAAGAACTTTTACCAGCACTACGGCCTGGATCTGACAGGCCTGGCCCGCGCGGTTATCGTCAATGCCCGCAATTTCGGTTCCGACAAACGCCCGGTTGGCGCCTCTACAATCACGCAACAGGTCGCCAAGAACTTTCTGCTGACCAACGAGGTCTCCATAGAGCGCAAGATCAAGGAAGCCATTCTGGCCCTGCGTATCGAGCAGGCCTTCTCCAAGGATCATATTCTGGAGCTGTACCTGAACGAAATCTATCTTGGCTACGGTTCCTATGGCGTAGCAGCAGCAGCCCTGAATTACTTCAACAAAACGCTGGATCAGCTCACCGTTGCCGAAGCCGCCTATCTGGCTGCTGTCCCCAAGGCCCCAAACAACTATCACCCGGTACGCAAACACGCCGCTGCCCTAGAGCGACGCAACTGGGTCATCATGAGAATGCTGGAAGACGGCAACGTCAGCCCGGAAGAAGCCACCGCAGCACTGGCAGACCCCCTAGAAACCAGGGCCCGCGATGAAACAGAGTATGTCCAAAGCGCTGATTTCTTTGCAGAAGAAGTCCGCCGTCAGATTGTCGCCCGCTATGGCGAGAATTCCCTTTACAAGGGGGGCCTTGCCGTCCGGACAACACTGGACCCTATCTACCAACACCTTGCTGAAAAAGCCCTGCATAACGGCCTTATTGCCTATGACCGCCGCCATGGCTGGCGGGGTGTTCTGGCAGAGCTGGCTGACCCGGGTGCCTGGAAACAGGTTCTGGGCACATTCCGCCCCCCCCTTGGCACACCCGAACATTGGGGACTGGCCGCCGTTCTGAAGGTTGAACGGGAACGGGTCGTGGTTGGCTTTGCCGACGGCAGCACCGGGACCGTTTCCTTTCAGTCCATGAAATGGACACGGGCGCAAAGCCCGGGCGCTATCGTCAAGGTTGGCGATATCATCCTGGTTGGGGAAACCAACCGGGCACATGAATACAGCCTGGAACAAATCCCCAAGGTAGAGGGGGCCCTTGTGGCCATGGATCCCCACACCGGGCGCGTTCTGGCCATGGTGGGTGGCTTTTCGTCCGAACGGTCGGAGTTCAATCGCGCCACACAAGCCCTGCGCCAGCCGGGATCAGCGTTGAAGCCGTTTATCTATCTGGCTGCCCTTGAGTCGGGATTCAGCCCGTCAACCCTGATCATGGACGCCCCCTTTGTGTACGACCAGGGCCCGGGCCTGCCGCTCTGGAAACCTAAAAACTACTCCGGCCAATACTATGGCCCAACCACCCTGAGGGTCGGGCTGGAGAAGTCCAGAAACCTGATGACCATCCGCCTGGCCCAGGCCACCGGCATGGACAAGGTTGCACACACCGCTGAAATTTTCGGTATCGACCGGAAGTTCCCGCGCAATCTGGCCTCATCCCTCGGTGCCGGGGAAACCACGGTTCTGCGCTTGACAACAGCATATGCCATGTTGGCCAACGGCGGAAAACGGATCACACCAACCCTGATCGACCGAATCCAGGATCGCAGCGGCACAACAGTATACCGGCATGACACACGCCCATGCCCGGATTGCCGGGATGTGTTCTGGACAGGACAGCCGATGCCGGAAATCCCGGATTACCGGGAACAGATTGCAGATCCACGCAGTGTGTACCAGATCGTGCATATTCTGGAAGGTGCGGTCCAATATGGTACGGCACGTCGCCTCGCACCGCTCGGGGTTCCCATGGCGGGCAAAACCGGAACCACAAATGACAGCAACGACACCTGGTTCGTCGGATTTACCCCGGATCTGGTTGTTGGCGCCTTTGTCGGGTTTGATGAACCCAAGTCACTGGGGCAGCGGGAAACAGGTGCCAGTACAGCTCTGCCAATCTTCCACGATTTCATGAAAGAAGCCCTGAAAGGAAAGCCGGTACGCCCCTTCGCGGTCCCACGCGGGATCCAGCTGGTCCGGGTGGATCACCGCAGCGGCCGCCTGGCTATGCCCGGTGACAGCGATGTCGTCCAGGAAGCGTTCAAGGTCGGCAACAGCCCGGGCTTTACCACCGGCGCCGTTGTTGACGGATCGGCAGCCATGGCAGAAAGCGTTGAAAGCCAGGACGATGCCGTCATTACCGACGAAGACGCACTTCTTGGCCCTGCCGATGTGTACCGCGAACCAGCCGACAGTGCAAAACGCCCCCCGCCCCGCCAGGATGGCCAACCCCGGGCCGGCGGGCTGTACTGAATGCAGGTATCCCATGCCGCAGGGTTGATACCACGGGCAAGATGCCATAAAACCCTCCTCCGTCAGGTGCAATGCCGGACACGGACATAAAAGCGAACAGGAAAGATACGAAACCATGCGCGCTGAAGCACAGGCGATGGCCGATGAGATCAAGCAGGCAATGGCCCTGCTGAGGAGGCATCTTTGACTGGGATACAGCCCACCTCCGACTGGATGAACTGAACGCCTTGGCTGAAAACCCGGCCCTGTGGGACAAACCGGCTGAAGCCCAGAAGGTGATGCAGGAACGCACCCGCCTGGAACAAGCCCTGACCAGCTTTCGCAAGCTGGAAGAGGAGTTTGAGGATGCCTGCACCTTGGTTGAACTTGGCGAGTCTGAAGGTGATGAGCCAACCGTCGAGGAAGGACTGGCCGCCCTGCGCCAGGTTCACGCGGAGACCGAGAAGCGCCAGCTGGAAAGCCTGCTCTCCGGCGAGGCAGACGCCAATGACGCCTATCTGGAAATCAATGCGGGGGCCGGCGGTACCGAAGCCCAGGACTGGGCCAACATCCTGATGCGCATGTATACCCGCTGGTGCGAGAAACACGGCTACAGCGTCGAGATTCTCGAGGAATCGGAAGGTGAAGAAGCTGGCATCAAGTCTGTCACCCTTCAGGTCAAGGGGCACAATGCCTATGGCTGGCTGAAAACCGAAAGTGGCGTGCACCGGCTGGTACGCATTTCACCGTTTGACAGCTCGGCCAGACGGCATACCTCGTTCTCGTCGGTATGGGTCTACCCGGTTGTTGATGACAACATCGAGATCGAGATTGCCGAAAGCGATTGCCGGATCGATACCTACCGGGCATCAGGGGCGGGTGGACAGCACGTCAACAGGACCGAATCCGCCGTGCGTATTACCCACATACCAACAGGTGTTGTCGTGGCCTGTCAGACACAACGGTCGCAGCACCAGAACCGCGATGCCTGCTGGAAAATGCTGAAAGCCCGCCTGTACGAGCTGGAACTCCAGAAACGCGAAGCGGCAAGCCAGGCCGAGCAGGACGCCAAGACAGATATTGGCTGGGGGCATCAGATCCGTTCGTACGTGCTGCAACCCTACCAGATGGTCAAGGACCTGCGGACCAGCCTTGAAACATCCGATACCCAGGGTGTTCTGGATGGCGATCTTGATCCGTTCATGGCAGCATCACTGGCACAGAAGATCAAGGGATACGCCGACACGGCCAACAGCGGATAGACAATGAACAACTTGGTCAACATAGCAGGGGCAACACTGGGCATTGGTATTGCCCTCTATGTTCTGGCTGTTTTTGGCATGTTCGCCTTCCAGCGTCACCTTCTGTATAAGCCGGAAGGAATACCGGCCCCGCCAAAGGCCAATGATGTGCCGGAAATGCGTGAAATCCTGTTCCGCACAACCGACGGGTTGGCTCTTGCGGCCTGGTGGTCTCCACCCCCGTCGGAAGAGGCAGCGACTGTCATTATCTTTCACGGCAATTCGGGAAACCGGGCGTGGGTAGCCCGCAAGATCCGCCTGTATCTGGATGCCGGCTTTGGCGTCATGGCACCGGATTATCGGGGATTTGGCGGAAATCCCGGCTCCCCCAGCGAAGATGGCCTGCGGATCGATGCGGTAGCGGCACGCAACTATGTTCTGGAAGAAGGCGTGCGTGAAAATCGTCTTTTCTATCATGGTGAGTCGCTGGGAAGCGGTGTGGCCACCTGGCTTGCTACCGAACATCCGCCTCGTGGGCTGATTCTGGAGGCCGCCTTTACCAGTATCCCGGATGTCGCCCAAGGAATTTATCCATGGCTTCCGGCCCGGGCTGTCGCACTTGACCGCTTTACGTCACTGCGCCGTATCGGTCAAGTACGGGCACCGGTTCTGCTGCTGCACGGCGAGAAAGATGAAACGGTGCCCCACACGCACAGCCAGGAACTTCTGGAAGCACACCCCGGCCCCAAGCAAAGAATTACGTTCCCTGACGGCGAACATGCCAATCTGTATGACCACGGGGCCGGTGTGATCGCCATCAGCTGGATACACGACCAGCTCTATTCCCGGGAATCCGGATCCGCTGCTTCGGGCTCAGGATCACTGCCTGCGCCGGAGCACTTGTAATAACTGCGATGCGGTGTTGCGACCGAACATTGCCAGTGTGATGTATGGGAAAACAGGGCTGTCCGACCGGTTCTGCGGCACTGCGCATCCGCCATGTCCTGCAGAACAGCTGGATCTTCATCCGAAACGTGGCAGATCACAATGCGATCCATGGTCGAAGCCCCAACCTGCTTGCCGGGGGATCCAGCCTCACGCCGGCTGTCAACCCATGGTGCCCCGGTACAACCGGCCACAGAGACCGCCAGCAAACATACGGACCCCAGAACCATCACTTTCCGACACACAGACCGCACAGTATTACTCCTGCCTGTAAAAGAATGTCCTTCTTACCCCTCAAGACAAGATGGAGCAACAGGGACGCCATCACCACCCTTATTGATATTAGTTATCATTATCATAAATGATGTGGATTCCGGGTCACAACAGCCCTATAGTGAGCGTATCCTTGTTCGGTTCTGCCTTCCCGGAGCGTACCTGATGTTTTCCGACAAAACCCTGACCCCGCGCGAAGCCATACGCTTGTGCATTCTGGGAACTGTATACCAGAGTACCATGCATTACGCTGATCTGGCCTCCTCTGCACGACTTTTTATTACGCGGCTGTCCGGTCCATCGCTGGAGCTGATGGGGACGTCAGTAGAGCTGCTGCGCTACGAAGGACTGATTGAACCTTTGGATGGAAAGGGCATGGAAGACAACGCGCGTGTTGCCATAACAGAGGCCGGCCGGAATGCATTCCGTACCCTGATGACAGCCCCCCTGCGGCCTGCCAGCGATCTGTCCAAGCTTGTCACTGCACTGAAGTTCCGTTTCCTCCACCTCCTTCCCCCGGAAGATCAGCGTGAACAGGTTGATCTTCTGGTGGAAACACAGGAAACAGGCTTGGCCCGACTGGCTGATCTGCGCGATGCGACAGCCGCTGATTCCGGCTACATGACACGCTGGCTGGATGAAGAAATACTGCGGGCAGAACAGAGACTGTCATGGCTACAGGGCCTGCGCGACCAGGTTGCCCCCTGAAAACACGAACAGGGCGACCGTGTTATAGCGCCTGCGCTCTTGCGCCATAAAAAACAGCGCCCACATCGGGGCGCTGTTTCGCGGAAACAAACGGATCAGAACGCCGGAACAATCGCCCCCTTGAAGGTATCCCGGATGAAGGTACGAATGTCTTCTGCCTGATAGGCCGCCACCAGATCCTTGACCCAGCCCTCGTCCTTGTCCTTTGACCGGACGACAATAATATTGGCATACGGGCTGCTGGCATCTTCAATCACAATAGCATCTTTCAGCGGGTTGAGGCCCGCCTCCAGGGCATAGTTGGTGTTGATCGCCGCAATATCAACATCATCCAGGGAACGTGGCAGCTGGGCGGCATCCAGTTCTATGAATTTCAGTTTTTTCGGATTGCCGGTCACATCCGCCGCACCGGGCGTCATGCCGGCAGACGGATTGACGGTTATCACGCCCTTGGCTGCCAGCAGGAGCAACGCCCGGCCACCATTGGATGGATCATTGGGGATGGCAACCTTTGCCCCCTCTTTCAGGTCGGACAGGGACCGCACCGTGCGCGCGTAAACCCCCATTGGCTCGACAAAGTTTGTCCCGGCCACGGCCAGATCAACCCCCAGCCCCTTTTTCTGCTGTTCCAGATACGGAACATGCTGGAAGCTGTTGGCATCAAGATCACCGTTGGCCAAAGCCTGGTTGGGCAGAATATAGTCGCTGAAGGTGATAATCTTCAGGGTATGCCCTTTCGTCTTGATCAGCTCGGCCACCTTCTCGACAACCTGTTCGTGCGAGCCTGGCGTCACGCCAATACGGATCTCCTTGGCTTGGGCAAGAGAAATCAGGGTACCTGTAACAACAGCGGCCGCAGCCAGAACACCATACAAACGCATTGTAGAACCCCTTTATAATCTGCGTATCCCGTTACTGGATATTTCGTTTGTCAGCCTTGCGGGCCAACCAGTCCCCCAGTGTCTGGAGCCCCTGCACCAGAGCCACCAGGACCACCACCACGGCAATCATCACGTCCGGACGGAAGCGCTGATAACCATAACGGATTCCCAAATCCCCAAGACCACCCCCGCCAACAGCACCCACCATGGCGGAGTACCCAATCATCGCCACCAAGGCGAGGGTAATACCGTGGATCAAACCCGGCAGGGCTTCGGGGAGCAATACCTTGAACACCACCTGCAAGGGCCTTGCGCCCATTGCCTGGGCAGCTTCAACCAGACCGGCATCTACCTCGCGCACAGCCCCCTCGACAATACGGGCCAGAAAGGGTACTGCGGCCACGGTTAACGGAACAATTGCCGCCGTTGTCCCGATAGAGGTCCCGGCCACCAGCCGTGTAAACGGAATAATGGCGACGGCCAGAATAATAAAGGGCACCGACCGGGCGGCATTGACAACCGGCCCAACCACAACCTGGAACCAAGGCATCTCGAAGAGCTCACCCCGACGGCTTGTGGCCAACAGCACCCCAAGCGGAGCACCAAGCAGCACACTCAGGAACAGGGACACCGAGACCATGTACAGCGTCTGCAGGGTTGCCTCCCACAAGATGCCGATCGTGGCACTATCGAGCAGCAGTTCGTGAATCGAAGGCATGGCCGTTCTCCAGGGGAATCACATTGCCGTCTTCTTCCTCGTGACCATGCGCAAGCAGCAAACGGGTCACCGGGTGACGGGGGTCAGCAAAAACATCGGCTGTCGTACCGCTTTCCACCACTTCACCGTGGTCCATGACGGCAACCTTGTCACACAAAAGGCGTACCACCTCCATTTCGTGGGTGATCACCACCATGGTCAGGTTAAGACGCCGGTTGATATCTTTCAAAAGGCGCAGGATCTGGCGTGTGGTCTCCGGATCAAGAGCCGAGGTTACCTCGTCACACAGCAGAACATGGGGCTTGCTGGCCAAGGCCCGCGCAATGCCAACCCGTTGCTTTTGTCCACCGGATAGTTCCGACGGATAACGGTCACGCTTGTCTGCCAGTCCGACCAAAGGCAGGAGCGGCTCCACCGCCGCCTTTATATCGGCACGCGAGGCCCCCGCCAGCTCCAGTGGCAAAGCGATGTTCTGGAACACCGTGCGCGAGGACAACAGATTAAAGTGCTGGAAAACCATCCCGACCCGACGACGAAACAGGGGAAGTTCCCTCTTGCTCAGGGCCAGGACATCGATGCCATCAACTTCCACCAAGCCGCTGGTCGGGCGCTCAAGAACATTGATCGTCCGCAACAAGGTTGATTTCCCGGCACCGGAACGACCGATAATACCAAAGACCTCCCCTTCCCCTACGGTCAGGGTGATGCCCTTCAGGGCAGCATGAGGCAAAGTGCCCTTGCGGGCAGGATATACCTTGCACAAATCAACAAGACGGATCATTCAGGATCCTCCGGGCAACAAAAAAACCGCCAAGCCTTGCGGCCTGCGGCGCTTTGGGTATTCCCGTGCACTCGCTTTAGCCGCATTTATTAAGCGCCCGCAAGCTGAGAAGCAAATCGGCGCTGTGTACACACGTTAGCGGAAAGAAAGCATACAATCAAGCCCTAAAAGTGCAAAATATCCGGAAGGACAAAACCGTGCGGTTGGGTTTCCGCCAGAAAGCCGGAATCCAACCGCACCCGAAAGGCCAACAATCAGCCCAGACGCACCAATGCGTGCTTCTTTTTACCGGCCGAAAGACGTACAATACCATCCACCAGATCCGTACGGGTCAGACAAAAGGCTTCGTCCCCAACGCGGGAATCATTAAGGCGAACACCCCCACCACGCACCAGACGCCGGGCCTCGCCCTTGGATGCTGCCAACCCGGTTGCAACCAGAACATCAAGCACAGAAACGCCCGCATCCAAGGCAGAACCATCCAGGGACACCGATGGCAGATCATCACCGGCGCGGCCGCGTTCAAACGTTTCCTCGGCGGTACGGCGCGCCGCAACCGCTGCCTCATCACCACGGGCCAAAGCTGTAACCGCATCTGCCAGAATCTTCTTGGCTTCGTTGATTTCAGCCCCCTGCAAAGACTCAAGACGTGCAATTTCATCCAGGGGCAACTCCGTAAACAGGCGCAGGAAACGCCCGACGTCCGCATCCTCGGTGTTGCGCCAGTACTGCCAGAAGTCATAGGCCGGCAGGCGCTCCTCGTTCAGCCACACGGCGCCTCTGGCTGATTTCCCCATCTTGGCACCGGATGCTGTTGTCAGAAGCGGCGAGGTCAGACCAAACACCTCACGATACGACTCTGTACCACCCTGCACGCGCCGCGTCAGTTCCACCCCGTTGACGATATTGCCCCATTGGTCGGATCCCCCCATTTGCAGGCGCACCCCTTTCCGCCGGGCCAGCTCGCAGAAGTCATACGCCTGAAGGATCATGTAGTTGAATTCCAGGAACGTCAGCGGCTGTTCCCGGTCCAGACGCAAACGGACTGAATCAAAGGACAGCATCCGGTTGATAGTGAAGTGGACACCGTACTCACGCAGAAACGTGATGTAATCGATACCGGACAGCCAGTCATTGTTGTCCACCATCATGGCGTCGGTGGCAGCATCACCAAACGTCAGATAACGGGCAAACACCTTGCGAATACCGGCCATGTTTGCCGTAATCTGCTCATTGGACAGCAGGCGACGGGCTTCGTCCTTGCCAGAAGGGTCACCGATACGCGTTGTACCGCCGCCCATCAGAACCACCGGCTTGTGCCCGGTCTTCTGAAGCCAGCGCAGAAGCATGATCTGGATCAGGGAACCAACGTGCAAACTGTCGGCCGTGCAGTCAAAGCCGATATAACCCGGTACAACCCCGGCACACAAGGCATTGTCAAGGTTTGCCAGGTCGGTACACTGGTGAAAATAGCCCCGCTCGCTCACCACCCGAAGAAATTCAGAGCGGGGGGTGTAAACAGCGGTATTCATCGACAGGTTCCTTTTGTACAGCAGTCAAAACAGGGGTAGAAATCAGGACAGGGGGCAAGCTTTAGCATACCTGCCCAGACACGACAACGGAGCCGGAACCTCAATGCTTCACCTGCCCTGCCGCGCCTTGGGACTGATGAGCGGCACGTCGCTGGACGGTGTGGATGCCGCCCTGATCGAAACGGATGGTGAGCGGGTCCACGCTTTTGGCCCTTTCCTGACCCAACCTTGGCCGGATGGTTTCCGCGATACACTGCGCGGGATCCTGGGGGAGAAGGACAACACAGAACAGGTCCGGCTTGCAGAACAAACCCTGACCGACGTACACGCCCGGGCCGTATCAGCCCTGCTGGAGAAAGCAGGGCTGGGCGCGCAGGACATCGGGATTATCGGCTTTCACGGCCAAACCATCCTGCACCGGCCCCAGCAACGACAAACCCGGCAGATCGGGGATGGTGCGCGACTGGCAGCCCTGACCGGTACACCGGTTGCCTTTGACTTCCGCAGTGCCGATGTCGCTGCCGGAGGACAGGGGGCACCACTGGTGCCGGTCTATCATCAGGCCCTGCTGGGATCTGTGGCCGATACAACGGTGGTGCTCAATATCGGCGGGGTGGCAAATGCCACGGTCATCACACCCCATGGGCCCCTGATGGCGTTTGACACCGGGCCGGGCAATGCCCTGCTCGACGATTGGGCCCAGCGCCATACCGGCATTCCAGCTGATACCGACGGCGCCCTGGCCAAGGCCGGAACCGTTGACCACAAGGCCTTGGCCACCATGCTGGATGACCCATGGTTCCACAAGCCACCCCCCAAGTCCCTGGACCGGGATGATTTTGCGGGCATGATGCGCCATATCAACTCTCTGGGTGCGACTGACGGCGCCGCAACCCTGACAGCATTCACCGTTGAAAGTGTCCGCCTGGCACTGCGCTGGATGCCGACACCTCCAGACCGATGGCTGGTCTGCGGGGGAGGACGCCACAATCCCGCGCTGATGTCCGGGCTGCGGGCAACCCTTGGGAACGTCGATCCGGTTGAAGCTGTCGGATGGAACGGCGATGCCCTGGAAGCACAGGCTTTTGCCTTTCTGGCCGTGCGCCATATCAGGGGGCTGCCGCAAAGTTTCCCCGGTACAACCGGCTGCCCCCGCCCAATGACCGGAGGGCGCCTTGCCCCTGTACCGGGGCACGAAAAACCCGGCTGAGCAACAGCCCAGCCGGGTTCCCGCAATACAAAACAAGGAACTATTCGCTACGGCGTCCAATCAGCAGGCCATAACCGGCACCGCGACTGTCCGCAGCTACACGACACGAGCCGGGCCAGGGCGGCAAGCCGCGGTCACAATGCAGGGCAGAGACCAAGGCCGGACCAGAGGCCGACGAAGAGAGTGCCATCACGGATTTCGGCAGCACATCATCCCCACCTTTGCCCAGCGCGGACGACAAGACGGCAACCGCATTTCCGGCAGCCCCGGCACCCGCCGCCGCAATACCGGAGCGGAATTCGTTGACATGGTCATTGATGGCCAACGCAACCGCCAGAGGCGTATCGCCACCGGACGCAGGTGTCAGGAAGCTTCCAAAACCGGGGACCATCCGCCCGGTTCCGAACGGCTTGCGCATGGTCAACGCACACGCCACGGCTGAACCGGACGGATCAACCACTACAAAACCGGTACCACCGCCGCTCAGCCCTGCAACGGGCGCAACGGCACGCTTGATCCAGGCATCATGAATGCTGCCACCGGCACCGGACATCGGAGGTGTATACAGGGTATCATGCCCGTTCACGATCGTTTCAGGGGTGACCCAGCGCGGCTTCCACGACCGCATATGCTCAAGGGTCAATGAAGCCCCGGCATGCCTGGATGCGGCAACAAACTCGCGCCCCAGGACACCACCATACAAGTCAGCCGGATTCCGGCGCAGTCGTCCGATGAAGGCCGCCAAATCCATTTGGGTCAGATGATCGCCGGCCCGCACCGGCTCGCCGGTACCCCGGGCAAAAACCTGACGCGCTGCGGAATCGTGAACCAGACCGGCGCCATGCGTGCCCAGATCAACAGCCAGTGCCCTGGAAACGGGTTCCCCGAACCGGGCCAGTTGCTCCGCCGGGCCAAGAATTTCTTCCCACCGCATACGGCCATAGCGGGCATGCAGGGCAAACAAGCCACGCGGCAGGGCTGGCACGGCTGCAGAAGACTGTCCGGGCAGGAAGTCCAGCACCTCGGTTGTCCCTTGAGCCCGGTCGTGCACCACGCAGATGCCGCCCCCGCCGATACCGGCAGATGACGGCAGGGTTACGGCCAGCGAGAAACCCGCGGCAACAGCGGCATCAACCGCTGACCCACCGGCCGTCAGCACATCACGCCCGACCAGAACAGCCCGCGGCTCATCTGCCACAATCCCGCCAGCAAAACCTTTTACATAACCTACTGTTCCGGTTTTCAGGTCACGGGCCGGATCCCAGCATCCGGACAGAGCCGGGACCAGGGCTGTCATGACCATCGCCACAAACAGCCCCCGTTGACGGGGAAACATCCCCACCCTACGCTTTGTTTCTCTTTCCGGGGTCAAGACTGTGCACATATTCTTCTCGATCACTCGCATGTTTCGATACGCTGTCCTGGCATTGTCAGCCATGGCGATTATTCCGGGGAATGCCCTGGCCGGACGGGGTGGAGGCATCCTGCGGGATGCCGAAGTAGAAAGTATCATTCGTTCCTATGCCGATCCACTGTTCCGAGCCGGCGGCATTCCACCGGCCAGTGTCAGGATACGGGTGATCAATGACCCGTCGCTGAACG
Organism: Haematospirillum sp. H4485; assembly: GCF_012102745.1. Taxonomy (GTDB): domain Bacteria; phylum Pseudomonadota; class Alphaproteobacteria; order Rhodospirillales; family Rhodospirillaceae; genus Haematospirillum. The sequence continues at coordinate 110,046 of NZ_JAAVSY010000002.1, forward strand.
CCTTTGTTACATCCGGATCACGGATGTACATCCACTCCGGCCTTCTGGAACGTACCGAAAACCCGGAACAACTGATCGGCGTCATTGCCCACGAAACAGGACATATTGCCGGAGGGCATATTGTCAACCGGATCGATGCCCTGGAAAAAGCCGGCATATCCAGCCTGGCGGCACTGGCAGCAGGTATTGCCATTGGTGCGGCATCAGGTCGGCCGGATGCCGGACTGGCCGTCACATCACTGGGAACCAGCGTGGCAACCCGGAACTATTTCTCTTTCTCCAGAACACAGGAAGCTTCAGCGGATGCCTTTGCCCTCAAGGTCCTGGACAAGACCGGGCAAACCGCAGAGGGGCTTCTGGAATTCTTTCATATCCTGGAAGGTCAGGAATACTTGGCCTCGGCCAGCCAGGATCCCTATGTCCGGACACACCCGCTGAACGCAGAACGCATATCTGCCGTTGCCGCCCATGTGGAACAATCTTCCGCAACAACGCATGCACCAACGGCACAGATGGCCGCACACAAGAGAATGGTGGCCAAGATGTTTGCCTTCCTGCAAACCCAGGGCCGCACCCTGCAGAAATATCCGGAAACAGACCAATCTGTCGCGGGACGCTATGCCCGCGCCATCGCCTACTTCCGCCGTGGAAATACGGCCAAGTCCCTGCCCCTGATTGACGGCCTTCTGAAAGAGTATCCGTCCGATCCCTACTTTCATGAACTGCGCGGGCAAATGCTGGTGGAAAATGGGCGGGTTGCCGAAGGACTGCCAAACTATCGCAAGGCTGTCTCGCTGCTGCCCAACGAGCCCTTGATCGCCACAAGCTATGGCCATGCCCTGATTGAAAGTGGATCACCCGAAGCCATGAAGGAAGCAGCACAGGTCTTGCGAACAGCCCTAGCCCGTGATCCGGAGAACAGTTTTGGCTGGAGACTTCTTGGCACAGCATGGGGCCGCACCGGGAATGAAGGCCAGGCATCATATGCCCTGGCCGAATACGCCCTGCAAACCGGTGACCCCTCGCAGGCGTCCTTTCATGCCGGAAAGGCCGAAAAGCTTCTGGGGCAAAGCCATCCCCTGTGGCTGAGGCTTCAGGACATCAAGATGGAAGCCCAGAACCAGCTTGACAAGAAGTAGGCCTTTCCACTCTGCTCACGCCCCGAAACACAAATCCGGAGAGTGCCCCAGTGCCCCTGTACCCGTTCCTTCGTCGCCTTGCCCTTTGCCTTGCCGGCCTGATCGCCTCGGGCATTGCCTTACCAACAACCACCTGGTCCTCTTCCCAGATCGACAGGACAGAGCTGCACCGGGAAATCCGGTCCTATCTTCTTGAACATCCGGAGGTGATTACCGAGGCCATAGACGTCCTGCGGGCACGTCAGGCAGAACAGGCAGAGACCGAACTGCGCTCCGTCCTGGATGCCCGCCGTCCCGAACTGGTGGCTTCAACAGCCGATCCGGTTCTGGGCAACGCCAAGGGTGACGTAACAATCGTCAGCTTCTCCGATTATCAGTGCGGATACTGCAAGCGGATGCTCAAACCCTTGATGGAGGTGCTGAAACAAGATCCGAATGTACGGATTGTTTTCAAGGAACTTCCCGTTCTTGGCCCGATGTCCACAAATGCGGCCGAAGCCGCTTTGGCTGCACACATGCAGGGAAAATACCGGGCGTTCTATACAGCCATGATGGAGCGCCGCGGCGCCTTGACCGAAGCCATCATCCGTGACACAGCGCAGAAAGCCGGGCTGGACATGAAGCGCCTTGACCGGGATATCAAGCAAAAGTCTATTGCCGGAACGCTGGAGAAGAACATCGCCCTGGCAACGGCACTGGGTATTCGCGGCACACCGGCTTTTGTCGTTGGCGACCGGATTCTACCCGGGGCCGTAGACACCAACACGCTCATGACGGCCATAAAAAGTGCCCGGGAAGCATCCTGATCACGTACTTCTGATCGCACATGGCTTGCGGGCCCCGTGGACATATCCTGTATCATCGTTCTTCAGGGCACATCTTATCCCGTAACCGGCCCGGATTCGGGCCCTTGCCTGTCGGGGAACGATGAACATACGCCATGCAAGATTCGAAATTGGCCAGATTGTCCGGCACAGGATCTTCCCGTTCCGCGGCGTGGTTTATGATGTAGACCCGATTTTCTCCAACACCGAGGAATGGTGGCTGGCCATACCGGAGGAGGTGCGCCCTCCGAAAGACCAGCCCTTCTACCATCTTCTGGCAGAAAATACCGAAGGCCCCTATCACGCATACGTTTCTGAACAAAGCCTGATCGAGGACAACAGCGGTGATCCCGTTGAACACCCGGACGTCGACAGCCACTTTGTCTGCCTGCGTGACGGACACTATGTCCCGCGCCATGGAACCCCGAATTGACTGTTTCTGCTTGACCCCGGCCCGGAACGCTCTATGGTCCGGTTCGCCAGATGGCCGGATGGTCGCCCCTTGCCACCTTTGATGATGGCGGGGGGAGGAAAGTCCGGGCTCCACGGAAAAACGGTGCCGGATAACGTCCGGCGGGGGCGACCCCAGGGACAGTGCCACAGAAAGCAGACCGCTGCGGCCTTGGCAGCAGCAAGGGTGAAAGGGTGCGGCAAGAGCGCACCGCGCCTCTGGCAACAGGGGCGGCATGGTAAACCCCACCGGGAGCAAGACCAAGTAGGGACGGCAGCCGCAACAGGCGGCAGGCACTTTTCCGGGCCGCCGTCCGGGTCGGTCGCACCAGGTGTCCGGTAACGGGCATCGCAGATGAATGACCATCCAGCGCACAAACCGTGCGTGGACAGAACCCGGCTTACAGGCCATCTGGCACATCCCCCCCCGCCACTCAGGCGCATAATCCACGAAAAGAAACCATTGCGCGATAAAATACGTCGCGACAAAACCTGTACGCTCATGAAAAAGGTCAGCGTTCATGCGGGATGCGGCCTTTTATTCCCCGGCGGTCAAATCCCGTTATCACGGGGCAGGTGTCGTTGACACCCATGTGATCCCATGACATACCATGACATACCATAATTGCTTCCCGCCCAGCACGGACTCCGGCCACCGGCTTCACTGTCGGTCAGGGCGTATCCAAAGCGGAAAGCGTTGCTTTTGACACACCTGCGGTGCTGGTCACACCGCCCAACCATGGGAAGGCCTGGGAAGCGATGTCGCTTTTCGTTTCCACGATCATCAACAAGATTGACCGGAAGGGACGGGTGTCTGTTCCGGCACTGTGGCGATCATCCCTGACAGGGCAAGGCTTTGCCGGTGTTGTCTGCTACCCGTCCTTCACGACATCCTGCCTGGATGGCATGGGCATGGATCGCCTTGAAAAGATTGCCTCCAGCCTGGATCGGCTGGATATTTTCTCACCTGAACAGGATGAAATGGCCCAGCTTGTTTTTGCGTCTGCACGCCAGCTCGCCTTCGATACCGAAGGCCGGATCATGGTCCCCGAGGATTTGCTCGAACATGCGGGGCTGTCGAGTGAGGCCGCTTTTGTCGGTCGGGGGCGCACCTTCCAGATCTGGGAACCATCTGCCCTGAAAAAGGCCGAAGCCGAAATCCGGCGCCGGGCAGCGGAACGCCGCCCGTCCCTGCACCTTGGCAGCGGGGACTGAACCATGACAACAGAAACAGCCCTGCACATCCCGGTTATGCTGACCGAAGTCCTGGATGGCTTGCAGGTACACCGTGGCGGAACATACGTTGACGGCACATTCGGTGCCGGTGGTTACAGTCGCGCCATTCTGGAAGCTTCAAGCGATACATGCGTTGTTGCCATCGACCGCGATCCCGAAGCCGCACCGCGCGCAGAGGATCTGGCCTCCCGCTATCCCGGCCGCTTCCTGTTCCTGCCCGGTCGTTTTGGTGACATGGCCGCCCTGCTGCAGCAAGCCGGCGTTGGCCTTGTCGATGGCATCACCCTGGATGTCGGGGTCTCGTCCATGCAGATCGATACCCCGGGACGAGGGTTCTCTTTCATGCGCGAGGGTCCCCTGGACATGCGGATGGAAAAGGCCGGTCTGTCTGCTGCAGACGTAGTCAATACCTTTGAGGAAGAGGATATTGCCTCGATTCTGTATCGCCTCGGCGAAGAGCGGCAGTCGCGCCGCATCGCACGGGCCATTGTACGGGAACGCCACAACGGCCCGCTGCAGACAACCCGTCAACTGGCCGAGATTGTCCGCTCTGTCGTGCATAAGGGCAAGGATACCATAGACCCGGCAACGCGGACTTTTCAGGGACTGCGCATCTTCGTCAATGATGAAATCGGTGAACTGCGCCGCGGCCTGGAGGGAGCCCAGTCCATACTGGCCCCCGGTGGACGGCTTGCTGTTGTGTCCTTTCATTCCCTGGAAGACCGCGAGGTGAAGGCCTTCCTGTCAGAACGCTCTGCCAAAAGCGCCTCACGCCTGTTGCCGGGCGAAATACCGCCCCCGCCAGCAACCTTTGTCGGGTCAGGACGCAAGGCCGTACAATGCTCGGCTGCCGAGGCACAACGAAATCCCCGGGCCCGCTCCGCAAAGCTGAGAGTGGATACCCGAACCGATAGCCCCGCACAGGATGGTGCAGCATGATCCGCGGCACCACAGCATTATGGGTTTTTCTTGTGCTGGCCGTCAGTGTCGGCATGTTTCTGATGAAATTCCAGGTCCAGAACCTGGAAGACCGGCTGGCCGGACTCAACCGGGATATCCACAAGACACACAACGAAATTCGCGTTCTGTCTGCCGAATGGGCTTATCTGAACGATCCGGCCCGTATTGCGGACCTTGCGTCGCGCCTGCTGGGCCTTGGTATCCTGGATGGACAGGCCATGGCACAGATTGCCGACCTGCCGCTGCAACAGCCTGAAAACCCTGCACATCAGGGAACCTTCTCCCCGACACTGGCCAACCATTCCAGTCCGGAGATGGTGCCATCGCATACATCGCGATCCCGGGTTCCCTCCAGAACAGGGAAGCCATAGCATGATGGCCCGCCTGTTCCCACGTCGTCGGAAGGTCGCACCGTTTCTCTACCCAGGGGAAGAGCTGCTTCCATCCGCAGGCATTGACCGGAAAGGAACCCATGTGGTTCTGGACGGAGAGATCAAACAAGCCCTGGAAACCGGGCGCGTCCGCATGCTGGTCACAGCCAGCCTGTTTACCTTGGCTTTCTGCGGGATCAGTGTCCGGCTGTTCGACGTCATGGTCCTGGGAGCTGTTGACCACCAAGTCTCGTACAAGGCCAAGGCCGTCGCGAAAACCGAGGTTATTACACACACACGCGCAGACATTGTGGACCGGAACGGGCTTCTTCTTGCCACAAACCTGCCAACCGTCAACCTGTATGCCGACAGCCAGAAACTGATCAACCCTGCCGAGGCCGCAGACAAACTGGTCGCCGTTCTGCCTCACCTGAACCGACACGATGTGTTCAACCGCCTGACATCCGGTCGGCGCTTTGTCTATCTTGACAGGAACCTGACGCCACACCAGCAGCAAAGCGTCAATTCCGAAGGCATCCCCGGTCTCTTCTTCGAGAATGCCGAGCGGCGCGCCTATTTGCAGGGTTCGTTGTTCAGCCACGTCCTTGGCGCCACAGACCCCGACAACAATGGCATTGCCGGAACCGAACTAACCTTCAACGAAGCCCTGCGCCAGAACCCCTCCATCCCGCTGCGCCTGACCGTGGATGCCAGGGTCCAGCATGCCGTCCGCCACACTCTGTTGCGCAACATGGAAAAGTTCAGCGCCACAGCGGCAAGTGCCGTGATCATGGACGTACGCAGCGGAGAAATCGTGTCGCTGGTTTCACTGCCTGATTATCAGCCGGAAAACTTCGGAGCCTCTGATGCCAATGCCCGCTTCAACCGGGTCACGTTAGGCGTTTATGAAATGGGCTCCATCTTCAAGCTGTTCAATACTGCCATGGCCTTGGAATCCGGTCAGATCCGCCTGCAGGACAGCTATGACACGATCAATCCGCTGAAAGTGGCACGCTTTACCATACGCGATGTACACCGCGAGAACCGTCGGCTGAATGTCGCCGAAATTCTGACCCGCTCGTCCAATATCGGTTCGGCCCGGATGGCCATGCAGCTGGGAACCGAATTCCAGAAGAAATTCCTTGGCAGGCTGGGCATTCTTGACGCAGCCCGTATCGAACTTCCTGAAACGGGCCACCCGCTGTACCCCCAGCCATGGCGGGACATCAATACCATGACCATATCGTTTGGCCACGGCATTGCGGTCACGCCGATCAGCATGATCAGGGGACTGGCTCCCTTGGTCAATGGCGGCTACATGGTTCAACCCACCCTGCTGCCACGCGATGCCGGTGATCCGGAACCGCAGAAAGTCCTGCGCACGGAAACCTCTCTGGCCCTGCGCAAACTGATGCGGACCGTCATTACGGATGGCACGGCCCGCAAGGCCGAAGTTCCCGGCTATATGGTCGGTGGCAAGGGAGGAACAGCCGAAAAGATCTCTGCATCCGGTGGATACAACCGCAAAAACAACATGAACAGCTTTGCCGGTGCCTTTCCCATGGATGATCCACGCTATGCGCTGGTTGTCACACTGGACGAGCCAAAAGGACTGAAGTCCACATGGGGCTTTGCAACATCGGGATGGAATGTTGTTCCAACAGCCGGCGAGATCATTGCTGAAATTGGCCCCATTCTTGGTATACAGCCCCATGTCAATGGCCAACCGATTGAGGTCAGGGCCATGAAAACTGCCCAGGCACGGGTGGCCAGGACAGCGGTTGTGGAAGAGGAAGGTATTGATGTTGCTCGGTGACCTGGCAGAAAAAGCCGGCATACAGAAACCGGATGAAGGGGCTTGCCGGACAGACATCCTTGGCATTACGGCCGACTCGCGGCTTGTAAAAGGCGGTTTCCTGTTTGCTGCCATGCCCGGAACCCGGTCCAACGGGCAGGATTTTATTGCCGATGCCCTTCAACGGGGGGCCGTAGCCATTCTTGCCGCACACGGCACCACCACACCTCGTGAAGCATCCTGCATTCCTGTTCTTGGAACCGACAACCCCCGGCGCGACTTGCCCCGGCTGGCCTCTGCCTTCTATGCACGCCAGCCCGAAACAACAACCGCTGTCACCGGAACCAACGGAAAGACATCAACGGCTGTCTTTTTCCGCCAGATCATGACCCTTCTGGGCAGAAGGGCCGCCAGCCTGGGCACGCTGGGGCTGACCGGTCCCGACTTTGACTGCACAGAAGGCATGACCACCCCGGACCCGGTCAGCCTGCATCGCCTTCTGGCCATGGCGGCGGATCGGTCCTGCTCTTTCCTGTGCCTGGAAGCGTCCAGCCATGGGCTGGACCAGTTCCGCCTGGATGCCGTGCGACTCAAGGCCGCCGCCTTTACCAACCTGTCCCGCGATCATCTGGACTATCACGGATCGATGGAAGCCTATCGGGCCGCAAAGACACGCTTGTTTACAGATGTGCTGGAACCGGGTGGCCTTGCTGTCCTGAATGCAGACAGTCCGGACTATGGCATCCTGGATGCCGCAACCCGTAAAGCCGGGCGCCGTGTCTGGAGTTATGGCAGAAACGGACATGAAATCCGCTTGCTTGAAAACCGGGCCAGTCTACGCGGACAAGCCCTGTCGCTGGATGTCCTGGGTAACAGGATGGATGTTGACCTGCCCCTGACCGGGCATTTCCAGGCGATGAATAGTCTTGCTGCCCTTGGACTGGTCCTGGCCTGCGACCGCTCCGTCACACCGGCTGCAGCTGTGGCCACACTCCCCCGCCTGACCGGGGTGCCAGGACGACTGGAATATGTAGGCAGCTGTGCTGATACAGCCGCTGTGTATGTGGACTACGCCCACACACCGGATTCCCTGGAACAGGCCATACTGGCCCTGAGGCCCCATACACAAGGGAGATTGATCGTTCTATTTGGTTGCGGTGGCGACCGCGATCCCGGCAAACGCTCCCTGATGGGCGAGGTCGTCCATCGTCTGGCCGATGGCGTCATCCTGACAGATGACAACCCACGCACCGAAGATCCGGCTGCCATCCGGGCTGACGCACGAACCGGGTGCCCGGACGCTGTTGAAATCGGTGATCGCGGCGAAGCAATCCGCACCGGCATTGCCATGCTGCGTGCGGGCGACGTGCTGTTGCTGGCAGGCAAAGGGCATGAAAGCGGGCAAACCATCGGCGCAATCACGCTTCCTTTTGATGACCGCCACGTTGCCCGGGAAGCCCTGAAAGCCCGCATGCTACAGGAGATGGCACCATGACCCTATGGACATCATCGGACATTGCCAAGGCTACCGACGGCAAAAGCAGCGGAGCTTTTCCGGTCACGGGCCTGTCGATTGACAGCCGGACAACAGCACCCGGCGATCTATTCATCGCCCTGAAAGGCCCCAATTCCGACGGACATGACTGGGTAAGGCAGGCTCTTGAATCCGGTGCGGTCGGCGCCTTGGTCCATAAGGCGGTACCAGACGTCAATCCAGAACAGCTGATTATGGTCTCCGATACCTTTACGGCCCTGCATGCCTTGGGACGAGAAGCGCGGAACCGTTTTGGTGGCCGCGTGGTTGGTGTCACCGGCAGTGTTGGCAAAACATCAACCAAAGACATGCTGGCGCATATCCTAGGCAATTTCGGTCCCACGCATGCCGCCTTCGGGAGCTTCAACAACCACTGGGGTGTTCCGGTTACCTTGGCACGGATACCTGCCGATGCACGCTACAGCGTCGTCGAGATGGGGATGAACCATGCCGGAGAACTCCGCGCCCTGACAGCCCTCGCCCGGCCCGACATTGCCGTGATCACATGGGTTTCGGATGCACATCTGGAATTCTTCCGTGACGTCTCTGAAATTGCTGATGCCAAGGCCGAAATTCTGGAAGGCGTACAGACTGGTGGCACAGCCATCCTGCCCCGCGACAATCCATTCTACGAACGCCTGGAAGCACGGGCACGGGATCTGAATCTGAACATCCTGACCTTCGGACAACACGGCGAGGCTGACGTGCGGCTTCTGGATCTGGTGATCGGGGCAGAGCAGACCGAGGTCTCTGTACGGCTTGACCGGGAAGGACTGAATTATACCATCGGAGCACCAGGTGCACACTGGGCCCGCAACAGCCTGGCCGCTCTTGCCGTTGTCCATGCACTGGGGCTTGACACGACACAGGCCGCCCGCACACTGGCAACGCTGGTCCCCTCACAGGGACGGGGCCAGACCCGGATCATCCCCCTGCCCGATAGGCGTGGATGTATCACGCTGATCGATGAAAGCTACAACGCCAATCCGGCATCGGTCCGCGCCGCCCTTGAAGCTCTTGCCGTTGCAAAACCCGGACCGGGCGGACGACGTATTGCCGCACTGGGGGACATGCGCGAACTGGGACCAACCGGTCCAGAACGGCACGCAGCCCTGGCAAAGGAAATTGTGGCACTGGGGATAGAGCAGGTGTATACCGCTGGACCCTTGATGATGAACCTGCATGAAGCCCTTCCCCCCGCGATCAAGGCTGCCCACGCCGTTGACAGTGCCACACTGGCGTCGTTGCTTGCACCGGCCCTGAAAAATGGCGACGTTCTGATGGTCAAGGGATCATTCAGTACCCGGATGGGGCATCTTGTCTCCTTCCTGGAAGCCATGACCGACAGCGTAAGCGAGGCGACCTGACCGGAAGCCCCCGCCCGTTTCCTCTTGCTACCCAAGGATCACAAGAAGACCACACGATGCTCTATTATCTATCCCAGCTGTCCGGCGATCTCAGCATCCTCAACCTGTTCCGGTATCTTACCTTCCGGGCCGGGGGTGCTGTGCTGACAGCCCTGCTGGTGGCCTTTGTCTTCGGGCCGGCTATCATTCGCTGGCTGAAGCACAAACAGAAGCAAGGGCAACCGATCAGGGAGCTGGGACCGGAAAGTCATCTGCTGACCAAAAAAGGGACACCGACCATGGGCGGGATGATGATCCTGCTGGGATGCACGGTCTCTACCCTGCTGTGGGCAGACTTGGCCAACTCCTATGTCTGGGCTGTTCTGCTGGTCACCATCGGCTATGGCCTGGTTGGCATGATCGATGACCTTCTGAAAGTCACCAAGCGGAATACAAAGGGCGTTCCGGGCAAGATAAAACTGGTCGCACAGTGTGCTGTCGGCGGGGTGGCCACATGGTGGATCATGTCGATCACAGATCCATCCATTGCATCGGCGCTGACCATTCCGTTTTTCAAGAACGTCCTGATCCAGATGGGTTGGTTCTATCTTCCTTTCGGCATGGTTGTCATTGTCGGCTCCTCAAATGCCGTTAACCTGACCGACGGGCTGGATGGGCTGGCAACGGTCCCGGTCATGATAGCCGCCGGCGTCTTTGCGCTGATCGCCTATTTCGTGGGATCAAACCTGTACGCAACCTATCTGGGGATCCAGCACATTCCGGGATCGGGCGAACTGTCGGTCTTTCTGGCCGCCCTTATCGGTGCATGCTTGGGATTCCTGTGGTTCAATGCACCGCCCGCAATGGTTTTCATGGGTGATACCGGGTCCCTGGCCCTTGGTGGCGCACTTGGCAGCGTGGCCGTTGTGACCCGCCATGAGATTGTCCTCGCCCTGGTGGGGGGGCTGTTTGTGCTGGAAACCGTCTCTGTCATTGTCCAGGTTGTCAGCTTCAAGCTGACAGGGAAGCGGGTCTTCCGGATGGCTCCCCTGCACCATCACTTCGAGAAAAAAGGCTGGGCCGAGCCAACCATCGTGGTCCGGTTCTGGATTATTGCCACTATTCTGGCCATTCTGGGCCTGTCTACCCTCAAACTGAGATAAGGAAGCCGGCGAATGCACCCAGCGCTGCATTACCTGAAAAGTCGCGTCGCCACCCTGGGACTGGGCAAGTCCGGGCTGTCAGCGGCGCGTGCTCTACAGGCTGTCGGAGCAACGGTGCTGGCGTGGGATGACAACCCCGAATCCCGCAACAAGGCCGCACGCATGGGGATTTCCATTGCCGAGCCATCAGAGAAAAACTGGGTTGGCCTGAAATCCGTTATCTGGAGTCCGGGTATCCCGAGTACCCTGCCCTCTCCCCACCCGACAGCACTGCTGGCACGCCGGATGGGTATTCCCCTGGTATGCGACGTTGATCTTTTGTGCGAGGCACGGACAGACGCCTTTGTCATTGCCATCACCGGCACAAACGGAAAATCCACAACCACGGCCCTGATTGGTCATATCCTGGAACAGGCCGGGCTTCCCGTTGCTGTTGGTGGCAACATCGGGGTTCCAGCCATGGACCTGCCAGAGATGGACTGGCGGGGAACCTACGTCCTGGAACTGTCAAGCTATCAGTTGGAGCTGATGCCTCACCTGAAGGCAAACGTGGCCGTATGGCTGAATATCAGCCCTGATCATCTGGATCGCCATGGCAACATGGATGGTTACGTCCGCGCCAAGACAAGGGTCTTTGCCGATCAGCCTGCCCATGCCACCAGCATTATCGGCGTTGATGATCCCGACAGCGCCCGTATGTACGAAACAGTATCACGGCACGCCCTGCACAAGGTCATTCCCGTACGCACAGGACGGGCAGTCGCCAGCGGTATCTTTGTTGCCGACGGCATCCTGTTCGATGCCAGTGAAGGCACGCCCGTTGAAATCTGTGACCTGCGTCCGCTGAAGCGCCTGCCGGGGATCCACAACGGACAGAATATTGCCTGCGCTTTTGCCGCAGCCAGGGCACGGGGTGTTGCCGTCCCCGTTATCATAGAAGCGCTACGCACCTTCCCCGGCCTTCCACACAGGCTGGAACTGGTCGAGGACATAGAGGGCGTACCCTTCATCAATGACAGCAAGGCAACCAATGCCGAAGCCACAGCCCGCGCCCTGGCCTGCTACGACCGGGTCCTGTGGATCGCCGGCGGGCAGGCAAAAGAAGGCGGCATCCAGGCCCTGCGCCCGCTGTTTCCACGCATTCGCCATGCCTTTCTGATTGGAGAGGCGCAAGACCTGTTTGCACAGGAGCTGGGGCAGGATGTGCCTTGGACCAAGTGCTCTGACCTGCAGAACGCGGTTGAACGTGCAGACGAAATTGCCGACCACGGCGATGTGGTCCTGCTCTCCCCGGCCTGCGCATCCTTTGACCAGTTCCGGAACTTCGAGCACCGGGGCGAAGTCTTCCGCCGGATTGTTCAGGAACTGGCCGAAGAAGAGTCCGAGGACGTACCCGAAGGAGAAGAGGCAACATGACCCTTCTTCAGTTCACCCGTACCGACACATCGATTATCGGCCGTTGGTGGTGGACCGTGGACAGGGTTTTGTTAACGGTTACACTGCTGCTGGTCATCATCGGGGCTATCCTGCTGATGGCAGCCGGACCCGCTGCTGCGGGGCGCATCCATGCCGAGCCGTTCCACTTTGTCCGGCGCCAGTTTGTCTTTCTTCCCTTGGCTGTGGGCCTTATGTTTGCGGTGTCGCTGCTTTCGCCACGCTGGATCCGTCGTGTGGCCTTGGCGGGCTTCCTGGCATCGGTGACCCTGATGATTGTGGCACCATTCAGCGGGGTGGAAATCAAGGGCGCAACACGCTGGATCCATCTGGGTGGCCTGTCGATCCAGCCGTCCGAGTTTCTCAAGCCAACCTTTGCCATCGTTGCCGGGTGGATGTTTGCCGAAGGCCGAACGTCCGAAGCGTTTCCCGGGTTCCGGATTGCCAGTGCCCTGTTTCTTGTTGTTGTCGGCCTGCTGCTGATCCAGCCTGATTTCGGGCAAGCGATGGTTGTCACCGCCATGTGGAGCACACAGTTCTTCCTGGCCGGGCTGTCCTTGTTCTGGGTTTTCCTGCTGGTTGCGGTCAGTCTTGGCGGGGCGGCAGGGGCCTATTTGATCTTCCCGCACGTGCAAAGCCGCGTTGACCGGTTCCTGAATCCGGACGGCGGGGATACCTACCAGATCGAGAAAGCGCTTCAGGCATTTCGCAACGGCGGTATTTTTGGCCGTGGCCCCGGAGAAGGACGGGTCAAGGAGCAGCTTCCGGATTCCCATACAGACTTTATCTTTGCTGTTGCCGGGGAAGAATTCGGGGTTCTGTTGTGCCTGCTGATCGTGGGGCTGTTCGCGGTTCTTGTCCTGCGGGCCATGAGCCGAACCCTGCAGGGCAACAGCCTCTTTGTCCTGATTTCTGTTGGTGGACTGGCCGTTCAGTTCGGTCTTCAGGCCATTATCAACATGGCTTCCAGCCTGCATATGATGCCGACAAAAGGGATGACCATGCCTTTTGTGTCCTACGGGGGGTCATCCATGCTGGGACTGGCACTGGGGATGGGCATGATCCTGGCCCTGACCCGGCGCCATCTTGTGCTTGGCCCGGGGGGGACGCTGCCATGAATGGACAGGTGACTCCCCGTGGATGCATTGTGCTTGCGGCCGGGGGAACAGGCGGACACGTGTTCCCGGCCGAGGCGCTGGCCACAGAACTGTCAAAGCGGGGTTGGTCCCTGAGCTTGATCACCGACCAACGCGGACGCGCCTATGGGGGAACTCTGGGGCAGGTCGAAACATTTGGGGTGTCATCGGCGCAGGTTCTGGGACAAAGCCCCCTGGCCCGCATCGCCGCCCTTGCGGCGCTGCTGCGTGGAACCTGGCAAGCCCGGCGCATCCTGCAGCAAATACGCCCCAAGGCCGTTGTCGGGTTTGGCGGCTATGCATCAGTTCCGGCCATAGCTGCAGGCATACAGCTGGGTATCCCGGTTCTGATCCACGAGCAGAATGCCGTTCTGGGGCGTGCCAACCGCCTTTTTGCAAAACGGGTTCAGGCTGTTGCCACTGTTTATGACGCGATCCGCTTCCTGCCGCCACAGGTTCCGGCGATCCGTGTTGGTATGCCGGTCCGGAGTGGCATACAGGATATTGCAGGAACCCCTTACATACCACCGGGCCCCGATGGCCCCGTTGAACTTCTGGTCTTGGGCGGCAGCCAGGGCGCCCGCATCCTGACCGACGTCGTTCCCGCAGCCCTTGCCGCCTTGCCCGACGCCATACGCACACGCATTACCGTCAGCCATCAGGCAAGACCGGAAGATCTGGAGCGTGCCCGTCATGACTATGACCGTGCCGGAGTCCCCGCAACGGTCAACGCCTTCTTCGACGATGTACCCGAACGTCTGGCACGTGCGCACCTGCTGATCGCACGCGCCGGGGCATCAACCGTTGCCGAGGTAACCGTCGCCGGCCGGCCTTCTGTTCTGATCCCCTATGGCGCGGCAGCCGATGATCACCAAACGGCAAATGCACGGGCTGTAGAAGTCGCCGGTGGCGCGACTGTCATACCTCAGGATTCCTTTATACCCTCGACCCTGACCCATACCCTTGTGCATCTTCTGTCCGCCCCCGAGCATCTGGCTGCCATGGCACGGCACGCCGGCGCGTGGTCCATACCGGATGCGGCTGTCCGCTTGGGCGATGCGGTCGAGAACCTTGCCTGTACCCCGGAGACTGCCTGACCATGCGTGCGATTCCCCTTGATATTGGCCCCCTTCACTTCACCGGCATCGGCGGCATCGGTATGTCCGGTATTGCCGAGATCATGCATAACTTGGGATACGCCGTTCAGGGATCGGATGTTGCCGAGAATGCAAACGTCCAAAGACTGCGGGCGATGAATATCCCGATTTCCATCGGTCATGATGCCGCAAATCTGGGGAACGCAAAGGTTGTTGTCGTCTCTTCGGCGATCCAGGCTGCCAATCCGGAAGTCGAAGCCGCACGCACACGCCATCTTCCAATCGTACGCCGCGCTGAAATGCTGGCCGAACTGATGCGCCTGAAGTGGGCCATTGCTGTCGGCGGCACGCACGGCAAGACCACAACCACCAGCCTGATTGCCGCTTTGCTGGATACAGCCGCCATGGATCCAACCGTGATCAACGGCGGTATTATCAATGTCTGGGGCACGAATGCCCGCCTGGGCACGGGTGACTGGATGGTTGTAGAGGCTGATGAATCTGATGGCACCTTTACCAAGCTGCCAGCCACGATTTGCGTGGTGACCAACATCGACCCCGAGCATATGGACCACTATGGCCGTTTCGAACGGCTTCAGGACGCGTTCCACACCTTTGTCACCAACATCCCGTTCTATGGCTTTGCCGCCCTGTGCATTGATCACCCGGAAGTGCAGACCCTGATCGCCCGGGTGGCAGACCGGCGCATTGTCACCTATGGCTTCAGCCCGCAGGCAGAGATACAGGGGATCAACGTTGAGGGCGGTGTCAACGGGGCCCGCTTCGATGCCGTGGTGCGAAATGGTGATCCGCACACATCCCGTACGATCGAGAATATCCGCCTTCCCATGTTCGGGGATCACAATGTGCAAAATGCCCTGGCAACTGTTGCCGTCGGAGTGCGCATGGGGCTGACGGATGACGTCATCCGCCGGGCCTTGGCTGCATTTGGTGGTGTCAAACGCCGGTTTACGCGTACAGGCGAAAGTGACGGGGTCACCGTCATCGATGACTACGGCCACCATCCGGTGGAAATTTCTGCCGTCCTGAAAGCCGCCCGCCAGGCAACACGTGGACGCGTGATTGCTGTGGTGCAGCCGCATCGTTATTCACGTCTGAGAGACTTGTTCGAAGGATTCTGCACCTGTTTCAACGAAGCGGAGGAAGTCATTGTCGCCGACGTCTATGCGGCCGGAGAAGCACCCATCGAAGGCTTTGACCGCATGGCTCTGGTCAACGGCCTGCGCGATCATGGACACCGCAGCGTCCATGCCCTTGAGGGACCAGAACATCTGGCATCGCTGGTCAAGTCCCTGACCGCACCGGGTGATCTTGTTGTATGCCTTGGGGCCGGCAATATCACAGCATGGGCACAGACCCTGCCCCGTGAACTTGATGCCCTGTCAACCTCGGCCGGAAAAGTAACAGCCTGATGACGGAAAGCGCACGAACCATGACCCGAACAGCCGGAACGCATCTGCTGGAGCGCCTGCGCCCCCTGATGGACGGGGTTCGCGGACAGCTGCGTGCCGATTACGATCTGTCGCGGGTTACATGGTTCCAGGTCGGTGGCTTGGCCGATATTGTTTTCAAGCCAGAGAATGATACGGATCTGGCGCATTTCCTGTCTGCGCTGCCGGATGATGTTCCCGTAACCGTTATCGGTGTCGGCTCCAACCTTCTTGTACGGGACGGCGGCATTCCGGGGGTCACCATCCGGTTGGGACGGGGATTTTCTGCTGTCGTATCCAGCGAGGGGCACATCCTGAAGGCTGGCGCGGCAGCCTTGGATATTCATGTTGCCCGCTTTGCGGCTGTACAGGGTTTGTCCGGTCTGGAATTCCTGAGCGGCATCCCCGGAACTCTTGGCGGTGCCCTGCGCATGAATGCCGGGGCCTATGGATGCGAAATGGCCGATATTCTGCTGTCCGCCACCGCCATCGACCGCAGCGGGCACTACCACACCCTGGACCGGGAGGCTATGGGACTGTCCTATCGCCACTGCGCAGTTCCGGATAGCTGGATCTTTACCCATGCCACCCTCCGGGGAACACCGGGCTCCAGCTACGCCATCCAGTCACGGATGGACGAGATCGCCCAGTCCCGCGAAGACACACAGCCAGTCCGGACCCGAACCGGCGGCTCCACATTTGCCAACCCGGACGGCCACAAGGCATGGGAATTGATTGATCGCGCCGGCTGCCGTGGCTTGCGCCATGGTGGGGCGCAGGTCTCGGAGAAACACTGCAATTTCCTGATCAATACCGGCAGTGCCACGGCACGTGATCTCGAAGAACTGGGGGAAGTTGTCCGGCATAAGGTCTGGGCCCGGTTCGGGGTGGAACTGCGTTGGGAAATTCGTCGTATCGGAGTCGAAAAACGGACGCCTGCCGGAGACAGATCATGAACCTGGACTTCACCAGCACAACAGCCACGCAACCTGCCAATGCCGCAGCTGTCGAAGAAGTTGCACGGCTGCGCGCAAACCGGCGCCACAGGAAGGTAACCGTCCTGATGGGGGGATTCTCCGCAGAGCGGGAGGTTTCTCTCAGCTCGGGAGCTGCCGCTGTCAGGGCCCTGGAAAGTATTGGTTATGCCGTACAGGCGGTGGATGTCTCACGCAATGTCGGGGCCTTGCTGCATCATCTGGAACAAACCAGCCCGGATGTTGTGTTCAATGCCCTGCATGGACGTTACGGAGAGGATGGCTGCATCCAGGGCATGCTGAATGTTCTTGGCATCCCCTACACCCATTCGGGTCTGATGGCCAGTGCCCTGGCCATGGACAAACCGATGGCAAAGAAACTGTGTGCCAGTGCCGGCATCGCCGTTGCACGGGAAAAGATTGTCACGCGGGAGGACTTGATCGCGGGTGACCCCATTCCGGTTCCCTATGTTGTCAAACCACACAACGAAGGCTCATCGGTCGGTGTCGCAATCATCACCGACACCAAAAGTCCCCGGCCTTTTGCCACCCACTGGCCTTATGGCGAACGCGTCATGGCAGAAGAGTTCATCCCCGGGCGTGAACTGACAACAGCCGTCATGGGGCACCATGCCTTGGGGGTTACAGAAATCACAACCAGCCACAGTTTCTATGACTACGATGCCAAGTACGCGGCGGGTGGATCCGCGCATACCCTGCCTGCCGACCTGCCTGCCGATATATATGCCGAGGTGCAGCGGCTGGCTGTCGTGGCCCATCATGTCCTGGGATGCCGGGGCGTATCGCGCGCAGATTTCAGGTATGATGGAAAACGGCTGGTGATTCTGGAGGTCAATACCCAACCCGGTATGACACCCACATCACTGGTGCCAGAGCAGGCTGCCCTGTCCGGGATTTCGTTTCCCGACCTTTGCACCTGGATGGTGGAGAATGCGCAATGCGACACATGACCATGGCCGTTCCCTTTCTGGTCTCCCTACCCGGTACCCGGGCCCGGAAATGGCTGGCAGCAGGTACGATGACCACGGCCTTGGTCATGGCAGCCTGGATGTCTGGTGCCATCGCATGGACGCAGAACATGTTGCGCGATGTAACGCTGGACGGCCTGATGGATATAAGCGCAGACGCCGGCATAAAGCTGCGCCAGATTACCGTAACCGGACGGGGGAGCACAGACCCGGATGATCTGCTCGGTGCCGTGGACCTGCCACGGGGTGCGCCGCTTCTGGAGCTGGATCCGGCAACCGTCCGGACACGGCTTGAACAGTTGCCATGGGTCCGGCTGGCGACTGTTGAACGGCACCTGCCCGATGAACTCCACATCACGTTGGTGGAAAAAACACCCATTGCCCTGTGGCAGAACGGAAGTGATTTCCGAATGGTCGATGCGGACGGCAGCGTCATCGGTCCCATGTTGCCGGAATACAGCCACCTGCCCTTGATCGCGGGTCGGGGTGCGCCCGATGCTGTCAGCGACCTGTTAACCCTGTTATCCGCAGAACCCGATATCATGCAACGTGTCCGGGCCGCTGTCCGGGTTGGATCCCGGCGCTGGGATTTGTGGATTGATGCTGTCGGCGAGGGAGGCACAGAAGTCAAGCTGCCTGAATTTAATACCGGCACGGCCCTGTCGCGACTGGCCGCCATGGACCGTGAGCAGAAACTTCTGGAGCGTGGGCTGGAAATGATCGACCTGCGTGTTGTGGACCGTATGATCGTGCGTGCCGCACCGACCACGCAGACACGCAGCACACCTCCGGGCAAGGGGCGTACCCAGCCCCCTGCACTGCCTGCAACCGGTCCGGCACGGAATGCCTGACGTTACTGAAACAAAAAACAAATACATAACAGAGTGCACGGAGACTACAGTATATAATGGCAAGAAACCGCCAACGTAATGATCCTGTTACTGCTCTTGACGTGGGCACGACAAAAGTTGCCTGCTTTGTTGCAACAGCGGATGAAAATGGTGACCTGCGGGTACTGGGCGTGGGGCATCATCGGTCACGCGGTATGCGCAACGGACAGGTTGCGGATATGGCCCAGCTGGAAGAATCTGTCCGCGCTGCGGTTGATGCAGCTGAACAAACAGCCGGCGTCCGCGTTGGGGATGTTTGCATCAATGTCACTGGCGGAGGCCTGCACTGCCGTAACGTGGATGCAGAGGTCTCTGTTGCCGGTCACGCCATCCGCGACAACGATGTGCGCCGCATCCTGGAACAGGGACACCAGTTCCTTTTGGCCGAAGGTGGCGACCGGGAGCTGATCCACTGCATCCCGACGGGTTACACCATTGACGGGACCGACGGCATTGTTGATCCACGCGGCATGTATGGCGATCGCTTGGGCGTGCGCATTCACATGGTTGCTGCGGGTGGCGGTGCCCTGCGTAACCTGGCCAATGTCATTGATCGTTGTCATCTGCGCATTGAAAGCCGCACGGCAAGTGCCCATGCCTCTGCTGTGGCCTGCACCGTGGATGACGAAAAAGAAATGGGCGTAACCGTCATCGACATGGGCGGCGGGACAACAAGCATCTCTGTATTTCTGGATGGACACCCTGTCTTTGCCGATGTCGTACCGGTTGGCGGGCATCATGTCACCAATGACATCGCTCGTGGCCTGTCAACACCAGCCGGAATGGCAGAGCGCCTGAAAACCGTCTGGGGCACAGTTCACAGCGCACCGGCCGATGCGCGGGAACTGCTGAAGGTTCCGCAAGTCGGCGAGGACGAAGATGCAGGTGCGCAGGAAATTCCGCGCTCCGAACTTGTCCGTATCATCAGACCCCGTATCGAGGAAACATTTGAGCTGGTCCGCGCACGGCTGTCCACGGCAGGAATGCTGCATGCCGCAGGCCGGCGTGTCGTGCTGACAGGTGGCGCAAGCCAGTTGCAGGGACTGCGTGAAATGGCCGAGCTGGTGCTTGACAAACAGGTGCGACTTGGACGGCCGCGACGGATCCGTGGGGTCCCCGAGAACGCTCTTGGTCCCGCATTTTCTACCTGCGCAGGACTGCTGCGTTACGCCATACGCGACCAGGCATTCCGGACCGCACCCGCCGATGCCGACATGGCCGGATTGGTGGAAAGAAATGCGCGCCCCAGTCGCGGGATTGGTCGTGTCTTTGGATGGCTGAAAGAAAATCTTTAGGAAAAAGCGCCGGGCCTCTTCCAACGTGGCTCAGGATTATGTACCAAGGAATGTCAAGATACGTAAAACAGAAACCTGACATAATGTAGCGGGATCAAGAACGGTATCAGTACCGCATCCGCACTTTCGTCAAAGGCACTGAACAGAAGCAGAAGCGATCAAGCCCGGAGGCCCACGATATGATAAACCTCACTGTTCCACAACAGGGTGAGCCCCTGCTCAAACCCCACATCACAGTTGTTGGTGTTGGTGGTGCCGGTGGTAACGCGGTCAACAACATGATTGCAGACAATTTGCAAGGCGTTGACTTTGTCGTTTCCAATACGGACGCACAGGCCCTGACCATGGCGCGGACCAACCGCCGCATTCAGTTGGGGGCAACCACCACCCAGGGACTGGGGGCCGGTGCACGTCCGGAAGTCGGGCGGGCGGCCGCCGAAGAGACAGTCGAGCAAATCGCTGCAGAAATCCAGGGATCGAACATGGTGTTCATCACCGCCGGTATGGGCGGTGGAACCGGAACCGGTGCTGCACCCGTCATTGCCAGGGTAGCCCGCGAGATGGGCATTCTGACCGTTGGTGTCGTAACCAAGCCGTTCCAGTTCGAAGGCGCCAACCGCATGCGTCTTGCCGAAAGCGGTATCGAAGATCTGTCCCAGTACGTTGACACCCTGATCATCATTCCGAACCAGAACCTGTTCCGGGTTGCCAACGAAAAAACCACCTTTGCCGATGCCTTCAAGATGGCGGACAACGTCCTTCACCAAGGCGTACGCTCCATCACCGACCTGATGATCCTGCCCGGCCTGATCAACCTTGACTTTGCCGACGTACGCACCGTCATGAGCGACATGGGGCGTGCCATGATGGGAACCGGCGAAGCCACAGGGGAACGGCGCGCACTGGACGCCGCCGAGGCCGCCATTGCCAATCCCCTGCTGGAAGATACCTGCATGAAGGGGGCACGGGGTGTTCTGATCAACATCACAACCGGCATGGACGTGACCCTGTTCGAGGTCGATGAAGCAGCAAACCGCATCCGTGATGAAGTGGAAGGTGAAGCGCATATCATCTTCGGCTCGTGCTTTGACCCAAGCATGGAAGGCACCATGCGCGTCTCCGTTGTTGCGACAGGCATCAACAGCGAGGCCGCCTGCCTGCCCCAGACCACGCCGATGCGCCCGGCAGTCCAGCAACAACCGCAGCCCCAGACGGTTCAGGTTGTACAGCCTCCCCGTGTTCCGGAACCTGCGCCTGTTCATGCCCCACCTGCCTTTGCTGCACCGGCTCATGCCAACCCTGCCGCGGCTCAATCACCAATACCGGTCCCGGTGCAGGCGACGCAGACGACAGCACAGCCTTCATATCAGGCCATGCCCGCACAGGTTTCTGTCAGCGCAACAGCCCAGATGCCACCAAGAAGAGAGGCCGACAGCTTTATTCCTGCGCAGTCTGCAAGCCATGACCCCTTGGCCTATCAGATGCCGCAGCAGCATGGCTATGCCTCCGGCGCTACGGCTCATGCCCAAGCTACGGCAGTAGCTCCGGCTGCGGCAGTGGAACCCGTTCTGTATGCCGAAGAGCGTACAGCCCCGGCCAGCGCACCACGCAACAACCTGTTTGCCCGGCTCAGCCGCTTGGCACACCGGGATGAAATGGCCCCGACCGAAGCCCATGTCGAGGCTCACCCGGCGGCGGTTGCCCCTGTAGCAGCGCAGGCCATGCCGGTAACCCGGCGCGAGGAGGATGAGCTGGAAATTCCGGCGTTCCTGCGTCGCCAGGCCAACTAGTGGCTTTTGTGCTGGATTGCTTCACCCACAAAAGGTCCGGTGCATGATACCGTTTGCCTGATGTGGCAGAAACGTGCCAACCTGACAGGGAGAGCTTCGGCTCTCCCCTTTTTTTTCATATATTGACAATGCGTTATGGAGTATCAGATTGCACGCTTGAGAAGAATAATATGCCCCTTGCAATCAGGGCATATCGCCCGGTATGAAACATTTCGCAACAATCATTGATTTGCTCTGTTGTCTCCGGGTTGCTAAGCCTTTACCGGTTGAAAAGTTTGATGGCCCGCCGCTATAGGCCGGGTGTGTTTTGTAGTGTTGTTCAGATTGTGCCCTGTGGATTGGATTGTACCAATGATGTTTGATGGTCTGGCTGATGCATCTGTTGCCTCCCATGCGGTTGACACCAAGCGGGTGTCCCGTCGTGCCGGAGGGCAAAGGACCGTCTCGTCATCATCCTTGTTGCGGCAGAGAACACTCAAAAGCACCATATCCTGCACAGGTATTGGGCTGCACAGCGGCATCAAGACCCGCATAACGCTGGCACCTGCTGCCCCGGACACAGGCATTGTTTTCCGCCGCACGGATATCGCGGGCAGCGCGGCCATAATCCCTGCGAACAGCGATCATGTCCGGGATTCCCGCCTGTGCACAGTTATCGGTGACAATGCAGGCAATACCGTGGCAACGATTGAACATCTGATGGCCGCACTGGTCGCCATGCAGGTAGACAACGTGGAAATCCAGATCAATGGCCCGGAAGTACCGGCCATGGATGGCAGCGCCGCACCTTTTGTCTTCCTGACAGAATGTGCCGGGATCGTGGAGCAGGATGCCCCTCGCCGGGCCATACGGGTTCTCAAGCCCGTAAACGTCAGCGCACATGGGGCCGAAGCATCCCTGCACCCAGGGCGAGGCTTCAGCATAGACTTTACTGTTGATTTCCCTGCAGCTGCCATCGGTCGTCAGTCCTGTTCGCTGGACGTAACCAAAACGTCTTTCAAGGCTGCCCTGTCGCGCGCCCGTACGTTCTGCCTGATCGAAGATCTGCCGAAAATGCGTGATATGGGGCTTGCACTGGGGGGGTCCCTGGACAACGCCGTTGTGGTCAACGGGGCCGATGTCCTGAATGACGGCGGTCTGCGTTACGGCAACGAGTTCGCCCGTCACAAGGCCCTTGATGCCATAGGCGACCTGGCTCTTGCCGGACGGCCCTTGCTTGGTCATTACAGCGGCCTGAAGTCCAGCCATGCACTGAACACTGGCTTGGTCAAAGCTCTTCTGGCGGATCCTTCAGCATGGGAAGAGATTACCATGACAGAAGAAGACCTTACGCCCAACCGCGCCCCACTCTTCGCCGCCTCGGCCTGATATCATCTTTACGGTTGTTACCTGTGAAAAAAAACACGGCTCTTCTGGGACCGTGTTTTTTTTGTGCTGGCGCCCACGGTCAAGTTCTTCCAGAATTCCAGGCAGGCCAAAAGCCAAGGAAACCAGAAAAGACCATGCCGAGGATTATTCCAGTACTGTGCGTCCTTGCCGTACTTCTTCTTGTCCCGGTCTGGACAGAACAACAGGTGCGTGCCGCAGCTCCGGTATCACTGAACGGGATCTGGAAAGCCAGCAACCGGCCCGATGTCCTGTGGGTGGAGGCACCCTATTACACGATCTATCAGATGACCGGCCCCACGACCCTGATCCGCAAGCGGGGCATGGTTGATGACTTGCGCCGCGATGCTTCCGTTATTTCACGGCAGGGCGCCGATGAACTGATGATCACCAAGGGGGGTGATCTGGTTCCCGTACGTTACCAGCTGGCTGACGATGATACCGTGCGCCGTATCAAGGAGCGATCGGTGATGGAGCCAGCACGGGGGACAACCCTGACCCCTGATCTCAATACCATGGTCTTTCTGATGCTCTTGGCCAACGCCAACCGTTCCGAGGAAAGCCCCAACCTGAAAGAACAGGCAGCAGCCATTCTGGAAAACCTGCCCACAGCCAGCATACATGGCTCGGAACTCTTTACCCGCCTGTGCACAGCCTTGATTGAAAGCGGCGACGACCTGGGCACCATGGTCCGCCCTGACGGAGCACTCTGCGAGGCTGCCCCGGCATCGGCGGGCACCATGCTGAGCCTGTGGAAACAAGCGGGGGGTGCATCCGGCGATACAAGCGATGCAACCAGTCTGGAAGCCTTGCGCGGGGCGTTTATTGCCCATATGAACCGCACCATGCTGGGCGGGAAAGCCGTATTCAGTGCCCGGGGACGCATTGTCCGGGGAAAACTGGACGATGGATCGGCCTGGCTTGGGGTTCTCGACCTGGAAGGTTTGTCCGAGGAATCAGGGGCCGTCACAAACACGCAGGCCCTGATCAACGCCTTGAGCGAAGCCCTTGATGACCTGAAAACAGCACCAAGACTGGTCCTGGACCTGCGCTTCTCCACCGGCGGCGGCCTGGCGACGGGACTGGAACTGGCCAGCCGCTTCACAGATGCCACGCGCGTTGCGTTTCTGGTTGCCCCGGCAAGTCCGCAGGCCGGTCTGACCGATGCAGAGGAAATTTACGTAACACCCAGCCTGCGCAGCAGCTGGTCCGCGCCCGTCGCCGTCCTGATCAGCGACCTGACAGCAGGAGCCGCTGAAGCCGCTGTTCTGGCCATGCATGATGTTCCCGGGATTATCCTCGTCGGGGACAATACACGTGGCGAGCTGGCCGAATCCCATGACTGGGTTCTTCCCAACAACTGGCGCGGCACCCTCAGCGCAACCCGCTTCCTGGCCAGCGACGGCACAGCCTATCAAAGGACCGGCATTCCCCCTGCCGTCAGAACATCGCCGGGCAGCGCCGATACCTTCCTTGATGACTTGGTAGCCGATATCAACCTGGCGATAACACAAATCCCGGCCCTGCCCCGCTAAACAAACGGGTTGGTTGCGAACGTCGTGTTTCTTCGTCATGGCACAGAGTATCTCTTGCCCCGCAGCCGGACCTGCGTGATATAGTCTGCCGACCTTCAAGACAGGGTGAACCGGATTATACCATGCTTCTGCTGCCCAACCCGCAGACACTCCGTTATCTTCTCCGCCACATGGCCACCATCTCTGTGGTCGCGCTGCTTGCCGCCTGCGCCGGAGACAAGGACCAGGAATACGTGGAACGCCCGGTCGGCGAGCTTTATGGCAAGGCGATCGAGGAACTGAACGACCGCAACTACGTTGAAGCCGCCCGGGCTTTTGACGAGGTGGAGCGTCAGCACCCGTATTCGACGTGGGCTACAAAAGCCCAGCTGATGTCAGCCTATGCCTATTACGAAGACGCAAAGTACGATGATGCCATCATTGCCTTGGACCGCTTCATCCAGCTGCATCCCGGCAACGTCGATACGCCATACGCCTATTACCTGAAGTCCCTGTGCTATTACGAGCAGATCAGCGATGTCGGTCGTGACCAGAAAATGACCGATATGGCCCGTTCTGCCCTGGAAGACGTCATCAACCGTTTTCCCGGCACATCCTATGCCCGGGATGCCCGCCTGAAACTGGATCTGACCCTGGATCACCTGGCCGGCAAGGAAATGGAGGTCGGGCGCTGGTATCTGCGGCATCAGAAATACCTGGCCGCCATAAACCGCTTTCTGGTCGTCATCAACCAGTATGATCGCACATCCCATGCCCCGGAAGCCCTGTACCGCCTGACCGAATCCTATACGGTCCTTGGTCTGAAGGATGAAGCCAAAAAGACAGCGGCTGTGCTGGGGCACAACTACCCGGGCAGTGACTGGTATGACGACGCCTATGACTTGGTCGAGCGTGGCGAGACAAATCCCGAGGCCAACAACGCAGCCCTCGACGAAGGCGGTGAAGGCTGGTGGGACAGCATTACCGACATCTTCTGAGAACGGCGGGTTCTGTCTCCGTATGAACACAAGGATAGCATCCTCTCATGCTTGTACGGCTGTCCATTCGTGACGTTGTTCTGATCGAACGTCTTGACCTGACGTTCGGAGCTGGCCTTGGCGTGCTGACCGGTGAAACCGGGGCTGGCAAGTCGATCCTGCTGGACAGCCTGGGGCTGGCTCTGGGGGAACGGGGTGACAGCGCGTTGGTCCGCAATGGAAGCGATCAGCTGTCGGTTACGGCGGCGTTCGACCTTCCGGCTGCCCACCCGGCCCTGCTGCTGGCCCGTGAACAGGGACTGGACAGCCCGGACGGCGAGGAACTGGTCCTGCGTCGCACCGTGTCGCGGGATGGTCGGTCACGGGCCTTTGTCAATGACCAGTCCGCCAGCATCGGCCTGTTGCGCCAGCTCGGGCGGGCTCTGACGGAAATACACGGCCAATTCGATGCCCATGGCCTTCTGGATCCATCAACCCACCGGGGTGCACTTGATGAATGGGCGGGCACAGGCCAGGCCCGCCAGATATGCCAGCAGGCATGGCAAAGCTGGAACACAGCCCGCACCAACCGCCGCCGGATACAGGAAGGGCTGGACGCCGCCCGACGGGAAGAGGACATCCTGCGCCACCACGCGGAGGAACTGGCGGCTGTTGCCCCCAAAGCCGATGAAGAAAACAGCTTGGCCGAACAACGACAGTTGTTGATGAACCGCGAGAAACTGGCTGAAGGTCTGGAAACAGCCTTGCGGTCCCTTGCGGCGGGTGGAAGCGGGGTTGATGCCCTCTTGCGGTCTGTCTCACGGCAACTGGAACGCCTGACCCCCATGGCCGGGGAGGTCTTTCACCCCGTTATCGAATGCCTGGACCGGGCCGCTCTCGAAACGACGGAAGCCCACGCCACGCTTGAGCGGATCAGCAGCGCCCTGGATCTGGATCCCGGACAGCTGGAATATCTGGAAGACAGGCTGTTCACACTGCGCAGCCTGGCACGCAAGCACCATTGCCGGGTTGATGACCTGCCTGCTGTCCTGGAATCCCTGCATCAGAAGTTACGCGCCTTGGATGACGGGGGGGCTGATGTGGCGCAATGGGAGGCTGAAGAACGGCGTGCACGCGAGGCGTACCAGCATGCCGCACAAACCCTGTCGAACGTGCGTACCAAGGCCGCCGGACAGCTGGACAAGAAGGTTGCAGCAGAACTCCCCCCGCTGAAACTGGATCGTGCGCGCTTTGTGACGCGGGTTGAGGAACTGCCCGAAAACCGCTGGGGACCGGATGGAACGGATCTTGTCACCTTTGAAGTGGCGACCAATCCAGGGGCAACTCCTGGCCCGATCGGGCGCATTGCCTCCGGGGGGGAACTGTCGCGCTTCATGCTGGCCCTGAAGGTTGTTCTGGCCCGTTCGTCCACCATCCCCACGCTTGTGTTTGACGAGGTGGATACCGGTATCGGTGGCGCCACCGCAGCCGCTGTAGGGGAACGACTGGCCCGGCTGGCCGCGGATGTCCAAGTTCTGGTTGTCACCCATTCCCCCCAGGTCGCCGCACGGGGAACCCACCACTGGCGTGTGGTCAAGACAGTCCGGGGCGGAAAGACAACAACCGGGGTCGAACCTCTTGACGAAACAGCACGGCGCGAGGAAATTGCCCGCATGTTGGCTGGCGAAACCGTGACCGAACAGGCACGTGCCGCCGCCGACAGCCTGATGCATTCCATCTGATCCGGACCGTGTGGATGAAAGAAATTGCTGCCCTTTCCCGACAGGAAGCTGTCGCGGAGATCGAAGCCCTGTCGGTCGAACTGCGACGACACGACACCCTGTATCACCGCGATGACGCCCCGGTTATCAGTGATGCGGATTATGACGCCCTGAAACGGCGCCTTCTGGCTTTGGAAGAACAGTTTCCCGATCTACGCCGTCCCGACAGCCCGTCGCTGCGGGTCGGGGCTCCGGCTGCAACCGGCTTCGGCAAGGTGCGGCACAAAGTCCCCATGCTGTCTCTCGACAATGCTTTTGATGCAGAGGAAACCGCCGAGTTCGTAGCCCGGGCCCGCCGCTTCCTGTCCCTGCCTGAAGACACCATCCTGGATATCCTGGCCGAGCCCAAGATCGATGGGCTGAGTTTTTCTGCGCGTTACGAAGATGGTGTTTTCGTTCGTGCCGCAACCCGCGGCGACGGACAGGAAGGGGAAGACATCACAGCCAACCTTGCAACCATTGCCGACCTGCCGGCACGGCTGAATACATCCACCCCGCCCCGCATTCTTGAGGTCAGGGGCGAGGTGTACATGCGCCGCGATGATTTTGCGGCCCTCAACAGCAGGCATAGTGCACATGGTGGCAAGGTCTTTGCCAATCCCCGCAATGCGGCCGCCGGGTCCCTGCGTCAGCTGGATGCCAAGATCACGGCATCGCGCCCGCTACGCCTGTTCTGCTATGCGTGGGGTGAGCTTGACGGCTTCACGCCGGAAACCCACAAGGGCTGGCTGGACCAGCTTCAGGCCTGGGGGCTGCCTGTCAATCCGGAACATCAGTTGTGCCGGACACTGGAAGATGTAGAACGCTTCGCAGCCGATATCTACGCACGGCGGGCCGATCTTCCCTATGACATCGACGGGCTGGTGCTGAAAGTCAACGACATAGCACTACAGAAACGGCTGGGCTTTGTTGCCCGTGCACCCCGGTGGGCCATTGCCCGCAAGTTTCCTTCGGAACAGGCGCAGACACGGCTGCGGTCCATTGAAATACAGGTCGGACGGACCGGGGTTCTGACTCCGGTTGCTCATCTGGAGCCTGTCACGGTTGGCGGCGTGGTTGTCAGCCGGGCGACCCTGCACAACGAAGACGAAATCCGCCGGCTGGATGTACGCGTCGGCGACTTGGTCACCCTGCAGAGAGCTGGCGACGTGATTCCCCAGATCCTTGGGGTTATAACCGGGCAACGCCCCGCAGACAGTACCGCTTTTGTGTTTCCCCATACATGCCCGGAATGCGGAGCCACCGCCACCCGCGAAGACGGCGCCGTCGCCTGGCGCTGTACGGGCGGCCTGACTTGCCCGACCCAGGCAACCGAGCGTCTGAAACACTTTGTTTCCCGCAATGCCTTTGATATCGAGGGACTGGGCGGGAAACACATCGAGGCGTTCTTTGCCGATGCCCTGATCCGCACACCGCAGGACATTTTCACCCTGGAAGCACGCGACAGGGCAAGTCTGTCCAAACTGAAGAACCGCAACGGCTGGGGCCCGGCCAGTGCCGAGAAGCTGTTTGATTCCATCAATGCTCGCCGCACCATTACCCTGGACCGTTTCCTGTTTGCCCTTGGCATCCCACAGGTTGGACAGGCCACCGCCCGCCTTCTGGCCCGTCATTACGGATCTTTGGGCAATCTGCTGGATACCCTGGACGCAATCCCCGTACCGGATGAGGAAGCCCGCCTCAGCGAGGCATGGCTCACCCTGACCGGTATTGAAACCATTGGTCCAGCCGTTGCGCAGGAACTTCTGGCTTTTGCGCGGGAACTCCACAATCGCGATGTGCTGCGGGCCCTGCAGGCTGAAATTACCATTCTGCCTGTCGAGGAACCGGATACAACCCACTCCGCGATTGCCGGCAAGACCATTGTGTTCACAGGAACCCTGACCCGGATGGGACGGGCTGAAGCCAAGGCCAAGGCCTTGGCACTGGGGGCAAAGGTCGCAGGATCGGTGTCAGCAAAGACCGATCTGGTTGTTGCCGGGCCGGGTGCGGGATCAAAACTGAAGCAGGCCGAGGCGCTGGGGGTCACCGTCATGGACGAGGACAGCTTTTTTGACCTTGTTTCCAACATGACCTGATGCCACACAGACGATCGTTTCCCTGCTCTCTGGCCCGGGCAACGGAAACCTGCCACAATTCACCTGCTTTCCCTGTCCCTGCTTGCGGATTATGCCCTGATGAACGCCTCGCCCCTCCCCTGGATGACTCTGGCCGACTGGCTTGGCTTGGCCAGCTTCTTTGCCTTGTGGACAGGTTATACAATCTTTGCCGATATCAGCCCGGCACGGCATCGATCGATTGCAACCCTGATGGCCAGCAGGCGGCGGGCCTGGTTCAGGGAAGCCACGCGACGGGATTTGCGCATTGTTGATGCCAATATTCTGGGCAACCTGCTGCAGGGCGTCAGTTTCTTCTCCTCCACCACAATCTTTGTCATCGGGGGCTTGATGGCCATGCTGGGAGTTACGGAAACCGTGGCCCATGCCATCGGGCGCCTTCCGTTTGCCGAAAATGGGAGCATCGATGCCCTGGAAAGCAAAATCTGCTTTCTTCTCGCCATTTTTGTATACGCATTTTTCAAGTTCAGCTGGGCATTCCGGCTTGCCAACTACTGCTCCATTACGGTAGGCGCACTGGGCCCGGCAGCGGATGCCGACAGTGAACGCTCCCGCTGTATTGCAGAAACAGCTGCGGTCCTGTCCTCGCGCTCGGGGCATCACTTCAACCGTGGCCTGCGAGCCTACTTTTTCGCACTGGGGGCGTTGGGGTGGCTGGTCAACCCTTTTCTTCTGACGGCTGTAACAGCCGGGGTTGTCGTAACCCTGTACCGTCGGGAGTTTCACTCCCTGGCCCTGCAATCCCTGTCGCACCTGAACGCGATCGATCCGGCACCTCCGACAAGGCCCGGCCAGTAATCACACCACGGCCCCGGGGTGAGCCATATTCCCGCCCCGGAACGCGTACATCAATGACGGGAAGAACGGTGTCCGCCACGCACCTTTGCTTCGGCCACAGCACGGTGGCGCAGGGCGGCAGCAGCCAGAACAGCGATACACAGAGAAGCTCCAAAGACTGCCATAAATGATGCCATAGGCCCTGCCCCCGTCCTGAAGAATGACGATGGCTCTATAGTGGGGAGACCCGCACCGGGCCGCAAGGGAGCCGTAGGAACCATAGGCTCTTTTTTCCGGACGGGAATATTCATAAAGCCCTTGATTGTATCTACAGATACAAGAAACCCCATGGATGCTGCTCAGAGCCCCGGCTTTCACAGATCTTGGGCACGGCACGCAAACAACATCGCACGCAGAGCTACCGGATACCCTTACCGCACCGGATTACCCCGAACGGCGAATCCACCCTGCCGGGCAACACGAGGGAGGAACCTCCTCTCCTGGAAAAAAGTCTTCCATGCGCTGTAGTTATCCAATCCCAATAATAAACGCCCACACTCCCCCCAAAGCCAGGGCGATGAAAGACGCAAAACCGGAGCCGATTGCCCAACGTCTGCAAGAATCACCACGCTCAGAGGATTCACACGTGTAAGCTGATTGTGAAAAATAGCAAAGAAATCCACGGAGTAGTGAAAGAGTGAACCCAGCAGAAAAACAAATCAGGGATCCGGAGTATAGTCTGAGCGTAGCCCCACTCTTGAAGGTAACAAGCGCAGCAATCGCCGCCAAATTCCCTGCAATTAGTCCATGAATAATCGTTACACCATAGTGGGCTGTGGACTGACAGCGGCCAGCGCAATTCGCTCTTGCTTATCGTACACGCCGCTCATCTGTTAGCGCCCCCCCCTGAACATACAAAGAAAATACCTATATTAGGGATAATGGAAAAAGAATAAACAATCTTTGACAATCATTGACATCGGACAGGAATGTGCAAATTCCTGATAAAGATAAGTATGTTATGTTGATATAATGGAGCGAACCGATGCTCTTCACTACTCAAACAGTAGTTTGCCCTTATTTCGCAATAAAAAAGACCCCAGCACATCATAATATGTGAAGAGGTCTTCTGCATTTGGTAGCGGAGGAGGGATTTGAACCCCCGACCCCAGGATTATGATTCCCGTGCTCTAACCAGCTGAGCTACTCCGCCATCGCGCTGGGAGCGCTGTGTTTATCTGTTCTCCCATTTTGTGTCAAGCTGGATCTTCAACAATATATTCACCATCACACAATCACGGATCATGGACAAATGGCGACCAAAACAGCATGGTTCGGTCACCTTGTTGTTTGTACCGGATCCTTGCCACAATGCCTGCCCGCTGCCTTCTGCTGATACCACTGGCCCCCGTCATAGGATTCATTGCCCCGAAAGGCCTGTGGATCCTGGTGATGCTGACGGCCCTGTGGGGACTGTGGCACGTTCGCCCCTCGATGAGGGACCTGTGGTCCTACAACCCCTGGCTCTGGTCCCTGTTCCTTGTCGGGCTGGCACTGTCCCCCCTGTCCCTGATACCGGGCCACAGCGCTGTCGTCGCCCTGCGTCTCTTGCTGCTGACCCTGTGCGGTTCTGTGATCGCCATGGCCATGATGAGACTGGACACGCACCAGCGCGGCACACTCGCCCTGGTAACATTAGGCATCGCAACAGGGATTGGCGCCCTGGCCCTTCTGGATATGCAGACAGCCGGTATGCTGAGCATCCCGTGGCGCAAAACAATCACGATCAAGGCCTTGACCCAGGGCAGTCCCTACAGCCGTGGGGCAGCCTTTCTGGCACTGCTTCTGTTCCCCTGCGCCTTTGCCGGCTGGCAGGGGGGATGGCGGCGTAGCAGCATCACAATCGCATTCCTCGCACTTGCTGTCCTCAGCCAACACTCCAGTGAAACAGCCATCGGGGCCGTCCTTCTGGGTGGAACCGCAGCAGCAGTGATCCGCGTTCTGCCTGCCTTGTGGCGGTTGGTACCTGTGGCTCTGGCAACCGGCCTGCTGCTGATGCCTCTTCTGGCCCCGTCCCAGAATAGCCCGGCCTATTGCTTCTTTGTCGAACGGGCGCCATCCATGGCCCACCGCATGATGATCTGGACCTTCACAACCGGGAAAATCCAGGAACAGCCGCTGATCGGGTATGGCCTGGAGGCAGAGCGCGTCATCGAAGGGGGTAATGACACCATAGCCATGACCCGGTGCCATAATGGGACAACACTGGGCTATCTTGAAGCCATGCCACTGCACCCGCACAACGGCCCGCTTCATATCTGGTTTGACCTGGGCCTTGTCGGGGCCATCCTCGCGGCGGCGGCTCTTTTCTTTGCCCTGCGCCGTATCCCTCCCGGAACGCCACGGGTAGCCACCACAGGCGGAGCCGTTATAGCCTTTGTCATTGCATCGCTGGGCTATGGGCTTTGGCAAACGTGGTTTGTGTGCGCCTTGTGGATTGCCCTGCTGTTCCTGACCCCCTTGCCACAGGAAAACAGCATGGCCCCAAAAGATGGAGACCTTGATACAGCTGCAGCATCATGAGACCCTTTCGGGAAGAAAATCGATGACGGGCCTGTCTGAATGTCAACGGTTCTGGTTGCAACACCGTCCAACGCCGCACTGTGGGCAGAGCTGCTGCAACGTGCCTGCCCTGGAAGAACCATCTCCTTCTATGACAAGACAGCCCCGCTTGCCCGGTCAACCGATGACCTGATCCTCTGGAAGCCGGACCAAGACCTATTTGAGCATGTTGTGGTGAGACGCTCCATCTTTTGTCTTGGGGCCGGCGTAGACGCCATTCTGGCACTCCCCAACCTGCCCCGCACCGTTGACCTTTTCCGCCTGGTTGATACCGGCATGGCACCACAAATGGCAGCATGGTGCAGTTACGCCGTGCTTCACTTCTTCCGTGACATGGATGCCTATCAGGACAGCCAAAGGGAAAAGAGGTGGCACCCGCTGCCATACCGGGCACCCGCAGACTTCCCGGTTGGCATTCTGGGAGCCGGTACATTGGGAATAGCCGTTGCCCGAGCCTTGTCCGGGTTTGGCATACCCGTGACCGGCTGGCGTCGCACTGCCTCCGGACAGGCAACCGATTTTCCCTGTGTCTATGGCCCGGAAGGGCTGCACACCCTTCTTGCCAACAGTATGGCTGTCATTTGCTTGCTGCCCCTGACACCAAAAACCCGGGGCCTGATCGATGCCGGATTCCTGGCACGCATGCGCCAAGGGTCCGTGTTGATCAACGCGTCACGCGGGGATCTGGTCGTGGAAAAAGATCTGCTCAACGCTCTGGAGCAAGAACATCTGCACGGTGCTTTTCTGGATGTGACATCTCCGGAACCACCGCCCCTGGACTCATCCCTGTGGCATCACCCCGGCATCCGGTTGACACCACACAGTGCGGCCGCAACCATACCTGAAACGGCTGTCGCGCAAATAGCCGCTGCACTGGAACAGCTTGACCGGGGTGAGCGGCCCGCCGGGTACGTTGATCCCGATCAGGGATACTGACGATCAGCGGAACACGACCCTGTCGTGACTCAGCCACAGGATAGCCCCACTGTCAGTTCTCACCTGATGATACAGCGCACCTGTTTTCCGCATCCCGGGATCAGACACAAGCACATGCCGGGAATCAAGTGGCCCACTGACGACGGTTCTGGAGTGCAGAATGCGACACCCGGGGCCAGCTATAATCCGACCGGCCTCTGCATACTGGTGCATGCCCAGCGCGGCATGGTAACGGCGCAGAAGGTCGGGGTTAACACAGGCATACTCCTGCTGGCGAACCATGCCCTGCCCGAATTCCAGCACAGGCGAGGACGAAAGCCCTGCATCAATAAAGGTAGCAAGAGAATGTACAGGGGCCGCGTTATCCCCGTAACCGGTCCGATAATGGTTTGCCAGCGTCATAAGATCACGGGGAACGAACCCAAGCGACTGGTATATACGTGACCCGTTACCATCGCCCAAACGGTCCAGGCGTTGCTTCCAGTCGCTGAAACGGCAGCACGCATCGAAACCAACCCTGTGAAACTCCGGATCATGCCGGAATGTCTGCAATTCATTGTACAGTCCCCTCAGGACAGCAACATGATCGGCTTCTATCGGTGAAGCTGGCGACCCCATACGACCAGCAGACACGTTATGATCAAGATATCGGGGAAGAAAGAGTGCGCACAGAACAACAAGACATGCGAACAGGGCTGTCCGAACAACACGTCGCCGCACTGGCGGACCAAGGCGTACGCAGGACCGCATCGCCGCACAGGCCATGGCAAAAAACAGGATCAGGGACAGGATAAACGTGATTTCCTGCATGGTTTCCACCTTGTCCGAAAGCACAACGCTGACAAGCCAGGATTACAGGACACATTATTCCCCCCACCCGGATGCACAGGACAGGCAGAAACAGAAAGACAGCACACGGTATACAGCCAGAACCATGGCTGAAGCACACAAACAGCCACATATGTTACACGCTGGCATATGACCGCCTGGAAAGACAGGCACAGCAAACATGTCCCCGGGATTTCCCCGGGGACAAAATCAGTTCCTGCACCACGGCCGGGTCAGAGATGAGCTTCTACACAAACTCCGGTGCCGAAACAGCAAACAAACCACCGGTTATCAGCGTATAGTCTGTCACGTCAGATGGCATAAGGTGCACAACCCCCATCATGGTGATGGCCATTTCATGCGTCTGGATATCACCATCCACATCCCCGTACAGGACCAACCCACTTCCATCCTGTGCCCGCTGATACCAGAGGGAATGGGCTGTCGGCGTCTGACCGGAGAAACCGAACAGCTGCTCCCCCGGCTGCAGGGTGTTGGCATCAATATTCATCAAACAGATACGGTCACCATCAGCCCGGCTGAAATCAACAATGATGTCGCCGAATGTCTCGTCCAGGGACCAATACTGAAACGCATCGGATGACTCTCCACCGGTCAGGGTATCGGCTCCTTGCCCACCTGTCAGATAGTCAATGCCATCTCCGCCCTTCAGGCGATCATTCCCGTCGCCTCCAACCAAGTGATCGGAGCCATCACGCCCGACAAGAAGGTCATCGCCACCGCGACCATGGATCCTGTCATCCTCCGAACCACCAAACAGCAGATTGGCATTGTCTGTACCCAGAACAACATTGTTCACACCATCTTTACCAACAAACGTGCTGATGCCGACAAAATCAGGAGCCTCCAGATCCGCAACAATTGTGTCGTCCCTAGAGGACACAAACGTCAGTGCCGAACCAACAATATCGGCTGCCAGCCCGGATGAAGGCGCATTCTGCACACGGACTGCCGCCTGCATAACCCCGCTGTCGGGCACCCGCACCGGCGAACTGTCTGAATGGCCTAGGTCCGGAGGGAACGGCAGGTCTCCGGCCAAGAGAATATCCTTCCGCTCCAGATCATCGACCCCATTCAATCGCACTTTAAGCTCAGGGGTTGATACGTCACCATCCCTGTCCACAGACAGCAGCAGATCACCCCCGTCACGGGTGAACCAGGCCGAATACGGGGTTGCTACGTCGCCCGCAAAATCAAGCTGTGGTGCCAGCCTGGAAAGATCGATGCGGTCGCCCTCGTCCTGACTGAAGTCACGGATGATGTCCCCTGGCACAGGGTCAAACGCAGAAAAAACAAACAGATCGGCACCGGGTCCACCGATCATGATGTCCGCACCGATCCCACCGTCCAGAATATCATCCCCGAAGCCACCCGAGAGAGCATCATCACCAAAGTCACCATGCAGCACGTTCTGCCCCACATCACCGAGCAAAACATCATTACCCATGCCCCCGGTCACGTTTTCGACATTGCGTATGACATCGCCCGGTACGCCACCGATCCAGACAGCACTGCTGTCCGAACCATTCAGCTCAACCCACAAAGACGGGAACTGTCCCCTGTAAAGGACCGTATCCCGGCCCTCTCCCCCGTCCAGAATCCGCTTCCCGCCAAGGCCGGTCAGGACATCATCCCCCGGCCCACCGTACACATGGCTGTACCCTGACGCAGCCAAACGGTTGTTAGCCGCATCCCCGATCAAAGTACCCATGACAGGGGACATCAGCGTAACATTCTTGATGCTTTCCATGCCGGGCACTGTCAAGTCGACCAATACCTCAGGGCTACCGGCAGCCGGCTGCATATGCATCACACGGCCATTCTGATGAATAACAAGATCAGATCCCAGATCCCTGGCAACACGATGGACAGAGCCAGATGCGTCTGTAAGAGAAGACGCCGCTTCACCGGCACCGGAAGCTACAATCGTAACCCCGGTCAGGTCCTCATCAGGATCTGGAAACATAATATTGTACACACCATTCTGGGCCATATCGCCAAGCCGGTCCAGAACACGCCCGGCCTCACGGCCAATATCCGGAAGCTCCACCTTCTTTACCGCGTCAACACCGTTCTGGATCACATCACCAACCTGATCCAAAGCATCCTGACGCGCTTCCTTGTCTTTCAGAAGACGAGACCATTTGATTTTCATGGCAGATTCCCTCCTGCGCCTTGATATTTATGAATCAAAGTGCGTTCTTTCCCATGCAAAAATCAACTATAGATATTCTCTTCTCTATACAAACAACCATGAAAAGGAGGGGATGCCCACAGGTCACAAAACCTTTGCAACCCGCCCCTGAAGACAGCCCTGCTTGCCCGGGAAAAACGCTACAAAATAGCTGTCAGGAATCCTTGGTCAAAAGAAAGCGGGGACATGCCCTGCAAAAAAATATTAATTTCACTGCTTTCGACATTACCATCGACATCCCCCTCCAACCAGATTGGCTTGCCGGCACCGCTGACCGTATACCATAAGGCATGAGGCGCAGGCTTTTCACCGGCAAGGACGAAAGACTGTTCCCCGGGCATGTTCTTGTCCGCATCCGTCAGCAAATCAATCTTCAATTCCAGGGAAACAAGTGTTTTCTCGGCCACAGAGCGCTCAAGACGTGCACCATGCCCCTCGAATGTGTTCGACGCAAATGCATACATGCCCTGCTGCCCCGCCTTGCTTCCGGCGTGGTCAACCAGCACAGACAAAAGCGTAACGGCCCCGAAAGACGTTGCTTCGGCATGGCTGTAGAACCAGGCTGAACCATGTCGGTCAACCAGCAGAAAAAGCGGCGCCGAACCCGTTTCCGGGACTTCAATAAACCCCTGGACCTCGGGACCAGTCTCCGGATCCTTCAGAGGATAAAAAACATCATTCATAAACAGGTTGACTTCCTGGGTTTCCACATTTCCGTCCGTGTCTCCCCTCAGGGCGATAATCCCGTTTGATTCATCCAGCCACAGGGACCAGGGAAAAGACTCAGAACCGCTGAAAAACAACCCCTCCCCCGTACCAGAGAGGTGGAAAATCTGACCGTCATCGGTGTGAAAGTCTGTTACGATATCGTCACCGTCATACCCCTCTGTCACATAAGACAGCTGGTCCGGTACAGACGTATGCAACGTAAGATCCAGCATGGTATCGGCAAAGCCCTCAATATCCATCGGGCCTGCGGCATGAACGAACGAGCGTTGTGCATCATATGTCACGATATTCCCCCTTCAACGGTTTCTGACCGCAAAAGCATCTCCCCCCTGCATCATCCAGAACAAGGATGCAGGACAACAGCCAGCGGTGCAAAAAGAAACCGAAGATAACAATCTTCAGGGGCTAGACAACCCCATATTGAAAGACAACATCGGAGGGCTGTAATTCGGTTGCGCCACGCAGAACAATCTGTATTTCCTGCGTATCCACATGCCCGTCCGTATCCCCAAAAAGAGTCAGATCCTTGCCATTACCGGCAACGCAGTACCACAGGGCATTGGCCTCAGGCTCGGTTCCGTGAAAGGCCAAGGGCAAGGGGTGCTCGGAATCAGGCTTGAAGCCATCCTGAACAGACGCCTGCAAAAGGGTGTCCGCAAACACAAACTGAATAACATCCCCCTGATCATGACTGAAATCCGTAATGATATCCCCCCGGGTTTCAGACGCACTGCTGTACAGAAAACGGTCAGCCCCCGCACCACCCGTCAACAGGTCGGCACCCGAACCTCCGGCCAGAGTATCACGACCCGGGCCACCATCCAGAACGTCCGGCCCACCACGACCACGCAACCAGTCATCACCCTCCATCCCCTGCAACCGATTGGGGCGCCTGTCCCCGGTCAAGCTGTCCGGAGCATGACCCCCGATAGCGCCCGAGGCATACCGAACTGTTGATACCTGCTCTCCCCCGACAAAGACAGGGGTAGGAGCACCCTCCTCCAATGAAACAACAACAGATCTGTCGGTGCCGCTGTAATCCAGCAGCTTGTTCCTGGACGTATATCTCCATGTTACTTCGGCAGCAGCCAAAGGGCTTGGCAAGGAACGCATGGCGCCTCACATGACAGCCGAGGGAAGATTATGGGTTCATTGTACGCCTTTTGATTGTATTTACGCAAGTACCAAGCGGGCCAAGAATATCCTGTCCCTTGGACACAGGCATCTTTATTTGGCTGCAAGGAAATACTGCAGCACAAACAAAAAGATCCCCCCCGGATCCACAACACCGTGATTCCGGGGGGCCTGTTTATACAAAAAATACGGATGTGCGCACTTTATACTCCTTATCCAAACCAAAGGTCTGCATTCTGAAGGCCTGTCGTGTCTTGCGCGGTTACGGCAATTTCGTGCGTGTCAACCTGACCGTCGGCATCCTCGGACAGATGAAAGTCCTTGTCATTCTCGACAACTTGGTACCACGTGGAATAAGGAGCCGCCGATGTCCCGTTCAAAGGCAGAAGCATGGGCTCGGGATCAGACTCCGGCTTCTGGTGGTTATGGTCATACTGCCCCTCTTCCATAAAAGAAAAATTGATGGTATCGCCTTGGTCCTGATTGAAGTCGGTAATCACATCTCCTTGGGTATGGGATGCGTTCTGGCGCACAAACGTCTTGTCTTCCGGAGCGTCCTTAGTGGTATCAGCGTTTCCTCCGACCAGGAACTCACTAACCGGACCAAGGTTCAAAGTTTCGTTACCCTTACCTACATTGCCCAGTACATCACTGCGGGGACCTACACTGAGCGTGTCATCACTGCCGGCTCCATCTGCCTGGCCTGAGGTAGGTTGCCCTTGTGTCGATACGTCGGGCTGCTCTGTCGAGGCCACAACAGATCCGCTTTCATCCGCATAATCAATCGAATCCTGTGCATTCGGGCTGTGCACAGCCTGGGGCATAAATGAACTCATTGGAGAAACTCCCAAAGTAGAGTGAACAGTGGCAGGATCACGAAGACTCTGCCGGCAGGACGCAAACCATCGCTCTGATTTGCAGCACAGCACCACATCAGGAATGATTTGCGGAAAAACAGTAAAAATCAGGGCAAGGCCCGAAGGAACTCTCAGGTGTAGTAGTTAAATTGGATGTCAGAGTCCTGAATGTGGGTAACACCCTGAAGGGTTATCTCGACCTCATGCGTCGAAATGTCACCGTCACTATCCCCATACAGCACCACATCCCGCCCGTTCCCGGACGGCGTGTACCACAAGGTATTTGGGGCCGGCGTGGTACCGTTCAGAGGCAGAGGCGTTGGCTTTTCCGGATCTTGGACATATCCTAGTTGTGACGCTGCATGGGTAACGGAATGATCGAACGAGAAATGAATCCGGTCGCCTTCTGACCGATTGAAGTCCGTAATGATATCACCCTTGGTGTTGGACAGGCGGTGAAATGAAAAGATGTCCCTTCCCGAGCCACCGGTCAGGACGTCGGCCCCCGGACCAGATAAGAGATAGTCATCATCTGGCCCTCCATCCAAGGTATCATTGCCGCCATTACCAACCAGGATATCCTCTCCATCCATTCCCTTGAGAGTATTGTCACGATCATCACCCTTCAGAACATCATGCGAAGATCCCCCAATAACACTTTTATCGTAACGTATGGATCCAACGCGCTCACCAGCAACAAGAATAGGTGATACGATACCGAACCCCTTGATCTGCACAAAAATAGGCTGATCCTGATCGCTGAGATCACGGGTTCCTTCCATGATGACATGCCGCTTGTCACGGGCCACATCACCTTCTGCATTCAGCCCGGCTACACCGGAATGTTCCACCGATACAGTCATCGTCAACATCCTTCCACGCAATATGCAAAACATCCATAACGAACCGTAAATAGACAATCACACTCAGAAGGAGAGTCAAGGTAATTTTGACAATTAAAATCAGGTAATTTGTCATTAAAAGGACAGAAATATGTGCATCTACCGTCGCGGCGTAGGCCCAGTATCAAACAAAAAACAGGGCCCTTCCTACAGAGCCCTGCACCATGCATCCGAAATGGAAAAAATAACGAGAATTCCATTTTTATATAATAAAATCAGATAGGTGGAGAGATTCTAATCCTAGCATGGACACCACCACTTCCCACGTATCCACATCACCATCAATATCAGCAATCAAAATCAGCCCAGCTTCCTGATCTGCAAGGCGATACCAGAATGTATGCGGCGTGGCCACGGCATCAGAAAATCTGAAAGGCTGCTGTCCGACAAAGTCAGGGTTGGCATCAAACTGGTGGTGCAGCCAAATCCGGTCCCCCTGCGCACGATTGAAATCTGTTATCGTATCCCCATGCATATCCCACAAGCGAAAGTAGCCAAACAAATCAGCACCGGACCCACCAGTCAGGCTATCAGCGCCTTGGCCACTGAAAAGAGAGTCATGCCCCGGACCTCCGTCAAGAACATCGTCACCATCTCCTCCATACAAGGTATCACTCCCCCCCTCACCCCGAAGAACATCCTTTCCACCCCGGGAACGGAACCAGTTACTTTTACCATCACTAGTCAAGAGATCATTCCCGTCCCCGGTCTCAATCTGCTCGACATTACGCAAGCTGTCCTCAATGCTTCCGCCAATACGAACATAAGCATGCGTTGAGCCATTCAAGGTCACGGCAACATTTTCCACCCGGTTACTGTACACGGCGCGATCAAATCCATCACCCCCGTCCAGAACATCACGATCGGGGCCCCATCCAGAACATCATTACCGGAGCTGCCAAACAAAAAGTCACGACCGGCCCCACCAGACAACTGATTGTCACGGTTGTTCCCGATCAGATGGTCGTGCCCCGCACCCGTGACAATATTTTCAACACTGCGCAAGAGGTCTTCGTGAACTCCGTTGACGTACACAATACCATCGCCGGAATCATTCAACAGGACATACACAGAAGCTGTGTCACGCCGGGTATACAGCGCTGTATCATCACCGGCTCCCCCGTCCAGAACGTCGTTGCCTTCACCGCCATCCAGCAGGTCATTCCCCTCCCGTCCCATCAGGACATCATTTCCCCGGTTGCCCCAGAACATATTATGGCGGGTGTCACCGACCAAAACGTCGTGACCGTCACCACCCTCAACGTACTCGATATGACGGAGCGTATCTTCAGCAACACCCCCGACGTAAACAATCGTGTCCGCTCCGTTATCAAGATTGACAACCACGGCCTCGTTTTTCTCCCGGTAGATTGCCGTATCGCGGTCCCCCTCACCGCCATCGATCAGATCTTTTCCCTCGCCACCGTGCAGATCATCATTCCCGCCTCGCCCACGCAGGGTGTCATCTCCCTTCCCCCCACACAGGTAATTGGGTTCATCATCGCCTGTCAGAACATCAGATCCATCCCCACCTTCCAGACTCTCGATATTCTTCAGGGTATCTTCCAGCCGCCCTCCGACGAAGACTACGCTCTCCAGCGGCCCCATCAGGACGGCCAGAACCGGTTCCTGCCTGTCGCTATAAGACGCCGCATCATACGCACCCAATCCACCATCAAGCCGGTCTGCCCCTGTCCCTCCACGCAAGATATCACGAGAGAGTGGGCTTCCGATCAGAAGGTCATCCCCATGACCACCGACCAAATCCACAGCATGGTGAATCTGGTGGCTGGCATCCAGAACATTGGGAAAGCGCAAAGCCCCATCAACGCTCGTGATGGACGCCATGGATGGATCATGCCAGTCCACAGAAACGGGGGACGACGCTTCAGCAAGATTCAAATGACCATCGCCGGCTGTCAGAACCAGACCAAGATCATCAGCCGATACACTTTTCACACCCGGCAAACGGTAGCGGGCTTCAACGGTACGCAGGTCTCCGTCGGCATCAATAAAAATATCAAGATTGTTCGCGTCACGTGAAAACCAGACCCCATACCGGAATGGATCCTGCCCACTGAACACCAATACAGAAGACAAAGGAGACAACATAGACCTCAGGGACTGCAAGGCATCAAGCCCATTTCCTGATAAATCGGTGTTCTCTCTTAATACAACATAGACAGAATGCTCTTGGTCAACAGTATGCATAACACCCCCCTTCCAAAAGAAAA
Source organism: Haematospirillum sp. H4485 (assembly GCF_012102745.1). Lineage (GTDB taxonomy): Bacteria > Pseudomonadota > Alphaproteobacteria > Rhodospirillales > Rhodospirillaceae > Haematospirillum. The sequence goes on from NZ_JAAVSY010000002.1 coordinate 152,929, forward strand.
GAGGTGAAACCATAAGGTTAAAATAGGTACAGGTCCATCATCATACCGCCACAATAATATAATCACGAATTATACATACACATTACACAGAACCATTTATTTCCACATAACATACGTGCATGACCAATAAAGTACATTATTATCAGACTATTCTTATAAAGATGCATCTACCGAAGAACATCCTGCACAGCGACAACAAAATCGAATTCCGCAGGATTCTGGATACCATCAGCGTCCATCAAACGAACCGCAAAACGCAGAAGGGTCCGGCAGGCTACAGCATCAGCAGCAGGGGAACGCAGCGCACTGTCGACAGCCTCACGCTCCGGGCGCAAACGCCGAATCCATCCGGCAAGCACGGAACAGCTATCGCTGGGCAGTTCTCCCCCGCCCACTTGTATCACGTTGGCTGCATAATCAAGCATAACGCCGACATCGGCATCGTCCATCAAGCCATCTACATGAGCAAGACCTGGAAAAAATAAAAAACCCGGCATTCTAGGCCGGGTTTTTTATATTGGTGGGTGCACAAGGACTCGAACCTTGGACCCGCTGATTAAGAGTCAGCTGCTCTACCAACTGAGCTATGCACCCAATAGATTGTTTTTACGGAAGAACCGCGAAAACCTCCCCCTGTCGGAGAGGGGCGTTTTATAGCCCTCACCCTATGGGATGACAAGAGAAAAATACGTCCCTGCCATTCACGCGCTCTATCAGCCAGACCCTACCCATCATCAAAGGCACCGCCGCGACCGATATGAACATCGCGGTGCACATGCACACTCATCAAAATACCAAACCCCAGCATCAGGGTAATCATGGCCGTACCGCCATAGGAAATCAGGGGCAAGGGGACCCCGACCACCGGAATCAGCCCCATCACCATGGCGGTGTTGATGAAAATGTATAAGAAGAAGTTGCACACAATGCCTATGGCCACCAGCCGCCCAAACTGATGGCGGCAACGCAGGGCAATGGCGTATCCATAAGCAATAACCAGGATATAAAGCCCCAGAAGCCCCATACCCCCCAGCATGCCGAACTCTTCACCCAGCATGGTAAAGATAAAGTCTGTCTGATGCTCGGGCAGAAAGTTCAAATGGCTCTGGGTTCCCTGCATGTACCCCTTTCCCAGCACCCCCCCGGACCCCAGGGCTATCTTGGACTGGGTAATGTGATAACCAGCCCCGAGTGGATCACGCGAAGGATCCAGAAACGTCAGGACACGGTTTTTCTGGTAGTCGCGCAACATGCTCCAGGCGACAGGAATGAAGGCCACCCCTGATACACCGCCAACAATAAAGATCCAGATCCGTACCCCAGCCGCAAACAAAAGCGCAACCGCGCCCATCATCAACAGAAGGGCGGTCCCCAGATCGGGTTGCTTGAGAACCAGAACCACCGGCGCCGCAACGATCAGTACCGGGGGCACAAGAAAGGTCAGGCTGCGCACCTCATCGTGATCTGCGCCATGGAAATACCGGGCCAGACACAGAATAACCGCAATCTTCATGATTTCTGAAGGCTGGATCTGGAAGACCCCCAGATCAATCCAGCGCTGCGCCCCCATACCGATCTCGCCGCGCACCTCCACCCCGACCAGCAGGATCAGACCAACAGCATACGCTACATAGGCATAACGCATGAACTGGCGAATATCGATCACCGCACAGGCCAGGAGGAACAACAGCCCAACCCCGAAACGAACAACCTGCCGATCCGCCCAAGGCGACCAATCCCCTCCGGCGGCTGAATACAGCATCATGAAACCAACAGAGGCCAGCAGGACAAGCAGCAAGATCAGGGACCAGCTGACATGCCACAGCTTTTCGCCTACAGGCATGTCGCCACGCCGGCGGCGCGTACCGGAAAGACCAAGGGACATCAGCCGCCCCTCCCGTTCTGGGTTTCAACATCAAGCGAGGGCATCTCGTCCGGTTCAACCGGGAACGATTCCTCGGGAACCGATGTGGCCTGTGCGGTTACGGGCTGTGCGGAACGCGCCGGATCCAGGCGCAGGGTTTCCGCCATGACCGAACGGGCAATCGGGGCCGCCGTGGCAGCCCCCCCACCGCCATGTTCAATAACAACGGCCACAGCATAACGGGGCGTGGACACCGGCGCATAACAGACAAACAACGCGTGATCGCGGCGTTCCCATGGCAGATGCTCATTCTTGATCACGCCGGTTTCCCGCTCCGCCCGCGAAATGCGCCGCACCTGGGCTGTCCCCGTCTTGCCTGCCATTTCCCCAAGATCCGACGGCAGCCTGGCCCGACGTGCGGTTCCTCCATCGGCATTCACAGCTTCCCACATCGCCCTTTGAACCAGCTGCATATGGGCCGCCGGAATACCCATGTCCGGCCCCGGCGTCGGCACACGCGGCACCAAGCTGCCCTGACTGTTCACAGTGACCCGCGACAGGGTTGGATGGACAGCCAATCCCCCGTTGGCAATACGGGCCGTCATCATCGCAAGCTGGAGAGGTGTTGCGGTTATATACCCTTGGCCAATGGCAGCCACCACGCTCTCGCCCGGGTGCCAGACATCCCCCATGACGGCCTGTTTCCAGCCACGGTCCGGTATCAGACCGGGTTTCTCCCCGGGCAGGTCAATACCGGTCAGGGTTCCAAGACCAAAGCGACGGGCCATGTCGGCAATCCGGTCAATCCCCAGACGACGCCCCACTTCATAGAAGTACACGTCACAGGAATGACGAACAGACCCGACCATATCAACATGGCCATGCCCCTGCTTGCGCCAACAATGAAACTTGGCCGTACCCAGGGTAAAGCTTCCCGGACAGTACACCGTCTGCTCAGGGCGAATGACACCGGCTTCCAGGGCTGCCAGCAAGACAACCATCTTGAAGACGGACCCCGGAGCATACTGACCGGCAATGGGCTTGTTTGCCAAAGGCCCCTTGGGATTACCGGTCAAGGCTTTCCATTCTTCAGCCGTAAGTCCCCGGCTGAACGCATTGGGGTCATAGCCTGGCTGTGATGCCAAGGCCAGAAGCTCTCCGGTCATGACATCCATCACAACGACCGTTCCGCTTTCATCCCCGATCGCCTTGCAGGCAAAATCCTGAATCCTGGAGTCGATGCTCAGGGCCAGTTCTGACCCGGTCTGGCCATCAACCCGCGCCAGTTCACGGATAACACGGCCAACCGCGTTTACCTCCACCTGCAAGGTACCGCCTGTTCCGCGCAGGGCACGATCAAACTGGCGTTCGAGTCCGGCCTTTCCAATCCGGAAGCCGGGCAGATCAAGCAAAGGATCCTCGGAGCCGACAAGATCCTCTTCCGAGACAGCCGCAACATAGCCCAGGACATGCGAGGCCTCGGCACCAAAAGGGTAGTAACGCGCCAAACCTTCGTCAATGAAAACGCCGGGCAAGTCCGGCGCATTGACCTGGATCCGGGCCATTTCCTCCCAAGTCAGGTTTTCACGAACCGGCACCGGCACAAACCGGCGCTTGCGGCGTACTTCGCGCAGAACCCTTGTCTTGTCACCCTCACCCAATGGAACAATCCGACCGAAACGTTCCAGGGTTCCGGCCAGGTCCGGTGTTTGTTCAGAAATGATCAGGGCGCGGAAGTTCTGCTGGTTCACGGCCATGGGCACGCCGAACCGATCAACAATCTGGCCACGGGGAGGAGGAAGCAAACGCAGGTTGATGCGGTTTTCTTCGGCCAGGGTGGCATATTTCTCGGCCTCGACCACCTGAAGAAAATACATCCGCCCGACCAGGGTTGCCAGAAGAGCGGCCTTGCCAGCCCCCAGAACAGCAATCCGGCGCGTAAACAGCCGGGTCAGATCCTGTTCCCTGCGCGCTCCGCCCAGTGTACTTACAGCCACTCAGACCTCCCGCAGAAAAGCCATCTGCAGTCGCCCAAAAATCCATGCGACCAGAGGATAAAAGGTGACGGTCATGAAGAACGTTGCCAGTGCCAACGGCGGATCAGACACCATACCTTGGGCAAGACCGGAAAGGGCCCACCGCACAACCGTGGCAAAAGCCGCAACCACCAGAAAAGCCCACCACGTTACGATAAAAGACCGATTGCGGAAGAAGCGTTCCTGGGTCAGCACGATCATCAGCGACAGCATCAGGGTCAGCGAACCAACCCCCAGAGGCGTTGCACCCAGAATATCCTCCAGAAGGCCAACAAAGAAAGCCGTGCCGTATCCGGTGATATCCGGCCGCTGGACACCCCAGTAATAAATACCGACCAAGGTCAACATCGGCGATATACTGGCAAAACCCGGCACATGCGTGGGCGTGGCCTCAACCAGCATCAGGGCAAGACACAGAAAAAACGGCAACTGGTGCCGGGCAAGTATATCCAGCCTTTGCAACAGGGATGGCTGCATGTCGCTCCTCCGCGCCCCTCAGCGGTTCTTTTCCGTCCGGGATTCCCCCGCCGCACCGTCAATGGATGGCGAGGTAAGGTCACTGATGACATCGGATACACCATAGTCAACCACCCGGACATACTCCAGACGGTCACGCTGGTAATAAGGCTTGATGCGGATCTCACCATCGTTGACAGATGCCACAATACCTACCGGCAAACCCGGCGGAAAAACACCGGCCACGCCTGATGTGGCCACACGATCCCCTGGCACCACCGCCATCTGCCCGCGGGAAAACATCAGCCGCGGTCGGTCGGTATTATCGCCGGCCAGTATAGCACGCTGCCGGGCATTGCCGATCGCAACGGGAATCCGACTGTTGATATCGGTCAGAAGCAAAACGCGCGAAGCACGCCGCCCTGTTTCGATTACACGACCGACCAATCCCTCACCGGAAACAACGGCATGCCCCTTGGAAACTAATTCGCGGGCACCGGCCGTTACCAGGACAGAGTGCGCAAAAGCACCGCCAGTATCAGCCACAACGCGTGCGGATACAAATGTTGCCTGGGGACCGGGAACAAAATGCATCAGCTGGCGCAAGGATTCGTTTTCTGTCTCCAATACCCTGGCTGCTGTCTGCCAACGCAACAACCGCGCATTCTCGTCGCGCAAGCGGGCGTTTTCTTCCCGAATGGCAACCAATTCGCGGATATTGGCGGTCACAGCCGTGATAAAGGACGCAGGCTGGGACATCACATCCATAACCGGAACCAAGGCATCGGCTACCCAGATCCTGACACTGCGGACAGCAACCGTATCCGCCTTGCCGACAAGCATCAGGGCAAACGACAGGATCACCAGAACGACAAAGGCAAAACGCCCGAACAAGGTGCGCAGATGGCTCAGCCGTGTTGACGTCGGCGCAGATTGCTTCACGTTCGGTCAGCCCCTGTTTGTGTTGCCGGCAGACTGTGGAAGTATAGCACAGCTTCCCGGAATAGCACGACCAGAGCGCTCAGTACATCGACGTCAACACGTTGCGCAGCTTCTTCAGCTCCTCCAGGGCCCGTCCTGTTCCCAAGGCAACACACGACAAGGGATCGTCGGCAATGGAAACCGGCAGCCCGGTGGACACACGCAACACATAGTCCAGGTTCTTCAGAAGGGCACCACCGCCGGTCAGGACAATGCCTTTTTCAACGATGTCCGCAGCCAGTTCCGGAGCCGTGTGCTCCAGCGCAACCTTGACTGCCTCCACAATATTGGCAACAGGCTCAGCAAGGCTTTCCGCGATTTGCCGCTCCGAAATAACCAGCTCTTTCGGGACACCGTTCATCAGGTCACGCCCCTTGATCTCGATGGTACGTCCCTCACCCTCATAAGGGGGGCAGGCACACCCGATATCTTTCTTGATGCGCTCCGCCGATCCTTCGCCAACAAGCAGATTATGATTGCGCCGGATGTAGGCGATGATCGCCTCGTCCATTTTGTCGCCACCGACACGAACGCTGCGGGCATAGACGATTCCACCCAGTGACAGCACGGCCACTTCTGTGGTTCCGCCACCGATGTCAACTACCATCGATCCTGTTGGCTCGGTCACGGGAAGCCCGGCACCGATCGCGGCAGCCATCGGCTCCTCGATCAGATAGACCCTGCGGGCACCGGCGGCTTCGGCTGATTCCTGGATTGCGCGTCGCTCGACAGCCGTTGACCCGGACGGAACGCAGATGATGACCATCGGGCTGGCAAAAGAACGACGGTTGTGCACCTTGCGGATGAAGTGCTTGATCATCTCCTCGGCGACTTCAAAGTCGGCGATGACACCATCGCGCAAGGGACGTATGGCCTGGATATTCCCCGGCGTGCGGCCCAGCATCTGCTTGGCCTCGTCCCCGACGGCCAGAACCTGCTTCTTGCCCTTGACCTCGGCGATGGCAACCACCGATGGTTCATTCAGAACGATACCGCGCCCCTTGACGTACACCAGTGTGTTGGCGGTACCAAGATCAATGGCCATATCGGCGGAGAGCCAGCCGGTCATCCTAGAAAGCATCTTGCCTCACTCGTCCTAAACGGGGTCGTTGCCTGGCGCCGGAAACGGCGGAACAATCTTTTGTATCGACCATCCGGGAACGCCAGCACCCAACGGCGGGGCCTACTTTTCCCGAACGTTTGCGACATTGCTGCACACACTGTTGCGCACCGCTGCCGCATCACCGCTGCCTGTTCGCCCAAACAACAGGTGACCGTGTGTTTATCTTCTGCCGCACGGTGAAGTTCAAGGGGAAACGATGCAGCGGATCATTCTTTTTCTCGCTTTCCACACCAATACCCTCCACAGTGCCGCCGTATATTTGCTGAACAAACCTGTTCACAGGTTATCATGCCCCACGTTTTCGCCTCTGCCGATGCCGCACAGGGATCCGACACCCTTCTGACAAATATGACTTAATACCATGCACCGGTTTATCACATGACTGCCTTGTCCATCACACTTGCCCTGCGTCATACCCTCCAGGCAATTGCCCACGTCCCGAACCTTCTGGCGCACCTGATGCTGCCGGCACTGGCTGTCGCGACCCTGTCGGCTGGAATGCGGTTCAGCCTTGGACAGGAACACCCGGCGCTTGTAATCCCAAGCCTCCTGGAACTGTGGCTGGGGATCACGCTCAGCGCCAATATGGCTCGCCTGGCTGTCCTGGGACCCGATGACCTAACCAATCCCGGTCGCGCAGCCTGGAATCTGGGCAGACGGGAACTGGTGGTTCTGGTGATGAACATGTTGGTTGCCGCACCCTTCTTTGTCAGCTTGGCTGTATTTGGAGCCATAGGAGCAGGATCCACCAACGCAGGCCCTGCAATGGGCATGCTGCTTGCCTTGGCTGTAGCTGGCGGAGCATGGGTTGCCCTGCGTCTCAGCCTGGCACCGGTTGCGGCTGCGCTGGACCTGCCGGCCCCGGCCAGGGTCAGCTGGCGCGCATCGGATGGCATAGTCCTGAAGCTGTTTCTGCTGGGACTGGCCTGCACGCCGGTACACCTGCCATGGTTTGCTCTTCAGGTCACGGAACCGGACTCAGTCCTGGCTGGAATGTTGGCCGGTATCCTGCAGGTCATGGCCATGACATTCAGCTGGCTGGCCTTGGGGTTTGCCTTCCGACAGGTCCGGGACCGGGAGGGACAGACAGTATCCTGATCCTGAAAGCATGACGTGTGCACGGACATGCGTCTGCGACCTTAAACACCAGCACAAGGGGGCCTGTTTTGGGGCATAAGACCATACTCAGCCTGGCGGGAATCTATCTCGTCATTTTCATCGACAGCCTGGGGGCCAGCCTGATCATCCCGATGCTGACCCCCATAGTCCATAACCCGGATATCGGGTTGATGGCCTCCGGAACCGAACACTATCGCAATATCCTGTATGGCGTGGCTCTGGGTGCCTTTTCCTTGGCCATGTTTTTTGGCTCCCCCCTGCTTGGCTCACTGTCAGACAGCCTGGGACGCAAAAAGACCCTGCTGATCTGCCTGGCCGGTCTGGCAGCCAGCTATAGCCTGATGACCTTTGCCATCATGCTGAAAAGCGTGTGGCTGTTCATTGGCGGGCGACTGGTCGGTGGGTTTTTCTCCGGCAGCCTGCCGGTTGCCCAGGCTGCCATTATTGATGTCACCGAACCGGATCACCGCGCCCGCTTTATCGGCTACATCATGTTTGCAGTTTCCCTGGGGTATGTGATTGGCCCACTGGTTGGCGGGTGGTTGAGCAATCCGGATATTACGCCCTGGTTCAGCCTGACAACGCCGTTTGTGTTTGTTGCCGTCCTGTCTGTGATCAACCTGCTGGCCCTGCTGCTGACCTTCAGGGACAGCAGCCATACAGGATCCGACCGTGTACCCTACCAGAACCCGGTTCGCACCCTTGCCGATGCCTTCCATTCCGACAGCGCCCGCACCTGCTGTATCCTGCTGCTGTTCATGCTGGTGGGGTGGAACACCTTTTTCCAGTTCATTGGTCTGTTTGTCACCCTGGAGCGGAACTTTGACCCACAGACGGTCAGTCATCTGGTTGCCTGGGCCGGTTTCGGCCTGGCCGTGTCTTTTCTGGTTCTGGTGGGCTTGGCCCTGAAATACATGAAGCCTGCCACCATGGTCTCACTGGCCCTGTTCCTCATGGCCCTGTGTATCGGGGGGGCTCTGTTTGTCTCCCACCCCTATGCACAGTATGCTCTGGCCACCATCGGGGCCTGTGGCTTCGGCCTGTCCTACAGCGGGCTGATGGCACGCCTGTCCGCCAGCTTCGATGCAGACCGGCAAGGCTCCATCATGGGGCTTGCTGCGGCAATTGCGGCCTTCAGCGCCGGCTTCTCGGCATTCTCTTTCGGAGCCATGGCCAATATCAGCCCCGGCGCCCCCCTTGCGGCGGCGCTGGCTTGCGTTGTTCTGGCCCTGTTGCTGAGCTGCCGGCCATCGCTGGATCCCGCGGCAACCCTCCAGAGCCAACCTTGATTCCACCCCGGGTCACAGCCCGGCTAACAGAGCTGCAGCCTGCTCGCACCACTGTCGGGAATCCTCCCCCGACAGGCGCAGGGTTGCCGGCAATTGATGCCGGAACCAGGTAACCTGCCGCTTGGCAAAGTTGCGGGTTGCCTGTTGGGCTGCATCAATCGCGGCTTCTTCCGACATTACCTCATGCAACAACGCCCGCAGTTCCGGCACACCCAGTGCCTTCAGGACCGGGGCATCGGCAGGCAGCTCCATGGCATCCAGGGCCCGCACCTCGTCGCGTGCCCCCTGTTGCATCATCTGCACAAAACGCAGGTCACAACGCTGGTAGAGCCACGGACGTGCCGGATCCAGAATGATGGTCAGGACATCCGCATCAACAACCGGCACCGGCGGTTCTTTCTGCCATGCGGTGATGGACCGTCCGGTTGCCTCCAGAACCTCCAGCGCCCGGATCTGTCTCTGGGTATCCCCCACCGACAGACGGGCCGCTGTTACGGGATCCCGCTCTGTCAGCAGGGCATGAAAGGCAATATTCCCGATGTCGTCCATCAGCGCCCGGGCCTGCACACGCACATCCCATGGAACATCCGGTATCGGCGACAGCCCATGCACCAGGGCACGCAGGTACAAACCCGTTCCGCCGGTGACAACCGGCAGGATACCCTGCTCCCGGCATCGAACAATCTCTTGCGCCGCCATATCGGCCCAGCGCGCTGCCGAACACACTTCGTCCCCACCAAGCACACCATACAGGCTGTGAGGAACGCTTTGCTCCTCTTCCACAGTCGGGCGGGCCGTGACCACGCGCAGTTCGCGGTACACCTGCATGGAGTCCGCATTGATAACGCAGCCACCAAAGCGATGAGCCAGATCCAGGGCCAAGGCAGACTTGCCGCTGGCTGTTGGCCCGGCGACCACCACCACGGCCCTGTCACGCTGCACAGAGCCCAATGCATCAATTACCCTTGCCAACTGTCTTTCCTGCCTCGTAATACCTGTATCCGGATGACATACCGGGGCAAAAACCCCGGCTTCCGCGCCGGCATTCTGACCGCCTGTTCTCTTCCTTGCAAGGGCTGCCAAAAATGGATTGTGTACTGACACTCATCGCCCCCGAAGCCGGTCAGTTGAGCCCGGACATGGTAAACACCGCGCGTGCCGCCCTGCGCAGCCGCCATGCCGAAACCGGGCGCCCGGAATGGCTGGCAAAGGAAGAAGCGTGCGACATTCCCTTTAGCGCCATCGACCCCAGCCTGGCCGATGCCGCTGTTCGCCACGTCCTGCAGGGGTACCAGCTTGACTGCATCAGCCAGCGCACGGAACACCGCCGCAAGATGCTTCTGGTCGCCGACATGGACTCCACCATCATTACCGGGGAAACGCTGGATGATCTGGCCGCCTTTGCCGGTGTCCAAGACAGGATCACGGCTATCACGGCCAAAGCCATGCGGGGCGAACTGGACTTTGAGGCCGCCCTGGAAGAACGCGTGGCCATGCTGCGCGGCCTGCCGGTCAGCACCCTGGAACAGACATGGCAGGCCATCACCCTGACCCCGGGTGCCCGCACATTGGTACAAACCATGCGGGCCCACGGGGCTTATTGCCTTCTGGCTTCGGGGGGATTCACGTTCTTCACAGAACGGGTTGCCCGGACCTGCGGCTTTGACGAACACCAGGGCAATACCCTTGATCTGGACGGGCAAGCCCTGGCCGGAACCGTCGCGTACCCGATCCTGAATCAGGGAACCAAGCTCCGCCTGCTGATGGAACGCGCCGGCGCACGGCACATCCCCCTCAGCGCCACAGCGGCAATCGGGGATGGCGCCAACGACATCCCCATGCTGAAAGCCGCCGGCCTTGGCATTGCCTGGCGGGCAAAGCCCCTGGTCCACAACAGCACGGCGTTCCGGCTGGATTACTGCGACCTGACCGGGCTGTTGTATGCCCAAGGGTATCGCAAGGACCAGATACAGGAAAACAGCAACCCCGGTTGCGAAGCAACCCTCACTGATATAGCGTGACAGGTGGGATTGAACAGGGGACCGGGGGGCGACCGCATATCCATGAAAGCCGGGATACTCATCGTTGAAGATGATCCCCTGATGGCGGAACGCTATGCCGGTGATCTTGCGGCATGGGAAACCCGTGTGGCCGAAACCGGCAGGCAGGCCATGGATATCCTGTCACAATCCCCGCCGGATGCCGTGGTTCTGGATGTCAACCTCCCGGATATGAACGGGCTTGAAATCCTGCGCCATATTCGCGGCAACGGCATGCCATGCGGTGTCGTGGTTGTAACGTCACAAGCCTCGGTTCGTCTGGCTGTCGAGGCTCTCCAGGCCGGGGCCGACGACTTTCTGGTCAAACCTTTTCCACCTGAACGCCTGCAGGTTACGGTCGGCAATGTCATTGCCAAACAAAAGCTCAGCACAAAGGTCGAGCAGCTGACCGAACAGCTCCAGCCTGAACCACCGGGGCAATGGGGTGGATTTATCGGGTCATCGGCCGCCATCCGGGGCGTATACCGGATGATCGAGGCCGCAGCCCCGTCACGCGCCACCGTCTTTATCACCGGCGAAAGCGGCACCGGCAAGGAACTCTGCGCGGAAGCCATTCACAGGGCCAGCCCACGTCGCAACGGGCCGTTTGTGGCTGTCAACTGTGCCGCCATCCCCCGGGACCTGATGGAAAGCGAGCTGTTCGGACACCTGAAAGGGGCCTTTACCGGGGCCATCGCAACCCGGGACGGTGCCGCAAGCCAGGCTGACGGCGGCACGCTGTTCCTGGATGAAATCGGGGAAATGGACATCAACCTTCAGGGAAAGCTGCTGCGCTTTCTCCAGACGGGAATGGTCCAGAAGGTCGGGGCCGACAAGGCGCAAAAGGTTGATATTCGCGTTATCTGCGCCACCAATCGGGACCCCTTGAAGGAAGTGGAGGAAGGACGGTTCCGCGAGGACCTGTACTATCGCCTGCACGTTATCCCGATCCATCTGCCTCCCCTGCGGGAACGGGACGGCGATGCGCTGGAAATTGCCCAGGCCCTGCTGCTGCGCCTGGCGGCCGAGGAAAACAAGCCCTTCCACCGCATTGCCCGCCCGGCCGCCCTGGCGATTGCTGGACATGACTGGCCCGGGAACGTGCGACAGCTTGAAAACGTTTTGCGCAGCGCCATTGTCCTGCATACGGGGGAAGAGCTGACCCTGGACATGCTCCCCGAGCAACTACAGGCTGAAGCAAAGGCAAACCCCGGACCAGCCGCCCTGGCCATTCTGGGCAATACGGTTGCCGCCACATCCAGTGCCCTGAAAGCAGCGATCCTGCACAATCACGATGCAGGCCATCCTGATGCAGGCAATGGTCCGGGTCATCTGAAGCCTCTGTGGCTGATCGAGAAAGAGGCAATTGAGTCCGCAATCCATGTGTGCGGGGGCAACATCCCGCGTGCCGCTGCGCTGCTGGAAATCAGTCCGTCCACCATTTATCGCAAAAAGATCAGCTGGGCCGAGAAACAACCGAATTAAGGGGACAGGTAACCGGGGCTTGCCTCTTGCAACACCCTCTGCGGCTCAGAGGCAGAAACAGGATCGTGCAATGGAAGCGTAAAATGGACGGCACTGTCCTGCCCATCCGGATCCAGACCACCTGACGGATCAATCCACAAGCGGCCACCATAGTTTTCAACGATACGGCGGCACAGCGACAGCCCGATACCACCGGCTGTCACCACGGGGCGGGTGTCATCACCATGTGGAGCCACATCATGATGCGTACTGATCGGCGCAGCATGCCCGTTGTAGGCAACAACACATTCACAGAAAGCCCCGGCCTGCAAAACACGGATCACAATCTTCAGCGCATGCTGCGGATCCCGGCTGTCGAGAATATGAAACAGCACATTACGGAACAGCCCGGCCACAGGCTCGGGATGTGCAGCAACCGACGGCAGGCGACCATCAACGGACAGTACGGCCCCACACTCCTCAAGAACCGGTCCAAGTCCCCTGGAAACCCGTGCAACCACATCCCACAGGGGTACGGGCTCGCATGCGCCACCACAGCCAATCCGGGAATAGTCGAGAAGCTCTGCAATCATGCGCTCCATGCGCCGCCCGCCCTCGGCAACACGCCCCATGTCGCTGCGGAATGACTCATCAAGCAGATCACCGGCCCTGTGGCCAATCTGCTGCAGGCCATTGACCATCGCACGCAAAGGATCCTGCAAGTCATGGGCAATGCTGTGGGCAAACTGTTCCAGTTCGCGGTTTGAACGTTCCAGATCATCGATCAACAAACGCAAACGATTTTCATAATGCTTGCGATCCGTAATGTCTGCCAAGCCGACCAATGCAATGGCACGACCATCCAGCGCACCGGTACGGGCGGATACCAAGGCCCAGAACGGTGGCGCCGCAACACGACGGAACTGCATGTCCAGACGCTCCACCGCGTCATTGTTACGTAAACGGGACAACACATCCGAGACCGCTTCGTGACTGACCCACAAATCCTCGGCCATTACACCGGACAAGCCATCGCACCGGATCCCGAACAGGTCGGCAGCAGCAGCATTAACGCGGGAAACAAGACCCGAGGTCAGATCAACCAGCATGAAAGGGGCGGGCGAAATATCCAGCAGATATTCCAGCTGCTGTCGGCCACGCAGGGCATTCTGCTCGCTGTCCTTCAAATTCCCCAGGGCACAGGACAAACGTTGAACCGCCTCCCCAATCACCTGGAACTCTTTCAGTGATGCCGGTTCCTGCATGGGAAGAGGATCCCCGCTGTAAATCGCATCCAGGGCTTCACGGGCACGAACAGCCGGTCGCACAACATGCCGCAGCAACAAAAGCCCGCCCACAAGGATCAGAACCAAGGATCCACACACTAGGACAGAGCCCATGATGATGCCCTGCCATCCAGCCTCGACAATCGCCGCAGCACTGTTCCGGACCGTATTTGCAGCCGCCCTGGACAGATTTGCCGTCATATGCTCCAGCGACATACGCGTCTGGCTGGCCTCCTTGTCAGCCTGCACCAAGACCGCCAGCTGTTCGCGGCGCAGATCAACCACCGACAGGATATCATGCAGCAGACTGGTGGCAATTTCAGGACATTCCAGACATGGAGAAGACCCTTTGTAGAGAGCAAGCAAACGGTTGCGGGCGGCAGAAATATGAACCTGAAGAGCTTGCAGCCGGTCAATGTCCTGCTCGACCTCCACACGGGCCAACAATGACTGCAGTTCCAGCATGATCTGTGACCAGAGGGCATTGACAGGGCGGACAGGAATGATGACTTCGACCAGCCGCACCTGAATACCAACCCGTTGCACCGCCAATGTATCGGCAAGATCACGCAGATAGGCACTGCGCCGAATGGCAGACAGCGCTGTATCCAGACAAGCCATACTGTCCACGCCGGCAAGGGGAGCAAAACGGACAGCCGTTCTTTCTGCCGTCAGCAAAGCCTTGTCGCGACGGACAGGATCATTGGTTCCCAGAACCACTTCGGCTGTTCTGGCCAGTTCCGCCGCCAGTACAGCCAGTGTCTGTTGCCCCAGAACTTCCGGGATAATACGCCCCTCTGTTTCTTCAGCCAAGGATATGGTACGGCTGAAGGCCAGAAGAATAGCCAGCGACGCACCGGCAACCGTCACCAGCATCACAATGCTGGCGACCATAACAACGGAACGAAGGCTCATCCCCTTCAGGGGAAAGGCAGGCGAAGCCGAAGACGGGAACATGTCACACCCTGCTTACGGGGTACAGCCAAACCCCGGGCATCCTGTCAACAAACAGGCCCGGAACTGACTTGAATTGTTGCACTTTATCAGCTTCTTGACCATCCTTCCACAGTCCATACCGCAACAGCCACATGGAGTCTGCAGGCGCTATCCGGCCTCCGGATCTATCATTGACACAAGCCCCGGCATGCAACACCAACGGCCATAATGATCGCGTCAGGAACAGGTGCATAATGACACAACAGCCCGAAAACCTGCGGAAGAAGATATGGAAAAGGGGAGCCATCCTCGCGGTGATAGCCTTGGCCCTGGCAAGCCACAGCGCGGCGTACGCACGCAACCTGTCGGAAAAAACCCTGCGTATTGCCCTCGCTTCGGAAATCATATCGGCGGACCCGCACCGCCATGTCTACATGCCTGATATCCTGCTGCTCTCACACATCTACGATACCCTGATCACACGCGATCAGGATGGGCGCCTTGCTCCATCCCTGGCCGTAAAGTGGGCACAGCCAGCACCGAATACATGGGATTTCACCCTCAGGAAAGGCGTCAGGTTTCACGATGGGTCACACTTGCGGGCGCATGACGTGGCATCATCCATCCAACGGGCCCGGTCGGTGCGCGACAGCCCGGTATCCTTCGGCGATTACCTGTCTGCCATTGCGCGGACAGAGATCCTGTCACCCCATGTCCTGCGCATTCACACAACAGACCCCATTCCGGATCTTCCATACCGGCTGAGTATTCTGAAGATCATACCGGCCAAAGCTGTTATGGCCAGCCGGGCTGACTTTGACCAACTGCTGCAAAAAACAGGAAGCGGGCCCTATCAGATCCAGCAATTCGATCGCCAGAAGCAGGAAATCATTCTGCGGGCTTCCACCAGCTACCATGGACCGCCACCACAATGGGATACCGTTATCCTGCGCGTCATACCCGATGATGCCCTTCGGGTTACTGCCCTGATTGCCGGGCATGTTGATATTATCGAACAACTTCCTCCTGCTGATGCAAGCCGTCTGGTCCGTAATCCCGCCTATACGGTCACCAGCCTGAAACCCGACCAACTCCTGTTTCTGGCCCCTGACACCCGCAAGCGCCACAGCCCGTTTGTCCTGAAAACCGGAAACCGGAGTACCAACAAGAACCCGCTGCATGACCCACGGGTTCGACGGGCCATTTCACTGGCAATTGACCGCCAGACCCTGGCAGAAGACAGTCTGTGCGGCTTCGCGGAACCAACCGACAGCCCCCTGCCCACTTCCGTACATCCGACACAGCTTCGGTCAGAGCCGGAGCAAGCCAGGGAGCTCCTGCGCGAAGCCGGCTGGGAAGGCGGCTTCACGGTTACCCTGCATATGCCGGAAGACCGCTATGTATCCGCGCTTGAAATTGCCAACACCATAGCCCTGCAACTCAGCCGGATCGGGGTAACAGTTGTCATAGAACCCGTTGATCCGGAACGGTTCTACCGGGCCGCCGGGAATGGGGACTATTCATTGATGTTGCTGGGAATAGCCCTGGATATCCGGACCCCCATGCATCCTGCCTCTTCACTTCTCGGCAGCACACAAAAGATGAACCGGACAGGGTGGCAGAATCCACGTATGGACAGACTGCTGGCAGCGGCTGCGGAAACAGGAAACGCCGGAGATAAGGGCACGCGACTGGCAGAAATACAGGTCATCCTTGACGCAGAGGCACCCGTTATCCCCCTGTATCGACAGATCCCGCTTTATGCCATGCGGGCGCACCTGACCATGAACAGTACCCAACAGGAAGGAAACTTGGCCGACACGATCACACCGTCACCCTCTCCATCCCGCACGGTCAGTGACGCGGGGCATTGATCTGCGACAGGATCATCCGGCGCACCTCGGATACAGATCCCAGAACATCCTGGGCCCGCACCATAAGATCTGCCAACTTCGGCGTTGTCGTTTTGCCGGGAGACCCGACACCGCGTGCCACCTCGGCATACAGCTCGTCCAGCTGGCCGCCCGGATCCTTGATCTGCGAGGCATCCTCGTCCAGGGCCTTGTACAGCAGAACCACCGACATGGCCGCCGTTGCCCGGCTGGTCAAGGTAGACAGGTCACGGGTCAGCCCGATACGGGCTTCCGGCGGCAAGGAAGCGCTCTCTTTTTTCTGCTGGTCCGAATCAGTGATCCAAGACCGGGTATCTTCCAGAAGCCCCAGAAGGTCATGGAAGACTCCGTCAACAAAGGCGGATTCATTCTGTCGTTCTGCGCTCAAGGTCTCTCTCCGGGAAACAAGCCCCAGGCACAAGGCCGGAATGCAGGGATCATCACACAGAGGCAGGGCGCCGACAATCATCCCCGCACAGACCGGAATACCGGCGCAGAACCAAAGCCGGCTGCCATCATGCCCAAGAGCCTGATAAAACAAGAGGCTGGGAGCCAACATTCACGACACAGACTGACACCATCCTGGAAGGCAGGCCCGAAAACGTCGTTTCTGCACAGACACCAGGCCATACTGGACCCGATTCTATAGCCCCTGCGCAACGCCGGCATTTTGCAGAAAGTCCTTCAGAACCGGGTCCGATGGATCTTCCAGCACAATCATCAACCGGCAAATCTGGTCGCCACGCCCGCTTCCGGAACCGGAACGGACAATCCCTTTCCCCTTCAGACGCAACTGGGTTCCTGTGTTGGATCCGGACGGAATCACAAGCTGCACAAGCCCGTCAACCGTCGGCACCGTCACCCGCGCGCCCAGGACAGCCTGGGACAGGGATACCGGAATATCGGCCAGCACATTCAGACCATCACGCCGGAACAGGGGGTGATCCTGCACAGTCACCTCCACCAGGGCATCACCGGGCTGACCGTCGCCGGCTCCCGGAAGCCCCATGTCTTTCAGACGCAAAACAGCGCCTGTCTCGCAGCCTGCAGGAACCTTCACATCCAGCGCCCTGCCCGAAGCCAGGGTGATACGCTTGACCCCACCCAGAGCCGCTTCCTCGAACGTTACAGACAGCGTATAGCGCACATCCGATCCGGGCCGCGATGCGCCGCGGTGCTGATACCCGGTCCGGCGCAACAGATCGGCAAACAGGTCATCATCAGAGGCTCCATCGTCCTCATGGCCGTATCCCCATGGCGACCGTCCGGCTGTCCCCTTGGCATAGCGGAAAGAAGAGGCCCGCTCGCTGCCATCGGCATTGATCTCGCCCCGGTCAAAACGGGCACGGCGCCGTGGATCCGACAACAGGTCATAGGCCGCCGTAACATCGCGGAAACGCTCCCCGGCCCCGTCATCGCAAGGGTTGCAGTCGGGGTGCACCGTGCGGGCCAGGGCACGGTATGCCTTCTTGATCTCGGCACTCGTTGCCGTTCGGGGTACCCCCAAAACAACATAGGGATCCTGCATGCACCATCACTCCGTGGAACCGGAAAGCGGCAGGCCCGGATTCCGGAAGCCGTCACAGCCTGCCCATACACGCCCACCCCTTATAGTGGGAGCAGGCTGACAGAACCGCAAGCCCTGCACAAGAACACGGACAATACAAACCCATCCATTGCATACATCCTGTTTTTCTGGGAACCGGAAACAACAGGCGTTATGGTGGGGGAGCAATGCGCCCGGAAACGGCACAAGACCCGCAGCATGCCCAGCAGGATTGCCCCACCATGAGCAGCACTTCCCTTGACGAGAACGCCAACCCCATCGTCCAGTTCGGCCAGTGGCTGAAAGCTGCGGAAGCATCCGAACCCAACGACCCGAATGCCATGAACCTGGCCACGTGCAATGCACAGGGGCACCCGTCCTCGCGCATGGTGCTGCTCAAGTCTTTCGATCACCAGGGCTTTGTGTTCTACACCAACCGGGAAAGCCACAAGGGTACGGACCTGCAGGAAAACCCCCGCGCAGCCCTGTGCCTGCACTGGAAGTCCCTGCGGGCGCAAATCCGCGTGGAAGGGCGCGTGGAAACCGTCAGCGAGGCCGAGGCCGATGCCTATTTCGCCTCCCGCCCGCGGGATTCACGGATCGGGGCCTGGGCTTCTTCACAGTCCCGCCCGCTTGGCAGCCGTTTCGAACTGGAAAAACGCATCGCGACGTACGGCCTCAAATTCGGCTTCGGAGACATACCCCGCCCCCCCTACTGGTCGGGGTTCCGGGTTGTGCCGGCACAGATTGAATTCTGGCGCGACCGCCCTTTCCGCCTGCACGACCGCATCGTGTACACAGCCGAAAGCGACGGAACGTGGACGACCAAACGCCTGTATCCGTAACCGGACCATCCTTCCCGCGACCAACCTCGCTTGGCGGGGCTTTCCCTGCATGATAGGACTGGGGCCACAGCCAAATCCCGCAAGGTTGCGAGGCTGACCCGGGACCTGTTCCCCGTCAACACGCCATAACAGACCGGGACCACGGCACCCACCCAGGCCATCAATGGAAAACCCGTTCCCATCCACACCAGACACACCATGCCCCCCATGGAAACACCATGACAGACAACACAGCACCCCCGGAAACCTCCACCTCTGTCAGCCCGGAGCAGGCCGCACGCCTGATGCGCGGTGTGACTGCCCTGGCAACCGGGATGGCGGTTCTGATGGTTGCCATCAAGTTTGCCGCCTGGTGGATGTCGGGTTCGGTCGCCCTGCTGTCCAGCCTGATCGATTCGGGCCTGGACTTTGCCGCATCCCTGATCACCATGCTGGCCGTCCGCAAATCCCTTGTGCCGCCGGATGCCGATCACCGCTTCGGTCACGGCAAGGCTGAACCCCTGGCCGCCCTGGCCCAGTCCGTGTTTGTCGGTATATCGGCTGTCCTGCTGAGCATAGAGGCCGTATCGCGCGTGATCACCCCTGAACCGGTACAGCATGAAACAACCGGCATTGCTGTCATGCTGGTTTGTATTGTCCTGACCCTGGGCCTTGTCGCCGCACAGAAACGGGTTGTCCGGCTGACCGGGTCCGTTGCCGTATCGGCCGACAGCCTGCACTACTCCGGGGATTTGATGATCAATATGGGGGTCATTGTCGCCCTGCTGGCATCCTCACAGATAGGCTGGACATGGGCTGACCCCCTGTGTGCGCTGATCGTGGCCGGCGTTCTGGTCTACAGCATTGTCCGCATTACGGCCCATGCCCTGGACAACCTGATGGACCGGGAGCTACCCGATGCCGACCGCGAACGGATCCTGGCCCTGGCCGCGCACGATCCACGGGTCATCGATGCCCATGACCTGAGAACCCGGCGTTCCGGGCTCCAGACCTTTATCCTGCTGCACCTGACCCTGCCACGGGACATGACCCTGGGCAGCGCCCACGATATCTGCGAGGCCGTGGCAACATCCATACGCCAGGCCTACCCGGGGTCCGAGGTCACAATTCACCAAGACCCCGGCGGACTGATTGAAGAGCGACTGGATGACCGGATCCGCTAGGACACCGGTACCAACACGCCAGCGCAACCAATTCTGGCGTACACCATGCTGGTCCTTTGACGTCCATGGCAACTGGTGTAGGATGCCGCCTTTCTGCCTGTCGGCAGAACCACTTGTTGTCTCACCGCTGCTAAGAGGTCCTGATGAATGTTCCCGCGCCGCTGATGGCCAATAAAAAAGGCCTGGTCATGGGCGTTGCCAACGATCGCTCCATTGCCTGGGGGATCGCCCGCGCCTGTGCAGCCCACGGGGCTGAACTTGCCTTTACCTTTCAGGGAGAAGCCCTGGAGAAACGTGTGCGCCCCCTGGCCGCCGGAGTTGGCAGTTCCCTGGTTCTGCCCTGCGATGTTACCAATACCGACAGCCTGGAAGCCTGCTTTTCCACTCTTGAAAAGGAATGGGGGCAACTTGACTTTGTCATTCACGCCATCGCCTTTTCCGACAAGGAAGAGCTGAAAGGCCCCTATTACAACACCAGTCTGGACAACTTCCTGAACTGTATGCACGTCTCGGTCTATTCCTTTACCGAGGTGGCCCGGCGTGCCCGCCCGCTGATGAAGAATGGCGGCTCCCTGCTGACCTTGTCCTATTACGGCGCCGAACAGGTGATGCCGCACTACAACGTCATGGGCGTGGCCAAGGCCGCCCTGGAAGCCAGCGTCCGCTATCTTGCCGTTGACCTGGGCGGTGAAAAGATCCGCGTCAACGCCATATCCGCCGGCCCGATCAAGACCTTGGCCGCCAGCGGCATTGGTGATTTCCGCCTGATCCTGCGCTGGAATGAACTGAACGCCCCGCTGCGAACCAATGTTTCGATTGACGATGTCGGTCATTCCGGCCTGTACCTGCTGTCCGACCTGTCCTCGGGCGTGACCGGGGAAATTCATCATGTCGATGCAGGCTATCACACGGTTGGCATGCTCAACCCGGCCAGCGCCGGCGATCTGTCAGACCTGCTCGGCCAGTTCCGGAAGGACTGAGACACGTGGCCGGCAACAGCTTCGGAACCATGTTCCGGTTCACGACATTCGGTGAAAGCCATGGGCCGGCCCTGGGATGTGTGGTGGATGGCGTTCTCCCCCGCATCCCTCTGTCCGAAGAGGACATCCAGACATGGATGGACAAGCGGAAACCCGGCACAAGCCGTTTTGTAACCCAGCGGCGGGAGCCTGATACGGTCAAGATCCTGTCCGGCGTGTTCGACGGGCAGACAACCGGAACGCCCATCGGGCTTCTGGTGGAGAATGTCGACCAGCGCTCCCGCGATTATGGGGATATCGCCAACCAGTTCCGCCCCGGGCATGCTGACCTGACTTACCAGCTGAAGTATGGCATCAGGGATTATCGCGGTGGCGGACGTTCATCGGCACGTGAAACCGCGATGCGGGTCGCTGCCGGTGCCATCGCCCGCCGGGTTCTGGACCACCTTGTCCCCCACGGGATTTCCATACGCGGTGCCATGGTACAAATGGGCCCTCACCGGATTGACCGCAACCGCTGGAACTGGAACACGGTGGGGCAAAATCCCTTCTTCTGCCCCGATGCTGTTGCGGCGGCAGAATGGGAAAGCAGGCTGGAAGAGGTCCGCAAGGCAGGTTCGTCCTGCGGTGCCATTATCGAGGTCATTGCCGAGAACGTTCCGGCCGGGCTGGGGGAACCCGTCTACGACAAGCTGGATGCCGACCTGGCCCGGGCCATGATGTCCATCAACGCGGTCAAGGGGGTGGAGATCGGCGACGGCTTTGCGGCAGCAGCCCTGTCAGGGGAAGACAATGCCGACGAGATGCGACAGACCGACAAGGGGGGCATCGCATTCCTGTCCAATCATGCCGGTGGCATTCTGGGCGGCATTTCCAGTGGTCAACCGATTGTCGTGCGTCTGGCCGTCAAGCCGACATCCTCCATCCTGACCCCCAGACGCAGCGTGGACCAGGACGGACAGGACATCACCATCCGCACAACCGGACGGCATGACCCCTGCGTCGGCATTCGCGCCGTTCCCGTGGCGGAAGCCATGGTGGCCGTTACGCTGGCCGATCACCTGCTGCGGCATCGCGGACAGTGCTGTTGGTGAAGGCCGGGGCATGGAACAGCAAGGATACTGGCCCGTAGGCTAGCGGGCGTCTGCCCTTTCCTTGCCCCGACTGATCTTGCGCCAGCGGGCAACGTTGCGGTTATGCTCGTCCAGGGTCTCGGCAAAGACGTGCCCGCCCGTACCGTCAGCAACAAAGTACAGGTCCTTTGTCTGTGCCGGCGCCAGAACGGCTGCTATGGATTCCCGCCCCGGGTTGGCAATGGGGCCAGCCGGAAGACCCGGACGGGTATAGGTATTCCACGGGTGATCCTGCTCCAGATCCTTGCGCAGCAGCGCCCTGTCCAGACTGCCGTCATCCGGGCTGAGACCATAGATGACCGTGGGATCTGACTGCAGGGGCATCCCCAGACGCAGACGGTTGATAAAAACCGCAGCAACCCGCGGGCGTTCCCCGGGAACAGCAGTTTCCTTCTCGACAACAGACGCCAGGATCAAGGCCTGCCGCCGGTCCTTCAGCGGAAGTCCCTCTACCCGCTGTGACCACAATGCCTCAAGGGTATCGCCCATCGCCCCCATCATACGACGCACCACCGCATCGCGGCTGTCCCCACGCATAACCTGCCATGTTTCCGGCAGCAGGGTGCCTTCTCCCGGAGAAACCGTCAGCTCTCCGTCCAGAACCGCCATATCACGCACACGATGCAGCACTTCTGCGGTCGTCAAGCCTTCCGGAATGGTCAAGGGATAACGGACCATGCCCGTTCCGGCAGCCAGCTGATCAAGAACAGCCGCCATCGATGCTCCGGCGGGAATGGCATACTCGCCGGCCTTCAACGACGCACTGCGCCCGTCGAGCCGGGCTGACAGCAGGAAGATCTCGGTATCCAGGCGCCCGGGCAACAACCCGGCTCCGTGCAGACGTTCCGCGATGCCAGCCAAACCCGATCCACGCGGAATCAGGACCACAACATCCTGCTCATGCAAGCCCGGCTCTTCGTAACGCTGGTGGACCCGGAAAGCAAAGATGCCCGCACAGACTACCAACACACCGGCACACAAAAAGAATAATTTCCCCAGAAACCGCACGACACCCATCCCGAAAGCCCAACCAACCTTATACCAGAATCAAAGAACCGCCGCAGCCCATGCCCCGGCGGTTCCTTCTTGTCAACGACCGGGAAACCCGGATCAAACAGCCCCGATCACCAAGGAGGCATTGGTCCCGCCAAACCCGAAGGAGTTTGACATCGCCACCTTGATCGAACGTTGCTTGGCCTGATTGGGCACAAGGTCAACATCACACCCATCCAGCGGATCATTCAGGTTCAATGTCGGCGGACAGACCTGATCCTGCAAGGCCCTGACGGTGTAAATTGCCTCAACGGCACCGGCAGCACCCAACAAGTGACCGATAGAGGATTTGGTCGACGACATGGACAGTGCCCGTGCCTGTTCGCCAAACAGACGTTTCACCGCCCCCAGCTCGATTTCATCGCCCAGCGGGGTCGATGTACCATGGGCATTGATATAATCCACACCCGAGACATCCAGGCGGGCATCACGCAGCGCATTGCGCATTGCGCGGAAAGCACCGTTTCCATCCTCGGCCGGAGCAGTAATGTGGTGGGCATCACCGGACATTCCGTACCCCAGAACCTCGGCATAAATCTTCGCACCGCGCCTGCGGGCGTGTTCATACTCTTCCAGAACCAGAACCCCGGCCCCTTCACCCATCACAAAGCCGTCACGCCCCTTGTCCCAGGGACGGGATGCTGTTTCCGGCGTATCATTGTAACCAGTGGACAGGGCCCTGGCAGAGGCAAAACCGGCAATCCCCAAGCGGCAGACTGCGGCCTCGGCACCACCGGCAATCATGACATCGGCATCACCATACTTGATGATACGGGATGCATCACCAATGGCATGGGCACCTGTTGAACAGGCCGTCACCACGGCATGGTTCGGTCCCCTGAATCCATAACGGATCGACACATGCCCGGAGACAAGGTTGATAAGAGAAGACGGAATAAAGAACGGACTGATCTTGCGCGGACCGCTGTTGGCAAGGGTCATGGCCGACTCTGAAATACTCGGCAACCCGCCGATACCAGACCCGATAATCACCCCTGTCCGCTCGCGCTCTTCCTCGTCGGAAGGCATCCACCCGGAATCTTCGACAGCTTCGATTGCAGCTGCAAGCCCGTAGACGATAAAGTCGTCCATACGGCGCCGCTCCTTGGCTGCAGCCACCGCATCAGGGTCGAAGCGCCACGGATGGCTTTCCTCGACCGGCACCTGGCCGGCAATGCGGGCCGGCAGATCGCCAACGTCAAAACGCTCGATAGCCCGAACGCCCGACACGCCCTTCAGAATCTGCTCCCAGTTTCCCCGGACACCGCTACCCAGCGGGGTAACCATACCCAGCCCGGTAATGACCACTCGCCTCATCACACACTGTTTCCGTTATTGTTCCTGAAAAACGGTAACAAATCCACAGGCCCCGGGTATGGTCCCACACCGTGGAAACCACCCCAAAGCCGGCAGACTTGTGCCGTAAAATCAGGCCGCGTTGGCCTCGATGAAGGAAATGGCATCCTTCACAGTCTGGATCTTTTCGGCTGCATCATCAGGGATTTCGACGCCGAATTCTTCCTCGAATGCCATAACCAGCTCGACGGTATCCAAGCTGTCAGCACCCAGATCGTTGATGAAGCTGGCAGTTTCGGTCACCTTTTCGGCCTCTACGCTCAGCTGTTCGATCACAATCTTCTTCACGCGCTCGGCGACGTTGCTCATTCGTCTGTTCCTCGGTTTCAGTTTTTGGCTGCTTCGGGAATACAGGATCCGAAGCTGGCCCGATTTGAACTTAATAACGCATCCGGTCAAGTAAAATCCGGGCACCCGCCCCGATCTTCGTCACTATATCCGGCTGCAAGCGTTCTGACCTAACACAGGACAGAACACAATACCAGACTCACAGAACACCAATACAATGCCCTGACGGAAATCCCTGTCAGATCATGGCCATACCACCGTTGACATGCAGGGTCTGGCCCGTCACGTACCCCGCCTCGCGCGAGGCAAGGTAGACGACAGCCGCTGCAATATCATCTGCCGACCCCATATGACCAGCAGGAATACCCGCGTTCAGCTTTTCCTTATGGGCTTCGGGCAGGCCTTCCGTCATAGCGGTGGCGATGAAGCCCGGGGCTACGCAGTTGACAGTAATCCCGCGTGAGGCAACCTCGGCCGCCAAGCTTTTCGACATCCCGATCAGGCCGGCTTTCGAAGCCGCATAGTTGCACTGCCCCGGGTTCCCGGTCACGCCGACAATCGAGGTCACAGAAACAATACGGCCAAAACGGCGCTTCATCATCCCCTTCAGGCAGGAACGGGCCAGCTGGAACGAGCTGGTCAGGTTGACACGCAGCACCGAATCCCAGTCTTCGTCCTTGAGACGCAGGGCCAGGTTGTCACGGGTCAGTCCGGCGTTGTTGACCAGGATATCCACCTTGCCCATGACCGCTTCGGCAGCAGGTACCAAGGCGGCCACCGAATCCGGATCCGACAGGTTTGCCGACGTTACGAACGCCCGCTCTCCCAGCTCGGCCGCCACCTGTTCCAGCGCGTCACGGCGCGTTCCGGACAGGGCGACAACAGCCCCCCGGGCGTGCAGGGCACGGGCCACAGCCCCGCCAATACCACCCGAGGCCCCGGTAATCAACGCACAGGCACCGCTCAGATCAAACATGGCACGGCCCTTTTCCTTGTCCGATTCCCCGGCGCAAAACCCGACAGACGCATCAGGCGAAAGATGTGGTGAAGAAAGCATCGATATCCTCCGGTGTGTTCAGGGCCTGCGCAGACATGTCGCGGTCAATACGCCGGGCCAGCCCCGTCAGGACCTTGCCGGCACCGCACTCAACCAGGTCCGTCACGCCCTGCTCTTTCATATACAAAACACTCTCGCGCCAGCGCACTGAACCGGTGACCTGCTCGACCAGAAGACGCCGGATTGTATCCGGGTCCTGCACAGCAGCCGCGGTCACATTGGCCACAACCGGCACCACAGGCGGTGCGATGGCAACAGACGCCAGAGCCTCGGCCATGGCATCAGCCGCAGGCTGCATCAGGGCGCAGTGGAAAGGCGCCGACACCGGCAACATGACCGGCCGCCTGGCGCCACGGCCCACAGCAATCGCAATGGCCCGTTCAACTGCCGCACGGCTTCCCGATATCACGACCTGCCCTGGCGCATTGTCGTTGGCAGCCTGGCACACCCCCCCGTCACGGGCAGCCTCGGCAGCAATGGCGCGGGCTTCCTCAAGATCAAGACCCAGCAGGGCGGCCATGGCACCTTCCCCGACCGGAACCGCCTGTTGCATGGCCCGTCCCCGAATCCGCAGTAGCCGGGCTGTATCCGTTATGCTCAGGGCGCCCGCTGCACACAGGGCCGCGTATTCGCCCAGGGAATGCCCGGCAACGAATGAAGCGGCCGTTGCCAGATCAAGGCCCCGGCTTTCCAGAATCCGGACAACCGCCATTGAGACGGCCATCAGAGCTGGCTGGGCATTTTCGGTCAGGGTCAGCGCGTCGCCCGGCCCATCGGCCATCAGGGCAGACAGATTCTGGCCCAGGGCGTCATCAACCTCCTGATAAACCGCCCGGGCAACCGGAAACGCATCCCCCAGCGCACACCCCATACCAACGGCCTGTGACCCCTGGCCGGGAAAAACAAATGCACGTAACATCCGTAGTACTGACCTTTGTTCCGGACATGAATTTAAAGAACGCGGCGAAGGTGATGACCCTGGCCGCCGATGTCAAGTCATACCGTTATGCAGCATTCACCAAGCGGTGGAAAACAAACAGAAAGTGTTCACCCGTCCCCCGAATACCCGGAAACAGCTGTCCGAACAGCCCGGTTTTGCTTGCCTGCCGGGCAAAATGGCGTATAGTGCCGCCCTTCGTTACTCCTTGCCGGATGGTCCGGCTATGCTCGCAGCCCCCAAGACACGGGGTGCGGGAAGAGAATCCAGAAGGGGTTTATATAATGCCTTTGTACGAAAGCGTGCTTATCGCCCGCCAGGATATCTCCACCCAGCAGGTGGAAACCTTGGCCGATGAGCTTTCCGGCATTGTCACCGAACGCGGTGGCAAAATTGCCAAAAAAGAATTCTGGGGCCTGCGCAGCCTGGCTTACCGGGTCAACAAGAACCGCAAGGGTCACTACGTCCTGCTGCACATCGATGCACCGGCCGATGCTGTCCTGGAAATGGAACGCGTCATGCGTCTCAATGAAGACGTGCTGCGCTACATGACCCTGCGCGTTGATGCCTTGGAGGAAGGTCCTTCGGCCATCCTGCAGCAGAAGGGAGAGCGCGAGCAGCGTGGCCCCCGTGGTCCGCGTGGCCCCCGTGAAGGCGGCTTCCGCAACGACCGTGGCCCGCGTGAAGACCGCGGCCCCCGTGAAGGCGGCTTCCGCAATGACCGCAACGACCGTGCCGAGGGAGTCAACTGATGGCTGCGCCCCGTCGTCCGTTTTTCCGCCGCCGCAAGACCTGCCCCTTCTCGGGCAATGGTGCGCCGGTGATTGACTACAAGGACATCAAGCTCCTGCAGCGCTACATTTCCGAGCGCGGCAAGATTGTTCCGTCCCGCATCACTGCGGTTTCGGCCAAGAAGCAGCGCGAGCTGGCCCGCGCCATCAAGCGCGCCCGCTTCATGGCCCTGCTGCCTTACGTCGTGAAGTAAGGGAGTACGGTCCATGGAACTGATTCTGCTTGAACGCATCGAAAAACTTGGCCAGATGGGCGATGTTGTCCGGGTCAAGTCCGGATATGCCCGCAACTTCCTGCTGCCGCAGCGCAAGGCCCTGCGTGCCAACAAGGACAACATGGCCTACTTCGAGCGCCAGCGCGCAGAGATCGAGGCTGTCAACCTGAAGCGTCGCGATGAAGCCGCAGCCGTTGCCGCAAAGATGGACGGCGTCCGCGTCGTCCTGATCCGTCAGGCATCTGAAGGCGGGCACCTTTATGGTTCCGTTGCCGCGCGTGATATCCAGGAAGCCCTGCGCGAAGCCGGCTACAAGGTCGAGCGTCGCCAGGTTGTCCTGAACACGCCGCTGAAGAGCTTGGGAAGCTATACGGTGCCTGTCAGCCTGCATCCGGAAGTATCGGTGGATGTGGCGGTTGTGATTGCCCGTTCCGCTGCCGAGGCGGAAGAACAGCAGAAGGTCGCCAGCGAAGAGCAGGTTGTCCCGGCTGAAGAGATCTTCGAGGACAGCGTCCTGGAAGAAGGCGAAGAAACAGAGGCCTGAGCCACCCGGCCCAAGCACCTGTTGCCATGAAAACCGCCCCGGTCCGGGGCGGTTTTTTTCATGCAACAACGTTACCCCATCACGACTGACAGACACATATCCGGAACCGGAACGGAACCTGTGCGCACATCCCGCCAGACAGGTTCTGTTTTCGCCAAAGAAGAGCTTTGGCGCGGATGAAAAGCCGGTGTATTCTCTGCCCCATGAACAGTTATTCCGCCTCGACCTCTGCACCGGACGCCCCGGACCGGGATTCCGTCCTTCGCGTGCCACCGCACAATATCGAAGCCGAGCAGGCCCTGCTTGGCGCGATCTTCCAGTCCAACCGCGCCTATGAACGGGTCAGCGAATTCCTGACACCCGACCATTTCAGCAACGTCCTGCATGCGCGCATCTACGCAACATGCGGACGCCTGATCGAACAGGGGCACATTGCCAACCCGCTGACCCTGAAGGCATATCTGGAGCAGGACCCCCTTCTGCAGGACGCCGGTGGTCCACAGTACCTGGCGCAGCTGGCCAATGCCGTGGTCACCATTGTCAATGCGGCGGATTACGGGCGCCTGATCCATGATCTGGCATTGCGTCGGGAATTGATCGATCTGGGCCAGACCATGGTCAACGATGCGTTTGTGGTGGATTTCGAACGCACCGCCATGAATCAGATCGAAGGCGCGGAACAGAAACTCTATGACTTGGCCACCACCGGCCATCAGGAGGGAGGATTCCAGGAATTCCGGCTGGCGCTCAACACGGCGGTCAGCATGGCAGAGGCCGCCCACCGCCGTGAGGGGCAGCTGTCCGGTGTTCCCACGGCCTTGGCCGACCTGGACAAGAAGCTGGGCGGGCTGCACCCGTCCGACCTTCTGATCCTGGCCGGGCGTCCGTCGATGGGGAAAACCGCCCTGGCCACCAACATCGCATTCAACGCCGCCCGCCTGTACAAGGAGCGCGTGGATGCCTCCGGCAACCGCGAGGTTGTTGACGGGGCCAAGGTTGCCTTCTTTTCGCTGGAAATGTCCGCCGAACAGCTGGCCACCCGGCTTCTGGCACAGGAAGCGGAGATCAGTTCCCACAAGATCCGCACCGGGGAACTGTCGAAGGAAGATTTCAAGCGTATGGTGCAGATCAGCCAGGAACTGCACACCCTGCCCCTTTACATTGATGACACACCGGCGCTGTCGGTCTCGGCCGTGCGCACGCGCTGTCGGCGGCTGGCCCGCCAGCATGGCCTGGGCCTGGTGGTGATTGACTATCTGCAGCTTCTGTCCGGAACACCCGGGGTCCGCAGTGAAAACCGTGTGAACGAGGTTTCGGCCATCACCCGTGGCCTGAAGGCCTTGGCCAAGGAACTGAACGTGCCGGTCATTGCCCTGTCCCAGCTTTCCCGTGCGGTGGAACAGCGGGACGACAAACGGCCACAGCTGTCGGACCTGCGTGAATCAGGCTCTATCGAGCAAGATGCCGACGTAGTGATGTTCGTCTACCGCGAGGAATATTACCTGTCCCGTGCCGAACCGGCCCGGAAGGGTGATGAAAACGAAGACCGTTTCCAGGAACGCCACCGGGTATGGATGGAGCGATGCGAAAAAGCCCACAACGTGGCCGAAGTCATTGTTGCCAAGCAGCGTCACGGCCCCATCGGCACCGTGAACCTGTACTTCGACGGCAACTATACGAAATTCGGTAATTACATTGCCCCGGACCACCTGCCCCATGACCGTCATTGAACAGGAGCGGATCCGCACCGGTGGCCTGCTGACCATCGATGTCGCTGCCGTGGTCCGGAACTGGGACACCATGCGCCGGCGCATGGGCAACGGGCGTGACTGCGGGGCCGTGGTCAAGGCAGACTGTTACGGCCTGGGTGCAACACAGATTGCCCCTGCCCTTGCCCGCAGGGGATGCCGGGTGTTCTTTGTCGCCATGCCCGGTGAAGGGATCGCCCTGCGCCGGGTCTTGCCCGATCCGGATGTGGCCATTCATGTCCTGACCGGCCCCCTGGACGACGGAATCGAACTGACGGCTCACCACCTGACACCGGTTCTGAACACGCCTGAACAGCTGGCGGACTGGCAAACGCATGCCCCCGGCAAGCCATTTACATTGCATGTGGATACCGGCATGAACCGGCTTGGCATGCCCTTGTCTGCTTTCATGGCCCTGCCTGACTCCTGCACCCCGGCCGTTGTCATGTCACACCTGGCCTGTGCCGACGAGCCGGGGCACCCCCTCAATGCCCTGCAACAGGACCGTTTTGCCACCGCACGGGCACGGTTTCCGGGTGCGGTGGCGTCCTTGTCCAATTCGGCCGGCATGTTTCGCGGGGATGATTTCCTGTTCGACCTCGGGCGCCCGGGCATTGCCCTGTACGGGGGCAACCCGGTCCCCGGACAATCCAACCCGATGCACCCGGTGGTACGCCTCGACCTTCGGGTTCTCCAGGTCCGGGAAATTGACACTGCAGGAACGGTTGGCTATGGTGCAACCCGCCCGGTAACCCCGGGTATGCGCCTGGCGATCGTGGCTGCCGGCTATGCCGACGGGCTGCTGCGCACCTTGGGAGACCAGGGGAGCGGGACGATACACGGGGCAAGGGTTCCGATCCTGGGGCGGGTTTCAATGGACCTGATCACGTTTGATATTTCGGCCCTCCCCGCCGGTTCTGTCCACCCCGGGGATTATGTGACCGTGCTGGACGCACACCACGGCATCGACAGCCTGGCCGCCGAAGCCGGCACGCTGGGCTATGAAATCTTGACCGGACTGTCCGGTCGCTACACACGCACCTGGACCGGAAGCTGACCTGATGAACACGTCCCCCCATGTGGATGCTGCCCTTGATTTCATGGCCTTGGTCGGGCGCGTGTTCCTGGGCTTTGTCGAGCGGGCCGGACGGCTGTCGGTCTTTACCGGGGTTGTGCTGTTCCATTGCCTGACTCCGCCGTTTTATATACGGTCCCTGGTGCGCCAGATGGTGGAGATCGGGTACTACTCCCTGCCCGTGGTGGGCCTGACAACCCTGTTTTCCGGCATGGTGCTGGCCCTGCAAAGCTATACCGGGTTTGCCCGCTTTTCGGCTGAAAGCGCCGTGGCCACCGTTGTCGTGATTTCCATGACACGGGAGCTGGGGCCGGTTCTGGCCGGGCTGATGGTGGCCGGTCGCGTCGGGGCCTCGATGGCGGCAGAACTGGGGACGATGCGCGTCACCGAACAGATTGACGCCCTGTCCACCCTGTCCACGAACCCGTTCCGTTATCTGGTTGTACCCCGCGTCTTGGCTGCCACCCTGATGCTGCCGCTGCTGGTTCTGGTCGGTGATATTATCGGGGTGTTCGGCGGTTATATGATCGGGACGTGGAAGCTTGGCTTCAACCCGGCCATCTATATCCAGCGGACCTGGGAATACATGCAGGCCATGGATGTCATATCCGGGCTGGTCAAGGCCGGCGTATTCGGATTCCTCATTTCCCTGACCGGCTGCTACAACGGATACCACTCCGACCGCGGGGCACAGGGGGTGGGACAGGCCACCCGCAACGCCGTGGTTTCAGCCTCGATCCTGATCCTGATCTTCAATTACATGATTACGGAGCTGTTCTTCACCCAATGACCACACCCACGGTAGACAACCCGCCCAAGATCAGCCTGACCGACGTCAGCAAATCTTTTGGAAGCAAGATGGTTCTCAACGGCGTCACGCTGGATGTCATGCGTGGCGAGAACGTGGTTGTCATCGGGGGATCGGGAACGGGGAAGTCTGTCCTGCTGAAGTGCATCCTTGGCCTGATGAAACCGGACAGGGGGTCCATCCGTGTTGACGGGGCGGAAATGACACGCCTTGGCTCACGCGCCCGCGACCGCATGGCCCGCAAATTCGGCATGCTGTTCCAGGGGGCGGCCCTGTTTGATTCCCTGCCGGTCTGGGAAAATGTGGCTTTTGGACTGATCCAGGGCGGACAGATGGATCGGGTACAGGCCCGGGACCGGGCGCTGGAAAAACTGGCCCAGGTCGGCCTGGGGGAGGATGTGGCCAACCTTCATCCGTCAGAGCTGTCCGGCGGCATGCAAAAGCGTGTCGGACTGGCCCGCGCCATTGCCGGGGAACCGGAAATCATCTTCTTCGATGAACCCACAACCGGGCTGGACCCGATCATGGCCGATGTGATCAATGACCTGATCATCAAGTGCGTGCGGGAACTGGGGGCTACCGCTGTCACCATCACCCACGACATGACCTCGGCACGCAAAATTGCTGACCGCATTGCCATGTTGTACCAAGGGCGGATGATCTGGACCGGCACCGCCGCCCAGGTGTTTGAATCCGGGAATCCCTTTGTGGACCAGTTTGTGCACGGTCGCGCCGAAGGGCCGATCCAGATGACGATCAGGGCCTGATCCCGTGGCCCGGGCCGCCAGCCAGTTTTCCTGCCAAAGCTGCGGCAGCGTGTTCCCCCGCTGGGCCGGCCGCTGTGACGGGTGCGGAGAATGGAACACTCTGGTGGAGGAAAATCGCCCCGGCACGGGACCAAAGGCCATAGCCGGTGCAAAGCCGGGGCGCCGGATCGACCTGGTCGGTCTGGAAGGACAAAGCAAGATCCCCCCGCGCATGCCTACCGGCATTGCCGAACTGGACCGGGTCTGCGGGGGCGGTCTGGTCCCCGGGTCGGCTCTTCTGGTCGGGGGCGATCCCGGTATCGGCAAGTCAACCCTTTTGCTGCAGGCTGCGGCGGCACTGGCTGGAACCGGGCTGAAGGTTGCCTATATCTCCGGTGAGGAGGCCATTGATCAGGTCCGTCTGCGCGCCGCCCGGCTGGGCCTGTCACGGGCCCCCGTCGGGCTGGCATCGGCCACCAATGTCGGTGACATTGTTGCCACCCTGGAAGAAAATGATCGCCCGCAGGTGGTGGTGATTGACTCCATCCAGACCATGTACATGGACACCCTGGATTCAGCCCCGGGCAGCGTGGCCCAAGTCCGTGCCTGCTCGCACGAATTGATCCGCCTGGCCAAACGGCGGGGCTTTGCCCTGTTCTTGGTCGGGCACGTCACCAAGGAAGGTGCCCTGGCCGGACCACGGGTGATGGAGCACATGGTCGATACCGTCCTGTATTTCGAAGGCGAACGCGGACACCATTTCCGGATCCTGCGGGCGGTGAAAAACCGCTTTGGTGCCACCGACGAAATCGGCGTGTTCGAGATGACCGACACAGGCTTGGGGGAAGTCCTCAACCCCTCGGCGCTGTTCCTGGCTGAACGGCGTGGCAATATCTCGGGCAGCTGTGTGTTTGCCGGCATAGAGGGCACCCGCCCGGTGCTGGTGGAAATACAGGCCCTGGTCTCCTCGTCCGGGGGGGGATCCCCCCGCCGGGCCGTGGTCGGGTGGGACAGCAGCCGCCTGTCCATGATCATGGCGGTACTGGAGGCACGTTGCGGTCTTGCCCTGGGATCAAATGACGTATATCTGAATGTTGCCGGGGGGTTGCGGGTCAGTGAACCCGCCGCCGACTTGGCCGTTGCAGCCGCCCTGGTGTCGGCAGCCTGTGGCACGCCGGTTCCGGCAGACCTTGCCGTTTTCGGTGAAGTCGGCCTGTCCGGGGAAATCCGGGCGGTAACCCAGGGGGAAGCCCGCCTGAAGGAAGCCGCCAAACTTGGCTTTGCCGAGGCACTGTCCCCGCGCCGGCGCCAGAAACCCGGCGCACGCGGGGGAACCGGCCCTGTGGATGGCATGGCCGTACGGGAAATAGGGCACTTGCAGGACTTGGTTGCCCTGTTCCCTGCAAAGGCCCTGCGCAAGCAGGACTGTGACGCGGAAGCCTGAGACTACAAAACAGCCGGATATCTGTCCGGCACTGCCCGGGGATTACCATGATGGACTCTGTGCCCTTGACCTTTCTGGATCTTGTTGTCCTGGCCGTGGTGCTGGTTTCCGCCGCCTTGGCCTTTTTCCGGGGCTTTGTGCACGAGGTGCTGGCCATTGCCGCCTGGGTCGGGGCCGGATTTGCCGCCATGTACGGCTTTCCGCTGGCGCGTCCCTTTGCCCGCGATGCCATTCCCCTGCCTTGGGCTGCCGACGGGGCCGCTGCGGTCGGCCTGTTTCTGGTGGCCCTGGTCACCCTGTCGCTTCTGACCAAGGCCCTGTCCGGCCAGGTTCAGGGCAGCCGCCTGAACTCCCTTGACCGCTCGCTTGGCTTCCTGTTCGGCCTGGCCCGGGGGGTTGTCGTCATGGCCTTTGCCTTTATGGTCCTGTCATGGGTTTATCCGACGGCAGAAGGGCGGCCACAATGGATCTCCGGCGCCCGGACCCTGCCACTGGTCGAAGCCGGTACCGAGGCCCTGCGATCCCTGATCCCCGACCATCTGAAGACAGAAGAAGCCAAGGCCCGTGGCCTGACACGCCAGACGCAGGAAGACGTACACCGGGCCATAGAGGCCAAGGCCCTGTACGACAAACTGTCCCGCCCAAGCCCGGGCGCAACATCCGGATCCCCCGACCCGGCGCTTGCCCCCGCGCTGCAGCCGGGGTATGACAGCGCAGCCAGCAACAGCCTGGACCAGTTGTTCCAGGACGAGGCATCCCGGCAGCCCCCCGACGAGAGGCCATGATGGTCAACTTTCCCGCGTTCCCGTTCAGCCTGAACCGTCACGATGATGACAAACCACAGGAAGAGTGCGGCGTTTTCGGTATCTTTTCCGACCCCGACGCCGCCGCGCACACGGCTCTCGGCCTGCACGCCCTGCAACACCGGGGCCAGGAAGCGGCGGGGGTTGTATCCTGCGACGGAGAGAACTTCCACACCCACAAGGGACTGGGGCACGTCCACCGGGTCTTCCGGCCCGAAGCAGGGGTACCGGGCCTGCCGGGAAGCATGGCCATTGGTCACGTGCGTTACTCCACGTCGGGCGATACGGCCCTGCGCAATGTCCAGCCCCTGTACGCCGACCTGGCCTGCGGCGGCATTGCCCTTGCCCACAACGGCAACCTGACCAATGCCCTGACCCTGCGCCACCAGCTGGTCCAGCAGGGCTGCATCTTCCAGTCCACCAGCGATACCGAGGTGATCATCCAGCTGATGGCCCGGTCGCGCAAGGCTTCGGTGGAAGACCGCCTGATCGATGCCCTGTCCCAGGTGGAAGGGGCCTTCTCCCTTGTGGTCATGACCGCCGATACCCTGATCGGGGTGCGTGATCCACACGGTTTCCGCCCCCTGGTGCTGGGCAGCCATGGCGATGCCACCCTGTTTGCATCGGAAACCTGCGCGCTGGATATCATCAGCGCCGAATACGTGCGGGATATCGAACCCGGGGAAATGGTGGTGATCAACCGTGCCGGCCTGCGATCCATGCGGCCTTTCCCAACGGTCGGGCGGCGGTTCTGTATTTTTGAATATATCTACTTTGCCCGTCCGGATTCGGTCTGCGAAGGGCTGAGTGTCTATGACATGCGCAAGAAAATCGGCATGGAGCTGGCGCGGGAAGCCCCGGTTGCGGCCGATGTTGTGGTGCCGGTTCCCGATTCCGGCATTCCGGCCGCACTGGGATATGCCCAGGAAAGCGGCATCCCCTTCGAACTGGGGATCATCCGCAACCATTATGTCGGACGGACCTTTATCCAGCCGACCCAGAAAACCCGCGATATCGGCGTACGGCGCAAACACAACGCCAACCGTCTGTATCTGGAAGGCAAGCGCGTGGTCCTGGTTGATGACAGCATCGTGCGCGGCACCACCTCCACCAAGATTGTGGACATGGTGCGCCAGGCCGGCGCCGCCGAGGTACACCTGCGGATCTCGTCCCCTCCAACCGCACACCCGTGCTATTTCGGGATCGATACCCCGGAACGGGAGAAACTGCTGGCCGCACGCTTTGATGTTCCGGGCATGGCCCGCATCCTGGGGGTAGACAGCTTGGCCTTTATTTCGGTCGATGGCCTGTACCGCGCCGCCGGCCAGCCCGGACGGAACGAACAAAACCCCGGTTTCTGCGATGCCTGCTTTACCGGCGATTATGTCTCGAAACTGACCGATCTGGCCACGCCGGATACCCTGCGGGTGGTATCCCGTCTGAACGAACACCGTCGTAGCATCTGACTGCACAAGGATCTGAACAGCCGTGAGCAAACGACTGGAAGGGCGCATTGCCCTGGTAACCGGGGCATCACGCGGAATCGGACGTGCCCTTGCCCACCACCTGGCCACCGAAGGCGCCACGGTTGTGGCCGTTGCCCGCACACAGGGCGCGCTGGAAGAACTGGATGACGCGGTTCATGGCGCATGCGGAACCCGCCTGGTTCTGGTACCCGAGGATCTGCGCAAGACCGACAGGATCGACCAGATGGCCGCCGCCCTGTACCAAAGGTTCGGACGGCTGGACATTCTGGTCGGCAATGCCGGGCTTCTGGGGCAGCTGGGACCGGTCGGACACATCAAGCCCAAGACGTTTGATGATGTGATGAACACCAACCTGCGCGTCAACTGGGAACTGATCCGCTACATGGATCCGCTGCTGCGTCTGTCCGATGCCGGGCGGGCGGTGTTTGTAACCAGCTCGGTCGCGCGGGCACCACGGGCCTACTGGGGTCCCTATGCCGCATCAAAGGCCGCGCTGGAGGTTCTGGTCAGAACCTGGGCGGAAGAGGTCAGGCAAACCCCGCTGCGGGTCAACCTGTATGACCCGGGTGGCACCCGCACCCGGATGCGGGAACAGGCGTTCCCGGGGGAGGACCCGCAAACCCTTCCCCCGCCAGAGGTTCATGCCGTACCCGTTCTGGACCTGGTGGCCGCCGACTGCCCGCACCACGGGGCAACCATCATGTACCGGGAACAAGTGGAAACACCGCTCTGAACCGCCTGCCCTAGAACAGGAAAACAGCCCCGACCCCCAGGGCCAGAACAAACATCCCGCCCCAGAACAGCGGGTAAAAGTGGGTGTCGATCACTGTTCTGGCCCGGGCGCCGTACATGCGGAACAGCCAGGCTACAAACAGGAAACGGGCACCACGGGTCAGGGCGCAGGCCAGAACAAAAGCCGGCAGGTTCATCTGCGCCACACCGCCGGCAATCGTGACCAGCTTGAAGGGAATGGGCGTCAAGCCCTTTGCCACAATAATCCAGGCGCCCCATTCGGCAAAGCCGTCACGAAACACGGCAAAGGCATCCTGCAGGCGATAGGCCTCGATAATCGGGCGCCCGACCAGCTCGTACAGACCGGCACCGATGGCATAGCCACACAGCCCGCCCAGAACAGACATAAGGGTACACCACAGGGCCGCCCGTATGGCCCGGTCTGGCCTGGACAGGGCCACCGCCATCAGGATGGGATCCGGGGGGACCGGAAAGAACGACGCCTCGGCAAAGGAAACCAACCCCAGAACCGGGATGGCCCGGGGCCCCTCCGCCACACGCAGGGTCCAGTCATACAGGCGGCGAATCAGCCCCCTGCGGACAGGTGGGGATGCAACAGGAACCGTTTCGGACAATCTGGACACAATCATCAAACCCAAGCAAACAGAAACAGGCCGCCAGATTGCCTGTCCCGGCACAAAAATACAGCCTTTTTTCCGACAGTCCCGTTCAAAACACGCCACCACATCGACCCCGAACGTCATGACCGGGCAGAATACCCTTCAGGACACCGGACAGAAATGTCTTGATGATTCATCGTCCTGCCCTGAAGCTGACAGGACAGACCCGTGCGGTGCCCTGTTCCAGCGCTCCGGTCTTTTGTTGCGTCATCCCTGTACAGACACCCTGCCCCCTGTCTTTCCCATACGGATGCGGAGTGCACCCCATGACGAAACGCTTTCTTCAGGTTGTGCTTGCAGTTTTTCTGCCCCTGACCGCAACAGCAGCACCCCTGACCTTCAATACCGAAGAATGGTTTCCCTATAACTACACCAAAAACGGAAAGGTTGTCGGGGCATCAACCGAATTGATCAAGCTGATCGGCAAGAATGCCGACGTTGAGTACGAAATTGTGCTCGGCCCATGGAACAAGTCCTACACCGAGGCCCTGAACCTTCCCGGCAAGTGTGTTTATACCGCCGCTGTCACCGATGAAAGAAAGCCCCTGTTCAAATGGGTGTACCCCTTGGACACAACCCGGGTGGTTATTTACAAACTCAAGGGCAAACCCCTGACCGCATCATCCCTGGATGACCTGAAGGGCAAGAAAATCGGCGGCTATACCGATGACGCCGCAAGTGAATTCATGAAGAGCAAGGGATTCGTCATCGATGAAGCCCCGGCAGACAACGTCAATCCGAAAAAATTGGTAACCGGCCGCATCGATGTGTGGGTTACAACCGACACATCCGGCCCGAAGCTGGCCAAGGAGGCTGGCGTCGAGATCGAGGGAGTCATGGTTGCCCACGAACATACACTGGGCTTGGCCTGCAACAAATCGGTTGA
The DNA here is from genome assembly GCF_012102745.1 of Haematospirillum sp. H4485. GTDB lineage: Bacteria > Pseudomonadota > Alphaproteobacteria > Rhodospirillales > Rhodospirillaceae > Haematospirillum. The sequence continues at coordinate 191,731 of NZ_JAAVSY010000002.1, forward strand.
TGATGCCGTGATCGCCAAAATGCAGAAAGCACTGGACGACCTGATTGCATCCGGCGAGGCCGACAAGATCCGGCAAAACAAATTCCAGATGCAAGAGTAGGCAGTATGCCCGGTTCCGGACCTCTCAGCGGCCATGCCAGCGCCCTTGTGGCCTGTGCCTTGGCTCTTGCCCCGGTCCCGGCCGGGGCCGGGCGGCTTGTGTTCAATACCGAGGAATCCCCTCCGTTCAACTATTTCCAGAACGGGAAGGTCGTCGGGACATCGGCTGATATTGTGCGACGGATCGCCAAGGATGCCGACATTGCGTATGACATCATCGTCGGCCCCTGGAAAAAGAGTTACAACAATGCCCTGACCCAAGATGGACACTGCGTCTTCTCAACAAAGTTTACCGAAGCCAGGGAGCCTCTTTTCAAATGGGTCATGCCGATCGAAATCAGCAAGTCCGTGATCTACAAGCGCAAGGGAGATCCCTTCAAGGCGCTGTCCCTGGAAGACCTGCGCGGCAAGAAGGTTGGATCGTACAGCAATGACATCTGGATCGCTTACCTGCGCGATGCCAACATCGAGGTCGAGGAAGCCAACAGCGATTACGTCAACATGAACAAACTGAAGACAGGGCGCATCGACCTGTGGGCCGGCGGCGAAGGGGATGAACAGGTGGCCCGTGAAGCCGGGATCGAGGTCGAGGAAGCGCTGGTCTTTGCGGAAAATGTCATCGGGCTGGCGTGTAACAAACAGATTGATGACCATATCATCGAGCGGTTGCAGGAGGCTCTTGACCAGCTCAACGCATCCGGAGAGGCTGAAGAGATACGCCGGTCCCGATACCAAACGCCTGTCCCGTGATTTTGGACCTGTAACAAGGGGAACTGTTACAATGCCGGAATGCCGTGACCCTGTCCTTTTCCTCAGTCTGGTGCTTGCGTGTGCACCAGCCGGTGCACAGCCGCTTGTGTTCAATACAGAAGAATGGGCACCCTACAACTATATGGAAAACGGGCGGGTTGCCGGTACATCCACCGACATTGTCCGCCTGATCGCCAGGAACGCAGACATCGATTATGAAACCGTTCTGGGGCCATGGAACCGGTCCTATAACACCGCCCTGAATCACCCGGGAAACTGCGTGTTCTCCACCGTCATCACCGACGAACGCAAACCCCTGTTCAAATGGGTCGCCCCCATTGAAAGAACCCGCCTGGTCTTGTTCAAGCTGCGCGGAAACAGCCTCACAGCCACATCCTTGTCCGACGTGAAAAATATGAAGATCGGCAGCTACAAGGGATCGGTCGAGGTCGAGTATCTGGAAGCGCGTGGTCTGACCGTAGAAGAAGCGCCGGCTGATTACGTCAATGCCAGCAAATTGAAAAGCGGGCGCATCGATTTGTGGGCAACAGCCGATACATCGGTTCGTCAGGCCCGTGAGGCCGGAGTGGAGATAGAACCAGCCCTGGTCTTCAGCGAGAATGATCTGGGACTGGCCTGCAACCTGGCCACCGATGATGCCGTTATTGCCAAGCTACAGGCTGCACTGGATGCCATCAACGCCTCCGGCGAGGCTGACAAAATACGCCAGTCCAAATTCTGAAATGATCTAACCGGTTCACAGGGGATACCACCATGAAGTCATTTTCTGCCATTGCCCTTCTGGCCACCCTTGTCATCGGACCGGCGGTAAAACCCGGTACGGCCATGGCCCAGGGGCAAACACTGATCTTCAACACCGAAGAGTGGTTTCCCTATAATTACGCCAAGGGCGACAGTGTGGTCGGCACAGCAACCGAGCTGGTCAAACGTATCGCCAGCAAGGCCGGTATTCCCTATACGATTACGCTCGGCCCGTGGAACCGCTCCTATAACAATGCGCTGACGCTTCCAAATCATTGTGTGTATTCCACCAATATCACCGAGGAACGCCGGCCCCTGTTCAAATGGGTTGCTCCCATCGAGAATGCCCGCTGGGTTGTCTACAAGAAAAAGGGAAGCCTGATAGAGGCCAAATCCCTGGAAGACCTGCGCAACCGCGTGTTTGGCGGCTATCTGGGTGATGCCATTGCCACCTATCTGAAAAACAATGACTTCAAGGTGGAGGAAGCCGCCAGCGATCACATCAACCCCCGCAAACTGGAAGCCGGACGCATTGATGTGTGGGCTACCTACGATGCCTCGGGGCTGAAACTGGCTCAGGACAGCGAAGTCGAGATCGAACTGGTACTTCCGATCCGCGACAACGAATTGGGGCTGGCATGCAACAAAATGGTCGATGACAGCGCCGTCATGGCCATGCAAAAAGTCCTGAACGAGCTCAATGCATCCGGCGAAGCCGATGCCATCCGCAAATCCAGGCTCTGATCCCGGGCGACAGCACAAGGATCAAGACTCATGACCAACTTTCGCGTTCCTGTCATCCTTGTTCTGGTGTTGGCCTCCCATGCTGCCAGATCAGAGCCCCTGATCTTCAATACAGAAGACTATTACCCGTACAATTATCTGGAAAATGGCAAGATCACCGGAACATCAACGCGCATTGTCGCCTTGATGGCAGAAAAAGCCGGTGTTTCATACCGCCTGGTCACCGGTCCTTGGCAGCAGTCTTTCAGCAATGCCCTGAGCCAGAACAACAATTGTGTCTTTTCAGCGATCTTCAGCGAAGAGCGGAAAGATCTTTTCAAATGGGTCCTGCCCATAGACACCATGCGGATGGTCATCTACAAGCTGAAGGACAGCCCGCTGACCGCCAACACCCTTGATGACCTCAAGGATCACACCATTGGCGGGTACAGCGGCGATGCCTCGGCATCCTATCTGAAGCTACGTGGCTTCCGGGTCGATGAAACCACAACAGACAGCCTGAACCCCATGCGCCTGCGCACCAAGCGGATCGATGCCTGGGCCACATCAGACTTTCTTGGCCCCAAGCTGTCAAGGGAAGCCGGCGTGGACGTTGAACCCCTTCTTGTTGTCAGCGAACGCGCCATGGGATTGGCCTGCAACAAGTCAATTGATGATGTTACTATAAAAAAACTTCAGGATTCACTGGATGAGATGAATAAAAATGGTGAACTTGAAAAAATAAGGAGCGATAAAAAGTAGAATAAAGATACAAAAACTAAATACATATGAATGCATATTACAGATAACATATTGACCTTGGATAAAAATTAGTAGTTTAATCATCCGGCGCGTGGCGAGTGGAATTTCTGTGATTAAGCCCATCAAAAACGGGGAGTGTCCTGATGTTCAAACGCTTTTTGCCTGCTCTTGCCCTGCTCGTGGCACCGGGTGTGGCTGCAGCCCAGACCTTGACCTTCAATACTGAAGAATGGTTCCCCTACAACTATGCCAAGGATGGCAAGGTTGCCGGCACGTCCACCCAGATTGTGGAACGAGCCGCACAGGCTGCCCAGGTCCCCTACACCATTGCCCTCGGGCCATGGAACCGGGCCTATAACACAGCCCTGACGCAGAAAGACAACTGCGTTTATTCGACCACCGTCACCGACGAGCGCAAGCCCCTGTTCAAGTGGGTCACGCCCGTGGAAACCGTGAAGTGGGTGGTCTACAAGGCCAAGGGCAACGCCCTGACGGCTGCATCCATGGACGATCTGAAAGGCAAGAAGATCGGTGGCTATGTCGGGGACGCCGTGGCCAACTACATGAAGAGCCAAGGCTTCACTGTTGACGAAGCCCCCGGCGATGATGCCAACCCGAAAAAGCTGCAGGCCGGGCGTATCGACGCGTGGGCCACAACCGATATTTCGGGGATCAAGCTGGCCAAGGACGCCGGCGTGGAAATCGAGAAGGTAATCGACATCCGCGAGAATGTTATGGGCCTTGCCTGTAACAAGGAAATCGACGATGCCACGATCGCCAAGCTTCAGGCCGCGCTGGATGCTCTCAACTCATCCGGGGAAGCTGAAAAAATCCGTCAGTCCAAGTTCTGATCCTTACCCCTGCTGTACACCGTGGGAACACTGTTTTCCCCGGTGCACAGCAGGGATCCTGCCTTCAGGCATAGGCGAGAGAGAGGTAAGGAGCACCTTATGCGCATACGCCCTGTGCTTGCCGTGCTTGCGTTCACGATGCTGCCAGAGCAGGCTACGTCGGCAACACCGATCCTGACCCTCAACACTGAAGAATGGTATCCGTTCAGCTATACCAAAGAACACAAGTCCTCTGGTACAGCTGTCGAGATTGTGCGCCTGATCATGAAACAGGCGGGCATCAGCTACCAGATTGTCAATGGCCCGTGGAACCGGTCGTACAACACGGCCCTTGTCAAACCCGAAAATTGCGTCTTCCCGACCCAGATCACAAAAGACCGCAAGCCCCTGTTCAAGTGGGTCAGCCCGATCGAAACAAACCGGTGGGTGGTCTACAGGAAAAAGGGCAGCCCGTTACAAGCCAAGACCCTTGATGATCTGAAAGACAAGATCATTGGCGGCTATATCGGCGATGCTATTGCCGTACACCTGAAAGGCAGGGGCTTCTCGGTTGAAGAAGCAACAGCAGACCACTTCAATGTCAAGAAGCTGGAATCCGGCAAGATTGATGCCTGGGCGACAACCCAGATTTCCGGCATGAAGCTGGCCAAGGATGGCGGCCTGGAGATCGAACAGGTTCTGGAGATCCGCGAAAACACTCTGGCACTGGCCTGCAACCGTACACTGGATGATGCCCTCATCTCCAAGCTTCAGGCTGCCCTTGATGCCCTGGAAGCTTCGGGGGAGGCCGAAAAAATCCGCCAGTCCAAATTCCAGGAATAGACCGCCCCGCACATACACGCACCGGAATCAAAAAGGCGGGGAACCTGTCCCCGCCTTTTGTCCTGCAACCCTTCACATCATGGATCACGACTGTCCAGTGGCTCCGGCGCAGCCTGGGGACCTTCATTGCGGGTTTTCCAGATAGAAAGCAGGACCGATCCCCCGATAATGCCGACAATCAGGGACAAGGCGACCCAAGTTGGCATCTTGTAGAAATCGACCATCAGCATCTTCACACCGACCACGACCAGCAACAGCGCCAGGCCATATTTCAGATACCGGAACCGTGGCAACAACCCGGCCAGGGCAAAATACAGGGACCGCAACCCCAGAATGGCAAAGACGTTGGAGGTAAAGACAATAAAGGGATCTGTGGTAATGGCAAAAATCGCCGGAATACTGTCTACGGCAAAGACCACATCCACAGCCTCGACCGCCAGCAAAGCCAGGAACAAGGGCGTCGCATGGCGGACGCCATCGATGGTGACAAAGAAGTTATGGTCATGAAAATCCCGGGTCACGCGGAAGAAACGCCGGGCCAGACGCACCAGCCATATTTTCTCCGGCGCTGGCTCGGCGTCTGCGGCTACCACCATCTTGATACCGGTGAACACCAGGAACGCGCCAAACAGGTACAGAATCCAGTGGAATTCCCGGACCAGCGCTGTTCCGGCCAGAATCATGCCCGCGCGCATCACCAGCGCACCAATAATCCCCCAGAACAAAACCCGGTGCTGGTAACGGGGCGGAACGGCAAAAGCCGTAAACACCAGCGCAATCACAAAGATATTGTCGATGGAAAGGCTCAGCTCGATCAGATACCCGGTCAGGAACTCCATCCCGGACACAGGCCCACGGAGATACCAGACCCCCGCCCCGAAGCTCATCGCCAGCACAAAATAAAACAAACACATCAAAAGGGACTGGCGCAGGGACACAACCTCGTCCCGGCGGTTCAACACCCCGAGATCAAGCGCCAGAAGCCCAAGCACAAAGACGGCAAAGCCACCCCAGGCCAAAACGGTCAAATCCATGGACACGCTCCGGATACACAGGCGCGCCGCGTTCGCGCAGACTGAAACGGGGATCCGACATCACGGTGACGCCTCAACCGCCAGAGGGGCCCGGATCCAGGCACACAGAAGCCCAAATATCAGGAAAACAGCCGTTTACGTCAAGGTTCTCCCCCATTCTTCACCATAATTATAAAAACAATGCGCTTTCTTGTTCACGTTCACGTTCGTTTCGGGTAGTGTCCGCAACACTTTTCCTGGACCAGCCCCGGATTGCTTCACGATGACCATACCGTCACCGCAGGATGTCGTTCTTGCATTTCTCGCCGACCCCGCCACACACAATGGACAGGCGGTTGAAAGAATAGACACCCACATATCAACGGTGTTCCTGTCCGGCGACCGGGCCTGGAAGGTCAAAAAGGCCGTAACCCTGCCTTTCCTGGACTTTGCGACCTGCGCCATGCGTCATGATGCCTGCCAGGCCGAAGTATCCCTGAACCGCCGCACCGCGCCGGACCTGTACCTGGATGTCATTCCGGTCACCCGCAACGGCAACGGAGATCTGATGCTGGGGGGGATCGGGGAACCCGTGGAATGGGTCATTGAAATGCGGCGCTTCCCCCAGGACATGCTGTTGTCTGCCGTTGCCCGGCGTGAGGGGGGGCTGTCCTACAACATGCTGCTGGACATGGCCGAAGCCATTTCCCGGTTCCACAGCAATGCCGAAATTTTCCCGGGCCGATTCGGCTCCAAGGGGGTTATGTCGATCCTGGACCGGAACCACAAGGCGACCACGCCTCACTGTGAGAGCGGAACCGGGACACCCGTTCTGGACCCGGATTCCGTCAGCGACCTGTTCGGGCAGCTGATGACAGAGGTTCGCCAGCTGTCCCCCCTGCTTGATGCGCGCAGCCATTCCGGTCAGGTTCGTCGTTGCCATGGCGACCTGCACCTGGGGAACATCTGCCTGTCCGAGAACAAGCCGATGCTGTTTGACTGCATCGAATTCAACGAGCTGTTCTCGACCATCGATGTCCTGTACGACCTTGCCTTCCTGATGATGGACCTGCTGCACTGCGGGTACAAACCGGAAGCCTCCATCCTGCTGAACGCCTATCTGGAATGGCGCAATGACCTGGATGGTCTGGCCGCTCTTCCCCTGTTCATCGCCATCCGGGCCCAGATCCGCAGCTTTATATCGGCTTCCATGGCCCCTCATCAAAGCAGCCCTGTTGCCATGCAGGAACAGGCCCGCATCCATCACCGGGAAGCCTTGGCGGCCCTGCAACGCCCCACGCCGATGATCATCGCCGTCGGTGGATTGTCCGGCTCCGGCAAATCCCGTTGCGCCCGTCACCTTGCCCCGCACCTGGGCGGCGCCTTTGGCGGGATCGTGTTGCGGACCGACGTGATCCGCAAGCGCATCCTTGACCACGACCCCTATGAACACCTGCCGCCGTCTGCCTATACCGGGGAAATGTCCCGCAAGACCTACGACACCCTGTACGATGACTGCCGCCGCGTTATCGCCGATGGCCTGCCCGTTCTTGCCGACGCCGTTTTTGCCAAGCAGGAAGAACGGGAACGGATTGAGGCCCTTGCCCACGAGCTTGGGGTTCCATTTATCGGCCTGTGGCTGGAAGCAGACCCCGAAATCGCCGCGACCCGCATTGAAAACCGCAAGCGGACTCCATCTGATGCCACCGTTGAAGTTCTGCACAAACAGCTGGCATGGAATGTGGGTGAGGTGCGCTGGACACGCATCGACAGTTCCGGCAGCAAGGAAGTGACCGATGCCATCGCACTGGATGCCGTGCTGGCTGGCACAGGTGGTCTTCGTGCCAATAAAGTTGTAACGATGTCCGGCACGCGGAAAGGATAAACAATATACGCCCTTCAGGTTTATACTTACTCTGGCATAAACCTGAAGGGCTTACTGCCCATGTTCCAGCCCTTATGACACAGGCCCGGATGGAAGATCCCTGAATCCTGCTGTCAGGCGGTCAGACGTATCTCGCCCGTCACGCCTATGTCCGCTATAAAGTCATTGTCGTGACTGACAATCAACAGGCTCCCGGCATAATCGCGCAGGGACTTGGCCAGCATAAGGCGTGAGTCCATATCCAGGTGGTTGTCGGGCTCATCAAGAAGCAACAGGGTATCGCCTGACTGGTGACTGATCGCCAGCATGGCCACCTTCATCTTTTCCCCACCACTGAGGGTAGAAACCGCTTGGTCCGCCCGCTCACGCTTCAACCCTATGCCTGCCAAGAGCGTCCGCCTGTCTGTTTCCATCAGGTGAGGACAGAAAACAGACAGATTTTGCAGCGCAGATCCCGCATTATCCAGCAGCCTGAAATGTTGATCCAGATAGCACAGCCGTGCCCGAACCTGAATGGACCCCCCGGCAGCAGCTGCGTGCCCGGAAATAATTTTCAGCAGTGTGGACTTGCCGCTACCATTGGCACCGGACAAACGGATTTTTTCCCCGAAATCAAGCGAAAATGTAATGCTACCATGGCTGTCATTATAAGGAAGGCTGACATCCGTAACGTCAAGTATACGTGTTGCACGCTTTTCTGGCTTGCCCAAGGACAACGTTTGCGGCTTCAACATTTCATGTTGCTGTCTCAACTGATCGAACTCAACCTTCATCGTTTCCAGATGCTGGTTCTGTCTGTTTTCCCTGGAACCGCCGGCACGTTCTGCATCCTGCTTCTTGTTATTCAAAATCATCTTTGACTGACTGCCAGAACGAGCAACCTGTTTGCCCTGAACAGCTCTTTGTCGGGCCTTCTCCCGATTCTTCTGTATAGTCTGGCGTACCTGCTTCATGTTCTTCACGGCATCCTTGATACGTCGCTCCTGACCGGCCAGTTCATTGGCACGCTCTTCCACAAAAACGTCATAGTTTCCACCATACCGATGTAAACCAAGACCGTTCAGTTCCAGAATCCCGTCCACACAACGCAAGATATCGCGATCATGGCTGATCACCAAAACACCGCCACAAAATTTTTGTAGCTGCTCGACAAGCCAGATCTTCCCCTCTTCATCCAGATGGTTTCCTGGTTCATCCAGGATCAGATAGTCGCAGCGGGAGTGTAAAAACCGATGCAAGGCGAGCCGGGTGAGCTGACCGCCACTCAGAACCCGGCAAGGTAAAAAAGGATCAGCAGGCAAACTCAATGACCGCAGCTGATCTTCCAGCTCTTCCCTTAACAACCACTGATCCCCGATCAAGTCAAAATCATGGGGATCACATCCACCGGCAGCGACACGCGCCAAAGCTTCCAGTTTGCCACGAACCTCAAGAAAATCACTGATTGTTTCGTATTGGAACAGATTACCCTCCGCACCAAACTGCTTCATCCAGCCAATACGGCAAGAGGATGTGACCGAACCAGAACTGGGAGCAACTTCCCCAGCCAGTATTGAAGCCAGAACAGACTTGCCCGACCCGTTTCGGCCAATCAGCCCGGTAACCCCATCATCCAAAGTAAACGTCAGATCGGAAAAAAGCGTATCACCATCATTAAATTGATAGGTCAAACCCCTTGCATCTACCCTGATCACAAGACCTCCCACCATACCTTGAAACAGCTCAGGCACCACAAGGCATCAACCTACGAACTCTCTATTCAGGAAACGAAGCAAGTGCGTATTAAAAAAACGGCTCGCCGTCAGGGGGATAAAATGTCCATGGCCCTTCACAACCAGCCTGGAAGCACCGGGAATGCAAGATAGCCTGCTGAATGCGGCATCATCAATCACACAATCATCCTGACCATGCGCCAGCAGTACCGGCATGGAAATCTTGCCAAGACCTGCATTGATATCAAAACGCACAAGCGCATTATAGTAATAACGCAATACATTCATTGATGCACCGGCACCAATCTTGGCAATAAGATCCTCTGCTCCGTCAAAGACCACCTCCAGAATATCCTTATGCGCATTCAACTCATCATGAAGATCCAAAGTATTATCAAATACATCCTCATTAAAACTGGGCGCAGTACTAACAAGTGTCAATGAACGCACCAAGTCAGGATGATTGATCGCAATCAGGCAGGACAAACACCCCCCAAGAGACCAGCCCACCAGATCAATGGCATCGTTCCTTGCCTGCTGTCCCATGAAAATCGCTATATCTTCCGCCAATTCTTCCAATGAAAACGTCGAGGCATCAAACGGGCACTCCTTGTGACCGGGATAGATGGGAATCAAAACCCGTCGGCCAGATTGTGCCAGCATTGCAATCTGCTGAGTCCAAGCCTCCGCACCGGTGTTCAGCGGTGGCGTCAGGACAATGGGTCTCCCCTCTCCGTAACTCAACCACTGTGCCATTGGGCCGGAAACAACCGGAGATGAACCCCTCCCCGGGGCCACCTCAGGACTTGTGCCACCGCCAGCGCCGTCATCAACTCCATATGCAACAATCGCAGCACCAAGATCAGCCAGCGTTCGGTACTTGAACAAGTCATGAGCCTGCAACCCGGGACAGCGTTCCCGATAGGGAGACAGCAGCTTCAGGGCGGACAGCGAGTCCAGCCCAAGGTCTTCAATCAACACGTCAACAGGCAGTTCATCACGTGAAAACCCAAGCAGCTCAGCGACCGCCACACGCAACGTTTCCACCAGCGCATCGGATGAAGGCTCCAATGAACGCATTACAGGATCAGCCACCTCATCCTGCGCATCCTCGTCAAGCCAATAGCGCCTGCCGTAAAAAGGATACACCGGTATCCTCACATCCGGATCCAGTGACGCAATCGGCAGTAACTGTGAGCGCACCTGCTCCTGTTTGCCTGCACACCAAAGCGTTACCAGTGACACCATGGCCTCTGACAGGGAGAGCCCGCACATGGCCAGAGGCACGTCTCGCAGGGCATCTCCTGCTCTCAGCTCCTGCACCAGCTGATCCAGTGCCAACCGGAGACCGGACATATCTGCGGCAACAACAACGCAATGCAATCCGTAACAGGGCCGACGCAGCAACAGCTGACTAACATCGTAAAGGACATCCTTGCCCAGCGCCGCAATGTCGTCCCGAAGCTGCATGACACTGGCAATCAAGCTGTTACGGCTTTGCGCCGAGAAACAGAACGGCAACGCCTCGCCTGCAGGCCGGGCAGGTACCTCCAGCATTGTCGCTGGTATCTTCTGTAACAGGACATGACCATTTGAGCCGGTAAAACCAAAGGCACTGACAGCGCACAGTGTCTTGTCTTTTGGCCACGGCAGGGGGTCTGGGTTCATGCGGAAACCGGCAAAGTCAATCAGCTCATTGGGCTTGCCGAGGAGTGGAAACGGCGGGATCACCTCGTGACGGAAGCTCAGCAACACCTTTATAAGGCTGGCAAGTCCAGAACAAACCAGGGTATGGCCAATAACAGGCTTTACCGTTCCCAACAGGCAGGTATAGTCCTTCCCGCAGTCCCTGAACGCCCCGGTCAGCCCCCGCATCTCAATCGGGTCGCCCAGATGTGTACCGGTGCCATGGGTCTCTACATATGCCAGACCGTCAAGATTCACACCGTGGCGTTGATAAAGACCACGAATCAGCGCACTTTGCGACCGGGCATTCGGCGCCATCAATCCATTGCTTTTACCGTCATGATTCAGGCCGGTCGCAGCAATTGCCCCATATACACGCAGCCCGCGCACCCTGGCTTCTCCAAGGCGCATCAGAATGATCGCTGCACATCCCTCCGCCGGCGTAAAGCCATCTGCATCATTGCTGAAGGCCGCACAACGCCCCGTCGGGGATGACATACCGGAACGTTGCGCAAACCGGAACAGTTCCGGCGTACTGAAAACAGAAGCAGCGGCCACCACGGCCGCACCACACTGCCCCGCCTGGATATTGAGGCAGGCCTCATGCAGGGCGCTCAATGAAGAAGAACACGCCGTATCCAATGTCAAGGACGGTCCGTTGAAATCATAAAAATATGAAATCCTGCCGGACAGGGTCGAGGCCGCATTACCAAGGAAGCTGTGCGTGCTGAACGCCTGCCCGGGCTGTCTTGCTACAACGAACTTATAGTCACCGGGAAGACTGGCCGCAAAGACCCCGCACTGTAGCTCCCGAAGCTCATCCGCACCCAGATAACTGTCATCAATGGCATGCTGTACCGACTGCATCAGCAGACGCTGCTGTGGGTCCATATAGCGGGCCTCATTAGGGGAGATTCTGAAAAAACCGGCGTCAAAAGAATCATGGCCGGTCAGGAATCCCCCCACGTACACTCCTCCGTCATCGTGCCACCCCCGACGCTCTGCCACCTTCAAGCGGGAAGCTCCGTCCATGATCGCATCCCAATAGGCATCCAGTCCGTCACAGCCGGCAAACCGGGCCGCCATTCCCACCACAACGATGCGGTCATCATCGAGGCCCTCATCACCCAACACCGCTACGGTACCACGTGGTACATCCGACCCGAACCAGCTCTGCCGCCATTTGTCTGCAAGACACCTGCCGACATGCACAGCCAGACCGTCGATGGTAACGCACTCGTAAAGATCTGTCGGCGTGACGGCAATATTGAAGCCATGGCTGATGAGCCTGCCCAGCTGCGCGGCCAGAATAGAATCTACCCCAAGAGATGCGATCTCCACATCCGTCCCGATATCATCAGATTCCGCCAGCAACGCTTCTGCAAACAGTGCAACAAGGCGCTCTTTAACGTCCATGACCCACCTTTTTCATCACGGCGCTGTCTGCCGCCTGTTGTGAGCTTGATCGCTAAATGGCTTTGAATTTTGATTGCTATTTGGCGTGCTCGGTGCGTGTGAGGGTGCGGTACACGGTTGGCCTGGAGACGGAGAACAGCTCGGCCAGATCGCTGATGCTGTAG
>NZ_JAAVSY010000020.1 GCF_012102745.1 Haematospirillum sp. H4485
GTGGCTGATCACCCGTGCGGAGCATTCATTATCGCGCAGCGGGTATACCACAACGCTTACATGTGAGTCGGTTTCAGACTGATTGCGCGAGAGCGATAAGGCGCTCCAGATCCCGCCGCGAAAGTCGTTTGACCAAATCGATTTCGTGATTGGTGTAACGGGCTTGTGGATGATCCTCGCCAATCCGAAGCCCGGCATCATTTACCGCCACGGTTTTGTACATGGCGCCGCCCTCCTTGAATGTGCAAAATTTTACTTGCGTCGTTTACGTCGTTTCTCATGTTTTTTTTAGGAAATTCCTCATATAGGCGAATGAGAAAGTTACCGAAAAAAGGGCCAGAAACGACGCAAACGACGCAACGCCACTCCGCAACCACCAACGAACACGTAGAAAATAGCGTATTGCCAAGCGGGCCACCGGCCCCGCGGCTATGCGCCGGACACAAACGCGCAATAGAATGCGTATTCGCAAAACACTGCATGTTCAGAAATCCCCTACCTGTATGACCCTCAACCCGATCCACCCCTTGCCGCGCAGCCCGGCCGTGTCGCGGATAGCCGAAAACCCCTTACTGCCCAACCGCCGCCCCAAACTCTTGGCACTGGCGATGAACCGCAGTTCGCCCCGCCCCTTGGCGAAGGCTTCCCAGGATGCCCAAAGCCGGGCGCTGCTCTCTACCAGATTAGGGCCAAGCTCGCAGCATTCATCCAGCCATTCGGCCAGCAGGTCCATGTCGCTCTTGTAATCGTCACGGGCCTGCCTCACCTGCTCCGGCGAGCGCAGGCCGTCCCGCTGATAGGCCAGCGCGCCGCGCACGCACCACGCCAGAATCCCCGCCGCTTCGGCCTCCAGTTTTTCGGCCCGGTCGGGGTCTTTCGTCAGCGTCAAGTCCTGGTCGAAATTCCGGGTGAAAGGCACCGGCAGCAACCGCCGCCAGATTGCATGGTCGTCGCCCTTGACAATAGGCCGGTGGTTGGTCGGCATAAACGCCACCCACGTGGGCAGCACTTCCACCGTGGCCCTGGAATAAAGACCCCGCGCCGGTAGAGGTTCGCCACCGGTCATGGACTTGATCAGGCCCTCGCGCAACTCGCTGCCTTCATCCGGCTCGCTGATATAAACGAACCGTGCACCGCGCAGGCGCAGCACGTCTTCGCGAGCCTGCCCCGCATTGCCCGCCGCCATTCCAGACGACAGAAACGTCTCGGCGCTCGCCATCTTGGCATGGTCGCCCAGCACATCGCGGATCGCCCCCAAGACCGTGGACTTGCCATTACTTCCGGATCCATAGGGGATGGCGAGCACGTCCTCGGTGGGCTGGGCCATGAGGCTGTAGCCAATCAACCGCTGGAAAAAACCGATCATGTCGGCTTCGCCGAAGAACACGTCGGCGACCGTGCGCTCGAACAACGGGCATGGCGCCGCCGGATCATAGTCCACGGATGTGATCGTGGTCACACGATACGCCGGGTCGGGCGGCAGCAGCCTGCCGTTGGTCAGGTCAACCACGCCGTTGCCGACGCCAAGCAGATGATGCGCCCGGTCAAGGTCCGCGACGCTGACGACCACCCGTGGATCGCTCTGCGACAGGCTCACCATGTTGCGCACCATGACAGCCCGCTGGCTGACGGCGCAGAACTTGAAGAAGTCGGCCCGCTCCCCGTCACTCTCGATACCTTTGGCTTCGCCCGGCAGGGCACGGATGGTTTCCTTGGCGAGGTGCTCAAGCTCTACGGTGGCCGCGCGGCGCCAATAGATGCCGGTCCAGATAAACCAGGTGTCGATTTCAGGCACATACATCAGGCCATCACCGTAATGATCGAGCATCCGCTCGGCATTGCCGAATTCCGTCAGATGCCGACGCTTCGGAAAAGGGACGACCTTCTGCCCACCCGCCATCGCAGCCCGCACGTCGGCGACAGGCAAAGGAGTATCGGTCAGTTCCTTGAACCGCGCCCGGATCAGTCCAGCAAGCTCCGCCCGCAGTGCCAGATCCCCGCCAGCAGCCTCACCGGCCACGCGGGCGACCTCGTTCATCAAGTCGATGGAATCGGCGCAAGCCAGAATCAAGCTCTTGGCGTCGTCCAGCGCGTGCCGCTTTTCTGCCCGCACGACTTCGCGTTTACCCTGGTTGCCGACCTTGAGCAGCCAGCTCGCCGTCATCGGGCTGCGCCCGGATTTGCCGAAGCGGGACCAGCGGTATTCCAAATCCTCGCCGCTGGCGTAATTGCGCGCCGTTGCCGACCATTCGTTCCACAGCGCCAAGGCTTCCGGGCTGCCGTCAAATTCGTGGTGCAGCGACATCCCGACCTTGAGCCAAGTGTCGTAATCTTCGTTGTCCACATACCCCAGCAACCGCTTGGCCTCAGCAAGGTCGATGCCAAGCGGCGGCTCATAAGCCATGAGCGAGTCGCTATCCAAGGTCGATGTGACGCCCCCGGCATGGTTCCGGCTACCTGTGACAGGCGCCAGACCGCAAGCCAAGGCCATGTCCTCGAAGACCTGCAACGCCAAGGCGACCTGCGCCTCGGTGATAATCGGCAGGTCCGACGCACGCACGGCGTCAAGACCGCCGAACAGGTCAATCCACTCATAGGGCCGCTGGGAGTCCGGGTGGACGTGATAGGCGACGAACTGCTGCCCTTTTCCCAGCACTTCCAGCCGGTGCCGCTCGCCGGTCAAATCCTCGAACCAAGCCCCGGTAGCCTTGCCCCAACCATCATGATCGGCTCGGTAAACCAGCAGGACTTTGGGCGCGTTGCCGATCCGCTCGACGGTCGCGCCCAAGTTTTCCTGGCACCAGGCGACGAATTTTCCAGCCAGATCCGCATCGGTGGTGTCCACGTCGATGGCGGCAACCGGTTGCGCGCCCTGCCCGCACAGGACTCCGACACCGTGACCGGGGTAGCCGGTCAGATCGGCGATGCCCAAGCGGGCGGTCTGCCAGTTGTCCAGCGCCGGGCGCTTGGACCCCGGTTTGATTGGAACCACAAGATAGTCGTTACCCAGCAGCGCCTGGCCATGGGCCTGAAAATCGGATGTCATGACCACACCTGAAAGATTACTGTCGCTGCCAGGGCACTGATCACTGCTGAAAGAACACACCGGCGGAAAAGTGCTTTTATGCGCCTCTCTGCCTCCCAATGTTCCTCCAGGTCGTACAGCGTGTAGAACTGCATGCGCCGCCGTACAGGTTCCACTTCAAGGCAGGACGTGAGATCCACTGTGTAAAGCCCACGTTTTTTCATTGTTTTCATCCTTTCAAGAAGCCTGCTGTGACGCATTTTTGCCCTCACACCTCTGGATCAGTCCTCTGGCCTTGACGTAGTCGTGGTTGATCTCTTTAAGAATCCAGAAACGGTTTCCGAGCGAATTACTGAACTCGGCGCCGCAGCCACGGCACACAATGATATCCGGCGTTTCGGGCAGGGGCGCGACCACCTCATGCACCAGCCTCCTCCGGTCCTCCTCGCGCAGCCGCGTCAAAGCGCCCTTAGTTCCCTCGCCCCATGCGTCCTGCCACAACCCATTTATGAACAGTTGAAACTTACGCGGGTCGCCCTCGTCACCACGGCCTCCTGTCCAGCAGACCCGGCAATCACTGTTATGCGGTTCTTCAACCACAATCCGCCTCCTTCTCACCAGATGAGCATGTACTGAGGCTACCCCATTGCGTGGCCATGGCTTGGGCAATTCCGGGATAAGTCCGGCTGCGAAGCTTCCAGCGGTCAGGTGTGGGTGGCATGTGATGGATGCGTGCTTGCCGCCCGTCGACAACGTGGGTGGGCTGTAGCAGAGGCAGACCTTTAAGCCAAAGACACGTAGCCTTGGTTTCCCCATGCCCGAACTGCCAGGGCTGGATGATCTGATCCGGCTTCCGCCACAGGCTGGACAGGACCGAGACCGGATTTTCCAGTGCAATGCGCGGGATGGCGCTGCGGGCCAGAAGCCGAACGAAGGACACAGCGGCTTGTTGCCGCCCGTCCTGACGCTTGGCCTCGAAATGCCGTGCGCCGGACACAGCCAGGTCCGTACACGGCGGATGGAAGATCGCCAGATCCCACGGATAGTCCAGCACATCACGCACGTCTCCTTTGTAGTGCGGTCCGGGCGTTTCCGTCTCAAGAAGATCACAAGATAAAGCCTCATGACCTGCCGCCCGGAATGCATCCCGCACGGTCCCAGAGAACTCGCATCCGACAAGCACGCGCATCATTCGGCTTCCACAATCGCTACGAATGAGTTTGCTGGGGTTCATCACACACCCTTATCTTCAGTAAGAAATTGATGTTGGAGACCAAAAGCCAAAGGCGCGTCGCGGCTGTGTCCGTCTTTCAGAAACAAGTACCAAGCTGCGTTATCTTTGCCTTTAACTCCGTTTCCTTCCCATGACACGCGGCCTACACTGACAATCCTGTCACAGCATGAGAAAAGCCCGGATCTCGTAAAATAAAGGCAGTGCAGAAAATCCGCAGGCAATAGCAGCCACGTGTCGGCAATGCTCTTAAGATGCTGCGCGATTTCTACAGTCGGATTTCCTCGTTTTCCGCCTTCAGGCCAAGGCGGATTGGTAATAATCAAGCCCGAGGAGCTGTAAACGAGGTTCCGGGCGTCCTCCCGACTTATTCGTTCATTCTGGGGTTCGATATCACAGGCATAACCACAAGTATGACCGAATTCCTCAAGCGCTGCTATAAGCGCACCGTCACCCGCACATGGTTCGTCAAAGAAGGAACACGCCGCCAGATGCGGCAGCAAAGGCTTCACAGCCTCACGCGGAGTCCGATAAAAACCACGTGCACGGCGCTCAAAATTAGACCTCTTAGCCATGTCAATTTGACTCGATCAACTCGCGGAGCCGATCCAAGACAAAAGTTGCCACCATCCCCATCGGATCAGAGGAGACAAGCTTCTCACTCCTATCTTTAATTTTGTTCCCGCCGTGCTTCATGGTAACGCCTCAAAATCCTTGCCAACACGCAGGTAGCTCCAATCAATATCCGGGCGTAAATCTTCACAGCACACGGAACCTGACGTCGCACGTTCGATGTCAAGACAACGAGCAACCGGTATTGGGCGCGACCCGGCCCGCCATTGACTGATCAGAACCGGAGTAACTCCAATCCGCCTGGCGAGCCGAGCAGCGGCTCCTTTGCAGTCGCGCTCAAGATATGCGCTTAGTTTCACAGCAGTCTCCGTAGGTAAGTTGGACCTACCGATAATAGCGTAACGCAAAACATGTGGTCAATAGCAAAACGCGAACATAGACTGTTCGCGTTTTGCTAGCCAGCGGAGGAAAAGCCCGTGCATGACATAGACGAGATACGGCGCAAAGCGATGGAGATACTTGAGCAAGAAGTTGGTGGCCCCGCAGCGGCGGCAGCACAGGCAGGCATGTCCTACTCACAGTGGGCTAACCTGCGTTCCGGCGCCCAAGACAGTAAAACAGGTAGACCCAGAGGTATGCGCAAGGCAACGGCTCGTAAGATAGAAGCTGCTTTCGGAAAGTTGGAAGGCTGGCTCGACGTAGCCGACCTTGTTGATCGCAATTACCAAAGACATGACGCTGAATTAGAACTCGTTGTAAAGGCTTGGAACTTGGCGGATGAAGCTGATAGGGCGGTGCCACTTGCTTGGGCCAACGCCATCCTAACGGCTCGCAGTAAGAGGTGACAGACACCGACAATCAGTGAAGCCCGCCATCGAGCGGGCTTTTTTCTTGCCCCCTTTATTCGCGTTTCGCTATTGACAGCGTATTCGCGTATCGCTAACAATGTCTCCTGTTCGCAATCTTGCTGAATGGAATTCTTTCAATGTTTCCTGTGACCATAACCCTTCATGACTCCGTCCAACTCGCGGCCGTTCTGACGGCGCTTGAGAAAGGCACAACAGCTAGATTGGCCGCTGCTAATGGAAACCCCGAGATCATTCCGCGCAAAGCCAAGACCGAGAAGGCACTGCCAAACAAAGTCGCTGTTCCCGAAAAGACCGATATTTCTCTCCCGCCCGAACCAGAGGCCACCGATGATGTGACCTACCAGCAAGTCGCCGATGCCGTGACCAAGCTGGTGAAAACCAAGGGACGGGACATCGCCGTCGGAGTCCTCGAACGATTCGGTGCAGCCAAGCTGCCAGACGTGAAACCTGACCAGTATGCAGCCGTTCTCGCGGCCTGCCAGGAAGCTGAAGGGGTCTGAGATGCCCATTCCCAACAAAGCGCCGGAAGCCGGAGACCCGGGGCCCGGGGCGACCCGACACGCCCGCTTTTCCCCGTCCGGCGCGCACCGCTGGCTGCACTGCGCTGGCAGCGCCGCTCTTGAGGCGGGGTGCCCGGACAATTCCAGCACCTTTGCCGACGAAGGCACTGCCGCGCACGAACTCGCAAGCATGGCCCTCACGTCCGGGAACGACGCTGCGGCCTATCTCGACCGCTTCATCACCGTGAATGAAAAGCGGTGGGAAGTCACACAGGACATGGCCGAAAACGTGCAGGTCTACATCGACTATGTGCGCGCCCTCGGCGGTGAACGCATGGTCGAGCAGGTCTTGAGCGTCGAGGCCATCACCGGAGAACCCGGCGCGAAGGGCACTTCGGATGCCGTGGTCATGGTCGACGACGAACTGGTGATCGTCGATTTGAAGTACGGCCGGGGCGTCAAGGTGGACGCCGACCGCAACGAGCAATTGACGATCTACGCCTTGGCTGCTCTTGATGAATTCGGCTTTCTGGGCGATTTCCAGCGGGTCCGCCTGGTGATCGTCCAGCCCCGGCTGAACCACACCAGCGAATGGGCCGTCCCCGTCGCTGATCTTGATGTCCTCCGGGCCAACGTCGCCACGGGTGCCGAACGCTGCCGTGCCGCCGTCGTCTACTACGACAAGTACGGCGAACTGCACGACAAGTACATGGAACCCGGCGAAAAGCAGTGCCGTTTCTGCAAGGCCAAGGCTATCTGCCCAGCGCTGACCAATCATGTGCTGACCGCCGTGGCCGATGATTTTGTTGATGTCACCCGCCCGGTGGCACCGCAGATCGAGCACGCTGCGGAACGGACGTTCGACAACGCTGTGCTGGGAAACCTGATGGGCGCTGTTGATCTGGTCGAAACGTGGTGCAAGGCGATCCGGGCCAAGGGCGAAGCCGAACTGATGGCCGGAAATCCGGTGCCAGGCTTCAAACTGGTCGAAGGTCGGCGCGGCGCACGGAAGTGGACGGACCCTGACGAAGTTGAAACCACACTCAAGGCGATGCGCCTCAAGACCGAGCAAATTTACGACCTGTCCCTGATTTCCCCGACAACCGCCGAGAAGCTGCACAAGACTGGCAACATCGGGCCACGCCAGTGGCCCAAGTTACAAGCCCTCATCACACAGCCATCCGGCAAACCCAGCGTAGCCCCGGAATCCGACAAACGCCCGGCATTGGCTGTCAAACCGACAGTCGATGACTTCGACGATCTTTCGGCGGAGAGACTTGTTTGAAGCAGCAGGCCGAAAAACGTGTGATCGGAATGCTGCCTGCCGACGCAAGGGAAATGCTGAAAAAGGCCGCAGAAACCCACATCACGAAGGCCGATTCTCTCGCGAGAATTAAGGCCATTGACCGTGCCGCAGCAATCATCAAGGCCCGATACCCTGAATATTTTAGAAAGGAGTAACTTTTATGAAGATCAAACTCGAAAACGTGCGCCTCACCTTTCCCGTGCTGTTCGAGGCCAGGACCGTCAACGGTGAAGGCAAACCGGCTTTCTCCGCGTCGTTCCTGCTGGACCCTGCCGATCCGCAGGTGAAAGCCCTCAATCAGGCCATCGAACAGGTGGCCCGCGAGAAATGGGGGGCAAAGACCGAAGCCGTGCTCAAGCAGATGCGCGCGCAGGACAAGGTGTGCCTGCACGACGGCGACCTCAAGAGCAACTACGACGGTTTTCCCGGCGGCCTCTATGTCTCGGCGCGGAGCACCATCCGTCCGCTCGTGATCGACAAGGACCGCAGCCCGCTGACCGAGGCAGACGGCAAGCCCTATGCCGGCTGCTACGTCAACGCCAGCGTCGAACTGTGGGCGCAGGACAACAACTACGGCAAGCGGATCAACGCGGGCCTGCGCGGCGTCCAGTTCTTTCGTGACGGTGATGCTTTCGCCGGAGGCGGTGCCGCCAGCGAAGACGAATTCGACGACATCAGCAGCGGCGTGGAAGCCGGGGATCTGGTGTAGCCGAAGGAGGGATGCGCGGCGGCGGCAAGGCAGACTCAGGACATCAGATGCTTGGCAAGTACGCCGTACAGACGGCCCAGCCCTGACCGTCGCCGCGCAGCACCCCACCAGCGAGAAGGATATCGAGACGTGATTCCCGCCACCACTATCAACCGCCTGCGCACCGAAGCCTGCCGGATCATCACCGATCCGGCCGCGTCGGTCAGCCTGTGCGCCCTCGCCTGGCAGTTTCTCAGGCAATGGAGTACGCGGCCGTGACCGTGCTCTGGCTCGACCTGGAAACCTACAGCGAGGTTCCGATCCAGAACGGAACCCACACCTACGCCGAACATGCTGAAATCATGCTGTTCGCCTACGCCTTTGACGACGGGCCGGTGACGGTGTGGGACTGCACCGCGCAAAACACCATGCCGCCCGCCTTGTCGGCGGCCCTGCGCGATCCCGGCGTGCTGCTCTACGCCCACAACTCCCATTTCGACCGCACGGTACTGCGCCATGCGCTGCCCAACCATCCGCTGCCTATCAATCGTTGGCGCGATACGATGGTCAAGGCTCTCGCGCATTCGCTGCCCGGTGCTCTCGGCGATCTGTGCGACATTCTGAAGGTTCCGGTCGACAAGACCAAGGACAAAGCCGGTAAACAGTTCATTCAACTGTTCTGCAAGCCGCGCCCGGCCAACAGCAAGATACGTCGCGCCACGCAGAAAACGCACCCGGTCGAATGGGGCCGCTTCGTTGAGTATGCCGGCCTCGATATCGAGGCCATGCGCGAAGTGAACCGCAAACTGCCGGACTGGAACTATCAGGGCGACGAACTAGCCCTGTGGCACCTGGACCAAGCGGTGAACGACCGCGGCGTACTCGTAGACGTCGCCCTGACCGAAGCGGCAATCCGGGCCGTGGAGCGGGCACAAAAATCCTTGGCGGCCCGCACCGTCGAACTGACCGACAGCAAGGTGCAAGCGGCAACCCAGCGCGACGCCCTGCTTCGCCATCTGACGGAAAGCCACGGGATTGAACTGCCCGACATGAAGCAAAGCACGCTCGAACGTCGTATCGCGGACCCGGACCTTCCGGCGGAACTGCGTGAACTGCTGGGCATCCGCTTGCAGGCCAGCACCACCAGCACCAGCAAGTACAAGACCCTCTCAAAAGCAGTCAGCAACGACAACCGGCTGCGCGGTACCTTGCAGTTCAACGGTGCCAGCCGAACCGGTCGCTGGGCCGGTCGCCTGTTCCAGCCCCAAAATCTGCCGCGTCCATCCCTGAAACAGACGGACATCGAATACGGTATCGCAGCGATGAAGGCCGATTGCGCCGACCTGCTGTTCGAAAACGTCATGGCATTAACCAGCAGTGCGATCCGCAGCTGCATCGTCGCACCCGCCGGGAGCAAGCTGATCGTTGCCGACCTGTGCAACATCGAAGGTCGCATGATCGCCTGGCTTGCTGGCGAGGAGTGGAAACTTCAAGCTTTCCGTGATTATGACGCTGGCACCGGCCACGATCTGTACAAGCTTGCCTACGCCAAGGCATTCGCCGTCTCCCCCGATAGCGTCGATAAGGACAGGCGGCAGATCGGCAAGGTGATGGAACTTATGCTCGGTTACGAGGGCGGCGTCGGCGCTTTCCTGACCGGTGCCGCGACCTACGGCATAGACCTTGACGCGATGGCGGATGCGGCGTGGCCCAGCATTACCGCCGATGTCATCGCCGAGGCCGAACAATTCCTGGCTTGGCGGACGCAAAGCCGCATGGGCCATTTCGGGCTGAAAACCAAGACGTTCATTGTCTGCGACGCCCTCAAGCGGCTTTGGCGGCGGGCGCACCCCGCCGTGGCGTCGCTCTGGAAAGACCTTGAGGAAACTGCCCGCATGGCGGTGCTGCGCCCCGGCGGCACCTACGAATGCCGGATGCTCAAGCTGCGCCGCGACGGCGCATGGCTGCGCATTCGCCTGCCGTCCGGTCGATTTCTCTGCTACCCCAGCCCCCACCTGGATGACGGCGGAAAGCTGTCGTACATGGGCGTGAACCAGTACTCGCGGAAGTGGTCCCGCCTCAAGACCTATGGCGGCAAACTGGCTGAAAATGTCACGCAGGCCGCCAGTCGCGACGTGTTGGCGGCGAACATGCCAGCTATCGAGGCGGCAGGGTACCGGATCGTGCTTTCGGTCCACGACGAAAATATCACCGAAGCCGACGATACCGATGAATTCACCCCCGGCAAGCTGGCCGCCTTGATGGCGACCAACCCGCCTTGGTCCAAGGGCCTCCCGCTTGCCGCGGCTGGCTTTGAAGCCTACCGCTACCGGAAGGATTGACAGCATGCGTGAGAATGTAATTGAGCGGTACCTGGTAGATCGGGCCAACGCGCGGGGCGGAGAGGTCCGCAAGGTCCGCTGGCTTGGTCGCCGGGGCGCACCCGACCGCCTGGTCATGCTTCCCCCTGATGTAACCCTGTGGGTGGAACTCAAGGCCCCCGGCGAAAAGCCCCGACCGCATCAAGTCCGCGAGCATGAGCGCATGCGGCGCATGGGGCAGCACGTGGTTGTTGTAGATTCCCTCGATAGTGTTGATGCACTCCTTGGTCGGGGGGCTTGAAATATGGCTTTCAACCAGAACCAGTTGCTGGATTTCCACATTCATCTACGCCGGGCAGCAATCAATCAAAAATTGATCGGCGGCGATACGCTACTGCTGGATATTGCTGAAAAATTGCTACTTGAGGCTGAAATATACAGTGAAGATCACAAAGGCGAAACGGCACAGATGGAGGAGGAAGCGAATGAACTCCAAGCAGAAATTGACGAATTGACCACTGAGCTATCCAAGGCCGCAGCACTCATTTCCTCCCTGAACGGCAACGACTACCGACACATTCAGGATGGGAACCGCTTATCCGACACCTACAACTTCAGTGCGTTGGAACGTCTACTCTTGGAATATGAGCAATGACTCGCCGGGATTTCACTCCGCGCACATATCAGCATGCCATGATCGATCATATTCTCGACACGCCACGCGGGGCTGTCTGGGCTGGCATGGGCATGGGAAAATCTGTGGCCACGCTCACGGCCATTGATATCCTCGAACTGGTGGAACCTGGGCCGACCCTTGTGTTGGCACCCCTGCGGGTGGCTGCGAGCACATGGCCTGACGAAGCAGCCAAATGGTCGCATCTGCGCAACATCGAGGTGTCGGCGGTGGTCGGCAACCCGGAGGAACGGCGGATCGCCCTGAGTCGTCCGGCATCAGTCTACACGATCAATTATGAAAACCTGACCTGGCTGGTCGATGAAGTGGGAGACCGCTGGCCTTTCCGCAAGGTGGTAGCCGACGAATCCACCAAACTGAAATCCTTCCGCCTACAGCAAGGCGGGAAACGCGCCCACGCTCTCAGTCGCGTAGCACATTCCAAGGTATCCCGCTTCATCGAACTGACAGGCACACCCAGCCCGAATGGTCTGCAAGATCTCTGGGGGCAAGCCTGGTTTCTCGACAAGGGTGTTCGCTTGGGGCGAAGTTTCGGCGCATACAAGTCCCGTTGGTTCCAGTCCATCCAGGTGGGCGCCGACCGCAATGCGGTTAGGCTGGATCCTCTGCCCTTCGCCCAGAAACAGATTGAGGACCGGCTGCGCGATCTGTGCCTGTCGCTGGATCCGCGCGACTATTTCGATATTGCCGAACCCATCGTCCACACCATCCGCGTGGAACTGCCAACCAAGGCCCGCCGCTTGTATCGGGATATGGAACGCGAAATGTTCCTCGCACTGGACAACGGCGTAGCAGTAGAAGCCTTCAATGCCGCGTCCAAAACGATCAAGTGCCTGCAACTCGCCAATGGGGCCATCTACACCGACGGTACGGGCGAGACCTGGACCGAGGTCCACGATGCCAAGCTGCAAGCCCTCGACGACGTGATCGAGGAGGCTGCGGGCATGCCGGTACTGGTTGCCTACCATTTCAAAAGCGACATCGCCCGCCTGCTCAAGGCATTTCCGAAAGGTCGCTACCTTGACCAAGACCCGCAGACAATCCGCGATTGGAACGCTGGAAAGATCCCCGTGTTATTCGCCCATCCGGCCAGCGCCGGTCATGGGCTGAATTTGCAGGATGGGGGCAACATTCTGGTGTTCTTCGGCCACTGGTGGGACTTGGAGCAGTACCAGCAGATCATCGAGCGCATTGGTCCGACACGGCAAATGCAAGCCGGATACAACAGACCCGTATTCATCTATCACATCATCGCTGCTGATACCGTGGATGAATCAGTGATGGCCCGCCGGGAATCAAAGCGTGCGATCCAGGATCTACTGCTGGAGGCCATGAAACGCAGGGGGCCGGGATGACCGAGAGGCTGAGTCTCATACCAGCCAAGCCTACAGATACTGGTCCATTCCCATATGGCGGTGATGGCGCCAAACATGCAATAATTGATCTCGTTCGGGAGCTGGCCCGCCAGCAAGCCCGGCAGGACCATAATGGTAGCAAGCAATGAAGCGAGCCGCAATCTATGCTCGGTTTTCCTCTGATCGGCAGAATGAAAAATCCTGCAAGGATCAGATAACCCTATGCTCCGCCTGGGCTGAACGGAACAACTGCACCGTCGTTGATACCTTTCAGGATCAGGCCATCTCCGGTTCAAGCACAATCAACAGGTTTGGCCTTGCCAGCCTCATGCGGGCCGCTCGCGAAAAGCGCTTCAATGTCGTCATCGCCGAATCGCTGGACAGACTTTCACGCGACCAAGCAGATTTAGGTCAACTGCGCAAGGAATTGACCTTCCTCGGCATTGGGATTTTCACCATACAAGACGGGGAAGTCGGAGCGATCCACATTGGGGTCAAGGGTCTCATGGGTGAACTCTACTTGGCCGACCTTGCGCAGAAGACACGGCGCGGTCTACGCGCCGTGGTCACAGATGGACGCCATGCGGGTGGACGATCATTCGGCTACAACTTGGTAAATGGCAAAAGCGGCGAACTGGAAATCAACGAACGCGAGGCCAGAATCGTCTGCCGTATCTTCGCAGATTACATCGCTGGGTGTACGCCCCGCCAGATCGCCGCCTCCCTGAACCGCGAAGGCATAGCAGGACCCCGCGGCGGCAAATGGAATGCTAGTACAATCAACGGCAGCCGCAGCAGACAGAACGGAATACTTCAAAACAGGCTCTACATTGGGCATGTCGTCTGGAACAGGCAACGCTTCGTCAAGAACCCGGCTACCGGCAAGCGAGTATCTCGCCCCAACCCGGAAAGCGAATGGCTGACGGCCGACGCTCCACACCTTCGGATCATCGACGACGCGACGTTCGCAGAGGCCAGCGCCATGAAGCAAGCAAAGGGACACCAGCATTCCAGCCATGCGAGGAAGCCGCACCATCTGTTGTCCGGCCTTGTCAAATGCGGTGTTTGCGGAGCCAGCTACACGGTGATGGGCAACGACCGCCTGGGCTGTGCCGGTTTCCGGGAGCGGGGCGATTGTTCCAACAACCGCACGGTCACCCGTCAACACATCGAAGAACGGGTCTTGTCTGCCTTGCAGACGCAACTGACCGACCCTGATCTGATTGGGGAATACGTCAGGGCTTACCATGCCGAGCGAAAGCGGTTGCAGCAGACGGCAAGATCTGGAGCCGAAGCCAAGCAGAAACGGCTGAAGGAACTGACGACCGGAATAGAGCGGATCGTCGACCACGTGGTGGCTGGCACGGCCTCTGCCGCATTGATAGACCGGCTGACCATGATGGAATCGGAAAAAGCAACCCTAGAAGCCGAACTGGAAGCCCTGGGCACCGACGCCGACAAGCCTATCGACCTGCACCCCGGCGCGGCGGAGAAGTATCGACGCATCGCGGCCGATTTGCATAACCATCTGCGCGTACTGGAAAGCGATCCCGACCGGGACGCCCTGTTTGCAGACATCCGGCGCTTGATCGAAAAGGTGGTCGTAACTCCCACAGGCGAAAGAAAGCCTGTGAACTTAGAAGTCCACGGGCTGCTTGCTTCGCTTCTGTCCGCCAGTGTCGGCGACCTCGAATTTAGGGGAATGGTGGTTGCGGGGGCAGGATTTGAACCTGCGACCTTCAGGTTATGAGCCTGACGAGCTACCGGGCTGCTCCACCCCGCGTTTGTTTTTTATTTTGTATAGAAGCAAGTTTTTTTGAATTGAGAGATGAGAAGACCTGGCGGCGCCCTACTCTCCCGTGCCTTGAGGCAAAGTACCATTGGCGCAGCTGTTTTTCACGGCCGAGTTCGGGAAGGG
>NZ_JAAVSY010000021.1 GCF_012102745.1 Haematospirillum sp. H4485
GTATCATCCGCATCAATGAACTCGCCATGATCACTGAAGATGTCGTCGATGCCGCAGGACAGGCCCTCGTCATCGGAAACGCCAAATAGCAATCAAAATTCAAAGCCATGTAGCGATCAAGCTCACAGGTTGGCAATCCAGCCTCGTTGTCGCAGGTGATATCGTGTCCATGTATCGCGGAGTGCAAGGATAGCTCGATACATGTGGGAGCGTGGCAGCCAGCGTGCTTCCAAACCTGCCATCGCAGCCATGCGTACATCGGAATGTATGTTGTCGCCTGTGTGCAGGATTGCTGAGGATGGTACGCCAAGATGCTCTGTCAGCCAATGAAACAGCTTTCCACTACGTTTTGTTGCTGCTCTGTCGGAGCTGACAGCTAGAGGAAGTGATGCAAGCTCCGGAATCTGTTGCTTAAGTATGGCGCGCAGAGCTGTTTCCGGTAGATACATATCTGAAGTCAGAATAACAGGTTTATGGGCCACAATGTCGGTGCAGAGTGTGATCAGTTCGCGGTTTGACTTTACAGCACTGTATTCCCACTCTATCTCGGCTTGGGTCAGAATATGGTCTGCTTCAGGTGGAAGATTGCACTGCTGTCGCAGGGAGCAGATCATTTCTGCATGTGTCACTTCGGCGCTCTTTCCATGTTTGACCCGTTCAAAGGCGTCTTTCTGGATTTTCAGCCGGGCCCTGTACAGAGCTTCTGCCTTGATTGCAAAGCTGATGGACAATGCTTTTGCTTGAGCGGCGGCAATATCGCCAAGACGTGAAAGTTCAGGCTGACAGCGGCGCAACAGAAGCGTGTCGAACAGATCGAAAGACACGGCCCGTACGGAGTCCGAGAGTGCATCGCGGCGCAGGTCTTTGAGGGATGTTGCCTTGTATTCCGCCATTACAGGATGTCACTGCGCTGGAAGAACCATGTTGCGGCCAAGGTCATGTCATCCTTGACCATAAGGTCCAGTGTCAGAGCGGAAACCCCGACCGGGGCCGGAGCAAGAAGCCTCCATCCCGGCAGTTCAGGTGGCGGTATGGTCTGGTCCAGTCGTACATTTTGAACGATAACCAATATACCGCCGGGAGTTACCAATCGGGCTGACTCTGTGTTGTTGGTGATGACCAAGTCAAAGGTCTCTTGGTCTGGGCATGTATCCAACCCGTTGATGCGGTCTGGGACGTAAATGTTGTCGCTGTCTCTCGCATGACCGAGAAGACTGACCTGTTTCATATGGCGGCTCA
Organism: Haematospirillum sp. H4485; assembly: GCF_012102745.1. GTDB lineage: Bacteria > Pseudomonadota > Alphaproteobacteria > Rhodospirillales > Rhodospirillaceae > Haematospirillum. Next base: position 1,240 of record NZ_JAAVSY010000021.1, read on the forward strand.
GGATATCCGGTAAATGGGGTATTGGGTTTGTGATCAATGCCTTCTTGTTTTGGTCTGCGACACCAGTGTGGCGGGCCGTGGCAACAATATGGACTGCGCTGAATATCTCCTGGGTACGGCGGAACAGGTTGGCGGCACAGGTGCCTGACAGATAACGACGATTCAGGTCAAGCCAGGTGTGATCCTCCCAGTCTTCGGCTCCTGCCAGTCGGCTGGGAGCTTCCAGGGGGCCAGGACGCTTGGTCAGCAGAGGGATGGCAAGGCGTGGTATCAAACGGGTTGAAGGACGCAGATCTGTGACCCGGTTGCGTGCGGCGCACAGGGTGTCTTCCCGATAGCGTCTGGTCAGTGGCGGAAAGGAGAGAGCAGCCAGAATAGCTTCTCCGGCATGGCCAGCAAGGTCTTCTTGCCAAACTGTTGGTGATCCCTCCAGGATTCCTTCAAGCACGCTGGACAGCCGTACCGCTTCTGTGACGGGAACAGGTTGTGCACGCTGCATATGGAGCTGTAGCCAAGCCGCAAGGTCGCGGGGGGCTAACCGCAGGGGAAGTTGACCAGAGGGCAGTACGGTCCCGTGTCGGACACGTCCACTGAAAGGGCTGCGGGCACTATTGATGCAAGCATTGACCATGGTTTCGAAGCGGTTGTGAATGGCATTGATGGTAATGACCATACGTGGGCTTAGGCCCTTGGATATACGATTCTGTTCGATATCCACCATTCTCAGGAATGTATCGTGCACAGGGGCCAGTGCATCAAGGTCGGTTTCGTTCCATCCTGCCGGATTACGTTCTTGTGTTTCTTCCGTCCGTCCAAATTCGAAGACAAAGATATTGGCTGTTTCCAGGGCTGTGTTGTTGTTTGTGTCAAATGAACCTTGGAACGCCATATCTTTCCAGGCTGTTTGTGCCAGATCAAGCATGTCTGTGCGGGTACCAAACCAGGCCAGATGACAGTCGCGGGGCAAGTGTACCAGCAGGTCCACCAGAAAAGGCAGGGCATGGTGGGGATTGTAGCCCGCCATGTCAGGGTAATCGGGCCTGTAGGTTGAAAAGGTAGGGGTGCGTTCTGGCGGTGGCAGGACATTGGTCAGAAAACCAGACACAGTGAACGTTCTGTGCCTTAGCCGTATTTCTTCCAGTTCTGTGTTTGCCAGTCCCCAGCTGTCCGCTTGGTGGGGGAGCTTGGCCTCTGTAATATCCCGATAGAAACTCCAGTAGTCGTTTTCTGCATGGTTATGCTCATGCAGGATCCCTCCACCCCGGGTATGGTCACAGTGAAAGCCGAGCAGACGTGTTTCCAGGCTTTGTGGGGGACCCAAGTGTATGAGCAACCGTTTCGCAAGGTTTGAATCAACGATCCAGCCATTGAGCATGCGTTCATCAAAGCCGTGGATGGTTTCCAGTGCTGTACGTGGGATCAGCTGGAAATCGCCGTGGTTGTCAAAGCGGGCGGGTAGGCTGCCTTCGACCACATGATGCAGGTGAAGGCGTGCACCTTTTTCTGCCAGAAAAGCAATGGTGCCAGCCGGGTTGCTGCGATCACATTCTTCCCATATTGCCTGTGGTAACTCGAAGCGTGGCAGATGGTGACAGGCTTCCGGGAGCGTTGCCACAATCTCGGACAGGGGGCACATGTCCGGGCGTGGTACCAGCACCATGTCCGTGTTTGTGGACAGAACCCATGGATTGGCCGGATTGGCTCGGCGCAGGGCTGCATTGCGGGCCACAGGCTCGCATACATTCATGTGGGTCCGATCCCGGATGGGGTCATGATGATGTGGGCGTACCCTCAGGATCCGCAGGTACCTTTTCGCTGCTGTCGTCAGGGTATCTGCAATCGCCTCTGGGAACGTGGGAAGGGTATCCGGCGTATTATAATCAACAAAAATGATCTCATCATCTGGATCACCCAGCATCTCTGCTAGGCAATTAAGACTGATAGCAGCCCGCTTGTGCAAGTTATAGCCATGAGAGTCATTGCGGCCATAAAGAATCAGGGACAGCATTGGTTCTCTGGTCCAGGTGCAGGGGTCGCAAGGGCTTTGGCTTCATACAGCAGCAGTTCGTCTTTCCAGCCTGCCTGACGGGCTGCACCGGCCGGCCATGGCATGGCGTTACGATCCAGCTTCCATGGATTGCCGGTGGCAGTGGGTGCCAGTGGCCGTGTGCTGGTGTCCAGGGTTTCTTCATAAACCCATGGTGCCAGGATGCTGGTTTCTTCAAAGGTTGGTAAAGAAAGGAAGCGAGCCAGCTTCAGTCGTGCTGCTGCAGCATGGGTTTTCAAGAATGTTTTTGCTTGTGCCAGCAAAGCTGCTTGTAGCTGCTTGACGGCTTCTGTCTGTTCCAATGGCAACAGGGACGGGAGACGTACCGGTAATCCGTCGACAGTATAATCGATCAATGGGCCATCGGCATTCGTGCATAGGGTCTCGAGTGGCTCTGGTGCCCGGGTGAACAGGTGGGTAAACCACTCCGGCTTTCCCAGATGAGCCAAATATGAACGCACCGCCCCACCGCGCTGTATGGTCCAGCTGGCACCGGGTGTGGTTACAAGATATAGCCCCAGTGTGGTGATATCTTTTTTCTCATGTTGCAGAATTTTCTGCAGGGCATTTTGGATATTCGTGGCATAGCCTAGGTCTGCAAGGATAATCTGCCTGTTGTCCAAGGCCCCGATACGTTCAAGATAGGCAAGAAAACGGGTGCGCAGACCCGATGTGGCGGTTAGCAGCGCTGCTGCCGGGCCAGGCTCCCGGAGCCAGGAGAGGAATGCTGCAAGTTCAGGAGAATTGGCGACCAGTCGTGTGCCTGCAGGGAGCGGAGGGTGCGGAAGTTCCAGTTCTGTCATGGCTTCCGTGACCGTCATGGGGCATCTGCGGGCACGTATCAGGATATTCAACAGACCTTCTTCATCCTCGGCAGAGAGAACAGCGGCCTTCAGACAAAGACGGCGATTCAGGCTGATATCATGAACTGCAGGCACACCCAGAGCCTGAACCAAGCGACCGATTAGTTGTCCTTCGCGTAATACGCAGAACAGGGGTTGGTCCGGATCATGCTGCGAAGCAATCCAATGCGCAAAAGAGCACAGGACAGGTCCAACCGCATCCAGAAGAATATGGTTCCATTGGACTCCGGGACATGGATGCCATTTCTCTCCAATGCTTTTTGCCAGAGCCTGTTCCAGGATCAGGGGGGGTGAAAGCCACAATTTTCTATCCATCAGCAATACGCGGGATGTCTTTTTTTTGCAGGTACCGTCATTTGGTCATGGATCCACCGATAGGTTGTTTCAAGTCCATCGCGGAGCGGCGTACACGGCGCCCAGCCCAGTAACTCCCTGATCTTTGTATTGTCCGAGTTACGCCCGCGAACGCCCTTGGGTGCGTTCAGATTATAACGGCGCTTCAGTTTGATGCCGGCAATATCCTCGGCGATATCGACAAGCGTATTGATGGTTACAAGTTGGTCAGATCCAAGATTAAGGGGGTCATATACAGGGCTGGAGGTTATCAGGTCCATGCCGTGCAGGCAGTCATCTATGTACATGAAGCTGCGTGTCTGTTCGCCATCACCCCAAATCTCGATTTCATGGTGCCCGCTCAATTTTGCCTGGATAACCTTGCGGCAGATGGCGGCCGGTGCTTTCTCCCGGCCGCCATCGTAGGTACCGTGTGGTCCATAAACATTATGGAAGCGGGCTACCTGCGTGGGGATCTGGTAATCCTCCCGGAAGTGGCGGCACATCCGTTCCGAGAACAGTTTCTCCCATCCATAACCATCTTCTGGCATTGCAGGATAGGCATCGTCTTCACGAAGGGGAACAACGGCTGCTTGTTTCTGTTTTTCAGCATTGTAGACGCAGGCTGACGATGCGTAGAAGTAACCCTTGAGATCCTGGTTGCGGGCAGCCATCAGGAGATGTGTATTTATCAGAACCGAGACCATGCAATCGGCGCGGTGATTTTCGATGAACCCCATCCCGCCCATGTCGCAAGCCATATTGAATATCCTGTTGGTTCCCGCAACAGCTTGTTGAGCTGCGTCACTGTTGCGCAGGTCCAGTTGCAGGTTCTCCGCTTCCGGAACCAGTTGGTACCATGTTTCTTTTGGCTTGATGTCTACGACCCTGACGTGGCGCACTCCGGCCTCAACCAGTTTCCTGGTCAGAAAGCCGCCAATGAAACCACCGCCACCAGCCACAAGAACAGAATCTGCTGTCGTTACACATTTCACGCTCTGGTCCCCCCTGTCCTCAGGCTGTGACAATGGCTTCATCATGCTGCAGCATTGATTTGCTGTGTCGGCCGGGTATTTCCATGTGAGCGATTCTGGCTATGGCATGTGGCATGATTCTCCATGGGTCGATAATGGTTACGGGTCGTCCGGTGCGTTGAAAAGGTTCAGGAGAGAGGACACCGTATTCTTGCCAGGGTGTCATCACCACGACTGTCTGGGCGGCTATGACAGCCTCGGCTACAGATGTGACAATTCTTGCATCCTGACCCAGAACAGCCTGTGCTGTTGACCCGGCCCTGGGATCGTGACAGAGAACCTTGAAACCTGTTTTAGCCAGTCTTTGTGCCAGCTTGATCCCGTGGCTTTCTTCCACAACACTGGTATCAGGTTTATAGGACAGGCCAAGGACTGCCACAGCGTCACCCTTTCTTGTGCAGGTTACGACCTTCTCAGCCATGCGGTCCAATTGCATCTGGTTTATGGTTTCTGTTGCTTCAGCCAGAAGTGGGCTGGCGCCCAAGGTGCGTGCCATGGAAGAGAATGCAATATTGTCGCGCGGGAAGCAGGGGCCTCCATATCCGGTTGCACCCTGCAGGTATTTGCCACCAATTCTGCTATCAAGACCCACGGCTGAGGTCAGGACTTTTACATCGGCTCCTGGCAGGCGATCGCAGATATCTGAAAGCATATTGGCATAAGAAATCTTTGTTGTGACAAATGTATTGATTGTGATCTTGGTGAGTTCTGCATTGACCAGATTCATACGCTGTACTGGAGGATGGTTGGCGCAGGCGGAGAGAATAAGCTCGGAGACAATTTCGCCGGCGCGGGGGTCTGATTCTCCAACCAGCACCATGTCGGGGTGCATGAGGTCGTGGATAACCCGGCCCAGGGCAATGAACTCCGGGCTGTAGCACAGCCCGATATCAACACCAACGCGCCGCCCCGAAGTCGCTTCGAGGGCAGATCGGATTTCACCGTCACATGAGCCGGGCATGACTGTACTGGTGATACATACAACATGATAGGAAGACTTGGTTTCTATATGGCGACCAAGTTCGGCGATGGCCTGTAGTACATGCGTGTTGGTGAAAGCACCGCGTGCATCGCTGGGAGTAGGAACAATAATGCATGTAACATCTGATTTCAGCGCTGCTGTCCTGAAGCAAGTTGTTGCCGACAGACAGCCCTGCGCTTGGTTGATCATGTCCTGAAGTTGCGGCTCATCAACTGGTGCTATACCTTGGTTAATCGATTGCACAGTGCAGGGATTGAGATCAGCGCCAATGACATGGTGGCCTTTGGCAGCAAGAACAGCGGCCAAGGGCGCCCCCAGCTTTCCAAGGCCAATGACGGAAACGTTCATGTTTGTTTGCCCCTGTGTATTTTATTTACCCCACGTAGACTGACGTGCAGTCGCAGTTCATGTCTTGATCAGGTCTGTCTTTGTAGATGGCCCCATTTTCTAGTTTCGTTCATGCCAGTAAACATTCAATGTTTGTCTTGTGGTAGTCCCGCTGCGGGGAAGGACCCAATTCATTGTTTCATAGAGGCTAAATCTGTTCTGCATTTGGTGCAATGCCATATTGTTCTATATCAAAAACAAATGTATTTTGCAGTAGCCTTGTGTGCATGTGATGAAAGCTTATTTCATGTGAGAAGATCATAAATTAATGTTAATTTATTTTATTGTTTTGTCGGATCTGTGCAAAAATGACCTGATATACATGTTGATTGCATGGATTATTTTGTATAGCGTTGCGATCTGTGTTGTTCTTATGGACCCGTCATGATTGCCGATATAGAAAATATACGCACCTATTGGAATCTTCGTCCTTGCAACATTCGCCATTCACGCCTTCCTGTTGGTACTGTTGCCTATTTTGATGAGGTTGAGAGGCGTAAATATTTTGTTGAACCCCATATCCCCAGCTTTGCAGATTTCTCGCGCTGGAACGGGAAGAAAGTTCTAGAGATCGGCTGTGGTATAGGGACTGAAGCTGTAAACTTTGCCCGAGCCGGGGCAGATTATACCGGGCTTGATTTATCGGAAGTCAGTCTGGATATTGCGCGCACCCGGTTCCGGGTTTTTGGCCTGAATGGACAACTGATACAGTGTAATGCTGAATATCTACTGGATGCTGTTGGGCCTGATTCTTTTGACTTGGTCTATTCGTTCGGAGTGCTCCACCATATACCCTGTCCGGAAAGAGTGGTTGACGGCATTCGCAAGGTTATTCGGGCTGACGGCGAGTTGCGAGTCATGTTGTATGCCCGGAATTCTTGGAAATCGATCATGATTGACGAGGGATTTGACCAACCGGAAGCCCAGAGTGGCTGTCCTTTGGCCAGAACCTATACCCCGGAAAGTGCTGCGGCTCTTCTGCAGGGGTTCAGGATGACTTCCATGCAGCAGGATCATATCTTTCCATATGTGCCAGAAAAATACGTTCACCATGAGTATGAGAAACAGCCTTGGTTTGCCGCTATGCCGGATGAGGTGTTCCGGGCCTTGGAGCGTCGACTGGGCTGGCATCTGTTGATCAAGGCAATGCCTGTGTGATTCTCTTGCTTGGTTTGGTACGCATGGATTAGGGGGGGCCTGTGATATCGATCGTTGTCTATGGCCGCAATGACTCTCATGGCTATAGCTTGCACAAGCGGGCTGCTATCAGTCTTAATTGCCTGGCAGAGATGCTGGGTGATCCGGATGATGAGATCATTTTTGTTGATTATAATACGCCGGATGATCTACCGACTTTTCCTGAGGCCATAAGGGACACGCTTACGCCCACAGTGTGGGAAAAAATGCGTATTATACGGGTCAGGTCTCGTCACCATGAACATATTCGGCTCAAGACGCATTTGGTAGCAATAGAGCCTATAGCCCGCAATGTCGGTGTGCGTCGCTCTAATCATCAAAACTCTTGGATCTTGTCTACAAATACGGACATGGTTTTTATTCCACGTGAGCCTTTTTCTACATTCTCTGATGCCTTCTCCAGTCTTGAACGTGGCTACTACTGTTTGCCCAGATTTGAGGTTCCTGACACTCTATGGGAGTGCTTTGATCGCTTCAAACCGAGGCAGGTTATCAAGGAGCTGAATCAGCTTGGTCTTGATTTGCATCTGAAAGAAGTTGTTCGTTGCCCTTATCCTGTGCAATTTGATGCACCGGGGGATTTCCAGCTGGTTACTAGGGGGGACTTCTTTTCTGTTGGTGGCTTTAATGAACAGATGCTTCATGGTTGGCATGTAGACTCAAACTTTGCAAAGCGCATGCAGATTCACTTTGGTGACGTTCATGATGCTACTGATTTTTTAAGTGGTTTCCATCTCGGCCATACTCGTGTTGTTGGGACCATTCACAGCGGTCATCAGCGTCCTGAGAACGATCTTCGACGTTTCTTTGATAATGTTACTGTTGCCGATGTACCAGAATGTTCTGAAACGTGGGGACTTAACGGCATTGAGCTTGAGGAATTCTGTCTTTCTTCCGTACGGAGTACTGTGTTTGTTGATGGATTGAAGGCCGTTCTTCCCAGAATGTCTGTGCATCGTTTTGAAAGTCGTTATGAGCTTGATACTTATGATAGTCTGGATTACCCAGTTGAGCATACGGTTCCCCATTTGCTTGATCTTCTGATTAATCTTGCCCCACACGATATTATCGGCTGGTTTGGTACCGGTGATTCCTTACTCCAGTTGTTCGGTGATGCCATGGTAGCTTCTGGAGGCGCATCCAACCCTGTGTGGGTAGCGGAAAGTGTGGCCCATCTCATTAATACACAAAAAGGAAAGAATATTAAGATTGTTGCCGATAGTCAGGTGCTACGGCATGCGGATGTCTTTGTCTTTGAGTTCGGGGTGTGTTCACGGGGAGAAGACGGGTATAGGCAGCGCAAGTGGTCGACTGCCGACATGAACGCCGTTGCGCCGGTACGTCGTGGGTTTTTGCGGCTGGTTGACATCGAGGCGGAAGCTCATGCTTCTGGGCAGCCCTTGCGAAGGATCATCGCTGTCAACGCCATGCACAACCACTTCGAGGGGTTGGTTCATAGTCATCTCTCTGTTAATCGTACGCCCTTCAGTACCCGTGTCCGACAGGGATACGTTATTGTTCCGGAACGCGATGCAGATGAAAGGTGCGATCCCCGGGAGTTAGGGCAGTGGTTGAGGACGGCTATGGGGCGGCTTCAGCCCGTGCCTATCACGGAAGCTGTACGTTTATCTACAATACTGTATGAGATGGTAGAAAGTCCTGTGGTTGTGCCAAGGTCTTGGAGAGAGGCATTGCGGGTGGCCGATGGTCTTTTAACCTTGTCCATGCATCCAAAGCTAGCCCAGGATATTGACGAGCAGAAACTTTCAGTCCTGCGGCGACGTATTGAAGCTGGTCGTTATTCGGCTCATCTGCGCCGACGGGTGAGTGTACCCGTTCTGGATGCGGCATCGGATCCTGAACAGTATCCCTCGCGTCTTTCTGCTATTGAGGATTGGGAGAATCCTGATTTCTTGCGCTTTGCAAGGTATTATTTTACCGGGGCCTTTGCTGCAAATATTCTTCGGAGATCTCGCGGGATTTGGTTCCGTTGTCATGTTCTTGCTGTTCTGGAACGTTTGGGATGGGGTGATGGGGGGCAGCGTGCATTGGTCATTGTCGGGCAGCATCCGGATGCTATTCATCATTTTTTGAGTAACCACTACCACCGTGTCGATGTTGTTTTGGATGCTCCACATGACTTTCCTCATGTTGAGAAAGTGTGGTGTGAGCCTTCCCGAATTCACGTCCTGCCTGCTCTTCCGGGGCGCGATATTCCATATGGAGTTGCTGTTGCCCTTGTTAGAGATCGCTTCCGTAGCGAAGCTGACTTGAGTGATGTTTTTAACTATCTTGCCGTTCTTTCTGAATTGGTTGACGTGGGTGGTATCATTGCGATTGTTTGTCATATGGATCTGGGAGTGTCAGACAATCATGACTGTTTTCATCTCAGTCTAGTGGCAGATAAAGGATTTGCGCAGGCCTGCAAGGCTTGTCTTGGTCTGGAACTGCTGCCCGCAGCACCGGCGGGGATTAGTGTTTCAACATTAGACAGATATGCGGCAGAGCCTGAAGATTTGTCTGCGCCTCACTTTGTTTACGAAGATGAAGGCAGGTTGGTTGCCAGCGCTGTTTGGTTCTTTGTCAGGCGTGATGTTGTCAGTGATGATGGGGTGTCGAAATTGGTTAGCATCGCCCGACATATAAATGCAAGCTTAAGGGAGGAATGGCATAACGAACGAATTATGGATAGCTCAGTGGCCGTTCCCTGATGTTTACATTTATGCCTAGGGTCGAGACTCACTCATATCCAGAATGCGACGAGGGTTGCGAGTGCGACGGCGGAGAGGAAGTTTCTTGCGAGCTTGTCGTAGCGTGTGGCGACCCTTCGAAAGTCCTTCAAGCGGCAGAAGGCGTTTTCGATGAGATGGCGGCTTTGATAGCGCAGCTTGTCATATCTGATGTCCTGCTTGCGGTTCGAGCGACCGGGAATGACAGGCACGATTGCAGATTGGCGCAGATGCTTTCGCAACTTGTTGGCATCATAGCCCTTATCAGCGAGTAGGTATCTTGCTCCCTTCAGTCCGGCCAGCAAAAGTGGCGCGACCGTGTTGTCTGCGACATTGCCGCCGGTCAGCATGAAGACGAAGGGACGACCGATGATGTCCGTAAGGGCATGGATTTTGGTGGTTTGGCCACCCCGCGACGATCCGACAGCCTGATTTTTCACCCCCCTTTTCCCCCGTGAGTGGATCGATGCGCCTTGACGTAAGTGCTGTCGATGGATGTGCTTTTGGTCACCGCACCGGACGTTGCAAGCGCTTCGATCAGATGCGGCCGGAGAAGCGCAAACCGGTGCATTGCCTGGCTGCACTGTTCTTCAGAGAAGTCTGTGAGATTGTCCGTAAGAGTCCGTTTGAGAATGGCTCAATGTGAGATTCTGCGTAGGAGCAGGCTGCCCATCGGGACGTGGATCATGGCTTCGGAGACGTCAATGCGCGCCTCGTAGTTGCGCACGAGCCGACGCCAGC
>NZ_JAAVSY010000022.1 GCF_012102745.1 Haematospirillum sp. H4485
GCTTGAAGAGCCGGCAAGTCTGATTGCGCTGCGCACGGCGCTCGAGGCTCGCTTGCCCAGACTCGATTTACCCGAGCTAATCATGGAAATGCACGCCCGGACCGGTTTTGCCGATCTGTTCACCCATGCCAGCGAAGGAAGCGCGCGGGCAGAGGATATTGCGACAAGCGTTTGCGCCGTCCTACTGGCCGAGGCCACCAACACCGGGTTTGAACCATTGATCCAGCTCGATGTTCCGGCGCTCAGGCGATCACGGCTCAGTTGGGTGAAGCAAAATTTCCTGCGCGCCGAAACCCTGATTGCCGCCAACGCTGCCCTGGTTGCCGCGCAGAACGCTATCCCCCTCGCCAGAAAATGGGGCGGCGGCGAGGTGGCCTCCGCCGATGGACTGAGATTTGTCGTGCCGGTCCGCACCATACATTCCGGTCCCAACCCGAGATATTTCGGGAAAGAACGCGGCGTCACATGGTATAATCTCGCCTCGGACCAGTTCACCGGTCTCAATGCCATAACTGTCCCGGGGACCTTGCGCGATAGCCTCAATCTCCTCGCTGTCGTGCTCGAGCAGGAAACCGAGTTGCGGCCGACCGAGATCATGACCGACACAGCCGGATATACCGATACCATCTTTGGCATATTCTACTTGCTCGGATACCAGTTCAGCCCCCGTATCGCTGATGTTGGCGGCGCGCGGTTCTGGCGCGTCGATGGCAAGGCTGATTACGGCGTTCTCAACGATCTCGCCTCGAACAAGATCAACATGAAGCTGATCCTGGATCACTGGGACGACTTGCTGCGTCTTGCCGGCTCGCTCAAGCTCGGCGTGGTTCGGGCCGCAGACCTTACCCGAGCGCTCCAGACCAACGATCGGCCCACACGGTTGGCCCGCGCCCTTCAGGAACTCGGCCGCCTCATCAAAACCCTCTACCTTCTCCGCTTCATTGATGACGAAGCCTATAGGCGGCGTATTCTCGTTCAACTCAACCGGGGTGAAGGGCGACACCAGCTCGCTCGCGCCTTGTTCCACGGGAAGCGCGGGGAATTGCGTCAACGCTACCGTGAAGGGCAGGAAGATCAACTCGGAGCGCTCGGCCTGGTCGTCAATCTCGTCGTGCTCTGGAACACGATCTACATGGATGCCGCCCTGAATCAGCTCATGGCAGAAGGCCACGACGTGCGACCCGAAGACGTTGCACGCCTATCGCCGCTTGGCTCAAAACACGTCAATATGCTCGGCCGATACGCCTTCTCTCTGCCGGAATTCGTGACCCGAGGCGAACTTAGGCCGCTACGCGATCCTCAGAAGACTGACCCTGACGAGCCCTGAAATCCTTATGTAGGTTTTCTGTTCCGTTGCTACTCAAACCCCAACAGCTGCGCTCCAATGATATCCCACTCCTCGTCTGTCAGAGCGCCTCGCGCATCCCTCCGCTCTCCGCAAAGACCAGCACCAAGGCACATCAAGGCCAACCCAAGAAAAATCTGCGTCAAGTGGAGCTAGCTAGATACATGATTTTGTCTTCAAGTTCAGCAATACGATCCAGGTAAATATCCATTCTCTTCTTATATATCATTTCATTATCTTCTGCCGTGATGCGCGATATCAAATTCGCACTCGTTCGCGTACACAAATCAAAGTATATTTCGGGCGTCATGGGCGGTAGGTATGTTTTGCTTCCAACAAGAAGATGACGCACCATTTTCGTGTCATTGCTGATGCACTTGGCCTTATGGTCAAGATATACGTCGGATGCTGTAATGGAGGGAATCTCATCCTCTAGACGCTGCCGCATTATAGTGTACAACTCAGTATCAACGGGATTAAAATCTGCGCAGCGTGCGAGTAGGGCCGGGTCAACATCGAGCTCATCCCAAGGCGTTTTATTGACCCGGACTCGCTTCCATATTTTAACATTAATCCATGGGAAAAGTGCATTGAGGAGGAATTGGCTTTCTTCAAATAGCTCTGTTATGCCAACTAGGGCGTAATCATTTTTCAGTCTACGAAGCGCTTTCTCGAATAGCTCATCATCAGATCGAAACGTATCGCCAAAAAGCGATAGTATGTATTTCGCCGCATAGTTTGGTTGTGGGCCATTACTTCTGGCCCCGTCCATAATACGTTCCATCCATTTTAGTGTCCCCTCGATATCTCCTTGAGGCGGAGGAGGCTCTCCGGTTGGGTGAAAGTATATTCCATTGTAGTCTGAACAATAAATGAAATATGATATGCATACATTTGCAGGATTCCTAATCATGGTAATTCTATGACATTTATTATCCGTTAGTTCATTGAAATGATGCACGTTGTGACCATAACAGAATAGAATCTTTTTCCTTGAATCTTTATCCATACTATGAACAAATTCATTAGATAAATTTCCTGAATCACCATAGGATATGCACTGATCCTCTCTGAAGTTCTTACTTATTGCATAAGCAAAAGTGAGTCCACCAGAGCTACCAGTCATATCAAATATAATTGTTGTTGATTCTTTTTCGAATATGCCAACCATCATTAATTCTCCTTATCATCTACTTTAAAATAACATGATAATTTATTTTTCATATTGTTTATATTTCGTTAATTTGACTAGGCTCCAGACTCAATCAGGATATTGATCGTGGTCTTCAAATCAGATTCATACCCTTCAATCGGGAGATTGGTGGCATGAATGGCCCACCTGTTTTGGCTTTCGGACGCCCAATGGGCGGCGATACCGAGACCGTCACCTGATCGAAAACGCCTTCTGTCACATCAAGGACTTCCGCCGCGTCGCGACCCGCTACGACAAGCTCGCCAGAAACTTCCTCTCCGCCGTCGCTCTCGCAACCCTCGTCGCATTCTGGATATGATTGAGTCTGGAGCCTAGTTGGCATAGGTGTCCTGCCCCTGCAGTTCAAGGACGGAACCGACCGCAAAACCTTGGAGCTGGACGGAACGGATATCTTTGATATCAGCGGCATTGGAAACGGCACCAAACCGCGCCAGGACGTTCAGGTCACGATTACCCGCGCTGATGGTTCAAAACAGACGATCACGGTCCTGTGCCGCATCGATACGGCCGATGAGGTGGAATACTACCGGCATGGCGGTATCCTGCAAGCCCTCTCTTTTTTATGATTTATTCATGGGGAGCCGGATAGCAACAAATAACATGATAAAATGCAGACCGAAAAATTTATACACCCATTCATTGATTGAATTTGATCCTTGTTAATAATAATTATATCATGTTCTCCGTGATCCTCTACGAGGTTTTGAATACCATAAGTATGCGGAAGGATTCAGATGGAGTTCGGGAACTATACAGGATTAGCTGAGCCGTACTCTCGTTACAGACCAGACTATTCTTCGTCTGTCCTTCGGGCAATTCTGGCCTTGGCAGGGAAAAACAAGACAGATATGGATGCCGTCGACATTGGAGCCGGGACGGGGATATGGACCCGAATGCTGTCCGGGAGCGAACTACGCTCCGTAATCGCTGTAGAGCCCAATGATGATATGCGCCGTTGCGGACAGCGTGATACCCCTGATGTTTCGTGGCAGAAAGGAACAGGAGAGCATACAGGACTAGCGGACAACTGCGCCGACTTGGTCAGCATGGCATCATCCTTTCACTGGGTCGATACCGAAGCAGGGCTATACGAGTTTCACCGTCTCCTGCGCCCCGGAGGACGATTCGTAGCTCTCTGGAACCCACGCATGACGGAACTATCACCCGTTTTGAGTTCTATCGAACAAAAACTGGCAGAATTACACCCAAACTTGCAGCGTATATCCTCTGGGAAGGGGAACTTTGCTGCCAAGATGAATGACATTTTGTGGCATAGCACTTTGTTTGACGATGTTATCTATCTTGAAGGGCGACATACTGTACACCAAACTCCGGAGGAGTACTTGGGAACATGGACGTCTGTAAATGAAGTGCAAGTCCGGCTCGGACCATCCCTGTTCCATGTTTTCCTTGATTATGTGCAGAGTGTGACCAGAGACCTGCCCTACGTGGAAACCACTTACATGACCCGAGCTTGGTGCGCGCGCAGAGTCAGTTAACACTACGTCTCTGAGCTTAATTCAGCTCATTTATTGCCCTAATACCCAACAATAAACGGGCTAATCTACATGGTTAAAGGAAATGTGCTGATTATGGTGTCAGAATAACACAAAAAGGCAATCTACTATACCGGTAATGGGAAAGAATCTGGGAAGGCGGGCCTAAGTCGCTCCGCATCTCCTAGACCGCGGGGATCCATGCAGGCAAAACAGGAATATTCTCCCCGACAAGGGACTCTCTGGTGGATTACCGGCCTCTCCGGGGCTGGAAAAACAACAGTCGCACGCATCCTCCAAGACCGGTTAAGCTCTTCTGGACGTCAGGTTTTTCTGATGGACGGCGATACAATGCGCCATATTCTGGGGCATGTACACGGATACAGCCAAGACGATCGTCTGTATTTGGCTTCTGTTTACGGGCGCTTGGCCCATGAGATGGTGAACCAGGGGCTGGATGTCGTTTGTGCGACAATATCCATGTTTCATGGCATCCAGAAATGGAATAGAGACAATATTAGGAATTATCGTGAGATATACTTGAAAGTTCCTGTAAAAGAACTGATCAAAAGGGACAATAATGGCCTTTACTCACGGTCACGAGCAGGAATAGAGTCCGGAATCATCGGCATCGATATTGTACCCCATGAACCTGTTAATCCTGATCTTGTTGTGGATTGTTACGGCCAGGTTAGTCCGGAAGAAGCAGCCAGACGAATCATGAGCTTGGAGGATATTCATGGTGCGAACCAAAGCTGAAACTTTGGAATGGCTCTCATCCAGGCTGCAGGCAGGTCGCATCATGCCTCTGTTTTACTTCAGCGCCCAAGACTGGAAAGAACGGAATAACGATGTTCTGGAGCAATTGCGTCACTCGGGTATGGGGCGCATACCGCTGATTGTCCGGTCCAGTGCGCTTGGGGAGGATGATGCGCGGGAATCCATGGCAGGCCGTTACCTGTCAGTAACAAATGTCATCGAGCAGAATCAGGTTACCCAAGCCGTCGACGCTGTCATCGATAGTTATGGCCCATTCAACCCAAGACACCAAGTTCTTGTACAGCCCATGCTAACAGACAGTGTACTCAGCGGCGTTGTATTCACAAAGGATCCAAGCGGGGGAGGGGACTATCTTGTTATCAACTACTGCGAAGGTGCCGATACCACAGCTGTAACTGGTGGAAGGAACAATAATCAGACAACGCTGTATCTGTGGAAGCATGCCCAACTGGAAGCGTCCAGCCTGACAGGCAAAATCGGCGCGCTGGCAAAAGATCTGGAACAAATCTTGGGTCAGGATGCCTTGGATTTTGAGTTTGCAATATCCCGAAACAATGACACACCAATCCTGTTTCAGGTACGCCCTCTGATCATGCCAACGCACATGCTGGTTCCACGTACACACCACGAAGACGCCTTGGGCAGTATAGCCTCAAAGCTGTCGTCATCCCTTGGGCCAGTGCCATACCTGCATGGCCGACGCACCGCCTTCGGCATCATGCCAGATTGGAATCCAGCAGAAATCATCGGGATCCGTCCGCGTCCACTTGCCCTTTCCTTGTACAGGGATCTGGTCACAGATTCCATATGGGCCTATCAACGCCATAACTATGGCTACAAAGACCTTCGCAGTTTCCCGCTTATGGTTGACTTCTTCGGCCTTCCGTACATTGACGTAAGAGTCAGCTTCAATTCCTTCATACCTGCCGATATCGACGACGATCTATCAACCCGTCTGGTTAATTATTATGTAGACCGACTTCTGGAGCAACCCGCACTCCATGACAAGGTAGAGTTCGAGATTGTTCTTTCATGCTATACTTTCGATATAAAGAACAAATTAGATGGTTTACCCAAAAATATTTTCACAGATATTGACCGCAATATCCTGAGCACGTCTTTGCGCCACCTTACCAATACTGTCATCAACAGGGAAAACGGACTCTGGCGCCAGGATGCTGCCCGCATTGCCGAGTTGGAACAACGCCACGCTCGTATACGGACAGCCAGCATGGATGCGGTATCGCGTATTTACTGGCTTCTGGAAGATGTCAAACGCTATGGAACGTTACCGTTTGCCGGACTGGCCAGAGCCGGCTTTATTGCAACACAAATTCTAGAATCATGCGTACAAAAAGAAGTTATCTCCAAACAGGAACGAGACTCTTTCGTAGAGGGCCTTGGCACTATTGGCTCTTGCATAGGAAAAGATCTTGTCACGCTTGACCGGACGGATTTCCTGTCGAAATACGGGCATCTGCGTCCTGGAACATATGACATTCTATCGCCCCGCTATGACGAGGAACCAGATCTATACTTCAACTGGAACAAAACATCGAAACAGGAAATAAAGCAGGCAAAGCCTTTTTCGTTGTCACTGAAACAAATGCGCGACATTGAGCGACTACTGGGGGAGCATGGCATTGATCATACCGTCGTGGGCCTGTTCGATTTCCTTGAAGCCAGTATTCGTGGCCGAGAGTATGCCAAATTTGTATTCACTCGCTCTCTTAGCGATGCTCTTTCCCTCCTCAAGACCCTCGGGGCCGAACATGGTCTAACAGAAGAGGACATGTCCTTTTGTGATATACGGTGTATCCATACCCTGCACTCAGGGGCAGAACGCATTCAATCCGTACTGAAAGACAGTATTGCCCGCGGCAGGGAACGCTATGCCCTGACACGACAGCTGATCCTCCCGCCCTTTCTTGTAGAGCCGGAACAGATATGGGGTTTCCAGCTTCCTGCCTGTGAACCAAATTTTATTACCCAGAAAACCGTTATTGGTCCCGTTCTTGCTCCAAATCCAGCATCATCCCTGGATGGGGCAATTGTTTTTCTTCCCAATGCGGATCCCGGCTTTGACTGGATTTTTTCACGCTCCATCATTGGATTTGTCACAGCATACGGCGGCGTTAACTCGCACATGGCTATCCGTGCCTGTGAACTTGGCCTCCCTGCTGTCATAGGAACCGGGGAAGCCTTGTATGCCCGGTGGTCACAAGCGCACAGTGTGCGGCTGGACTGCCTGAACCGCCAAGTGCAAATCCTGCAATGACACGCCTTCTTGCCATTACACAGCGTGTCGAAATCAAGGCTGAATACGGTGAGCGCCGGGATGCCCTCGATCAACGGTGGACTCTCTTTCTGCAAGCCTGCGGTCTGATTCCAGTGCCAGTTCCCAATCACACAAAGGCAGCACTTGACCTGGTATCTTCTGCGGATCTGTGCGGGATTCTCTTGAGCGGGGGCAATGACATTCATGCAGACGCCCCTGAACGCGATTGCATGGAATACGAACTGGCTGCATGGGCACGGAAAAACAAGAAACCGGTTCTGGGCGTCTGTCGCGGTATGCAGCTTCTTCTCGATCTGTTCAAGGTTCCTCTGCAGCGCATTAATGGCCACGCAGGCATTACACATACACTGGACAATGGCCGAAACGTCAACAGCTATCATCGCTTTGCTGCCGTCGGCGATGCTTCTCCATTTACGGTCCTGTCCCGCACAGACGACGGCTGTATCGAGGAAATACGCCACCCGCAGGAATACATACATGGTATTATGTGGCACCCGGAACGTATGGAACCATCTAACAGGGACGATATTATTCTTTTTCAACGCCTGTTCGCGGAAAAGAGAGCATGAAAGCTATCATTCTTGCCGCTGGCCGTGGCTCCCGGATGGGATCGGCAACTGAAAGCATCCCGAAATGCCTGCTTCCGCTTGGGGGCCGCCCGCTTCTGGAATGGCAGACCGAAGCTCTGCACGCCGCCGGAATAAGCTTGATCGGGTTGGTACGGGGATACAAAGCAGACCTGTTAGAGGCTTATCCGCTGTTCTTCTTCGACAATCCTGACTGGTCTGGCACCAACATGGTGGCATCCTTGTTTCAGGCCGCAGAATGGCTGCGCCAAGGTCCAGTGATTGTCAGTTACTCAGACATCTTCTATTCGACACAAACCATAAGAGCATTGATGTTGGCCCCCGGCAATATCGTGCTCAGCTATGATCCAAACTGGTTATCCTTGTGGTCAAAGCGCTTTGCAGACCCTCTTTCTGATGCAGAAACCTTCCGCCTTAACGGTGAACGTGTCTGCGAGATAGGTAAGAAAACGCAAGACCTTGCGAGTATACAGGGTCAATATATGGGACTAATTAAGTTCACGCCAACAGGCTGGAATGCTGTTGAGGAATATTGCGGTCACCTTCCGACAGAGCTCCTAAATACACTAGACATGACATCCCTGCTGTCAGCACTGATAGAGAGCGGTATTAGCATCGATGCCATCCCCGTATCAGGACGCTGGGGCGAGGTAGATCAGAAATCAGATCTTGAGCTATATGAACATTGGCTTTTGAATGGCGCTTTTTCCTCGTCTCTCTCTTGATTAACAGACGGCTGGAAAAGGTACGATTGTTTCCACAAGATCAAGTTGACTAGGCTCCAGACTCAATCATGGTATTGCTCGTGGTCTGCGGATCAGATTCATACCCTTCAATCGGGAGATTGGAGGCATGAATGGCCCACCTGTTTTGGCTTTCGGACGCCCGATGGGCGGCGATA
>NZ_JAAVSY010000023.1 GCF_012102745.1 Haematospirillum sp. H4485
TACGAGTGGATGACATAATATATTCCGATATGGTGATAATAACGGTTTTCAATGAATGCGCGTATAACTGGCTGTACGCAGGGTACCGCTTGTCCCGAATCCACCACAGCAGACAAAACGTCGCGCGTTGAGATCCAGGCGCAAGAAATCGGCTTTGCAGGCTACACCCTTCAGAGCTAGCCGGATTTTCCGGGCTGGCGGTTCCTCATCGGTCATCAGGCGCTTGGCAGTAACCGGACATAATGCCCCTGTCAGTGCCGCTCCACCTGTTGCAGCTTTGCCGACTGTCAGTGTGAAGTGGGACCGTACGGGTTTGGTCCGCTCGACCTCGCGGATGATGTCTTGCTGCCAAGCGGCATCCGACGGCGTGTCATCACCCAAGGTCAGGGTCAGGTTGAATGTATGCGGGGCCTTGGGTGGATGTGTCTGCCACCATTCCTGTAGCGACAGGTTGGCACCAAAAGTATTGACAACCGTTCGTACAGACTCGGCCGTTCCCTTGCGTCGCTGGATATCAATAGCCTTGCGTACATGCCGACGCTTGACGTCTGTTGGCCAGGATGGATCCCAGTTGTCAACGGACAGCGCCCAGGCCAGCCAGGGCAAGTGCTCGGGCAGACAGGTGTCCGGATTCCACAAGGATCGCAGGGGAACCGGAACATCGGACAATCGGGCGATTGTTTGTTCCAGGGCACGTTCGGCCGGTGTGGCATTACCGGGCAAAAGACCGGGGCAGGATTCAGGCATCAACGCCCCCGTCCTTCAGGTTTATGGACTGGCACCAGGCTGCTGCACCTGCACTGACCGTTATCGTTTGTTGCGGGCTGCTCAGCTCGACCCTTTGTACACCGGGTTGGTGCAGCGCGGCGTAAAGCTCTGATAAGGTTACGTCCAAGCCTAAGCGACGCGGGCGGGCAACCACAGCAGCAATCGCCTTTCGGGCCTGTTCAAGTGCCTGTTCACGCCCCGGACCCGGGTGAAAGTACAGCGTTGCATTGATATCGTATTCATGGATCGTGGCGCTGCGGACAGCAACCTTGTCTGTCAGGGGACGGATCTCGTCGGAAGACAAGATATCCTGTACGCCTTGCAGCAGCGCGGTGTCCGCAGTACCGTTGCCGCTGCGCGACAGGATTGTAACCTCTACCTCACCGGGGGCCGGGCTGCGTACACTGGCATCTGCGACACCATCAACTGTCAGGGCATAGAAAACATAGGCCCCCGCAGGACCAGCTGTGCTGAAACCTTCGGGAGCCAGCTGAATACGGCGGCGAAGATCATCATCGTTTTCCAGAACCGGTAAAACGGGTGGCACCGCCTTTGGATCGCCGGCCAGCAATGTCTTGCGTACAACGCCCAGCAAGGCTCCCAGATTATCCAGGTCTGCCCCTGTGGCATAAGCCAGCATGACGCCACGGGCTGCCTCATTGACACGCTGCCGTAACAGCAGTTCACGATAGGCTGCTATTTCCAGAATCTTGTATGCAGGATCACTTTCCAGCAACGCCTTGAACACGGGGTCGCGCTTTTGCAGGTCTTCCAGCATGTCTGAAAAGATTGCTTCATAATCCAGCGTTTCCACCACATTGGGGGAAGGGAGCCGGGACAGGTCTACAGCTGTAAATCCGTGCGCCATCAGGTTATTTCTATTCCGTCGAGAGTAATGATGTACTTGCCGGGCATGTACTCTCCGGTCAGCTCCAGAACCACACAGCCCGGCCGTGCACTGCGGGCATGGACCCGCTGTAGTTTCAGGCGTGGTTCCCAACGGCTCAGGGCCTCGGCGGTTGCTGCGTACAGCTCCAGCAAGATGTTTTGGTTTATGGGAGCATCAACCAGCTGATAGAGCCGGCTGCCATAGTCACGACGCATGACACGGCTGCCCACAGGGGTCGTCAGGATATCCCGGACGCTTTGCGAGAGATGGTCAAGGCCGGACAGGTGTTTGCCCGTTTTTGCATTTGTTCCGTTCATGGAGCCGATACTGCCGGCTTGTCTGCTCCATGTCCCCTGGCGGCCTTTCCACCCTTTAATTTATCCGGCAAAGACCGATGGAGAGCCTTCTGCAACCGTTGAACCGCAACTGACCGGGTCTCCGATCCGCCCTACGGCCTGACCATTGGCAAAGACCGAAGCCGAACCCTCTGCCAACGTGCTGGTATGGCATGATGGTGAGGGATCACAATGATCTGCCCATGCGTCTCCCTTGCGGTGTATCGGTCGGCTATTGACAAAGACCGATGAACTTCCTTCTGTGCTGTTACGCGGCGGAAAAAGGTCGTGGCCCGTACAGGGATCATTCTTGCGGGTAACAGCGGGCATGGATTTCCTCTCTCAACCGGAGGCTTCCGGCTGTCCAGTCCTGGAAAATACACAGTGTGTAGGTTGCTTGCTCTGTTGTGCCGTCAGACAAGGATGCCGTTACAACAAGGCGTCCTTCATACCGCTTGGTCTGCGAAGGATGGAACGCTACCAGATCAATGCCTGAAGCCGGAAGATCATCCCAGCTATAAGCCTGAAGCAGCGTATTGCCCTGTCGATATGTCAGGCACATGCCATCAAAGGATCCTTGCAGCCGCTCAGCCGTTACATGAACAGCCTCGGCTGTGCCGTCTATGGACAGGGTTGCAAGCTTTGGGTCCAAGGATGCGCGATAACCTGTTACGGCCAGACCACGAAAAGCCGGATCGCGTACCGCGCAGGTAATGGTCCGGGATAGATGGACAGAGGTTTCAGGCAGTGTAAACAAAACGCCGGGCTTTGGCGTCCAGGTTACCGTGCGGATCTGCAGGTTCTCTGTATTAGTTGAGATCAATACGTGCCCCCTTAAGGGTAATGCCGGCATCATTGATGAGCAGGGAACTTCCGCCCGATGACAGGCAAAGACCATCCTGTCTGATGCTGACTGTACTTTGCCCCACGTTCATATACAGATGGTGGTCGGCGCTGTCGTATTGAAGGCATGTTCCGTCATCAAACAGGATTGTATCCCGATTTTCGTTGTTGTCGGGCGCATCCAGGGTTTGGCTGTAAAGCATGCCAGCAATAACAGCGCGGGTCAGATCACCCGATGGAGCAATCAAAACCACCTGTTGCCCGGGACGCAGCGGACGCCAACGACGAAAATTACGCCCTGTTTCCGTAGGCCATGGCAGCCACGCGCTGAGAAACCCCTTGGCGGTAACGCGAACTTTCCTGTTTGTGTGGTCCACGGCCTCAATGATCGCAATGCGGACCATATTGGCCAAGCGTCGCTCCAGATCTGCAATTCCCCACTGGCTCATTGTTTGATCTTTTCTTCCAGAGGATGATAGTGAGACTGGTATTCTTCACCTTGATCCGAAGCGGAGCCGTAGTAGACATTTCTGGCCTGTGGTGTTGAAGCAACAATCCACTCTTGATCCGGTTTGTCTTCTGATGGCACTGCCAGAACAACAGACGGTTTCTTCCGTACCTGCTCTGCGGCGGGCTGTTTCGGGTGCCACGCCGCATTACCAAGCTGTGTGACAAAGCGAACAGGAATGCGACTGGAATCCCACAAGGATTGCCCAAGAAATGCAGCATGCTTCCAGGTTACGGCCCACGCAACCGGATGAAATCCTTCCATGGCAACAGGCTTTGGAGCAACAGAGTCCAACTCGGCAGGACCAACGGAGCACCCCCAGCGTTGCCATGAAATCTGTGAAGCCAGAGAAATTGCGGTGCTGCGGGAAACATGTGTCGGATAAAGTCGATTGCCAGCGACCAGAGCGGTGGCCTGTAGAACCACAGAAACAGCTGTTTGTTCGGTGCCCGGATTAAAAGTCCGATCTGGATCCAGCCGGAGAATGTCAAGCTGGATTGCCAAGTCTTGGTCAGAGGAAACTGCTCCGGAAGCTCCCCCGTCAAATACCGGCACATTTGGTAAGTTTTTCTGCATGTCTCCCCGGATTGAGGAGAGCAATTGTTCTATGTCAACGTTTGTATTCTGTGTGCTCACAGTCCATCTTTCCTTGTCTGTTGGGGCGCTCCGCCATGGGCCAATAGTCGTTGCTTGTCGTGGCTGCTGCGGCTGCTGCCCAACCAGTATGCAACTGCTGTTGCAAAGGCACCGATAATTTGTCCGGCAATCAGATGAATGACATCAGCGTTGCTTGACGGGGTTGGTACCCACAGTAAAGCAGCCACAAGGGCAACAACCATGATGATCAAGGCACAGGTCATCAGCGAAGGCATCCAGCTGTCACGTACCACTTGATCAGGAACGGAAGGAGACGAAACGGATTTTATTCCTTCAGGAGATGTTGCATCGTCCAGCATGGATTAATAACTCCATAAAAAGGGGCGCGGTCTGTCTGTCTCTGCAGGCAGGTCATCCAAGTGCAAGAAACGCAGACCCCCTTTTTGCTGAACGCCAATGCCGGTGAAACCCTTTGCCAGGGCAAGCTGAATCAATAGCAGGGCATCCGCACCACCCACGGCAACATCACAGGCCCTTCCTGTTGTATGTGGACCGGGCTTTGCCTTGCCCACCTCAGCAGGGTGAGAGGGATCACGAAAGCCGCTGGTAATAACCATTGGCTTTCCATACAGGTCTCTGAGAGACTGAAGTCGGTCCATGAAAGCAGCATTCATATAACAACGACGGCTATACTTGCATGCAAAATCGATTCTTGAGAAATTTTTATATTTAACCCAGTCCAGTGGCTCTTCTATCAACTGCTATACCTTCATGATCAATGTAATTTGACTTGTTACTTTTTATGGCGTTCAGAATTGTACGTTGGGTAACTTGGAATAAATTGGCAATATCACGAACAGGTTTTCCCTCTGTTGCGAGACGCTGAATTTCGCGTGACCTGAAGCGCCGTACCAGAGCATTGCCATTTGCCGGCTGCAAATTCATCCCACCAAATTCACGGGCCATTCTCAGGGCGTCTTCTTTTCCCAGTATTTTAACCAAGGGGTGACTGTCACCGGGATGTCTCGGGATATAGAGATTAAGTCGCCACGGTCGCTTCCCCGATCGTCCCAGAGAACCAATCAAGTAGAGAGCTTTCTCACGCCCAATAACAGAAGCAATTTCCATTATACTTTCATCAATATCCATTGTCTCACCTTCGCTCTTATCGGCAAAAGCAAAGGCTAGATAGCACAAAATATTAAAATTATAACTAGAATATTGTGTTAATGTAATTGATTGTGCGTTATTATTGTATAATTATATCTTGTTTATTGTTATGGATTATTACGATCAGAATAGCGGGTATAGACAAAAAATAGTTTTCATTTTCCTGTCAGACCTCAGGCTGCACTCTGACCGTACGCCCTTCCAGAACGTTCACGCCATAGCGACGAACCATGATCTTGGCAATCACAAGGGAGACAATAGCGGTCAGGGCAGTAATGCCGCCTAGAATCAGATGCGACGGCAGAGGTAAAACAAGAGCCACTGCACTGGTTGCTGCAGCCCATAACATCTGAGCTGTTCCAAGGACGGCTGAAGCTTTACCGCTTCCCCGCTCGAAAGGCTGCATGGCCAGACCACGGGCCGGTCCCATAAGGCCGGAGAAGCCAATGCAAATCAGGGCAACAGGCCCCATAAAAAGAGCAACATGGCGTACATCCGGCCATGCACTCAGACACAGTACCAAGAGGACCCCACCCCCAAGCATCAGCAAGGCGGACAGGCGCAAAACTGCCAGCGGTCCCTTTCGGGCGATAAGCCGGGAGAAGGCAATACACACCAGACTGATCAAGCCGGCATTTGTTGCAAACAGTGCCCCGAATTCCAGGCTGGAAAGCCCGTATCCTTCCATCAAAGTATAGGGAATAAGGGTTACGTAGGACAAAACAACACCCAGCCCCATGCAGCAACACACAGAGAATCCGAGAAAGACAGGGCTGGTCCACGGTAGTATTTGGGTGTGTGTTCCACCGCCTTCAATCCTTTTCGGTGTTGTTTCTGGCATGCGCCATGCCAGCCAAGTTGTCAGAAAAATTCCGAAGCCTGTCAGGACAACAAAGCAGCTGCGCCACGAAAACCATGCGGTTAGTATCCCGCCAATGAGAGGAGCGGCAAAAGGAACTGCATTCAGAACACCCATCAGAATGCTGTATTCACGCGCAGCATCTTTCCCGCTGTAACAGTCGCGTACCATTGCTGTTGCACAGACAGCGGCCGAGCTTGCCATAATGCCTTGCAGCAGGCGCAGCCCCAGAAACTCCGGCAATCCTTCGGAGAAAACAATAAGCAGCGACAGCAAGGCAAACAGGGAGCATCCCCAGATGGCAACAGGACGACGGCCCATCCGATCCGAAAGCGGGCCCCATACAAGCTGCCCCAGCCCCAGCCCTGCCAAATAAATGCTGATAGACAAGGATGCTTGCGATCCAAGATCTTCAGCAATCTGTGGCACTGCCGGCAGGTAGATATCCACACCCAGAGGGCTAAGCATAATCAGGGCACGAGCCGCCAGTATGGCAGGTCGTCCAATATGTGGATTTTGGGGAGAAGTCACAGACTACCTGCTTTATTAAACGATGCGCGGGGAACAGAGCAAATAGGGCATTGCCGTTTGTCACAAAGGAACAGGAGCCTATCATGCCTGGACTGGTAGGGAAACAAGCGTACGGAAATCTTTTTTCTCATAATATGTGCTTATCGATCGCCCATCCCAGACATAACACAAGTGTCGCTCTTGACGGCAATCTGACAGAATACATGGACGGAGCGCGGCAATGCATTCACCGCCATGATGCCGCACGCTGTTATAGACCAAGCCATTCGCGCCCTGTGCACGCAGTGTGCCTGCCATGGCCTGTGAGGCGGCATAGCTGTCCGGATCATACAGGTCCGGATGAGTCTTTTGGCACCCCCTCAGGTCGATCATGTCGGCAGAGACCGTGACAACATAGGCCCGCATGTCCAGCTCCATCGGGGGTTGCCGTGTTGCCCCCATAAAACGGGCGCGATGATAGCTGGTTTCCTTGATCGCTGTTTCCAAGGCATATGCTGCATAGAAAACGCCATAGGATGATGTTGCAAAACGGCTCCCCTCAGGATTGGGGTGGGTAAATGCAGCCATAATCACGCTTGTTCCCGGCCCGCTGATCCGATCTTGTGGTGGAACCAGGTGAATGTCGCCAACAGCATCACGTAAACGTGGGTTGGTCATGGACTCAAGCTCGATGACAGCATCCAGATCAGCAGGATCTGTAACACGCTCAAACAGATTAACAGGAGGGAACCGGCTGGGGATAATGCGCCATCCGGGATTCCATTCAACGCAACGGACAGGAAAGGTCATGCCCACCCACCACGCTGGGAATCCAAGTACTGCCGGACAACAAACAAGTCAGAAACTTGGCCGGATAGCATCCGTTCCAGTGCAGACTGACCATTGAACACGGGTGCCATATTGGGGCACCGAATCCATTGATCCGCAGCTTCCGTATCAGGGAGAAGGATCTGTAATGCCTTGTAGATGCCCAGAATATAGGAGATCCGTTCCAAGGTATCCTTGGGCAAGACCGAGACATGTCCCTTCTTCCATTTAAAAAAAGTAGATCGTGCCTGTACTCCCAACAAAGTCATGCTCTCCTCAACCGATAATCTCCATAGGTCCGCAATCCGGAAGAATGTACGCAGGGCGGGACCCGCCAGATCACGGCGATTGGTGGCCGGTTCAGTACAAGGGATCGGGGCCATTTCACTGCTCCATATAAAGACTTATTTAGAATATAGTCCATATATAGACCTTCTTAAAGGAGAATAATTGATCGTAAAACGGTTAATGGATGTATTTATCCCGCATCATAAACGAACAAATCAAGAACATTTTGGCGGCTGGCCACTGAAAAAGCTCAGATACCCCTGACACGATGGAAAAAGCGCCAGCAGAAATCATTGTGTCCTCATGTCATGAGAAGGGCACAAGCCCGGCTTGATCTTGTGGATCAGCCGGCCGGGACACCCCGTAAACCCCGTTCCTGTCCGGGTGAAGACCCATGCTGCTATGGCGGCTCCTTCATCTTTTGACACCATGGCAGAGGCCCTTATGACGTACCAGGAAG
>NZ_JAAVSY010000024.1 GCF_012102745.1 Haematospirillum sp. H4485
CGAAAACGCTTTCTGTCGCATCAAGGACTTCCGCCGCGTCGCAACCCGCTATGACAAACTCGACAGAAACTTCCTCTCCGACGTCGCTCTCGCAACCCTCCTCGCATTCTGGATATGAGTAAGGCTGAGCCTACGCAAGGCATGAGCTGCGCATTCCAGGTAGTTCCACAGCACGACAACCGTAGTCACCAGATTGAGGCCGCTACGACCACTGAAGATGATTTAGCGTGCTTTATTTTCCATTTTCTGAGACGACCCCAATATGCCCTTGATCTGGGCGCTCAGCTACGATTAACGAATTAATAGTGACTTTGCGTCGAAGCGCACGCTCAAGACTGTAGCCAGTGGCTGGAGCGGCATCGGAATCAACAATTTTAAACCCAATTTTCCTCACCAGATTTTCAACCTCGAGATGCGATCCCCAATAGTAGATATGGTCAGGAGCTGGACTATTGACCGGTACGTTAAAATAAGCCAGTCCACCGGGCTTTAACGTTTTGAAAACAGTGGCTAAGGCTATTTCCGGGCGATCAAGATGCTCCAGTACTTCGCTAAGTACTATGGCATCGTAAGCCATTTGAACACAGGGTGGCTCAAGAATGTTGTGTAATTCTAACTTGAATGGATGTCCCATACCCATAGCTTCCATCGTCTGTCGAGTCATGGCCAAGCTACTTTCACTGACATCCCAGCCTGTAATCGAGCCGATCTGTGGCGAACGGGCAGCAAAATACAACAACAGCCCGTGGCCTGGGCCAATCTCAAGATAGTCTGTGCCAGGCTGTAACCGCTGAAGGAAGCGCTCCACATAAAAATGGAACGCAGTGGCCTGATTCGCCCAAAGGACTTGAGACAGCAGAAGTCCACGCAGATAAGTTTGCATATAGTCGGCGCGCGAATAGACTTCGCGATAGGCATCTTCAAAAGTTGTCCAGCGATAACCCCCTGTACGACGAAAGTGCAAGTCTTCCGCAACGAGAGTCTCACAGGTCCAGCGATAGCTATCGGCAAATGTTGATAGATCGTTTCCTGCAATCCTGACAACCAATCCAGCTATTTCTTCTGTGATAGGTAAAACAGGATGGGCTGACTCGCAAAAGCGGGCTTTCAGGTACCCCCCATGCGCTGGCCATACATCCAACACTACAGCACAAATACGTGCCAACGATGGATAGGGTTGAAGTTGCGGCAAAGACGTCAAGGTCATGTCGAAAGTCTGAAAGTTGTGACAGGATGCGTCCCGGGTGACGATGCAACCATCGAATCATCAAGATCTACCCGAATCTTTGGCGTGGAGAATGCGCGTGAGTCTTCGGTTAGCATTTGATAGCCTGTATGATCAACGTCGATGGCTTGAGCAGACTGCCCGAAAAAGCCGTTATGATTGACCTCACGCAGCAAGCCAGAATGCTTGAGTGCGTCCTCCAAGGGGCCGACATCAACCCCGGCATTGATACCACGCCACCGCATATAACCAAGAAACTCCCGGTCAACGGCCTGCTCATTCTGGACCACTACACCAGAAAATATCTTGTGATAACGGTGGTTACATCCGTAGCATTGTTCAAGGTGATGGACGTAGGTCAAACTTTGACGGAATGGAATACCCACGTTGACGAAGCGCGTACCATGCCGGGTAAGGCGCCCGAACGGACTACAGGGCCCAAACGCAGCCCCTCCCGTATTATTCAGGATCTCACCGGCTTTGGGTCCGATACCCGCCACAGAGAAGATGGGGTGCAGTGAGCGTACGGCCTGCGGATGCTGGCGTACCCAATTGGTAAAAGGACCAATTTCCGACGGGGTTCTCTCGATCACGAATGGAATGTCAGGATTGCCGCACGAATAGCTGAAAGTGCCAACCAACAAGGTACCACGGGGATCAAGAACCTCCATGATACGCTCGAACACAAAGTTACACCACCGATCTTCCCTTGCCCGGATTGCATGTCGATCCAGAGTAACCGGCCATTGGGGTAGAGGCACACGCGCCATGTCGATGGCCAGATAGATGGTCTCACCGGCGGTCACACCCAACTCATCCAACAGTGACCGGAGTGCTTTCGCCGCTTCGGATTCGGTCATGTCAAGTGCTCACGAATGGTAAACAAGGAAATATCGGCAGCGTGAGCGGTAGTAAATGCCTTGGTATCCAACGTCCAGTGCTCTCCGGCATCAGCAAAAGCAGAATCGGCGAGAAAGTTGCGAATTGGCTCATTACGGGCGGTAGCAGAATATGCGAAAGTCAGTGTCGGCCCCTTCCAATAGCCAAGAAGCCATATGAGGAAAGCATATTCGACCCGCCGCTGAAAAACTCGGCATGACATGACCAGTGCCTGCACACTGCCGTTGCAATCAACCAAGCAGGCCATGATTTCACCGTGACTTCCGGTTCGATCTTCCAAAGTGGCTGTAAACATCCGCCCCCCCTCAGCCAACACTGCAGACACTTGAGACTCATTCATACGGCGACCGTTAAGATTGAACTGATTGGTCTTGTTTATAAGTTGATGTGCCCGCTGCCAATCATCATGTGTCCGGTCGCGCAATGTCAGCACCATCTCCAAGTCTTTAAGAAATGTCTCAACTCCAATCCCTTCAGAAGGAGGCGATGACGCCATAAGACGCCGGTACATTTCGGTTCGCTCCGCATCTTCAGTCGTCACCTTGCTGCGATCGAAAAGGAGAGCCAACCGATCCAGGAATGCCGGCAGATCTTCATCCCGCGTCGGAAATGCCTGGCATCTCACCCCCCTGACCCCCGACGCGACTTCAGCAAGTTCGACCGGGTTGTCATCAATGAAAACAATGGAATCGGTACCCAGATTCAGGATCCCTGCCAAGGCTCTTACATGATCAGATTTAGCCCCATAGCCAGCCCGAACCGCAACGAAATCCTCATTTTTCAGGGGCATGCGGCCTGCATTCAACGCTGCACACACCATATCCTCATCATTGCGGCTTACCACCGTCAGAAGAATACCTGCTGCTTTAAGTCTCAACAAAAACCCTTGATAAACGAAGTGACGAAAACCTCGGCCATGAGGTTCTGCGGAAACAACTTCAACACCGTCCTCGCCGACTATGCCAGCCCACAAGGTATTATCCGCATCGGTAGCCACTACCTTGTAGTGTCCCGACTGCGGCATCAACAGGTGATCGATCAAGACCTCGGCCACTGGCGACAGGGCACCACCGGCCAGTGGAGAACCAGTAGCAAAATAGGTGGAGAGAGAAAAATAATCTGACGCAAGAAGTGTGGCCCCATGTCTGACCGCAAGTGCCGTTAGTTCAGTAGCCAAACGAGCATTGTCGGACATGGCGATGCATAGCGGCGGGACAGGTGCCGGCAGATAAGCCAAGCATGCTTGTTTCCGCTTGTTCAGTAGAGCCACCACCTGCTCGGCTCGGTCCAGGATCGTATTAACATCGACCAGCGTCCCACTCATCCCTGAACGCCAGTCACATTCCGGTGCCAGATCCCAAGGCAGCAACAGAAATACCTCTGGACCAGTGGCTTCGCTGAACAAATGCTGACCCAAGGTGCCAAAGGGAAGAAAACTGACTTGTACATCCAGCCCGCTTCGGGCTGCATGAGCACGCAGGTAAAGTTCCAATTGGTCAGCAGTCCCCGACATACACATCAGGAAGGGCAGCTTTTCAGCATTCCGCATAGCGGCCAATAATTTCTTTGCTTCCAGGAATGTCATGGGAGCGCGCCTCCCGATAAGTTGATGATGGCGCCGGAAACCAGATACGAACCGTTCTCCAGTATCCAAGCTATTTGGCCGGCGGCATCATCTGTACCGGGCAACATGCCATAAGGCGAACGATCGGTATGAGCAAGGCGCACAGCGTCTCGCATCGCATCATTCATCCCACCGTTAACAACATCGAAAACCACACCAATGCAGCGTAGGTTGCTCGCACCAAGTTCCACCGCCAAAATCTTGACCAAGGTAGGCACAAGCGCCTTGCCAAGACTATACAAGGGCATACGCCAGTTGTGACGCCCGGGATCGGCTGCTGTCGATCCCACCAACACCAAGGTAGCACCAGGGAGGCCAAACACAGAAAGCACCTGGGCCAATTTCAAACAGTCGGACAAGGGTTCGGCAACGTGGTGTCGGACCGCAACTTCCGTATTACTCCCCAACGCCGTCAATCTTTGATTGTCTGGAGCAGGCCAACCACAATGGACGACACCGGATATCTTGCGTCCAGCCAAGATTTCCGGAAGTTGGACCAAATCTGGAATCATCAACGCACCGGCTGTACCAGAGCGTGACAAGCCCAGACCCTTGCTTCCCAAGCGCTCAAGCACGGCAGATCCAAGCCCACCAGATGCGCCCGTAACCAAGATGGGCGCTTCAGTGCAGGTCAAGTCCGTTGCAGCCAAAGCTCGCGACATTACTTGATGACGATGGTAGCCAAACTCATATATGCCAGAAACATAGTGAGTACCCGAGACGGAATCGCTGATGGTGACATCAACCACACCCCCATTGTCACTACTTCGCACAAGGGTACCATGAACGCGTAGACGTGTCGGAGGCAGGATCGGGGCAACAAATTTCAGTTTGATGCCATGCAGTAAACAGTCACGCCCTGGAATATTCATACCCGCCATACGGGATAGAAACCCAGCAGAAAAGGCACCGTGGAGAATGGTACGCCTAAAACTGGTTCCCGCCGCATAGGCTAAGTCGGTGTGCAAAGGATTCCAGTCGCCAGAAATCTCTGCAAACCGGCGGGCATCCTCTTCGGTAACATCAACCTCAAATTCGCTTTCAATCATAGCCCTTTTTCTTCGAGTAGCAATCGGGTTGCCGCAAACGAAGTCATACGTTCCATGTCAGTGCTGTCCAAATTTACCCCGAATTCGCTTTCGACGGCAGCGACCATTGATACATGAGCCAAAGAGTCCCATCTCGCTTCTGAAATTTTACGAACCATTGAAACGTCATAGTTATCCTCAAAGTCTAGGACAACTCTAAAAATATCAGTAAGTTTCTGTTCGTTCTCTGCAATCATGATGACTTACCAGATAAAATCAGCCAGAAAGAACCAGTGAGAAATCTGCCTCAGGGTGTTGCTTGGCTTTTGGTTATTTACAGATGCCCAGTCTTACATCTTCAGAAAAATTTTATATCCACCATAATTTGTTTCTGAGAATTACCCACCCACGTGGCAAGCGTCACGTCAACGCTTCACCCTCTCCTTGATGGAATAAAGCCTTCCTCTCCCCCCCTGCAGATAACCCGCCACAGCAAGACGGCCTGCACCCTCTTGCCAGAAATCAAATGCTTCGGTGGCAGATTCTAGCACCAAATTTTCATTTCTCGAAATAGATTAGGCGATAAACTCATTACACAGTGCGCTAAATCAGCAGGACAGCCATTCTGACGGCACTGAAGATGTTTCGCAGGTACTTTTCATGGCGGTTACAAAGTCCCCGTGATTTTTTGCAGGTCTATAGTCTGGTCTTGCGTTGAAACGCGGACATAGCCAATAGGCGTGATACCTCTCTCAAAACTCATCGCAAACATTGCGAAGAACTGACACGGTTTCAATCATAGTTTTTGAGAGCGCGAAAGCTGCGTGTCGCCCTGCCTAGGGTCCCGAAACCAGGCAGGGTCTGCGACGATAAATCCCATCAACCTGGAAACTGGCAGCACCACTGCAGACAGTGGGGGCTATACGCGGGGAACATCACGGATAGCAGGTGGAGTGGAGCAGACCACAGCCACGATACAGGCCGTAACTTTGATGCACGTCAGACATTCAAGAGGGCTGGCCGGGGACACAGAGAACATGCCTCTCGGTTGTAAGACAAGAAAGAAATTGCATGTTGACTTATTTTAAGTAGTGAGCAGAGATACTTGTCTCTTTATAATTGAAACTGTACCCGTTACACAGGAAAAAAGATTATGAGTGCAACATCTACCAGATATAATAGTGCGTTTACCGCGCCTTCCAGCGGGAGGCATGAAATTGACTCACTGCTTGGGGGGAAGTTCTGGTCCTCCGACGGTGTTCCAGGGAAAGCCCTGAGGCTGACGTACAGTTTTGTATCCCCAGAGTACGAGAGTGTAACCACAGACTGGCAGGAAGGCTTGGCGCTTGACCCTTCCTTCATTACAGACGGTCTGCGTTCATCAATTTCCGGAATTTTCAGACATCTTGCAGACTTTACCGGTCTCTCGTTCACGGAACAAAAGGGAGGCGAGGAGCCTGGGCGAATTTTGATCGGTGCCAGCAAAACCATGGATGAGGCTGCTCTTCTGGATGGGGTTGCTTATGCAGAATTTCCTGACACCGATGACATAGCTGGCTCTGTCTGGTTTAATCCTTGGTACAATACTGTCAGAACAGATGGATCACCGGGAAGCCAGTTACATCTGACTGCCATGCACGAAATCGGCCACACCTTGGGGCTAAAGCATACGCATGATGAAAGCGAAATCGACAAAGACAACTTTCCTGTGACACAGCAATACGACTCTGCAGCTTACTCGGTCATGTCGTACAAGCCCATGATCGGCGGCGAAGATACTGGCGGCTTCAAGTCCACGCCGCTGACCTACATGCTCAATGACATGGCCGCGTTGCAGTACTTGTACGGGAAGAACATGACAACCCGCACCGGTGACAACCGGTATGACTTTGCCGGCAAGACCTATG
>NZ_JAAVSY010000025.1 GCF_012102745.1 Haematospirillum sp. H4485
TTTGTTTAAGGAATTGTGTTGACGATTTTTGGATTGGGGCTTAGAAGGTGCGTCCCGACGCTGAGGGACTGGTTTTTCTGGTTTTGTTGGTGTCTGGTGCTGTTTTACAGAGTGAAGAGACGGAAGGGATACGTGGACGACCGTGTTTAGACGGTAGTCTGGTATCTTTGATTTAAGCATACGCTTTGTGAAGTTAAGAGACTGTCGATTATGACTTGAGAGTTTGATCCTGGCTCAGAACGAACGCTGGCGGCAGGCCTAACACATGCAAGTCGAGCGCCCGGATTTATCCGGGAGCGGCGCACGGGTGAGTAACGCGTGGGAACATGCCCTGAAGTACGGAACAACCTGGGGAAACCTTGGCTAATACCGTATACGCCCTGAGGGGGAAAGATTTATCGCTTTGGGATTGGCCCGCGTTGGATTAGCTGGTTGGTGTGGTAACGGCGCACCAAGGCGACGATCCATAACTGGTCTGAGAGGATGACCAGTCACACTGGGACTGAGACACGGCCCAGACTCCTACGGGAGGCAGCAGTGGGGAATATTGGACAATGGGCGAAAGCCTGATCCAGCCATGCCGCGTGAGTGAAGAAGGCCTTCGGGTTGTAAAGCTCTTTCAGCGGGGACGATGATGACGGTACCCGCAGAAGAAGCCCCGGCTAACTTCGTGCCAGCAGCCGCGGTAATACGAAGGGGGCTAGCGTTGTTCGGAATTACTGGGCGTAAAGCGCGCGTAGGCGGCTTTGTCAGTCAGGGGTGAAATCCCGGGGCTCAACCCCGGAACTGCCTTTGATACTGCAAGGCTTGAGTCCGTGAGAGGATGGTGGAATACCCAGTGTAGAGGTGAAATTCGTAGATATTGGGTGGAACACCGGTGGCGAAGGCGACCATCTGGCACGGTACTGACGCTGAGGTGCGAAAGCGTGGGGAGCAAACAGGATTAGATACCCTGGTAGTCCACGCTGTAAACGATGAGTGCCAGCTGTCGGAATGCATGCATTTCGGTGGCGCAGCTAACGCATTAAGCACTCCGCCTGGGGAGTACGGCCGCAAGGTTAAAACTCAAAGGAATTGACGGGGGCCCGCACAAGCGGTGGAGCATGTGGTTTAATTCGAAGCAACGCGCAGAACCTTACCAGCCCTTGACATGGGGATCGCGGAACCGGAGACGGTTCCTTCAGTTCGGCTGGATCCCACACAGGTGCTGCATGGCTGTCGTCAGCTCGTGTCGTGAGATGTTGGGTTAAGTCCCGCAACGAGCGCAACCCTCGTCCTCAGTTGCCATCATTAAGTTGGGCACTCTGGGGAAACTGCCGGTGACAAGCCGGAGGAAGGTGGGGATGACGTCAAGTCCTCATGGCCCTTACGGGCTGGGCTACACATGTGCTACAATGGCGACTACAGAGGGAAGCCACTTCGCGAGAAGGCGCAAATCCCAAAAAGTCGTCCCAGTTCGGATTGCACTCTGCAACTCGAGTGCATGAAGTCGGAATCGCTAGTAATCGTGGATCAGCACGCCACGGTGAATACGTTCCCGGGCCTTGTACACACCGCCCGTCACACCATGGGAGTTGGTTTTACCCGAAGACGGTTCGCTAACCGCAAGGAGGCAGCCGGCCACGGTAGGGTCAGCGACTGGGGTGAAGTCGTAACAAGGTAGCCGTAGGGGAACCTGCGGCTGGATCACCTCCTTTCAAGGATGTATCCGGGGCAACCTGGATCACCGAGAACACAACGCCGTGATATCACGGCATCGCACCGAAAGGTGCACCCGATACGGTCGTCCTCGTATCCCTTCCGCAGTCAGACGGTACCATTCATGGTACACGCCGGTGCACAGGCTCGGGCCTGTAGCTCAGGTGGTTAGAGCGTACGCCTGATAAGCGTAAGGTCGCTGGTTCGAGTCCAGCCAGGCCCACCACCGATGCCCAGGGACACCCGCGGCCCAGGGGGCTTAGCTCAGCTGGGAGAGCGATAGCTTTGCAAGCTATAGGTCATCGGTTCGATCCCGATAGCCTCCACCACCGCGCCGCACTGACTGCAGGGAAATCCGTTCGGGGCCATGCCCCGATACCGTCTCGTTGTTATTCATTGTAAAGAAGCAAGCAATTAAAGGGTCTAGTGACCGCGTTGGATTGCAGACCGGCACGTGCCGTCCGGAAGCCCGGATGGCGATGCCATGAAGGACTGCATGTTCAACGCATAATGTATGAATGCTGTGTTCCGTGTGCAGTGGTTTTTTCCCTGCGCATGGGCTCTCAAGCGTGACAAGGGCATCTGGTGGATGCCTTGGCACTGGAAGGCGATGAAGGACGTGGCACCCTGCGAAAAGTTCCGGGGAGACGGGAGCAATCTTTGATCCGGAAATGTCCGAATGGGGAAACCCACCGCATCTGCGGTATCTACACCTGAATACATAGGGTGTGGAAGCGAACCCGGCGAACTGAAACATCTAAGTAGCCGGAGGAAAGGAAATCAACCGAGACTCCGCAAGTAGTGGCGAGCGAACGCGGACCAGCCCAGTGGCTGCAGTGAAACAACCGGAAACGTCTGGAAAGGCGTGCCAGAGCGGGTGACAGCCCCGTACGGGTAAAAAACACTGCAGTCCTCGAGTAAGGCGGGACACGTGAAATCCTGTCTGAACATGGGGGGACCACCCTCCAAGGCTAAGTACTCTCCAGTGACCGATAGTGAACCAGTACCGTGAGGGAAAGGTGAAAAGCACCCCGACAAGGGGAGTGAAACAGTTCCTGAAACCGGATGCCTACAAGCAGTCGGAGCGGAATTCCTCCGGGAATGTCCGTGACGGCGTACCTTTTGTATAATGGGTCAGCGACTTACCGTATCAAGCAAGCTTAAGCCGGCAGGTGTAGGCGAAGCGAAAGCGAGTCTGAACAGGGCGTTCAGTTCGATGCGGTAGACCCGAAACCAGGTGATCTAGCCATGGTCAGGTTGAAGGTGGAGTAACACCTACTGGAGGACCGAACCCACGTCTGTTGAAAAAGACGGGGATGAACTGTGGCTAGGGGTGAAAGGCCAATCAAACCTGGAAATAGCTGGTTCTCCGCGAAAGCTATTTAGGTAGCGCGTCGGATCTATACCGCCGGGGGTAGAGCACTGGATCGGGACGGGGGGCGCGAGCCTTACCAACTCGAACCAAACTCCGAATACCGGCGAGTACTGTCCGGCAGACAGACGGTGGGTGCTAAGGTCCATCGTCAAAAGGGAAACAGCCCAGACCGCCAGCTAAGGTCCCCAAGTCATGGCTAAGTGGGAAAGGATGTGGGACGGCCAAAACAACCAGGAGGTTGGCTTAGAAGCAGCCATCCTTTAAAGAAAGCGTAACAGCTCACTGGTCTAATCAAGCTGTCCTGCGCCGAAGATGTACCGGGGCTAAAGCCATGCACCGAAGCTGCGGGCTTGTCTATGACAAGCGGTAGCGGAGCGTTCCGTAAGCCGGCGAAGGCAAACTGTGAGGTTTGCTGGAGGTATCGGAAGTGAGAATGCTGACATGAGTAGCGACAAACAGGGTGAGAAACCCTGTCGCCGTAAGTCCAAGGGTTCCTGCGCAAGGCTAATCCGCGCAGGGTAAGCCGGCCCCTAAGGCGAGGCCGAAAGGCGTAGTCGATGGGAACCACGTTAATATTCGTGGGCCAGGTGGATGTGACGCCCGTCGTAAATCGTTGCTCCTTATCGGATTGAAGCAGCGGTGAAGACGGGCCAGGAAATAACACCACCAACAATGACCGTACCCGAAACCGACACAGGTGGACTGGTAGAGTATACCAAGGCGCTTGAGAGAACGATGTTGAAGGAACTAGGCAAATTACTCTCGTAACTTCGGAATAAGAGAGCCTCGCCCGTGGGCAACCACAGGCGAGGGGCACAGACCAGGGGGTGGCGACTGTTTATTAAAAACACAGGGCTCTGCGAAGTCGCAAGACGACGTATAGGGTCTGACGCCTGCCCGGTGCCGGAAGGTCAAGAGGAGGGGTGCAAGCTCCGAATTGAAGCCCCGGTAAACGGCGGCCGTAACTATAACGGTCCTAAGGTAGCGAAATTCCTTGTCGGGTAAGTTCCGACCTGCACGAATGGCGTAACGACTTCCCCGCTGTCTCCAACATCGACTCAGCGAAATTGAACTCTCCGTGAAGATGCGGAGTTCCCGCGGTCAGACGGAAAGACCCCGTGCACCTTTACTACAGCTTCACAGTGGCATCAGATATTGGATGTGTAGGATAGGCGGGAGGCTATGAAACCAGGGCGCCAGCCCAGGCGGAGCCACCCTTGAAATACCGCCCTTCCCGTATTTGATGTCTAACCGCGTCCCGTAAGCCGGGACCGGGACCCTGTGTGGCGGGTAGTTTGACTGGGGCGGTCGCCTCCCAAAGAGTAACGGAGGCGCGCAATGGTTGGCTCAGAGCGGTCGGAAATCGCTCGACGAGTGCAAGAGCAAAAGCCAGCCTGACTGCGACACCGACGGGTGGAGCAGAGACGAAAGTCGGTTCTAGTGATCCGGTGGTCCCTCGTGGAAGGGCCATCGCTCAACGGATAAAAGGTACGCCGGGGATAACAGGCTGATACTTCCCAAGAGTCCACATCGACGGAAGTGTTTGGCACCTCGATGTCGGCTCATCTCATCCTGGGGCTGGAGCAGGTCCCAAGGGTATGGCTGTTCGCCATTTAAAGAGGTACGTGAGCTGGGTTTAGAACGTCGTGAGACAGTTCGGTCCCTATCTGCCGTGGGTGTAGGATACTTGAGAGGAGCTGTCCCTAGTACGAGAGGACCGGGATGGACGTACCTCTGGTGTACCAGTTGTTCCGCCAGGAGCACCGCTGGGTAGCTATGTACGGATTGGATAACCGCTGAATGCATCTAAGCGGGAAACCATCCTCAAAACAAGGTATCCCTTGAGAGCCGTGGAAGACCACCACGTCAATAGGCCGGGTGTGAAAGCGTGGCAACACGTGAAGCTAACCGGTACTAATCGCTCGATAGGCTTCAGAGCCCGTGCGCAGTGGTAAAGCCACTCAAAAAGCACGGAACACACCATTCATACAAAAAAAACTATACCCGATTTGTGAGATGTGATGACCTGGTGGTCATGGCGCTGGAAAAACACCCGATCCCTTCCCGAACTCGGCCGTGAAAAACAGCTGCGCCAATGGTACTTTGCCTCAAGGCACGGGAGAGTAGGGCGCCGCCAGGTCTTCTCATCTCTCAATTCAAAAAAACTTGCTTCTATACAAAATAA
>NZ_JAAVSY010000026.1 GCF_012102745.1 Haematospirillum sp. H4485
CCCGATGCATCCGGGTTGACAGTCTTTGCCGATACGTCCGGGGACACGAAAGAGGATTTATCCGTGCGCCTGAACGGCGTAACCACACTATCCGCCCAAAACCTCATTCTGGACACAACGAGGGTTGCCGCAATACTCTCTGACAACCCCGTAAGAGAGGATACTATACCTCATAATGAAGGTGTTGAAGGCGCTGTTTATAAAAGTAGCTTTGCCACTGGACCGGTGACGATAACACTGGGTATGAACGAGCCATCTCCTGTTCTTGTTAATGGCGCCCAGGTTGCTGAGATCATTGATTATAATCACTTGACTGGGGGCGCTTTTGACGATCACCTGACAGGTAATGACCTTAACAACATATTCCATTCCAGCGGTGGCCATGACACAATCGATGGCCAAGGGGGCTGCGACTATATGGACTATAGTGCAGAACAGGACCATATCGTCGTGACACTGGCTGATGGGGGCCGGGATTCCGTCGTTCGTGTCAATGGTATTGACAAAGATACCTTGAGGAATATTGAGGCCGTCATTGGTGGGGCTGGAGATGACAGAATAACGGGCAATGACGGTAACAATATCCTGTTGGGTAACGCA
Source organism: Haematospirillum sp. H4485 (assembly GCF_012102745.1). Classification (GTDB taxonomy): domain Bacteria; phylum Pseudomonadota; class Alphaproteobacteria; order Rhodospirillales; family Rhodospirillaceae; genus Haematospirillum. The sequence continues at coordinate 601 of NZ_JAAVSY010000026.1, forward strand.
GGCAATGATATCCTGAAGGGCGGTGCAGGTGATGATGCCCTGCATGGCGGCGATGGTGATGATCATTTGGATGGAGGATCCGGCAATGACTTTCTGGCAGGGGGGGCAGGAAAAGACTCTGTCAGCTATGCCAGCTATACGGACTCACTTGATGTAAAGTTACGTGGCGAAACTTGGGGAACCGTGTCTATTGGTACCGGCGAGAAAGATTATCTTCACTCTATTGAAATCTTTGTTGCTGGCAGCGGCGATGACAGATTGCGTGTAGAGCAACTGACATCAACCCTGTCCGGCGGTGCGGGTGCGGATACATTCAGTTACAATGGGTCATCTACTTCTGGTACGATCATAGGAGGTTGGCACCAGATACTGGATTTCAATGCCGCAGAAGGCGATCGGATTGATCTCTCTCATCTGAGCCAAGGCCTGTTAGTTAATCATTTCAGCAACACGGGACCAGCCAGAAACGCTGTCTGGGCAGAGCCACTTGGCAAAGACCTGTTTTTGCGTATTGAGGCTACAGGTGACGATACTCCCGATTTCTCAATCCTGTTAGAGAACACCTCTTCTGTATCTGCATCAGATTTTATTTTTTCGTAATGTTCTGACATAAAGCTAGCCGCTGTTCCTGATGGTATCGGGAACAGCGGTTCAGATTTTCCCGAACGGGCATGGTGTCCTTATCCAACGATGTTGGGTTTGTTGGCTGGATATGAACTCAGCCCGCTAGCGTGCGTCCAGGACTTGCTATCAGCTTTCTTGCGCACTGACCTCGCCACCCATATCGGGGCTTTCCTGCATCAGGTCTTCTTTTGTGAAGCCGAAGCGGGTGATGGTTTCCAGGCTTTCGACCTCGACCCAGACCGGGTCCAGTTTCGGCCCGTTGTATTCGGGTTTTCCGTAGTCTTCCGGGTACGTCTGGGTGTCGGTCATGGTGGTCATGGTACCGCGCAGCAGGCGCATGAATTCAGCGTGGGTCGGGGTGCCCTTGATCGCGTCCAGATCGGCACGGGTGTTGATGATGGTCATTTGTTAACAGCTCCGTTGGGAAGGTCAGGGAAGAAGCCGGTGGGCACAGACGCCACGGGCGCTGGTGTGGCTCGCCACGTACACCGGGGCGTTGTTCCAGCCCGAGCAACGAGAACCTGAATAAGACCTGTCGTTCCAGGCACCACCCAAGATCACGGCATTCGACAATTGGTATGTACTGCCACGCCCTCCCGTGTTCGCCGCCCACGAGGACGAACCATGCGAACCGCCAAAATCACGCCCCCACACATACATACATCCGGTCGCCTGGATCACGCCCCACCTCGAGGTATACTTGGCCTGAAGGCCCGTGGTGCGTGGATCAGACCCCATCGATTCGTTCTCGGTAGTGCCATAGGCCAGTGCCGAAAATTCGGCGTACGAGGGCAGCTGCTTGCCATGCGCCTGCATCACCTCGGCAGCTTCCCACCAGTTGAGCGAGCTATATGTCAGGGAGACATCGCCTGCAAACTGGGCCGGAATTTTCGGTGGGCTTGCACCATCGGCAATGGTGACGCCATACTTGCTGGTGCCGTCCGTATTGTGGTTGACACCCAGCAGATAGATATCGGCCCAGAAGCTGTCCGCCACCAGAGTCATGCCGCGCGGGTCCTTGCACGCCGGGCAGAACTTCAGATCCCACATAGCATACGGATTGATCGCCGGGCGGGTGTCGCCACCGGTCTGTGTTACCGTCGCGTTGCCGCCGGGCGCATAATGAAAGCCGCCGATCTTGCGCGAGTTGGCTGCCGTATAGCCGGACGGAACCTTGAAGTTGGCATCGGCCCGAACGGATCCATCGGCACAGACATACACCGCGTAATCTGTTCCGGGGGTCAGGGTCGGCATCACCACCGCCGTATCGGTTGTAAACGAGATGGCCTTGCCGTGCACGTCCACAGCCGTTTCGGCCTTCAGGCTGATCGCGTTGGCAGCGGTTCTGGTGAACACCACGCTGTCCGGATCGGCCTTGATGAAGGCGTTTTGCATCAAGACATGGCTGGCCGCTCCCACCTGATCCCTTATATTTTTTGCGGTTTGGGTGATAGTGCCCTCGATCTGTGCCTTGAGGGCAGCATCGGCGGCGGCGAAGGCTTGCTTCAGGTCGGCCTTGACGGTTGCGGCCTTGTCGTCCACGGCCCGACGCAGACCTGCCGGCGTGACCGCACGGG
>NZ_JAAVSY010000027.1 GCF_012102745.1 Haematospirillum sp. H4485
ATGGGTGAACAGATCGGCAAAACCGGTCCGGGCGTGCATTTCCATGATTAGCTCGGGTAAATCGAGTCTGGGCAAGCGAGCCTCGAGCGCCGTGCGCAGCGCAATCAGACTTGCCGGCTCTTCAAGCTTTTCGAGGCGCTCGACGGAAAGGTCCGGTCCTTCCGGTGTGCCGATGATGGAAACGGCCGAGTTCGTGGGCATACGGCTGGCGGTTTCACGGAAGGCGAGGTCGAGCCGTTGTGACAGTCGTCCGAGCTCTTCATCGGCGACACCGGATACACCGACGGTGCGGCAGATCGCGGGGCGGGCAGCTTCCCATGCCGCGCCTGATAACAACCCCTTGCGAGGATCGGTGTGCCGTAACGACTTTACCGGAAAGAGATCGCGCCGGCGGATCGCGCGACGAAGGCCGTCGAGAACACAAAGCCGGTAACCGGTCAGATCGAGGGAACCATCGGCCGATTTCAACTGGGTTTGCCACTGTTTGGGTGCGAAAGCAGTTGGCGGCGGTCCGGTACGCTTGCGCCCGGAGTGAACAGCGCGGAGGTATTCGATCGCCTCAAGCAGCGGTCGTCCGGCTGGTGCGGCGCCGAGATTGAGGCCAGTGAGCAGCCTTGGTGTATAAGAAATCTTGCGGCTGAACGTCCTGAGTTCCGTGAAATAGGTGTCGTCATGGGGTTTGGCCAGTTCTCCGATGCGATCGATGGCTGCGGCAAGCGAGTCGATGTCTACGAGCTGGAAGATAGCAGTTCGCACTGCGTCATCAGGCGTTTCCGGATCAAGGAGGACGATCGCCGCGTCCCGCAACTTCAGTGCCGCGGCGTCGAGGTCACGGAGTGATCGCAATCTGGCCTGTTTCGCCGCCTTGGTCGCCTCGTTGAACATTGAGGTCGAGACCACATCGAACACATCAATGACATCATCTCCAGCGGAGGCTTCAAGGGTCCGGATGAACGCCAGCAAAGTTGCTGCACGCCGATCCGGTGGCAGGCGGGAAACAGCTTGGGCCTTGGCAGCACTGGCGAACCGCGCCAAAGCCGTAATTTTACCCGGTGGCAAATGATCAATAGAGGGCAATCCATTTGTGAGAGACCGGATCTCTTCCAAGCGGTCGAGCGCGCGGCGGACTTCCCGGTTGCTCTGGATGTATGGACCGTTTCGCAACCGATCGAGAGAGCCTTGTCGCTCCCCTTCCGGGACTGCGACAAGCTTGTCGAGCCGCGCACGTTGTTCGGGTATCATCGTCTTGATCAACAGTCGGTGCAGGCGGGCGTTCGCTCGTGCGCGCACTCTAGCCACGGTTTGTTCAAGAACGGATGGACCAGGAAGCAGAGCCTTAGCCTCTAGCAACCAGGCGGTCGCTCGGTCGAAAAGGGCGGAAGCTTGATCCGATCCGATCCGGTCCAGCACAGAACATAGAGGAAACGATTGAGCCGGAACCCGACACCGGGATCGGTAAAGGTGCGATAGCCATATTGCTGGCGAATACGGGGAGCATGTCGCCAACGTCCTTCACTGTGTGCATATTCCGCGATCAATTCCTCGGGTTCGGGGAGAGAAAGTTGGCGGGCGGTAAAGCGCAGGGCCGAGGCCGGAACCTGCCCCGGGTCTTCGAGAAAGATGCCCAGCATGCGCAACGATCCGAGCTGGACGGCGACACCCAGACGATTGTGATCGCCGCGAAGCGTGGCGACGAACGTGCGATCGGTGTCGTCGAGGTGGAAATAGCGGGCCAGTTGGTCGGGTGTCAGTTCCCCGTTGAAGCGGGCATACTCCCTGGCCTGACTATCGCTTAGGAATCCTACCGGCAACTTGGTCAGGCCTGACTTGTCGTATCACGTTTGGTTCGGTGCTTGGCGAGTAACTCGTTGGCTCGAGCGCGCGGATTTCCCTTCGCATCGACATAAGCATAGAGCGTCGACAAAGACACACCGAGTTCAGCCGCGACATCGCGTGCGGCATTATCACGGTCTGACATCATCGCCATTGCCGTCTTCAGCTTCTTGCGGGTC
>NZ_JAAVSY010000028.1 GCF_012102745.1 Haematospirillum sp. H4485
ATTTCCCTTCGCATCGACATAAGCATAGAGCGTCGACAAAGACACACCGAGTTCAGCCGCGACATCGCGTGCGGCATTATCACGGTCTGACATCATCGCCATTGCCGTCTTCAGCTTCTTGCGGGTCATCACTCGCGGGCGGCCGCCGGCCCTGCCTCGGGCGCGGGCCGCAGCCAATCCCGCCATAGTGCGTTCATGGATTAGATCGCGTTCGAATTCTGCCAGCGTTGCGAAGATGCCGAAGACCAAGCGACCGGCCGTTGTCGTAGTGTCCACGTCACTGGTCAGAACTTTGAGGCCGATCCCACGTTTCTGCAAATCGCCCACCAAGCCGACCACATGGGCAAGCGAGCGACCGATGCGGTCGAGTTTCCATACGACCAGTGCATCACCCGTGCGAGCGATTTCAAGTGCCTTCGCCAGGCCAAGCCGCTCGGTGGCACGACCGGAACATACGTCGTCATAGATCTTCTCGCATCCGGCACGCTCCAGTTCGTCGCGTTGAAGATCGAGATTCTGCTCGCCGGTCGAGACTCGCATGTAGCCAATCAGCATGGTTGCTCCCCGTTTCCATATTAACTTAGACGGCACGGGGTTTGTCGGCTATAGGTTTTTATATGGGTATTTATGCAATTCGGAGGCCGGTCCGGAGTTTTTGCGAACTGCTTTGCAGCGTCACATCAAACCGGGGTTTGTTGCGATGGCTGAACAACGATTTTTGAGGATGTGATGTGGAGCGAAATCTCTTGCGGACGGACGCCATGAGAGACATTGGCCGAGACATCGCGGACCTGCCGACAGAGGACAAAATGGGCTTTGCTGTTCCAAATACGCCTGCTCACTCGCTCATGCTCCTGAACAGCTACATGCGAACCAACATGCTGAAGCATATCCATATGTGGCTTCACAAGATGAGAGATGCCGGAGAACCCGGTTCGCCGCTGCACCATATGGCGAAAAGTCTCGAACAGGTCATTGACACCCGGGACGGCATCAATCTCTTCGAATGTTTCACCCGCAATCAATTCCACATTGATCCGGATTACGAGTTTCGTCCGGAGCAGGATTATCACCACGACATCCGCCTGATGAAGCATCACTTAAATTGCCACAGAAAAACGATCAAGGAATTGGATCGCTGGCGTTGACCGCCGAAATCCTTATGTAGGTTTTCTGCTCCGTTGCTACTCAGACCCCTCCTCGCACTGGACAACGGCGTAGCAGTAGAAGCCTTCAATGCCGCGTCCAAAACGATCAAGTGCCTGCAACTCGCCAATGGGGCCATCTACACCGACGGTACGGGCGAGACCTGGACCGAGGTCCA
>NZ_JAAVSY010000029.1 GCF_012102745.1 Haematospirillum sp. H4485
CAACCCTCGTTGTGTCCAGAATGAGGTTTTGGGCGGATAGTGTGGTTACGCCGTTCAGGCGCACGGATAAATCCTCTTTCGTGTCCCCGGACGTATCGGCAAAGACTGTCAACCCGGATGCATCGGGTTTGTACCACAACGAAAAGGCGCGCGGGGTTTGACCGCTGAATGTCAGGGCCTGATGTCCCTCCAGAGCGGCGTTGGCATCCAGCTCCGAGAAATCCAGGCGGTCGTTCTCGGCAGAGTTAAAGTCATGGACGGTATCTCGCCCTATAATGCCCGGCCCGGAATCAGAAACATTGCGCCAGGCAAACACATCGGCTCCGGCACCCCCTGTCAGATGGTCTGCTCCGCCATCTCCGTAAAGACGGTCGCGGCCGGCACCGCCGTTGATATGGTCTGCCCCGTCACCACCTTCCAGAATGTTGTCACCGCTGTCGCCTGTCAGATGATCTGCTCCGGCTCCACCCGTTAGATTCTCGATATTGCGCAGGGTGTCCTTGTCCTGGCCATCAACTTTGGCAACAGAACTGAAAGCTCCATTCAGGGTTATGGAAACAGGACGATCCAGGAACACGTAGCTGACCGTATCGATGCCATCGCCGCCATCCAGGGTGTTGCGCCCGCCTTTTCCTTCAAGGAGGTCGTTGCCTGGTCCGCCCTGCAACCGGTTGTTCCCGTCGTTGCCGCGCAGGATATCGTGACTGTTTCCACCCTCTGCATTCTCGATATGGGTGTCGTAGGCAATGCCCAGAATTCCGCTGCCTTTGTCCCAGGTTGCCGGATCGGATTTGGTATCAACGCCCCCGAAGAACGACAGGGTGCCAGGTGTCAGGTCAATGTTTGCAGACGTATCCCGCCCGCTCCAGCTGACTGTGTCATTGCCGCCCGCATCCCAGATGGTTTCATAAACATAGGTCTTGCCGGCAAAGTCATACCGGTTGTCACCGGTGCGGGTTGTCATGTTCTTCCCGTACAAGTACTGCAACGCGGCCATGTCATTGAGCATGTAGGTCAGCGGCGTGGACTTGAAGCCGCC
>NZ_JAAVSY010000003.1 GCF_012102745.1 Haematospirillum sp. H4485
GTGGCTGATCACCCGTGCGGAGCATTCATTATCGCGCAGCGGGTATACCACAACGCTTACATGTGAGTCGGTTTCAGACTGATTGCGCGAGAGCGATAAGGCGCTCCAGATCCCGCCGCGAAAGTCGCTTGACCAAATCTTCGACCTGCTCTGTAGGTGTCGTGCATCCAGTCAGATAGTCCGCCCAGTCCTGCATCAACGCTGTGCGTTTTTCGATCATGTCTCCGCGCCGGTAGGCGGCTTCAACCTTGTTCTTGATTGTGTGTGCGAGCGCCATTTCTGCGACAGCGCTCGGATGCTGGGTTGCCTCGGCAGCCCAGTCCCGGAAACTCGAACGGAATCCGTGCACTGTAAGATGGCCATAGCCCAGGCGGCGCATCATCATCAACATAGACATGTTTGACAGCGGCTTGTTCTGGCGTTGGCCCGGAAAGAGGTACTGGGAGCGGCGATAGTCCTTGAGGGTCTCTAGAAGCGAGACAGTCTGCCGTGCCAATGGAACCCGATGAAGCCGCCCCATTTTCATCCGTGCTGGCGGGATCGACCAGACGCGGGCTTTCATGTCAATCTCGCTCCAGGTCGCTTGCAAAACCTCATTGGTGCGGCACCCGGTCAAGATACAAAACTGGAGTGCAAGCGCAGACATTGAGGTGTCTTCGCTGTGCAGCGACATAAAGAAGTCCGGGAGATCTTTCCAAGGCATCGCAGCGAAATGGGCCTTGCTGGTTGCAGGGCGCCGCGGCAGAAGATGATCAAGGTGGCCGCGCATCCGGGCCGGGTTCTCGCCGGACCGCCAGCCCCGCGCACAGGCGTAATCCAGAATTCTTTCGATCCGTCCCCGGACCCGACGGGCTGTTTCAGGCTTTGATAACCAGATGGGGGTCAAGATCGCCAAGACATCGTCAGTTGTGACCTGATCAAGGGCTACTTTACCAATGCGCTTCCTGACGTACGAGGCCAGGGTATTGACCCACTGCTGCTTGTGCGTGGCATTCTTCCACGCGCCCATGTGAGCGTCGAGGTATTCTTTGGCGGCGTCATTGAAGGTTTTTGGCGCCGTGGGGGTGGCTTCATCAAGCGGGGCATCGCTCGTGCTGACCTGCCGGGCTCGCACCCTCAAGGGGTCGATCCCGTCGGCAAGGAGCTTCTTCGCCTCATTCTTGGCAAGCCGCGCGTCCCGCAAACTTACTGCGTCCGCCGATCCCAGTGACATATCCCGCCGTACGCCGTTGATCTGGTACCGGAATACCCACATCTTCCGGCCAGTCGGGCCTACCTTGAGCCACAGGCCGTCACCATCACCGTACTTGCCCGGAGCCGATATTGACTTTACTTGAGAGATTAAAAGTTTCGCCATGCGTCCAAGCCGTCCCACACTTTGTCCCACACTTTGGCGTCATAGCCAAGCTGGCTTTCTATGCGGGTACGAGCATTTTTTGCAACAGTCTTTCTAAAAAAGACTTATTATTCAAGATAGTGGCAATGATTCGTGGTGGCTGCCTGTGGCCGAGCCGTGGCCCGGAAAACGGGACTCTCTCTCCGCCATATTAACGCTATAATGCGTTAATATATAATTTTTTCGCCGAAGAGAAAAAGCGTTGTCGCACGCTTCGTTGAAACAAGCCAAGCTAGCCCCTCCCAGCGCCGCGCTGAGCGTAGCTACCACCAGAGAGTGACCATTCCTGAGCCACTCCCCCAGGAAGATGCAAGCTTGAACCTCATTGCGGTACCGCTGGCCAGAAGCTTTTTGAACAGCGGTGCTATGTCTTTTTAGGAATCAACAAGCAAGAGCCGACTGATCTCTTGCATGATGACGCTCCCCCCGGAGTGGCTCCATCCCCCGTTCTTATTTTGATGGTACAGACGTGATATCCATGGAAATTCCAATCATTTTTGATGAGGGTTCAGGTATCTTGCACGGGACATGGGACCCCAGTCTGTCCATCACATCGCGACGGCAGGCGGCAACGTATCGCTCTGTGACCCCAAGGTAGCTGGCGATAGCATCATCAGCAAAGCCTGACAGGGCCATTTGCAGAATCCTGGTTTCGGTTTCTTCCCGGCCATTGGCCCCGGGGCGTCGTTCAGCCCGCATGTAGTCCTGGAGGAAACGAAAAGCCATGCCTTCCAGGTCAGATTGTTGGTCGTCGCGTATTGCCATTCCCAAGCTTGTAGCAAAGCCGACTGTATAGAGTCGGCTCCCCACATGGATAGGAATAACCATGCCATCTCGTAGGCCAAAGGTCGCTGCCTCATCAAAGAGGTCTTTGTTCATGGCTCTAACGGCATCATATCTTACAGTGATATCACTGGCGGGTGCTACATAAGCAAATGGATCAACGTCTTGATACGATTGATCTACGTATCGTTGAACGAAGTCAGCTGGCCATGAAGCGGCAATGCATGGACAACCAGTATCCTTTATGACGTCCTCATCTTCTTCCCACCCGAAGAATGCCGCAAACTCGAACCCCATCGCAGTGCTGTTTGCCAGAAGCTTTTTGAACAGAGGACTGACATCTTTGTAGGAATCCACAATTTCAAACCGCTTGATCTCTTCCATAACGACGGGTCTCCTCCCTCATTCCCCTGAACAATGCACCCGGAGATTCCGCTGAATATGCGTGCAGCATACGTTCATGCGGTAAAGCAGCCAGGGTTCCGGTAAACTTTACTGTCTCGATGATACCGATGTGATACCCATCGAAATTCCAACCATTTTCGATGATGGCCCGTGTACTTCATACGGTACGCGGGTGCCTAGTTTTCCCATGGCATCTTGACGGCAGGCGGCAACGTACCGTTCCGTTACGCCAAGGGTTCTCGCTATGATATCGTTACCCAAGCCGGAGAGTGCCATCTGTAGAATTCTGGTTTCGATTTCTTCCCGGCCGTTGGCGCCGGGGCGTCGTTCAGCCCGCATGTAGTCCTGCAGAAAACGGAACGCCATACCTTCCATGGTTGACTGTTCGTCTTCGCGAATTTTGACATCGCGACTGGTTATAAAGCTGACGGAATAAAGCCGGTTTCCCACATGTATGGGAACAACCATGCCTTCCCGCAGCCCGAACGCGAACAGTTCATTGAAGAACTCGTTGTTCATATTCCGGACGGCATTATACTTGACGGTCGTGTCGCTGGCCGGAATCACGTAAGTGAACGGATCAACGTCATGATAGCCATGATCTACATACCGCTGGACATAGTTGCCGGGTGTCGACGCCGCAATGCACGGGCAGCCGAGGTCTTCTATGACATCGTCTTCCCATCCAAAGAATGCCGCAAATTCAAACCCCATCGCAGTGCTGTTTGCCAGAAGGTTCTTGAACAGGGGTGCAATATCCTTGTGGGAGTCCACAATTTCGAATCGCTTGATATCTTCCATAACAACCAAATCCTTCTGCTTGCCCCTGAATCAGCGCGTCAAGAGCAACGCGCAAAAATTAAAAATTAACGAAACCACTTTGCGAGAACGTACGAGCAAATCCGGGGTATTCGTCCCTGTTCATTCGAAAGATAGCCTCCTGACTATTATTGCTGCTGTGATGTTGTTGGCACCCTGTAGAGGGGGATGCTGATCATTCTGGACGACCGATCAGCCTCTCCGCAGATCGTACGACGACTTGCATTACCCAAGGTGTTCCGAAGGCTGGCCGAAACGTAACGTTCTTCTATGCCAAGAAAATCAGCAATCGCTTCTTGGGTGTACCCGGCTATGGCCATTGGGAGTATCTTGGCATCCGTTTCTTCCCGGTCACCAATCCCTGCTTGTCGCTCTGCTCGCATGTAATCCTGCAGGAAGCGAAAGGCCATGCTTTCCAAGGCCGACTGTTTGTCGCGGCAAACAGCGATACCCTGACTGGTGCTGAAGCTGATCAGATAAACCCGTTTTCCAACATGCAGGGGAATGGTCACGCCATCCCGCAGACCAAATGCAGCAGCTTCTCCAAAAAGATCGCAATTCATCCCCTTGATGGAGTCCCAATTTATAGCGCCATCACTTGCGGGTGCCAGATAAACCAGTGGGTCAATTTCGTGATAGGCATGCTCCACATAACGCCGGGCAAACTCATCTGGCCATGAAGCCGCAAAGCACGAGCAACCAGAATGTCGTACAGCAGCCTCGTCCCCTTCCATGCCCCAGAAAGATATGAATTCGAACCCCATACCGGCACTATCTACCAAGAGGTCATTGAACAAGGGAGCAATGCTTTTTGATCCTGCAACTTCAAGTCGCTTGACCTTTTCCATAGCAACAGGCCCTTTCCTCTCGCTCTAACCCAGCTATACCCGGAAGAAGACATTCCACGGTTGTCATGTCTAGCGTATTTTCAACAGGGAAGATACCACGTAACCGAACAAATTCCAGAAAAATTTCCAGAATACAAACATAGCGTGTTAAATGAATGCGTACATTCAATGGTGTATTTGATTTTTATGGTTGCGCGTCTGTATGCGTCTTTCTTGTGGGGCAAGACGTTCAATTTTCTTATGGGAGCCGGGTGTCTGTACTTAACCTTGTTGAGCACAGAAGTCGCCTGTGTGCGGCGAAATTTTATCTGGAAAATGTCAATTATGGTTGATACAGTGCCATCGCTGCATCGTAAGGATGTGCAGTGTGGCGATACTGTGTCGCTCCGGCTGATGGCGGGGGATTGGTAATGAACGAAGCAAAAAAAGTTTCAGGCGTAAGGTCGCCGGTTGGTCGTGATGGAGGCGAGCTGTTTACAGATCTCTGTTCCAAGGCCGGGGATTTGGGTTTCGAGTTTGTCTCGTTTCTGGGCGTTACCGGTGATGACGAGGCATCAAGAGATATAGGGTATCCCTTTATTGCGGCATCCTGCCCGCCCGGGTGGGTGGATCTTTACAAGGAACGCGCCTATCACAAGGTTGATCCGGCCCTTTTGCTTGCCCCCGTTGCCATGGGGACGATGAGCTGGGGTGATCTGGATGGTGCAAAGATGGACTTCTTCCGGGAGGCGTCTTCGCATGGCCTGCGAACTGGTCTTTCCATCCCTGTGCAGCTGCCGTTGCGGACGTATCTGTTGAACTTTGCCACGGCAAGGAAGGAGGCGATCAGCATTCCCGTCCGGTCCGAGCTGGAGGGGCTGGCGTTCATGTTCGTCCAGAACTGGTTGCGTGCTTGCCCACAGCAGGAGCCGTCGCCTGCCTTCAGTGAAAAGACTCTCAAAATTTTGCGTATGTGTTTGCTGGGGTTTGACTGCAGCTCCATCGCTACATCTCTTGGCATGACGGCCCACGGTATCTCGTGGCACCTGAAAGATGCCCGCAGGAAGTTGCGTTGCCAGACAACCATGCAGGCCTGTGGCAGGGCCTTGTTCCTGGGTCTTATAAAAGTTTAGTTGCGCTTGAGCCGCATCGCCGTGGGTGCCGGAACGTCTGTGTCCGGCACCGGCGCTTTTTGTCCACCCGCGGAAAGTAATTCTGAAGGTAAGGTTCGTTGCTGTCAGGGGCCTCGACGGACCTTGGACGGGTGGTCATTGGCTTGAGGTTGTGGTACCCGTTCAGCCATTGTCTGGCGATGCGGGTTGTCTTATGAACGTTACTCTTTCTGACATAGCAGAACGGTCTGGGGTTCGCTTTGGGACCAGTGGCGTGCGTGGCTTGGTTGATGCGATGACTGATGAGGTCTGCCAAGCTTATACGCAAGCGTTCCTGACGCTCGTCAAAGATAGAGGCCGGTCTTGTGATCTGGTTGTCGGTCATGACCTTCGCCCCAGTAGTCCCCGCATTGCGTCAGTCTGTGCCTCTATAGCTCAGGAGGCTGGTTTCCGGGTTCGCTATGCTGGCGTTCTGCCGACGCCTGCCTTGGCTTGGTATGGGCAGATGATCAAGGCTCCTGTTCTTGTGGTAACTGGCAGCCATATTCCTTTCGATCGTAATGGCATCAAGTTTTATTGTCCGGACGGGGAACTGTCCAAGGACGATGAGGTGGCCATGATGCAGATGCCTGTGGCGAAGATGGTAACGATGAAACCGGCTGTGCTGCCAGCTCCGGACACAGTGGTCGCAGAAGCTTATGTGCGTCGGTATGTGGATTTCTTCGGGGCAGGCGCCCTGGAAGGGATGCAGGTTGCCGTCTTTGAACATTCCAGTGCGGCGCGTGATATCTTGCGGGTCATTCTGGAGGCGTTGGGAGCCCGTGTTCTTTCCATCGGCAGGACAGACAGTTTTGTGGCCATCGATACCGAGGCTGTCAGCCCTGCTGATGTGCGTGCTGCCCGCGAGTGGGCGCAGAGCCTGGATTTTGATGCCGTTGTTTCAACAGACGGTGACGGTGACCGGCCCCTTGTCGGGGATGAGGGGGGTAACTGGCTACGGGGTGATACTGTTGGTCTTTTATGTTCCCGGTTTCTTGGCGCTGATCATGTTGTGACGCCGGTCAGCAGCAATACGGCCCTGGAGCACTCAGGTTGGTTTAAGGCGATAACACGTACGCGGATTGGGTCGCCTCATGTTATTGCAGCCATGCAGCACGATGCGGCTGGACAAGGCATATGTGCCGGATACGAGGCTAATGGCGGTTTCCTGCTGGGAAGTCGTATCGTTTATGAGGATCGTGTTCTTGAGCCATTACTGACCCGTGATGCCGTTTTGCCGATCGTGACGCTTCTTGCTGCGGCGCGTATGCGCGGGTGTTCCCTCTCTGCTTTGATGGCTGATCTGCCGCAGCGTTTTACGGCCAGCGATCGTTTGCAGGAGATTGATCCAGTCCGGAGTTCGGCTCTACTGGATGAGTTGCGGAAGGACGTGGATGGTTTGTTGCGTTATCTGCCCCCCGATTGTGGTGCCGTTGTCCTTGTTGACCAAACAGATGGGCTGCGTGTGACGTTCTCCTCGGGTGATATCGTGCATTTGCGCCCTTCGGGCAATGCACCGGAGCTGCGGTGTTATACTGAGTCCGGAACCCCTGGTCGTGCAGAGGCTCTGTGCCGTTTCTGCCTGGAGTCGCTGTCGTGAGGGTTCTGGTCACAGGGGCAAATGGTTTTGTCGGGCATGCACTGTGTGTGGCCCTTGCTGCATCGGATCATTTTGTGCCCGTTCCTGCTGTTCGTCTGGACGGGCAGTCCGTTGCCGGCATTCCGGCTGTTCCCGTCGGGTCTATTGATGCCGGTACTGATTGGTCCCATGCCTTGGCCGGGTGCGACGCGGTTGTGCATCTGGCGGCCCGCGTTCATGTTATGCGGGAGCATCATCCTGATCCTTTGTCCGCTTTCAGGGATGTGAATACGCAGGGAACCCTGGCTCTGGCGCAGCAGGCTGTACAGGCTGGCATCAAGCGTTTCATTTACATCAGTACCATCAAGGTTTCCGGGGAAGGTCGCGAGGCAGAAAAACCCTATCGGGAAGATGATCAACCAGCACCTTCTGATGCTTATGCCTTGTCCAAATGGGAAGCAGAGCAAGGACTACGTCGTTTGGCTCTTGGCAGTGGTATGGGATGGATTGTGATCCGCCCGCCGTTGGTCTATGGACCCGGGGTCAAAGGCAATTTTGCCACTTTGATGACGTGGTTGCAGAGGGGGATTCCCTTGCCTCTTGCCTCTGTATCCTGCAACAGACGCTCCATGATTGCCGTTGATAACCTTGTGGATCTGATCGCCCTGTGCTTGGTTCATCCAGGTGCAGCGGATCAGCTGTTTCTGGCGGCAGACGGGGATGATGTCTCGACAGAGGTGCTTCTGCGATCTCTGGCTGAGGCTATGGGGACGCGTGCGCGCCTGTTTCCTGTTCCTGTTTCCTGGCTGCGGTATATTGGCCGTTGTATAGGGATGGGACCGGCTGTTGACCGATTATGCCAGTCTCTGACAGTCGACATCTCCAAAGCTTGCTCTGTGCTGGGATGGAGGCCACCTCTTACGCTCCGGCAAGGTTTGGCACGTACTGCGGCCCATCCTGTGGAGAGGTGAGGTGTCCGATGACTCGTCGCCACCAGCTTGAGCAGGCTTTGTCCCTTTTGGCTCCCACCCTTCCACAGTGGGAGAAGCAGGCTGTGCTGGATCATGCCCAGGATTCACCGGGTTTGCGGCGGGGATCGGTTCAGGCTGCGGCTTGGCTGTCTTTGGTGGCTTTGGCCCGTCATCATTTTACAGACTATGATGCCTTGCTTGAGGACGGTTACAGTCGTGATGCAGCACGTTCCATGGTTTGCGGGCAACTCAATGCCGTGCTTTTGTCCTGGGGTTGTCGCCGCACTGTTGGGGAAGATGATCCCGCTTGGTCGGCGGATATATCTTCATCCCGGTCGTCGCGACCGGAATAGGGATGTCATCTCAGTGTGTCTGGATAAAGCTGCGATGGGTTCCCTGAAGAACAACAGCGGTGAGCACGTTACTGCGCCAAGCCCCGGTATCAATTCCGATTCGGTTTGCCCTGTTTTCTGGTGTCGGGTGTATGGTGTGACCATGTACCACGGTGTGCTCCCGCGTATCGGTGCACGACAGGAAGGGTTCCCGGATCCACAACATGTCCCGTCGGCTTTGACGGCCCAGTGAAATTCCGGGGCGTATCCCGGCGTGTACGAAAAGGTAGCCTCCGCACGTCGTCCACAGGGGCATGTTTTGCAGAAATTGGCGGTGTTCCCCGGGGAAGACAGCCCTGAAGGCACGTGACAGCTTGAAACGGTCCAGCGCTTCCGGTTCCTTGTTCGGCGTATCCACACCATAGCTGCGCAGTGTTTCCAAGCCACCGTATTTCAGCCAGTTCAACCCGTCGGCAGGGTGTTCAAGGAAGCTCAGAAGGGAGTCTTCGTGATTACCCAGCAGGCAGCATGTTTCTCCGTTTTCCAGGGAGAGAGTCCGCAAGCGTTCCAGAACGCCGGGCGTATCAGGTCCCCGGTCAACGTAATCACCCAAGGTGATCAAAAGCACCTGCTCTTTTGCCTGGCGTCGCTGGGCTATATCGTGGTCAATCTGTTCCAGAAGAGCGTCCAGAAGATCAAGGCGCCCGTGGATATCGCCTATGGCGTAAACAACCAGTCCGTCCGGAACAGCAGTATGTGTACCCGAGGACTTATCATCTGACATGACGAACCCTTCCGGTTACGCACGGCGCCCAATCTCAGTGTGGCCTTGCTGTCAGGACGTGCTCCGGTCAAGGAGAGCCGTCCCTAGGTGCTGGCGTATAGCTGCCCCAAGCTGAGCATCCACATCCTGCATCAGGTGCTCTACCAGTTCAAACCAGATCTGGTCCCGTTCAGCCAGAGATGCTTTCTCGGGAATTGTTATGGTTCTCCAGGCTGTGGCCGATGCTTCGTGACGTACAACGCCAGCGCCATCGACAATCTGGACCGCGATATTGGCTTTTGCGGCATAGCGTGCCTCTGGCTCGTTGGTAAAGAACCCGGTGATTCCCTTCTTGGTTGGAAGCTTGGTTTCTGTTACGGATGCCTCGCGTATATCAACCCGGATGTGTCTTTGGTGGGTGTGGGTTGTTGTAATCCGGTCCCGAGCCCACGCTCGCATGGCCTGTTCCGGTGACAGGGGCATACGATGTTCGACATGCGGACTGCGCAGTGGCGGGATATAGCTTGTCACAATATCCGGCCCTTGTGCTGCAAACCGGAAGGGAGCCTTGGTCAGGAAGCGTAACTCCGGTTGTTTTGAAACGGGTGGCCCTTGGTCCGAGCACCCGGCAGCAAGTGACAGCATGGCAAAAAGACAGGCCGTGCCCAGAACGGGCAGAAACCGCGAAAACGGGAAGGCATATGTCATGGTGATGTTGTACCTTGGGAGAGGACTTCGATATCCGATGCGCTGAAGATGTATTCCGTGGAACAGAACTGGCACTGGACGCTGACCGATCCATCATCAAGCTGCATCTCGCCCAAACTGTTGGGGCTGAAAGTTGCCAGGGTTTCTTCGACCCTTTGCCGTGAGCAACGGCATCCGAATACCAGGGGGCGGGGTGGGGATACAGACAGATCCTCATCGTGGAACAGGCGGTGCAGAACAGTGCCGGCCTCCAGGCCGGGATCAAGAAGTTCTGCCGTTGTCAGGCTCCCAAGAAGGATGACAGCTGTGCGCCAGGCCTCGTCCGCGTCGTCCTTGGAGATGGAGAGGATTTTGCCACCATCAACCGGCATCCTCTGGATCATCAGGGCAGCGGCCCGCCATCCGTTGTGGTTTGGGCACGGGGCTTCGGATGCAACCTTGATAGCTGTTTCCAGCTGCTCGGACTGACGGAAATAGGCGTGGAGGCACTCTGAAAGGGTTCGGCCTGTCAGTTCCACCAGCCCTTGATAGCGTTCAGGAACATTACCCTGGTCAACCGTGAAGGCCAGGTGCCCTGTTCCCAACAACTTTTGTACGCTTGCTTCCTCGGCAGTGCCCGGGTCATCCAGTCCATCCGCTGTTTCATCGAAGGTGGCGCAGGCGCGGACCTGTCCATCCGATGTTACATCAGCCACCAGCTGCCGCACAGGCCCGCTGCCTTGGGCCTGCAATGTAAAGATACCATTGAATTTCAGGGCATTGGCCAATACCGAGGCCAGAGCCGCAGCTTCCGCTACCAGCCGTGAAATGGCCGCTGGGTATTTATGCCGCTCCAGGATGGCATCCGAGGTTGCGCATGTGCGGGCCAAGCGTCCCCTCAACAAGCCGCCGTGCAATAAAAAGGGCAGGGCAAAATCCGGGGTCTGAGCGGCACTCTGGTCAGTCATGAACAATCTCGGCAACACACGACAAAAGGGCGAAAGAGGATCTGTCAACGGATCTTGGTTGTTAACAGGCTATGAACGCAGTTTATACCCCTGCCGGGAAAGACCAAACCGTCTTTCTGGAGTTTGGGGTTATTTTTCTGCTTTAGCCTGCGTGGTTATGTTAAAGGCCTCAACTTTTCAGGCGATATCCTGACCGGATCAGGACATGGCATGCAAGCACCAGCGCCACGTTTGTCAGCGCAACAACCCAGAGACCGGTTTCAGGGAGGGCTGCTTCATGCCCGATAAAGCCGTACCGGAAGCCGTCAACCATGTAGAAGAAAGGATTCAGATGGGCAATGAACAGGAAGTTATCCGGCAGGCGGTCGATGGAATAGAACGTACCGGACAGGAATGACAGTGGCGTGATGATAAAGTTTGTGATTCCGGCCATGTGGTCAAATTTCTCTGACCATACACCGGCCAGAATGCCCAGAAGGCTGAGAATCATGCTGGCACCGACAGCATGGAACAGGATGTAGCCCCAATTATGGATATGCAGGGTCACGAAAGGCAACATGCCAACCCCGATCGCCACTCCGACAACCATGCCTCGTGTCATGCCGCCAAGAGCAAACCCGACAGTCAGTTCCCAGGGCGAAAGGGGAGGCATCAGGACATCGATGATATTCCCTTGGATCTTGGAGATGATGAGTGAGCTGGACGTGTTGGCAAAAGCATTCTGCACCATACCCATCATGATCAAACCGGGTGCCAGAAATTCCATGAAGCTGACCTGTCCCACGGTTTGCTGTGCGCTGGATCCAAGGGCAAGGGCAAAGATTGCCAGGAACAGAAGCGATACAACCATTGGCGCTGCGATTGTTTGTTGCCAGACCTTGATAAAACGCCGGACTTCGCGCAGATATAGCTCCCACAGGCCAAGCCAGTTTACGGGGCCCATTGCGCGGGGCGCAGGTGGCGGGAATGCGGGGGCCTCGGTCATGGTGACAGCTCTCAGTTTCCGGTTTTGCAGGACAGCAGAAGGAAACGGCCAACACGTGCGAAGGTCAAGATGTCTTGTGTCTTGATGTCAGGGTTCCGATCATTTTGCCAGTACAGGAAACACGCTGCATGTACGAGAAGAAATCGGATCCGGACCCCTTGGGTATAGAGAGCTTGATGAAGGCTGCCCTTCATTATCTGGAGCGGTTTGCGGCCAGTCGTGATGGTGTGCGTCGCGTTCTGGAACGGCGCGTTGCCCGTTCGGATCCTGCCGGGAATATGGATGCGGAAGCTGTGTCTTCTGCGATTACGGCTGTTCTGGATCGCTTGACGGATCTTGGTTATCTCGATGATGCCTCCTTTGCGGAATCCCGTGCTCGTTCCTTGGTGGCGCGGGGTGTTTCTGCGCGGGGTGTACGGTCCCGTTTGCGTCAGAAGGGTGTATCTCCAGAACTGGTTGAACAGGCCCTGTGCGGTCTGGCTGCTGACAGGGCTGGTGATAGTGAGACCGATCCGGATTTGACGGCCGCTGTTATTTTTGCCCGACGGCGCCGTATCGGTCCATGGGGTGACCCTCAAAGCCGTAGTGCCCGGCGTTACAGGGACATGGCTGCCTTGGCCCGTCGTGGATTTGGTACGGATGTCATCCGCCAAATTCTGGATGCTTGTAACCCTGATGATCTGGAATCTGTAATGGGCCCTGTGTAGGGCTATTTCCCCCCGTACTCAGTGGGTGACGTGGATGGTTCCGGTCATTCCGGCTTCGTAGTGTCCAGGAATCAGGCAGGCAAAACCAAATGTCCCGACACGGTTGAACAGCCATACGACATCGTTGGATGTGTTTGGTTGGACATGGGCCATATGAGGCTCGGCATGGCTCATATCCGGGTTGTGCCGCATGACGTCTGCGTGTTCTGCAAGCTTGTCGGGTGTGCCAAGAACGAACTCATGCAAGGTATTGCCATGATTATCGACCTTGAAACGAACTGTTTCGCCTACGCGGACTGTAAGGGTATCGGGTGTGAAGCGCATGGTATCACTCATGCTCAAGACAATCGTTCGGGTCACGGCCTCAGGCATGCCTGCAATACCCCATTCCTGCTGCACGGGCTGGGCGGCATGTTCGTGTGAGTGATGTGCGTGGTGTTCTGCTTCATGCGCATGGGTCGGGCAGGATAGTGCCATGACAAGGCAGGCACACAAGACGAGTTTTTCCACTTTATCATTCCTGGAACGGGGGCAGATAAACGTTCAGGACAGAATCCCGGAACGAGCGTCAAATATATCACGCTCTTCTTCTGTGGTTGCTTGAGTTTTTTCTCTCTACCCGGCACTGTTGCGTGTATGGGGTACCTTCAGCAGATCATCACTTTTCTTTCTCACTACGGAATAGAGCCAACAGCTCTTTTCCCGCCACTGCTGCTGGCTCTATGGTGGTTCTGGTGGCGTTGGTACCGTGACCGTACATCTTGGCAGATCGCGGGAATAAAGTCCGAGATGCTGTCCCATGTCATGGCGGTCAGTCCGGATGGGTGGTATCTGTGGTCCGCATCGGATGACTCTGCCAAGGATGGAGATCTGCTGGGGGGAGGGCAGTGCTCGCGGCGGCTTGCTGTCATGCTGTCGTTGTTTTCCGGTCATTCGGCTTCTTTTGGTGATGTTGTTTCCGTCTTTCTGCCAGGTGATGGTGCACGTCTGTCCTCCCTTGTGCATCGCTTGCGCAGTGAAGGAGAGGGATTCTCGGTTATTCTTGGTCTACAGCCTGCGGAGGGGCAGGAAGACGTATTGCGTCGTGTCGAGGTGTCGGGGGTACGGGCCTTGGCTGATGATGGTCGCTGTCTTGCCGATGTGCTCTGGGCCCGTGATGTATCGTCCGGTGAGGAAGACCGTCGCGAGCTGTTGGCACGTTTTCACTGTGCTGCCAGCGAAGCATCCCGTTTGCAGCGCGTTCTGGATACCATTCCGCTTCCGGTCTGGGTTCGTGATGATGGTCTGGATATTATTCTGGCAAACCGGGTGTTCCTGGATGCGGTTGATTCTTCGCCCGGGCAGAGTGGATCCAGCGTGCAGGAGCTTGTTGCCGGGTCTGCTGTCCGCGATTTGCGGTCTATGGCGTCGGCAGTCCGGGCTTCTGGCCGGGCTCGCTCTGGAACGTGGCATACGGTTGTTGGTGGCAGCCGCCGATTGATGGAAATTACAGAGAGTCCTGTTATTCCTGGCCAAGGTTCGGATGATGGCCTCCACACCGTGGGGGTTGCCCAGGATATTACCCGTCTTGAGGTGTTGCGTCAGGCGACAGAGCAGCAAATGGGCAGTCATGTCGCTGTCCTGGAGCGTTTGGGCACGGCTGTTGCCATTTTTGGTTCTGATACGCGACTGCGTTTTCATAATCCTGCCTTTGCCCGGTTATGGAAGCTTGATCCATTGTGGTTGGCTACATCAAACCCGGACTATGCCGAAGTTCTGGAACAACAGCGGTTGAATCGCCTTCTTCCCGAGGTTGCGGATTACCCGGCTTTCCGGCAGCGTGAACTGGCGCGTTTCAAGGCATTGCTCGAACCGATGGAGGATCTCCTTCATCTTCCGGATGGGAAGACGTTGCGGCGAGTTCTGGCTCCTCATCCTTTGGGGGGGCTTCTGGCGACATACGAAGATGTGACTGACCGGCTGACCCTGGAGGCACGCTTGCGGCAGGTTCTGGCGGTCCAGGACCAGATTATGGATGCATTGCCCCAGGCCGTTGCTGTTTTTGATGCTGACGGGCATCTGTGCCAGGCAAATGCAGCTTTTCGGACCTTGTGGAAAGTAGATGCGGAAACTCTGGAGCGGCACCCTGCATTCGCGATGATTCTGGCCCGACAGCCAGATATTATTCAGGCTGATCCGATCTGGACGGCTGTCCAGACATTCCTGTCCGCACCTCCCGGTGATCGTGGTGCGTTTCCTTCCCTTTCCGGATCGTTGTCAGCAGGGGTTATGGTTGTGGCCCTGCCTGATGGTTGCGTTCTCCTTGTTCAGCCGGATGTTGCAGAGGGAGCATCCCTGCCCATAACGGCCAATCCTGCTTATGTATTGTCATCGCTGGCTGAACTGATAAGGGCTCCTCTTGGAACGGTTGGCAGTCTGTGTGAAGTCTTGTTTACCGGCCACATGGGAGGGCTGGATCCGTCCCGGCAGGAGTATGCCGGGCGCGTGATGGCGCTTCTGCATTTTCTGTCCGTTATCAACGATGCTGTTCTTGATCTGGACTGGTTGCGGGCGCAGTCAGAGGCCCCTTTATCCGGGACCGTGAACTTGCGTGACCTGATGTCTGTTGTTCTGGCTGATGTCCAGGCTGCTGCAACTCATCGGGATGTAGTCTTTGACTATCGCTATGATGCGTCCTGTGACAGGGTTTCTGCCGATGGTTCTTCCTTGCGCCAGAGTCTTGTCCTGGTGTTTGCCTCTGCACTTGCCGTAACTTATAATCGAGGCATCATTTGTCTTGAGGTGCATGACGAGCCGGTTGTCTCCCTGTCTGGTGCGGTTTTGCCAGGGTTGACGGTAACTGTTTCGGATGATGGGGCTGTGCCCGGTCATGATATTTGCTCTGCCATTCTGTCTCTTGCAAGAAGTGGTATCCGTCGTAATGGGGGCAGGTTATCTGTCTTCTCTGTTTCTGACCGTGGAACACGGGTTCAGATCCGGCTGCCTGCCCTTGTCAGCGGGGACGTGCCAGCAGCGGTGGTTTCCGAGCATCATGAAGCATTAACCCGAGAAGCCTGAGTCCCGTTCCGCTTTCCTTATGTCGAATGTGGCTCATTGGTGAAATAAGTCCGGTACTCTCTTGATAAGGCAGTGTTGCTGTACCACGATCTGGCCGCATGTGTGATAGCGCCGGTAGATGGCGCCCAGCACTCCGTAACCGGAAGAGGTCTTGCGCCTGTCGCAAACCGGCATCGGGTTTTTCTTGTCCCCCTGCGCACCAATCCCGGTGAAACTTCCGTCTCTTGCCCCCGGATACCGTTTCCGGGGGTCTTTTTCGGTGTTTGGCGGGGTTGTTTGTATCAGGTCCCGGTTTGTTCCTGGTCTGTATTCAGGGCTGTATCATCCGGGTTATCGGGTGTTACCTGATCATGATCAGGGGCCTGTGGTGTATTTGGCGTGGTTGGAAGAACTGACTCCCGGTTCGGGTTCTGGAAATAGTCGGCAAACAGGGTTTCTCCCAGAATCTCCCGGGCCTGGATATCGGCCTCCTCGCGTGCACCCAGCGCCTCCAGGGTCAGGGCATGGGTTTCAACCGCCATTTCGGCCGCCAGAAGGCGTTCCCGGTCCGGATCGTTGGACAGACGGTCTCGTTCTTCCTTGAGCAAAAAGAGGTACAGGCGGAACTGGCGGAAGGCCTGATCCCGTACGCCTTCCAGGCGCCGCTCTGCTTCTTCCCGCCGGACTTGTTCGGCCAGAAGCTGCTGCTGGAGGCTGTCGTGCTCCCCGGCCAGGCGTTCCCGCTCCATCTCGGCAGAAGCAGCCTGGTCAAAGACTGAATTGAACTCCTCCCTCAGGGCATTGAGTTCGCCGCGAAGCTTGGCAATCGTCAGTCGGGCTTCATCGCTGCCGGGCTCCTTGTTCTTGACCCGCGCTGCCATGTAACGGCGATAACTGATCAGGTATGGAGCAATGGTTTCATGCTGAAGATGGTATCGTTCGGATATACCGCACACGTCGCGCAGGCGCTCGCCTATATCAGCCTGACGCAGCAGGCCCCGCAGGGTGGCCGGGATAATCAGGGGAAGGGCCGTATCAGGCAGGTCACGGCATATGATGGCCCAACGTTGCAAAACCTCCGGGCTGCGGGGGTCGTCAAGCTTGTGGCCGTGCCGGATGGATCCCAGAAGCCGGTCCAGAAATGCCCGCGACGGATCCTGTTCACCACTACGCACGCCTGTTGATCCCCTCTTGCCCAGATACTTACAAGGTACGTCCGGGACCCTTGTACGGCAAGGCTTGATCCGTTGTCCGTACAGACATACCTTGCGGACCCAGGCGAGTCTGCCGGGCCTGTCCCGTACCCGGATCAAGGACTGCTGTCAGAGAAGGATAGTCTGATGAGTTCCCATACCCCTGCTGCTGCCCGTATTGTTCTGGTTGGCGCATCTGGCCATCTGGCCCGTGAGATCCTGGATACCCTTGCCGAGCGGGATGTGCCTGCCGTCCGCTTGGTAGCCTTGGACAGTCAGGCCCGTATCGGGCGTGAAGTCTCTTATGGTGATGATGATGTCCTGAAGGTATCCGGTCACGAGACCTTTGATTTCCGGGCCTCGGACCGTGTTGTTCTGGCAACGGAGCCACGTGATGCGTCTGCCGTTGCATCCCGCGCCATGCGGGTTGGTGCCTTGGTCATTGATCTCAGCGGGCACTTCCGTCGTGATCCGTCTGTCCCGCTGGTGGTGGCCGGGGTGAATCCTGCCAATGTTGACCGTGCGGAAAAGAAGGGTGTCCTTGCGGTTCCATCACCTATGGCCCTGATGGTGTCAAAAGTGCTTGCCCCGTTGCATGACCGCTTTGGTCTTGTGCGGGTTGTGGCCTCAACCTACGAATCCACCTCCGGAGCTGGACGCGAAGGGATGGACGAGTTGTTTCGCCAGACCCGGGGTATTTATGTCAATGAGCCGCCAGCCTCGAGCCGGGAGGTTTTCCCCAAACAGATCGCATTCAATGTGATCCCCCAGGTCGGGTCTTTCTCTGACATGGGAGCAACCGAGGCCGAAGATGAAGCTGCAGCCGGCTTGGCCCGGATGTTGCCGGGTACAGCTATTCACGTGAACTGCGCCCGTGTGGCTGCTTTTGTGGGTGCTGCGGCTTACATCAATATCCAGTGCGAATCCCCTGTTTCCGAGCAGGCGGTCAGGGAGCTCCTGCGTGAGAGCGACAGCGTATCGGTTGTCGATCACCGGGTGGAGGAGGGATACGTCACTCCTGCTGAGACTTCTGGCGAGGAACCTGTTTTTGTATCCCGCCTGCGCGGGGATATCAGCGTTGAAAACGGGCTCTCTTTCTGGTGTGTTGCTGATGCCCTGCGTCAGGAGGCCACAAATGCTGTGGATATTCTGGCGCTGGTGGACCGCTTGGACGAGCAGGCTTAGCGGGCAGTTTTTCCCTTGCGTTGCAGGATGCATTGCAAAGTGCGGGAATCGCTTCTTTTCGGGGGGTCTTTTCCCTTCCCAACCGTCCTTGCAGCCGATTTTGTCCGGTCTTGGGCTTGTTGGCATGGAATCTGCTATCCCCTGTTGTGCGAGGGGACTACCCCGCGCAGCGTGCAGGCAGCCAGCTGTGCCGCTCAGGCGTGGCTGAAAAGGGCGAATGTCGGTTTTCCTTCCGCGCTCGGGAAGCCGGCTATCCCTCCCGCCCGGAATGCCGCGTGCTTCCGGTGGCCGTCGGGTCATTCCCTCCCCCGCCCGACCTGACGGCCACCGCGACGCACTTATACCTATCCCCCTGACGTTCCCACCTTCAGGCCTCCAGGGCTTTGACGCCCGGCAGGTCGCGTCCTTCCAGCCATTCCAGGAATGCGCCCCCCGCTGTGGAGACGTAGGAAAACTGGTCCTGAACCCCGGCATTGGCCAATGCACCAACCGTATCTCCGCCACCGGCAACGGTCAGAAGGTTTCCTTTGCGCGTCAGGTCTGCCGCAGCCCGGGCCACCAGGTTGGTTGCATCATCAAAAGGCTTGATCTCGAAAGCGCCCAAGGGGCCATTCCAGACTAGGGTCCGGAAGGATGCCAGACGATCGGACAGAGCACGGGCTGAGTCCGGACCGATATCCAGGATCATCTGGTCTTCCGGGACAGATTGTACCGGAACAACTTGCCGTCCTGCTGTTTCACTCAGGCTGTCAGCCACAACAACATCAGTAGGCAGAATAACGGTGCATCTCGATTTTTCTGCCTTGTCCAGGATGGCCCGTGCTGTTTCTGCCATTTCTTTCTCGCACAGGGATTTGCCAATCTGGATGCCCTGTGCATGCAGGAAGGTATTGGCCATGCCGCCACCAATAACCAGCAGGTCAACCCGTTGTACCAAGTTGCCAAGCAGGTCCAGCTTGGTTGAGATCTTGGCCCCACCCACAATTGCGGCAACCGGATGCTCGGGGCGTTCCAGCGCCCGTCCCAGCGCTTCCAGCTCAGCCTGCATCAAGCGTCCGGCGGCTGCCGGCAGCAAGTGGGCCAGTCCCTCGGTTGAAGCGTGGGCACGGTGCGAGGTTGAGAACGCGTCATTGATATAAAGCTCACCCAGTTCGGCAAGTGCTCTTGCGAAGTCAGGGTCGTTCTTCTCTTCCTGGCTATGGTAACGAAGATTCTCCAGCAGGACGATGTCCCCCTGTCCCATGCCGTTGACAACCGTTCTGGCGGGCACGCCGATACAGTCTTCGGCAAAGGCAACCGGGATACCTGTTGCCGTGGACAGGGCACGGGCAACCGGGCGCAGGCTCATGGCCGGGACGCGCTCTCCCTTCGGGCGCCCGAAGTGTGACATGACAATG
Organism: Haematospirillum sp. H4485; assembly: GCF_012102745.1. Lineage (GTDB taxonomy): Bacteria > Pseudomonadota > Alphaproteobacteria > Rhodospirillales > Rhodospirillaceae > Haematospirillum. Next base: position 19,185 of record NZ_JAAVSY010000003.1, read on the forward strand.
ACCTTGGCGCCCTTGTGGGCCAGTTCGGTAAGGGTCTGGGCAGAGCGTTGGATCCGGGTTGAATCCGTAATCTGCCCGTCTTTCATGGGCACATTCAGGTCTGAACGAACCAGAACGTATTTTCCCTGTACATCAAGGTCATCGATTGTCTTGAAAGTTGGCATGGTGCAGTCCGCAAAAGGCCGGTACAAAAAGGAAGAAAAAGCCCTGCACACTTTGGGCAGGGCTTTTCAGGGTGTCAGGTCACAGTGTCTTGCCGATGGCGACAGCCGTATCCAGCATCCGGTTGGAGAAGCCCCACTCGTTGTCATACCACGACATGACACGCAGGAAGTCCCCGTCCATGACCTTTGTGCCACCGGCAGCAAAGGATGACGAGTTCGGGTTGTGATTGAAATCAATCGAGACAAGTGGCAGGTCGTAATAGCCGAGGATCCCCTTCAGCTCACCCTCTGCTGCGGTCTGCATGGCGGTGTTGACAGCTTCGACAGTGGCTGCCTTGCCCAGCATGACCTTCAGATCCACCAAGGAAACGTTGGCTGTCGGGACGCGCACGGCCACGCCATCCAGCTTGCCCTTCAGTTCCGGCAGCACCTCGCCAACAGCCTTGGCAGCCCCCGTTGACGTCGGGATCATTGACATGGCTGCAGCGCGTGCACGGTACAGATCCTTGTGGAGGGTATCCACGGTGTTCTGGTCGCCGGTGTAAGCATGCACGGTGGTCATGAACCCTTTCACGATCCCGAAGTCACGATGCAGGATGTGAGCCACCGGGGCCAAGCAGTTCGTGGTGCAGGATGCGTTCGAGATGACCTTGTGATCAGCCGTAATCTTGTTGTGGTTGACGCCATACACAACAGTCAGGTCTGCACCCTTTGACGGGGCGGAAACCAGAACCCGCTTTGCGCCATTGTCTAGGTGGACAGCAGCCTTGTCGCGGTCTGAAAAGATGCCGGTGCATTCTGCAACGATATCAATGCCAAGGTCACCCCACTTCAGGGCCTTCGGATCGCGTTCGGCAAAGCAGCGGATGGTCGTTCCGTTGATCATCAGGCTGTCATCGGCTGCACGGACATCGGCGGGCAGGATGCCATGAACAGAATCATACTTCAGAAGATGGGCATTGGTGGCAACCGGTCCCAGGTCGTTGATGGCCACGACCTCGATATCCTTGCGGCCGGATTCGACCAAGGCGCGCAGAACCAGGCGGCCGATGCGGCCAAAACCGTTAATTGCAACGCGAACAGCCATAAAGATCCTCCATTCAAACACAGTCTGCCAGACACAGGGGCAGGCCGAAAAACAGGGCGCACACAACGGGAATTTCCCAGACAGATTCTCTGTCTGTATTCATGTTGGCGGTGGCTACGTATGTCACGGAAGATTGTGTAAATCCAGACCCAAGCCAACGTAATGGAAAAAACCTCATCCTTGATGTGGATAAAAGCCCCCGAAACCGGCAATATGAGGGCAGAGGAGGGGCTGTTGTCACAGCTGTCCGAATGCTGGATTTCTCACCGGGGGTAGAATCGATGTTTCGAACCGCTGAACTGGGGCGCAAGATTTCCAGGAAAGAGTTTGACGCCGTAACACCGGCGTTGCGCACTGAGCTGATTACCCTCCAGCAGACACTGCGTCATGCTGATTTCCCGGTTGTCCTGGTGTTTGCCGGTGTGGATGGGGCAGGAAAAGGTGAGAGCATAAACCTTCTCAGCGAGTGGCTTGATCCGCGCTGGATGTCGACGTCCGCTTACGGAGACCCTTCGGATGAGGAGCGGGAGAGGCCATCTGCCTGGCGGTACTGGCGGGATCTGCCACCACGCGGCTGTATCGGCATGTTCATGGGGTCCTGGTACTCTGCCCCGGTGATGGATCGGGCCTGGGAGCGTATTTCTCTGGCCGAGATGGACGAGCAACTGGCGCGGATTGCTCATTTTGAAAAAATGCTGGCTGATGACGGGGCCCTGATCCTGAAGTTCTGGATGCATCTTGGTCGTGATGCCCAGCGGCGTCGCCTCAGAAAGCTGGAGAAAAAGCCCCATGAGGCTTGGCGGGTGACCAAGCGCGACTGGAAGCACTGGGAGATGTACGACAACTTCATCGCTGCCGCAGAGCGTACCATTCGTATGACCAGCGATGGCCATGCCCCGTGGACGATTATTGAAGGCGAAGATGTCCGGTATCGTTCCCTGACCTTGCTGATGACATTGCGTGATGCTCTGGTCCGGCACCTTGAGGCACGGGATCTGCGCCGCAAGCTGCTGGAGACTGTGAAAAAGGATGAGAATGCTGTGCGTGCCGGCCGTTCTGTTCCGGCTGCGGCCAAAACACGCAAGCGTGCCGGAGCACAGGCGGACGCCGGCCTTTTGTCTGTGTCATTGCCCCAGCAGCCGACCATTCTGGATGCCTTGGACATGAGTCTGGACCTGGAGCCTGCTGAATATGCCGAGCGCATTCGTGCCGGTCGCAGCCGCCTTGCCGGGTTGTCGCGTTTGGCACGTGCTTATGGTGTTTCCAGCGTCCTGGTGTTTGAGGGATGGGATGCCGGTGGCAAGGGTGGTGCGATCCGCCGCGTGGTATCAGCGCTGGATGCTCGCGAGTACAAGGTCATACCGACAGCAGCGCCTACGGATGAAGAGAAGGCCCGTCATTATTTATGGCGTTTCTGGCGTCATATCAGCCGTGCCGGTCGAGTAACTATTTATGACCGTTCATGGTACGGGCGGGTTCTGGTCGAGAGGGTAGAAGGGTTCGCCCGCACGGACGAGTGGATGAGGGCTTATGCCGAGATCAACGCCTTTGAGGAGCAACTGTCCGAGTTCGGAACCGTATTGTGCAAATATTGGCTGCACATTACCCCTGAAGAGCAGATGGCCCGCTTTACGGCGCGCCAGAATACGCCATGGAAGGCATGGAAACTGACAGACGAGGACTGGCGGAACCGTGAGAAATGGGATCAGTACCAGGATGCGGTCAACGACATGATCGAGCGGACATCGACGCGCAATGCGCCCTGGACCTTGGTCGAAGCCAATTCAAAACGCTATGCCCGGGTCAAGGTGCTTGAGACCTATACGGACCAGCTTGCCAAGGGCCTGAAGGCACGGGGTATCAACCTCAAGAAGGCGTTGGCTGTTTGATACAGGTTGTTACCGTGGGCCGGATGAGGACGTGTTGTCCTCTGATGGTTTTCCTTGCTTTAGACGCCGTGCTGTTTCGAACACGGTTGTCTCAAAAACATTCGGTGGGCACGGTTGTCCGAATGCGTAGCCCTGAAGCGCGTTAACGCCCAAGCTGCGGAGGTGTTCTGCCATGCCCAGTGTTTCCACGCCCTCGACAACCGCCTTCATGTTGAGGGTGTGAATCAGGGACAGGATCGACTGCATGACCTTTTCTGCATTTGATCCCGGGCTCAAGTTTTGCAGCAAGGCCCGGTCCACCTTGACCTCACGCGCAGCGACTGTGCACAGATAAGCCAAAGACGACCACCCCGTCCCGAAATGTTCAAGGGCAACCCCAACGCCAAGAGAGCGGAGGGCGGCGGCAGTTTCTTCGGGGGACTGTGTATTGTCTTCCCTGTGCATGGCCGCTATCTCGATTAACAGCCGTGCAGGGTTGATGTCTGTTTCCTTCAGGGTCTTTTCCAGCATTGCCGCGTATGTTTCTTCATTGAAGAGGTGCGGTCTGGCATTAATGGAAAGATCCAGCGTATCAAAAGGAGCGCCCATGGATTGCCAGCGCTTGAGGATTCGGCAGGCTTCACGGGCGACCCAGCTGTCAATCTCGGGCATGATGCCAAGGTGTTCTGCCAAGCCTATAAAATGGACGGGTGCCAGCATGCCACGGCTGGGGTGATTCCAGCGCAGAAGAGCCTCGGCCCCCACGATGCTGTTATCTTCAGAACGGTATTTAGGTTGAAGCAGAAGCCTGAACTGGCGATGGCGCACGGCAAGGCGCAGCAGATGGGGGAGCGACAGCATATCCGGGTTGCCAGCATTCATTTCCGGGGTAAAGAACGCATAGCTTTGTGCCCCGGTTTCTGTAATGGACAGCATGGCTGTTTCAGCCCGGCTTAATAGCTCCTGTGCCGTGCTGCCGTCATCGGGACATACGGCAATACCGATCGCCCCGGTCATACCGCAGTCATTACTGTTTGCGGTTGCGGCGTCATTCAGGCAGTCAAGGACACGTCCCGCCAAGGCTCCGGCTTCGGCAGCATCGACCAAGTCTTCGGCCAAGATACCAAAACGGTTGTTACCGAAATCGGACAAGGAGTCACGGGTTCGCAGGCACAAGGTCAAGTTAGCTGCCAGAATATCCGGAAGGCATGGCCGCAGTGTCTGGTTTTTACCGCTCTCCGGTAAGGCCGGGCCATCAATTCTGAGAAGGAGAACGGCTGTCTGGCGTCCTGAGCGGTGCGCACGTGTAATAGCCCGTTCCAGTCGGCTTTCAAAGGAAGCCCGTCCTCCTAAAGACGTTGGCTGCTGTTCTTCTTCGGTCTTCTGTCCGGATTGTTCTGGAGAAGAGTGGGGGGCACTGCTATGGGTCAGCCATCGCAGCAGTACACATATGCTGTACAGGGCAATACCGATTACGGATGCCGTAATGGCGATCAGGATGCCCATGGTTTCACGATCAAGCTTGTGGATGTATACAAGCGACCGTGACCGGGGCAGCACGGTAACAGACGGTAATGCCATGGCATACAGGGTTACAATGCCACCGATCATCAGAAGCCCTGCAATCAGGACTGTCTTTTCCGGGCCGTGCGTTCGGGGGAAGGTTACAAAAGCGGCGCTACAGATCAAAGCTGTGATGCACAATGCGCTGACAGACAGGACGGGGTCATATTCCAGATCCGGTATGATCAGCATTGACTCCAGGATACAGTAGAATGTTGCCCACAGCCCCAAGGCAACGGTTCCGCCAGCTAGCGCACTGCGTGGCAGGTTGGCTTCTGTTGTGTCGATGAGGCTCATGCCGGCATAGGCGGCGAGGACCCCGATAACAAGCCCCAGCGATAGAATGAGGGGATGAAAGCCTGGCTCCAGCGCTGTTGGCAAGGCCAAGAAGGTTGTTGTGTAGCCACCCAGTACCCCAAAGCTGAACAGGACAACGGGCCCCAGCGTGTCAATCTTGCGCCGTATTCCAGTTTGTTCTGATCGTGTTGCCAGAAGGTGGAAGGACATCATCGTGCAGATGGCAAGAAAGAGAACCCCAAAGGCGGCGAGGCCGGGGCTGCCATGTATTGCAGCTGTATCCATGAAAAGCAGCAGCGAGAGCGACATCGGGGGCGTCCTTCTCCAGAGACATCCGTCTGGAACTTGCGCACAAGCAACGGCGGCGTTGTGCTGTGCACAGCGCAGGTATTGCAATGCATACAGATAACCCTGGTATCCTGACGGTGTACACCCGGTCCATAGGAACCAGGGGCGCTCAGGAGGCCTATAAGGCCTTGTGAAGTTCGGAAAATGTGTCCAGGAAGAGACGGGCTGCCTCTGTCGCCGGGAGAGGCAATAGACGGGCCCATGCTGCTGGTTTGGCCTTGATCGACAGGACAGGGCGAATCTCGTGCAAAGAGAACCCTGCAAGTTGAACGGCTTCGGTTGCTGCCGCTATCAGGTCTGCTTTCTTGATCCGGGTCTTGTCCGGGCTGGAAAGGCGGGGCGGCAAGCCAAATCGTACGTGGATTGCACACATCAGTCGGTCCTCAACCTCGCGGAAGACATCCCCTACAACGGCTTTCAGGGGGGTAACCAGGTCATGCGTGACATATTCCGGTGCGTCATGGAGAAGTCCGGCAAGCAAAAGGCTTGGTTCCGGGCGTGGCCTGAACCGTTTCATAATGTCCACGACAAAGACGCTGTGCTGTGCAACAGACCATGCATGTGGCCCAATGGTCTGCCCGTTCCAGCGGCTGTTGCGGGATAGGCCAAGGGCAATATCGGTTATTTCCACATCCAGAGGTGACGGGTCGACGAGGTTCAGTCGACGACCCGAAACCATCCTTTGCCATGTCCTTGGAGCATGGCCCGACAGATGACGGGCTATGTCACCCGACATTGCGCCGTCTTTGTCCAGCTTCTCGCAGCCCGGACGGAACGGTGCGGTGAAGGGCAATTGGCTCGGCTGCCATTGTATCCCCATCTTCTGCTGCCCTGTGGCAATCATCTTTCTGCACAAGGCAAACAACAGACATGAAGACGCCACATGCTGCGATGAAGATGAAGAAGCCCAAGGGACCTGTTATCTCCATGGCCTTTGCCACCAACAGCGTGCCAGCCATGCAGCCAATGGCATTGAAGAGATTCATGGCACCGGCCGTTGCGGCCAGCTTGCTTGGGGCTGCCCGGTCATTCGAATAGGATATCGAAAGCGGAAATGCCACGAACAGCATGCCACTGAACACGAACACCACCGACAGGAATGTCAAGCCGGAGAAGGTGGAGGAGTCCGGACTGGTGGCGGTTATGGCTGTCAGAACAATGGAAAGACCAGTCAGAAGCAGGCTGACAGCCAAGATGACGTGGCGCCTGTTGATGCGATCCGACAATTTACCGACAGGTATCTGGAAAACCATGGCACCAAAGAAGCCGCACAGCATCAGGGTTGATACGCCCTCTGCGTCCAGACCAACTTCGACCCCATAGCGGGGCATCATGCTGTAAAAGGACCCGAGCAGGATCCCCGATACGGTAGCGCCAATCATGCCAAGGCGCGGTGTGGACATAAGAGCGGAGAGACCGATCTTCTCGGGTTCCGGACGTGCGGGGCGTTCTGCTTTTCGGGTCAGCATGACCGGCACAAGGGCCAGCGTTGCAATGCCCCCTGCCAGGAAGAACAGGATATCATCGCCGATGTCGGCCACTGTGATCAGCTTCTGTCCGCCGCCAACAGACAGATAGGCGGTCAGCATATAGATAGCTAGGAAGGTTCCCCGTTGTTGGTTGTTGGCTTTGGCATTCAACCAGCTTTCAAGCGCGACGAAGGATCCCGCCATGCAGAAGCCCGACACAATACGCAGCGCTCCCCATACAATGGGGTCTACAACAAGGCTGTGGGCCAGTGCCGCCAAGGCGAACCCGATAATCATGACATACAGGTAGCGGATATGTCCGATCGACGCGATAAAGCCTTTGGCCAGGAAGGATCCCGCAATCAGCCCGACATAAAAGCAGGCGAGAACATTACCGGAGACGGTCTCGGAGTAGCCTTCCATCGACAGCCGGACGGACAGCAGGGTGCCAAGAAAACCGTAGGCAGTGGCCAGCAAGGCCAGACCACCCAAAAGATTGGCAAGAGAGCGAAACAAATGCAACATGCCCGCAGGTATCCTTACAGCGGGGTTGAGCGGAGAAAGGACGAAACAACACGTTTCAGGGTGTTTCAGCCATTTCGGTGGTTAGAACGCGTGTCGTGCGACCGACGCTGTCCTGCTTGGGTTCGGCCCCACAGGATGGACAGGCCCCCTCGCACATTTCGCGGACAGTTGTCAGCATTTCCTCGTCATAAGGCGGAGTCCCCACGGTTTCCCTGTGGCCGCATTCCATACAGACGAGCTGCATGCTGGTTCTGTGGCGTGGTCTTGGTATCTCCTGAACTGACGCCGAGGAGGATATACGCCTGGGGGTGAAGCCAACAACCCTTTTTTCAGCCCAGCGTGCCATGGCTTTTGCCACTTCCATGGCCCCTTCAATCTTTCTGGCGGGAGCGCCGTGGCGTTCAGCCATAAAGGCCCAGAACTCAACAACTTCTGCAGCAACGGCATCCGAGGCAACGATCACAAACACGGGCTCATCAGGGTGAGCCGAGTTCAGGACCGATGCATGATCTTCCCGTTCGGAGCGTGCGGTGCGCACACAGACCCGTCCATCTGATGCGGATTGTACGGGTAGTCTTTTTTCAATCCAGAGGTCAGCTGCCCGGCGCTGGCGTTCGGCACGTTCCAGCTTGTCTGCAGGCACCCCACGATTGCGTGCACACCAGATCCACCACTCTATCGTCGTCGTTGAAACCATGTCGCGGGCACGCAGCACAAAAACAGGTTCGTCGTTGCGGGCGTTGTTGATCACGCTGTCCGGGCAGGTCAACTCATCGCGCGCCGATACGTAGTTCAGGGCAGCACGCAGGGACGAGGCTGTCGCGGAAAGCCCGTCGGCAACGGTTGTGTCTTGGGTATGTGAACTCACGTCAGAAACTCTCCCGGGTTTGCAAGGGCGTGGCGCTGGCCGTGCCATCATAGCGGCTCGGGAAGAATCAACCAAGCCCTGCCTGTATTAATTTCAAATAGAATATCAGCAAGTTGTTATTTCTATTGGTTATCTTGCTCAATGCGTTCTTGGGGCCTTATTGGGGGGTGTGAGGTGTTTTGTTGTTGCGTCTGTGCCTGTCATGATGACTTCAATCTGTTCATCCATCATTGAAGGAATACCCCCACAGGCCGTTCTTTTCACCCAGTGAAATCGTATCATCGTGCAGGTGACAACGCCATGGGCTGTGAAGGTTGAGAAAACAAAGCTCGATATCTTGGTGTGTTGCGAGAAAGAGGGATATTGTACGGCTGAGATTACGGTAGAGTCTGATGTTGCAGCCATGACATTCGGCAACATTATTCTTGGTGGTGGTACTGGTGTGGTGATTGATGCTGCTTCCGGTGCCAGTAACAAGTACAGCCCGTCCAGTTATCTGATTCCGGAGAGAGAAGAGGCGGCCTCTACCGGTTCAGCAGCGCTGTAGACCCGTTCAGTCTGTTGCCGACACGTCGTATTTGATGCGGGGAGGGTTACATGTGCCATAAGGCCCCCAAGGATTGCGGAGCGCCCAAGGTGCAGCGATCCTCCCGCTGTTCGGGCAAGGTCGTCTGCAATCGATAACCCAAGACCACTGCCTGGTTTGCTTTCATCAAGGCGATGCCCCCGGTGCAGGGCTGCGTCGATATGTGAGTCCGGTATGCCGGGTCCATCATCATCCACGCTTATCCATAACTCACCGTCAACGTTTGATCCCGCCTGTACAACGACTTGGCCCCTTGACCACTTGCAGGCATTGTCAAGAAGGTTGCCAATGATTTCCTCCAGTGTTTCCTGGTTGCCGCAAAAAGAGGGGCAGTGTTCGTCAAGGTTAACCTTGATGTCTGTCTTGTGAAGGTGACGCATGGTCCGGCACAGACGCTCAATAGATGGTTCTGGCGCCGTACGCAGGCCCCGTGTCTTTGTGGATGTTTGGGCCCGTGCCCGTGCCAGATGGTGCTCAATATGGCGTTGCATGGTTTCTGTTTGTTGCTTCAGAAGACGTGCAGCCTGATGCTGTCCCCGTTTGTCCAGTTGATCCGATTCATTCATGATGACGGCCAAGGGTGTCTTCAGGGCATGGGCCAGATTGCCGGCGTGTGTCCGTGCGTTTTTTACCATTTTGTCATGGTGAAGGAGAAGTGCATTAAGATCTTCGACCAAGGGCACAACTTCAATCGGCCAGCGGCCTTCCAGAGTATTGTTTTTTCCGCTGCGGATATCGGCCAAGGATTGCCGTAGGTGCCTGAAGGGTGCCAGACCGAATGTTATCTGTCCCCAGACGGCAGCTGTAATTCCAATGGCAAGAAGACCAAGGGCAATCGTGATAATGCGGCAGAATCTGGTAAAGAGCCGCTCCAGGCTGCGTTCATCTGTTCCTGCAACAATGCGAAACAGGCGATGTGTTTCCGGCAGGGTAATAAACCGCGTGACGGCCAGGATCTTGGATTGTCCTAGTCCACCGGCATACTCGACCTGTATTGATCCATCGAGGGGACTTGCTGCGTAGGGAAGCTCCATTTGCTCATCCCAGAGTGAACGGGATCGCAAAATGACCTTGTTTCCGTATTCCACTTGCCAGTAAAGGCCGGAAAGAGGGCGTTGAAACAGCGGGTTTGCCGGTCGGGACAGCAGGGTAATCTGACCGTCGGCACCGATATCGATGTTGGCAGCAATATGGTCAAGGATGACAGACAGGCGGCTGACCATCTGGCCCTGCACAAAATTCTCGAACAGGGCTTGCAGGCCGAAGCCTGCAATGGCCAAGGCCATGCTGACCCAGAGTGCGGCTCCGACGAGAAGACGTACCCGTAATGATGGGTTTCGATTCTGTGCAGGTGTTTTGGTCACAGAGGTCAGGATCCTGTTCTCTGGATTGTATTTTCTGGCAAGGCTTGGTAGCCAAGGCCGCGGACAGTCTGGATGATGTCGCAACCCAGTTTGCGCCTCAGTCGCCCGATGAACACTTCTATTGTGTTGGAGTCACGGTCAAAGTCCTGCGCATAAAGATGCTCCGTCAATTCGCTACGCGAAATGATTCGGCCCTGATGATGCATCAGGTAACTTAAAACCCGATATTCGTGGCTTGTCAGGGGGACAAGCTTGTCACGGACCATAACGCGACCGGTTCGGGTGTCCAGTTGAACAGGCTGACAGACCAGCTCATTGGAGGAATGGCCGTTGGAGCGACGGATCAATGCGCGGATACGGGCCAAGAGCTCTTCCATGCGAAACGGCTTTGCGAGATAGTCGTCGGCCCCGGCGTCAATGCCATCAACCTTTTCCTGCCAGCTGGAGCGGGCGGTCAGAATCAGCACAGGTGTATTGATTCCTGATTCGCGCCATTTTTTCAGGATGCTCAGTCCGTCAATACCGGGTAGTCCCAAGTCTAGGACGATGGCATCAAAGGGTATGCTTTCACCCAGAAAGTGGCCATCTTCTCCGTCCGCAGATACATCCACGGCATAGCCATAGCTCCGCAGGGTCTGGAACAGCTGAGATTGCAATGCTGGTTCATCTTCGATAACAAGAAGACGCATAAACGAGCTCTTTCTGGATATTGTGGCGTTCTTTGATGCGGTGCTACCGGTTTGTCCTGTCCTCTGGTGGAAGAGGCAGGTCTGGTTCCAGTGAAGACGGTGGTGGTGGTTCGTCTATGTCGGGTTCCAGCCATTGCAGCAGGTTATGATACCATGGCAACGTACGTGGTATATGCCCCATTGCTGTGGGGGGTGAGGGCGGCTCCTCTCTCACGCGTGATCGCATGGATCCGGGAGATGCCACTTCTGCAAGTGCAGCAGGTTCCCCCCGATACCAGCGGACAAGATCGTGACCGCGCGCGCTGACCAGTTCTTTGGTAAGGGCATCGTAGCGCACCTTCAAGATGCTTCCATTTGGGGTCAGCATTTTAAGATTGTATACCCACCCCTTAAAATCCCTTGAAAGATCGGCCTGTACGATACGGCCGGAAAAATCAGCTTCGCACGTTGTCACAACATCACGGAGAGAGGCAATTTCTCCAGCCTCCAGAGCATTCCGGGCTTGCTCGTGGCTATAGGACCGTGAGTGAACAGGAGGCGCAGCCAAGAGAACAGCGCATATGGCTGACGCTATTATTTTCGATGTCTTGTACATGGCCACATGAAATATAATTTATGCATAACGGAGTGTCTACGAATATTATTCCATTATACGGACATCATATTTGTATGACAACGTTCTATTTCATGTGGTTAATCCATGTATAAGGAGCTTCCATGATGAGGGTACGGAATCTGGCCTTTTTTATTGGATCATTTGTATCTTGCTTTTCATTACTTTCTTCCCAGGTGCTGTCCTCTCCATATGAGGACCGGACGGAGGCTATCCTGCAAGTCTTTGACCAGAATCGTGACGGGGTGATTACGCGCGATGAGCGATCGGCGGTGCGTAACTCAAGATTTCATCAGCTTGATGGAGATCAGAGCGGGTTTCTTGACCGGGCTGAGTGGATGCAGGGATATCGTAGCAGCCTGGATCATCTGTGGGTCCATCCCAAGAATGAGATCGCGCGTGAGAAGCACCATGTCTGGATGTATCGGGCTATAGACCTGAACCAAGATGGCCTGATCGCGTTGGATGAGTTTATGTCCTATGACGATGGAATCGAGGCTTTTGACCTTGATCACGATGGACGCATCAGCCGGGATGAGATTTCCTCTGTCCTGCGTAACAATGCGGAACGGCCCCGTGTTTGCGACCATCGCGAGGAGAAATAGGGGAGGTCAGTCCCGGTGATAGGGGTGGCCATCCATGATACATTTGGCCCGGTACAGCTGTTCGGCCAGCATACCGCGTACCAGCATGTGGGGCCATGTCATGCTGCCGAATCCCAGTAGAAGGTCTGCGCGGTCCCTGACAGCAGGATCGTGCCCATCAGCGCCTCCGATGAGGAAGGAAATGGTCGAGGTCCCTTCACCCAGCCACCGTTCCAATGCAGAGGCAAAGTCCCTGCTGCTCTGCATGCGCCCACGTTCGTCCAGAACAACGACTTTTGATCCCGTTGGGACGCAGGACAAGAGGAGCTTCCCCTCCCGGGCCATGCGGTCTGGCACCGGGAGGGGTTTCTTCTCTTCGACTTCTCTTAAAAGTACAGGTTCGCGCAGGCGTGACAGGTAGTGTTCATACAGCGCCCGTTCCGGCCCCGGGCGGGACCGACCCACCGCTGCGATCACAAAAGGCATTATTGCGCTCCCGGCTGCGAGATGCCTGTTGTCACGCCGTTACTTCCCAGTTCCCGCCACTTCTGTGCACCATGTTTTCCGGTACAGGTGCATTGCCGCCGCCCCACATTCTTTCCAGATTATAGAATGCCCTGACTTCGGGACGGAACAGATGGACCAAGATATCACCGGCATCGATCAGGACCCAGTCGCAGGTTTCGCGTCCTTCGGTTGCTGCCCGGATGCCGTGTTCCCTGAGCATATCGACAACATGGCCCGCCAAGGCTGATACATGACGTGGGGAACGTCCGGATGCAATGATCATGGTGTCGGCCGCTGACGTCTTGTCGCGAATATCGATAACCGTGATGTGCTCAGCCTTGTTGGCGTCGAGGCAGTCGCCGATCAGGCCCGGAAGACCATCTTTGTGGGACTGTGGTGCAGGGGTCGTATGAATGGTTCTCTCCTCTGGCATAGCCGTCTTGTCTCTGATATCCGGGTCCGGCCCTTCAGGTCCGTTCCTCAGGCTCCCTTCTCTGGCTCCGTATTGCCGTTGATGAGGCCGGGTGGAGCCGTATCCGCAGGAAAGCCCATGCCGGTGGTGTCTTGCCTGCCAGATCACTCACCTGCGATGCCGCAACACGGAACCGCAGGAAGCGCTGGGCGGCTGTGCCAACCAAGGCTCTTCCAGCATATTCACCCCGGTCCAGAATCGCAACGGGGACCAGGGAAAAGATTGTAGACCAACGATACCAGTGCGGTATCTGTAGCATATTGTCCGCTCCCATCAACCAGACAAATTGGGCGGCCGGGAATCGGGTTTTCAGGGCACGCAGGGTATCGGCTGTAAAGCGGGAGGGCAAATGGCTCTCAAGGCCGCTGACCCGGATTCTCGGGTGGCGTGCCATGTGGCGTGCCTTTTCGATCCGGATCGGAAGGGGGAGCATGCCTGCCCTTGGTTTCAGCGGGTTTTGCGGCGAGACCAGCCACCAGACCTCATCAAGGCCCAGCCGGCGAATCGCTTCCAGGCTGATATGACGGTGTCCGTCGTGGGCTGGATTGAAAGATCCCCCCAGAAGCCCGATCTTCCGCCGGCGATGGTCGCCCCGGCTGGGTACCGGGCCGGGAAATGTCAGGTCTATGCCCGACACTGTCCGTTACCGCGCACGTGGTACTTGAATGTTGTCAGTTGCTCTGTCCCAACCGGCCCCCGGGCATGCAGTTTTCCGGTCGCTATGCCAATTTCGGCCCCCATGCCAAATTCTCCGCCATCTGCAAACTGGGTTGATGCATTCCACATGACGATGGCGGAATCAACTGTGTTGAGAAAGCGTTCAGCAACACTAGCGTCTTCGGTGATGATGGCGTCTGTATGGTGGCTGGAATGACGTTGGATGTGCTGGATGGCCTCATCTGGCCCCCTCACAATCCGGATTGACAGGATCGCATCCAAGTATTCCGTGTCCCAGTCGTCATCATGGGCGGGCTGCATGGAGGGCACAAGGGTACAGGCCTCAGGATCGCCCTTCAGCATGCACCCGCGTTCTGCCAGCGCTTCTGCCACACGTGGCAGAAGCGCTGGAGCAACCGTGCGATCAACCAGAAGCGTTTCCGTTGCTCCGCAGATGCCGGTACGGCGCATTTTGGCATTCAGTACCACCGATACGGCCATATCGGGATCAGCTGCTGTATGAAGGTAGGTGTGGCAGATCCCGTCCAGGTGCTTCAGAACAGGAATCCTGCTTTCGGCCGTGATACGTTCAATCAGGGACCGTCCACCGCGTGGAATGATAACATCGACATAGCGATCCATGCGCAGTAGCGCCCCTACGGCAGCGCGATCCGTTGTTTGTACCATCTGCAGGCATTCTTTCGGCAAGCCCGCTTTCTTGAGGCCGGTATGCAGACTCCCCAGGATGGCCTGTGATGAATGGAAGCTCTCCGATCCCCCCCTTAGAATGACAGCATTGCCGGACTTCAGGCAGAGACCACCGGCGTCGGCTGTTACATTGGGGCGGCTTTCGTAAATAACCCCGATGACCCCCAGGGGAACACGAACACGGGAAATCCGCAGGCCATTCGGGCGTTCCCAGTTGGCCAGCACAGTCCCCAGAGGATCCGGCAGAGATGCAATATCTTCCAGGCTACGGGCCATGGCCTCGATGCGATGAGCATCAAGACTCAGGCGATCCAGCATGGATGGCGTGATACCTGCCGCCTGTGCCGCCGAACGGTCTTGCACATTGGCATCCAGAATAAGGTTCTGATCACTCCGCAAGGCCTGTGCAGCCTCTGTTAATGCCAGGTTACGGGCAGTACTCGGGGCTATTGCCAGAATGGACTGTGCCTGCCGCGCTTTTTGTCCAATATCATCCAGGGAAAGACTGTCTGTCGCGTTCACCTTGTGCCCCCTGTATCGGGTCAATGACCATGTCATCACGATGTATCAGCTCTTTGCGTCCCTGGCAGCCCAGAATATTGGCAATATCCGCGCTGTGGCGACCCATGATCTGTTGCGCTTCTGTTGTTGTATAGTTGGACAGGCCATGGCCCAGAACAGACCCGTCCGGGCCCATGATGCGAACCGTATCACCGCGGGAGAACTCTCCGTCAACATGTGTAACGCCTGCGGGCAAGAGAGACCCACCATTCTGCAGGGCCTGTGCAGCCCCGGCGTCAACAACAAGGCATCCCATGGGAGATATAGAACCGGAAATCCACTTCTTGCGTGCCGGTGGTACGGTTCCTGAGGGTAGGAACCAAGTTCGCTGACCTGGCTGATTGATGGCTGCCAGCGGGTGAAGGGTATGGCCGCTGGCAATCACCATGGCACAACCGGCATTCATGGCAATCCGGGCTGCCATCAGCTTTGTGACCATGCCACCTGTTCCGACGCTGGTACGTGATTCCCCGGCTGCTGCTGTAATATCGGGTGTCAGTTCCCGAACCTCGGGAATTAGACGGGCCGAGGGGTCCGTTGAAGGATCGGCTGTATAGAGACCATCAATGTCGGACAGAAGAACCAGTGTATCCGCCGCCACCATTTCTGCAACCCGGGCTGCCAGGCGGTCGTTGTCGCCGAAGCGTATTTCCTGGGTGGCAACGGTGTCGTTTTCATTGACAACCGGTAATGCCCCAAGCCGGAGCAGGGTATCCAGTGTATTGCGTGCATTCAGATAGCGGCGGCGATCTTCGGAATCACCCAAGGTCAGCAGGATCTGTGCAACCGTAATCCCGTGTTCAGCCATGGCTTCCTGCCACGCATGGGCCAGGCGGATTTGCCCTGTTGCCGCTGCCGCCTGTTTTTCTGCCAGTCTTAACCGTGTTCCTGTCAGACCCAAGTGGTGTCGTCCGACAGCAATGGCGCCGGACGATACCACGATGACCTCTGCCCCATGTGCGCGCAGAGCCTTTATGTCCTGCGCAACTGAAGCCAGCCAGTCCCCGCGGATGGTTTCGCTGGGCGCATCAACCAGAAGCGCCGACCCGATTTTGACAACGATACGCCGTGCCTGCTGCAAGGTCCGTTGTTGTATATCAGGGTCGCATCGTGTCGTCATGGACGCCATTCTCCATCCTCGTCAAGAGGCGTGTACCAGTCTCCCTCGTCCTCATCAAACTCATCCTGACGATCGGGCAGGGGTGGCATGGGTCCCCTTTCATAGCGACGGACACCGGTGTCCAGGGCTGCGCGTGGAATATTCCCATGTTCGGCCCGGTCTTCCTGAACAAAACGGTTCAGCAGGCGTAGGATATCCGGCAGATTGAGTCCAGCGGCTCCTGACATCGTGTAGACACTTTTACCCGCTTCCGCTTCAACCAGTTTCTTCTGCTCTTCGACCAGTTCCGGGAACAGGGCATCAATCTTGTTCAGGACGATGATTTCACGCTTGTCAGCCAACCCCCCGCCATAGGCTTCCAGTTCGGTCCGTACGATACGGTAGTCTTGGCCAGGATCATCCTGGGTCCCATCAACCAGATGCAGGAGAACGGCTGTTCGTTCAACGTGTCCCAGAAAGCGATCGCCCAGACCATGCCCTTCGTGGGCTCCCTCGATCAGGCCGGGGATATCGGCGATAACGTATTCATCCCCGTCAATCTGGGCGACGCCCAGGTTGGGGTGCAGGGTTGTAAAGGGATAGTCCCCAATTTTGGGGCGTGCCCGCGTAACCGCAGCCAGGAACGTAGACTTGCCGGCATTGGGAAGGCCAACCAGCCCGACATCGGCAATCAGTTTCAGGCGCAGCCACACTTCAGCTTCCTTGGCGGGCTCCCCCGGGTTGGCATGGCGGGGCGCCTGGTTTGTTGATGACTTGAATCGTGCATTGCCCCAGCCACCGTTTCCGCCCCTCAGAAGCACTGTGCGTTGTCCCGGCGTTGTCATGTCGGCAAGAACGGTTTTCTGGTCAGCGTCCAGGACCTGTGTTCCGACCGGAACCTTGATGACGCAGTCGTGCCCATCACGACCTGTCATATTGCGCCCGGCCCCGCCGATTCCGCGTTCAGCCTTGAAGTGCTGCTGATAACGGAAATCGATCAGGGTATTCAGGTTCTGGACGGCCTCTACGATGACGTCGCCCCCGCAACCGCCATCACCGCCGTCGGGACCGCCATATTCGATGAATTTTTCCCGGCGGAAACTGACACAGCCGTTTCCGCCGGCGCCGGATTTAATATAGATCTTGGCCTGGTCCAGAAACTTCATGTGCTTTCTGCCCGTCTTTCATGCTGTGTAACGTCCTGTCTGCCGGGAAAAGCACAAAAGCTTCAGAGGGCTGACCCCCTGCAATGCAGGCTTCCGGCTTGGACGCCAAAAAGGGGAATGGACACTCCATTCCCCTGTCGGTCGTTACAGTCTGTCAAGGACTGTATCCGATAATGAAAAGGGATCTCTCCCGTTTCCTGTTTTATTCCGCAGCCTGCGCAGCTGGAACGACAGAGACGTAGGTCCGACGCTTGAAGCCCTGACGAAACTGCACATTGCCTTCTACAGTGGCAAATATGGTGTAGTCACGACCCAAGCCCACACCCTGACCCGGGTGCCACTTTGTGCCGCGCTGACGGATGATGATATTGCCCGGAACGACAGCTTCGCCACCGAACTTCTTCACGCCAAGGCGTTTGCCCTCTGTGTCGCGACCGTTACGCGAAGAGCCGCCTGCCTTTTTATGAGCCATTTCTCTGCTCCCTTATCTGACCGAACCAGCGTTCTCAGCCGCTGATGCCGGTGATCTTCACCAAGGTCAGAGCTTGGCGGTGACCATTCTTGCGGCGATAGTTCTGGCGACGTTTTTTCTTGAAAACGATCACCTTCTCGTCGCGGAACTGTTCCAGCACCTCGGCGGTGACGGAGGCACCGTCCACCACGGGGGCGCCGACCTTGTCGCCGACCAGCAGGACCTGGTCAAACTTCACGGATGAACCCGTATCGGCAGTGATTTTCTCAACTGCGATGATGTCATCCTTGGCGACCTTGTACTGCTTGCCGCCGGTCTTGATGACTGCGAACATGGTGCTGCAACCTTTTTTTATAATCATGGGGCGGGAAACCATCAGGCAACCCGCTGAAAGAGGGCGCAATAATACGCACGCGACCCCAACTGTCAATGGGGGAGGCTGAAAAACCCCCCGGTTTGCCCTGACTTTTCTGCCAGGTCCTGAAATATCTCCGTAATTATGGCTTGGAAGGTGGGAGTCGTCGGGTTTTGGATTGCGTATTTTGGGCTTCTTCAGGTGCGGGTACTTGTCTTTCCGGGGGCTGGGATCCCTTATTCTACTGCGATTCGGGCTCTTGTTATGAGTTTTTGAGGTCTTGCCGCTGCCTTCTCAGGTCATTCTTGATAAAAACAGGGGTTGCAAGAGGATGCTGCCCGCGATATGGTCCGCCGCCTCCGACGACTGCGGTTTTTGCAGAAAAACCAGAAATTTCGGAGCAGCTGCTATCAATAAATCAAGGTAGCAGATCAAGGTGGAGAGGTGCCGGAGCGGTCGAACGGGGCGGTCTCGAAAACCGTTGTACCCGCAAGGGTACCGTGGGTTCGAATCCCACCCTCTCCGCCATTTTCGTTCTCCAACGCATTGATTTATAAGCACCTTCAAAAAGAGAAGCGGCACTGTCCCACACTTTGACCACACTTCTGTGGGATGGGAACTGGTGTTGCCTGCTTGCAGATGCCCTCTGTGCGGCTGATGTGACCATATAATCCAGGTATCGACCCTATGGTGTAGGGGGCAGCCCCTTCTCACGATGTCTTGCCCAATCACAATAATACCATGATTTGACATGATATTCTTTCTTATGAGGAAAGATCATGTATTGTGTCTTATGCGTTTTCCAGGGTGGAATAATGCCAGAATGATCCAATGTATTGGATAGATTGATGCGATATGGGGGGATTGCAAAATGATCCATAAAACGGACAGTGATTTTCGATCCAAAGTATTCTGGTTGGCTGCAGCGCTTTCGCTTCTGTGCATGATTGTGTTTGCATATTAATTATATTCACCGGGGCCGGGTATAAAGACGTGGCGTGGGATGTCGCTGGATGAACGGGGGGAATTCATTTCAGGCTTTTTCTCTCCCTTGGCTCTGATATGGGCGCTTGTTGCCGTCATTCTCCAGCAAAGGGCCTTGAGTCTGCAAAAAAAGGAAATGGAGTTGCAGCGCGGAGAGGTCGAGGAGCAGACCAAAATCTTCAAGGAGGAACCCAGAAATATGGAAAGGAGTGACTTCAGGGGGCATCTGGCAAGTCTTGATCGGCAATTGCAACGGCACGCGCTTATGATCCGTGAATGTGCAGATCCGTCCTTCAGCCGTTTCGATTTGTCAGGGTATGGAGAAGAGGATGTTGAGAAGACAATCCAGAGCCTGAGATCTCTTGATCAGTCTGCTATTAAAATCCTTGGAAAGGGTAATCAGCAGAAGATGGCCGACAGAATGTGCAGCTATGTTGCGCGTTTTGAACGGCTGAAAGAACGGGCATCAGCCTGCGGTCTTGATGAAGAGTACAATTATTACAAGCGCTATACACCTTATGGTCATTTTCTGGAGTCGTGCAGGAGAAAGCTTGAGCTCTTGGCAGAATGCGGCATCACAAGCAGTCGTTACTGGCGATATGATAACAAGAAGCGGCGCTGGGTGAACAATTATCAGGAAAAGATAACCGCAGCGTATGACCGGCAGGATGAGTTGGTTCCTGAATATTCGTGACAGTGACAGAAAAGCATCTTTTCAGGGCTGTGAATGCGATCATGTCACACACGATACCAGCCCTGTCGCTCCGCCTTCTATCCTGTCTTCGGAAGGGCGGAAGGCGGACACTTTGTCTGTTTGGTACCGTTATGACGGGTTGTGCGCCATATTATTATGTTCCGGTCGGGGTATCTTGACCCCCGCGTCTTTAAGGCACCATGCCAGAACAGCTTTTTGGGCGTGCAGGCGATTTTCCGCTTCATCGTATATGACAGATGCTGATGATTTTGCGACCTCTTCGGATACTTCTTCCCACTCGTGGATCGGCAGGCAGTGCGTGAAAATAGCGTGGGGCCGGGCCAGTGACATCAGGGTGCTGTTGACCTGATAGGGCAAAAACGGCTCAATGCCCTTGCCTTCCTGCCCCATGGATACCCACGTATCGGTGATCAGGACATCGGCATGATGGGCGGCCTTCTTCGGGTCCGGCTCATAAGGAAAGTCGGGTGAAGGAGGCATAACCTCTTCCGGCCCGCTGACAACCATCTCATATCCGAACAAGGGCGCTGCCAGTACATATGTTCTGGCAACGTTGTTGTAATCCCCGAACCAGGCCAGTTTACGCCCGTTGATGCTGCCCAGGTGTTCTTCGATCGTCATCAGAGAGGCGATAATCTGGCAGGGATGTGAGCGATCCGTCATGCCGTTGATCACCGGGATGGTGGCATGGTGGGCCAGCTCTTCCAGTGCGCTGTGGTTGCTCATGCGCACCATGATGGCATCAACAAACCGGGACAGGACCTTGGCGGTGCTTTCAATGCTCTCGGCGCCGCCTATCTGGGATTCCTCCTTGCTCATCACGACGCTGTGGCCCCCCAGCTGTTTCATCGCCACTTCAAAGGACACACGTGTGCGTGTTGATCGCTTGTCAAACAACATGGCAAGAGAAAGGCCAGAAAACATTTGTGGCGGCTGGTGTTTGAGAGCTTTCAGCTGGCGTGCATGCCGGATAAGACCGCGCAGTGTGCCGGGCGGAATCTCTGGCAGGTTTATGAAGTGCCGTGGTGTGTTTGGCGTCATTGAAGGTCCCCCAGTGTTTTCTCAATGATCTCCAGAACATCCTGTGCCTGGTCGTTGGTCATGATCAGTGGTGGTGTTATGCGTACCGTGTTCTTTCCGGCTTGGGTGGTCATCAGTCCGTTGGATTGCAGGGCATGGATCAAGGTCTTCACATCCATGGATGTTTCCAATCCGAGCATCAGCCCTTTTCCCCGAACATCGCTAATCAGGGCGCTTTTTCTTTGCAGCCTGCGCAGGCCGTTCTGCAGAATTTCTCCAACATTCCTGACCTGTTCCAGGAAGCCGGGTTTTTGTATTTCCGAAATGACGGCATGGGCCACCGCGCATGCGAGAGGATTTCCGCCATAAGTGGAACCATGTGTGCCGGGAACAAGGGCTTGTCCGAACCGTTCCCTTGCTCCCATGGCCCCGACAGGGAAGCCCCCGCCCATGCCCTTGGCCCAGGTGATGATATCCGGTTCGGGTATAGCGCCATTCTCATCGGAAAAGGCTTGATGTGCATGCAGAAAGCCAAGCCTTCCGAAGCCGGACTGCACCTCGTCAAAGATCAGACAGATGTCATGCGCATTACACAGCATTCGCAGTCCGTGCAGGAATGCCGGCTCCGCCACTGTCAGCCCCCCTTCGCCCTGCACGGGTTCGACAAGGATCGCGGCTGTCCTGTCCGATATCAGGGCAGTTACACTCTCAAGATTATTGAACGTGGCCCATTTGATGCTGGGGAGATAGGGGCCAAAGAACGGTTGGGCGTGGCATTTCTCTGTTACGCTTGCAGCGCCATAGGTTCGTCCGTGGAACGAATTCCGGAATGTGATGATTTCGTTGCAGGCGGTGCCCTTGGTTTCGCTGGCCCATTTGCGGGCGCATTTCAGGGCCGCTTCCACACTTTCGGTCCCGGAATTGCAGAAGTATACGCGATCAATGCAGGATGTTGTGACGATCAATTCTGCGGCTTTTAGCCTTTCCGGTGTTGCGTAGGAATTCTGGACAGCCATCAGCCGCTTACCTTGCGTTTGCAAGGCGTTGAGTACAGCGGGATGCGCATGCCCAAGGGAGGCGACCGCTATGCCGGCAGCACAGTCGATATACCTCTTTCCCTCGGTATCATGGACATAGATGCCACATCCGTAATCCATCACCACGGGCTGGGGTTCATAGGTTCTGACCAGGAGATCAAAGGTGCGATCAATGATATCGTGTGTTGTGTCTGCCATTATTACCCTGCCAGCTCTCCACCCAAGGCCGCTTGGGCCTCGATTTCATTCAGGTAATGCATGCGTTCGGATTCCCTGATCAGCATGGTGCCGGGGCTGACAGGTTCGTAGATTTCCTTTTTCAGGGCGTCTCTTCGCAGTCCGGAAATCAGGTGAATGCGGCGAACCCCGCCATGCAGGGCTTTCAGGCAGTTCTCCAGCTTGACTTTCATGCCACCGGTTGCGGTGCCGTTGGCAATCAGCCCCGGAATATCCTCTGCCATAATCATCAGCGCGGTTTCTCCCTGAACCTGCACGCCGTCAACATCAGAGAGGAAGATCAGTTTCTGCGCCTGTGTCCCAATCGCCAGTGCTGTGGCAACTGTGTCGGCATTGATATTCACAAGGTGATGATCTTCTGTCATGGCCAGGCAGGGGCAGGCGACAAAGCGTGTCACCTTGAACAGGCGTTGCAGCGGACGGGCAGATACAGTGTTGATATCGCCCACCAGACCAAAATCAACCGGTACCTTTGGGCGGAGTTCCACATTCATCCAGTCTGGCGGCACCGCATTCAGGCTTATGCCTTCCAGACTGGCCCGTGCCATTGCCTGATAGACTGCAAGCGAGAGGCGTCCCCCCAGAACATCGATCATGATTTTCAGGTCATCCGGCGTTGTGATGCGGCGTCCTTGGTGCTTGTTTATGGTGATGCCGCGTTCTTCTGCCTCTGCATCCATGGCGGCGCCGCCACCGTAAACCAGCAGAACCCTGACGCCATGCAGGGTCAGGTCCCGTATATTTTCCAGAAGGTTCTGCCGTGCAGTATCATTTTCTATGACCTTGCCGCCGGCTTTTATAACGAACAGGGTGTCGCGGAATTTACGTTCGTAGAAGGCATTGATACAAAACTGGGGCATCCTCGTTTTATTTGATTTCCGGATGTCTGACACATCGGGAAGCAGATCGGTCCCGGCCCCGGCGCCAGATGCCCTGTCTGTTGTCGTGTCCCCGGTCTCTGTCTTGAGTGTTGTCACCGTTGTCATCCTTTTCATGCCGTTGCCTGATGTCCTGTGCGGCTGGTGTGTCGTGGCTACGGGTACATGGGCGTAAGCGTATCCAGCCCCGTTGTTTCACTCAGTCCGAACATGATGTTCATGTTCTGCACAGCGTTTCCACCAGCGCCCTTCACGACGTTGTCCAGCGCACCCTGAATCAGAATCTGTCCATTGTTGCCAAACTGATAGCTGAGGTCACAGTAGTTTGATCCCACAACATGTGCGGCCTCTACCGTCTCTTGCAGGCGGACAAACGATGTTTTGGCATAGGGGCCTGGCTTTTCTTTGTTTGGCAGGAGGGAGGCAGGGGTTGTAGATCGGCTGTTCAGCGTCACGAAGCCTTGTGCGAAAATACCGCGTACAAAGGGGCCGGAGCTTGGCACGAAGTTCATCTGTGCTTCCGTTATGCCTGCCCCGCGGGCGATTTCCGCAATATGGCGGTGTGTGTTGATGCTGTAGGACTTCAGGTTATGACTGCGGACAGGGTGATGTGTTGTATCTGACGCTGTTTTCCCGGCACCACTGGATCCGGTTATGGCAAAAAGGTTTGCGTGTGCAATGTGTCCCTTGAACGGCAGAAGCATAAGCTGCATCAGGAGAGCGAAGCAGCCTGGGTTGGATACGGTGGATGCACCGGCTATTGTCGTGTGTCCGCTGATCTCGGGGGCGCCATAGACGACTTCTTTCAGCAGATGGGCATGCCTGTGCGGGCCATAGTATTTCTCGTACTGTTCCGCATCATCCAGGCGGTAATCGGCTGAAAGATCGATGACTTTTACCTTTCTGTGCAGTTCGGCCACGATGTCCTGCGCTGCCTTGTGTGGCAGGCAGATGAAGACCACGTCGCTGTCTGCAATCAGTATATCGGTTGGGCAAGGCGTGATGATGTGGGGCAGATGGGCAAGGTGAGGGAAGATCTCACCAATACGGGTCTCTTGTTCCACGCGTGCGGCAAGCTGGGCAATCCTGACATTGGGGTGTGCCAGCAAGATCCGCAAAAGCTCCACGCCGGTATAGCCGGTAATACCAACAATGGAAGCCCTGATTTTTGTGATGCTCATAACCGGAAATCCCAAGCTGTCATGGCTGGTTTTTAGGCTGCTGTTGACCAGCGGTTGATGACAAGGTCAAGCCAGTCATTGTGGGGATGAAAGGCGTTGTAGGTCAGAATGCCGGGTAGATGTTCACGGACCAGATCCTGACCGACCTGGTTGTCTGTTACCGGGCCGCTGATGATATCAAGGGGGACACCCATGGCGGCACATTCACGCGCCAGCATAATGGCCCCGGCAGGATCACGGGCACAGCCGATATGCAAGCGGATGTTCGTCTGAATCTGTGCGTCTTTCAGGATTGCTGCCACACCATAACGCCCCAGAAGACCATCGCCGAATTCCACAACAATGGCATCGGGTTTGCCGAGGCTTAGATGTTCGATGGCACCCTTGGCAATGCGGATGACTGTTGTATCGTCCAGATTGGCAGTGGATGTTATGCCGCAATCGACGAACGATACCGTCTTTTTTACGCCATGGTCCTGCATTTTGTAGGTATCACGTTGTAACCCCACTCCGGTTACCTTTGTTCCTGCCAGATTCATGCCGATACGGGTAAGGGTTTTGATGATTTCCGCTGCGACCGTTGTTTTTCCACTGTCCATAGATGTGCCGGTGGTGATGATCAGGGGCGTATCCGATTTCATGATATCAAGGGGGGTAAACACGGTTCCGTCGGATATGTTGAGCAGCGCGTTGTGTCGCATGATACCGCCCAGAACCCGGATTCTCAGGGGCTCGCCTACTTCCTGTACATTGGCTGATGTGCAGATCCCGGCTACACCGCCTGCGTTGAGCAGGTGAATGGTATCATTGACCTTGAGCGAAGCAGGCAGGTGGCCGGCAAATCCCTTGAGGGCCATGCGTTGCCCCAGTGCGCAGGCAATAATGTCTCCTTTCTTCAAAAGGGACATGCGGCCAGAGGGCAGTTCAAGCGTGTTGTAGAGCTTTTTGTCTTCCAGAACTTCGGCTGCCAGCACTGTACCCATGCAGCAGGAAAGTTGGTTTGTCAGTTCCTCTTGATGTCTTAGTCCGAGATTTTTTGTGACAGAAGCGATTTTATCAATCTGGATATTTTGTGTGGTCATGTGGATCAACCTTTTCAGACATGCGCCCAGCCCCGGTCTGGCCGCTTTTCCAAGCCTTCAGACGGAGGTTCAATGTTGGGGTCAAATCGTCAGGAAGAACGCTTTATAAATCCCGGACCCTGACAGCAAAGCCTGCCGCGAAGGAGAACTTCGGGCATCGGGGGCGTTGCAGGAAGGATTCACGCGTCAGGGTCATGACATTCCGGGACAGCAGGACTAAAACGGTTTTGGCAGTGGTGCCGGTAACACAATAGAAAGCAGGCTGGGCACGCAATTACCAAAACGTGCCAAGAGGATTGTATCTCAATCTTCTATTTATGGAAGCATGATCGTCATCAAGGGTTGATATATTTTCCATGTGGTTCGATTTTTTGCAGAGAGAGCAATCCGGAATCATCTCTATGCCATTGAGAGTGGCCTTTACCTGTATCCCTGTGTGCGGCTGTAGCTGCACTGGATTTTGTCTTTGGATGATCTTGGTATCAGGGTTAACCGATGGGGCCGCCGCCAATTTTGCAGATCACTGTATGGATGCTCTTGGTGGCATGAATTCATGGAAATCCGGCCAGCGTGTTGACGATGTGTCATAGGTGCTTCCGGGTTCATTTTCAGGATGCTGGATCCGTGCTGATCGCATCAGGTTGGCCGGCGCATTCTGACAAGACATCCAGGAATGAGGGAGCTGTTGATGTATTGGAAATCCGGTCATCGGCGCCAAGATCTTCAGGAGGGTGTGTGCGACCGGAGCAAAGGTGTGAACGTGCCATAAGATGTTTGAGCACGACGGTGAGAATGCTGGTGGAAAGAGAGCGTCACCTGAAATTGAAGGTTTTTTGAAATTTATCCATGGCAGTGCAACCAGATTTTATCGGCTGTTTCGGCACGAGGCGGTCAGTTTTTTACCTTACTGCCCAAGGCGTAATGTGCTTGTGAGAGGGGATAAGGATCTTGGTACAAATCTGCAATCACAGCGCCGGAAGTGCTATGCGCGTGTTGTTGCTCCTGGTCGGACCATGTGCCGGGTCATACGTTTCTCGAGGCACCGACCCAGCCAGGCTGTTAATTCCACCAGCCCCCAATAGCACAAGGCCAAGGCCAGGAATGGTTCTGCATAGTGAAAGGTCTCGGATGCCATGCTCTGGGTTTCATACAGGAGTTCCGGCACCGTGATGACAGAAAGAACAGCCGTTTCCTTGATCAGGATAATGGTGACGTTGGTCAGCGGGGCAGTAATCGAGACCAGCATGTGTGGCAGGATAATCCGCCGCAGGATTGTTGCCTCGGAAAGTGCGATGCAGCGGCCGGCTTCAATATGTCCGCGGGGTACAGACTGGAACCCGGCACGGAAGACTTCGGCGTAGTACGGTGAGCCGTAGAGGGCAAAGCCAAGCACGCCAGCCTCCAGAGGCTCCAGAACAAGTCCGAGTTCAGGCAGGCCGTAGTATAGCAGGAACAGCTGGATCAGCAGTGGGATGCCGCGGATTGTTTCCGTCAGGCTGGCAAGGAGACGTCTGGTCATGACGCCTCCCCATTGAACGGAACAGGCAACGGCCAGGCCCAGGAGCAGGGCACCGGTTGATCCCGTTACCCAGCACAGGGCCGTGACGCCAAGACCAGATGCCAAAGCCGGGGCGTAAGCAAGGAACAGTTCAGCGTCCACGGGAGCCTCTTCCGGTGTATGGGGCCAGCAATCGCTTTTCTGCTAGGCGTCCGGCTGTTGCAATGATCAGGCTGAGAAGCAGGTACAGGGCACCTGCCGTTACATAGATCTCGAAGTGGCGGTATGTTTGGCCGGCAATGTTCTGTGCTGTGCGCGTCAGCTCCGCGATGCCGATAACCGATGCCAGGGATGATGCCTTGATCAGGAGAACCAGCTCATTCACCAGGGATGGCAACCCGATGCGAACAGCCTGTGGCAACAGGATGCGTCGCCAGAGGGTGATGCGTGTCATGCCCGTTGCATAGGCTGCTTCAACTTGGCCATGCGGTATGGACTGGACGGCACTGCGCAGAATCTCGGCATTATAGGCGGCGGCACACAGCCCGACGCTCAGGATGGCGCAGGCCAATGCCGGAAGATCTATGCCAATATGGGGCAGAAGATAGAACAAGGCCAGAATCTGGACCAGAAGAGGGATGCCCCGGAACAGGCTGATATAAAGACCAGCGGTGCGTTGCAAGGTGGTGGTGCCGGAAACCTTGGCAATGCAGAGGACCGTGCCAAGCACCAGGCCTATGATCATGCCCACCCCTGATACTGTGGCCGTGTATCCAGCTGCATCGAGGAGAAAAGGTATGTTCCGGCCTATAACCTGAAGAGCGGTATCCATCGCAGATCTGTCTATGCCGCTAGGACTGGGGCATGACACGGGGCAGCCGGGGAGCCGTTCCCAGCCAGCGCGTGTTAATGGCATCCAGGCGTCCATCTTCGTGCATGCGCAGCAGCGCGGCATTGACCGCCTCAATCAGGCTTTCTGAATCAGCGTCCTGGCGTCCCAGCCATGCGAAGTGCCCAGGTTTGCCAAAGGGGGGCAGAACCATTTCGAAGCGATCGGGTCGTTGTCTGGCGGCATAAGCCTGTAGCGGGAGGGCATTGGCAACAGCCTGAATGCGGCCTGTTCCAAGATCAGCCAAGGCTTCATCAATATTGACATATTCCCGGATCCTGACGCCACCCAAGCTGGTGCCCAAGGCTTTCAGCTGTGTCAGTTCGGCAGATCCTTTCTGGGCGCCGACTGTCAGGCCGACAATATCGTTGGGTGTCCTTATGGCTTCATTGCCTGCCTGTTTCAGAAGAGCCACAGTTGCATCCCCTACAGGTAGGGTGAAGGCATAACGCTTCGCACGCTCTGGCGTTATTGTGACCGGGGCATTCACAAAATCGAATTTTCCGGCATCCAGACCGGGCAGAATGCTGGACCAGGGGAGGTCGACATAGCGTACCGAAACGCCAAGATCCTTGGCCACTTCGTCGAAAAGATCTTTGCACAGGCCTTGGTACTGGCCGTCAACCAACATGTCAAAGGGGGCATAATGCATTTCGGTTGCGACTGTGATCGTGCCCGCAGCCCTTATTTCGGACAAGCGGTCAGCCCGGGTTGCAGCTGGAAAGAACAGTGAGGAAACAATTCCGGAGATCACCGCCAGGTTGACCCATGAAAGGCCAGCCAAGGCACGACGTGCCAGTTTGCGCATTGTACAGAGTTCCATTTTGGGGTTCAGGCTGTTTGTTCATGGCCGCATCAATCGGGCGGCCCCCGTGTTGACTACGGGTGTCGATGAACAGGGCAATGCAGGTGCAGCAGGGCAGCGAAGGCTTCCTGTTCGGGCATCCTGACCCCAAGGCCACAGGACGACACTACAGCCGAGAAGATAGGAGCGGATCTGAAATCCGTACCTGCTTGCTTCGGTGCTGTGCCTGTGAGGGCTGGGCGGCCCATGTCTCAATTCCTGCGTTTGAACAGCTTTATAAGATGTCACTTATTTTTATAATAGGGGAGCTTGTCAAGCTAAAGCATGGCTTGTGTCTCTTTTTTGGCGTCGATCTGTTCATGCGCGTTATCATTATACAGCATGGCATCCCGATTTCCTTGCCCGATAGCATGATCTTCCGATTGATTTGTTTCTGTGCCTCCATCCTCCTCTGGGAGTGGAAAGGAACATCTTGCAGGGTTTGGTTTTTGGATGGATTATTCGGAATTCTACGGGGACGTGTATAAGCTGCCCGTTCCTGCCAGGGGTGATTCGGCCAGGTTTTTGTGTGCAGCTGGTTCATGTGTCTGCCTGGTGTCTGGCTTGGCAGAGTGCCTTTCGGGGGGCGAAAGATGTTGAAGGCTTTGTTCTGCTTGTCGGGTTCTGCTGTTGCTGTCTTGGGTATCTTTGTTCATCAGATGGCTTTTGCTGCTGATCCCGAGGGGCATGAACTTGAGGCCATTCCGGCGGGTGTTGCCACGATTGAAGAGCAATTCCAGGTTCGTATTGTTGCCGAAGGGCTGCGTCGCTTGGGGTATCATGTCCCTGCGGTGTCAGAGGCAAACTACCCGCAGGCGCACAAGGCTGTTGCCGATGGTCATGCACACTGGTCAGCCAATCACTGGGATCCGTTGCATCAGCCTTTCTTTGAGGCCGTCGGGGGTGAGCGCAGCGTTGTGCGTGCCGGCAATTTGGTCAAGCATTCCATGCAGGGTTATCTGATCGATCGCAAAACCGCTGAAGAGTACAATATTACGGATTTGTCTCAGCTCAGGGATCCACGGATTGCCGCCCTGTTTGATGTCGATGGTGATGGGAAATCCGATCTGACCGGGTGCAATGTTGGCTGGGGATGTGCCTTGGAAATCAAGCGCCATATAGCGGAACAGGGTCTTGGTGCCGCCATTTCCCAGAAACAGGGTGATTACTTCACGATGATGATGGATGTTGTTGCCCGATACAATGCAGGAAAGCCCATTCTGTACTATGCGTGGACACCTTTGTGGGTTTCAGCGGTTCTTGTGCCTGGGAAGGACTCACGCTGGTTGACAGTTGGTGGTGGATCGACCGAGCGGACTCCTTCTCCTGCTCCCGGGGCAATTGACACCGGGTTTGCCGTGAATACACAGATGATTCTGGCTAATAAACGTTGGCTGGAACAGAACCCGGCTGCAGAGAGGTTCTTCAGTCAGGTTGCTATTGATGCCGCCGAAATTTCTTCCCAGAACATGCGGATGCGCAGTGGTGAATCGTCTTCCGAGGATATCGATCGGCATGTCCAGCACTGGATACGCACCCACGAGAAGGAATTCAATGCATGGATCGAGGCTGCCTCGAAGACAGCCTCCTGATCATTTGTGTCCTGGAGGTGGCAGCCCGGCTCAGTACATGTGCTGGCCACCATTGATGGACAAGGTTGACCCGGTAATAAAGTCTGCGTTGTCGGCGACAAGAAACAAAACGCCCCGGGCGATGTCTTCTGCTCGTCCCAGGCGCCCAATCGGGATGCGGGCAATGATTTTCTTCAGAACATCCGGGGGTACGGCGCGGACCATATCGGTGTCCACATAGCCTGGGGCAATAGCGTTAACAGTAATTCCTTTTGCCGCACCTTCTTGGGCCAAAGCTTTTGTGAAGCCATGTATCCCTGATTTTGCCGCTGCATAGTTAACTTGTCCGTACTGACCGG
The DNA here is from genome assembly GCF_012102745.1 of Haematospirillum sp. H4485. Classification (GTDB taxonomy): domain Bacteria; phylum Pseudomonadota; class Alphaproteobacteria; order Rhodospirillales; family Rhodospirillaceae; genus Haematospirillum. The sequence goes on from NZ_JAAVSY010000003.1 coordinate 49,502, forward strand.
CTTGTCCGTTAATCGAGCCGATATTCACGATGCGGCCAAAGTTGCGTTCCCGCATGCCCTCTATAACGCACCGGCACATATTGAAACATGATGCAAGGTCGGCCTGTATAACTTCGTTCCATTGTTCGAATGTCATGCGATGCAGCGTGGCATCGCGTGTAATGCCCGCATTGTTGACCAGAATATCAATAGGCCCCAGCTCTGCGACAATCGTGCTTACAGTTTGCTCGCATAGAGGGAAGTTGGCGACGTCAAACTTGTAGACATGAATGCCTGTTTCTGCGGCAAGTTCATGCGCCGCCGTATCATTACCGGCATATGTTGCCGCTACTGTGTAGCCGGCCTCTTTCAGGGCCACCGTAATGGCCCTCCCTATGCCGCGGGTTCCCCCTGTAACAACAGCGACACGGCTTTTGGACATGGCATATTTCCTCCCTGTATTTTTATCTTTTCAGGTCCAAAATGACGGCATCTTCCGTCAACACGAGCCACCCTCTCCGGCAGTCGAATAGACCCGGTGGTTCCTGCGAAGGTGGAGCATGGGATCAGCTCATGCTTTCTCTACCGCCAAGGCAACGCCCATGCCGCCGCCAATGCAGAGTGTTGCCAAGCCTTTTCTGGCTTCCCGTTTTTGCATTTCGTGCACAAGGGTGACAAAGACACGAGCGCCGGATGCACCAATGGGATGCCCAAGAGCGATGGCACCGCCATTTACGTTGACCTTTTCGGTATTCCAGCCCAGTTCCCGGTTTACACTCATAGCCTGGGCGGCAAATGCCTCATTGGCTTCTATCAGATCCAAGTCATCAGGTGTCCATCCTGCCTTTTCCAAGGCTTTGCGTGTTGCCGGGATCGGGCCTGTTCCCATGATGGCTGGATCAACACCAGCCGAGGCAAATGATTTGATGCGCACCAGTGGTTTCAGGCCCCTTTTGTGTGCGGTGTCCGCAGACATAAGAACAACGGCAGCTGCGCCATCGTTGAGGCCGGAGGCATTTCCTGCTGTTACAGTCCCATCTTTTGTGAAGGCAGGACGCAGGCGTGCCAGTGTCTCGATCGTGGTACCGGCACGTGGATATTCATCCTGATCAAAAATACTTTCTTCTTTCTTGCCTGTGATTTTGACGGGGACAATTTCATCCTTGAAGCGCCCGTTGCGCAGGGCGGCTTCGGCCTTTTGTTGGGAATGTACGGCAAACGCATCTTGCTCCTGACGCGTAAAGCCCCAGCGGCTGGCAATATTCTCCGCTGTATTACCCATATGGTAGTTATTGAAAGCGCACCACAAGCCGTCACGAATCATGGTGTCCACCAGCTCGGTGGATCCCATCTTGATGCCCGATCTCAGCCATGCGCAATGAGGGGCGTTGCTCATGCTTTCCTGACCGCCGGCGACCACAATATCGGCAGTATCTGCCATAATCGCCATGGCACCCTGTATAATTGCTCTCAGTCCAGACCCGCACACCATGTTCAGTGTCCAAGATGGAACATGTTCGGGTATGCCGGCTTTTATGGATGCTTGCCGGGCCGGGTTCTGCCCGGATCCTCCTGTCAGCACCTGTCCCATGATGACTTCTGATACCGTGTCGGCTCCAAGATTGGCCCGCTTCAGCGTTTCACGAATAACAAGAGAGCCAAGTTCTGGTGCTTGCAGAGGGGACAAGCTGCCGTTAAAGGCACCAATGGCCGTACGCGTGGCGCTGACAATCACAACATCGGGCATTGAACGCTTCCTTGTGTATGTGTTTATCGTCTCGCAGGAACTATGTATGCCATCTTTAGGCGTTATTGATGGCGTTATTCTATTTTAAGGGGCATTTCCTGTCTATCGTCTGTCTTGCGATGCTGCGTCATGAATCCACTGCACAAGGGGGCGATACATGGCATAAGGTGCCGTGTGACCAGTTACCATACCGATATGTCCCAAGTGCACTTCCTGGGTTTGTGGGTTTGGAAGGGCTTTGGCCAGTGCGTGGGCGCAGTCTGGTGGGACAATTCGGTCCTGCGTCGGAATGACGAGCAGCGAAGGAGCTTTCAACATATCAGGTGCAATACGGGTGCCCCCTACGGTCCATTGTTTCCGTGCCGGTTTGTTGTGAACGTACCAGTCGATCAGACATTCCTGTGCAACCGGGCCTGCCAAGGGTACGCCATCGTTGAGCCAGTCTTCGACAGCAACAAACATGTTGGCCCGTGTGGATCGTGGTTGCATGTTCGCAAATGCCCGGAACTTCTTGCCAACCGTACTGGGGTCCAGCATGGAGAACAGCGCCTGGATCAGGTCTGTTGCCATAAAACCAGTCTTGTGAATCAAGGTAGAAAGATGGGGAGCTACCGTGCGCAACGCAGCTCTTCCATTGTCAAGTCCGGCATGAAAGTCCCATGGCGTAGCCAGACCGATGTAGCCGGCACAAAGATCCGGCCTGCACAGTGCCAGTGCCAGTGCCAGCAGGCCCCCCATGCAATAGCCCAGAATGATGGGAGGTTGTCCGCTTTCTGTGTGGATTGCCTGAGCGGCGGGTATCAGACGGCGCTGAATATAATCGGCAAGACTGAAATGGATTTCTTCCGGTCCAGGGGTATCCCAGTCCATCAGGAATGGTCTGATACCGCGGCGCGCCATATAGCGAACCAAGCTGCGACTGCCTGTCAGATCAAGAATGACAGCCCGGTTGACAAGCGAGGGAATCAGGAGGACCGGAATACCATGTTCCGAGAATTGGTGCAGGCGTGATGTTCCGGCCTGCCAGAACAGGGGTGGAGGAGCCAGTCGTCTGGGTAGACGATACTGACGGTAGCGTGTGATACCTTGCAGAAATGTGGCGTAACGCTGTCTGGCTTCTTCTTCAAGAGCCAGGGCGAATCCGTTTTGATCCAGTCTTGCTGCGGGGGGCAGCCGATCGTTCCAATAGGGAGACCCGTTCCTCAAGACTTGCGATACGCTGCAACATCCACCCAGGATCATGGCTTCTGTCATCAGATGCAGCAGCAGGGGGCGTGGTCCCTGGCGGGGTTCTGGTGGACGCGGCAGCGTTTGGTCCGGTTGTTGGTTCGGGATGCTGCGGTGTGGGGGCATGTTTGTCCGGGTCCGGTCTTTCGGGCGTCAGGCCAGCCAGAACGGAGAGGAAACGTTCTGTCAGGACGAGCATTTCGGGATCCATGCTGGTTCTGAAAATTTGCTCCTGCCATAGGTCAAGAGTCTGGCTGGCCAATTCAGCCAAGCTTGGTGCGGAGTTGTTTGGAGGCGGTTCTTTTTTCATGGCAACAACCATAACATGTACGCTGTTTTGTGCCACCACACTATCTGGTTTGCTGCACATCATTCCAGATTATGCTGCGCAGCATTTTACTTGCTGCAAAGCAGTCCGGGGGGCAGTCTGGATGATCAGAATGACAGGACTGTGCAAGCAAGGAAAGTATGATGGCCGAACCTCAGAAAGATCCCGTAACGATCAAGAAATATGCCAACAGAAGGCTCTATAATACGGCGACGTCAAGTTACGTTACGCTGGATTACCTGTCGCGTATGGTCAAGGAAGGAACCGATTTCGTCGTCTATGATGCGAAAAGTGGTGACGATATTACCCGCTCTGTTCTGACCCAGATCATCGTGGAAGAAGAAAGCAAGAGCGGACAAAGCTTGTTGCCGATCAGTTTTCTGCGTCAGCTCATCGGCTTCTATGGGGACAGTCTGGGAGGCATTCTGCCGCGTTATCTGGAGCAGAGCATGCAGTCCTTTACCCGTAATGGTGAAAACATGCGGGATATTATGAAGAATACGTTCGGTGGCATGTTCCCGATGGAGCAGTTCGAGGAGCTGAACAAACAGAATATGACCTTGTTTGAGAATGCCTTGAAAATGTTCGGACGCTTCTATGGTGAAGAAGCAAACCGGAATCAATCGGGAGAAGGCAGTGGTCCCGATACGGCAATTGAGGACCTGAAAGCCAAGCTTAATGCGATGCAGAGCCAGCTTGATTCCTTCTTAAAGAAATAGATTGTATGTGCTGTGGGGGGGGGATGAAACTCTCTTCCTCCCCCTCTCTCTTTCCGCTCGCCGCTACCATGAACTGTGTCTGTCGAGACAACCACCGTTGGACCGTAATGGGCGATCGTTTTTCTGTCGCCGTATGCGCCCGGGCATTGTTCTGCATCTTTTCATGCAAACAGGCCGTTTCTTTCCTGTAGGTTGACGATTCTGTACATATGTGTACGAATGATATTTCGCCGTCCCGTTGATTGGGTGGGTGCAATTATACGTTTTGGTATCGGGGATCCCCTAGTATTGCTTGCGACTATTGGGGAAACCGCGTATCCCTGAAGTTGATGAGCAAAGAGGCAATGGTCGCATGAGACGACCTGTTCTTGCTCCGGTCTGCCCGGTTTCCCTGTCTGGAGGGGCCACAACCCGGGCGACAGCGCATGTTGAGTGGAAAGGAACTGGAATAATGAACTATAGCGCTTCTCCTGACCGTGGTGATCAGCCTGCAAACCGTGCCACAGATACGGACCGGCACGTTGGTGCCCGTATTCGCGACCGCAGGATCAAGTTAGGACTTTCCCAGCAACAGATGGCTGACATGATTGGTGTGACCTATCAGCAGGCTCACAAGTATGAACGCGGCATCAACCGTATATCGGCTGGTCGCCTGCGTGAGATTGCCTTGGTTCTGGATGTGGAAGTGGGTTACTTCTACGAGGAACTGGGGCAGGCCACGTCCAAGGAAGTCCACCCGCGTCAGCGTATGTGTCTGGAGCTGGCTCGCAATTTCGCTCTTATAAACAATGAGCGTCATCAGGAAGCTCTGTGCAATCTGGCACGTGCTTTGGCTTCCGGGGCTTGATTTACACATATAACGACAAAAGCCGGGGCGGTCATAACAGGACCTTTCCGGTTTTTGTTTTCAGGGCTGGATGCTGGATGGTTTTTCCCCCAGCATCCATTCTTCCCTGACGCAAGGATTGCTTTCATCCTTCCCGTATGTTTTTGCCAGGTCGTGAAAATCCCGCGTGTCCAGAAGGCGGGACAGTGCCCAAATGGCTGCGCCGCGAATAACAGGGTTCGGATCATTCAGGTGCGGCGTTATTTTCTTTGTTATAGAAGCATCACCGCTGTTTCCAGCTGCTATCAGGACGTTGCGTATGAAGCGTGATCGGCTGATTCGTTTGACGGGGGACGCCGAGAATAACGTGCGGAAAGCAGCGTCATCCAGTTCAAGCAGGTCAGCCAGGCGGGGAGCTGTCAGTTCGACGCGCGGCTTGAAGGCATCATGGGGTGTTGGCGGGGCGAAGCGGTTCCAAGGGCATACCGCCGTACAGTCATCACAGCCATAGATGCGATTGCCAAAGCGCGACCTCAAGGCATAGGGAATGGGGCCTTTGTGTTCGATTGTCAGATACGATATGCACTTGCGGGCATCAATTTTTCCTGCTGAATCAAAAGCAGATGTCGGGCAAATATCCAGGCACCGCGTACATCGCCCACAGTGTTCCGATGCAGGGGGATCAGGCGGCAGATCCAGAGTCGTCAGGATTTCCCCCAGGAACATCCAAGATCCAAAGCGACGTGATACAATATTGGTGTGCTTGCCTTGCCATCCCAGACCCGCAGCGGCTGCCAATGGCTTTTCCATCAAGGGTGCTGTATCCACAAAAACCTTTATGTCTTGGCCGCATATGTGCTGTATCCGTGCTCCGAGTTGCTTCAGGCGTCCCTTGATCAGATCGTGATAGTCGCGATTACGGGCATAGACACTGATATACCCCCGACGGGAATGCATAAGGCCGCGAAGAGGATCGTGACCCGGTGCATAGTTGGTTCCAAGGGAGATAACCGTTGCGGCTTCTGGCCACAGGGTCCGTGGATCCGCACGGCGTGACTGCGTTTCAGCCATCCAGCCCATTGTGCCGTGGCACCCTTGGGCCAGCCATGAAGACAGTCTGCGGCGTGTTTTCTCATCCAGCTCAGCGCGCGCAAAACCAATACAGTCAAAGCCTTCCTTTATGGCGGCCTTGCGGATACGCTCCTTGATTTGCTCCGTTCCAGTGTGCATGGTTCCGCTATTCTCGCGTGAGATGACTTTATTCAGTCTGGTCTGTACAGGAGAAATCGGGTCATGGCCTTGCCGTAACGGCGCTCTTTAAGGATCTGGAAATCCGGCACATACGCATGGTGTGCGCTTGTTGCGGTTTCTACGACGATGATGCTTCCGGTCTTGACCCACCCGTTTGTTGCCAGATTTTGCAGGACTGTTCCAGCAACGGTTTCTGCATAAGGCGGGTCCATAAAAATCAAGGAAAAAGGCGCCATAGCCCTTGGCAGGTTCAGAACATCGCCAGCAATGACCTGTGTTTGCTGATCAAGGGGCAGGGCCCGTATATTACGTTTCAGCGCAGCAAGAGCGGTCGGTGCCCTGTCAACGAATGTTGCACTTTGTGCACCGCGTGAGAGTGCCTCCAGTCCCAAGGCACCTGTTCCACAAAACAGATCGGCGACGGTGGCACCAGCCAGCGTAAACCCTTCTCTGTGCAGACCATGGAGAAGGATGTTGAAAACAGCTTCACGGGCACGGGCGGCGGTGGGACGGACAACGTCCGTCCCTTCAGGAGCTACGAGCTTCTTGCCACGAAAGCGACCGCCAATGATTTGCATGCTATCCTGTCGTACGTTCAGGATGCGTCGTAGCGTTTGCGCGGAGCACCAGCGGCGGAACGGGGGCGGTCCTCGCGGTTCCGGAACCCGTCTTCACGGCGTGGGCGGAATTCATCCCGTGCCGGGCGTTCGCTCCCTGCGGAACGGGGGCGGTCCTCGCGGTTCCGGAACCCGTCCTCACGGCGTGGCCGGAAACCTTCCTCGCGGCGTGGGCGGAATTCATCCCGTACCGGGCGTTCGCTCCCTGCAGAACGGGGGCGGTCCTCGCGGTTCCGGAACCCGTCCTCACGGCGTGGCCGGAAACCATCTTCACGACGTGGGCGGAACTCGTCCCGTGACGGGCGTTCGCTCCCTGCGGAACGGGGGCGGTCCTCGCGGTTCCGGAACCCGTCCTCACGGCGTGGCCGGAAACCATCTTCACGGCGTGGGCGGAATTCATCCCGTGACGGGCGTTCGCTCCCTGCGGAACGGGGGCGGTCCTCGCGGTTCCGGAACCCGTCTTCACGGCGTGGCCGGAAACCATCTTCACGGCGTGGGCGGAATTCATCCCGTGACGGGCGTTCGCTCCCTGCGGAACGGGGGCGGTCCTCGCGGTTCCGGAACCCGTCTTCACGACGTGGGCGGAATCCTTCCTCGCGGCGTGGGCGGTTTTCGTTGTTGTGGTCCCGATCCTTGTGGTGTGGGCGACGTGCACGGGACGGGGCTGTTTCTTCAGCCTTGAATGATGTGCGGCTTTTCTGCTCGTTTGGCATAGAGTCTACTTTGTTGGTTTTATGAAAATGTTTTCGGTGCCCGGGGCGTGTTGGTGCTACTTTTGCCTTTGCCCATCCGGTCCGGTCCATAACGGGTTTGCCCGTAGGCCCCGATTGAGTTGGGTCAAGGCTTGCCAGCTGTTCACGTAGAAGACGGGGAGGCACTTCCTCAATGCATCCACGTTCCATGCGGCCAAGATAGAAGTTTCCGTAGGCAACCCGGATCAAGCGATTGACGTGATAGCCAAGGTGTTGCATCACCCGCCTGATTTCGCGGTTCTTTCCTTCGGTCAGGGTTATCAGCAGCCATGAATTCGCGCCAACCCGGCGCTCTACATGCGCCTTGATCGGGCCATAGTGAATGCCCTCAACCGTGATGCCGTTTTCCAGATCGGCCAACCTGTTTTCATCAACTGCACCGTAAACCCGTACCCGGTAGCGACGGGGGATGCCTGTGCTCGGCTGTTCAAGCTTGCGTGCCAGTTCACCGTCATTGGTCAACAGCAAAATGCCTTCAGAGTTCAGGTCCAGCCGGCCTACGCTGATCAGACGTGGCAGATTACCGGGCAGGTTCTCGAAAACAGTCGCGCGACCCTGTGGATCATGATGCGTGGTGACAAGACCGGCAGGCTTGTAATAGCGCCAAAGACGCGGCACATCCGCTTTTGCAACCGGCACGCCATCAACGGTTACCCGGTCTGTCCCGGTAACCATAAAGGCCGGTGTATCCAATACCACACCATTGACGGCAACGCGTTGGTCTGCAATCCAGCGCTCTCCATCACGGCGTGAGCATACCCCGGCGCGGGCAAGAAACTTGCAAATCCTTTCTCCTTCGGGGCCTTGCCCTGTTTCATCGGAGTGGGGTTCCGCGCTGTCATCGTGATGGTCTGGAGCGTTGTCTTCGTTCCGCGACGAAGAATCCGCCATGAAATCCAGTTCTTCCAGCGAGGTATCAAGCTCGGGCAGCTCTTCCTCGTTGTCGGGTTTGTGCATGTCGAGCGGGATGATGGTATCGGGTGTCATGGGAGGCGCGCCTCGTTGATAAAGGCGTCAAAGATTTTTTTGTCCGCCGGGCTGATGTGATACTCCGGGTGCCATTGCACACCGAGGCAAAAGGAATAGGAAGGGTGTTCAATGGCCTCGACTACGCCGTCGGGTGCTGTCGCGCTGACAACAACCCCCGGGCCAGGTGTTTTTGCAGCTTGGTGGTGTGCTGAGTTGACGGGAAATTCCTGCTCGCCCGTAATGCGATGGAGCAGTGTTCCCTCGCGTACATGGACGACATGTCCGGGTTCGGTACGCGGGTTGGGTTGCTCGTGGGCCAAGGGAGAGGGGATTTCGTCAGGTATATGCTGGATCAGTGTACCGCCTAGCAGAACGTGCAGAAGCTGCTGCCCGCCACAGATTCCCAGAACAGGCTTGTCTGCAGCAAGGGCTGCACGTGTTATGGAGGCTTCAAACAGGGTTCGGCCCGGCTTTAGCGTAACAGTTTCATGACGGTGGTCAGCACCGAACAGTGCAGGATCGATGTCAAAGGCGCCGCCGGCGATCAAGAGACCATCGATCATATTGATGTAGGCTTCTGTGCATGCCTCTTCATGAGGCAGCAGCAAGGGCACACCCCCGGCCTTGACCACGGATTCCACGTAATTCTTGCGCAAGGCATACCACGGCAACTTTGAGTAACCGCCCCCATCCTCGCTGTCCAGGGGAATTCCAATAACGGGTGCTTTCATGGGTCCCTTCTTACCGTCCCCGTATCAATCCGGCAATCATCCTGTAGAGAAGCAGAGCAAACTCTTGACGCCAAGTGTCTGTAACCAGACATTCAAGCCATGAAAAACGACGCTTCCCATATTCCGATGATGGCCGCTCTGGCCGAAGCCCATGCCGCTGCCAAGCGCGGGGAAGTGCCTGTTGGTGCGGTCGTCGTTTGCAAGGGCGAGATCATCGCCCGTGCATCCAACCGTACCGAGGAACAGTGTGATGCTACGGCTCATGCCGAGATTCTGGCCCTGAGGCAGGCTGCAAAGCATTGCAGAAGCACACGGCTCGATGATTGCGATCTGTATGTTACCCTTGAACCGTGTGCCTTGTGTGCGGCTGCTGTGTCTTTTTTTCGTATTCGACGCCTGTATTTCGGGGCCTATGACCCCAAAGGAGGTGCTGTCGAGCATGGCCCCAGACTGTATACCCAGCCAACGTGCCATCACAGGCCGGAAGTATACGGAGGATTGGCTGAAACGCAATGTGCTGATGTGCTGCGTGCCTTTTTTCGTTCCTTGCGCCAGACTTGATGCTGGTTATGGAAGCCGGGGTGTGTCCGGAGTCGGTTCATCCTCGTTGGAGTAGAGGCACATGTTATTTTTTTACAGGCAGTTACGGCACATTCTGGCGGTAGCCTTTGCCCTTGTGTCTGTTCTTTCGGTGTTTTTGTCTTCGGATGCAGAGGCCGGGTCTGGCGGGAAAAAGGCTTCAAAGCCACGTAGCGAGGCCAATGCGGTACCTGGAGACTATATCCAGCTGGATGTGATCTGGATTCCCGTTGTGGACGGTCAGAAGACCCTTTACCAAGGTCTTTTTGTCCGTCTTTTTGTTCCTCCCCCGCCAGAGCCTGTAGAGGGTGCGCTGCCGTCCAATGCCCGTTATCAGGCGTGTGTGAAGGCACCATGGGCTCGACAAGCTATCATCGCGGCTCTTAACGATATTCCTGCAAGCCGCAAGGAGTTTGCTGACGAAGCCAAGCTCAAGCGGCGGGTGGAGCAAGCTGTACAGACCATTTCCAAGGAGAAGGTCTATCGGTCGATAGAGATATCCACCAACGTGTTGGTACCGGATGCCGATGCGGCCATGTTATCCAATACGTGCAAGTAGTACTGTTATTTCAGAGCAGGGGTGCTCTTGCTGTGAAGAGGGCAACCGTACCATGTGTGCGAACGTGAACTGACCCGAAGTGCTTTTTCAGGGCTTCTTCCAGGTTCTCTGCCGTGTCGTTCCGGTTACCGAAAATCCCCTTCTTGTTGTAGACATTCATCAACGTGCGGCCAAAGCTGTTGTGGTTCGCCTGATCCCCCAGAATTGTTGCACCGTAGAGTATGCCGTCTGTGCTCAGTGCTGTTTTCAGGCAGTGAAAAGCGGCGGCCTTGTCCTCCATGGTTCCCGGAAGGCAATGCAAAAGGTAGAACAGCGAAATGGAGTCCCAGCTTTGCGCCGGGAGTTGAACCGATGGATTCAGGATATCAGCTTGGATTGATGTTGTGCCCGATCGCCCGATCCGGTCCGAGGCTGCGTTCAGGCTATCCGTGTTGAGATCGAGGAGGGTCAGTTTGGCATTGTCCCGGAATGTGGTGTTCGTAGGATAGAAGCCCGTTCCAACACCGACATCCAGGTGCCGGTTGCTTGCGTGCTCGGTGAAGAAGGGGAGCAGAACGGTCCGTGTTGGACACTGCCATGCCAGTGTATTTGATACCCCCAGCACCCAGAAATCATAAAGTTTCAAGATGAAGCGCGAGTATACGGCTGCCCCCGCTGTGGTATCGAGTGTTGTTGTCATCGTCTGTCCCCACCAAAAACAACGCGGCCACCCTTGACCGAGGGACAAGTTTTATCAGCCCTTTCTATTCAATTGAAGATAGATTTTTCCAGAATCACCTTCTTTTACTATGTTTGTATCCTTTGGCTTGCATGCAGGCATCAAGGATTTCTGTGTAGTGTTTCATGGCATTGCCCCGGTCTTGGATGTCCAGGGCATGTGTGGTGGAGCTTGCGCTGTCCACATAGCGTCTTCCCCCGCTTATCCCTTCGGCATAGCGTCGGCAGGACAGCCATTCTCGCTGTGTTTCCGTGTCGCTGGAGCCTGTTTTTGACCAAGGAGGGGGTGCTGCTGCGCAGGATGACAGGACTGTGCTGACACATATGACAGCTGGCAGGAACAAAGAGCGTATATGCATGGAGTCGTCTCGAGGAATTCTGGTCTTTACCGACCAAGCATACAGGCACGGCATGTGTCCGTCATGCGTCCTTTGCTTGTGACAGAGCCCTGTTCGGGTCTATACTGCGATGCACAAATTTGTTCGGTGTATTAGTACGTCCGTAACACCAAGGAGATCCTGCGATGAACAGCGTTGTTACGGGTTTTGCTGTTGATTCCCCCGTCCATTATTTTGAAGATATTATCAAGGGTGCCTACGCGTCATTCAGCAAAACTGTGACGGAAGCGGATATGGTTCTGTTTGCAGGGATCAGCGGTGATACGAACCCGATCCATATCAATCAGGAATTTGCCGAAAGCACGGCCTTTGCCGGGCGAATTGTGCATGGCATGTTGTCTGCGGGTTTCATATCGACTGTTCTGGGGATGAAATTACCTGGTCCGGGGGCTGTTTATATGTCCCAGACCCTTAACTTCCGGGCACCCGTGCGCGTTGGGGATACTGTAACCGCCAGAGCCGAGGTCGTTGACCTGATACCGGAAAAAAGAGTGATCGTGCTGCAAACAGTGTGTCTGGTCAAGGAGAAGGTTGTTCTGGATGGAGAAGCCAGGATGACCATGCCCTCCCGGCAACGACACGGCCGTTGATTGCTGTTGCTTTTCATTCATCCGGCCAGCGCCGGTGTACCCATAGCCATTGTTCCGGATTTTCGCGGATCCATCCCTCCACCATGGCATTGACATCCTTCATGATCTTTTCCACCCCATCATGATGGTCTGCACATGTTTCGGGCGAAAGGGGAGGAAGAATGTCGATGCGGAATCTGGCTCCGTTCAGGCGAATGACTCGTGCCGGTACAGCGGGTATAGCATACTTCAGGACAAACTGGGCCAGGGCCGGGGCTGTCATGGCTGTGCGCCCGAAAAAGGGGACAGGAATGCCGTCGTTCATTTTCTGGTCCACCAGCATGCCAACGTGTTCACCGCTTTTGAGAAGGGCAAGGCCCTGCTTGGCTCCGGATGCTCCCTTGGGCAGAAGGATCCCATTTCCCCGTCGCAAACGTGTGAATAACCGTCGCATCAGGGGGTTGTTGGGGGCACGGTAGAAAAGGTGTATGGGCAGCCCTTGATCCGCGGCGGACAAGGCAGCCAGTTCCCAGTTGGCAAGGTGGGCCGAAAAAAAGATACCGCCGATGCCATCTTCGGCCAAGGCTTGTATGTGTTCTGCGCCATTCAGCTGTATGCGTCCGTTGGCCCGGTCCATGATGCGTTCCAGGTGCGGGAACTCTCCAACATTTCGCCCCAGGTTATCCCACATCCCTTTCAGGGTTCTCTGGATCCATGCTTCATCCTGTTCCGGGAATGCCTGCCGCAGGTTGCGGCTGGCAATGCGATGCGCACGCAGCCGCGGGCCTATGATACGCAGGACAAGGCCACCGAAACGGGATGCAGCGTCTATTGGAAGAACACGCATAAGACCCCAGTACAGGCAGGCAAGGGTAACCAGAAGAATATCTGTAACAGTTGGCTTTTCTCTCATCGGGTCAGGGGCTCCAGCAACGCACCCAAGGCTTCTCCATGATCGTTCCATTCTACATGCACGGACAGGACGGACAGTGCAGAACGCTGTAGGGGGTCAATGCGGACGGCATCTTTTGTGGTTGTGACCAGCTGACAGTGTTCAAGACGGGCATGTTCAAGCATCCTGCTGATCTTACTCCTGCTGTAAGGATGGTGATCGGCAAAGGAATAGGTCGCAACCAGTTCGGCCCCCAGCGTTGTAAGGGCATCAAAAAATTTCCCGGGACGCCCGATTCCGGCAAAGGCAATAACGCGCTGCCCGCTCCAAGTTTGGTCCTTGTTGTCCGGGACGAGGCGACCCCGCAAAACAGGAAGATGAGCCGGAGCCGTGTCTATAATGCCCGTGCGGTCTTCACCCAGAAGTACAATGCCATCAGCCCTTTTCCATGCTTGGCGCGGGATCTCCCGCAAGGGGCCGGCCGGTATCATCAGGTTATTGCCAAAGCCGTATTGTCCATCGATGACAACCAAGGACAATGTTTTAGTCAGGGAGGGGTTCTGTAAACCATCATCCATGACAATATACCGTGCACCCGCCTCGCAGGCCGCTTGTGCTCCGGCCGTGCGATCGCGTGCAACCCATGTCGGGGCTTTTTCAGCCAGAAGCAGGGCCTCGTCACCGGTTTCGTCACAGGTGTGGTGCTGTCGGTTGACCTGTACTGGCCCCTTGAGTTTCCCACCATAGCCGCGCAGCAGGGCATGCGCCCCGGGAAGACGTTCAAGAATATCCAGCGTTACCGGTGTTTTTCCGTTTCCCCCTGCGGTTATGTTGCCAACGCAGATAACCGGGACGGGTGCTGTCCAAGGGTGCATGGCGCGCTGCCTCATAAACGTCCCGAGGCCGTACAGCCACCCGAAGGGAGACAGGGCCAAGGCTGTCATATTGCGGTGCTGCCACCAAGAGGGGGTTTGCATCAGCTGGCCCCACTGTCGCACAACGGGAGCAGATAGGCCATAATCCGCTCCAGAACAGCAGCCTCTTGATGGCAAAAGCTTTGAGCAGACTGTATCAAGGTTTCGCGTATGCCGGGCTGCAGCAAAAGCTGCTGCACTGTTCTGGTCAGTTCTTCTGCATCGGGAACCTGTATTGCGGCACGATTCTGCAACATGCGGATGCTGATTTCAGCAAAGTTCTCCATGTTGGGTCCAAACACAACAGCGCTGCCAAGTCGGGCTGGTTCCAGTGGATTCTGTCCACCCGTTCCGAGCAGGGATTTGCCGATAAAGGAAACAGGGCACAGGCGATAGAAAAGCCCCAGTTCTCCCAAGGTGTCAGCCAACCAGACATCGCATGCCTGATCAGGAGCAGACCCGTGGGAGCGGAGGGCAACTTTCATCCCTCTGTCTGTTAGCTCCCTTGCAATATCTTCCCCGCGTTCGGGATGGCGGGGCACGATAATGGTCAGCAGGCCAGGCAGCTGTGCCGTCATGGCGCGGTGCACCTGCCCGGCCATCAGCTCTTCCCCGGGGTGGGTAGACGATGCCAGCCATACAGGGCGATTCTTTATGACGCTTCGAGCTGCCTCCAGTTTGTTGAGGTCGACCGGCAAAGGGGGTGATGCGTACTTGAGATTTCCCGGGCATACAGGATTCCGGGCTCCCAGTTCCTGCAGGCGTTGCGTGTCTTCCGGGCTTTGCCCCATGCACAGGGAGAAACCGGACAGCATATCCCGGATCAGGGCAGGGGCGAGCCGCCAGCGTTGGAAGGAGTGTTCCGACATGCGTCCGTTTACCAGAACGGAAGGAATGCCGCGCTCGCGGCATGCCTTCAGCAGGTTGGGCCACAGCTCGCTTTCAACCCACAAGGCAAGGTTTGGCTGCCAGTGATCCAGGAACCGTCCTACCCAGCGGGGGTGATCCAGGGGGACAAACTGATGTATGACGCGCCCGGCTCCGATGTCATGGAGGCGAGAGGGGAGCAGGCGTGCCGATGTCCGTGTGCCGGTTGTCAGAACAGCTGACCAAGACGGACGGGCTGTCATCACGGACTGGAGCAGGGGCAGGACAGACAGGCTTTCCCCCACACTGGCCGCGTGGATCCACAGTACAGGTCCTGCAGGGCGCGGGCGGCTGGCAATCCCCCTGCGTTCCGGCAGGCGTTCAGGGTCCTCCTTGCTTTGCCGGGCCCGGTACTGAAGCCACAGGCGCAAGGCTGGTGCGCTGGTTGAGACAACGCTATGGTACAAAAAAGGTATCACGCCGATCGCCTTGTCTTGCTTGTCTCCCCGGGGTTGGCCGGGGGTGTTGGTTCGTGGCCCATGCGTGCATCGGCGTTAGCAGCCAAGGCAATCATCGCAGTCTCCAGCTTTTCGCGTTCTTGTTCCACCTGATCCGGGTCCAGGTCTGGTGCGATTGTGACGGGATCCCCCCATGCGATGATCCCCTTGCTGAAAGGCAGAGCAAGGCGGAATTTGTCCCAGCTTCCCAGGATCCGACGTTTCTTGCAGGAAAAGGCGCATGGGATGATGGGTACACCGCTCAGGCGGGCAATATCGATAATGCCCCGGCTGGCCCGCATCCTTGGTCCCCGGGGGCCATCTGGGGTCATGCCGATGCTGCTTCCTGTCTTGAGGACCTTCAGGATCTGCCGTACGGCAGATGCGCCGCTTTTGCCTGAGCTTCCGGCAATAGAGTGAAGGCCAAGGTAAGAGATCGTTTTCGCAATCAGCTGTCCGTCGCGGTGCCGCGAGATCAGCATGTACATAACGCGCCCTGTGCGCCATGCGTAAGGCATCATCAGCAGATGCCCATGCCAGAATGCCATGATGAAAGGCTTGTTCTCTGCCCACATGCGCTTGGGCTGTTCGTCATTGTCTATTGTCCACGATCCGGTATGCCAGACCAGCCGTATGTACAGGGATCCCAGCCAGCTGAAGAGGGAATGGACACGGTCGTGGCGCAGAATTTTTTTCAGCATGACGGTCCCGGTTCTGTTGTATCCCTGAACTGAAGGGCATACAGGGCGGCGTAGGCCCCGCCACGTTCCAGAAGATCCTGATGGGTACCATGCTCGATAACCCGACCTTCATCAATAACATGAATGATATCGGCTTGGGTTATGGTTGACAGGCGGTGCGCTATGACAACCGTTGTGCGTCCCTGCATCAGGGTTTGAAGAGCGTCCTGAACCTGACGTTCGCTTTCGGTATCAAGGGCGCTGGTAGCTTCATCCAGCAGAAGGACCGGTGCATTCTTCAGGATGGCCCGGGCAATCGCAATCCGTTGTCGTTGGCCCCCGGACAGGCTCATGCCACGTTCCCCGACCGGTGTTTCATACCCCATGGGCAGCGCAGAGATGAAGTCGTGCGCAGCGGCCAGGCGAGCTGCATTTTCAATTTCGGTATCATTGGCGTCCGGTTTACCGAAGGCAATGTTGGCCCGGATTGTATCATCGAACAGGACCACATCCTGACTGACCAAGGCGACGGATTGGTGGAGTGAGACGAGCGTTGCCTTCCGTACGTCCAGCCCGTCTATCAGGACGGCACCGGATGCAACATCATGGAAGCGTGGTATCAGGTTCAGGATGGTCGATTTTCCTGCCCCGGATGGCCCGACCAGCGCGACAGTCTTCCCCGGCGGGACAATCAGGTCCAGACCCGAAAGAACCGCTTTCTGACCGTTGTAGGAGAACGAGACATTCCGGAATTCAATCTGCCCGCCATTTGTTTTCAGGGGAACAGCGTCCGCCTGTTCGGTAATGGCGGTACGGGTGTCCAGAATAGAGAACAGCCGTTCAGCCCCCGCCAGTCCTTCTTCCAGCGAAGCATTCAGCTTGGCCAGATTTTTCATGGGTTGGTAAGCCAGCATCAGGGCCGTGATGAAGCTGAAAAACTGACCAGCCGTTGTGGTGCCGTCCACAACCCGGCTGCCGCCATACAGTATCACAACAGTGATGGCAATTCCGCCCAGTGTTTCCATGACCGGACTGGACATAGCCCTGATTCGTGACGCCTTGAAAGCCAAGGAAAACAGATCTTCGGTCAGGGCACGAATTTTTGAGCATTCGTGTCCCTCAAGGCCATAGGACTTGACCATCCGGATTCCGTGGAAGGATTGCTCGAGAACGGTGTTGAAGGCCCCCATCTGATCCTGGGTGTTGATAGAGACCTTGCGCATGCGGCGCCCGATCCGGGCAATCGGCAAGATGGCAACCGGAAAGACAAAAAAGGCTACCGCAGCCAGAAGCCAGTCCTGCCAGAACATGACGGCTACCAGGCCTATGACGCTCAACATGTCTTTTCCCAAGCTGGTCAGGGCGTTGGAAACCGCATTGCGCATCTGGTTGATATCCACCAGGAAGCGCGATACCAGCCGCCCGGTTGTGTTGCGGGCGAAGAAGCCGGCATCCAGTGTCATCAGGTGGCCAAACAGCCGTTGCTGCAGGTCGGCAATGATACGCAGTCCAACCCGGGCCATGACAACAGACTGCCCGTACTCGGCTATCCCCTTGGTGGCAAACGTTGCCAGCACCATGCCGGCGACCGGCCACAGCAGGGCTGCATTCCGCAGCATGAACACTTCGTTGACAACCGGTTCCATCAGCTTGGCTACCGCTGCTGTCGCCGCTGCAGAAAGAGCCATGAAAAATGCCGCCAGAACAATCTGGCCGCGGTATTGTCCAACAGACTCCCGGTAAAGGCGTTTCATCAGGGCCATGGTCGGGGTTCTGTGGCGGGTCTCGGCGGTCACGCTTGGTTATCCTGTTGCTGCCATGATGCGGCGGGAAGCTATCATGTTGGCCTGTTTTGTCCAATCCCGCAGGCATGATGCAAGGCTTCCTCCGGGGCTATAGATCTGCTATCCACGCATGAACGTGTGCGCAGATCCACCATTGTCTGCCTCCCAACCCTGTTTTTCTGTGGAATGTCCTATGTCCAAGCCTCCTCTTGTGATTGCCCTGGCCGGACCACGTGGCTTCTGCGCCGGTGTTGACCGGGCGATCCAGATTGTCGAGCGGGCGCTGGAGAAATTCGGGGCTCCTGTTTATGTGCGTCATGAAATTGTCCATAATCGCTTTGTAGTTGAAAGTCTGAGGGCGCGTGGCGCTGTCTTTGTCGAGGATCTGGATCAGTGTCCGGACGACCGCCCGGTTATTTTCTCGGCGCACGGTGTCCCCAAGAGTGTCCCGGAGGCCGCAAAGGCCCGCAGGATGACCTGGGTAGATGCAACCTGTCCCCTGGTCAGCAAGGTTCATAACGGGGCCGAACGTCATGTGGCAGAGGGGCGTCAGGTCATCCTGATTGGTCACGCCGGCCATCCTGAAGTCATCGGTACCATGGGGCAGGTTCCCGACGGCCAGATGTTGCTCGTTGAAACGGTGGAGCAGGCCGAGGTTGTGCAGCCCCGAACGCCGGAGCATCTGGCCTATGTTACCCAGACGACCCTGTCGGTTGACGAAACCGCTGACATCATTGCCGTTCTGCGTCGTCGTTTTCCGCAGATTTCTGCGCCGCACAAAGAAGATATCTGTTACGCCACGACCAATCGCCAGGCCGCAGTCAAGGCGATGGTCCGTGGATGTGATGCCGTTATGGTGATCGGGGCGCCGAACTCGTCCAATTCACGCCGCCTGGTAGAAGTAGCCCGCAAGGCCGGCTGCGAGCATTCCCTGCTGGTGCAGTCTGCGGCAGAGGTTGACTGGGCCGCCTTGGCAGGCGTGCGTCGTCTTGGGTTGACGGCTGGTGCTTCCGCCCCGGAAATTCTGGTTGAGACTGTTATCGAGGCGTGTCGGGAGCATTTTGATGTGACCCTGGAGCATGTGTCGGTGACCGAGGAAAACATCGTGTTCCGATTGCCCCGTATACTGGCAGCCGAATAGACGGAGAAATACAGAACAATGGCCGTTTATACCAAGGTCGGCGATTCCGAGCTGGCCGCGTTTGTCCGCTCTTATGATATCGGGGATGTCCAGTCTCTGGAGGGTATTGCAGAAGGGGTTGAGAATACCAATTTTCGTCTGGTGACCAGCGGCGGTACCTTTATCCTGACCTTGTACGAAAAAAGGGTTGATCCGGACCATTTACCCTTCTTTCTTGGCTTGATGCGGCATTTGGCTGCGCGTGGTGTTCCTTGCCCTGTGCCGGTGGATAACAGGCATGGTCAGGCGTTGGGTATGTTGTGTGGGCGTCCGGCTGCCCTTGTTACGTTCTTGCAGGGGCATTGGCCGCGACAGATCCTGCCTGTCCACATGGAACCGCTGGGCATGGCGTTGGCCACGATGCACCGCGGGGCTACCGATTTTGCCATGACCCGCCCCAATGATTTGTCCCTGCAGGGGTGGCATACCCTGTACAGGGCCTGTGCCGATCGCGCCCATGACATTGAGCCAGGCCTGGCTGATGAACTTGCCGCTGAGCTTGCTGTTCTTGATGATGTGTGGCCTTCCGGGCTTCCCTACGGGATCATTCACGCCGACCTGTTTCCTGATAATGTGTTTTTTCAGGATGGCCATCTTTCCGGGCTTATTGATTTCTACTTCGCCTGCAATGACATGTTGGCCTATGACATTGCTGTTTGCCTCAATGCCTGGTGTTTTGATGAGATGGCTGGTTTCAGTGCCGAACGTGCCCGTCTCTTCCTTTCTGGTTACCACAGTGTGCGTCCTTTACAGCCGGCAGAGCTTGACAGCCTGCCGTTGTTGGCCCGCGGTGCGGCACTGCGTTTTCTCCTGACCCGCCTTTATGACTGGTTGTACACAGATCCCGATGCTCTTGTGACCAGGAAAGACCCGCTTGAGTACCTGCGCAGGCTGCGTTTCCACCGTACGGCTGCCGGGATTTCCGCGTATGGATTGACGCCGGGAGAGCTGGTATGAGCCAGACACGGGATGATTCGGATCGCGTTGAAATTTTTACAGACGGGGCTTGTTCCGGGAATCCGGGCCCGGGTGGATGGGGGGCCATTTTGCGCTGGAAAGGGCACGAAAAAGAGATTTGCGGGGGGGAAAGCGAAACCACCAACAACAGGATGGAGCTGACCTCGGTAATCGAGGCTCTCAAGACCTTGCGGCGTCCGATGGTGGTAGATGTCTATACAGACAGCACATATGTCCAGAAGGGCATGACCGAATGGCTGCAGGGGTGGAAAAGGAAGCAATGGAAGACGGCTGACAACAAGCCAGTCAAAAATGCGGACCTGTGGCAGCTTCTTGATGTGCAGGCCAGCCGCCATGAGGTACGATGGCACTGGGTCAAGGGGCATGCCGGCCACCCGGATAACGAAAGGGCAGATTTCCTTGCCCGGTCCGGCATCCCGCAATCAACCCGCCAGGCTATGGATTGATTGCCCTTCAGTGGCGATGGCAACAGTTCCGGTTGTGGTGATGTACAGGGGAATGCCGTGTCGGACCAGAACAAGGACAAGAAGCTGAGACTGGGTGTCGGCGGGCCGGAAATGATCGTGCACGCCGAGGAAATTGGTAAGGTTGCAAAGAAGCTGGCGGAATCACGGGGCGTTGACAAGCTGGTTGCCGAAACCGAGCTGTTTGTCAAAGGCCAGGTCGCCCGTATGGAGATTACCTGCTCCAGCTGTGCCCGGCGTATGGTTCAGGATGCCTCTGCCGAGGCATTGAGGGCCGAGCCTATCGAGCGCCCCGCGTGGGACCGCCGTGCTGATTTTCTCCTGCGTTTGATTGTTGCCTTCTACCCACACGGTGTTTCCAACGAGGTCAAGGATCACTCCCTGGTTCTGCCCCGGCACTGTTTGGTGCGCCTGGGGGGGTTCTGGCGTGATGTTCTGGGGACTTTTCCCTATTCGGACCTGAATTCGGATGCCAGCCGCCTGATGACGCGCTTTCCCTCGGCCCGGGATAGCGAGCTGCGGTCGTTGATGTTTTCCCACCCGCCCTCGCGGCTTTTGCTGATGAAGCTTCTGACGCGCCTGTTGGCCATTTTCCAGGATGCTCCGGCCTTGCGTTCCCACTTCATTCCTGCTCTTGCGTATGACAAGTGGCCCAATATTTTCAAGCCGACGGAGAAGCATTTTTCGGCGATATGCTCGGGTTTGTTCGGTGACTTCATGCTGCAGCTCCAGAAGCCCCGGCAGGGGGATGATATGGAGCAATGGTTCGGGCGTGGGGCAACGGGGCGGCTTCTGGACTTGTTGGAAATGACGATCAGCCCCGGTGGCTGAGCTGTTTGTATTCCGTTCTTGCCGAGTCTGGTGGTGGTGCTATAACCATCGGCATCTTAGCCTTGGACAGGATACCTGCCATGTTTCCGGCCAACCCGTTGTTTGTTGCCTTGGATACGGTTGATCACACCCGTGCCGTGCGGCTGGCTTCTGCTGTAAAAGATCTGGCAGGAGGGATCAAGCTTGGTCTTGAGTATTATTCCGCCCATGGGCCCGATGGTGTGCGCTCTGTCCAGGAAGTATCGGGTGGTTTGTCGCTTTTCCTTGATCTCAAATTCCACGATATCCCCAATACGGTTGCCGGTGCTGTGCGTGCCGCGTGTCAGCTTTCTCCCTTTTGTATGACGCTGCATGCCGGGGGAGGGCGCGACATGATGCGCGCCGCAGCGGATGCCGTGCATGAGGAAGCGGGGCGGCGTGGCATTGTCAGGCCACGGCTGTTTGCTGTGACTGTCCTGACCAGTCTGAATGCTGCAGATCTGGCTGAAGTTGGTCTGCCGCGTGTGCCTACGGACCAAGTGCGGCACTTGGTCTCTCTGGCCCGTGATTGCCGTATGGACGGGGTTGTGTGCTCGGCGTACGAGGCTGAGCTTGTCCGTTCTGCCTGTGGGCCCGATTTCGCGATTGTCGTGCCGGGCATCCGGCCACTGTGGGCTGGCTCCGGTGATCAGAAGCGTGTTGCAACCCCGGCAGAAGCACGGGAAGCAGGCGCGGATTATCTTGTTGTCGGTCGTCCGGTAACCACGGCAGAAGATCCTTCACAGGCCGTTTATCGTATACTGGAGGAGCTGGCCGATCCAGCTTTCTCCCAGCAAGGAGATTATGTGTGAGCCAGCCGGTACTCATCAAGATTTGTGGCCTGACCGACGAGGATGCGGTTGAAACGGCAGCAGGGGCCGGTGCCGACTTCCTTGGCTTTGTCTTTTGTCCTGCCAGCCCCCGTGCTGTCAGCCCGGAACGTGCAGCCGAGCTTCTGGCCGGTGTACCAGCTGAGATCCGCGACGAAATTCGGATTGTTGGCTTGTTCGTTGATCCATCTGATGCGGACATTGATGCGGTGTACCGTCATGTCAGGCTGGATGTCATTCAGCTCCATGGAACCGAGAGTCCTGAGCGGGTCGAGGAACTCCGGCTGGAGTATGGTTCGGAAGTGATCAAGGCCATTGGTGTTGCCAGTGCTGCCGATCTGGAGGACGCAAGGCCTTATGACGGTATTGCTGACTGGTTGCTGTTTGATGCCCGTCCTCCGGAAGGAGCGTCTTGCCCAGGAGGAAATGGCCATGCATTTCCGTGGTCTGTAATGCGGGGGTGGTCCGGCCAGAGTCCCTGGCTTCTGGCTGGCGGACTGAATCCCGAAAACGTGGCGGCAGCAATGGCAGAAAGCGGTGCTGTTGGTGTCGATGTGTCTTCTGGCGTCGAGCGTGCGCTAGGGGTGAAAGACCCGGAGCGTATCGCCCGTTTTATTGTTGCGGCGCTTGATGCGGGTGAAGGAGAGTAGTCTCCCTCACCTTTTCAGGTATCCAGATCAGGCGGCCTGACGCTTCAGCTCGGCATCCAGTTTCTTGGCCCGCCGTGAGATGAAAGACCACATGATCTTGCCGACAGCCGCCCCGACCAATCCACCGGGTCTTATACCGGCTGCCTTCAAGACCATGTTGGAAGCGCGTTCTACATGCAACGGCCTGTAGAAACTGAAGGCCCGGGCACCATAGGCCAAGCTGGCCCGGGCACGGTCATAGGGTGTGTCGGCTGGCGCATTAGCGGCATGCCATGCAAAGGACAGCTCGTCATCCTCGCTTTCACGGATTCGTCCCATGGCGACCAGAAGGCGCCGCCATGTGGGGATTTGTTCTTTGTCCAGATAATCCTGCAGGGCAGTGTAAAACAGCTTGTAGTGACGGAACTCATCGCCGGCAATCCGGTGGCAGATGTACTGCAGGACAGGTTCTTCGGTTCCATCGCGCAGGGCGGAGTAGTAGGAGCTGGTACCCGTCTCTACGATGCAGCGTGCAATCAGCTCGCGGGTCAGTGACCCGCGTATGCTTTCTCCTGTTTCCAGATTGATCCGGTATCCATCCCGGAATCTCTGGAGTGCAGATTTGTAGTCGAAAGTCTGGTCTGCACGTTCAGCCCAGAGTCCCAATGCATCACCGTGCTGTACCTCTTCTTCCTGCCATTCATCGGCCAGGGACTGGAAGGATGGGTCTGCATGGAACACGTTCTTCAGATATGTGGTGTAATCTGCGGCGTTTCGCTCGACCAAGGCGGCGGCCTTAACCAGCTTGGTCACTTCGGGATCAACCTTGGAGGGGTCAAACTGGCTCCAGGGAATATCGTCCAATTTCCATGTCTTCATTGTGCTGTTTGTATCTCCATTTACACCGACAGCAACTGTTTCCACGCAAAAAGAAAAGGGAACCAGTTACCCGCGCATCATCCAAGATCTTATACCTTTTGTAGTGATAGCCATGAAAAATACAAGGATATGTGTTCGGAAAAGGTTGCGTTTGCTCTCCTGGGGGAGGCTTGTAGAGGATGATTTTCATCTCTGGATTGTTGATTCTGCAGCGGGGATATCATCGTTTTGTGACTGTCTATCCGCCCGGGCATTGCGTGCATGTGTCGGGTCGGGAATAATTCACGGGGTAATGGCCAGGGTTATCGGGAAGCATGAATACGTCCAGTCAGAACAGGGCTCCTGAGAATGACACCCCTCCCGAGGAATGGCAGGCGAAGGTCGCTGGCGCCAATATCAGCCAGCAGACCCTTCTGGCGACAGATTATCTCAATCATTTCAATGAAATAGTCATGCTGATGGATATCTTGGCAGATATGCCGGAGCTTTTGGAAGAATGCCTGCAGTGGACGCCAAAGAGTTATCAGGAACACTTTCGCGACAGTAGCTTCTCGGATAAAGAACTGGCAATTGAGGCGTATAATCATGTGCCCGCCCGTTACAAGCGGCCGTTCGAGGATACCATTGCCCAGATGGATTCGATTGTTCAGCAATCGTTGGAGCGTGTTGCCGAGGCGGTCAAACTGCAGGACCAAGAGATCGTAAGGGCGAGGGCAAAGGCAGGCTCAACGGCATTGCAGCGCCTGATTGACGTTGCCAGCTCCATCATTCACGGCAGGGACGCCGCGATGGATCAATCACAGATTGATGAAATCTTTCGTCACCTCTGAGAAATACTGATAGCAGGCCCTTTTCAGGGAATCCGTTTTGCCAATGGCTCATTGGGCATCAGCTCTGCATCCCACGGAAACAGGAGCCACATGTCTTGGGGAACGGCCACAGCGTATGTATCAACGCAAGGTTCTCCATGGGGTTTTGCATAGACGGTTGCCATGTAGCCCTGCGGCAGGATCGCTTTGGCCTTGCGAGCTGTAACGCCTGAATCAACCAAGTCATCGATAATCAGCCATCCTTCACCGTTCCCGACCACATCTTTCTGAACGGTCTTTGCTACTCTGACTTCCCCTTGGACGCGATCATCATAGGAAATGATGGACAGGCAGTCGATTAATCTCAGGTCAAGCTCGCGGGCAATGATGGAAGAGGGAATAAGTCCCCCCCTGGTTATAGCCACGATGCCCTTCCAGTCTTTGCGACCCATCAGTTTGTGCGCCAGAAGGCGCGTATCACGGTGGAACAGCTCCCACGCGATGGGCAAGTAGCGGTTTGCTGAATAGTCCTGCATGGCGCACGCTTCCACGAATCCAATTTCTCAAAGGTTTATCCCGACGTATGGGCATAGCTCCACCCAAGTTACAGGGCGGTTTTTGTATCCCATGATTTTCTGTCTGCGTCACATGTAAATTTTCTTGCCATACGTGGTTCTTTGTTACCGTATTCTTGATGAAATATTATTGTTGGACATACGTAGTTTCTATGTTCTCATCATCCGTTGAGACTGTCTTCGTTACCCTTTTCCGGGTTCCTGTGTCCGATGAAGGCAGGCTTGGCTTGCGGGTATACGTCCGGAGCGGATTCTGCTTGGGGGCACAGCTAGCATGTTCACTGTTGGATGAATGAAAAGATGGCTGCGGAATCGCCAACAAATTTGAGTGTATGTGATCTTTATACCATTGGTGTCGGTCCCTCCAGCTCACATACGGTTGGGCCAATGCGGGCAGGATACCGTTTTGTGCAGTCTCTGATACAGCAAAATATTCTGGATGCCGTTGCGTCGGTAACAGCCGAGCTTTACGGATCATTGGCCCTGACCGGCAAGGGGCATGCAACCGATACGGCTGTTTTGGTCGGGTTATCCGGAGAACAGCCGGAAACTGTTGATCCGGATGCGATCCCGACGATTGTTGCCGGGATTGAGCGTGAAGGAACGCTTCGTTTGGGAGGAACGCGGACGATTTCTTTTGCGGTATCCAAAGACCTTGTCTGGCGGTTTGATGATGTTCTTCCGGGTCATCCCAACGGGCTGCGCTTTACAGTCCGCGATGCCGGTGGCGAGGTTTTGTGTACGCGCGACTATTACTCGGTCGGAGGCGGCTTTGTTGTGACCGAGGGAGAGAGCGAGGCTGCCCTTACCCCGGGGCGCAATGTCTTTCAGCCTTACCCCTATAACTCGGCTGCAGAACTGGTTGCGATCTGTAACAGGGACAGCCTTTCAGTTGCCCAGGTTATGATGGCCAACGAGCAAGTCTGGCGCCCCGAAAGCGAGACCCATGCTTTCCTGGATCGTGTCCGTGATGCCATGATGCAGTGTATTGACCGGGGGATTTCACAGACAGGTATTTTGCCGGGGGGGCTGAAGGTCCGTCGCCGTGCCAATGATTTGTTTCGTGAGCTGACCGGAAGGCCCGAGGCCGCCATGAAGGATCCTCTGACAGTCCTTGACTGGGTCAATCTCTATGCCTTGGCGGTCAACGAGGAAAACGCAGCTGGCAGCCGTGTTGTCACGGCGCCAACCAATGGCGCTTCAGGCGTTATACCAGCTGTGCTGGCATACTATGAACGGTTCTGCCCGGGGGCAACCCGGGATGGCAGCCGGACATTCCTGATGACAGCGGCTGCGATTGGTGCCTTGTACAAGACACGTGCCTCAATTTCTGCGGCCGAGGTTGGCTGTCAGGGAGAAGTCGGCGTGGCTTGCTCGATGGCAGCAGGGGCGTTGACGGCTGTTCTGGGCGGGACGCCGGATCAGGTTGAGAACGCAGCCGAGATTGGCATGGAGCACAATCTTGGCTTGACATGTGATCCTGTGGGGGGCTTGGTGCAGGTTCCCTGTATCGAGCGCAACACGATGGGGGCCGTCAAGGCAATCAACGCTGCGCGTCTGGCATTGCGCGGCGATGGCCAGCACTTGGTGTCACTGGACAAGGTCATCGAGACCATGCGCCAGACCGGCCTTGATATGCAGAGCAAGTATAAGGAAACCTCGCAGGGCGGGCTGTCTGTCAATGTGGTTGCGTGTTAGTCCCGTGCCTTGAGACACTCTTTATGAATTCGGTATGAGCCCGCAAGACTTCCATATGGTGGTTCTGCGGGCTTTTACTGGCGTCTAATGACACAGCGAATCCAGTTCCTGGACACGGATGCTCCCCTGACATTATGTTTCATGAACTGATCAATTTGATATATATACTTTGCATAAAGCATATTTTTTACTGATATATGACATATATACGTTCATGCTACTGCAAAATGTATATGCAGATCCCTGTTGGTTGTGTTATCGCTCCTTTCCATAAGAAGGACGTTTATAGGGGCCTGTTTTCGGCTCGTCCGGCGTCATTTTCATGGTGCTTCCTGCCCTGACAGGGCTGTGAGGCGCGTTTTTGTGGATCATCTCCTTGTATTGAAGAGATTTTGCAGTGAGGGACACAGAGATGACAAAGCAGGCCGGTGTTTTGAGCCCCGGAGATCTTGAAATGGTTGTGCAGGAAACGGCGCCGTCCCGCAGTGGGTTGCGTCTTGGGGCTCTGACAGCCTTGGTCGTTGGTTCGATGATTGGTGGCGGTATTTTTGCGTTGCCGCAGAACACCGCCAGCAGTGCCGCGCCTGGTGCCATGCTCATTGGCTGGACAATCAGCGCCTTGGGCATGCTTGCCCTTGCGTGGGTTTTCCGTCTTCTTGCTGATCGCAGGGCTGACTTGGACGGGGGCATCTATGCCTATGCCAGGGCCGGCTTTGGTAACTATGTTGGTTTCTTGTCAGCTTGGGGGTACTGGATCAGTGCCTGGATCGGGACAACCAGCTACCTTGTTTTGTTGCTCAGTACGCTGGGGTATTTCTTTCCTGTTTTTGGGGATGGTAACACCCTGTGGGCTGTGATTGCAGCCTCCGCACTGCTCTGGGCCGTGCATGCCATGGTGCTGCGTGGTATTACCGGTGCTGTTCTTGCCAACCAGGTTGCAACGGTTGCCAAGGTTATTCCCTTGATCCTGTTTGTCATCATTGCCGCCACGGCTTTCCAGCTGGATATCTTTACAACTGATATCTGGGGTGCTGGCAGTACGGATCTGGGCAGTGTCATGGACCAGGTTCGTAACATGATGCTGATTACAGTCTGGGTTTTTATCGGTATTGAAGGGGCTGGTGTTTACTCGGCACGTGCCCGGCGGCGTTCCGATGTCGGCAAGGCGACAGTTCTGGGGTTTCTTGGGGTTATGGCCCTTCTGGTTTCTGTCAATGTGCTGTCTATGGGCATTATGTCCAGAGCGGAACTGGCAGGACTCAAAGACCCCTCCATGGCATATGTTCTGGAGAGTGTTGTTGGTCCCTGGGGAGCCGTTCTGGTCAGTGTCGGGCTGGTGATTTCCCTGCTTGGTGGTTTGCTGGCCTGGATGCTGCTGTGTACCGAGATTTCGTTCTCGGCATCAAAAGGCAGAAGCATGCCGGCTTTCTTGCGTCAGGAGAATGCAAACCGGGTTCCTGCCAATGCCCTGTTCTTGTCCAATGTCATGATCCAGATTTTTCTGGTCCTGACCCTGTTCAACGAATCAACGTATCTGGCCTTGGCATCTCTTGGTACCTCGATGATTCTGGTGCCTTATCTGTTATCTGCTGTTTTCGCCTTGCGCTGCGGTATGCGTGGTGAGTTGTACGGGCACGGTGTTGCCGGTCGCCGACGTGCGATGTGTGTGACAGGCTTGGCTGCCCTGTATAGTTTGTGGTTGCTGTATGCTGCCGGTGTTGACTATCTGCTTTTGTCTGCTCTTTTGTATACGCCGGGCATTGTCCTATATGTGCAGGCCAGAAGAGAGCTGCGTGAACCGGTCTTCAGGCGTCGGGAGGGTGTCCTCTTTTCCCTGCTGTTGGCCGGTGCTGTTGTTGCGGGATCGATGCTTTACGCCGGTTATCTCAGCCTCTGAGTGAGCCAATCGAGCACGCCCCCGCCCAAGAAGAAGGACGGGGGCAATTGTTTCAGAATGTCAGGCGCTGCAGGAAATACCGCCATCCCTTTTTGTCATGCATTTCATGTCTTGATTGCCCATGGCCTGTATCTGTGATCAGGCCCAGTTTTGTGGCGACTTTGGACGCGATGTCCATATACGCACGGGCATGAGGTCCATTGGGTGACGATACAACGCTTGGTCTGCCGCTGTCTGCATCTTGGCGAATGGTGGCAGCCAAGGGAATTTCGCCCAGAAAATCCACACCCATCTCTTTTGCTGTTTGTCGTGCCCCGCCGTGGTCAAACACGTCTTCGCGATGTCCGCATTGCGTACAGATGTGATAGCTCATGTTTTCGACAATGCCGAGGATGGGAACTTCGACCTTGTTGAACATACCCAGCCCCCTGCGTGCATCAAGCAGAGCAAGATCCTGAGGGGTGGAGACGATCACAGCCCCTGACAGTGCCAGCTTCTGGCTGATGGTGAGCTGCGTATCGCCCGTGCCTGGTGGCATGTCGATAATCATGATGTCGATATCATTCCATCGGGTATCACGCAGCATTTGCTCCAGAGCCCCCATAACCATGGGACCACGCCAGACGAGGGGGCTGTCTTCCTCCACCATGAAGCCAATCGACATGATTTTCAGGCCCATGCTTTCTGCGGGGATCAGGCCCTTGTCGTCACTGCTCAGGCGCTGTCCTCGCAAACCGGTCAGGCAGGGGATGCTTGGGCCATAGATGTCAGCGTCAAACAGGGCAACAGAAAGCCCCAGATGCTTCAGCGCCAAGGCAATGTTCACCGCTGTTGTCGATTTGCCAACACCACCCTTTCCCGATGCGACCGCGACAATTTTCTTTACTTCCGGCATGGGAATATGGCCTTGCACTTTCGGTCTGCTTTTCTTTTCCGGGTTGGTATGGGCGGTCAGCACAACAGTGGCAGCTTCAACACCGGGCAGGTCGGCGATGACCGTTTCCGCTGCCTGCCGTAAGGGTTCCAGTGATGAACCCAGTGCAGGCGGAACAACCAATGTTACCACGACATTCTGATTGGTGATGGTGATGCTTTCAACCCATCCTGCCGAGACGGGATCCCCGGCTTCGGGATGGGAAACCGTGCGCAGTGCATCGGTGATATGGTTCCTGTCGGGGGACAGCATTCCTGAAAACTCCGTGTCTACTCTGGTGTTGCAGATGTTCGGTGCATTGCGTGGGGCTGCTTCATGACCTATAAGGCTTGCACGGAGACTTTGTTCCGTACGGTTCCCGGGGCGGCAGGTAAGTGCTTTGGGGCCGGTTTTGCTTTTGTGACTGTAGCGGATTGTACACCATGTCCGGTGCACCATAGCGGCAGATCCGATGTCATTCGAGAAGGAATTGTGGTAATGGCCTCTAACAATCAGGGCGGCCCATGGGGCGGAAGTGGCCCCGGTGGTGGTAACGGGGGAAACAATCCCTGGGGGCGGCGTGGACCCCGCAGTGGGAATCAGCCACCGGACATTGATGACTTGCTTCGTCAGGGCCAGGATCATCTGCGTCGTATGCTTCCCGGGGGCTTTGGTTCAGGACGCGGGACCGTTCTTGTCGTCCTTGCTGTTCTTGCGGCGTGGATGCTGACCGGTTTGTATCGGGTTAATCCTGATGAACAGGGCGTAGAGTTGTTGTTCGGGCGTTATGTCAAGACAACGGGGCCCGGTCTGAACTACTGGTTTCCGGCTCCATTGGGTGAGGTTGTTACCCCGCGTGTTACAGAGACCCGCCAGATCAGCATTGGCTCCCGCGAGAATGCACGGTCTCTTCTGGCACCCCGCGATACAGTGCGCGGAGAGCTGGCTGCTGCAACCAGCCAGATGTTGACCGGCGACCAGAACATCATCGATCTGGATTTTATTGTTCAGTGGCGTATTCGTGAGGCGGGCGAGTTCCTGTTCAACATCCGCGATCCCGAGCAGACTGTGCGGGCTGCGGCTGAGAGTGCCATGCGTGAGGTCGTGGGGCAGACCCCGCTGGAGATGGCCATGACAACCGGACGTGCCGAGATACAGAGCCGTACGCGTGAGTTGTTGCAGAGCATTCTTGACAGTTACCATGCCGGCATCACGATTCTGGATGTGAAGCTCCAGAAAGCAGATCCGCCGCAGGATGTGATTGATGCCTTTAACGATGTCCAGCGTGCGCGCCAGGACAAGGAGCGTCTGCAGAACGAAGCTCAAGCTTACAAGAACGATATTATCCCGCGTGCCAAGGGGGAGGCCGAGCGTATGCAGCAGGAGGCTTCTGCCTACCGGGATCGTGTTGTCAAGGATGCTGAAGGTGAGTCGGCACGGTTCCTTTCTGTTTATGAAACGTACCGCAATGCCCGTACAGTCACGACAGAGCGTTTGTATCTGGAAGCCATGCAGGATGTCCTGAAAAACTCTGACAAGATTCTGCTGGGCCATGGAAATGCTGCCGGGCCTGGCGTTGTGCCCTATTTGCCATTGCCGGAGCTGAAGCGTACCGAGCGCGCAGCCGGACAGGAGAAAGCCCGATGAACAACGGAAAACTTGTGCTTGGTGGTGTGGCAGCGTTTGTGTTGCTGCTGCTGGTTTCCGGGGCTTTGTTTACTGTGCGTCAGACCCAGCAGGCTATTGTGCTGCAGTTCGGCAATCCGGTTCGAGTTATTCAGGAACCCGGTCTGCATGCCAAGATTCCGTTTGCCCAGAATGTGATCTTGTACGAGAACAGGGTGCTGGAACTTGACCCACCGACCCAGGAACTGCCCCTGATCGACCAGAAACGGATCATCGTTGATACCTATGCCCGCTACCGTATCGTCAACCCACTGGAATTCTACAAGACGGTGCGGACCGAGAGCGGTTTGCGCGATCGTCTGGGCGGAATTCTGAATGCAGCTGTGCGTGATGAGCTTGGTGAGTCTGATCTTGCCGATCTTTTGACACAAAAGCGTGGTGACGTGATGCGGCGGATCACCCGTGCGGTGCAGGTTCGTGCTCCGGAATTTGGTATCGAGATTGTGGACGTCCGCATTGGTCGTACCGATTTGCCCCAGCAGACATCCCAGTCTGTTTTTAACCGGATGCGATCCGACCGCGTGGCCCAAGCTGCTCAGTTGCGGGCCGAGGGTGAGGAGTTGAAGGCCAAAATCCAGGCTGAAGCCGACCGCGAGCGGACAGTTCTTCTGGCAGAAGCCCGCCGCGTTTCCGAGGTTCTGCGTGGTGAGGGCGATGGGGAGCGGAACCGTATTCTGGGCGATGCCTATGGCCGTGATCCCGAGTTCTTCCGGTTCTATCGGTCCATGGAAGCGTATCGCAATGCGCTGGGCAATGGCGGTACTGCAATGGTCCTGAGTCCTGATTCCGAGTTCCTGAAGTATTTTGATCGATCTGGTCCGGCGGGTAGTTCCGTCCGTTAGTCTTGATTCCGAAGGGAAGGGTCGGTCAGGCCGGCCCTTCTCGGGCAAGACGGCTTCTCATACCTTGTTCTTTGTGTAGTGTTTGGGCTTTGGTGTGAGAAAGCAGGAAAATCGGGCATATGGTGTCCGGGAAACTTTTGTTATGTTTCGCAGAGGGTCCTGATTCCCGGCAGGATGCTGCGTCAATGGAGGTTCTCGTGACTTTTGGGCCTTCCCTTAAAGCAAGGCAGCTGGTTCCCGTGTGGTTCCGGTGCGCGCGTGCGCTGTCTGTTCTGGTCTTGTCTGCCGCCTTTCTTGCATTGCCATCCGGTTTTACCGGCCTGGCCTCGGCACGCAGTACAACAACCAGCGTGGCTGATCTTGCCGAGCGGTTGTTGCCGGCGGTTGTCAATATTTCAACATCGCAGACCCTTTCAGCAGAGCGTATGCCGGATCTGCCGCAGTTCCCGCCAGGCTCTCCGTTCGAGGATTTTTTCAAGGAATTTTTTGAACGTGGTGCGCCCGGGAATCCCCATGGTGGGCGCAGGGCGACATCACTCGGTTCCGGGTTCATTATTGATCCTGAGGGCTACATCGTGACGAATAACCACGTTATTCAGGATGCTGACGAAATAACCATTATTCTGTCTGATGAGACGGCTTTGAAGGCGAAGCTGGTTGGTCGTGACAGCAAGGTTGATATTGCGTTGCTGAAGGTTGATGCCAAGCGCAAATTGCCTCACGTTGAATTTGGTGATTCCGACAAGGCCAGAGTTGGGGAAGAGGTTATTGCCATCGGTAATCCCCTTGGCTTGGGTGGCTCTGTTACAACCGGGATTATTTCGGCCAAGACGCGGGATATCAACTTCGGACCCTATGACAGCTTCATACAAACGGATGCAGCCATCAACAAGGGTAATTCCGGGGGGCCCCTGTTCAACATGGATGGCCAGGTGATCGGGGTCAATACCTCAATCTATTCGCCGTCTGGGGGGAATATCGGTATTGCCTTTGCGGCCCCGTCCAATTTATTGCGACAGGTTCTGGATGATATTCGCAAGTATGGCCGTACCCGGCGCGGATGGCTGGGTGTCCGTATCCAGAGTGTTACAGACGAAATTGCCGAGAGTATCGGGTTGAAGAAAGCGTACGGTGCCCTTGTCGCTTCGGCCGAGGCGGGGAGCCCTGCCGAAAGTGCAGGTATCCGGTCCGGCGACGTTATTATCGAGTGGAACGGCAAGGAAGTGAAAGAGATGCGTCGCTTGCCGGTGATGGTTGCAGAAACGGAGATCAACCAGAGTGTCCCCGTTGTTGTCTGGCGCAATGGCGAGCGGGTGAAGATCAAGGTCAAGGTTGGCGAGCTGAAGGATGATGAGCCATTGCCTGTGGCAGGGGCAGAGGAGGGGGCTGGTCCCGCTGATCAGGGTGCCATTGTTCAAAGTCTCGGGTTCTCGTTGTTGCCCTTGGGGCAGGCAGAAAAGAAGCGCTATAACATTCCTGATGATGCCAAAGGGATGATAGTAGCGGATGTTTTACCTTCCGGTGCTGCGGCAGAGAAAGGGATACGCCCTGGTGATGTCCTTGTCGAAGTCAACCAGAGTGCGGTTGCCTCTGTCGCCGAGGTAGAGGAGCAGATCAAGAAGGTACGCGAAAAGGCAAGGAAGTCTGTTCTTCTGTTGTTCCAGAACGCATCAGGCATGCGTTTTGTTGCCTTGCCAATAACCGGTTAATCGTTACCTGGTTTCCCCTGTAGGTCGGTCGCGCTGTCCGGCCTACAGGTCTCCCTTCCACGCGCTGTCGTGGGTCGGAACCCGTTCCAGAAGTCCGTTCTTGACCAAGCGGCGCTGGATAACGCGCCCTTCGCCCTGCGGGGGCGTATCATCTGACTCCGGTGCCGTGCGGGAGAACGCGATCTCGATACTGCCCAGATCGTGGCTGACCCAGTTGGCTTGCAGGGATCCGTCTTTCTTTGCTCCGTCAGGGCCTGTGCTCAGTTCGATACGCAGACGTGCATTGTTGGCATCAACCAACGTGAAGACAGCGCCTTTCTTTCCGTCCTGCGCATCACGCTCGTTGCGTGTTGCCTTGGTTGGCATGGAGAGATCAACCTGTGGAGACTTCATCCGGACAATCAGATTTTCCAGCCTCTCGCGGATATACAGGGCTTCCTCTGATCGAGCACCGTCGAACATCTGATCCATTACTTTGGCAACCAGTGTGCCGTCCGGACCCGTCGAGCGCAGGATTTCTGCTGATATACGCGTCTTCAGAAGGCCATCCAGGCGTTCCTCTACCAAGCGGCCAGCCCCCGGTGTGGCGTGGTTAAAAAAACCGCCGAGTGCTTGGGCCAGCTTGGTCTTTTG
This sequence comes from Haematospirillum sp. H4485, assembly GCF_012102745.1. Classification (GTDB taxonomy): domain Bacteria; phylum Pseudomonadota; class Alphaproteobacteria; order Rhodospirillales; family Rhodospirillaceae; genus Haematospirillum. The sequence continues at coordinate 83,675 of NZ_JAAVSY010000003.1, forward strand.
CGCATCATCACCCGTGTTGCCGGTTCCCGTATCCTGTTCGGCAACGGATTTTTCTATGGCCTGTGCTTCCGCGGAGTTGATGCCAGACAGAATATCAACCCATCCCTTCGCTTCGCCGGTTCGGTCCTTGTCTGTGATCTCATTCTTTTGATCAATGAAGGATTGCCCGTTCAGAACAGCGCGCTTCAAGGCCCGCAATGCTTTTGAGTCCAAGGTTTCTGTAACCCATGCCAACTTTCCGACAGGTGGTACATCGACATCTTGTCCCAGCAGTTTCCCGATAGCACTGCGCGAGAGTGCCACTTCGGACGCATTGCCAAAGCGTGACGACATGTTCTGACTCGGGGTTCCGGCACTTTCCAGGGCGGCTTGGTTTCGGGCAGCTGCCAGAAGGCGTGCCGAAGCGCCAATACCCTGACCATAGAGAGCCAGAAGATTACCCGTCTGAATGGGGCCAAGCAGGCCAGAGAGCATAGAAGGTTTCATGAACGTAGACCTGTTTTCTTCAAGGCATCCGGTCCGGTAAGGCCCTGTGGGCTACCGGTTCTCTGGCCATCAGCAGCAATATTCATGCCTGGAAGAAATTGGTCCTGCTAACAGTGGGATAGAGATGTCTCCGTCATCCCTTGTCGGCAAGGATTGCCGCCCGGTGGGCAGTTCTGTGCCGTGAAAGCAACAGGGCCACCCTGAGGCAGCCCTGTCGTACCGGTTTTTGATATCCAAGGTAGGCGTTCAATCCAGCCCCTGGCGTCCCATCTGGATAAATTTATCGCGACGCTTCTGACGCATAACCCCCGGTTCCATGGTGATCAGTCCTGTGAGGTGGCGCTCTATGGCCTCTCCGACAGCCTCGATAGCCGAGCGTGGCATACGGTGCGCCCCGCCCAAGGGCTCGGGGATAATTTCATCGACAAGACCCATCCGGTGAAGGTCTTGAGCCGTCAGGCGCATGGATTCAGCAGCGACCTGTGCCTGATCGCCTGATCGCCACAGAATCCCGGCGCATCCTTCTGGCGATATAACAGAGTAGATGGAATGCTCTAGCATGAGGATTGCGTTGGCAGCGGCCAAGGCGATAGCACCGCCGGACCCACCTTCCCCTATTACGACGGAAATCAGCGGAACCCGGATATCCAGGCATGTTTCCACAGAGCGGGCAATGGCTTCGGCCTGTCCCCTTTCCTCGGCATCCAGGCCGGGGAAAGCGCCCGCAGTGTCGACCAGTGTCAGGACCGGAAGGCCAAAGCGATCGGCCATCTGCATCAGGCGCCGGGCTTTCCGGTATCCTTCCGGGCGGGCCATGCCGAAGTTATGGCGCATCCGTGTTTCGCCATCGTGCCCTTTTTCCTGACCCATGACCATGACCGAGCGCCCGCGGAACCGTCCAATGCCGCCAATGATGGCTTCATCCTCTCCAAACTGGCGATCCCCGGCCAGGGGCTGGAAATCTTCGATAAGTGCGCGAAGATAGTCCACAAAATGGGGCCGCTCAGGATGACGGGCAACCTGTGTCTTCTGCCATGGGGTCAGGCGTGCATACGTCTCACGCAGCCGTCTCTCGACCTTGTTTTGCAGGCGGGCGACCTCTTCGGCGATATTGAGACCTTCTCCGTCACCCATGTGACGAAGGTCCTCTATTTTACCTTCCAGTTCAGCGACTGGTTTTTCGAAATCCAGAAAGTTCATGGATCCGCACTACACTGCCTTCAGAAAATGGAGCCTACGTCTAGCACAGGGTTCCCGGGGCGGCGACGGGAAAATGCATGTCCTGCGCCGAAACATGCCCGGACCCACCACGCTGTTGCTGTTTACGGGGCACTCAGGGGGGCACGCAATCCTCTGACCAGGCTTTCATAATCCGGCTCTTTTTCAGGATCCAGAAGTCCATGACGTAGGGCAAAGTCAAGAATAACCAAGGCGACATTGAATTTGGCATCCTGACTGCGGCGTACTTGTTCGATCAGCTCCTCTGCGGGAATCAGCTCGAATCGTTCGACCTCGCCGTCTGTGTTGCGCGGCACAAATGATGCGGGAAGTTCCAGGTCGAAACAGAACAGGGTATCCCGGCGAATACCCCATGCATTGTCCATCATATACGACACGGCACCGACCGGTCGGGCTGCGGCCGCAATATCCGCGGGCATGCCGGCTTCCTCTGCCGCTTCCTTGCGCAGATTGTCCAACAGGCTCAGGCCGGCTGGTTGTCCGCCGGCAATCATGCTGTCGAGTTTACCCGGGTCGAGTGTCTTGCTGGCAGAGCGAATGCCGGTCCAGATCATGATACGACCATCGGGTTGGCGGACATACCCGTTGACGTGGATACCCCATGCCAGAAGCCCCAGCATGGCAACGTATCCCCTGTCGATCTGCATCAGGTCGGGATTATGGAATGCCGTGCGGACGGCATACAGTTCATGGCGGCTTCGGGGGGCTTTTCCTTGTGCTGTCAATGTGTCCAGAACCTGCGCAGCAGCTTGTGTTCGTTGTGCCGGTGTCTTGTGCGTCGCGGCGACTCTGACCGTGTCAGATGTAACGGTGAAGATATCCGGAAAAGCGGACAGAGCCTCTGCGTGGTCATGCCGCACCATGCCAACCGGGTGGCCGGCAACGCTGAGGGGACGATACAAATGAGGTGTCCAGGCGTTGCAACGCTTGATGTGATCCTGGAAAGTCATGAACGGGTTCCGGTTCTCAGAGAGCTCCCCCAATCAAAAAAGGAAGGTTGGATTTTTGCAAGATTGTTGTGTGATGTTTCGGTGTTTGCCCTGCGTGAAAGGATCAATCACCATGGCGTGACAAGCTCTTTCCTTTTGTCCCATTATGGGCATCTGTTTGCTGCATCCTGCTCTTGATCGGGAGTTTCTCCATGATGGCCCTTGTCGTTGTTTTTTGCCTTGCAGGCTTGCTAACCTCGTTGTGGTTGGGCGGGGCTGTCCTCTACATAGGCTCCCTTGTCGGATGGGACAGCCTGATGCTTTTGCCGCCATCGGACATGGCTGTTCTTGTTGCGGGTACTTTTGGTCCGGTTGTTGCCCTGTGGCTGCTGGTTGGCTTCATCAACATGGCGGCTTCCGGGCATCGGCAGGAGCATGTTCTCAATACGCTGGCCCAGCAGTCGCGTCATACTTCCGATCATGTCGAGGCCCAGGTGCGCACCCTTCTGCAAATGCAGGCCGACAGCCGCCGTCAGGCAGCCGTAGAGGGAATGGAGCTGGCACTGCGTGACCTGAATGCGCATGCGTCTCTTTTGGCGGAGCGGCTGGGCATGGTCAGTACCGCCGAGGCAGAAACGCTGTGGGGGCGCACGGTATCCGGTGATGTGTGGGCCTTTGCCCAGGCTTTTCTTGTGCGCGCGGCTGCTTACCCTGAGTTTGCCGGTATGTTGGCCGAGCGTGCTCTGGGGGACCCTGTATCAGTTCAGGCCCTGCACTGTTTTATCCGCCGCTGCGAAGCCTTGCGGCACGAGGTTCAGCAGCATGACCTCCACCCGCTGTTCGGGCAGGTTATTGAGGAGGGGCCTCTTGCCCGTCTTCATACCCTGTTTTTGGATCTTGCGGACCGTATCGAAATTTTGCGCGATGTTAAGGTCGGATCTGCGGATTCTTTCTCTTCGACGGTCGAGGACGTGGTGCGCCAAAGGGTTTCATCCTCGCTGGGTGATGACTCCTCGTTACTGGAGCAAACAGATTTTGGCGACGAGAATGATCCGGCCGTTCCCGAGCCTGAACCTGTTTATGGCTCTGGCTCCCGCGCTTCTGCATCGCCTCGCACATTTGGTCTGGATCGCCTCCATGATGCCTTGGCCCGTATGGGGGGCGGAGGGGCCTATTCGTCGAGTACTCTCGGAGACGGGGCTACGGGGCTTCCCGAACGGCCTGTGCAAGGTGAGAAAGGTGTTCTTTCTCGTGAGGCACAGCACCCGGCGTCAGACGCGGTTGTATAATTCTGATATTAGGTATGGGGACCCTTGTGTCCGGTGTTGTGGCAGGGTCCCATCCGTATAAAGGCAAGGATATTGGGAGCTTTTCTGGAGAAGATGTGGGCCTTGTTTTCCCGCCAGCCATCGGGCAGGAAGCAACGGCGCAAAGGCAGGGCTGGCGTTGCGGCCACCCGGGTGGGTGCTCCTTCTCCACCCGATTCTAAACCTCAAGATGTTGCTGGTGGCGCTGAGAATACCCAAGATAGCTTCGGGGAGGTTCCAAAGGAGTATCCCATGACTCCGGAGCGTGCAGAACTTATCCGGCAGGCAAAGGATATTCTGCAGGCCAAGCAAAAAATGATCGAGTCCCTTCCAGAGCCACAGCGCCACAAACTGGCTCTTCTGGCTCATTTGATGTTGTCCATACAAAGCCGGCAGGACAAAAGCGAAAAATCCTAGCCTGCCTGTTTGTGGAATATCCGCTACTATGTCCTGTCAGAAGTTGACGTATGAACGGACGGGCAGAGCGGATGGGCAAAGGTCCTGTAACCGAGGCCGATCTCCTGAAGCGGGAGTTGCGAGGCCTTTTCGAACACATAAAGCGTATGCGCCTTGAAATTGCGTCGATTCGCCGTCCCGGATCCACGGACGAGGACGACCACTTCGCCAAGATGTCCGACGAACTTGATGCCATTGTTAATGCGACAGAAACAGCAACCGACAGCATTATGAGTGGTGTCGAGGAGCTTGACGACCTGTTGACTGGCCTCAGGAAGCATATTGCCGGTAACAGTGAAGCGTTGGAAACCCTTGACCGTGTGCCAGCCCTGACGGCCAATATCTTTGAAGCCTGTTCTTTTCAGGATATTACGGGACAACGAATCAGCAAGGTTGTCCGCTCGCTTCAGTATATCGAGGAGCGGGTCAATACCCTGATCAATATGTGGGGTTCCGATTCGCTGGCTGATGCCGATGTCGATGAAAAGCCCATTGATTTCGAGAAGTCGCTGCTCAATGGTCCCCAATTGCAGGGGAAAGGGGTCAGTCAAAAAGATGTTGATGCCATGCTGGGTGGGGGCGCTGCACAGGCACCGAAAGCCCCCGTTCCTCCTCCGCAACCCCCTGCAAAAGCAGAATCCGCACCTCCTGCGGCAAAGGCTCCTCCCAAGCCCCCTGCAGCGCCTGCGAAGCCATCGTCCGGCGATGATAACCCGGGGAATGGAATGGGGCAGGGAGATATAGATAATTTGTTCGGCTGACGATACATCTTGACGAAAGCTGGGCGTATAGCTAATAACCCTCCCTCCTGCTTTCCGTTCAGGCCTGAAGAAGACAAGAAAAGGATACGAACCATGGCTCGTCGTTGCATTGTTACCGGCAAAGGCGTTCAGACCGGCAACAACGTCAGCCACGCCAACAACAAGACCCGTCGTCGCTGGCTGCCAAACCTCCAGGAAACAGCCTTGGTGTCCGAGGCACTGGGCGAGTCGGTTGCGATCCGCGTCTCTGTCCATGGACTTCGGACAATTGAGCATCGCGGGGGCATTGATGCTTATCTGCTTGGCATGGCCAACACCAAACTTCCGGCTGACCTGCGTCGTTTGAAGAAGCGTATTCAGGCTGTCAAGGCCGCCTGATACCGACCTTCTTCAGGGTCCATGTTTGATATAGAAAGCCCTGTGCGTGAAACGCCCGGGCTTTCTGGCTTTTTAAATCCTTCTTCATTTCCCGAGGGTATACTGAGAAGCTATCTCCACGGGGGTGCCGGTGTATAGCCTTTCCGAGTCGCCGTTCTTTGCTGATGGGGCTGTCTGGTCTGCCGAGGGACAGTATGTCGAGGAAAAAGGCATCGTTCTGCCCGCGCATGGATCGTGGCGTGTCCGTCATCGTCGCCTGCGGCAAAGAGATCGATCTGCGGATGATGAATCTCTTGATGTGCCGAGCCTTACCTCTCCTCGTTTGGTTTGGTACATCGAGGCGGATCTGAGACTAATAACTGCCCAGGGCGACTTTGGAGCTATGCGCGGGGTTATCTCGGTCGATCCTCCTACAGAAAAGCGCCCGCGTGATGCGTGGTGGGAATGGTCCAGTCCCGGCATCGGGACATTGGGTGGCCGTTATACCCGTGTTGGTGATACCATCATCAGTCAAGGGGCAACAGATGATGGTGTGCATGTCCTCACCGAGTGCTTCCTGATATCAGAGTCCGGCATAATCGGGGTCGTACGCGGTGTTTTATCCCGTGACGGGGAGACAATCGCGTCGTGGGGATTGACTCTGAGTCTTGAGTAAGATGTTGAGCTTACTGTACACTTGATAACTGTTCCGGGTGTGCCATTCAGGGTCTTCGCTGTTTTCCGGCGTGGTGCCTCCGCTCTCCCTGTTGAGAGGTGTCAAACAGGGCTGAAACTTGCTTCAGTACGGCCCCTCCAAGCTCTTCTGCATCCATAAGGGTTATGGCGCGGCGATAGTAGCGGGTGACGTCATGCCCAATGCCAATTGCGAGCAGGTTAATCGGGCTGCGGTTCTCGATCCAGGTGATGACGCTGCGGAGGTGCTGTTCCAGATAGGTTCCGGGATTTGCGGACAGGGTCGAGTCATCAACGGGAGCGCCATCCGATATAACCATCAGGATACGGCGTTGCTCCGGGCGGCCAATAAGCCTCTGATGGGCCCATAGAAGGGCCTCGCCATCGATATTCTCCTTCAGAATTCCTTCCTTCAGCATCAGGCCAAGGTTACGGCGTGCCCGTCGCCATGGTGTATCCGCACTTTTGTAGATGATATGGCGTATATCATTCAGGCGTCCGGGGTTGGCTGGTTTGCCATTTTGCGTCCACGCTTCGCGCGCTTTTCCGCCTTTCCATTGGCTGGTTGTGAATCCCAGAATCTCCACTTTGACGCCACAGCGTTCCAATGTTCTGGCCAGAATGTCAGCGCTCATGGCGGCAACCGTGATCGGGCGTCCGCGCATGGAGCCGGAATTATCAATCAGCAGGGTTACAACGGTGTCACGAAACGTGGCGTCACGTTCCTGCTTGTACGACAGGGACAGCGCTGGGTTGGCAACAACGCGGGCCAGGCGGGCTGAGTCAAGGATACCTTCTTCCAGATCAAAGTCCCATTCCCGCAGCTGTTGTGCCATCAGACGCCGTTGCAGACGATTGGCCAGGCGCGCCACAACTCCGCGCAGGTGATTCAATTGCTGGTCCAGCTGAAAGCGAAGACGGGCCAGTTCCTCGGGGTCGCACAGTTCATCGGCACTGCGGATCTGGTCGAATTCTGTCGTATAGACGTGGTATTTTTCGTCTGCAGGTCTATTGTGCCCCGGCCCCGGTGGATGTGTCTGTGATGGTGCAGACACCTCTTCCTCAAGCAGAGAGGCTCCGGAACTTTCCGTCTCTGTCTCCTGCTCTGCGGGGGTTGTATCCCCGGTTTCCAGGCTGTCGCTGGACTGATCCCCTGTGTCTTCTGCTGTGGAATCCGGGTTCTGTGCATCTGCCCCTTGGTCAGCGGAGGACTGCTGGTTCTTGTCCTGCGTGTCAGATTCAAGAGATGCTCCGTCTTCTTCTTGATCCCTGTTGTCGTCTGCTTCAATGCCAAGATCATCCAGAAGCTTGCGTATGGTGGCCGCATATTGCTTCTGATCTGTCAGGCTGTTTTTAAGAATATCCAGCCAGTTATCCAGGGGACCGAGGGATTCCGTACAGAGATCGAGGATGTATTGTTCTGACGTACTGGAGGGAACAATACCAAGATGGCGGTGGAAGGCTGCATGCACCAGATCAGCCATCGCGATGCTTCCGGGGTCAGTGACAGAGCAAAGCTCTTCAGCACTGAGCCTGGCTTCTGTTGCTGCGGCCAGATTCAGGGCTGTTCCGGGCAGGCGTATGGCACCAAGAGCCTCGACCCTTGCCTGTTCCAGGGCATTGTAAACAGACCGGGCATCTTGTCCCTGTGGCATCCGTCTTGCGTGCACGGATGGATCATGATGGCGCAGCTTCAGGGCAATGGCATCGGCCATACCGCGCAGACTTGCTCTGTGGTCAGGGTTGTCTGATGCTGGGGAAGAGGGGAGTGGCAGGCGGACCTGGTCATGAAAGATCCCTGCTGCAGGTGTGATGCCATGTGCATTGACCGGCGTATAACTGACCAGAAGTTCGGACCGGCCGCTTAGAGCGCGTACACAGGCTGCTGTTGCACGCTTGAGGGTCTCGACGGGGGTTTCCTGGCCATCAAGAGGTTTATTCGACATGCGGGCCCGGTGGTCCCCTCCTGCCGAAGATGGCGCGGGAGGATGCGGGCGAGGTGGCGGTTCAGTCATCAGGCAATCTCGACGCACGACAGGAGGGAGAACCCGTTTGATCCTGTTTATTTTTCAGGGCTGGGGTACAACAGCGCGAAGGGCCGAGGACGGCAGCTCTTCGCCAAAGCAGCGCTGATAGTATTCTGCCACGACAGGCCGTTCCGCTTCATCACACCTGTTCAGGAATGTGACGCGGAATGCGTAGGGTATACTACTGAATATGCAAGCATTTTCTGCCCACGTCAGAACCGAGCGCGGGCTCATGACGGTGGAGATATCTCCTGCTATGAAGCCGGCCCGTGTCAGGTCAGCAACAGAAACCATCTGGGATATGGTTCTGCGTCCGGTTGCGCTGTCATATTCTGGCATTCTAGACACCATGATTGCCACTTCGGCATCGTGTTCCAGGTAGTTCAGGGTTGCCACGATATTCCAGCGGTCCATCTGCCCTTGGTTGATCTGCTGGGTTCCGTGATAGAGCCCCGTGGTATCCCCCAAGCCGATGGTGTTGGCCGTTGCAAAAAGGCGGAAGGCCTTGTGTGGACGGATGACCCGGTTCTGATCCAGAAGGGTCAGCTTGCCTTCCACTTCCAGTACTCTCTGAATGACAAACATGACATCCGGACGGCCGGCATCATATTCATCAAAAACCAAGGCACAGGGATGTTGAAGCGCCCACGGCAGGAGACCTTCGCGGAATTCTGTGACCTGTTTACCGTCGCGCAGCACAATGGCGTCTTTTCCGATCAAATCAATACGACTGACGTGGCTGTCCAGGTTGATCCGAATGCATGGCCAGTTCAGCCGGGCGGCCACCTGTTCAATATGGGTTGATTTCCCGGTGCCATGATACCCTTGGATCATGACCCGCCTGTTGTGGTGAAATCCGGCCAGTATGGCCAACGTTGTGTCGTGGTCGAAGCAGTACCCCGGGTCTAGGTCGGGAACGTGGTCCGAGGAGGTGCTGAAGGCCGGAACCTGCATGTCACTGTCAATACCGAAGACCTCACGGACAGACAGTGTCCGGTCGGGAAGATCGGGCAGGGGGGCCTTGGAAAGATCCATCGGGGAAAGTCTCCGGTCACATGGCGTTATAAGAGGGGAGAAGAAGGCGTGGGAAGTGAGGGCACAGGCAGGAGGATAATCCTATCCCGGAGCCTTGAGTCCAGCGAGAAGGGTATGATAGGCATCACTAATGGTTTTGAATCGCTCTTCGGCGTCCGGGTCATCATGATTCAGGTCCGGGTGGTGTTCCTTGACCAGCGCCCGATAACGAGTCCGCAGTTCATTGATGTCAAGCGGAAGGTGCAGGCTCAGCGTCTCCAAGGCTTTTCTTTCTTCTGGATTATCAGGCTGTGGTTTGTGGCCATTTCTGTGCCATCGGCTTCGTCCCGCCTCGGCTTCGTCCCGTTCAGGGTCAAAGAAACCAAAGTGGTCGCGGAAGCGTGCGGAACCATTGCGATCTGCACCTCCCCCCAGTGTTCCAAGCTTCCAGGTTGGTCTTTGCCACGTGTAATCCTTGCGGATTTCATCCTCCAGCTCTTGGGGGCTCATATTCTCATAGTAATTCCATTGCCGATTGTAGCTGCGAACATGGTCCAAGCACAACCAGATATAATCTGTCAGCCCACGGTCACGCGGTGCCCGATATTCCCCCTGCTGCGAGCAACCGGGCATCGCGCAGGCATGCGTCTCCGGGCCGCTTGCAGTGCGTGTGCGGCCAAAAGGGTCAAACGGATCAGGGGCGCCCGGGGCCCCGTTTTCGGGCTTTCTGTTACGCATGCAACCACTATAGACAGCCATTTTCCTTTCAGGCAAGCTGCAGGCCGTGGTCCGTGCCGGAAGGTTGACCTTCGTTTGCCATCCAGCCAGTTTCTCCAGCTTTTCTTTGCCTTTTCTGTTGTGGTGTTTCATGACCTTTCGCGACCGCATACACAGCAAGCTGACTGTGGCCCTGTCTCCGGTTTTTCTGGACATCAGGGATGATTCCGCGCGTCATGCCGGTCATGCAGACCGGATTGCCGCGCTGGCTGAACGGGGTGCCGGCGCAGGGCATGCGCCCTTGGACGATAGGGGCGAGACGCACTTTACGGTAACTGTTGTGTCGGCTGCATTTGAGGGGAAAAGCCGCGTGGAGCGCCAGCGCTTGGTTTATGCCCTGCTTGCTGACGAATTGCGGGAACGTGTTCATGCCCTTTCGATAATGGCCCGTACACCTGCTGAGGCATCCACCCTCTAGATTCCTAGCTGTTTCCCGGTGGCGTGTCTGTTTGCGGCCATTCCCGGGCAGCAACGCTTCCTTCTGCTCTCAGAGCGTAGCAGCTGTCCATCAGTGCCGGGGGAAGAGAGCGTTTCTGGTGTGCAGGTTGCTCGGGATCCACTCGTGCAGACATGATTGTTTGAATAGCGGTTGTTGCCAAGGGACGCAGTAGCTCTGTCAGATGGGTACAGCCGCATGGGCCTTGCAGAAGGCTGCGAACATGTTTCTCAAACCCCTTTCCGATTGTTAGGCCTTCCAGCTTTTTGTACGCCGATGCAATGTTCGGACATTCGTGGAATGGAGCGTGTTGAGTTACGGCCTGTGCCCCGTGAATAAGAAGGCTGCTGTCGATAGTCAGGCGTATCGTCATGCCGTGAAGTGGTTCTCCGGCTTTGATTGTGCCTCTGTCGCGATTGGAGAAATCATAGGTTTTTGTGTCGTGCAGGCTGGCCTCGACATCCCACAGGCCATCTTGGCGCAGGTATCCCAGACATTCGATACGACGTGTATGGATCAGGGACCGTGGGGTGTCAGCGGGGCATGAGGGCATATCAGATGTCCAGTATCGGTAGGTGGTGGAGTGGAGATCCCAAGGTATATCTCCCTCCACCGCCGGATACAGGGATCAGCCCCCGGTTCCGTAACCATCACCGCCGATATAGCTCTCGCAGCTCTTGATGGTACTTTCAAGTTCACCTTGCACAACAGCGTATAAATCCCGCACGGACACGATACCCACTGCATTTCCACGATCATCAACCACCGGAAGATGGCGGTATTTGTGTTGTCGCATCATATGCAGGGCGTCCTGTGCCTGGTCGCCAGGCCGAAGGGTATCCGGATCTGCCGTCATGACATCACCGACCTTCGTGTGGTCAGGATCCAGCTGTGCAGCTACAACACGTTTTGTGATGTCCTGCTCTGTCATAATACCTTTCAGGCGTGTGCCTTCGGTAATCATGACAGCAGCAACACCTTTCTCCGCCATCAGGCGTGCTGCGTCGCGTACAGAGAGAGAGGAGGATACGGTAGCCAGCGTTTGTTCGTTGATAACATCAGGTACGATTCTGGGCATGGACTTGTCTCTCCATCTTGTTTCCTGTCTCCGCTTCGCCTGATGGCGATGGTGTACGGGGACAGGATCCGTGCCTTGATGTGCAATCATAGAGGGATAAGTGGTCAGGCCACAACACTAACATTTCATCCGAAATGTGTGTTCGCACGGAACAAGCGCCAGCATACGATTTATGTGTCGCAGCAGGCTAGATTGCAGATGGACTGCGTTCTTCGATTATTTTTCCGGGACAGAGATTCCAACACCTAGGTAGGTCAAACCCAATCCAGGTTAAAGGCGCTGACAATGTCGTTATTATCTTCATCCTGTTCTTCGGATGTTTCTGCCAGAACAGGTGTGGTCGCAAAAACGTGGGCCCGTGACAGCAAGCTTGCGCTGACCACGATATTGGACACCAAGTATTGGTTCCCGTTATGGGCCGGGCTGACAAGGATTGCCGGGCTGTCTTCCGGCCATTCTGCAATTATTTGAGCCATAGAAACACCTTTCCCTGCCGGCCGAACAAACCGCCGGTATGCATAGAGACAATCGTGATTATCAGGAAAGCAGCCCCCGGGAGTTTTTTGACTCCCGGAGTCTCCTGTTTTTCCCGGGATTATCCGGGAAGGCTACGGGGTATCAACCCTTGGCAGCCTCGGCCTCAGCCTCGCGAGCCTTTACGTTGGCTGCGATGTCTTCGGCAATACGTGCCGCACGACCGCGACGGTCACGCAGATAGTACAGTTTTGCCCGGCGCACCTTGCCGCGGCGAACCAGTTCGATACGATCAACAGCAGGCGCATACAGGGGGAACACACGTTCCACGCCTTCCCCGAAAGAAATCTTCCGAACGGTAAAGTTGGAGTTGATGCCTGCATTCTTGCGTGCGATCACAACGCCCTCGTACGCCTGCAGGCGTTCACGGGTGCCTTCGACCACCTTTACATACACGCGAACGGTGTCGCCCGGGGTAAAGGCCGGAATCTTCTTGCCTTCGGTCAGTTTGGCAATCTGTTCCTGGTCAAGTTGCTCAATAATGTTCATGGAACTAACCCTCTTGCTCTTGCTTCTGTGCACAATACCGTTCCCACAAATCAGGACGGCGGTGCCGGGTAATGTATTCCGACTGAACGAGCCGCCATTGGGCAACCCGCGCATGGTGCCCCGAAAGCAGAACCTCCGGGACAACCCGGCCTTTCCAGTCGGCAGGCCGGGTATAGAGTGGGTACTCCAAGAGCCCCCGCTCGAAACTTTCTTCTTCCAGCGACTCCGCTTTCCCAACGACGCCGGGTAACAAGCGAACAACGGCGTCAACCAAGGCCATGGCCGCAGTTTCGCCCCCGGTCAGGACAAAGTCACCCAAGCTGACTTCCTCCATGTCCCAAGCATCTATCACCCTTTGGTCTACCCCCTCATACCGTCCGCACAGGAGCGTGAGGGAAGGCTCAGCGGCCAGTTCCTTGGCCAGAGCCTGATTCAGGAGCTTTCCCCTGGGTGACAGGTACAGAAGGCGCCCGGGGCGAGGCTTTACGGCCCCAAGGGCAGCATCAATGACATCGGGTTTCATAACCATGCCGGCCCCCCCACCAAAGGGGGTGTCGTCCACCGAGCGGTGTTTATCGCTCGCGAAGGCGCGGATGTCCACTGTTTCCAGAGACCACACTTCATCCGTCATGGCCTTTCCGAGAAGAGAAAGTCCCAGAGGCCCCGGAAACATCTCGGGAAAGAGGGTCAGAATCCGGACAGAAAAAGGAGCCTGATTGCCCTTCGCATGCGCAGCATCAGCACCCGCATCCATCAATGCCAGTCCTCTTCGGGCCACTCATCCGTGCGAATCACGGACTCGTTATCACGAATCGGGGGCTTCTTTTTCACTCGTGGGGGCTGGTCCCGGGAATCGGCGGCCGGAGCTACCGGAGCCTCCAGAAGTCCGGGGACAGGATTAATAACGATGCGCCCTGAGGCAATATCGACGGTTGGCACAGTTTTATGGGTAAACGGGATCATGGCTGCCCCACCCGTGTCGCCTCGAATCTCAAGGATATCTCCGGCACCAAAATCATACAGGGCGCCAACAGTTCCAACCTTGGTGCCATTGGGGAAGAAAACGGGCAGACCAAGCAAGTCAGAGTGGTAGAATTCTTCTTCGTGATCCGGACAGGGCAGGGCATCACGGTCGACGTACAGCCTCTGCCCTTTCAGAGCATCGACAGCTGAACGATCATTGACGCCCTCGATTCGGCATAGAATCGAGCCTTTTGCCCTGCCGGTGATTTCCAGGTCAAAAACCCGGGAACCGCTGAGGTCGGTCAGGGGGCCATAGGCCCCCAGGTCTTCGGGCGTTGCTGTAAAGGATTTGACCTTCACAAGCCCACGTACGCCATGTGCGCCCACGATGACACCAACACATATACGTTGGTTGGATTCATCGTTAGCGGAATGCACAGGTTCCCGGATCATGACCGCAAAATCCTCGGCCGTCTTATTCAGAGGCGGCTTCAGCAGCAGCGGCTTCGGCAGCAGCCTTGGCGCGCTCTTCAGCCATGCGCAGGCGTTCCTGAGCCTTGGCACGGGGCTGGTTCTTCTTGGTCTGAGCCGGGATGGCAGGGGTCTTCACAACGCCGGCCAGGCCAAGGATACGCTCGACACGGTCGGATGGAACAGCGCCCTTTGCAATCCATTGCCGGGTTACTTCATCCTGCACGCGGATGCGATCTGGGTGATCGGCAGGGAGCCTGGGGTCATAGGTGCCGATCTTCTCGATGAAGCGGCCATCACGTGGTGCGCGGGAATCAGCAACAACAATGCGGTAGAACGGCTTTTTCTTGGCACCACCACGGGCCAGGCGAATACGAAGGGACATATGTGTTTCCTCAAGACAGTTGATACGGGGTTGTGCTGGTGTGCATAACCCAAGTAAACCTCAGCGTTTCTTGCCACCTTTACGTGACATGGAATGCAGAAGATCAGGGGGAAGCTTCCCCGGTAGCCCGGGCATTGCGCCCGGAAATCCCGGCGGGAGCCCACCGGAGAATTGAGACAGATCAGGAAGCGCATTGGCTTGGCCGGTCGGATCAGCTTCAGCAGGCAGTGAACCTTTGCCGAACAGGCCACCAAGGGCCCCCATCAGGCCTTTCTTGCCCCCCATTTTCCGCATCTGCTTCATCATGTCCGCCATTTGCTGATACTGCTTCAGCAGGCGATTGACATCAGCGACGGTAACCCCGGCTCCGGCCGCAATGCGCCGTTTCCGGCTTGCTTTCAGAAGGTCTGGTTTGTGCCGTTCCGTCGGGGTCATGGAGAGGATAATGGCTTCCTGCCGGGCAACCATGGTGTCGCTGATGTTGGCATTCTCGATTTGCTTTTTCATTTTTGAGATGCCGGGCATCAGGCCAAGAAGGCCCTTGACGTCTCCCATCTTCCGGATCTGGCGGATTTGGCCCAGCATGTCGGCCAGGTCGAACTTGCCCTCCATCATCCGGGCGGCCAGTTTCTCGGCTTCGTCCTGGTCCAGTGATATGGCAGCTTTCTCGACCAAGGCCACAACATCGCCCATTCCCAGAATGCGGGAGGCGATGCGATCCGGGTGGAAATCATCCAAGGCATCGAGTTTTTCACCGACACCGATCAGTTTGATGGGGCAGCCAGTGACCGCACGCATTGAAAGGGCTGCCCCCCCGCGGGAGTCCCCGTCCATGCGGGTCAGGACAATGCCCGTAACGCCAACCTTTTCATTGAATTCGCGGGCCAGGGTAACGGCGTCCTGGCCAATCATGGCGTCTGTGACCAGAAGTGTCTCTGCCGGTGTTGTTATGTCCCGGACGGCAGCGACTTCAGCCATCAGCTCACTGTCAATGTGCAGCCTGCCGGCAGTATCAAGTATTACAACATCATAACCGCCCTTGCGGGCCTCGCTCATGGCCCGTGTTGCAATCGCTACCGGCATTTCGCCGACGATGACCGGCAGGGTGTCAACGCCGGTCTGTTCGCCCAGAATGCCAAGCTGCTGTTGCGCTGCCGGACGATACACATCCAGCGAGGCAAGCAGGACTTTTTTTCGCTCACGGGTCTTGAGACGCAGGGCAATTTTCGCCGATGTCGTTGTTTTACCTGATCCCTGCAGGCCAACCATTAAAATGGGCACGGGCGGTGTGCGGTGGATGTTCAGGCCATTGTCGCCTTTACCACCCCCAAGCATGTCAACAAGGGCGTCGTTGACAATCTTGACAACCATTTGCCCAAGGGTAACAGAGCGAATTACCTCTTGTCCGATCGCCCGTTCCTGTACGGCAGTAATGAAATCCTTGACGACGGGGAGGGCGACATCCGCCTCCAGAAGCGCGACTCGAACCTCCCGCATTGCATCAAGAACATCCTTCTCGCCAAGCGCACCGCGCCCGCGAAGTTTGTCAAAGATGGTTCCCAAGCGTTGCGACAGGCTGTCAAACATTCTTCTTTCCGTATCCTTTTTCCCGCTCTACCCCGTGTTCCCGGTTATGCTGGAGGATCTTCCTGTTGAACAACAGGAAACGCGCCAGTGCGCGTATCTTCGCGGACTGGCGGACCCCCTCGGGAGGAAAAGGAACCCGAAGCAGAGAGAAACCGGTATTTTCCGGTCCGGGCTTCATACGCTGTACAACCCGGTAAGTCAAGATTTCGCGTTATCCACAGACGTGGGCGCTGTTACCCATGGCCTGAATCCGGTTTGGCGGGCTTGTCCGGGGTCATGCGGACCAGCACGATCTGGTTCCGCTGCCGTTCAACAACTTCGAAGCGGAAGCCATGGAACCGGAATACCTGGCCTTGTTCCGGTATGGACCGGGTTTCATGCAGCAGAAGCCCGGCCAGGGTTGCCGCTTCTTCATCCGGCAGGGACCAGTCAAACTGACGGTTCAGGTCGCGGATAGTAACATCACCGTTGATCAGCCAGGTTCCACCCTCTTCCTGACAGATGCCGTAGGCGGGTTCATCGTGTTCGTCTGCAATGTCGCCGACGATTTCTTCCAGGATATCCTCCAGGGTCACAATGCCTTGCAGGGCGCCGTATTCATCGACAACAAGGGCAAAGTGCTCCCGGCGCTGGCGAAAGGCTTGCAGCTGGTCCAGAAGGTTGGTGGAATCCGGTATAAACCAGGGGCTGGATGCAATATCGTCGAGCCTGAGCTGGCTGGGGGTGTTGAAATTGGCCCGTACGGCCCGCAGCAGGTCCTTTGCGTGCAGGATACCAATAATATTGTCCGGGCGCTCGCGCCAGAGCGGAATCCGTGTATGCGGACTGGTCAATACTTGGTCAACGATGACATCGACCGGTTGGTCTGCATCGATCGTCATAAGATTGCGCCGGTGTACCATAATCTCGCTGACTTCGACGTCAGCCAGGTCCAGAACGCTTTTCAGCATGGCGCGTTCGTGCCGGACATCGTGATCCTGGCTGGCTATGGCCTCGGTGTGCAGGTCAATCGCTCCCCGTAGTTCGGCCAGCAGAAGGTCTGCGGACTGATGACCCGCCGAGCTGGCGCCGAAAAAGCGCAGGGTCAGGCTGACGACGGCCTGTAGCAAGCTGACAATCGGGTGAAGAAGCCAGACAAGGATGCTCATGATACGGGCCACGCGCAGGGCTGTTACCGTGGTGTGCATCAAGGCCAGCGTTTTGGGCAGGATTTCCCCGAAAATAAGCAGCAAGGTTGTCATGACAGCTGTGGCATAGGCAACGCCGGCGTCACCGAACAGGTTGATCATGATGCTGGTTGCCAAGGCAGAAGCAAGAATATTGACCAGGTTGTTGCCCAGTAAAATAGTGCCGATCAGGCGTTCCCGCTTTCCCAGCAAGCGGTTTACAAGACCGGCCCGGGGGTCATTGTCTTCTTTTTCCAAGGCATGCATCAGGGGGCGTGATGCGGCGGTCAGGGCTGTTTCCGAACAGGAAAACAGGGCCGAAAGCAGCAAAAGAAACAGGATAATGGTCAAGGTTGTAATCATGGTCTATGCCCGCGCGGGCCTTTCCAGTCTGTTCTCAGGGGCCGGTAACAGTACTTCGGGCAGAGGTCAGCGCCTGTTTCAGGATACCCGAAACATCGGCAGGCACAACATCCCGGCACAGGAAAGCCTGCCCAATTCCACGTGACAAGACGAACGCCACGGTGCCGTCCTTGGCTTTCTTGTCTGATGCCATGTACTCAACAAGGCGGTCTGCATCCAGCGGGTGTCCCTCATGGTGGGGTGGAGCTACCGGCAAGCCAAGTGCCCGGAAGTGATGGCGGATCCTGTCAGCGTCTGCAGGTTGGCACAGCCCCATGTGTGCCGAGAGGTCAAAGGCCATAACCATGCCAATCGCTACAGCTTCGCCATGCAGCAGGGTGCCGTCATAGCTGTATGCACGCTCCAGGGCATGACCGAATGTATGCCCAAGATTCAGGAGGGCGCGTACACCGCGTTCGCGTTCGTCTGCCCCGACAAGTCTGGCCTTGGCCACGCAGCTGGTATGGATGGCTTGTGCCAGTGCCGCTGTATCCAGTGACAGCACAGCAGGCCCATTGTCTTCCAGCCAGTGCCAGAATGTGGCATCGTCGATCAGCCCGTATTTGGCAACTTCGGCATAGCCGGCCAGACGCTCCCGTGCAGGCAAAGTGGACAAGGTTTCAGTATCCGTAATGACTCTGAGCGGTTGGTGGAAGGCCCCGACCAGGTTCTTTCCGTGCGCGGTGTTGATGCCCGTTTTACCCCCTACGGAACTGTCAACCTGGGCCAGCAGGGTCGTTGGGATCTGAACGAAATCAATGCCTCGAAGCAAGGTTGCGGCAGCAAACCCGGCTATGTCGCCGACAACGCCACCTCCCAAGGCTATGACCAGGGAAGAGCGCTCGCAGTGGTTGGCGAGCATTTGTTCCTGCAAGGTTTGCAGGATCTTGAACGTTTTACTGTGCTCACCGGGGGGCAGAATGGCCCGCCCGGTACGAAAGCCGCTCTCTGTCAGGCTGCGTTGCAGGGTATCCAGGTAAAGGGGAGCAACATTCTGATCTGTTACAATAAAGGCGTGGCGCCCCTTGGTTATTTCAGCAATCAACCGGCCTGCCTGCGCCAGAAGCCCGTGACCAATCAGGATATCGTAGGACCGTGGACCAAGATCAACAGTCAAATGACGGTACATTTCCGGGGCAGGCATCATTCAGAATCCGTGACAGAGCCGTGGGTGAAGTGGGCAAGTGCCCTGCGAATGCGGCGACAGGTCATGCCAGGAGACTCGTCCTTGGCCTCGATGACGATGTCAGCGCTGGCGTATATGGGATAGCGTTCTCGTATCAGGCGTTCCAGTGTTTCCTGCAGATTGCCTTGGTTCAGAAGCGGGCGGTGCATACGCCCTGTGGTGCGTGAAACCAGTAGATCCAGCTCTGCCCGCAGCCATATTGACACCGCACGATGAGTGATGAGGTCGCGTGTTTCCTCGGCCAGGAAGGCCCCGCCGCCTGTTGCCAGAACGCACGGTGCACCATTCAGGAGGCGTGCAATTACTTTGGCCTCTCCGGCCCGGAAATCCTCTTCACCAAACCGTGAGAACAGATCGTTTATGGTGCAGCCGGCCGCTTTTTCCACTTCGGCATCAGAGTCATGAAAGGGTAGGCTCAGCTGCTTGGCCAGTCTTCTCCCAACGACGCTTTTCCCGGCTCCCATCAAGCCAACAAGAACCAAGCTGCGTGATGGGGGGTGACAGTTTGAGGGAGAGGTGGCTTGGTTTGGGTCGTGCGACATTGAGAAAGTTTGTATTCTTCACTGAGAGTTCTGCATTGTTTCCGGGTTTGCGGCGGAGGGCAAGGGGCAACCGCACCGGGCATGCATGCCAGCAGCCAATGGAAGGCAGGCTGTTTCACGCATTGACTCCATTGTAGCCTACAGTTGCTTTCCTTGAGGTGGCATTCAGTGCTGCTGCGTTGCAATGACTTGGGTACAGGAGTGTTCCGGCTTAATTTCATGCTGATGGTTCTCAAGCTATTATGGATGTGAAAACGCCACGGAGATATCCCGTGGTGTTTTCTTTTTAATAAGTCTGTGGCCCACCGGATTCTTTGTCACTATGAGGTCAAGTGACTGTGTTCGACTTTAGGCAATCTGATCCTGGAGCGTCATTGCCAATGACTGTGAGGTAGGTTTGCTTCCTCAGTAAGTCTAGAGCGCTGATTCCAGAACAGCATATCCAGTCCTGCGATCGAAGAATGTGCTGCCAATTTGCAGGAGAAGCTTCTCGCATTCGCCTTTTAATTCCAAGGGAGGCGCTTCAAGAGGGCTTACGTCACGCCGTTGGCGACGTGAACAACTGCCTGCTTCCGGAACGACCCATCGTGGGGTTAGCGCAACCGCCAAAATAGCCCCCCAGCTTTGCAGATGGTTGCTGATGTCCTGCAGGCTTGAAGTAACCCAGATTCTCGGCTCGTCCGAGGGACGTCGCCGCCCCCTGAGTTCCATCCTCTGGGATATGCTGTCAGAGTCCGTATCACTACTGTGTAGCGATGTCCTTGAGCCAAACTCCGTTAGACTTCTCCAGTTATTTGTAATAACAGCAGCCCGATAATCGACGGTCCATGAATGTCCTTCATCGAGGCGCGCGGCATGTATCCTGTTTGAAATATCATGGAAACGCACCCCTTCAAAATAGGCGACAACGATGCGCAGGAGTGACATGGCTACTTCTGCATCGGCCTCCTGATCATGCGGTGTTCCATCATACTCAGACAGAATCACAACAGACTGTCTTAAAGTGCGCATGGACATTCTGATGCTATTGGGCTGGAGGCCATCGTATTGATCATGGCTTTGCCCGTATCGAGAAAGTCCTGCTACCCGTTCGATATCTGGATAATCATAAGAAAATGGCAGATCGACAGTTCTTGTGTTGGGCCAAGTCTCCGTTGATATCACTGAGTCCCTGGAACCCGGACGCGGTTCACGCATTCTGAAAAAAACACGCCTTCCCGGTGCTCCATTAATGAAGCCCAGAACGTAAAGATCCCTGTCACGAACAACCAAGCTTACAGAATTCCCTATCGGGGTTCTGTTATCTCTGTCCAGATTAATGAAATCTACTAAAGACCGACCATTGCTGATGCGCGTAAATCGCAATGCCCCGGGGGAGTAGGGAGGTATCCGTGATCCCGCCAGGTAGGATGATGCGGCACCTTCTGCGGTTTCCCCCGTTAATGCTGAACGCAATCCATTGATTTCGTCGAGATAAGTGTGACGGTCGGTAGATGATGATGCATGGCGTAGATAGACAACGTGTGGCTTCATTTGCGCAGCTGCAGGCAGCGATAAAAAGCCAAAAATGATCGCGGATAGAATTACACAGAATGCGTTTCTATATCTATTTACCATACTGTACACAGTCATATGTAAATCTCAATCAGAAAGAAGAGTTAAGCTTTTTATAGTCTGTTTTTCGCAGTCACTGTCATAATCGGCTTCGCCGCGTACTTTTATTCCTGTAGCCAGGGCCAAGGAGAGCATCTTATGCATGCCTTTTGTGCCGGAATAATCAATGTTTCTTGTTGTTGTGCCGTAGTTAAAGTCCTTTCCATTAGTTGATCCTGCTGTAGAGAAGTGGAGATCATAGTTGTCGTGAACTTTTACCAAGGTGACCCTTGCATTATCAAAGCACACAGCAGGACCTTTAGCTTCCGCGTCGTTGTTCATCGTGAATGAGATAAAAATAGCGGACATGATGGCTATGTTTTTTTTCATCTTTTTTCATTCCGTAACGTAAAAAAACAGAAACGAAAAGATACACATATGTACACCCGTATGTGAATATCATAATGATATGATTATGATGAATTTTTCTCATTTCTAGTGAAGTGCATTGTGCCCTGCGGGGAGCAGGCGGAAAAAGTGAGTAGGCGTGCAGAGCCTGACCGTCTAGACTGTCGTGGTCTTGCGCGTAGGTGGGCTATAGGCGTGCGTTGTATTATGGAAGAGTATGGTGATGCGTTTTCTTTTGGCTGTTTTGTTTTTGTCTTTGGTGGGTGGTGCAGTTTTCCTGGCTACATGGGATATGCCTCCCCCGCGTGTTTCTTTCGAAAAGGTTGTGCGCTCTGAACGCGTGACGGGGTAGGCATGTGGGCAACCTTTTTTGTCTGACCTGTATCTGTGGGGGAAAATAAGGAGTGGGCGCGCAAGGTTTGCACCACGTTGAATCTTTTCTGGAAATGATGGCGGTAGAACGCGGCGCAAGCCTGCGGACGCTGGAGGCTTATCGTCGGGATTTGCTGGATTTGGCTGAATATTGCCCGCATGTGAATGTGGCGGCTTTGTCTGAGGCTGATCTGCGCTGCTATGTCCGTTCCCTGGATGAACGGGCGATGTCTCCGCGCACGGCGTCACGTCGTCTTTCAACGTTGCGTCAGTTTTTTGGTTTTCTTCTGGTGGAAGACATCAGGAGAGATGATCCAACCACAAATCTTGACAATCCCCGCCTAGGGCGCATGTTGCCCCGGTTCTTGTCCGAGGAAGAGGTTTCACGTCTTCTGGATGCCGCCCGGATGTCTTCCGGTTTTGCAGGGATACGGAGCACGGCCCTTCTCGAGATTCTTTACGCTACCGGCATTCGTGTGTCAGAGCTCGTCGGTCTTCCGCTTGCTGCTGTTGCGCGGGATCAGGAAAGCCTGCGGGTGATGGGAAAAGGATCGCGGGAGCGTCTTGTCCCCCTTACACGGTCAGCGCGCAGTGCTATCCGGGATTGGCTGCCTGTGCGTGAGCATGATCTGCAGAAAGTAAAGAAAGACAGCCGCTGGCTTTTTCCCTCTACAGGAAAGAGCGGGCACCTGACCCGCGATGGCTTTTTCCGTATCCTGCGTGAAATCACAAAGACAGCGGGTATAGACCCGGCCCGTGTATCACCTCATGTTCTGCGGCATTCGTTTGCGACCCATCTTCTGGCCCGTGATGCTGATTTGCGGAGCGTGCAGCAGATGCTGGGGCATCGGGACATCGCAACAACCGAGATCTATACCCATGTGATGGAACAGCGCCTGCACGACGTCGTGATCCGTGCCCATCCCCTTGCCCGCAAAGCGGCAGACTCAGCAAATGACAAGACCTGAGCCTGCTTTGCGGACGGGGGTGGCATAGAGGATTTTCAGTGCAGGGGGCGTTCTGTCCTCTGCTGCACGTCTTGTTCCGGATCCTCCGGGTTCGTGTGGTTGCTGTCTGCTATCTCGTTTGCGTTTCCTGTTCGCGCGCGCCTTTCAAGGCGCAGGAAGGATGAGCGCGCAAAAGGAATGCTTCCCAGATAAATCAGTCCCACTATGCCCAATGTTGACCATGGTTCTGTCACCAGGAATGTTGCCAGCAGGCCGATCCCGATCATGAAAGGCAGAACCCAGCGGGTTGGAATGCGGAACCGTTTCATGGAATAGGTCGGGATCCGGCTGACCATCAGAAATGATACGCCAAGCATGTACGGGCCAACCAGCCATGGGCTGGAAAACACACCGCCCTCGAATTCAAACGACATGACCATGGGCAGGACGCCAAGGAAGGCCGCTGCCGGAGCCGGGGTACCAACAAAGTAGTTGTGTGCATACGATGGCAGGTCCGGTTCGCCCAGCATGGTGTTGAACCGTGCCAGACGCAAGGCCATGCACAGGGCAAAAAGGACACATATGGCCCATCCGATGCCACCGGCGCTGCTCATGCTCCACATATACAGCAGAACAGCTGGTGCAACGCCGAAGCTGACCACATCTGAAAGGCTGTCCAGTTCGGCCCCGAATTTGGATGTGGACTGCAGCATCCGGGCCACGCGACCGTCTATGCCGTCAAAGACAGCAGCAAAGAATATGGCAATCACAGCATGACCGAATTCACCGCGCAGGCCGTAGCGTATGGAGGTTAGTCCTGCAGACAGGGCCAGCAGAGTAATCAGGTTCGGCAGCATTTTGTTGAACGACAGGCTTTGCAGGCGTGCCGTATGATGCAGCGGCATGATTATACAGCCTTTCCTTCACGGGCTGGTTCGTCTGTTGTCAGATCGGCCAGCACGGTTTCACCAGACACGCAAACCTGGCCAAGGATCACCAAAGGGTTAATGCCGGGAGGCAGGTAAATATCCAGACGTGAGCCAAAGCGGATCAGGCCAAAACGATCACCGGTCTGGCAAGCCTGGCCTTCATGAACATCGCAGCGAATGCGCCGTGCAATCAGCCCGGCAATCTGCACGACACCATATTCCCGGCCATCGGGCAGGGCGATGCGCAGCCCGTTGCGCTCGTTATCTTCACTGGCCTTGTCCAGTGTGGCGTTGACGAATCGTCCCGGCTTGTAAATCACAGAGCGTATTTCACCCGCGCATGGGATCCGGTTTACGTGGCAGTCAAACACGCTCATGAAGACGGATATGCGTGTGACCGCTGTATCACCCAATCCCAGTTCAGGGGGGGGGACCATTTCCCCGATCATTTGTACCACACCGCTGGCCGGGCTGATCATAAGTCCGGGGCGTGTCGGCACATAGCGTACTGGATCGCGGAAGAAGAAAAAACACCATGCTGTACCAACCAGGCCGATCAGGCCACCAAGCCACCCTGTCAGCAGGTACAGGACAAGGGCCAGAGCTGCGAAGACGGCAAGAAAACGAGGCCCCTCCTCATGCAGAGGGGGCATCAGGAAGCGGCTCCAGGGGACGTCGACAGATTTCACGATCAACCTTCTTGCAATGGACAACACAGCACCGCAAGCAACCAAGGGTACCTATGCGGCCCGGCCAGAATAGACCTCTCTTGTCATGATAGGAAGTACAGTGTTTCCCGGCAGTGAATCTGGTCGTTTGAGCGTAGCCCTCTTCTGTCGGGGATGCCATCATGGGCTTGTGGGGCCGGAGGTCTCCCTATCCGATCCGGGTCCCTGGTTACAGGAGAGGTGTAGCGTGAGCGTTTCCATCCTGCATCACGAAGAGGCTCTGAGCCTGAAGTCGCTGTCCTTTGACGAAGAGGGTTCGGTTTCGCGCCGCCGGACCATTGGTCCTCTTGACTTCTCTTTTTCCAGTCACGGGCTGACGTGGAGTTGTCGTTTCCTTGAGAAGCAGGGGCGGGCTCGTCTGACAATGGCAACCAGCATCTGCTCGGTTCCGGGGCGCCCGGAGCGGATGGAGGCGATTGCAGCCCTGATCCGGGCTGCAAAAACGGCTGGCCTGCACTTTACCATCCAGGAGGGGCATGTGCTCCTTTTTGATCACCATCCCCTGTCGATACCTGTAACGCCCGTGCGTCTTCTGACTGCCCTGACGAAGAAGGTCTTGGTCTGCAAGCCATGGGCCATTGCGCTACAAGATGCGGCCTCCGGTGCCCTGTTCCGCTGAAGGCGGTCAGGATTCTTTGCTGCGGGATGATGGAACCACAAAGATCTGACCTGGGTAAATCAGGTCAGGATCCCGGATTTGACCACGGTTCGCATCGTAGATAACGGTGTAGGCCAGTCCATCGCCATACGCACGGCGAGCCAGTCGCCACAGACTGTTTCCTTCCTGTACGATAACGCGGCGGCCTTCGGGCATGGAGTCCATCTCTATCCTTTGGAAGGGCAGCTCGATACGGGCTTTGACCGCTCCCTTGTCATCCACAAAGTCGGCTCGCAGAGTGTGATCACCCAAGGCGGCTTTCTGTTCCGGGCGGATACGCCATATTCCTGCTTCCCGTGACTGAGCCTCGCCTGCCGGGTTGTTGTCCAGATACAGGCGGATCAGCCCCGGTCCGGATGAGCGGCCAGACACTGCAAGGGTGCCGTTCCGGTCGTAATCAATGGTATCAAGAGAGAGAAGGCTCCCCTCTGGAAGGGGCGCGGCACCTTGCAACAAGGTACTTTCACCGGTCTTCTGGTCGGAACGCACAGCCAGTGTCCGCGTGCCTTTGTGTTCCGGCACAACCAGTATCACAACATCGCGTGACGGAATATCCGTCCCATTCTGGTCTGTGGCTCTCAATGTCAGCTCGCGGGAGCCTGGTGGCAGAGGTTGATCCGGAAGGAAGACCCATTCACCGCGTGCGTCTGTGATGACTTTGCCCAGTTCCCGCATGCCGTCCATCACAACAACTGTGCTACCCACCGGTGCCCGTCCGGCAATGACGGTATTGCCTTCGGGGTCAATGCGTACAACGTCAAACGATGCTTCCCGGGTTGCATACATTGTCGGGGCAGGCATGGATGGGGGGATGTCTGTCCCGGGCGTTGGCAGAACAGCTTGCACATCGGTTGATGGTCTCTGGATTGCGGGGGTTGCGACAGACAGGGGGGCAACCGTATTGCCTTCGTACGTTATCCAGGCCAGAAGCGCGGCTGTTCCTGCAAGCCCAACCCCGACGGCGACAAGGAACAACGGCTTGCGGAACAAGGGCACGGCACCACGTGCGGCCTTGGTGGCTGTCTGGTTTTTCTTTGCTGTCATGTCCGCAAGTCCAATGTCTGGCGCAAACTGTCTCGGTGGAGTGGTCTGCTCTTTATGCCTGAAGATGCACCGTACGGCAAATGTTCCCGCTCAATCATGCAAGGCTATGTGGTGAAAAATCCATCTATGGGTTGCGGTTTGCAAGGGCCAGAATGCATCCGGCCATAACAGGGATCGAAGCAAGAAGAGCGGCCCATAAGGGCTTGGCCCACACAGGACCGGGCATGCGGCGTGCCGTTGGGCCGGCAAAAAGACCAAGCCCTGTAATCAGGAGGGGGAGGATGGATCCGGGCCACCGTGCTCCCAGCCCTTGCGCCAGGCCAAGAAGAGCGCCACCTCCACCAAGAATCGCCGATGATGACAGCCCTGTTCCTAGCGGACTGGCCAGAACAAGAACGCCAGCTGTAGCTGCAGCCAAGGCAAAGGCCGGTCCTGTCACCGGCTCTGCCTTGATAACCGAGGCGATCAGCCCGATGCCAATGGCAAGGACCAAGAGAATGGACAGCCCCTGTGTGCTGCGTTCGGGTTTGTGATGAAGATCAAGGCCAAGCAGCGTTGTAACCCAGACCATCGTTAAAAGGATGCAGCCCACCATGAGTTCCATGCGCGTTACCGGTCCGGCTGGAAGACGGGTCGGGAAGCCGAAAGCGGCCCAGATACACACCGCAGCAAATAAAAGAATGAACGGAACGCGCAGCCATCGGCGGGCATCGGTGCTGTCCAGCACGATACCCGCCAAGGCTCCCCCCAAGGCAACATGTGCCGTTTGCTCAAGAAGTCCTTCCGTACTGAAAGAGAACCCTGACATCCAGGCCCAGCTGGCAAGAAAACCGGCGGGAATGCCGCTGGCTGCCAAGGCTTGACCATGGCCGGGACCTCCGGTCATCCGAATGATACACGAGACAGTCACGGCTAGGCCGAAAGCAAAGGATACGGGTGCAATCAGGTCATTCATTTGGTCTTCTGGGATCGGTTGTTCGAAAGGCTGCTCCAGAGTCCGGGGCACGGCTTTGAAGAGGGGGATTGTCTGTGATATCTGCTCTGGTCAAAGGCGCATGCACCCCCGATACACAACAGATCCAAGATATCCGGGAAGGAGATTACCCGGTTTCCAGTTCGCTGTCCCAGTAAAGATAGTCACGCCAGCTTTCGTGCAGCCAGTTGTGTGGAAAAATCCGACCGATATCCCGAAGCTGGTGACTGGACGGGCGGAACGGTTCACGTATCAGGGGCATGTAGGCTTCCGAGGGAGTCCGGTTGGCTTTGCGGAGATTGCAGCACCCGCACGCAGCCACCACATTGATCCAGTTCGTCCGCCCTCCGCGAGAGCGGGGAATAACATGATCGAAAGTCAGATCGTGTGTTGGAAGTCGTCGTCCGCAGTACTGACAGCGGAACTGGTCGCGCAGGAAAACATTGAAGCGGGTGAAGGCGGGGTTTCGGGCGGGGGGGGCGTAGTCTTTAAGGGCTATGACACTGGGGAGTCGGAATTCTACGGATGGCGATCGAACAACCCTGTCATATTCCGATATTACATTGACCCGTCCCAGAAACACGGCCCTGACGGCATCCTGCCAAGACCACAGGGAGAGCGGGAAGTAACTCAAGGGCCTGAAATCAGCATTCAGGACCAAGGCCGGGGATTTTTCGAGCGTTGCCAGCAAGGTCGTTCCCCTCTTGCTTTGGGAACGGGGCTGTGCGATGTCCGTTCCCGATGCTCCCATGGTGCGCGTCTTGTCTGTTCTTGTCAAAGCCCTGGGGTGGGTTGCTGTTGACGGGACATGTCAGCCCGCAATCCCCGGAAAACAAAATGCCTGATGTTACCCGCTTTGCCCCCAGTCCTACGGGCTATCTCCACTTGGGCCATGTTTTTTCCGCGTGTTATGCCTGCCGGCAGGCGGGTCCCGGTGGGCGATTCCTGCTGCGGATTGAGGACATTGATCAAACACGCTGTCAGGACAGGTATGCAAACGCCCTGATTGATGATCTGGCGTGGCTTGGATTGTCTTGGGAGCATCCCGTCCGTTACCAGTCGCAGCATCTTGGTACATACAGTCTTGCCTTGGGACAGCTTGAAAATCAGGGGCTGATTTACCCTTGTTTCTGTACCCGTTCCGATATTATGCGGGAAGTGGGGGATATTCACCGTGCTCCCCATGGTCCTTATGGCCTTTTATACCCGGGGACATGCCGCTCCTTGCCGCGTCATGAGTCTGAGCGGCGTCGGGAATCAGGGGTTCCATATGCCTTGCGGCTGGATATGCAAGCGGCTCTGAGCCGGACTGGCTCTCTCAGCTGGAGAGACGGCAGCCGGGGTCTTGTCGGGGTGCCAACGGATGGACTTGGCGATGTTGTCCTGGCACGCAAGGATACGCCGACCAGCTATCATCTTGCTGTTACCCTGGATGATGCTTTGCAGGGTGTGACATTGGTAACGCGGGGCGAGGACCTGTTTCAGGCCACCCATGTCCACCGTATCCTGCAGGCGCTTCTGGAGCTTCCGGTCCCGCAGTATCACCATCACCCCCTTCTGTTGGATCCGCAGGGGCGGCGCTATGCCAAGCGCGACCGGTCTGTCACGATACGATCCCTCAGGGCAGCCGGGGCCACCCCTCAGGATATTCTGGCCATGATCGACCGGAAGGGGTGATCAGGTTTCCGTTGCGCGTACCGTGTTTTTATCATGCGTTGGTGTCTGATCCATGTGGTGCAGTCCGGCACGAAGGTAATCCCACCCGGTTACAGCTGTCAGAAGGGCGGCAATCCAGAGCAGGACCGTTCCGATATGTTCTGCCGGTAACCAGGATGGCGCAGCTGATCCCACCAGCAGAACCGGCAGGGCAACCATCTGAACGCCGGTCTTCCACTTGGCCAAGTTGGTCACGGGCAATCCCACCTTGGCTTCAGCCAGAAATTCCCGCAAGCCTGACACCAGAATCTCCCGACACAGGATAACCAGCGCCGGGAGAACACCCCATGCATCGATCCGGTGAAAAGCAACCAGCATCATCAGGACAGAAGCAACCAGAAGCTTGTCGGCAATCGGGTCCAGGAAACGTCCCAGACTGGACACCTGTTGCCATCGGCGCGCCAGCCAGCCATCCAGAAAATCGGATATTCCGGCCAAGGAGAACAGCCCGAGGGCAATCCAGCGCATGGTTGGTGAATCAAGGTAAAACGTGGCAACCAGCAACGGGATTGCCACAATGCGGAACAATGTCAGCAGGTTTGGCAGGCTGGACACGATGCAAGAAGCTCCCCGGAGCATGGACAATGAAACAATCCGGCACAGTTTAGCGGCCGGGATGGAAGTAACCATAGATTTTTTTTGCCAGCGCCTGGCTTATTCCCTCTACAGCAGATAAATCACTGATGCCGGCTGCGGCTATGCCACGTGCTGAACCAAACGCGTTTAAAAGGGCTTTTTTACGGCGAGGACCAATGCCTGGCAGATTGTCCAGGGTTGAGGTACCGATCGCCCGTGATCGTTTTGCCCTGTGTGTGCCGTTGGCAAAGCGATGCGCTTCATCCCGCAGTCTTTGCAGGAAGTAATGTACTGGATGGGATGGTGGCAGGGTAAACGGCTCCCGTCCGGGTTGGTGATAGGTTTCACGTCCGGCATTCCGGTCCGGACCTTTGGCAATACAGATCAGGTGGACGTTGTTGATGTTCAGGCTTTCCAGAACGCCCAAGGCGGCATTCATCTGTCCGGCACCGCCATCAACCAGGATAACATCTGGATAGGTACTGCCTTCGTTATCCCCAGCCTTGCCACGGCGAAAGCGTCGGGCAAGAACTTCCCGCATCATGCCAAAGTCATCGCCGGGTGTTATGTTGTCTCCACGAATGGAGAATGTGCGATAAGCCTGTCGCACAAAGCCTTCCGGTCCTGCGACAATCATACCGCCTACAGCGTGGGTACCCTGGATATGGGCATTGTCATATACCTCAATGCGTTCCGGCGGAGCAGGAAGGGCAAAAACTGTGGCCATCTCCTGAAGAAGAGTGCGCTGGGCCGATGTTTCGGCCATGCGCCTTCCCAAAGCTTCCCGGGCGTTGGTCAGAGTGTGTTCAACGGCCTTCATTTTGCTGCCACGGCGCGGAATGCGTACATCAACCCTGTGTTCGCATCGCAAACGCAGGGCATGCTCGAGTGTTGTGTGATCCAGTACATCTTCTGACAGCAGTACCAAGGGGGGAGGTTGGTGGGTTGCGTAGAACTGTCCGACAAAGGCCTCCAGTATGGCGCCGGATTTGTCTTCGAACGCATGATATGGAAAATAGGCCCGGTTGCCCCAGTTCTGCCCACCCCGGAAAAAGAAAACCTGGATACAGGTTTGTCCACCAGCCTGGTACAAGGCGATGACATCGGCATCGGCCAGTCCTTCGACATTAATATCTTGGTGTGCCTGAACCTGCGACAAGGCTTTCAGCCGGTCGCGCAAACGGGCGGCCTGCTCAAACTCCAGTGCTTCGGCATGAGCTTCCATGTGTTGCACAAGCTGCTGGCGAATTTCGGTGCTGCGACCTGACAGGAAAGACCGGGCCTGGTCCAGCAATGTTGCATACTCGCTCTGTTCGACGTGGTTGACGCATGGTGCGCAGCATCGCCGTATCTGGTGTAAAAGGCAGGGGCGGCTGCGGTTGGCAAAAACCGAGTCTGTACAGGTACGGAGCAGAAATGCCTTTTGCAGGATGGACAAGGTCTCGGTGACAGCTCCGGCTGATGCAAAGGGACCAAAATATTCCCCGGGAAGGTCGCGTGCTCCGCGGTGTTTGACCAGCCTGGGAAAGTCATGCCCACTCGTGATGACAACATAGGGGAAGGATTTGTCATCGCGTAGCAGGATATTGAAGCGTGGTTTCAGCTTTTTGATCAGGTTGGATTCCAGAAGCAGGGCTTCGGCTTCGGTATGTGTGGTCACAATGTCCATGGACATTGTTTCCCGTACCATCCGTTGCAGGCGCAAGGACAGGGATTCTGGTCGCGTATAGGCGACAACCCGTTTCTTCAGGCTTTTGGCTTTCCCAACGTACAGGACCACTCCCTGCTCATCCAGCATCCGGTATACGCCCGGAGAGTCCGGAAGGGTCTTCAGGACAGAGCGTATCAACGCCTCGCCGCGCATGGCTTCTGGTGCGGTGTCATGGTTGTCTGATGGAGAGGGTGGGCGCTTGCTCATGGTATGTTCTATCGCACGGGGGTCCCTGATCCGTCAAAGGCCCACGGTGGGCTGACATGGACTCTCTTTTCCGGCTGTCCACGGAATCTGTGGATAAAGTCGTGCATGATATGGGTGCTCTATCCTGAGTCCCCCGTAACGCCTTACTATCAAGCCATTTGCCTAAAAAATAGGCAAATTTTCTGTTTAATGATGGAGGGAAGCTTCAGGCGATACTGGAATACCTTACGATCTGAAACGGCCTTGGTGTTGATAACGTACGGCAAGAGTAGGAGTAAGTGTGTGGATATCCTGTTTGCGTAATTATCCTGTTTTACAAAGAAAGTCAGTATAGCCACCTGTTTGAGACGTCGTGCTATTTTATCCACAACCATGAGGCGCCACCATGATCATGAATGGTCCTTTCCGGGCGGTTGTTCAACAGCAGTCTCAGGGAGGAAGGAGGTGGCTCAGCCGTTCAATTTCCACCCCGACAATGGCATCGGGGATTACATCCAGCTTTTCGATGCGCACCCGGGCCGAGCGGATCCGGCGATCCTGCAGGCAAATGTCGGCAATGCGGGTTGCCATGGTCTCCACTAGGTTGACATGACCGTCATGGGCAACGGACCGGACACAGTGGCAAATGTGTTCGTAACAGACCACTCCGGCCAGGTCATCATGTTGTGTTCCTGGCTGCTCCAGAACCCCAAGGTCAACATTGACACGGACCCGCTGGGGAGCTGTGTGTTCGTGTTTGTAGACGCCGATCAGGCACGATACGATCATGTCGCGTACGAAGACGTGGCGGATCCTGTGCGATGCATTGGCAATGGATGGTATGACAGGCTTTATTGGCGCAAGAACGGGGCCAGAGGGGTGGTCTGTATGGTCTACGGGGCCCGGTTCGGGCTTGGCTAGCCGTGTGGTCATTAAAAACAGTACTCCGGGTACGGAACGGGAATCAAAAGAGCCCCTGTTATCTCTTTATTCTTCGGGGGGGGGTGCCGGGGGCGGGAAAACTCCAACCAAGATGCTGCCCGCCATCCAAGGCTATCATTTGGCCTGTCATGGACCGGGCTGCAACAAGAAAGCGCACAGCATCGGCAATTTCTGACGGGTTGGTCCCGTGATGCAGGGGGACGTTGTCGCACTGCGCACGGAACTGTTCTTCCGTTTGCCGGCTGCTGGGAAGTGTCGGGCCGGGCCCTATGGCATTAACCCGTATGCGTGGTGACAGGGCCAGGGCCAAGGTCTGTGTCAAAGCCCAGAGTCCGGCCTTTGAAAGGGTATAGGTCATGAAATGGGGAGTTAGATTCCAGACCCGCTGGTCAATAATGTTAACAATACAGCCCTGTTGATCAGCTGTCAGCATGGATGCCATGCTCTGGGCCAGGACAAATGGTGCTCTGAGATTGGTCTCCATGTGATGATCCCAGCTGTCCCGGGTGGCCGTTACCACATCGTCATAGGTAAACGTTGATGCATTGTTGACCAAGATGCCGATGGAACCCAAGTGGCTGGTAACTTTTTGGCACATGCTTTCTGTTTCATCATCCCGTGCCAGATTGGCCCGGGCAACAATGGCTTTTCCGCCCTTGGCTTCGATTTCGGCAACAACCTGGTGAGCTTCTGTTGTTGATGTGTGGCAGTGCACAGCCACAGCGATGCCATCGGCAGCCAGAGAAAGGGCGATCTCGCGTCCAATCCGGCGCCCGGCACCGGTCACCAGAGCTGTCGGGGGAAGTGTTGGAGGCAAGGTGCAGGCCACAGGGGTCTCTCCGTCGGGTAGAAAATCAGCCCTCTTTCCTGCCCTGACAAAGGCATTCTGTCCAGTCCTGCCGTGTCGGAACCCGACTCCGGTGCATTGTGGCCCGGCTTTGGGTTTCCATCGCTGGCCTTGTGGAAAGACTGTCGCCCACGGGACACAGGGTATTTCTCTGTATACGAGCGGGTTCACGATGTTTTCGGCGTCCGTTGGGCCTGTTCGTTGCCCCGGGACTATCGTCAGGAATTGACTTGAATATTGGATAAAATTAAGACTTACGCACATAAGCACTGTGGAATGCGCCGGGCCTTGCTGCGGCGCCCTCTTGATTCGGGAAGGAAGCAACGAACATGGCCAGATACTGGATAGTCGGAACGGTCTTCTCGATTGTAGCGGCTGCGGCGCTATATGGATCAGCGGCCCTTGCCAAGACGGCAACCGGGCCTTCTGTTATCTTGCTGATCGTATGCCTTCTGGCAGGTTTCGGGATTTTCCGGACCATATCCATTGCCTTCGCCCCTGATGCCGCGCAAGAGGAGTCACCGGAGCCTTGGCGTGGTACATTGGCAACAGTCGGTGTTTTGCTGGTTGGTCTGGTTGCGCTCTTTCTCTACATCGGCACTTATGTTGCCGGTGTATTTGGTGTTAGTGGCTTCCTGACTTTGCCTGCTGTCTTGTTGACGTTCCTAGCCTTGATCCTGGTTGTCATGCTGACAGGAGGCAAGGTTGAGGGTGAGGGCGAACGTCACGACGGAATGCCCTGAAGATACGGTGTGTTGAGAGGATCAGCGTATGGGGTGTGCCCTTTGGTCGGGCATCACCCCTTTGTTTTCATTATGGTACTGTTTCAATGTCCCACGGCATGACAGGCACGGCTGTCAGGGCATTTTTCGGTGATCCTTCAATCAGCTTGTCAGAATAAACAAGGTATAGCAGAACATTCCGGCTCTGGTCATAGAACCTGACGACCTGCATCGTCTTGAAGAGGATGGATCGCCTTTCGCTGAATACGTTGTCGCCGTCTTTTGCTTTCAGATTGGCGGGGACGGTGATGGGTCCAACCTGACGGCAGGCTATGGATGCGTCCGATGTGTCTTCGGCCAAGCCCAGGGCACCGCTGATGCCACCTGTTTTCGAGCGGCTGATGTAGCATGTAACCCCGGGTACATCCGGGTCATCAAAAGCTTCTATGGCAATTTTGTGATTGGGTCCCAGCAGCTTGAAGGCCGTATCGACGGATCCAATGTCTTCTGCCCCTGAGGGGGTACTCTTTAGCAGGGTGATGCAAGCAAGGGCGGCGGCAAGGTATTTCATCCGTTTCTCTCTCCGTATCGGCTGTCTGTTCAGGTGTGTGCGTCTTTTACGGAGCTACGAATACTATGCACTGGCTGGTACCGTCACGGTAGAAATGATACGTTTTGCCGTCCAGTGCCTTACCATCAACATCAATCAGGTTCCAGCCCTTGAGGGCAATGCCTGTCAGGCCACGGCCCTTGTCACCGGAAAATTGGATGTACATCCGGTTCTTGTATTTCTGATTGAACCGCCCCAGTCCACACAGGCGTGAAAGATTATTGTCGCGCCGCCCGACATCCCAGTATGGCGCGTTGGATTTGGCATAAATACGTGCATTTCCATCCCATGCCTGGCTTGTGGAAGGCCAAGGCAAGGCAAGGGCCAGAGCCGCCCCGTACCACAGGATATGCAACAGAAAAGCCTTGGCCATGCCCTGAAACCCGTATACATGAGGCCATGATACGCCCGCCTTGGGGTAGTCTAGGGATGATTGCTTGCCAAATCCTGAACAGCAGGGTGTTTGTTGATATTCCACACGATTGGTGCCGGGAAGCCATAGTGTGCCATAGCTTTCTCGTATCCGGCAGACAGCCGGGATACCAAAGCCCGGTCCGTGCCACCGGGGCTGACCATGCCAGTCAAGCGTGCGGTTTGCCGGGCTATGGCCGCACCGGAATCAAGCCATGTCACGGGGCGGGGTGCGGTATCTTCCAGAATATGCCGAAGAAGGGGGTAGTGGGTGCACCCCAGAACCACCGTATCCAGATCCGGATGCTGGAAGAGTGGTGCCGCTTCTTCGGCAATATCTGTATCCTTGATCACATCACCCCGCAACCAGGCTTCAGCCATAGCGGCCAGACGGGCGGTACCATGCCGAACCAAGATACAATCCGGTGCTACTTTCTGCTTCAGGGCATCGATATAGGAGCTTGTAATGGTCCCCGGTGTTGCCAGAAGACCGATCACGCCGCTTTTGCTGCCCTGGGCTGCTGGTTTCAGAGCGGGTACGGTCCCAACAAATGCCATTCTGGTGAAGGTATCCCGAAGTGTATCCAAGGCCAGTGTTGAGGCCGTATTGCAGGCGATGACAACAATATCAGGGCGCTCTGTCTCTATAAGATGACCCAAAGTCCTGACAAGATGGGAACGCAGAAACAAGGGGTCGCGATCTCCATAAGGGAAGAACGCTGCGTCTGCGGCATAGGTCAGTGCCGCCCCCGGCAGGGACAGACGGATCTCTGGCACAACAGAAAGGCCACCAAGGCCGGAGTCAAAAACAAGAATACGGGTCATTCTGAGAGAAAAAGGGCTCGTGGATGTGAAAACCAGGAGCCCTTGATGACGGTCTGCTATGATCGTGTCAAGCCTTGTACTGCGATATTTTGCTCTTGCTCCGCAATGGCGCGGGCCATTGCGGCCTTGCGTTGCTTTTCGCGTCGTACCATCAGCCAGCCTGCGACCAAGACACAGATTGTAGCCAACGATATCAGGATGGTTGCCAGTGCATTGATCTTCGGAGTTACCCCCAAGCGGACGCTGGAAAAAACAACCATGGGCAGGGTTGATGACGATGGGCCGGCAACAAAGCTGGTAATGACCAGGTCATCGAGAGAGATTGTAAACGCCAGGAGCCATCCCGCCAGAAGGGCTGGGCTGATGATTGGCAGCGTTATGAACAGGAAGGTCTTGAATGGCCTGGCCCCCAGATCCATGGCTGCTTCTTCCACGCTTTCGTCCATCTGGGACAAGCGTGCTCGCACAACAATGGTGACGTAGGACATGCAGAACGTGATGTGGGCAATGGTAATGGTTGTGATACCCCGTCCGTCCGGCCATCCAATCAGGTCTTCCAGGGCGACAAACATCAGAAGAATAGAAAGCCCGGTGATGATTTCGGGCATTACCATGGGAGCGGTGATCATCCCGGAAAACAGGGTTTGTCCCCGGAATCGACGAAACCGTGTCAGCACGATGGCCGCCATTGTACCAAGCACGGTGGCAAAGGTAGCGGTCAGGGACGCAACAAGCAGGCTGACCTTTGCCGCAGCGATAATTTGCTGGTCACGAAACAGCTCACCATACCAATGCGTTGAGAAGCCACTCCATACTGTTACCAACCGGGATTCGTTGAACGAATAGATGACCAGCAACAGGATCGGGATATACAAAAACGCAAACCCGAAGGCCAGTGTTGTAATGAGAAAGGGAGAGCGACGGTTCATCAGGTTATCTCTCCTTCCTTTCCGTTCTGGCGGTTCTGGTAATGCTGGAACAGCATGATGGGTCCGACCAGGAACAGCAGCATCGCCACGGCAACAGCTGATGCAGCGGGCCAGTCACGGTTGTTGAAGAATTCAGCCCACAATACTTTGCCGATCATCAAGGTTTCTGCGCCACCCAGAAGATCCGGGATGACAAATTCCCCGACGGCAGGGATGAAAACCAGCATGCAGCCAGCGATAATACCCGGCATGGACAGGGGCAAGGTGATGCTCAGGAATGCCTTGAACGGGCGACAGCCGAGATCTTCTGCCGCTTCCAGCAGTGAGGTGTCCATCTTTTCCAAGGTTGTGTACAGCGGCAGCACCATAAAAGGGAGGTACGAATATACAAGGCCGATATAGACCGCGATTTCCGTGTTGTAGATGGGCAGGGGCTCATTGATCAGGCCAAGGCCCATCAGGAAGTTGTTCAGAAACCCTTGTGGCTTCAGGATGCCGATCCAGGCATAGACGCGGATCAGGAAGCTGGTCCAGAACGGCAGAACCACCATCAGCAAAAGGACGCTGCGGATTCCTTCAGGGGATCGCGCGATGCCGTACGCCATTGGGTAGCCGAGCAGCAGCGTCAGCAATGTCGAGATCAAGGCGATCTTCAGCGAGCTGAGATAGGCACCGATGTATAGGGGATCGGACAGAAGGTACTTGTAAGCTTCCAGCGATACGGTCAGCTTGAGATATTGATCATCAACCCACTCAATCAGTGGCGTATACGGCGGAATACCGACCATGAATTCAGCAAAGCTGATTTTCAGGACGATGACAAAGGGAGCCAGGAAGAAAAGCAGCAGCCAGCCATAGGGCACGGCAATTACCAAACGCCGTCCGCCCAGTCCCAAGCGGTTCGGAGGTATTGTGGCGCTGTCACTGCTGTTGTGCCGCGAATGGTGGGGATGAACAGCCCCTTCATCCTCAAAGATGACAGGGTTGCTCATGACGTTACGACCACAACATTACTGCCCTCAAACACGATCCAGACCCTGTCCTCCCACGTGATTTCCGGCTGGGAGGAGCGGGTCTGGTTTTGCATGTCCACGCGTACGATGCGACCGGTATCCAGCCTGACCAGGTACGTGCTCTCACCGCCCAGATAGACAATGTCCTGAACGGTGCCGGCAGAAATGTTGTGACTGGTATCCGTCGGCATTTCTTTTGACAGGGTGATTTTCTCAGGGCGGATTGCCGCGTATACCGTAGCCCCTTCACGGGCGCTGATGCCGTGCCCGACATAGATTGGTGTATCAAGGTCACTTGATTGTGCCACGATATGATCAGGCTCGTCTTCGATCAAGATGGCTTCAAACAGGTTTACGGATCCAAAAAATTCCGCAACATACCGGGTGTTGGGATACTCATACATGGCGTATGGAGTATCAACCTGGAGGATGTGCCCCTGGTTCATGATGGCAACCCGGGTTGACATGGTCATGGCCTCTTCCTGGTCGTGTGTCACAACCACAAAAGTCACGCCGAGACTCTCCTGGATACCAACCAGTTCCAGCTGCGTGCGTTCGCGCAATTTCTTGTCAAGGGCAGCCAAGGGTTCATCCAGCAGCAGGACTTTCGGTCGCTTGGCCAGGGCACGGGCCAAGGCTACGCGTTGACGCTGGCCACCCGATAATTCATGTGGACGGCGGCGTGCCAGATGCCCCAGTTCCACCATATCCAGCATTTCTTCAACCCGGTTGCGGATTTCAACGCGCGACAGGTTGTCCTGCTTCAGGCCAAAGGCGACGT
This sequence comes from Haematospirillum sp. H4485, assembly GCF_012102745.1. Classification (GTDB taxonomy): domain Bacteria; phylum Pseudomonadota; class Alphaproteobacteria; order Rhodospirillales; family Rhodospirillaceae; genus Haematospirillum. The sequence goes on from NZ_JAAVSY010000003.1 coordinate 121,881, forward strand.
TCTGTTCCACAGACATATGCGGGAACAGGGCGTAGGACTGGAACATCATGTTGACCGGACGTTCATAGGGCGGAACGTCTGTCATGTCCTGTCCGTCGATCAGGATCCGTCCGGCAGACGGGGTCTCAAATCCTGCCAGCATGCGCAGCAAGGTCGTCTTTCCGCATCCAGAGCCGCCAAGAAGGGAAAAGAGTTCCCCCTGATATATGGTCAGGGATACATCGCTGACAGCGACAAAGTCACCGAAACGCTTGGTGACATTTTCAATACGGATGAGTGCTTTTACAGTCTCTTCCGGGCCTTCTCCCTTTTCGGTCTTGCTAACCTTGTCGCGGAGATTTCTGGCAAGTTGTGACATTCCGTGCGTGATCCCTGATTCAAAAGCACGCGGCCGTTACGCCCTGGTCTTCCGAACCGGCGAGAGCGAGGGTCGCCGAGCAGGCATACCGATGACTGGAGCGAATGGTGCCGACCAATACAGGTGAATAGGCCTGCCGTAAAGGGCGAACCGCCTGCCCGGCCACGATTGGGGGCAGGCGGAGACCAAATATTTCTTATATTCCTGTCTTGATCCGATTCCAGATCCGGGTGAAGACCCGTTCAGCTTTTTGATCCGGAACCTTTTTGACAAACAGATGCTTCATGACGGACTCCGGAGGATAAACCCCTGGGTCGTGGCGAATGGCATCATGAATCAGGTCAAAAGATTTGGTGTTTGCATTGGCATAAAACACGCTGTTCGATATTCCGGCCGTAATCTCCGGCTTCAGGATATGATTGATAAACTTCATGGCATTGTCCGGATGTGGGGCATCCTTCAGAACACCCATGAAGTCAAACCAGATTTCGCTGCCTTCCTTGGGAATGACGTATGTGACCTTTACGCCTTTGCCTGCTTCTTCAGCACGGTTGATGGCCTGGAACATGTCGCCCGAGAAGCCCATTGCCACGCAGATGTCGCCGTTGGCAAGGGCATTGATGGACTCCGAAGAATGAAACTTGGTCACGAAAGGGCGAACTTTCATGAGCAGGGCTTCAGCTTTCTCGATATCCTTTGGGTCTGAAGAATTTGGATCAAGTCCAAGATACTTCAGTGCAGAAGGAAAAACCTCGGACGGGCTGTCCATCATATACAAGCCGCATTTTGATACTTTTTCGGCCCACACAGGATCAAACATAAGCGCCCATGAATCCACCGGCGCATCCGGGCCGGCGACTTCGGCGACCTTGGCCGGGTTATAGGCCATGCCGTTGGTGCCCCACATGTAGATGATGCCGTGGGTGTTATGTGCATCGAACTCCTGGGCATCCTTCATCAGTTTTTGGTCTAGGTTGCCCAAGTTGGGGATCAGGTCCTGTTTCAGGGGCTGGTACACGCCGGCCTTGATCTGGCGCTGGAAGAATGCGCCGGTAGGGACAGCAAGGTCATAGCCGGACTTGCCGGCCAGAAGCTTGGCTTCAAGCATTTCATTGGAATCGTAGACATCCACGGTCACCTTGATTCCTGTTTCTTTCTCAAAGCTCTGGATCGTATCTTCACCCAGATAATCCGACCAGATAAACAGGTTCAGCTTCTTCTCTTCCTCGGCCTTCACCGGTGTGACAACCGTCATCAGGGCAAGCGCGGGGGCAAGAAGGCCGGAGAGCGCAATCCGGAACCTGGACATCGATAATTCCTCCCAGATCATGGCCGGTTCCCGCACATCAAACGGGACCGGGAAGTGTTTTGCATGCCATGCAACAGGACACAGCCAAGCAGGACCGACATTGTGTGGACGCCGGTGTGCCCGATTTTACAGCATGGCGCGTACGCGGATGAAATGTCGCAACCTTTTGGATGCTGTGCAAGTTGATATTCTTGCTGAATTCATTCAAGTTACATCTTGCTGATGTGGACGGACAGAACCGGGAGACAACATGCAGAATTTCTCTATGTCGTGGTATGCTGCCTCCGCCCACGAGGCTGCCCCGCGTCCTGCATTGTCAGAAAACTGTCATGTTGATGTCTGTATTGTTGGTGCAGGTATTACAGGGTGCTCTGCCGCCTTGCACTTGGCGCAACGCGGCTATCGTGTTCTGGTCCTGGAAGCTGGACGGATCGGATGTGGTGCATCCGGGCGTTCCGGCGGGCAGATGATTGCGGGCTATAATCTTGGGCAGGACAGGATTACCCGGCTGGTTGGCAGGGATGATGCCCGCCATTTGTGGGATTTGTGTGAAGAGTCCCTCTCACTGACCCGTTCGCTTGTTGCAGAGCATGCCATCGATTGTGACTTTGTGAATGGTCACGTGATGGTCGGGGAGAAGGGCCGGCATGCCTCTGCCTTGCATGCGCTTTGCCGGGAGTGGGAGGACGGTGGGCGCAAGGGGCTGGAGCTGTGGGACCACGCGCAAACCCAGACCCATGTTGCAAGCCCCCGTTATACATGCGCTCTCTATGATCCCGGTGGCGGGCACTTGCATCCATTGAACTATACCCTTGGACTTGCATCTGCAGCCGAGCGTGCCGGGGCTGTTTTTTGTGAGCAAACTCCGATGGTGTCCTGGCAGGATGGCGATCCTGCTGTTGTCCGGACCCCTCATGGGCAGGTTTATGCACGCTTTGTTTTGTTCTGCGGTAATGCCTATCTGTGGGGAAACGAGCCTACCCTTGCCCGTACGATTATGCCGGTTGGTACCTATATTGCGGCGACGGAGCCTTTGGGGGAGGCGCGTGCCCGTGCGCTCGTTCCCGGTAACGAAGCGGTGGCCGACTGTCGCTTTGTCCTGAACTATTTCCGCCGCTCACGTGATCATCGTTTGCTCTACGGTGGGCGCGTCAGTTACTCGCGCCTGGATCCCCCCAGCGTGTCGGAGGCTATGCGAAAAAGCATGGTGGATTGTTTCCCGCAGCTGGCCGATGTGCGTATTGATTACGCATGGGGTGGATTGGTTGCCATTACCATGAACCGTATGCCTCACTTCGGACGTCTGTCACCAAATGTCTTGTTTGCTCATGGTTTCTCCGGTCATGGCATTGCCTTGACCGGATTGGCCGGCAAGTTGATGGCCGAAGTGATTGATGGCCAAGCCGGTCGGTTTGATGTCTTCACCCGTATACCACACCATGCCTTCCCCGGGGGCCGCTGGATGCGCACGCCGTTGCTGGTTCTGGCAATGATGTGGCGTCGTTTGTGTGATGTCTTGTAGCGGTCTGGAACAGGTTAACAAGGGCCGGAGTTGCAGCGTGGCTGTTTTACAGGTATTCCAAGGTAAGGTGAAGGATGACGGTGAGTTCCTCATGACTGATCTCAAGGCGGGTGTGAACCAGCTTTTTCTCCGCGAGGAGGAGCTGCGGCGCGGTATGGAGCTTCTGTTCTTTGCCTATCGTGATTTTACAGCTGAAGCTGATCTTGTGTTACGCAAGCTGGGCCTTGGTCGTGCGCATCACCGGATGATCTATTTTGTCGGGCGTCATCCCGGGCTTAGCGTATCTGATCTGCTCTCGATCCTGAAAATTACCAAGCAAAGTCTTTCGCGTGTTCTGGGGGAGCTGGTGCGTGATGGCTACATTATCCAGAATCCGGGCACCAAAGACCGGCGACAGCGCCTTCTGGATCTGACCGAGAAGGGCTATGCCTTGGAACGCCAGCTTTTTGAGAGTCAGAAAAGTATTCTGGCGCGTTCTTACCGTGATGCGGGGGGAGAAGCTGTTGATGGTTTCCGGCATGTCCTCTCGGGCATGATCCTGCGTGAAACAGACCGTGCAAAGCTTTCTGTGCCCGGTGGTGCCAAGGTACCTGATCTGGACCGGACCTGATGCCGTGAATGATCCAGTCGACGCGCCGGCTCATATTCTGGTTGTGGATGACGATACGCGTTTGCGCGATCTTCTGCGTCGTTTTCTGGGGCAGGCGGGATATATGGTCTCTGTTGCTCCCGATGCGGCCGAGGCCAGAACGCAAATGGCCGCCGTTGAATTTGATCTGCTGATCGTCGATATCATGATGCCCGGTGAAGATGGTTACAGTCTGACCCGTGCAATTCGTCAACAGTCTGATGTTCCCGTTCTGATGCTGACCGCCAGGGGAGAGCAGGAAGATCGGGTTGCTGGCCTTGAGACCGGGGCGGATGATTATCTTGGCAAGCCTTTTGATCCGCGGGAGCTTTTGCTGCGCATCCAGGCTATTCTGCGCCGGCGGCAGCCAAGGCCCGTTGATGTTCAGTCTGCTGTTCGTCATATCCGTATGGGGGAGTGTTCTTTTGACCTTCAACGTCGGGAACTCGTGTGCTGTGGGAGCCGGGTGCATTTGACAACGGCAGAAGCAGATTTGTTGGTGGCTTTGGCCTTGCACAGCGGGGAAGCTTTGCCGCGGGAGGATCTGGCCGATGCCCTTGGTATTGAGGGGGGTGTTCGGGCTGTTGATGTGCAGGTCACGCGCCTGCGGCGCAAGATAGAGGTTGATCCGCGCCAGCCCCTTTATCTGCAGACGGTGCGTGGCACCGGTTACTGTTTGAGGCCGGACTGAGATGCGTTTTGTAACAGGTACACCGCGTGCTCTGCGCAACCTTGTTCCAAGGGGTCTTCTGGGTCGTTTTCTGCTGATTCTTGCCGTTCCTCTTGTCGTGTTGCAGGCTGTGACGGCGCAGGTCTTTTTTGATCGTCACTGGGATACAGTCTTGCGGCGGCTGGCATTGGGTATTGCCGGCGATGTTGCCGTTATCGTCGAGCTTCTGGCCCGTTTTCCGGATGAGGGACAGCAGGGCTGGATTCTTGATTTGGCCCGTAGCCGGATGCACTTGGACAGCGTTTTTGCTCCCGATGAGATTCTTCCGAACCTTCCGCCACCCAGTGCAGGAGAGCAAGCGGCCGATGTTCTGGCTGCCAGCCTGCGTGAGAGCTTGCAGCGTCCGGTTCTGATCGAGGCCAATTTCTTTTCCGGAGATATCGTCATCGCCGTTCAGCTGTCCGATGGTGTGTTGCACGTGGTGGCACCACGCAAACGGCTTTTTACATCGACAACGTATATCTTTCTGCTCTGGATGGTTGGCACGTCGTTGATCCTGCTGGGGATCGCGATCCTTTTTACATCCAATCAGGTGCGCTCCATCCGTCGTCTTGCTGCCAGTGCAGAAGGTTTCGGCAAGGGACGTGACCTTCCACCGATCAAACCGGAAGGAGCGCGAGAGGTCCGGCAGGCTGGCATCGCCTTCAATCAGATGCGGGCTAGAATTCGTAGGCAAATCGATCAGCGTACAGAGATGCTGGCGGGTGTTTCCCACGACTTGCGTACGCCATTGACGCGGATGCGACTTCAATTAGCGATGATGGGGGATAATGCGGAAACGTCTGATCTCAAGGATGATATTGCCGAGATGGAAAGGATGCTGGACGGATATCTGGATTTTGCCCGTGGAGAGGGGACAGAAACAGCCGTCGAGACCGACCTCTCGGACTTGGTTGACAGAATGGCTGGTCGGTTTCGTCGCCACGGGGTGAATATTGAGCTTGTTCCTTTGCCTGATGCGCCGGTCCTTCTGACGGCAAGGGCCCAAGGGCTGGAGCGTGCCCTGGGAAACCTGCTGTCCAATGCAGCCCATTACGGGACGCGTGTGCGTTTGGGGCTTGAAGTGGGGGAAGAGTGGATCAACCTCGTTGTTGAAGATGATGGACCCGGTATACCGTTTCCTGTCAGAGAGGATGTGTTCAGGCCTTTCTGGCGGGGTGATCCTTCACGCAACACCCAGACCGGCGGTGTCGGCTTGGGGTTGAGCATTGCGCGTGAGATGGCCCACGCCCACGGGGGTGAGGTTTTGCTGGATGACAGCACCCTCGGTGGACTGCGGGCCGTTATTCATCTTCCACGCTAAATCTATACCTTCTCTGGCAGGATCTCCTCTTCATGTAGCCCTTTCCATCAGGAACCATCTGTCTCAGGCGGGGCATACTCCCCCCATTTTTGAGTTTGCCAGTATTGGACTCTTCCAGCGTTGCAGGGCCTGTCGGATGTTTCGATGTTCTGTTGCAATCAGCTCGCGGATACGGGTTTCCAGCTTCTGTAGCGCGCGTGCTTCAATCTGGCGTATGCGTTCCCGTGACAGGCCATAGTCTTCGCCCAAGCTTTCAAGAGTGGCCGGATCATCCGTCAGTTTGCGACGTGTCAGGATATCCTTCTCGCGTTCGTTCAGTGTACCGAGCGCCGTGTGTACAAGGTGGTGCGAACGGTCACGTTCCTCGGTTGTCTGCAGCACAGACTCCTGATCTGGCCGTTCATCGACCAAAAGCTCGAGACGCTCTGTATCACTTTCGGCTCCTGCCATCGCGTTCAGCGATCCGTCCCGTCGGTTCAGGCGGGCATCCATAGCCAGCACATCATCTGCGCTGACATCCAGGGTGCGGGCAATCTCCTCGGCCTGTTCATCCCGGAGCGGTTTGTCTCCATAAATGCCAAGCTTGGCTTTCATTCGTCTCAGATTGTAGAAAAGCCGCTTTCTGGTCGAGGCCGTTCCGATTTTGACAAGAGACCAAGAGTTCAGGACGTACTCGTTGACGGCAGCCCGTATCCACCACACGGCGTAGGTGGAGAGGCGGAATCCCTTGTCCGGCTGAAACTTTTGTATGGCTCGTATCAGGCCAAGGTTACCTTCGGCAATAAGGTCTGCCATGGGCAATCCATAGCGTTTGTACTGCATGGCTACCTTGACGACCAGTCTCAGGTGGCTTGTAACCAGACGATGCAAGCTTTTCTGGTTGCCTGTCAGGGTAAAGTCACGTGCCAGTCCATGCTCTTCTTCCACAGAAAGAAGAGGGAACTTCCGTATTTCGGCCAAGTAGAGAGCCAGGCTTTCCTCTATCAGCAACGACGAGCGGGGGGGCGAGAGTGCCTGTGTTGTCATGATGATCATCTCCCTGCTGTGTGGCGATGCAATTATCCCTCATGACCGGGGCAGGATCATGGCGCCTGCCCCGGTACAAGACGGCATCCAGCGGCGCTGGGCAATGTTTTTGCTGCTGTCGCGATGGCAATATGCCTTGGTTTCGATGCCTCAGGGATCTCGCGAACCAGTGTGATGGTCAACAGCCCGTTTTCCAGATGGGCACCTGTAACCGTCATATGGTCTGCCAGCTGGAAGTGGCGCACAAAGCCGCGGAACGCTATACCGCGATGCAAATAGCGACGCTCACCTTGGTCCCCGTCATTCGGGGTGGCATCAGTATCACCGGCCAAGGGAGACCGATTGCCACGGACAACCAGCAGGTCATCGTGCACTTCAACGTCCAGGTCGTTCTCAGGGAAGCCGGCAACGGCCAGCGTGATAGCGTACGAATCTTCGCCTGTCTTTTCAATGTTGTATGGTGGCCAGCTTGTGGCCTGTTCTCCCGAATGCCGCAACGTGGCTTCCGCCAGACGCGCAAGACGGTCAAATCCTACGCCAGAGCGGAACAGGGGAGAAAAATCAAACGCATTCATGTCCATCCTCCTTCGAGCGATGTTACGCTGCCCGTCCTGTAGACCAAGCAGCACCGACTCCAGGTCCGATTCTTGCGATACGAACCCGGTAACTCATGAACGTGTGGTGGAGTGCGCAGGCTCCCTGCCCGTAACTGCAGAGCAGCATTGACAGACCCGCATCGGCGCATCTTTGGCATATGGAAAGCCAAAAAATTGCCGCTTTTCATGTCCTTAATCCGTGATTTCCCATCAATGGACCAAGGCAGGAACTCCGACATGAACAAAGGTGCCATTATGGCCACCACACGTCGTACCACCCGTGCGGGTCAACCTTTTGAAAAGGAAGATTTTCCAGCCCGGGTTTCATCTGGCACCAAGCGCACAGCACCCGCTTTGCGGCGTGTCATGCTACAGTGCAGGCGCAAACCTGCGTTGTTTTGCAGCATTTGCGCGAACGAATTATGGGGGGTACACTGTTATGTGTCAAGGGGAGCTCTTCTCTCTACTGGAATAGTATTATAGCCTTTTTACAAAGCATTGAAGTATGTAGAGGAGGTTATTGATGAGCGGTGATGACAAAGGAGTAGAGGTCTGGGATTTGCCGGTAAGGCTTTTTCACTGGTCTCTGGTCACATGTGTTCTGATACTGTTCTTGACGGGCGAGATTGGCGGCCTTGATTTCAGCATGCCATTTACAGGGATGCTGGTTGGAAATATGGATTTGCACATGACCTTGGGAAGTATTGTGCTGGCCTTGCTGATTTTCAGGGTGTTGTGGGGTTTTGTGGGGTCATCAACGGCTCGCTTCATTCACTTTGTGCGTGGCCCATCTGACGTTCTCGATTACCTGCGTGCACTCCTTCGTGGTGAATTGCCGCGGCATGTTGGCCATAATCCCGCCGGTGCCCTTATGGTTTTGGCTCTGTTGGGTGTGCTCTTCCTGCAGGTTGGAACAGGGCTTTTTTCCAATGATGATATATTCTCCGAAGGTCCCTTGGCGCATCTGGTCAGCAAGGACGTCAGCGATTTGATGACGGAGCTTCACGAGGCTTCGTTCGGTCTTTTGCTGTTGTGCGTGTCGCTACATATCAGTGCAGCGCTGTATTACCGGATACGGGGGGAAGATCTGGTAACGCCGATGATAACGGGACGGAAACATTCTGCCGATATCCCTGCCGATTCCCCGCTGCCAGCTTTTGTCGGGCCGGTCTGGGCAGCAGCTCTTTTTGCTTTTTCGTGTTTCATTGTATGGGGTGTCATTCTGAAGTTGTGATGTGAGCCAAGGCAGGTCTGTGTATGTGTTGTATCACGTGGGAAGGAGCTGTTGCTTCCCACGTGACCGTAAGGCGATCTACTTCTTGTTTCTGAACGTATCGTGACAGTTCTTGCAGCTCTTGCCGACATCCCCGACGGCGGCCTGCACAGCAGACATGTCCCCGGATGCGGCGGCTGTTTCCAGTTTGGCTGTGCTGGTCAGCATCATTTGCATGGCTTCATCAAATTTTGCACTGTCAGACCAGATTGTGTCCTTGGCTGTCGTATCTCCGCCGCTGGTTTTTTCCTTGAAGGCAGCGCTGCTCATTTTAGCTGCTGCCGACAGGCCGCTTGCGTGTGTTGCCAAATGCTCTTTATGCGGAACTTGTTCCTTGATGATGGCCACGATTGAGTTCATGTGAGAACCTATGATCTCCATATTGTTCTCACGGTATTTGATGGTTTCTTTTTCGCCGGCCTGTGCGCAGATCGGAAGCGCCAGCAGGCAGGATGTGACCAAGGCCATGGATTTGATCGCATGCATGAGATGATTCCTTCGTATGATGTTGTCCAGGAATGTGAATAACGAAACTTTACTGACAAATATGGCGGAATTTTACTAATCTTTATTGTAAAGTATCGAAAAAAAATCGTCCATAAAGATGTCCTGTTATGTTAATTGTTTTGATGGACATGATTTGTTGTCATGTTTCTTGATAGATTGAAAGTATTCTGAACATAATCCGTGCGTCGAACATTTGATTTGATGTCTAACAATCGGGAATCCTGACATGTCTTTATTGCAGTCATCCTTACATGCTCTGTGTGTTTTTTGTGGATCCTCTTTCGGTTCCAGCCCACGCTATGCTGATGCCGCAAGTCGTTTGGGAACTCTTCTTGGGGAGAACGGAATTCGCCTGGTTTATGGCGGTGGTGCCGTTGGCTTGATGGGAACTGTCGCCAAGGCATGTCTGGAGGCCGGTGGGAAGGTAACCGGTATTATTCCGCAGCATCTTGCCAGTGCCGAGGTGGCAATGGAAGGCCTGACCGAATTGATTGTTGTACCGGACATGCATACACGCAAGCGCATGATGTTCGAGCGTTCCGATGCCTTTGCTGTTCTTCCCGGTGGTTTCGGGACCATGGACGAGACATTCGAGATCCTGACGTGGAAGCAGCTCAAGCTCCATGATCGCCCGGTTGTTATTGCGGATATCGGGGGGCACTGGACTCCGTTCCTGCGGTTCAATGAATCCATGGCGGCCGAGGGATTCGTGCGGCCCGAGGGCCTTGAGCTGTATTCGGTTGTCAGCGACGTTGATGATGTTCTGCCGGCGGCACGTAATAATCTTGATCTGGCCAGCCGTGTGCATGAAAGGGTCGGGTTGTTTTGATGTCGCGTGTCTTCTTTGTTTTTCAAGTCAGTAGATAATATGGGTTCGGCTCTTGCGTGACAGGTGCTGTTGCGCTTAAGGTTCGTGCATCCGTCTGATTTCCTCAGGTGGGCCGGACCGGGCCGATCCCTCCATCCCGGGCGTGTGGTCATCCTCAAACCGTAAAAGGGTCCGAACATGAGCAAGATCAAGGTCGCCAAGCCGATCGTCGAACTCGACGGCGACGAGATGACCCGCATCATATGGAAGTTTATCAAGGACAAGCTGATCCTTCCGTATCTGGATATTGACCTGAAGTATTATGACCTCAGCATCCAGAAGCGTGATGAGACTGCTGATCAGATTACGGTTGATTCTGCGAATGCGATCAAGCAGTACGGGGTTGGTGTCAAGTGTGCGACCATCACGCCGGATGAGCAGCGGGTTCAGGAATTCAGCCTGAAGAAGATGTGGAAATCCCCGAACGGGACAATCCGCAATATTCTGGATGGAACCGTATTCCGCGAGCCGATTATCTGCCGTAACGTTCCCCGTTATGTCCCCGGCTGGACCAAGCCAATCGTCATTGGTCGCCATGCTTTTGGTGACCAATATCGCGCCACCGATTTCAGGGTTCCGGGCAAGGGCACCCTGACCATGACGTTTACGCCGGATGGTGGTGGTGAGCCTGTCCAGTATGAGGTTTTCAAGTTCCCCGAGGCCGGGGTAGCCATGGGCATGTATAATCTGGATGAATCTGTGCGTGGCTTCGCCCGGTCCTGTTTTAACTATGGACTGATGCGGAGCTGGCCGGTTTATCTGTCCACCAAGAATACTATTCTCAAGGCGTATGACGGGCGCTTCAAGGATCTCTTCCAGGAGGTTTTCGATCGTGAGTTTGCCTCTGAGTTCAAGGCGCGGGGCATAACGTACGAGCATCGTTTGATCGATGACATGGTTGCCTGCGCCATGAAGTGGTCCGGTGGTTTTGTTTGGGCCTGCAAGAATTACGATGGTGATGTGCAGTCTGATACTGTGGCTCAGGGTTTCGGGTCGCTTGGCTTAATGACGTCCGTTCTTCTTAGCCCCGATGGTAAAACAATCGAAGCCGAGGCCGCCCACGGCACTGTGACGCGTCACTATCGTCTGCATCAGCAGGGGAAAGAAACGTCGACAAATCCCATAGCCTCGATTTTTGCATGGACTCGTGGCCTGAAATTCCGTGGTGAGTTTGACAATACGCCACAGGTGATCAAATTTGCGGAAGCTCTTGAGACCGTGTGTGTGGAGGCGGTTGAGGATGGAAAGATGACCAAGGACTTGGCCATCCTGATCGGTCCGAATCAGCCATGGATGACGACAACCCAATTTCTGGAAGAACTGGACGGTCGTTTGCGTCGCAAGATGGGAAGCTGACCAGGGCGGCCTGATGGTCTGTTCGCTTGGGTTCACTACGGAGCATGTTTCATGTCTATTCCGCAGGTTCTTTACCGTGCCCATGCCAAGGCGACGGGCGGTCGCAATGGTCATGCCTCGATCCCGGAAGCTGGTCTTGAGCTTAAGCTGACCAGTCCCAAGGAGCTGAATGGCTCCGGTGGCGAGGGAGCAAACCCCGAACAGCTGTTTGCCGCCGGGTATAGCGCCTGTTTTCTTGGGGCCATGAAGTTTGTTTTGAACCGCGACGGCATAGCGATGCCAGCAGATGCCAGTATAGAGGGGGCTGTTGGCATCGGTCCGATTCCGGACGGCTTTGGGATAGAAGTCGAGCTGAAAATTTCCTTGCCGGGTATGGGTCGTGCAGCGGCGCAGGGCTTGATCGACAAGGCTCACAAGGTTTGCCCGTATTCCAATGCCACCCGTGGGAATATTGATGTTCGGCTGACCCTTGCCTAGTGCCTCAGGAGTCCTGATGGTGCCGGTGCTTTGGATCAGCGGGAGGCGAGTTGCCCGGTTGTATTCTGCGCGGGTTTCTTTCTGCTTTCCATGGGCAGTGATGTTAGCTGGTTGATCATGGCCCGGACGGATCGTATTTGGATACCGTCGCGGTTCAAGTAGTCTTGGTTGGTGTAGCCCCACCAGTCCCAGCATCCTGCCGGGTTATAGAGAGGGGCTGCGCTGACTTGGGGGTACAGCACAACAATCCGGTTGCTGGCTGCCCACTGATTGTAGCCTGTTTCTGTGAAAAAGCGATTTCCTATAAAAAACTGGTTCTGCTGGCATCCGTGGAAAGCCACGTGCAGCCGGCAGGTTTCCCCTGCTGTGCAGTCATCAGGAATAAAGACATGGCCGGTTTCGTGCATGCCATCCCGCGTTGGTGTATTGGGGACAAACGGGCGTTGCGAGAAAGCAAATAATGTCCCCCGATCTTTGTCGGCAGGCTGTAGCGTCTCGTCCATCAGAAAGGATAGAGCCCGGCCTGCACCATCCATATGACAGTCGTTGATATAAGGCAGGCGTGTCACCGGGCACGGGACAGAGCCTTGCAAGCTTAACATTCCGTGGCCGGCGTTCACATCAAAGAGCGTTTCTATCTGAGAAGCAGGCATCAGTTTTCCGTACCAGTTTCCCAGTGCCTGCATAACAGCTTGGGGAATCAGGGTGTCATTGATTCCTGAGAACAGGAAAACACGATGATTTCTGATGTTTGACAGCGCATCAATTTTGTTCTGCTCTTCAAGTTTTTGTGCCCCGTTCATCAAGGCCAGCGTATCGGGAGGCCCCATAAAGCTGCTGATAGGATTCCACGGCATGCCAACAACATTTTGGCAATGAGCCGCGGCTTCTGTCAGTGTCGCCATCGTGCCGTCGCCACGGGCACACCCGAAAGGCCCTCCACCAAAAACAGCGGCCCCCTTGATCGATGCCGAGTGTGCTACCTGCATCTGCACAGCCATAAATGCGCCGGAACTCAGGCCGGAAACGGTGACGCTGTCGGCCTCAAGTCCCAGTGCAGGAAGATTGATGGAGGGGGGGGCGCTGCCTGCCCAAGATCCGGAATATGCAGCGGTAATGCCAATCCATGCCATAACAGCAGGCCATAGGCTTTGTCCCCGTTTCATGTGCTCACCCCCATCAGGCACAGTGATGCCATTATGATAACAGGGGTTGATGCTTATGGGGAGTCGTCCCCATATGGGTGTGTTTGTTTACACGGGCGCCACGTCCAAGCCGATATCAAGTTGGCGTACGCTGTGCGTAAGGAAGCCAAGAGATATGACATCTACGCCCGTGGCGGCAACGTCTGCAATGGTATTGGGGGTTATACCGCCGCTGGCCTCTACAACAAGGCGGCGGTTTACCATGGCTACTGCCCGGCCCAGGGTATCTGCTGTCATGTTGTCAAGCAAGACGACGTCAACAGACAGTGAAGGTGGAAGAGACAGGATGTGGTCCAGCTGATCCAGGGTATCGACCTCGATTTCTATTTTCACCATATGACCGACATGCTTGCGGACACGCCGGATGGCTTCATCGACAGAGCCGGCCACTGCAATGTGATTGTCCTTGATCATGACGGCGTCATCGAGGCCAAAGCGGTGATTAATTCCACCACCGGTCCGGACGGCACATTTCTCCAGAATACGAAGCCCTGGTGTTGTTTTGCGGGTATCGGCAATCTGTGCCCTGTGCGGTTGGGCTTTCTGGACACAGAGCCGTGTTACCGTGGCAATGGACGAAAGGCGGGCCAGAAGGTTAAGGGCGACCCTCTCGCCAGTCAGGATGGAGCGCGCTGAGCCTGTAACCGCAGCAACAACCGTTCCGGCTTCAACGTCATCCCCGTCTTTTGCCAGGCTTTGGAAGGTCAAGGATGGGTCCACCAGCATCATGGTCCGTTCTGCTGCAGCAAGACCGCACAGGCGCCCTCCTTCACGGAACCGGAATTCAGCCTGCATGGTCAGATGTGGTGGCGCAATGGCATCGGTGGTGATGTCACCGGCCCGTCCCATGTCTTCGCGCAGGGCTTGTTGAAGGATTGGGTCAAGCAGAAGGGGGTGGGGTGTGCTCATGGCAAGAAAGGCTCCGGCACAGCATGAGGCAAGGCAGGAGGCATGGCCCCTGTGCCATGGTGCGTTAGTGTAGCGGGTGTCAGGATTTGCTTGTGACGGTGTGCGAGGGCAGGGTCACAATGGGGGAAATCTGTGCGCATATGTGCGCCCCGGCTTTCCTTGCGTTCCAGTGCCGCAGTACAGACAAGGCGGGCTGTCATCAGAAGGGAATGTGTTTCCAGTGCCGCCCTTGGGTGCATCCCGTTTGGGGCTTTTGCTGTTCGTTCATCCAGGAAGGCAAGCATGCGTCCCATTCCTTCCGCGTTGCGACTGATCCCCAGTGCCTGACCAGCCAGAAGGCGCAAGGTTCCAAGGCCGCCAGGATCGGGCAGGGTGTTGAAAGGTGGCTTGTCCCTCTGCTCCACTTTGTATTTTTTACCAACAGAAGGTGTGGATTGAATATCTGTAGCTGCCCTTTGTCCAAAAACCAGAGCCTCGGGCAGGGAGTTCGAAGCCAGGCGATTGGCACCGTGGATGCCCGTACACGCAACCTCTCCGACAGCCCAAAGCCCTTGGCAGCTGGTTCGTCCGTGACTGTCTGTTACGATACCCCCCATGGCGTAGTGCGCGGCGGGTTCTACGGGAATTGGTGTTCGTCTGGGGTCCAGCCCATGTGACTGACAGATTTCAATCACCTGAGGAAACGTGTTGCCATCTTTCTTGGACAGGGCAGGGCGTAAATCCAGAAAGACAGTTTGTCCGCGCAGGCGTTCGGCTTCTATGGCGTGGGCAACGATGTCGCGCGGGGCTAGTTCATCGACAAAGCGGTGTCCGTGTTCGTTCAGCAAAATGGCGCCAGCCCCGCGCAGTGCCTCTGTCAGCAGGGGAAGGCGGGAGAAGCCGTGTATGGTACGGGACGGAACGGAAAGAGCTGTTGGATGGAACTGCATGAACTCCATGTCTGCGATCATGGCCCCGGCCTGAGCGGCTATTGCCAGACCATCACCCGTATTTTCCACCGGGTTGGTCGTGCCGGGCCATAGCTGCCCCCAGCCGCCCGTTGCCAGAACAACAGCCCGGGCCGGTTGATGGAACCATCCCATCGTGTCGCTGTACAGCCAGATACCATCCACGCGGCTGTCTGTTGATGTTAGCTGTGCAGCTATGGTTGATGTCAGGACCGCTATATGCTCTGCAAACTGCACCTGTTTGACCAGCCAGGATGCGAGACCAAGGCCAGACCGGTCGCCATTGATGTGAAGAATCCGATTGGTGGAATGGGCTGCTTCACGCCCCAGGCACAGCGAACCATCTTTCTTACGGTCGGCGGGCAGCCCCTTCTTCAGCGCCTCCAAGAAGTATGATGCACTTTCCCTTGCCAGCAGATGGGCCATGCTGGAATCTGTCAGGCCCGCCCCTGCGGCAATGGTATCGGCTGCATGCTCCCGTACATGATCGTCCGGAGACAGGACAGCCGCCATTCCCCCCTGTGCCCAAGGCGTTGAGCCTGAGATGATGGCATTGGTTTTCGTGACCAGAACAACCGGAAGGGGCGCCAAGGCCAAGGCTGTTGCCATGCCTGCGGCACCGCTTCCTACCACAACGACGGGCTGATTCATGTTACGAGCGCCCGACAGCCAGCATCCGTTCAACAGATACCCGGGCACGGCGTGCCAGTTCGACCGGGATATCAATGCGTGGCTCCAAGGTTTGCAGGCTGTTTGCAATAGACTCCAGGGTAATGCGCTTCATGTGCGGGCACATGTGGCAGGATCGGATAAAGTCTGTTTCAGGATGGGACTTCATCAGATTATCCCCCATCGAGCATTCTGTGATCAGAAGTACGCGACCGGGTTTTTCTCGTTCCAGGTAATCTGCCATCTGGGCGGTTGAACCGGCAAAGTCTGCGGCCTGGATCACGTCAGATGGGCATTCCGGGTGGGCAATTACAACCAGGTTATTGTTGTAGTCTTCGCGGATGCTGTGTATGTCCTCGGGACGATACTGTTCATGCACCTCGCAGGATCCATCAAAGGGGATAATACGGACATCGGTCTGGGTCTGAACCCATGCGGCCAGATAGCGATCAGGCAGAAACAGAACGCTGTCGCTGCCGGTTTCGCGGGCAATCGCCTCCACAATCCGTACGGCATTTCCTGATGTACAGCAGATGTCTGCTTCGGCTTTGACGGCAGCCGAGGTGTTGACATACACACACACAGGCACCCCGGGCCATTGTTGTCTCAAGGCCCTGATATCATCTGGTGTGATAGATTCAGCCAGTGAACACCCGGCGCGCATATCCGGGATCAGGACTGTGCGTGTCGGGTTCAGAAGCTTCGCTGTTTCTGCCATAAAGTGAACCCCGGCGACGACGATAACCTCGGCATCTACCTCAACGGCCTTCTGTGCCAAGGCCAGGGAGTCCCCTGTGATGTCGGCGACGCCGTGGAAAATTTCCGGGCGCATGTAATTATGGGCCAGAATAACGGCCTGACGCTCTGCTTTCAGGGCCTGAATGTGTTCGATAACCGGTGTTATGAGGGACCATTCCATTGGCGTCAGCATGGACTGCATGCGCATATAGAGAAGGTCAAGATCCGGTTTCCGGGGCATATTCATAGGAAAAACTCCCGATGATTCCTTGCCGCCTGTAGGAAGCGGGCAGAATCGTGCTCATCCTGAGTATAATTAATATGCTCTTCTAGAGTATATTGCGGGATGTGGCAAGAGGAATGTGAGTCCGGAAACAAAGATGCAGGTGTTTATGCCTGCTCTATGCGATATATATCAATGTGTTAGGATTGTTCTCCGCGTACAACCGGGACGCCAATACCCAGCGTGCGGCGTTCCAGGATAGCGGCGCGGCGGAATCGGAACAATTCAGCCGGGCGACCACGTCCCTGGGTCTCCATTTTCCCTGTTGGTTCCACCAGATCCATGCTTGCGATGGTCCGTCGGAAATTCTGCTTGTGAACTGTGGTGCCAAACAAGGCTTCAACAACGCGCTGAAGCTGCAGCAGGGTAAAGGTATCCGGAACCAGGTCAAACACAACCGGGCGCCATGCCAGCTTGCCCCGCAACCGGGTCAGTGCGCTGGCCAAGACACGTCGGTGATCCATTTCCATGGGTTTGCCCAAGGCGGCTATCACGTTTCTTTTGGTGTCAGGCACAGGTGGGGCTTTTTTGCCATTGGCCTGGGCCAAGGCATTGGCGTCACGCCGGGACTCATGGACCAAGCCGGCTTCGTAGAGAAGTTCGTAGCGATCTAGGGCCCTGACAGGATCGAATGTGCCGGGGGCTATCGTTCCAAAGGCAAGATCAATACGATCCAGGCGGTGTTTACGTACGGGAAAGGCTTGTTCCTCTGCCCATGAGCGCAGGCATGGCATAATGACACGATCAATCAGTTCCGGACGTCCTGCTCGCCAGTCCTCCCATGGCAGAAAGCTGTACCAGTCATGCCATGTTGCCTTGTTGTGTTTGTCGGTTCCTGTTTCGCGTGTCAGGGCCAGATATGCGATTGAAACCAGGCGCCCAGCTCCGTGTAATTCCTGTGGATCACGATTCCGACCGCCGAACGTATATAACTGCTCCACATATTGCAGGGCCAAGCCTGTTCGTGTTTCGACCCACTGCCGACACCCGTGATCAAGGCTACGATGGCTGGCCGGATCAAAGGGGCCGCAGGGCAGTGTTCCTGAAAAGGCAAGGTTTTTATAGCCAGTGACATCAGATTGCGAGTGTTGATCTCTGGCAAGCAGGATCCGTGGAACATCGTCGGTCACTGCGGCGATGACCGCCATCAGGGACAGTGATACCGAAGGTGTATTGGACACAGGAAGCAGGCTCCACTCAGATCATGAAAGATGTGATCGCTCCAAGCACCGGACGCCCGGACCATCCTATGCAAACCATCGGTTCTGGCAAGGGGAATGCTTGACCATACACCACAGGGCTTGTCCACGAGAACTCTTCTGCCATAATCGCAACCGGGCGGATGGGGATTGCCGGGGGGAACGGACCAATGCTTGATATGCCAACGTTATGGGTGTCGATGGTGGCTATATCCACCCTGATGGCAGTAACGACCGGCATGATGGCCTTCGCGCCAGGATGGCGTCCTATTATGGCGCCTTTATGCCTTTCCCAGATACTCAAGGCATTGGGCAGTTTTCTGCTTGCCCTGCGTGGATCTGCTGGGGACTGGTTGTCTGTCATTGTCGCCAATATCTTTTTGTTGGTGGTTATCGCGCTGTCTCTTGTCGTGGTCGATCGTCTCAGTGGTGTGCGCCGTTCACCTCGGGTTACATGGGCGTCGGTACTGGGTGTGGTTGTTTTCGCCTGCCTGATTACTTGGTTCACGATTGTAGATCCCAGCTTGCCGGTACGTATGGTTCTTATGGGAATCTTTGCTGCTTTTTTCTGTTGGGTTGCAGCATGGAGGATGTTTTCATCCGTCGAAGGTGAAGCGGGCACGGTTGGTGCCATTATTCTTTTCTTCTTGGGTGTGGCCATGGGCAGCCGCGGGATGTATGGAGTTTCCCTGCCGCCTGGTATTGATTTTCTACAGCTTGGGAACGTCAATTCCGTAACCATTCTTGTCGCGGAAATGCTGCAGTATGCTGCAATTGTTGCCTTCAGCTGGGTTATGACCAGCCGCTGGCAGGCGACTGCCGTGGCGGCGGCCCGTGCGGGGGCAAAGGCAGAGCGTGCGCGCGAAGAGGCGGACGTCCGTTTCCAGGCTGTTTTCCGCCAAGCTGCTGTTGGTATTGCCCTGATGGATCTTGATGGTCGCATTATTGTAGCCAACGATGCGTTTGTCCGCCTGTTTGGGTATGACGCCTCTGATCCTGTTGTGGGTCTTTCATGCCATGATTTTTCTGTCTCCGAAGATATACAGGCCGAGCGGGATGTCATTGCCTCCATGCTCAGGGGCGAATGTACAGTCAGCCATGTTGAGAAACGCGGCCTGCATCGTTCCGGCCAGGTTATCTGGGTTGACCGTATGTTGGCCATGGTATGTCGTGCGGGTGGCGATCCGGTCAGTCTTGTTATGTCTGTTGTTGATGTGACGGAGCGACGTCATGCTCAGGCTGCCTTGGTCGAGGAACGTGCTGCTCTGCGCTGTAGTAACAAGGATCTGGAACAGATTATAGCCCTTGTATCCAGCCATATCAGAGGCCCGGCTCGCTCCATATCCGGCTATCTTGGTCTGTTGGAGCGCCGTATAGAATCGCTTCTGGGTGAGGGAGAGCGTGAGTATCTGCGTTTGGCATCGGAGGGTGCATTATGTATAGACCGGTCCCTTGAGGGCCTTCTGGACTACATATCCCTGACACGTGTTCAGGCGCACACGGATCAGGTCTCTGTCATGGATGTTATCAACGATGTCTTTGATGCTCTCCGGGGGCAGATTGAAGCTGTCGGCGCCTTGGTGCGGGTCATCGGTACGGACGCCGATGTGCGTTGTAACCGTGACATGTTGTGCCGGGTTTTTGGTAATCTTCTTGATAATGCATTGAAGTACAAGAAAGAAGGACACGCACCGGAGATGCGCTTTTCTGTATGCCGCACAGAACAGGGAGTGGAGGTATCGATTGCTGATAACGGCATTGGTATTCCGGATGATGTGCAGGTCAATCTTTTTGATTTTCAGCCGGGTTCCAGTTCCGTGACAGAATGCGGACGACGTGGCATTGGGCTGGCTGTCAGTCGCAAGATTGTCGAGAGTTTCGGCGGTAGCATCCGTGTTTCGTCAGCTATAGGACGAGGCTCGACGTTTGTTGTCTTCTTGCCATTGACGGTATGTGACGACAAGTCAAGGGCAGCGGCTGTTTACGAAGCCGTAGCGACAGCCTGACCGGTTTTTTGTGGTACCGGTCAGGCTGTCTTTTTCAATCAACCCAATCCTTGTTCCATCAGGCGAGCCATGCGTCCTGCAAAGGCGGCGGGGTCAATCGGCAGTTCCCCTTCAACAATCCGCGCCTGATCAAGCAAGAGGAACGCTGCATCTTCCAGTGCCGGGCTGGTTGTTTCTGCATTGGCCCGGGCGGCCAGGCTGCGGATCAGGGCATGTCCGGGATTGATTTCCAAAACCCGTGCAGCGGCTCCATCTGTTTTTTCACCCCTGTGCTGACGCATCAGCCGTTCCAGGTGAATGGACATTTGGCCTTCGTCCGAAACAAGGCAACACACAGATGTTGTCAGACGTGACGATGGACGAACATCCTTGACCTTGTCGCCCAGCGTTCCTTTCAGCAAGGCAACCAGGCGGTCCATCTGGTCGGTTGGCGGCACGTTCTTTTCTTCGTCAGGCTTGCTGTCCTCGCACGCGATCGCGTCCAGGTCGGCTGCGCCGCTGCTGACGGAACGGAACGGTTTGTCACGGAATGACGGCACCATGCCGGTCCAGAACTCATCAATCGGGTCAGAGAGAAGAAGAACCTCGATCCCGCGGGCAAGATAACCTTCCAGCTGAGGGCTTTTGCGCAGGGCTTCTGCGGAATCGCCCGTTATGAAATAGATGGCTTCCTGTCCATCCTTCATGCGTTCCAGGTATTGCGTCAGGCTGACAGGCGTATTGCTGGCTGTGGAATGGAAGCGTGCCAGTTCCAGAATATCAGTACGCCGCTCAAAGTCTTCGTACAGGCCTTCCTTGAGGACAGGGCCAAATGTTTTCCAGAAAACAAGCCAGCTGTCCGCGTCGTTGGCCTTCTTGCCCAGATCGGCAAGGAGTCGTTTGACCAGGCCGGTGCGTATTTTCGATACCATCGGGTTGTTTTGCAGCATTTCACGGCTGACGTTCAGCGGCAGGTCTGCACTGTCCACGACGCCGCGCACAAAACGCAACCAAGCAGGCAAAAGCTCTTCGCAACTGTCGGAAATCAGGACGCGGTTGGCATAGAGCTTCACATGCTGGCGACGGGATGGTTCGAACAAGTCCAAGGGTTTTTCGGACGGCACAAACAGGAGGGCCGTGTATTCCAAGGTTCCTTCAGCACGGTAATGCGTTGTCATCCATGGTGTGTCAAAGGCATGAGCAACGTGTTGGTAGAAGTCCTTGTACTGATCCTCTGTGATGTCATTGCGGTTCAGTGTCCAGAGAGCCGAGGCGGTGTTCAGTGTTTCATCATCGCTTTTGCCATCATTGCCGCCCACCAGAATGACTGGCAGCCCGATGTGCTCGGAATAGGACTTTACAACCTTGCGCAGGGTCCATCCTTCCAGGAACTCTTTTGCCTCTTCTTTGAGGTGCAGAGTAATGACGGTGCCACGTGTGGCACCGGGGGCTTCTGTCACCGTGAAGCTGCCGCGCCCGTCACTGGACCATTTCCATCCCTGTTCTGAGCCGGCCTTGCACGATACAACTTCAACCCGGTCGGCGACCATGAAGGCAGAGTAGAAACCAACGCCGAACTGGCCGATCTGGGTAATATCCTTGCGGGCGTCGCCGGACAGTGACTTCAGAAATTCGCTGGTGCCGGAACGGGCGATGGTTCCCAGATTGGTGACAAGTTCATCACGGCTCATGCCGATGCCATTATCAGTAATGACCAAGGTTCCCGCATCCCGATCGGTTTGTAACCGTACAGCGAGGGTACTGTTTTCAACAATCAGCTCAGGCTTGGTCAGGGCCTCATAACGCAGTTTGTCGCAGGCATCCGAGGCATTTGATATCAGCTCTCTCAGGAAGATGTCCCGCTGCGAGTAAAGAGAGTTTACCACTATATCAAGCAGGTTGTTGACCTCGGCTTGGAAGGTCATCTTCTCTTCGGTGATCGTCATGGTTTTCCTCTGGTCATCATAATTGTTTCGGTTGCAGGATGCCGTACATCCGTGTTTCTTCCACAGCTAGGGGCCCATATGGTGGAGATTGCCATATTTTGCAAGGGGCAAGAAATATCCTCCGGTGAAGCTTGTTGATGCCTGTTGCGGCGCCGGAGAAAAGGGATCAGAATATGAGGATGAGTGAATCAGAGTCGTCTTTATAAACAGATGGTTGTCTGAATTCCCGGGCGCGGTGTTGCGCCCCTGAAGATCTGGCCGGTGGGCGTGATCTACGCAGCCCTTGGATGGTGTGCAGATCAGCTCTGGCGGTCGGTGTGTTCAGTGCCCCACTGCTACCGCACGAGTATGGGTGGGGTCCGATCCGAGGGAGAGGCCTTGATGCAGATTCCCGTTCAGGTTTCCTTTCATGGTGTAGATCATTCCGATTCGGTAAAGCAGAAGGTGCATGACAAGGTCGCCAAGCTTGGGCGATTCTGTCCTGATATTATCAGCTGCCGTGTCACGATAGGTAAGCAGCGAAAAAGCCCGCATGTCGAATATCACAAGGGAGAGCCGTTCCAGGTTGGTATAGACGTTGCTGTGCCCGGTGATGTGCTGGTGGTGCAACGTGGTCCCCATGAAAGCGATGGGGGTGAGGATATTGCGATAGCGCTCAGGGATGCATTTGAAGCCATGAGCCGAAAGGTCAGGAGTTATGCTGATCGTCGGCGGGCCTAGAGCCAGCAGGCATAATGAAAGCATATTATTTCTGGATTTCTGCCTTCGTCCTCCGCTACAGCGGGGGACTTTTTTGCGTATTATGTCACATGGATTGTGTCATTAATTATATTCGTGTCATGGTGGTGGCTATGTGCAAAAGTGCACTGGCTTGCATATTGGGTTTCGGTCTTATGTTTTCTTGGCGTCCTGTTTCTACACTTTCACTGATTATGCTTCTGGTCTCTGGGTGTGCGCGGAATCTGGAGTCTGATCCGGAGTCTGATATTGTTGATACATCGGCGGCTGTTTTGGAAAAACGTTATCGTGATGCGCCTTCTGTCTTGTACGTTCCGGAAGACGGAGGAGTAAAGATACCAGTTGGCGCCCCGCATGGCGCTTCTTCCCCGCCGTTTGTTGATTTCGGGGCGTCTGAATCAAAACCGTCTCCGCGTCTTGCTGAAGGTGACCGTTCCACGATCGCTGATTTTTTATCCCGTCCTCCCACAGTCCCTCCAGATTCTGGTAATGCGCAGGATATTTACAGCAATGCACGGTGTCCGGTTGCGATCGAGGGTGCCCTTGATGCTGTTAGCGGTTATCTGGCTTTGCCATCGTCGCGCTTTGATGAACGTACGTGGGTTGAGCATGCGTTGCGGGCAACGGCTTTCGCTGTACATGCCTGTGAAGGAACGCACGGAGAACCCATCGCAGCGTACTGGCGGGCCACATCATTTTTTCTTCATGGACAATACCCGCGAGCTGCCTTGTATTTCCGGCGCGTGGCACAGTCTCGCTCCGTACTGAACGCTCACGGCTATCCTTTGGCCTTGGCTGTGCTTCTTGAGACCTGTCAGGCTGACAGGGAAGGTCTGGATGCATACCGATTGGCCGGCCTGCACGAGACTGCCGGGCTTTGGCATTCAGCGGCAGACTTGTACAGGCAGGCCGCGTCCGGCTCCTGTCGTTTGCTGGCAGAAAGGGCAGAAACGCGCCTGGTTGCCTTGGGGGATCATGCCAAGTCGTTTGCGCAGCACTAGGAAGATCCTGTTTTGTGGTACGCGTATGTTTGTGCCGATACATATCCGTGGCTGTATCCAGTTCTTATACCCGAAGTTGCCTCTATAGCGGGTTGAAGGATCGGTCATTTATCCCGTCAGACAGCCAATCCAGAACGTTCTTGCGGTGTTATTGGCCGCGTGTTCAACTGCCAGCGGGGAAAAGAACGGGGTGCTACGGCAGGAGAGTGTCGCAATGGCTTCTTTCTGGGGGTGTCCAAGGCGTTTTGGTGCGGCCGTGTGCGCTGCTCTTACGCTTCTTCTGGCCGTTGATGGGCCGTTGCGCCCGGCAGAGGCATCCGGCCCCGTCATGCGCTGGGAGCGCGGGACATGCAGCCGTCCCCTGTATTTTGGTATTACGCCGGACTGGCCACCTTATCAGTATGTCAGCCCCAGTGGATCCCCCTTGGGCGATGATGTTGCGCTTATTCGCGAAACGGCCAAGGTCCTTGGGTGCCCTCTGGTCGTTGAAATTACATCTTGGAGCCGCCTTCTCAGTGGTCTTCTGTCTGGCAAGATTGATGTCATTGGCGGGGCTTCCTGGACCAAGGAGCGGGCCCGGAACCATCATTACAGCAGTCCGTATCGTCAGGAAACGCTGGGTCTGTTTGTTCGCAGTGCGGATGTGGGGAAGCTGACCCTGACCGGTTTGTCCTCGTTCATTGGAACACCGCTACGGCTTGGTGTTGTGGCTGATACCTACATTGGTGGCGAATATGAGAAGCTGGTTGATGACCCTGCTTTCAAGAAGATTGTTGTTGAAGATCCCCGGCAGGACCAGTTTGCCTTGGTAGCAACCAAGCGGATTGATGCATTCCTGACAGACAGTGGATCCGGCCTGTATTCCATCTACAGGAATGGGCTGGATGATACGGTCACATTGTATCCTAGCTATCTGCTTGATAATGGCCCTGTTTATTACATGTTTGGCAAGGCATCGGTGGATGCAAGCGTGATTGCCCCTTTCAACAAGGCGCTTGAGGATGTGCTGGCCCGTCGGAGCGCGGCAGGTACCCAGCAGTAGAATAGTGATGCCTCTTGCGTCTTGGTTCAGGATGTGCGACCGTTCTCCCCGTTCGTTTACGGTTACCGTGGGAGCCGTGTGTGTTTCGTCTTTTCTCCTTGTTGTCAGCAGGGCGCGTGCGGTGTCGGCCGCCGATGCGGTCCATGCGGCGCTTGGTCTTGAGCGCTACGGTCTGGACAGGAACAGGGGCCTGGTAAAAGGCTGCCCCGCGGGATTGGCTGCTGTGCCGGTCCCTTGTTTCCCTGTTTTGATGAGACGACTGTTCAATGACACATCATCCAGATTCTTCCTCCCTGCGTGGGGGAGCCGATTCGCGCGGCCATTTTGGTATCTATGGTGGCCGCTATGTTGCAGAAACCCTGATGCCGCTGATCCTGGAGGTTGAGGAGGCTTATAATACCCTTCGCCGAGATCCCGCGTTCCGGGCCGAGTTGAACCAGCTGTTATCCGCCTATGTTGGACGTCCCAGTCCGTTATATCTGGCCCGTAGTCTGAGTGACGAGCTGGGTGGGGCCAGGATTTACCTGAAGCGGGAAGACCTCAACCATACTGGTGCCCACAAGATCAACAGCTGCTTGGGGCAGATTCTTCTGGCCCGTCGGATGGGGAAGACGCGCATTATTGCTGAAACCGGTGCAGGTCAGCACGGGGTTGCAACAGCAACGGTTTGCGCCCTGTTTGGTTTGTCCTGCGTCATTTATATGGGGGCGACAGATATAGCCCGGCAGCAGCCCAATGTTTTCCGCATGAAACTTCTGGGGGCCGATGTCAGGGCGGTCCAGAGTGGTGCTGCAACCCTCAAGGATGCGATGAATGAAGCGCTGCGGGACTGGGTTGCCCACGTCCGGGATACGTACTACCTGATCGGGACTGTTGCCGGTCCGCATCCCTATCCGACCATGGTACGTGATTTCCAGTGTGTTATTGGCGAAGAGACCCGTGTCCAGATGCAGGATGAGTGTGGGTCGCTTCCAGACAGCCTGGTGGCCTGTGTCGGTGGTGGATCCAACGCCATGGGTTTGTTCCATCCTTTTCTTGATGACCGCGATGTCCGGATTATCGGGGTGGAAGCAGCCGGGCATGGCCTGGAAACGGGCAAGCATGCGGCCAGTCTGGCCGGTGGGCGTCCCGGTGTTTTGCACGGCAACTGTACCTCTATCCTGCAAGACGATGATGGGCAGATTGCAGAGGCTCACTCCATTTCAGCAGGTCTTGATTATCCCGGGATTGGTCCGGAGCATGCGTGGTTACACGATACGGGGCGTGTTGAATATGTATCGGTTACAGACGAGGAAGCATTGGAAGCCTTTCACCGTCTGACACGGCGGGAGGGGATTATACCAGCTCTTGAGTCAGCGCATGCCTTGGCGCATGCCATCCGTGTGGCCCCGGATTTACCGCAGGATCATCGGATGGTGGTTTGCCTGTCCGGGCGGGGGGACAAGGATATGAACACTGTGGCTGCGGCCATGGGGATCGCGCTGTGAAGATGGAGAGACCAATGCACACCCATACGCCGACCCTTGTGGTCAACCGCCTTGATGATTGTTTTGCCGGCCTGAAGCAGGCAGGGCGGGCTGCTCTTGTGACCTATATCATGGCCGGTGATCCTGATCCGGCTTTGTCCCTGGAGGTTATGGCCGGTTTACCGGCAGCCGGGGCTGACATCATCGAACTGGGAATGCCTTTCTCGGATCCCATGGCTGATGGTCCCACCATTCAGGCCGCAGCCGGTCGTGCCCTGAAGGCAGGTATGACCCTGCCGGGTACGCTGGAGCTTTTGAGGCAATTCCGCCGTCAGGACCGCAAGACGCCGGTTGTTTTGATGGGGTATTACAATCCTGTTTATTCTTACGGGCCGGCCCGTTTTGCTGCGGATGCGGCAGAGGCTGGTGCTGATGGTGTGATTCTTGTGGATCTTCCGCCCGAGGAAGCCGAAACCTTTGTTGTGGATTTAGCCCATAACGGTCTGCATATGATCTGCTTGGCGGCTCCCACGACGGACAGTCGCCGTTTGTCGGTCATACTGGACCGTGCGGGTGGTTTCCTTTATTACGTCTCTGTCACGGGAGTAACCGGGACTGTCCTTGCCGATGTCGAAGAAGTTCGGTCTTCTGTTGATCGTCTGCGGCGGACGACAGATTTGCCTGTGGCAACTGGTTTCGGGATTCGTACGCCGGATCAGGCTGCGGCTTTTGCCCGATTTGCTGATGCCGTTGTCGTTGGTTCCGCCCTTGTTGAGGTGATTGCCGACAAGAGCAAAGGATCAGGGCAGGTGCCGGCAGCGCTTGGGTTTGTAGCCTCTTTGGCAGAGGGGGTGCGCTTGGCGGGGAAATAGGGTATACGCTCTGTCCTGCCCCCGAACAGGTGGGTTATTTTATAGTCGAGGCAACACGGGATTTCCCGATAATGAACTGGCTGACCAACTTCGTCCGCCCCAAAATCCAGCAACTGGTTCGTCCCAAGGATGTGCCGGACAATTTATGGGTCAAGTGTCCTTCGTGTGAGCAGATGGTATTCCATCGCGAGCTGGAGAAGAACCTCCACGTTTGTACGCACTGCGGCCATCATATGCGGATTGCCGTCAAGAAGCGGCTGGAATTGCTGTTTGATGATGGAAAGTACAAGCGGGTTGAACTGCCCAAGGTGGCTGAAGATCCCCTGCGCTTCAAGGACCTGAAGAGCTATTCCTCCCGTCTTCGCGATGCCCGGTCCAAGACCGGGGAGCATGATGCGATTATCGTGGCAACCGGTACGATTGGCGGTATTGAAACCGTTGTCGCCGCCTTTGACTTTGCCTTCATGGGCGGATCGATGGGGATGGCTGTCGGTGAGGGCATTGTTACCGCAGCCGAGCTGGCTGTTGTACAGGATGCGCCGTTGGTCGTTGTGCCGGCATCCGGCGGGGCTCGTATGCAGGAAGGGGCGCTGTCCCTGATGCAGATGGCTCGTACCACGGTGGCTGTGGACAAGGTCAAGGAGAAGGGGCTGCCCTACATTGTGCTTCTGACGGACCCAACCACGGGCGGGGTAACAGCAAGCTTTGCCATGCTGGGGGATATTCACGTGGCTGAAGCCGGTGCCGTTATCGGGTTTGCTGGCGCCCGTGTGATTGAGAGCACGATTCGCCAGAAGCTGCCCGAAGGGTTCCAGAAGGCGGAGTATCTGCGTGAGCATGGTATGGTTGATATCGTTGCCACCCGTCAGGAACTGCCCGGGGTTCTGGGTAATATCCTGAATCTTCTGCGTCACCGAGGCCCGGCGGGACAGGTGGTGGCGCTGCGTTCACGCTTTCCGGCTGAATGACGGGCAGGGGTAAAGGGGCGGTTGATGTTGGTTTCTCCTCCTGCTGTGGGTCCGGACCGTGTTCTGGAGCGCCTTACGGCGCTCCACCCCAAGGCCATCGACCTTTCCCTTGACCGTATGTGGTCGCTGCTGGACCGTCTCGGAAATCCCCAGAACGCCCTGCCGCCAGTTGTCCATGTTGCCGGGACCAACGGCAAAGGCTCAACAATCGCGACCATGCGGGCTTTGCTGGAAGCGGGTGGTTTGCGTGTGCATGTGTATACGTCTCCTCACTTGGTTCGCTTCAATGAACGCATTGTTCTGTCTGGTTCACGGATTACAGACCAAGCCTTGTCTGCTCTTCTTGAGGAGGTCGAGGCTTGTAATGCCGGGCAGCCCATTACGTTTTTCGAGGTGACAACTGCGGCGGCTTTTCTGGCTTTTTCGCGTGTACCGGCTGATGTCGTCTTGCTGGAAACCGGTCTGGGTGGTCGCCTTGATGCAACCAACGTTGTCAAGAAACCCTTGGTGACGGTTCTGACTTCTATCTCTCTCGATCATCAAGCCTATCTGGGAGATACGGTTGCGGCCATCGCTGCGGAAAAGGCCGGTATTATGCGTGCCGGGGTGCCGTGTATAAGCATGAAGCAGAAAGCAGATGTGCTTCCGGTTCTGGAGTTTTCTGCGTCCGCAATCGGGGCCCCTATCCTGTTGCAGGGCAGGGACTTTTCCGGTGTTATGCATGACCAGTCACTGGTTTATACGGGGTTGAATGGGTCGGTGCATGCCCTTCCTGCCCCCGTTCTGCCCGGGGGGCATCAGGCCCATAATACCACCCTTGCCCTTGCCGTGATTGAGCACCTTGGCATGGTCCCATCTGATGTGTGGGGGCGTGGTCTGTCACGTGTCGTTTGGCCTGCGCGTTTGCAGCACTTGGTTCAGGGACCCCTGTCAGATCTTCTGCCAAAGGGGTGGGATCTTTGGCTTGATGGCGGTCATAATCCGGATGCCGGGTTGAATCTGGCGGATCACGTCTGTGGGCAGTGGCAGGACAGGCCGCTGGATCTGGTTATTGGTATGATCGATACCAAGGATGAAGGTGGTTTTCTGGCACCCTTGGCCCGTGTTGCCTCTCGCATCCGGACTGTTCCGGTGCATGGAAGCTTGGCGGGCCGTTCTCCCGAACATTTGGCACAGGTAGCCCGTAGTCTTGGAGTAGAGGATACGGCTGCCTGCGCCGATGTGTCGGCAGCTCTGGCAAGCCTTGCAGCAACAGCAGGGGATTCCCTGCGGCGTGTCCTGATCTGCGGCTCCCTTTATCTGGCTGGTGATGTTCTGGCCCGCAATGGTGGATGCTGAGCATACCAATCCACGTGGCAAAACGGAGGTGATGCCGGCTATGACCCCGGCACCATATCCCTGTTCCGTGCCCTGAAGCGATAGGGGTGAGCGGGCCAGACACCCAGAATGCGCACTTCGGTGCTGAAGAACTCCAGCTCTTCCATAGCGCGTATCATGGATGGGCTGGCTGGATGTCCCTCGATCTCGGCAAAGAAGCGCGTTGAGATAAATTGCCCGTTGATCTGGTAGCTTTCCAGTCGGCTCATATTGACGTTGTTGGTGGCGAAGCCTCCCAATACCTTGTAGAGAGCCGAAGGAACATTGCGGACCTGGAAGATCAGGCCGGTGACAACCGGGCCGGATTCAACAGCCGGAACAAGGGGTGTGCGGGCCATGACAACAAAGCGTGTGGTGTTGTGCGTGTCATCTTCCACATTGGCTTTAAGGGACACCAGCCCATGAATCTCGCCGGCCAGCGCGGATGCAATGGCGGCGACCTGTGGATCCCCCAAGCTGGCGATATCACGGGCGCTGCCGGCGGTATCGGCTGCAATTACAGCATTGAGTCCCAGGTCACGGATCAGGGTACGGCACTGGCCTATGGCGTGAACATGGCTGTAAACGGTGCGTATATCTTCCAGCCTGGATCCAGGTACACCCAGAAGGTGGTGGTGCACTGGCAGGTAGTATTCCCCGATGATATGAAGGCCGGAATCCGGTAGCAGGTGGTGAATATCTGCCACCCGTCCTGCCAGTGAATTTTCAATCGGAATCATGGCGTAGCGAGCTTGTTCATTGCGCACAGACGCCAACGCATCTTCAAAGCTGATGCAGGGCAGGACATCAAGGTCAGGAAAAACATCGCTGCATGCGATATGGGAGTAAGCACCAGGCATTCCCTGGAATGCAACGGACATGGGGTGTTGTGTATTTGGCATGGGACTTACGATTTTGCAGAGTTCAGGATGGAACGGGCTTTCTCAAGATCGGCGGGTGTGTCAACGCCTAGGGGAACAGTCTGGACGCGCACGCAGTCAATGCGCATTCCGTACTCCAGGGCACGCAATTGTTCCAGTTTCTCGCGGCGCTCCAACGGTGACGGGGGCAGGCTGACAAAGCGCTCCAGTGCCTCCCGTCGATAGGCGTAGAGGCCAATATGATGCCATAGCGGTCCATCTCCCCACGGTGCCGTGGCCCGCGTAAAAGCCAGTGCGCGCGCGACAGATGGCTGTCCGGAGGCAGGCAGCGCCGTGACGGCCTTGACCACGTCGGGGCTGGTGCGTTCTTCCGGATCGGAGACAGGTGCAACCAGGGTGGCGATGTCAACCTGGTCGTCGTGCAGGGGTTCAAGTGCCGCGCGAATCAGGGATGGGTCCAGGGTTGGCAGATCTCCCTGAACATTGATGATAACAGGGTGCCGTCCTTCAGGGTCAAACTGCTGGACCGCATGCCATACACGATCCGACCCCGAAGGAAGATCCGGAGGTGTCAGCAGGGCCAGTCCACCGGCCTGCTGTATGGCTGCGGCAATCTCGGGTTCAGCGCAGGCGACAACAACTGGCCCGACGTCTGCCTCGATGGCCCGCCGCCAGACATGGACAATCATCGGCTCTCCACACAGGTCAGCCAAGGGCTTTCCGGGCAGGCGGGTTGAAGCCATGCGGGCAGGTATAACAATCAAAGGGGCAGCCGGCAGGGAGGAAACAGAAGCGGCAGAGGTCATGAGAGGCTGATGCTCCGGTACGACAAAAATTCGAGCACGCACTGTACCAGCAAGATAATGCAGGGGGGAAGCTCTTGCCCGGATGGCTGCAATGTCGCACTCTGGTCGGCATGCTTGTGGGTATGGAGTGACATATTTTGGAGACCCGTGAACATTATCAGCAAATCAGCACGTTGATTGCCTCTGTCGCCAAGGCTCTTGGATTGCCGGATGATCAGGTTGCCAAGGAAATCGAAAGCGGTGCTATTGTGTTGGGCATGGGACAGGATGATAACGGAAATCATTTTGTTGAGGCCCGAAGGGGTCCTGTAGTCGGGCGTATTTTCCGGGGTGCTATCCGTTATGCCGACGGTGTGGAGCCCTCTGGCGCATCGCCTGAAAGTGGGGGCAAGGGACCATGATCTGTTTGTCAGGGGGACACCGTGCGCAGTGAAACGCGCCATTTTCTGGCTGGTGATATCATCTTCCGCGAGGGGGATGACAGCGATGCAGCCTGGGTGATTGAGAGTGGCCGTGTTGAGCTGGTCAAGTCCGGTGTTACGGGCGCGCCAATGCGCTTGTCCATTCTGGGGCGCGGTGACCTGTTCGGGGAAAGCGGGATTCTGGATAGCAGTGCCCGAAGCTTTACAGCCCGTGCGGATACCGATGTCATTGCCAAGGCAATTCCACGGTCCGAGTTCCTGAAGGCCATTCAGACTGATCCGGCGTCTGCCCTGAAGATCATGACCCAGCTGGCCAAGCGGCAGCGAGATACAGATGAGCGCCTGGTGCGTGGCGATATTGACCTGACGGATCCGGTGCTGTCAGCCAGTCGTGAGCTTGTTGCCCTGAGTGGGCCGCCGGCCTCGGTTCCTCCGCCGGGTGTTCCGTCATGGGAAGTGGGGCGTCGTTCCAATTCCCTGTTCGGACGTCTGGCTCGGGCTTTTGTGCCGGGTATCAAGGCACGGGCTGCGCGGCGTCGGGTTCGCACCATTATGGTGACTCCTCTGTCCCTTGAGCCCGAGTACGACCAGCGTCCCTATCTTATTGAGGCGCTGGGCGGGCTGGAGCACATGGCGGTCAAGCCATCATCGGGTTCTTTGTTTCCTCCGGCACTGGGTATGCCGGTTTACAGTGCAGCCGCGTCGCAGGCCCGGGCGCGCCGCATGCTGGAGGACGAGCGTGTCGATGTTCTTGTCTGGGGAGGGGAAACCGGCGACGGGCGCCTGATTGAACTCCGGTTTTGTACCACGACGCCGCCGGTTGGTGATCGTCCGGGGGGGCTCCCACCTGATCAGGCACTGATCCTTCCTGCTGATTTCGATGCGCGTTGGGCTCCTTTGCTGAAGGCATGCGTCCTGACGGCCTTTGCCAACGGATTTCAGCCGTTGATGACCGCCGATGACAGCATGGCCTTGGTGACCCTGACCGATCAGGCGGCTGACGTTGTGTTCAATCCGCCGGAACAGCTGGATGCGGTGGCTGTCGGTCAGTTGCTTGCCACCTATGGCTATGTGGCGGCAACGGCGGCCAACTGCATTCGCCGTCCCGACCTTCAGGAACGCGCGGCGGAGGCATGGCGCAGTGCGCTGAACCGCTTGTCCGATGATACCCGTGGCGTGGCCCGTCTGTCCTTGGCCTTGGGGATGGTGGTTCAGGGGCATGCCGAGAAAAGTGATGACGAGCAAACCCTGCGCGAGGCTGTGCAGATCTATCGCAATGGGTTGCGGGGTGTTCAGCGTGATGATGATCCCCAGTTATGGGGGCGGTTGCAGTACCGTATTGGCACCGCCCTGTTCCGTCTGGACTTGATGACGGGTGATGACCATACCCTGCGTGAGGCTCTGCTGAGTTTCCGGGACGCAACGGGTGTGATCAATCGTGCCGACGATCCGTGGCGCTGGTCCGACGCCATGCATGCCATGGCTCAGGCCTTGCAGGTCTGGGGGGATCATAACCGGAATATCGAGGTCTTGGGCAAGGCTGTGGACTTGTGCCGTGTCGCGCTGGAGGTGCGCACTCCGGAAGCGGCTCCACACCTCTTTGCAGCCACACGGAACAACATGGGATCTGCACTGTTCCTGATGGCAAAGTACACAAGCGATCCAGAGTTTTTGCGGTTGGCCGCTGCTGCTTTTCGTGACGCTTTGGCTGTATACCGCGAGAATGGTGGTCGTGGTCGGGCTTTGTACACAACCATCGAAAAGAATTTGCAGCGGGCTGAGGACATGTTGCGACGCCAGGATATTCGTCCGGTTGCAGCGGTGCGCTGGGCGGATGAACCCGCACCATTACGTGTTCCAGCCCCCCTGCGCGAGGAAGATGACCTGATCTTCCGGCTGTGATGGTTCTTTCATGTCATGTGTGGCTGCAAGGACATATCTGCATCTGCGGCATTTTTCTGCTTCAGACCTGTGATGCATGAACAGGGTGAAAGCCATTGGTCTGGCGCAGGGCTTCCCCGGTAATCATGGCTGCTGCTGTGACGACATTCAGTGACCGCATGCCCGGTTTCATTGGCACACATATCTGTAGGTCAGCACGGTTGTGGACTTCTGCTGGTACCCCGCAGCTTTCACGTCCCAGCAGCAGCGTGTCATCAGGATGGAACGTCACGTCTGTGTGCGGTGTCGAGGCCCTTGTTGTCAGCAGGACAAGGCGACTTTTGCGGCATATGTGTTCATCAAGAAAAGCAGACCATGATGTATGCCACAGGGTATGTGTCCGCCGGGAATAGTCGAGACCTGCCCGCCGCATGCGGCTATCATCGTGTACGAATCCGCAAGGCCCGATAATATCCAGTTCCAGGCCAAGGCAAGCGGTCAGGCGAATCATGGCCCCGGCATTCTGGGGAATATCGGGTTGATAAAGCGCGATGCGCATCGTGGTTTCTCCGGGTACAATGTCAAATGGCCATCTGCGAAAGCCGATGACTTTTCAAAGGGTCTGATTTGTTTTATACCGCGCGGATGGGCTGTGTCTCCGTCGGGAAACGGGGGCAGGGCATACCGAATATCAGGCGTACCAAGGGCCGACGGGGCTGGGTGCGTGTTTTTTTCAGCGTTTGCGCGTTTCCCCAGCGTGCTATGGAGAGGGGTTTAGAGGATGGCTGACACGGCGAATCCCGCTAACGGTTCATCTGATGGCGAGACCCGTCGCGATTTCTTGCTGTATGCATCGACAGCTGTCGGGGTGGCCGGTGCCGGCCTTGCCTTGTGGCCGTTTGTTCACAGTATGAATCCGGCGGCTGACACTTTGGCTCTTGCGTCGACCGAGGTGGACCTGACGCCCATCGCGGAAGGGCAGGCTATCACCGTGATGTGGCGCGGCAAGCCAGTTTTCGTACGTCATCGTACATCTGCAGAGATTGAGGCCGCTCGTGCTGTGAATACGGCGGATCTTCGTGATCCCCAGAAAGACGAAGCGCGTGTCAAGAAGGCGCAGTGGCTGGTGATGGTTGGTGTGTGCACCCACCTTGGGTGTATTCCGCTTGGCCAGAAGGCTGTCGATCCCAAGGGTGATTTTGGCGGCTGGTTCTGTCCATGCCACGGGTCGCACTACGATACCTCGGGGCGTATTCGCAAGGGGCCTGCGCCGCTTAACCTGCATATCCCGGAATACGCGTTTCTGGGCGAGAACACCGTGAAGATTGGTTGAGAGGGGCGCACAGGATGAGTTTCGTTCCAAAAAGCAAGGCCATCAAGTGGCTGGACGAGCGTCTGCCCGTCTTCTCCATGCTGCATCATACGGCCTATGAATATCCGACCCCCAAGAATCTGAGCTACTGGTGGAACTTTGGTTCCTTGGCCGGTCTGGTTCTTGTCATCATGATTTTATCCGGCTTGTTCCTGGCCATGAATTATGCGGCCAACACGGGTCTGGCCTTTGTTTCCGTCGAGCGCATCATGCGTGATGTCAACTATGGCTGGTTGATGCGCTATGTGCATGCGAACGGGGCCTCGATGTTCTTTATCGTGGTTTACCTGCACATGGTGCGCGCCTTCTACTATGGCTCTTACAAACCCCCGCGGGAGGTTTTGTGGTGGCTTGGGCTGATCATCATGCTGGTCATGATGGGGACTGCCTTTATGGGGTACGTCCTGCCATGGGGGCAGATGTCCTTCTGGGGGGCTACGGTTATTACCAACCTGTTCTCGGCCATTCCTTTGGTTGGTGAGCATATTGTGACGTGGCTGTGGGGTGGTTTCTCGGTTGATAACCCGACCCTGAACCGCTTCTTTGCCCTTCACTTCCTGCTGCCATTTGTTCTGGTCGGTATCGTCGTCTTGCACGTATGGGCCTTGCATACTGTCAGTTCCAACAACCCGCTTGGAATTGATATGAAGGGTCCGCAGGACAGCCTGCCGTTCCATCCGTACTACACCATCAAGGATTTGTTTGGTGTGGGCGTGTTCATGATGTTTTTCATGGTGTTTGTGTTCTGGGCACCGAATTATCTGGGGCATCCGGACAATTACATCCCGGCTAACCCGATGGTGACTCCGGCGCACATTGTTCCTGAGTGGTATTTCCTGCCGTTCTACGCCATTTTGCGCGCTGTACCGGACAAACTTGGCGGCGTTTTGCTGATGTTTGGTGCCATTGTTATCTTGGCTGCCATGCCGTGGCTGGATACGTCCAAGGTTCGTTCCTGTACTTTCCGTCCGGTTTACAAGTGGTTTGTGATGCTGTTCATCGCGGATTGCATGCTTTTGGGTTACATCGGGGGCAAGCCGGCTGAAGAGCCCTATATCCTGATCGGCCAGATTGCAACCGCTTGGTATTTCATCCATCTTCTGGTCGTTACGCCGCTGGTTGGCTGGCTTGAAAAGCCGCGTCCCCTGCCGGAAAGCATTGCGCTTGCGGTCACGAAGAAAGCTGCGACGGAGAGCGCCTGATGCAAAAGCTTCTTATTGCCGCCGTTGTGGCGCTTGGATGGTCTGTTGTCGCTCCTGTCTCCCCTGCCCACGCTGCCGGGACCGATACCAAGCTGGTGACACAGCCTTGGTCTTGGCAGGGCGTGTTTGGTCATTATGACCGTGCCCAGTTGCGCCGTGGGTTGCAGGTGTATCAAGAGGTCTGCGCGACCTGTCACAGCCTCAAGCTGATCCGCTACCGCAGTTTGGCGGAGATTGGCCTGACCGAGGATGAGATTAAGGACTATGCGGCGGCTTTTGAATATCAGGATGGCTTTGATGACAGCGGCGAACCGAAGATTCGCCCCGGTATTCCGGCAGATCCGATCAAGGCTCCTTATCCCAATGATCAGGCCGCGCGTGCTGCAAACGGGGGTGCTTTGCCGCCTGATCTGTCCCTGATGGCCAAGGCTCGTCCTCATGGCCCTGATTATCTCTTTACCCTTCTGACGTCCTATGAAGAGCCTCCGAAGGGTACAGAGGTTATGGCGGGGATGTACTATAACCCGGCCTTCCCTGGGCACCAGATTGGCATGCCGCAGATGATTTATGACGAGACCGTTACGTATGCAGACGGATCTCCGAATACGGCGGCAGCGATCAGTCGTGATATTGTTGCCTTCCTGAATTGGTCAGCTGAGCCAGAGCTGGAAGCGCGCAAGTCACTGGGCGTTAAAGTAATGATCTTCCTTCTGGTGATGACGGCGCTTTTCTATGCCCTGAAGCGCCAGATTTGGAAGGATGTGGAGCATTGATCTAGCCTTCCATAAGGCTTCCAGGGAGCCGCCGCGTAAAATACGGCGGCTCTTTCTCTGTTGTTCAGGGGGGTGGGGCTATGAAGAGAAATGGTTTCCACCATTGGAAGTGGATCCGGGATATTCTGACGGTTTTGCTGCTGTCCTTGCTGTCCAAGGAATCTCTTGCTGCTTCTGATGTTTTGGTTGTTGCCAGTCTGGAGCATTATCCCCCTTATTCAGATCATGACCTGAAGGAACAGGGTTTCTGCCCCGATGTGACCAAAACGGCACTGGAGAGAGCCGGATACAAGGTTGAAATACGGCTTATGGATTGGCGCAAGGTTCTGGAGAGTGCGTCCAGCGGGGAGGCTGATGTCATTACCTGTTCTTGGTATGTGCCGTCGCGGGAGAGTTTTCTGATTTTTACACGTCTCCTGCATGCAAACCGTTTGGTTTTTGCTGTATCGAAGATGGATTCCTTTGAATATACGCGGCTGGAGGATCTGAAGGGAAAGAAGGTGGGGGTTGTTGCCGGTTATGGTTATCCCCCTGATTTTCTTGATGCGCCCTATATCCAGAGAGTCGTCGGGCCATCTGTAGAGGACAATATTCGTGCTGTTGCCACGGGTGGGCTTGATGCGACGCTGGATGATGAAGGGCTGATGCGCAGCCAGTTGCGCCGCTCTTTGTCCGCGTTGGCCGGAGATATTCGTCTGACCCGGGGCGCTATCCACGAAACGCCCTTGGTTGCTGGCGTTTCGCGCCATCGCGCTGATGCGGCTGAAATTGTTGAACGGTTTAATGCAGCCTTGGTTGTGATGGCGGGTGACGGTACCCTCAAGGACCTGCGACGGCGGCATGACCTTATTGAGTAGCTTCCCCCTTCCAGGGCTTGCATGATCCTCGTAGAGCCTCTATTGCATGCAGAACTACTTTGTATGTACGAGACTGCGATGACTGATACTGTCCCTGAATCTCCCAAGGGGGATCCTATAGTGAATCTTGTGTTGTCCATGGCTGCTGATGCCGGTGTGCGTGGCGTCAGTGCACAAGAAATTGCCAAGGTATATTTCTCCCAGCGTCGCCGCCCAAAGGATCCTGATGATGGTTGGCGCCGTTTTATGAATCCGGTTAAACAGCAGGTGCTCAGCTTGGCGCGCAGTGGGCGCATTGAGATTGTTCGTGGGGGTGAGGTACAAGATCCAAACGATTTCAGGGGTCTTGTCCGCGTGCGTTTGCCTAGGGAATGACAGGTAACCCTGTAATGCTCTGTTGTTAGAAAAAGGAGCTCCGCATAAGCGGGGCCTGAGTGAACAGGGAGGCATTACGTCCGATGATAGACGCTGGATAAAAACCGCCAGGCGGACCCGGCGCTGGTGTAGGAATAACTTGGGGTTACTCCCGCACCAGTCCTGCTGTTCGTGTGGGTGAACAGCAGGACTGGAAGTGTAGGCGGCGGCGGGAAAACACACCAAAGCAAAAGATCTGTTGCTGCCATGCGCTCTGCGCATGCTTCGTGTGTGTCGTGATTGTCAGGGAGCCGGCGTGTTGTCTTTCTGGAGCTTCTGGAGAAGAAAGTCCCTGAAGACCATGACGCGCTTTGAGTGACGAAGCTCTTCCGGATATACAAAGTAACAGTCAAAACTTGGTCCACGCAATTCAGGAAGCACTTGTACCAAGTTAGATGCGACTGAGGCAAAATAATCTGGAAGAGCTGCAATGCCCAAGCCGGAGTGCACGGCGCGATAAATTCCGTAAATGTTGTTGATGCGCAGAACTGCAGAGCGAGGCGTTGTCGTTCCGGCAGACAAAAGCCAGTTCATGTTGTCAACTGGTGCCTTTGAATCATCACCATACGTGATAAGCCGGTGATTGTCGAGATCCGCCGGTGTTTTGGGTGTGCCATGTTTCTGCAGGTATTCTGGTGCAGCATAGACATTGTAATGCAGGTTGATCAGATGCCTTTGGATCAAATCCGGCTGGCGGGGGGCGTTGAAGCGGATGGCAACATCTGCGGCGCGCATGGCCAGATCCACTTCCTGATCATCAAGCAGAAGCGATATCTCTATGCTGGGGTATTGCTCCATAAAATCGGTAATGCGGGGAGTCAGCCATACGGACCCGAAAGCAACTGTCGTTGTAACCTTCAGCAAGCCTTCAGGGCGTTCCCTGCTCTCGGTTATCCGTGCTTCAACCATTGACAGGCGTGCAAACACCTCGTGCACGGTATGATACAGAAGCTCGCCTTGCTCGGTCAGGATCAGGCCACGGGCGTGGCGATGAAACAGGGAGACCCGCAGGCTTTCTTCCAGGGCACTGATCTGTCGGCTGACGGCAGACTGACTCAGGTGCAGCACATCTCCTGCATGGGTAAAGCTACCAGCCTCTGCGACGGTGTGAAAAACACGCAGTTTATCCCAGTCCATCATGGTGCCCTGTCGCCCGGCCATAATTCTCTCGTTTTCTTCAAATTTTGTTCTATTCCAAGGGTACCGGTACCAAGCCCGGGCTGGCAAGGTGGTGTCGGGAAGAAGTCCTTACCAGCCCGATCTTTCCTAGATATCGTCGTCTGTCCGCAGGAAACGATCAGCTTCAAGCGCGGCCATGCAACCGGTTCCCGCAGCGGTTATAGCCTGGCGGAACACATGATCCTGCACATCGCCAGCAGCAAAAACGCCCGGGATCGAGGTTGCAGTCGAGTCCGGCTGCGTAATCAAATAGCCGTTCTCGTCGGTTTGAAGCTGACCGATAAATAGGTCCGTATTGGGTTTATGGCCGATGGCAATGAACACGCCGTCACAGGCAAGATCAGAAAGGGCCCCCGTTATTGTATCTTCCAGGCGGATGCCGGTTACACCCTCGGGATTACCTCCGCCCAGGATCTCATGGACCTTGCTGTTCCAGCGTACTGTGATTTTGGGGTTTCGCAGCAGGCGGTCCTGCAGTATTTTCTCGGCCCGGAAACTGTCGCGGCGGTGTACAACGGTGACGCTGGCGCAGATATTTGCCAGATACAGGGCTTCTTCTACAGCACTGTTGCCGCCACCAACGACGACGACATTCTTTCCACGGAAGAAGAAGCCATCACACGTCGCGCAGGCAGACACGCCAAGGCCGGCGTATTTCTTTTCGCTTGGTATGTCCAACCATTTGGCAGAGGCCCCGGTTGCGATAATCAGTGTATCGCTTTTCCATACGTCGCCGCCGTCGGTGCGAACCGTAAATGGGCGCCGGGACAGATCAACGGATGTCGCCATATCGTGCACGATGCGGGCACCGCAATGTTCAGCCTGTTGGCGCATCTGTTCCATGAGCCAAGGCCCTTGGACTGGATCGGCAAAGCCCGGATAGTTTTCAACGTCTGTTGTTATGGTCAGCTGTCCGCCAGGTTGGAGTCCTGCCAGGACAACCGGTTCCAGATTGGCGCGGGCCGTGTAGATGGCGGCTGTACAACCAGCGGCTCCGGTGCCAAGGATGAGAACCCGGGTACGATGCTCAGTCATATGTAGAAAAACCTCCGGGCAGTGGTGTGTTTTCAATACGCAAGGGGGTTGCAGCAGGCTTGATCAGGGGCGAGGGAGTATTATTCCCCGATGTGCCAAAACGGGGTCCCGATGGAGCGTCGGGACCCCGTCTTCAGGGTTTGTCTGATGACCGTATTACAGGGCCTCAGCGTTCTCTTTCAGGAAGTTGGCCACGCCCTTGGGGCTTGCTTCCATACCCTTTTTGCCTTTTGTCCAGCCGGCGGGGCATACTTCCCCATGCTCTTCATGGAACTGCAGGGCATCAATCATCCGCAGTGCTTCATCAACGTTACGGCCCAAGGGCAGGTCGTTGATTGTGGCATGCCGGACCATGCCCGCCTTGTCGATCAGGAAAGAGCCGCGCAGGGCAACACCAGCATCTTCGATCAAGACACCAAATGAACGGGCGATGTTCTTCTTGAGGTCGGCAACCAAGGGGAACTGTACATTCCCAAGTCCGCCTTCGTTTTGCGGTGTATTTTTCCAGGCCAGATGAGAAAACTGGCTGTCAACAGAAATGCCTATGACTTTTGTATTGGCTGCTGTGAACTGCTGGAGACGATGGTCGTGCGCAATAATTTCCGAAGGACAAACAAAAGTGAAATCCAGAGGGTAGAAGAATACCCAGCCATAGGATCCGTGCAAGTAGCTTTTCAAGTTGAACTGAGCATTGATGCTGTTGTCGGGCATAACAGCCTGAGCGGTAAAATCCGAGACAGGCTTGCCAACAAGGGTTCCAACGTGTGCAAAATCAGTCATGAAACAATCTCCGGCTGGATAGCGTTCTGGTTAGTGAGGAGTCTAGTTCCTGAAGCTCATAACCATAGGGGAGTGTATGTTTTTTCGCAAGTCTGGAATCGATCTAAAAATGACGCAGGGCATACATCTTATGGGGGATATCAATTCATGGTAACGCTTATGGATGCGATTCTTCTTTTAGTATCTTCGTATTGATCTTGAGAGTTCTGTACCATTTACGGTAATTTCCTTGCGTATTGGGACAGTTGGTTTGTCCCTGACGCTTTGAGAGGAAGCTACAGATGCAGCGTGTCAAGCTGGATCGGACAGACAGGCACATTCTTCATGACCTTCAGGAGAATGGTCGTATGACGAATGTCGAGTTGGCTAACAGGGCCGGGATTTCCGCCCCGCCGTGTTTGCGGCGTGTCCGTGCCTTGGAGGAATCCGGTTGTATACACGGTTATCATGCAGCAGTAGATCCCAAGGTGCTTGGATACAATGTAACAGCTTTTGCGCATGTCGGCCTGGACAGCCAAGCCGAGGCCGACCTGCGTGCTTTCGAGGATCTGGTTGCCGGTTGGGATAATGTGCGGGAATGCCATATGCTTGCCGGCGAGACGGACTTTATCCTCAAAATTGTTGCCCAGGACTGGGACGATTATCAGCGTTTCCTGACGACACAGCTGACCGTTGCGCCCCATGTGACGCATGTCAAAAGCGCTCTCGCGATTCGTACAGGCAAGTACAGGCCCGGTGTGCCGATCGATATTGATAGTGATCGTAAGTCGCGTTCAGATCTCTACTTGGGTGCCAAGCTCGATCAGTCGGTTGGGGGGTAAGCGGAAGTACCGCATGGTGTCTGTGGCGCTTCTTGCCATGGCGATAAACAAGGCAATACGCCACGGTGCCATGCCAGGATTTTTACTTTCAATGACGGTTTCGCGTGACAGGAACCACGAAATCCCCTGTGGTTCGTAGAAGAACCCTAATTTTTCTGATGAAATGTGCGCCAATGTTCTTGGTATGTTTGGTGTTTCCATAAATCCATAGTGCAGGATAATGCGTTGTAGTCCCGGAGCAATCTCCTTGGATTCAAGCCTGTTGTCATCAGAAACAAGGGGAGTTTCTGCTGTAACGGCGCTGAGCAGGATAACGCGCTCGTGTACAACTTTGTTGTGGCGCAAGTTGTGTAGCAGGGCGAGAGGTAGTCCGGAGCGGATGCTGGTGAGGAAGACGGCTGTTCCCGGTACTTTCGCGACATTATTTCCTGTCAGTTCATTGAATTCGGACTCTGGCCGGGAAACATTCTGTAGCTGTTGTAGAAGAAGTGCCCGTCCTGCTTTCCAAGTCATCAAAATGACAACAATAATTGCCGCCACGGTTACAGGCACCCAGCCGCCATCAGGGATCTTGATGGCGCAGCTCAGGAAAAACATCAGATCTGTACCCAAGAAAATGCCGCAAATCACGAAAATCTTGTTTCGGCTCCAACCCCACAAGATTTTCATGGCCAAAGCCATCATCAGGGCAGTGATAACCATATTTCCGGTTACAGCTACCCCATAGGCTGCCGCAAGATTGCTTGATGTTTTGAAACTGAGAACAAGAGCAATGCATGAAACCATAAGGCATGCATTCACTGTTGGCATGTAGATCTGACCCATTTCCTGGCCAGACGTATGAATGATGGTCATTCTCGGCAAGTACCCCAGTTGGATCGCTTGCCGGGTCAGGGAAAATGCGCCTGATATAACAGCCTGTGATGCAATAATGGTGGCCAGCGTTGCCAGAATCACCAAGGGAAGTATCATCGACTGTGGTGCCAGGAGGAAGAATGGATTTTCCGCCGCTTCGGGGGAACGCAACAGAAGGGCACCCTGACCGAAATAGTTCAAAAGCAGGCATGGCATGACAAGAATATACCAGCCTGTTCGTATGGCCTTGCGACCAAAGTGCCCCATGTCGGCATACAGGGC
Organism: Haematospirillum sp. H4485; assembly: GCF_012102745.1. Taxonomy (GTDB): domain Bacteria; phylum Pseudomonadota; class Alphaproteobacteria; order Rhodospirillales; family Rhodospirillaceae; genus Haematospirillum. The sequence continues at coordinate 164,718 of NZ_JAAVSY010000003.1, forward strand.
CTCGGCCCCTGTAACAGACAAAACAACGGCCCCGAGAACAGAAACAGAAATTCCCGGTTCCGTAAAAATGAAGAACCATCCGTAGTGCGGGCTGAGCGCGGCCAGGATAGACGGTGTGCCGACGATGCTCCGTAGGCCCAGAAAGCCGATAACCAGGAACCATATCAGGCACACGGGGCCGAAGATCTTGCCAACCATTGCTGTTCCAAACCGCTGGATCAAGAACAAACACAAAAGAATGCTGACGGTGATGGGTATGACAAATTCACTCAGTGCTGGTGCTGCGATATGTAATCCCTCGACAGCGGACAGGACTGACACAGCAGGCGTGATAATGCTGTCGCCGTAAAACAGGGCTGCCGCCAGAATTCCCAATCCCGTTACGGCCGAGAAGGCGCGCCCATCCTGATCCAGGACATTATGCAGGCGTGCCAGAAGCGCCAAGCTGCCGCCTTCGCCACGGTTGTCAGTGCTCATGACGTAAATGACGTACTTGACGGATACAACAACCAAGATGGTCCAGAATATGAGTGACAGAACGCCAAGTATATGAATGTGGTCCACAGTAACCCCATGTTCGGGGGACAGGGATTCCTTGAACGCGTAAAGAGGACTTGTCCCAATGTCACCGAAGACAACGCCTATGGCACCAATAATAAGGGGCAGCAGAGGTTTGTTCTGATGTGACATTATTGTGTTTCAGTCTGTTGTTATGGATGTAAAAGCCATGGCCGGCTTGATTCTGCCTTAGGTAAAGGCTGCCAATTCTAACTGTATCGGCCAGATTGCGCAGTTCGGGAGCGCAAGATGAGTCTTCTCAGACACTGTTGTTCTCTGGTCTGAGGTAATGTCCATTGTTGTCAGCAGGACGATTTATGGCGGGATACGAGGGACGGCAGGAAGCAGAGGCGCTTAGTCACAGCGCCTTCATGTGCTTCTGCATTTCAGGTTTGATTACAGTCCGGGCAATCACGTGTCGGATTGCCCGGATTCTTGGAGTGTTTCAGGAAAAACGAACGTTTACAACTTCATAGGAGCGGAATCCGCCCGGTGCAGATACTTCAGCCGTGTCACCCATGACCTTTCCAATCAAGGCCCGAGCCAAGGGGGAGGCTATTGAAATCCGACCCTTCTCCAAATCTGCTTCGTGGGGGCCAACAATCTGGTAGGTCACTTCACCATCTGTATCTTCATCAGCCAGCGTAACCGTTGCCCCGAATCGGATGGTTGAACCAGACAGCTTGCTGACATCAATAACGTCAGCGCGGGACAGAACGTCCTCCAATTCTGCAATACGCCCTTCAATAAAGCTCTGGCGTTCCCGCGCAGCGTGGTATTCGGCATTCTCTGACAGATCACCGTGTTCACGGGCCTCGGCAATAGCTTTGATGACCGCGGGGCGTTCCTGGCTTTTCAGCATACGCAGCTCATCTTCCAGGGCCTTCATGCCCTGTGCGGTCATGGGGATCTTTTCCATATCCGGGTACGTCCTTACACTTGCTTGTTTGTCGCGAAGGCGACCGGCTGCGCGCAACACCAAGAAACGACCCGGGGCTGCGCAGCGTAGCCCCGGGGCATCGAATCGGATCAGGCGGGGAAGTATACCCTGTTTTGTACTTCCGGAACAGAATAGTGTTGCAAGGGGGTTATCCCCGGTTCCTTGTCCTGCAGGCTTCTTATGGCCTGCGCTGCGGCCCTTGCCCCTGCCATGGTTGTGTAGTGGGTCACAGATCTTGTCAAAGCCGCGCTGCGGATATCCAGGCTGTCGCGTATGCTGTTCATGCCTTCAGCCGTATTGATAACCATATCAACGGTACCGCACAAGATGGCGTCCACGCAGTGAGGCTGGCCTTCCCGTACTTTGTTGATGGCGGTTGCGGGAACGCCTCCCTTGTTCAGGAAAGTAGCTGTTCCGCCTGTTGCCAGGATATCAAATCCCATGGCAAAAAAAGACTTTGCAATATCAAGGGCTTCAGTTTTATCCGAGTCGCGCACAGACAAGAATATGGTTCCCTGCAGGGGGAGTGGGAGCCCGGCTGCCATCTGGCTTTTGGCGAAGGCATGCCCGAAGCTTCTGGCTATGCCCATGACTTCGCCTGTTGATTTCATTTCCGGCCCCAGCAGTATGTCGGTGCCGGGGAAGCGGGCGAACGGGAACACGGATTCCTTGACTGCGACGTGGCTTGGGGTTGTCGTACGCAGCGCAAAGGCAGCCAGGTTTTCACCGGCCATAACCCGGGCTGCTATGCAGGCAACAGGATTGCCGGTGGCCTTGGATACAAAGGGTACTGTACGGCTTGCGCGCGGGTTTGCTTCCAGGACGTAGACGTCTGTTCCCTGAATGGCGAATTGAATGTTTATAAGCCCTTGTACGTCAAGTTCGGTAGCAAGAAGGGTGGTTTGTCGTTCCAGCTCCCGTATCAGGGGTGCCTGAAGGGAATGTGGCGGCAGTGAGCAGGCGGAGTCTCCGGAATGAATGCCTGCTTCCTCAATATGCTCCATAATGCCGGCGATAAACACGGCTCCGCTTGAGTCCCGTATGGCATCAACATCCACCTCGGTTGCGCCGCGTAAATACTGGTCCAGCAGGATCGGCATGTCGGAAGAAATGGTGATGGTGCCTTGTCCTTCGTTCTGCCCGCCACAGACCTTGGTCAGCCATGTGCGGAGTGAAGATTCGCCATGGACAATTTCCATGGCCCGCCCTCCCAGTACAAAGGATGGGCGTACGACCAAGGGATAGCCAAGGATCGTTGCCTGCTCCAGAACGTCTTCCGGGGTTCGTGCTATTGCGTTGGGTGGCTGGCGAAGCTCCAGTTTTTGCAGGACAGACTGGAATTGCTGGCGGTCTTCGGCTCTGTCGATTGCAGCGGGAGACGTGCCCAGAACAGGAATATTGGCCTGTTGCAGGGCGCTGGCCAGTTTCAGCGGGGTTTGTCCGCCGAATTGCACGATAACCCCTTTGACGTGGCCCCTGCGTTGTTCAACCCGTATCAACTCAATAACAGATTCGGCGGTCAGAGGCTCAAAGTACAGGCGATCTGACGTATCCGGGTCGGTTGAGACCGTTTCCGGGTTACAATTGACCATAATGGTTTCATAGCCGGCCTCGGAAAGGCTGAAGGCTGCGTGGACGCAGCAGCAGTCAAATTCTATGCCTTGTCCAATACGGTTTGGTCCCCCACCCAGGATGATGATCTTCTCACGTGTTGATGGTTTTGCTTCGCAGTCTGCGGCACTTACGCCATCGCCTTCGTAGCAGGCGTACATGTACGCCGTTGGCGATGAAAATTCCGCTGCACAGCTGTCTATGCGCTTGTAGACCGGGTGAAGGCCCAAGGTATTGCGTAAAGCGGTTACCTCTTCTTCTGTTTGTCCATTCAGGTGGGCCAGCCTTGCATCAGAAAAGCCCATTTTTTTAAGGGCAAGAAACCCGTATTGGTCCGCAGGAATTCCCTGTTGGCGGATACGGGCTTCAATGTGGACCAGGTGAGCAATCTGATCCAGAAACCAGCGGTCAATGTGGCAGGCCTCATACACTGTTTCTATGGACATGCCTTCGCGGAAAGCCTGTGCAACAAAACGGATCCGGTTTGGGCTTGTTGTTCTCAGAACCCGTACCATGGCGTCATGTCGGGTCTCGTCAGGGTTCACTGTGATGTCGATTTCATCCAGCCCGGTTAGTCCTGTATCCAGGGATTGCAGGGCTTTCTGGAGTGATTCAGTGAAGGTACGCCCGATGGCCATGACCTCGCCGACCGATTTCATCGAGGTGCCCAGCCGGGCATCGGTATCGGGGAACTTTTCAAAGGTAAAGCGAGGAATTTTGGTGACGATATAGTCAATAACAGGCTCAAAGCTGGCTGGCGTTTGCCCGGCGGTTATCGCGTTGTCCAGTTCATCCAGCGTGTAGCCCACAGCCAGTTTTGCGGCGATGCGTGCGATCGGGAAGCCTGTTGCTTTTGATGCAAGGGCAGACGAGCGCGAGACCCGGGGGTTCATTTCAATGACCACCAGGCGTCCGTCATCCGGGTTGACCGCAAACTGGACATTGGACCCGCCTGTTTCGACCCCGATTTCCCTCAGGACCGCCAAGGATGCATCCCGCATGGTCTGGTACTCTTTGTCTGTCAGTGTCAGCGCCGGTGCAACCGTCACAGAGTCCCCGGTGTGGATGCCCATGGGGTCAATGTTTTCGATAGAGCAGACGATAATCCCGTTGTCTGCCCGATCACGAACCACCTCCATTTCATATTCTTTCCACCCCAGAACAGATTCCTCGACCAGAATTTCGTGGACAGGCGAGGCGGCCAGGCCTTGTGTGCAGATATGACCGAATTCTTCCCTGGTTGTTGCGATTCCACCGCCTTGTCCACCCAGTGTGAAAGAGGGCCGAACGATGGCTGGAAGTCCTATGAAGGCAAGGGCATCATAGGCTTCATCCAGGCTGCGCACCATCCGCGAGCGCGGGCTTTCAAGGCCGATGCGGTCCATGGCCTCACGGAACAGCTGCCGATCCTCTGCCTTGCGGATGGCCTCGCGGCAGGCCCCGATCATGATGACGCCATGACGTTCCAGTGTTCCGTCATCGGCCAAGGCAAGGGCGCAGTTCAGGGCTGTTTGTCCCCCCATGGTTGGCAGCAGGGCATCCGGTTTTTCCCGGTCAATAATCTGCGCCACAACAGCGGGAGTGATCGGTTCGATATAGGTGGCATCGGCCATATCGGGGTCTGTCATGATAGTGGCCGGGTTGGAGTTGACCAAGATAACCCGGTACCCTTCCTCACGCAGGGCCTTGCAGGCCTGGGCGCCCGAATAGTCAAACTCACAGGCTTGTCCGATAACAATCGGGCCTGCACCGATAATCAGAATGGAGTGGATGTCTGTGCGTTTGGGCATGCCTGGGGTTTCCTTCCGACAGGGCACGGGACAATTAATTTGGACTGGGTAGGATCAGGTGGCTGCGCAGCCGCTCAGGGGAGGGCAGTTGCGTATCGTCGGGTGTGCTGGAATGCCGATGCTGTTGCATCAGGCCGACAAAATCACGGAACAAGGAATGGGAATCCTTGGGGCCCGGGCTGGATTCCGGGTGATATTGCACGGAAAAAACAGGACGGCCTTTTAGGGCAATCCCCTCGATCGAGCCATCGAAGAGAGATGTGTGTGTGACGACAACCTCATTGGGAAGGCTGTCGGGGTCGATGGCAAAGCCGTGGTTCTGGCTTGTGATCGCGACGTGCCCCGTTGCCAGGCACTTGACCGGCTGGTTCGATCCACGGTGCCCCCGCTTCATGCGCAATGTCTTTGCCCCCAAGGCCAAGGCAAGGATCTGATGACCCAGGCAAATGCCAAAGACGGGAAGCCCGGTGGACAGAATCTTTTTCAGTTCGGGGATCACAGAACGGCCGGTGGCGGCAGGATCACCTGGTCCATTCGACAGGAACACGCCATCAGGGGCAAGGTTCAAGATCTCCCTGGCCGTTGTGTGAGCTGGTACGATGGTAATCCGGCAGCTTTCGGCAGCCAGGCACCGCAGGATGTTCTGCTTTATGCCGAAGTCAACGGCGACAACATGCCATGGTCGATCTCTGGATTGTGTATCCGGCCATTCCCATGGTTGCTGGCATGATACGCGTGTAGCCAGGTCCAGCCCGTCTGGCGACGGATGGGTTCGTGCTTGGTGCAGGAGATGTTCCAGGTTGAAGATACCGTTCGGGTCATGTGCAACAACGCCTGCCATTGTGCCGTGTTCGCGCAGTCGTATGGTCAGTGCGCGTGTGTCGATACCGGTGACACACACCACGTTATTCCTGCGCATCCATTCGGGCAGATTGGCTGTTGCACGCCAGCTGGAGTCGATGCCAACGGGTGCGCGCAGGATGCAGCCTCGGGCAAACGGGTGTTCCGCTTCGTGATCGTCCGGATTGGTGCCTGTATTGCCGATATGCGGAAATGTAAAAGTTATAATCTGCCCGGCAAAGGAGGGGTCTGTCAGGGTTTCCTGGTAACCGGTCATTCCGGTACAGAAAACAACTTCTCCCGTTGTGTTTCCTTTACGTCCGAGACCATGTCCCCACCATACCGTTCCGTCGGCAAGGACCAGTACGCCGGTTGCCCTGTCAGGGCATAAACCGGGTGTGCATGCTGTTTGGTCTGTCATAGGATCCCTTGGTTCATAGCGCCGCAGGAGTGATCGTCTCCCTTGGAAAATGCAAGGCATGCCAGTGTATGGCTGACCGCTTCTGCATGACTATGCGCACAAAACAACTGCCTTCATGTTCAGGAAAGAAGGTTAGGGCAAGCGCCAATAGATACCGAGTGCAGGAACGCTCTGCCAATCGCAGGTAAACGATCAACTAATTACATCTGGTTTTGCCCCTTGTCAATTCAATACAGGAGAGGCAAGGCTTTTGGCTCTTTATTGCCGGTATGCCCAAGGACATGATGGCTCCTTGCTGCGGACAGCATTTGCCAAGGCGTTCACACTCGTCTAGTCTGGGCAGATTCGAGATATTCATGACGAACTGTATTTTGAGGTCATCCATGTTGCGCACTCGGCTGAACGAGGCGTTGAAGGAAGCGTTGAAGGCACGCGACAATCGTGCATCGGCTACCTTGCGACTGATTCTTGCGGCTTTGAAAGACCGTGATATCGCAGCCCGGACCCGTGGTCTGGGTGAAGGAATTCCTGAAGAGGAAATCCTGCAGATGCTACAGTCCATGATCAAGCAGCGACGTGAGAGCATCAACCTGTATGAGCAAGGCGGGCGGCTGGAGCTTGCGGAGCAGGAGCAGGAGGAAATAGCCATTATTGAACGTTTCCTGCCTGTGCAGATGGATGAAGCAGCAACGCGTGAGGCCATTGCCGTGACTCTGCAGGAGCTGGGAGCCAGTGGCATCAAGGATATGGGGCGGGTTATGACGGCCCTGCGTGAGAAGTTTGCAGGGCGTATGGACTTTGGCAAGGCCAGCCAGGCTGTCAAGGCAGCCTTATCCTGACCGTGTGTTCTTTCCATTGTTATGACGGGTGTGCGTGACCCATGGCTTTGCCCCCGCAGTTCCTTGATGAGCTTCGTGCCCGGCTTCCGGCCTCGGTTGTAGTTGGGCATCGGGTTCGTTTGGTCCGTCGTGGGCGCGAGCATATTGGTCTTTGCCCGTTTCACAGGGAGAAGACTCCTTCCTTCACCGTCAATGACGACAAGGGCTTTTATCACTGTTTTGGGTGTGGGGCGCACGGCGACATCATTTCCTTTGAAATGGAAACGGCACACCTGACTTTCCCCGAAGCTGTGGAAAAGTTGGCGGCGCAGGCTGGTCTTGAGGTGCCGCGTCCCGATCCGCGGGAGATGGAAGCTGCACGTCAAGACGCCGGCATTCTGGATATCAACGAGGCAGTCTGCCACTTTTTCCAGCGATCCCTTTTTCTGCCATCCGGTCGTGGCGGGCTTGATTATCTCCGTCGGCGGGGCCTTGATGACGAGGTCATCCAGACATTTCGTCTGGGTTGGGCCCCTGGTGGGGTGGAGTTGCAGACCGCCTTGCTCGGGAACGGAATAACCGAAGAGCAGATGATCGAGGCTGGTTTGCTTCGGCGCCTGGATTCCGGGGCTGTGGTTGGTTATTTCCGGGAACGTGTCATGTTTCCAATTACAGACCGGCGGGGGCGGGTTATTGCCTTTGGCGGTCGGACCTTGGGTGACGGGCAACCCAAATACATGAACAGCCCCGAAACACCGGTCTTCCACAAGGGACAGGTTCTCTACAACCTGTCCCGTGCCCGTGAGGCTGCGGCCCGGAGTGGAGATATTGTTGTTGCAGAGGGCTATATGGATGTTATTGCCCTGCATCGGGCAGGCATCCCTCATGCTGTTGCTCCGTTGGGGACAGCCCTGACGGAGGCTCAGATTGAGTCATTGTGGCGTCTGTCCGACGAGCCTGTCCTGTGTATGGATGGTGACAGCGCCGGGCAACGGGCTGCGGCCCGTGCTGCCGACCGTGCTTTGCCCCTTCTGAAACCGGGGAAGTCTCTGCGTTTTGTCATGCTTCCGATGGGGCGGGATCCTGACGACCTGTTGCGGGACGAGGGGGCAAGATCAGTTTGTGCAAGGCTTGCGGTATCTCGCTCCCTGCTGGATGTTTTATGGGACAAGGCGTTGGAAGGGCGGTCGCTGGATACACCGGAACGAAGGGCTGGTCTGGAAGCCCATCTGGAAGAGCTGGTACGTCATATCGGGGATCGCAGTGTCCAACAGCATTACCGCCAAGCCTTCCGTGACCGTCAATGGAACCTGTTTCGCCAGGCTGGGCGTGGTGCGGCGGTCAAGGCTCGTCCGGCGGGTACTTTCTCTCCCAGGGGGCGCGAATCGCAGTCGCGCTGGGCGGCTCCGTTGCCGTCAGCCGGAAGCGGTATGATTCTGGCCCCGCCGGCACCGGATGCTGCGGAGGCCTTGCGGCGGCGCATTTTGCTGGTTACGCTCATCACTCATCCTGACCTTTTTGACAGTGTGGGAGAGCGTTTGGGGCTTCTGGATTTCCCGGAACAGTCCCTTGATACGCTTCGAGGTGCGGTTTTGCTGCTGCTTTCCCGTCAGTCAGGTCTTGACTTCCATGGTCTGAGACGCCAACTACACGACGAGGGATTTGGTGATGTTCTGGAGTCCCTCCTTGCGTCGAATGTTTTTCTCCATGCGGCATTCAGCCGTCCGGTCGCCGACAGTCAGGCCGCCTTGGACGGGTGGGAGCACACGTTCGGGTTATCCCGGGGCAGAGATTTGAAGGTGGATATTGGTCGTGCGGTTGAACGGCTTGGTGACAATCCAACCCCGGAGGCTCTTGATGTTTTTATTGCCTTGAAAAAACATGAAAGAGCGTCTGTAGAGGATTGAGCATCATCCGGATGATACGGGATGTTATGGAACAGGATGGTCAGAAGGACCGGGATGTGTGCCTTGGGTGCATGTCCGTACGTATTTTGAGGAGAGAGAACGGGCATGGCAACAAAAGCTGCCGCTGAAACAGAAACCCCTGAAACCAATGATGAGGTTCAGGACGGGCCTTTGCTCGATTCTCTTAATACAGCTGTCAGGAAACTGGTGGCAAAAGGCAAGGAGCGCGGGTTCATCACCTATGATGAGCTGAATGCGGCGTTGCCTTCAGATGACTTTTCCTCGGAACAAATCGAAGACACCATGTCGATGCTGTCGGATATCGGCATCAACATTGTTGAGAACGAGGAAGAGGAAGTCAGCGGCAACGAAACCGACGATTCCGCCGGTAATGTATCCGAAGACGAACTGGGGCGTACTGACGATCCCGTGCGGATGTACCTGCGCGAGATGGGGTCTGTTGAGCTTTTGTCCCGCGAGGGTGAAATCGCCATTGCCAAGCGTATTGAAGCCGGGCGTGAGATGATGATCGGCGGGATCTGCGAAAGCCCACTGACCATCGCGGCTTTGCTGGACTGGCATGACGCCTTGGTGGAAGGAAAGATGATGTTGCGTGACATCATTGATCTGGAAACGACGTATGGCACAGAGCCCGGTGTTGGTGATGATATGGGAGAGGAAGAAGAAGACTCTCCTGTGGTCGGGGACAGAGATGAGGAGCTTGCCGCTCCGGTCAAGGACCATCGCAAGGCCAAGGAAGAGTCCGGCTCTGATGATGAGACAGACGAGGCAGAGGCTGATGGCATTGATGCCTCTGCCGAAGGCGATGTTGACGGAGAAATAGAAGAAGCCAGCATCAGCCTTTCCGCTATGGAAGCGGAGTTGCTGCCCGTTATTCTCCAGTCATTTGAAACAATTGCCCAAGCCTATCAAAAGATGAGAAAGGTTCAGGACCAGCGCCTGGGCCATATCACTGCCGGGGAAGATGTGCCGGCAGCCTTGGAGAAAAAGTTCGAGAAGCAGAGGTCAGAGCTGGTCAAGATGATGGAGGGCGTTCATCTGAACAACGCCCGTATTGAATACCTTGTTGGCCACCTCAATGACCTCAACAAGCGCCTGATGATGCTGGAAGGCAAGCTTCTGCGCGTTGCCTTGGACTGCAAGATCAAGCGCGAGGACTTCCTTGATGCTTACTATGGGGCCGAAATGGATCCCCAGTGGCTGGAAATCATCGCAAGCCGAAGTGGAAAAGGCTGGAAAGACTTTATCGGCAAGCATTCTGCCGAGATTGTCAGAATCAGGGAAGCGATTGCGGTTATCTCTGCCGAGGCGCGCCAGCCTATTTTTGAGTTCCGCCGTATTGTCCAGACAGTCCAGAAGGGTGAGCGGGAAGCCAGCAAGGCCAAAAAGGAAATGATCGAGGCCAACCTTCGCCTGGTTATCTCCATTGCCAAGAAATATACCAACCGTGGCCTTCAGTTCCTGGATCTGATTCAGGAGGGCAACATTGGCCTTATGAAGGCTGTGGACAAGTTCGAGTACCGCCGTGGGTACAAGTTCTCCACCTATGCGACATGGTGGATTCGTCAGGCTATTACCCGTTCCATTGCTGACCAGGCCCGGACGATCCGTATACCGGTTCACATGATTGAAACCATCAACAAGCTGGTTCGTACAAGTCGCCAGATGTTGCATGAGATCGGTCGCGAACCAACACCGGAAGAACTGGCCGAAAAGCTGCAGATGCCGCTGGAAAAGGTTCGCAAGGTCCTGAAGATCGCCAAGGAGCCTATTTCTCTGGAAACTCCTATTGGTGATGAGGAAGACAGTCATCTTGGTGACTTTATCGAGGACAAGAATGCGGTTCAGCCCTTGGATGCGGCGATCAACTCCAATCTGCGTGAGACGTGCACCCGTATTCTCTCGACCCTGACCGCGCGTGAGGAAAGAGTGCTCAGGATGCGTTTCGGGATTGGCATGAATACCGATCATACGCTTGAGGAAGTTGGTCAGCAGTTCAGTGTTACTCGTGAGCGTATCAGGCAGATCGAAGCTAAGGCCCTGCGCAAGCTCAAGCATCCGTCCCGCTCACGCAAGCTGCGTAGTTTCCTGGACGGTTGATCTGTTCTGGTGTTGATAAAAAGGCCACCTTTGAGGTGGCCTTTTTCATGCATTATCGGTGCATTATTCACTCAGCCTTCTTTGGTGGTTTCTTTTTTTGTTGCTTCTGCTGCCGGGAGATCAAACCAGAATGTGCTGCCTGTACTGACCGTGCTGGTGAAATCGATGGTGCCGCCCATTTTCTTGACCAGCAGGCCCGTAATGGAAAGCCCTATCCCCGTTCCCTGTATCGGTCCACTTTCCTGCCCCAGGCGATTGAAGGGCTGGAACAGGTCCGCCCTGCGCTCTTCGGGAAGACCGGCGCCGGTGTCTGTTACGGTGATCCGGACGTATCCATCAGGGGCATCTCTGGAATAATCGATCGTAACGCTGCCCCCAGCCTTGTTATACTTGATGGCATTACTGACGAGATTCAGCAGGATCTGTCGCATTCTGAGTGCATCGGCCAGAACGACAGGAGCCTTTTCCGTTTCGGGGGCCGCGATAACCTGAACGCCAAACTCACGCGCCATGGTGTCAGTGAGTCCCATGCATTCCTTGATGATCTTGGAGGGTTCAACCCGCCCGATATCCAGCGTCAGTTGGCCACTTTCAATGCGGGCCAAGTCGAGGATTTCATCGATCAGGGTCAGCAATAACTTGCCGGATTGGTGAATATGCGACAACCAGCTTCTTTGTCTGTCGCTCAGGGTTTCGGACTTGCTGCTTTCCATAAGCTGGGAAAAGCCAATAATGGCATTCAGGGGTGTCCGTAGCTCGTGACTCATGCGGGATAGAAAATCAGATTTTGCCCGGTTCGCCCGGTCTGCTGTTTCCCGGGCGTCAATCAGCGCCTGCTCATAGGCAAGGGTCTGTCTGATATCCCGGAAAAACACGAATGATCCAGAGCGGGTGCCATCATTTTCGGTCAGAATAGATGCCGAGACATCGAGGGGGATAACATCTCCATCATGACTGACGAACTCCAGCGTATACCGGCGGTGTATTTCTGTTTTCTCCAGCAAGGCATCGCCCTTCAGGCTATCGCGTGATTCCTGCGTCATGAAGAGCGTAATCGGGCGCCCTTGCATGTCATCTGGCTCATACCCCAAGATCGAGCGTGTCTTGTTGTTTGTTTCCACGATCAAGTCATCTGCATCGAGACGAATGTAGCCTTCTTCGGTCGTGTCTATGATTTGCTGAAGCCGGAAGAGAGTTTTTTCCTGTAGGCTGCGCAGGGCATGCTCACCTGTGATGTCTATCATAAGTGTACATATCGCCGTGTCTCCATCCCACAGCACGGGGAAGCTGGTTGTACGCACGCGCAATGTTGAGCCATCATTCTGGCGATAAAGTGTTTCGAAAGACGTAGTCAGTGTTTTGCCATCGTTATCATCCTGGTGGTTCTGACCCATTGGCATCAGTGTATCGGCTTGGCCCCCGGGTAATGGCAGGTCTTCCATGCTGTCCAGCCCAACCATATCCATGAAGGCTTGGTTGGCAAACAACGGCTTGAGATTACGGTGAACAAGAATACCCGCAGGGAGGAGGTTGATCATGAACAGGAATTTTTCGGCCAGATCCTTGTCAGCAGAGCGAGGGCTGATCAGAATACGGAGACTGTCGTGATCATCATCCGGATGGGAGATCGTCAGATCAACAGGTAGGACAGTGCCGCTTTTGTGCAGTGCCTTGGCTCTTCGTGTGCGGGGTCCCTGTTCTGTTGCGCCAGATTCCATGGAGACTGAGAATGTACCACTGTCGGTGAGCAGGAGTGTTGATACTGGTACTCCGTCCAATTCCCCGCTTTTGTATCCGAACAGGGAGCAGGCCCCGGAATCTGCACCGCGAATGTTTCCGGAATACCCGATCAGGACATAGCCATTGGGTATGCCATGGCTACTTTCTGGCACGTCCGGGGTTGTGGTGTGGTCATCTCCCGAACCTTCGGCGAGGGTGTTCTCTTCTTCATCTGCTTCCTCTTCATCAAGAGGTGTATGTTCTTGATGCTGTCTGGACTCCAGCTCTTCCATCAGGCGCGTATTCAGGCGCAGGGCTGATCGCGCCAATACCGTTGTTCGCAGATGCAGTATAAGCCCCAAGGCAATAGCCAAGAGAAGGCCGAAGCTGATCAGGCTGATTCGGCGCGCCAAATAAAACAGGGGAGATTGATTCGTTGTGAAGCGCAACCATGCAACGGATTGACCAGGGGTTCCCTGTAATGGAACCATACTGGTATCTTTATCATTCAGGGTTTCGTGTGCCAAGGACGCAGGGATAATAGAGAGGCTGCTGAGCCCGATTTTACGCACAATCCCGTCGATCCATCGGGAGTCCAGGGCGCGAGCCATTACCAGGACAGGCATAGCCTCAAGCCGGGCATCCCGGGGCAGGGGTTCCGGGTTGGAGAGAATACCTGCTGCCAGGATCCAGGCCGTTCCGGTTGAACTGAAGAACTGGCTGGCTTGGCGGTGTGTGCCACTTAAGGCCGATGCTTCACGGACAGCGGAGGCGGTTTCCCATACGGAATGCAGCAGTGGATCATCTTCGGTGAACATAAGCTCAGGGATTCCCTGCTTGATTTCCGAGATGGGCCCGCTGCCATAAACAATAAAGACCCGGCTTACGCCCCACGTGCTGTTCAGCTCCTGCCCGAAATTATCCCGGATCCATTCCGGATCGGGGAGCAGGAAGAGTTTCTCCCATGCGTCACTCCACAGGCTGTAGTCACGTATCAGACGTTCCTGCCCCCGGCGGAGCTCTGTGATTTCTGTATCAATATGATTGCGTACATACAGATCTGTGCTTGTTCTTGCTTGATCCACGCCTTCATGAGCCAGCCATATCAGCCAGCCGACCAATGCCGACAGGACAGCCAGAAAACCACCCCAGGCCACATTGAGAATCCCATGTCGCCGGGGCAGGTCAACAACAGCCGGGAGCGATGCATAGGGATCGGTCATCGGGTATCGTCGCGCTGCCTGATCAAGTGCACTCTGGTACAGTGTGGACAAACCCGTGAAACTGTCCACAAAAAGAGGGGACAATTTCCCCGGATTTTCCGCAGACATGCAAAAAATAAAGGTTCCGGCTTTTCCTTTGCCGGGAAATGCTATATACGGACCTCCCCTGCGCAGGTGGTCCATTACAGGGCTGTCTGGCAACATTTCGGGGGCCTGTAGCTCAATTGGTCAGAGCCGACCGCTCATAACGGTCTGGTTGGGGGTTCAAGTCCCTCCGGGCCTACCAAAAAATACCGCGCATGATTTCTATCAAGGCGCGGTATTTTTTTATGTTAATCACCCATACGTTCCAGGATCAGGGCAATGCCCTGCCCGCCCCCGATACACATTGTTACCAAGGCATAACGCCCGTTGGTACGGTGCAGGGCGTGTATGGCTTTTATGACCAGTATGGCACCGGTTGCGCCAACAGGATGGCCCAAGGCAATAGCCCCGCCGTCCGGATTTACCTTCTCCGGGTCCAGGCCAAGCTTCCGGTTCACGGCACAGGCTTGTGCGGCGAATGCCTCGTTGGATTCAACCAAGTCCAGATCAGACACCGTAAGGCCGGCCCTTTTCAGGGCGATCATGCTGGCGGGAACCGGTCCTATTCCCATGATGGACGGATCGACCCCCGCGTGACCATAGCTGACAATCCGGGCCATGGGGGTGAGCTTGCGGGTCGAGGCTTCGCGCTCTGCCATCAGGACAAGGGCAGCCGCGCCGTCGTTGATGCCGGATGCATTTCCAGCGGTGACAGAGCCGTTCTCGCGAAAAATGGTCTTTAACTTTGCAAGACTGGCCGAAGTCGTCTCGGGACGAACATGCTCATCTGTATCGAACACGGTTTCCTTGCCCCGTGTTTTTATAGTTACGGGGGTAATTTGGCTTTTAAAGAAACCGGATGCGATGGCACGTGCTGCCCGACGGTGGCTTTCTGCGGCAAAGCCATCCTGTTCATCACGGCTGATCGAGTGTGCTGCCGCGACATTTTCTGCTGTTACCCCCATGTGGCCGTTGCCAAATGGATCTGTCAGAGCGCCTGTCATCATATCGACCATGGTGCTGTCGCCCATGCGGGCACCCCAGCGTGCAGTCGGCAGAATGTAGCTGCCCCGGCTCATCACCTCTGTGCCACCGGCAACAGCGATTTGGCAGTCACCCAGCATAATAAAGTGCGCTGCCGACAAGACCGCCTGCAGGCCTGATCCACACAGGCGATTGACGGTCATGGCCGGGACATGGTCCGGAATGCCGCCCTTGCAGGCAGCCACGCGGGAGACGTACATATCTCGCGGCTCAGTCGGGATAATATGCCCCATGACCACATGCCCGACATCTGTGGGTGCAATGGCCGTTCGTGTCAGGGCTTCCTTGATCACCAGTGCCCCAAGATCGCATGGCGTCAAGTCCTTGAGCGAACCGCCAAAGGTACCAATCGCGGTTCGCGTTCCCCCCAGAATGACTACAGACTCAGCCATGTTTCCCTCCCTGTTCCCCGTGTCTGCGGTTTTCCCGGAAGGATATACACGCAGTGCTTGATCATGGGGCACTATGAAGGGATGGCACCAGTACGGCAACCAGCCTTTGTATAGCGCGTGATCTTGAACCGCTTACATGGATTGCAGCATCAGGCTGCCAACACACAGCACAACACCAAGGCCGGCGCAGAACCGTGCACAGGAGCGATGAGCAGCCAGCAGGGCATGGGGAACTTCATGACGGGCCTGGGCTACCGGGGGGCGGGCTTGTGGTGCTGTTGCGGCCCATACCGGACCTTCCAAGGGGCCTGTTTCAGCCACTTTCCGGCCCCGCATCAGCAGAGCGGCTGCACCGCTGGCAGCAATGATGGCACCCACCGACATAGCTGCGGCCGGTGTATCGGCAAAACAGAGGAAAAGGGTTATTCCAAGGGACGACAGAACCCAGAAGGCCGCCGCACGGGCGGCGTACATCAGGGCAGCTTCTTGGAGGGTCATGTTACACCTGTAGTATGTGTGTCCAATAAAGAATCTGCAGCACACTGCCCTTCTGCGATCTTTTTCTCCAGTCCAAAAATGCACCCAGGGGCGTGTTTTTGTGCTTTTGTGGGCATTTATTATGCAGAGGCAACGCAACAAAATGACAATTCGGGTGCTGATCTGCCCCGGAATGGCCAGATAGCGGTATCTGGTCTTTTCCTTCCTGTCTGTGTGGGGTAAAACCCACGGCAGAGTTCCCGAGCCAGTTCGCAAACGGAGGATACATGGCCGCCTATCAATACATCTATACCATGCGTGACCTGACCAAGGTTTATCCGGGCGGGCGCAAAGTGGTGGAGGGGGTCTATCTATCCTTCCTGCCCGGAGCCAAGATTGGTGTTCTGGGATACAACGGTGCCGGCAAGTCGACCCTGATGCGCATCATGGCCGGTATCGACCAGGAATTCAGCGGTGAGGCGCGCGCGGCAGATGGTGTGCGTGTCGGGTATTTGCCGCAGGAACCCCAGCTTGATAATGCCAAGACCGTTCTTGAGAACGTTATGGAAGGGCTGGGCGAAGTCTACACGTGGCGTCAGCGTTTTGATGATGTTTCAGCAAAGTTTGCCGAGGTCGAAGACGATGAGGCCATGAACGCCCTTTTGGCGGAGCAGGCTGAATTGCAGGAAAAGATTGATGCCTGCGATGGCTGGGATGTCGAGCGCAAGGTTGATATTGCCATGGATGCCCTGCGCTGTCCGGAAGGGGATGCCCCCGTCGGGACCTTGTCCGGTGGTGAGAAGCGACGTGTTGCGCTGGCGCGCCTGTTGTTGTCACGGCCGGACATGCTGCTGCTCGATGAGCCGACCAACCATCTGGATGCAGAGTCTGTCTGGTGGCTGGAACGTTTCCTGGAGGAGTATGAGGGGACGGTTGTTGCTGTTACCCACGACCGCTACTTCCTTGACAATGTGACTGGCTGGATCCTGGAGTTGGATCGTGGCAAGGGTATTCCCTATGAGGGCAACTATTCTTCCTGGCTGGAGCAGAAGCAAAAGCGTCTGGAGCAGGAACAGCGCGAGGAAGATGCCCGTCAGCGCACCATTTCCCAGGAGCTGGAGTGGATACGCTCCAATCCAAAGGGGCGTCAGGCCAAGCAGAAAGCCCGTATTACCGCTTTTGATGACCTGGTCGCCAAATCGGCGGACCGCCAGCCCGGGACGGCCCAGATTGTTATTCCCACGCCCGAGCGTCTGGGCGGCGTTGTGATCGAGGCGGACGGACTGAGTAAATCCTTCGGTGACCGGTTGTTGATCGATAACCTGTCTTTCCGGCTTCCTCCGGGCGGGATTGTGGGTGTGATCGGTCCAAACGGCGCCGGCAAGACAACCCTGTTCCGCATGTTAACCGGTCAGGAACAGCCGGACGGCGGCAGTATTCGTGTTGGTGAGACCGTCAAGCTGGGTTATGTCGACCAAAGCCGTGATGCGCTGGATGACAGCAAAACGGTGTGGGAAGAAATTTCCGGTGGTCACGATGAGATTGATCTTGGCAAGCGCAAGATCCAGTCTCGCGCCTATGTCGGGTCATTCAACTTCCGTGGCGGTGACCAGCAAAAGAAGCTGGGGCAACTGTCGGGCGGGGAACGTAACCGTGTTCACCTGGCCAAAATGCTGAAGTCTGGCGCGAACGTCCTGTTGTTGGACGAACCCACCAACGATCTGGATGTTGATACGCTCCGCGCCCTGGAAGATGCCCTGCTGGACTTCCCCGGCTGCGCTGTCGTGATTTCGCACGATCGCTGGTTCCTGGATCGTATTGCAACGCATATCCTGGCCTTTGAGGGTGACAGCCACGTCGAATGGTTCGAGGGGAACTTTGCTGATTACGAAGCGGACAAGAAGCGTCGCCTTGGTGCGGATGCCGATCAGCCGCATCGTATCCGTTACAAGCCTGTCCACCGCTGATCAGGTATATACGCCATAGTTGTTATGGCGTTTCCGGCAATGCCCACGCCCTTTTCTGGTTTATGGACCAGTGGGCGTGGGCATTTTGCATGATTTCACCTCTGCCCTGTGTCACAGGCTGTGGTGAGTTATATAATCCTGCGGGCCAGAAGAATGGCTCCTGCCAGAGGATCTGCCAAGGGGATGCGCAGAAAGCTCTTGGCTTGAGGAGTCAGGAAAGGTTCAAGCCGGGTAGCGATCCCTCCGCTCAGGCAAACGGATGGAGCGCCCAGTTCAACAAGCCGCTGTATCATGGCCGAGGCATCACGGGCTGCGGCATTGATAATCATGTGGGCCGTTGTGTCGTGGCGCTGTTCTGCGTCAAACACTGTCGGGGCAAGGCTGGCATAGTTTTTCGGGCGTGCTGTTGACGTCCAGGACACAACGGCTTTTGGGTCATGGTTGAAGGATTCCATGATCATCCCGGTCAGGGGAGTCTTTTCCCATAATCCATCCAGCGCCAGTAGGGCGTACTCTACGGCCTTGCGTCCTATCCAGCTGCCCGAGCCGTGATCGGACACCTCAAAGCCCCAGCCGCCGACAGACACTTCCCGTCCATTGACACGGCCATATCCAGCCGATCCGGTTCCCAGAATCAGGATGGCGCCATCCGTTTCTCCAAAGGCCCCCGTGCAAGCAATATGCGCGTCAGACGTTACGGTCAGTGATCCCAGCCCATGTGTGTGGGAGAGGAGTGCGGGATCGTCTGTCTGTGCAAATCCGGCCAGTCCAAACACGGCACGAATGTTTTGTCGATCTTTGGCTTCATCCAGCCCGGCTTTCCTCAAACAGAGATCAATGGCGGTATTGATTGATGCCCACGCAGTTTTTGTGCCCAGCCGGATGTTGCACGATCCGGACTCCGCTTCTCCGATAGTGGTGCCGTTCTGATCTGTCAGACGGGCTCGGCAGAGGGATCCGCCTCCATCAAGGCCGAGAAAGAAGCGAAAGGCCATGGGGTGCATCATGTTGTGTTCCGGATGTGCGTTGTGATGTTACCAAGTCTGTACCCATTGCGTCATGAGATGATACAACGGGTGGGAATTGTGTATCTGGGCTTATGGTGTATATGAAACGGCAGCTTTCTGTATTGAACAGTAGAATATTTCCTTTCCTGTCATCAAAGAAAAGCAGATATCAAAGCCGGAGCGGACAGTTTCTGACCGTTTATAGTACCTGAAGCGCGGTGGCCCGTTCGCATAATCAAAATGATATATATGGGAGTGATTGTATGCCGGCACAGTTTCCGCTGGTCTTTCCACCTGAGTCCCCGGATTTCCCCGCCTGGCGTGATCGTTTGGCCGGTCAGTATCGTCGGGACGAGGACGAACTGGTCGTCGAACTCATAGAGGCAGCGGCCTGCTCCCGCGAGGAGCAGGACCGGATTGATGCCATGGCCACGCGTCTGGTGTCTGCTGTCCGTAGCCATCGGGTTGCCAAGGGTGGTGTTGACGCCTTCATGCATGAGTATGACCTGTCAACCCGTGAGGGCTTGACCCTCATGTGTCTGGCCGAGGCTTTGCTGCGCATTCCCGATCCCTTGACGGTTGATGCCATGGTTCAGGATCGGTTGTGTGGAACAGACTGGGACCGGCATTTCGGCAACAGTCGATCGTTGTTTGTCAATGCGGCGACTCTTGGTCTGATGGTGACCGGTCGTATCTTGCAGCCGTCTGATTTGCCCGGTGCGGATGGAATGCGCATTGTGCGTTCCTTGATCATGCGTCTGGGGCAGCCGGTGATTCGTCAGGCCCTGTGTCAGGCCATGAAGATGATGGGGCGCCAGTTTGTTCTGGGGCGTACCATAGAGGAAGCCAGAAAGCGTGGTGCTGCACAGGAGCGACGGGGCTACCGTTATTCTTTCGACATGCTTGGGGAGTCTGCGCGGACGGAAAGCGATGCCCGGGCATACTTTGTGGCCTATGAGCAGGCGATACATGCCATCGGCCAAGCGTCCAACGGGCGCGGTGTTCTGGCCGGTCCCGGTATTTCTGTCAAACTTTCGGCTTTGCATCCGCGTTACGAGGCAGCAAAACGATCTGATATGCTTGAGATTCTGGCCGGCCGTACCCTGACCCTGGCCCGGCTGGCGCGTCAATACGATATTGGTTTCTGCATTGATGCCGAGGAAGCAGATCGTCTGGAGCTGTCCCTGGAGATTATCCAGCGCGTTTACAGCGATCCATCCCTGGACGGGTGGACAGGGTTCGGGCTTGCGGTGCAGGCCTATCAGAAAAGAACGCGTGTGACCTTGGAGATTCTGGCCGACATGGTGCGTGCCGTAGGGCGGCGCATGAACATTCGCCTGGTCAAGGGAGCGTACTGGGATACGGAGATCAAGCGCGCTCAGGAGACGGGGCTTGCGGATTATCCGGTTTATACCCGCAAGGTGACGACCGATGTCTCTTATCTTGCCTGTGCCCGTGCCCTGTTCGGGTATGGCGATCTCTTCTTCCCGCAGTTTGCGACCCACAATGCTCAGACCATGGCGGCTGTTCTTGAAATGGCTGCCGGCCGTCCTTTCGAATTCCAGCGTTTGCATGGCATGGGTGAAGAGCTGTATGAGGAGATTGTTCCGGCCGACAAGCTGGGCATTCCATGCCGTATCTATGCGCCTGTCGGCAGTCATGCCGAGCTGTTGTCGTATTTGGTCCGGCGGTTGCTGGAAAATGGTGCGAATACATCGTTTGTCAACCGGCTGGTCGACGAGCGTATTCCGGTTTCTGCCATCATTGCCAACCCTGTTGATGCCCTGCGTTCTGTGGCGGTGCGCCGGCATCCCGGGATTCCCCTGCCGCGTGATCTGTACGGTTCTGGACGGATCAATGCATCGGGGATGGATCTATCTGACAGCCGTATGCTGTCAGATCTTGCCGAGGCCATGAAAACACATGTTGCGACGACGCTTGCGGCAGGCCCCCTTGTGGGTGGCGAGGTTCGGAACGGAACGCCATGCCCGGTCTATTCGCCGGCTGATCGCCATCATGTTGTCGGCACCATCAGTGATGCCGGGGATCAGGATATTCGCGACGGATTGGGGAAGGCCAAGGCTTCGTTTGCAGCCTGGAGCCAGCGACCGGTTGCCGAGCGTGCCGCCATTCTGCGGCGTGCGGCTGACCTGATGGAACAGAATATGGCTTTGCTGATGACGCTGTGCATCCGTGAGGCAGGCAAGACATTGCCCGATGCTGTGTCCGAGGTCCGTGAGGCGGTTGACTTCCTGCGCTATTACGCAGCGGAAGCGTTACGTTTGGCAGATGATCATGCGCTGACCGGTCGTGGTGTATTTCTATGCATCAGTCCCTGGAATTTTCCCTTGGCCATTTTTACCGGTCAGGTCTCGGCAGCCTTGGTTGCCGGGAATACTGTTATTGCCAAGCCAGCTGAGCAGACACCCCTTGTAGCCTTTCAGGCTGTGCGCTTGTTGCATGAAGCCGGTGTTCCGGTCGATAGCCTGTCCCTGTTGCCCGGTCGCGGGGAAACAGTTGGTGCGGCTCTGGTCTCTGATCCCGATATTGCTGGTGTTGCTTTTACGGGGTCATCCGATGTGGCGCGGCTGATTGCCCGTTCTCTTGCTGCCCGCGGTGTTGGTCCGGTGCCCTTGATTGCGGAAACGGGTGGCATGAATGCCATGATCGTGGATAGTTCGGCCCTGCCGGAACAGGTTGTTCGTGACGTCCTGCTCTCTGCGTTTGGGTCGGCTGGCCAGAGGTGCTCTGCCTTGCGGGTTCTGTATATTCAGGATGATATCGCCGATACGGTTCTCGCCATGTTGCGTGGTGCCATGAGTGCTGTCCGGGTTGGTCATCCGGGGCGGATCGATACCGATGTTGGTCCTGTTATTGACGAGGAGGCCCGCTCTGTTCTTGAACAGCATGCGTGCGCGCTTGAAGCGGCAGGGCGCACAGCCACTCTTTGTCCGCTGGCTGCCGGTACAGATCGTGGTGTGTTCTTTGCGCTACGGCTGTTCGAGATTGAGAGTATACGTGAACTGTCGCGGGAAGTTTTTGGCCCGATCCTCCATGTGATTCGTTACAAGGCTGCGGATCTGGATCGCGTTCTTGCCGATATCCGTGATACCGGGTACGGGCTGACCATGGGTGTGCATACCCGTATTGAGTCCAGGGCACAGCACGTATTCCGGAATTCAAGGGTCGGGAATCTGTATGTCAACCGCTCCATGACCGGAGCTGTCGTCGGTGTCCAGCCTTTTGGCGGAGAGGGCTTGTCAGGCACCGGTCCCAAGGCGGGTGGCCCATATTATCTGCAGCGCTTTGCCCGATCGTATCCGTTTCCGGCTTCAGCTCTGACAGCCGATGGCCCTGCAACGGTCTCTCCAGGTGGGGTCTCGGCTTCCTTGCCGGCACCGATGTCGGAAGTCCAGGCGCCGGCATCAGCACTTGTGCGTGCCATGGCTGTGGCCATGCGGGAAGGATCCGCCTCCAGGCCGGACTTCACGTCCCTCGACAAGCGCGTGGCTGTTCTGGAAGGAATGGTTTCCACGCTTCAGCATCAGGGTGCGCAGCTTCTTGCTTTGCTGGAGCGTGATGGTGGGGCCGACCGTGTTTCGACCCCATCGGGAGCATTATCGGCTTATGCTGAGATTGTGCACCGGGTTGCCCTGCAGGTGCGTGCCCTTCTGTCGGGACCGGTTCGCATGCCTGGTCCAACCGGGGAGACCAATGACCTGCATCTGGCCGGTCGTGGCCCTGTCGTTCTTTTCATGGATCAGGATGCATCCTTGGAGCAGGGGCTTGCCAGGGTTGCGGCAGCGTATGGTGCCGGAAATCCTGTTGTCATGGTTGTCCATCCTTCACTGGCTGGGGCTGTACGGTGCATTATGCCGCAAGCGTTCGGGCTGGAGCTTGTGGTTGCAGCGCCTTCGGACTCGCTTGCTGCCTTGGCCGATCTGCATGATGTGGGGGCTGTTGGTGTCTCGGGGGGCAGAGGTCTTCTGGATCAGGTTGCCCGTGCTGTGGCAGCCCGTGATGGAGCCGTTGTCCCCGTTGTTGATGAAGATGCCGGGCCGGGGCTTGTCCTGCGGTTCTGTTGTGAGCGAACCCTGACCGTGGATATTACAGCAGCAGGGGGTAACACCCTGCTGATGATGCTTGGTGATGCCGCATCCTGAGCCTGAAGAACAAGAAAAGGTCGGGATTCCACGCGATTCCCGGCCTTTTTTTGCAGATGGCAGAACGGAACATGTGCGGACACGATCCTACTATGCTTCAGGCATAGTGATCGGGGGTTATGGTGCTTGTCACTGCACTCGTTCGTAATGTGTGCTATTGTTTGCCTTCACAGGCACGATACTGCATGGCCTTGCAGAAACCTTGTTGTCAACGCGTTCTGTAAGATCCGTGGCTATGCCGGGCAGGAGATGAGGAGGAGGTTTTGTGTCCGAGGTTATCAACCTCAGAAAAGCCCGCAAGCAGAAGCAGAGGGCTGACAAAGATAAAGAATCCAAAGCCAACCGTGCCTTGCACGGACAGGCCAAGGCAGTGCGCGATTCCGTGCGGGCAGCGACGGAACGCTATAACCGGTATCTGGACGGTCACCTGAGGGAAAACCCGCCGTCCGGAGATTTTGTGAAGGAAACGCAAGACAAGGAATAGGGCTGTACGTTCACCCTCCCTTTACCCTTGTATGCTAGGCTGACACAATGCGCTTTGTAAAAGCCCGAGTTTGCAGGGGGGTTCCTGTGACCGGGTCTCCGCCTGCAGGGGGGCGTGCCCGTGGAACGGTTTTTGGCATTACGTGTACCCGCTCTTGTTATGCTGCTTGCCCTGCAATTGGCGGGGTGTGGCCCGTTTCTTGACGGCCCGGACGGCGTAAACCGGTTTCTGGCCCCTGGTGCCAAATCTCAGGTTAATGCGGCACTGGCGGCCATGGCCCGTGGTGATTATGGTGAGGCGGAATGGGCTATCCGTGCCGCGTTGTCTGCCGACAAGACCACAATGGCCGGGGTGGAGCGGGATCCGCTCTTGCTTCTTGCTGCGGCAACCCTGTACCAGACAACCAACAGGCCCCAGCAAGCGATAACCTATTACCGCGAGCTTCTACAGCGTAATCCCAGGGGATATGTAGCCGGGTCCTTGTGGGGATCCTTGCAGCCACGTCCCATCGTCGAGGTTGCCCGTGAAAACTTGCGCCTCCTGGAAAGTGGCGGGATAGGTCGTCCGTCGGCCCCTCCCCCTGACAGCAAAGCCCAAGCCCAGCCATCCAAGCAATCTGCGCCTTCACCTCCGTTGGCAGGAGAAACAGGGGCAGAGCTGGAAGCTATTGCACAGAGATTTGCGTTGATGACACGTCTTCTTGAGCTTGGATTGGTGACTGAAACGGAGTGGGGTGCCCGCCGTAACGCCAACATTGGTTTGTTGACCCCGTTGACCGCGCCGCGTCCCCCTGCCGTTGGCTTGGAAAAGCCCCCGCCAGATGAAGCGCAGGTTACCAGTCGGCTTCGTGCGTTGCGTGACGCAGTCGAGGGGCGGGGTATGACTGTCGGTCAGCATGAAATCGAACGAAAAGCCATTCTGGATGGCATCATGCCTTCCGATCCACGGGTAAGGCGTGATTCGCCCCGGTGGCCCTCAAACGCGGAAGAGGTTACGTCGGCTCTCGCTCGTCTGGATGGCTGGAAGAAGGGGGCCTTAATCAACGAAGAAGAATATATGCTGGAAAAACAGGCCATAGAACGGTCTGGCCAGAGCGGCGGAAAACCAACGCCCCCCCCTGTCGAGCCTGCACCAGATACAACGAGCAAACCAAATGAGCCTCCGCCATTCCCTACAGCTTCTGTCGCAAATCCGGCAGCAACCCTGCAAAGCGGGCGGGGGCCACTTCAAGTTGTTCCAAGCCCATCTGATCCACAACAGCCTGATGCGTCAGCCAGCAATGCTGCGGGGTCCGGGGGGGTGGTTGCGGTGCTTCTGTCTTCGTATGAGAGTGAAGCCCAAGCCCGCATGGGATGGGAGGAGATCAAGCGGAAACATCCTGATGTCTCAGCCCTTCAGCCCAAGGTTACCCGTATAACAACGCAGGATAACAAGGTTCTTTTTCGTTTGAATGCGGGTCCTCTCCCTGATCGTCAGAAGGCCGAGGAACTTTGTTCGAAATTACAGGGCCAAAGCTGTGAACCCGTCTTTCTTGGGGGATGATGCATTTTTTTTGTTTTGTTTAAGGAATTGTGTTGACGATTTTTGGATTGGGGCTTAGAAGGTGCGTCCCGACGCTGAGGGACTGGTTTTTCTGGTTTTGTTGGTGTCTGGTGCTGTTTTACAGAGTGAAGAGACGGAAGG
>NZ_JAAVSY010000004.1 GCF_012102745.1 Haematospirillum sp. H4485
CGACGAGGGCATGACGCTGCGCAGCAAGGTCTTGCTTGTCAGTAGAGCAGCGCGCGTAACCAATCGTAATATTCTTCATGTCATAAGATGTACGTTAGACGTACCGTTACTGCAATTTTTATCGTACCATTCAATTGATAAAGAAAACCTCCCGTTATTTACCGATATGTGTACTGAGTGGGTTTATGATGATGAACCGTCCGCACAACGATCCTCTTACGGACAATCTCACAGACTTCTCTGAAGAACAGCGCAGCCAGGCAATGCGCCGGTTTGCGCTTCTCCGGCCGCATCAATGAACTCGCCATGATCACTGAAGATGTCGTCGATGCCGCAGGACAGGCCCTCGTCATCGGGAACGCCAAATAGCAATCAAAATTCAAAGCCATTTAGCGATCAAGGTCACACACATGGTACGTAAGAACCAAATGCCAGTACCTATGCGACGAGAAAGTTCACAACGCACATAAGACGAGTGCCATCAGAAAGGGGCTTGATACAAACAATACATCTATGGAGTGCGAATCCATACTCAAGACAATGAAGACTTGGGATCAACACCCGGGTTACAATAGGCACTACCATTGCAGTGCAGAACACATACTACCAAAAGCACCGAATTACCCACCTGTGCCACCAACAGTCAGGCGCTCTACTTTCAAGGTTGGTTGCCCAACGCCACAGGGAACCCCCTGGCCATCCTTGCCACATGTGCCAATTCCCGCATCAAGCTCCACATCATTGCCGATCATGGAGACACGCGTAAGAACATCGGGCCCATTGCCAATCAAGGTTGCTCCCTTGACCGGAGCCGTCAGCTTGCCGTCTTCAATTTTCCAGGCCTCTGTACAGGCAAAGACAAACTTTCCAGACGTAATATCGACTTGGCCACCGCCAAAATTAACGGCAAAGAGGCCCTTTTTCACACTTCGGATAATTTCCTCCGGCTCGTACGAGCCACCCAGCATGAAGGTGTTGGTCATACGCGGCAGGGGCTTGTGGGCATACGACTGCCGACGCCCGTTTCCGGATGAACGAACCCCCATCAGGCGGGCGTTCATCCGGTCAAACAAATAACCTTTCAGAATGCCATCTTCGATCAAAACATTACGGGCTGAAGGCGTACCTTCGTCATCAATCGTGATCGACCCGCGCCGGTCCGGCAAAGTTCCATCATCAACCACAGTCACACCAGGAGCTGCCACACGCTGCCCCATCAGCCCGGAAAAGGCCGACGTCTTCTTGCGATTGAAGTCTCCTTCCAGGCCATGCCCGACAGCTTCATGCAAAAGAACACCCGGCCACCCACATCCCAGAACAACCGGCATTTCACCGGCAGGGGCATCAACGCTTTCAAGATTGACCAATGCCTGATTCAGGGCACGCTCTGCCGCAGTCTTCCAAGTTTCCTCTTCCAGCAGCCAGTCGTACTTGATACGCCCACCCTGCCCCCATGAGCCCGTTTCACAACGGCCATCTTTCTCGACCATAACGGTGATGCTCAGGCGCACCATCGGACGAATATCAGCGGCCTCACCGTCTGGACGCATGATATGAACAGCCTGCCAGGACGCACCCAAGGAAGCCATAACCTGGCGAACACGCGGATCACGCCCCCTGAGATAGGCATCAATCTCTCCCAGCACCCCAACCTTGACTGAAAAAGGAACCGGCGAAAGGGGGTTCTGATCTGTATAAAGAGATTGGTTTGTCCCCACAGGTGGCGCAGCAAAGGTCCCGGAATAACCACCACGTACAGCCGAAACAGTGGCCGCTGCGCGACGCAAGGAGGCTTCATCCAAGGTCGATGCATGAGCGTACCCTGCTGTCTCCCCCACGATGGCCCGCAGACCAAACCCCTGTGCTGTATCAAAGGAAGCGGAACGAATACGCCCATCATCCAGCGAAACGGATTCAGACTGCCTGTATTCCAGATAAAGCTCTCCGTCATCAGCCCCGGACAATGCCTCAGAAACGATACTGCGCGTTGCATCTTGGTCGAGCCCGGCACGAGAGAAGAACAGATCTTCGGTAAGGGCACGATCAACCATGGCGAAAACTCCGGTCCAAACGTCAAGAACGCCCACACTATGTGCGTTTCCCAGCAAAATCACCAGCCCGGAAAATAACAAAAAAGCGCTTCTGGATAAACTCAGGCTCCCTGAACAAGCCTATCAGGGGGAAGCCATACGCGAACCTCGGTCCCTTTACCCGGCGCACTGACCAAGGATAATGTCCCCCCATGCGCCTCCACCAAGGAACGGGACAAGGGCAGCCCCAAACCCGTTCCCTGATGTCGGCGCGACAAACTGCTGTCAATCTGACCAAACGGGGCCATGGCAACGGCAATATCCTCGATCCGCATACCAATGCCGTTATCAGAAACCGTTATCGTCATACCATCCGCAGAAGGGTACAAGGCAGTAACGGTCACAACACCGCCTGAAGGAGTAAACTTGATCGCGTTGGACAACAGGTTCAGCAGGACCTGACGCAGGCGTCGCGCATCTCCCCTGATGGACAGGAGATCTGAGGGGATATCTGTGCGCATTGTCAGCCCTGCGGCAGACAGCTGGCCCTGAAGAAGACGGATTGTTCCATCAATCAGGTCAACCGGTTTTATCACATCGTCATCAAGCGTCAGATGCCCGGCCTCAACCTTGGCTGTATCAAGTATATCATTGATAATAGAGAGAAGATGCTGCCCTGACTCCTTGATACTGGCCGAATAGTCCTTGTACTGGGGTGCGGTATGGGTACCAAGAATCTCACTGGCCATAACATCGGAGAAGCCGATAATCGCATTCAGCGGCGTCCTCAACTCGTGACTCATATTTGCCAGGAAAAGAGACTTTGACCGGCTGGCAGCATCCGCCTGCTCCAAGGCTGCCCTGAGGTGCGTTTCTGTCTCAACGTGGGTAATCCGGGCCCCGATCCACAGGGCCAACAAGCGCGCAAACTCAAGGTCGGCGGGCTGCAGGCAATGTCCTGTCTTTCCCGGACCACGAAAGAACAAGATACCCCACGTGCGTCTGCAAGCCACAACACGCACAGCCAGACAGGCTTGACCTGTCTCCTCCTGTGTACAGCTTGGCACAAGAATTTCCTGCCCTTCCAGAACATCAGACAACGACATTCCGGCGCAGGATACAACCTGTCCCACCTTCAGATCATCATGCCTCCCAACCACGTAGTCCGAAATCAGGACATCGCCCTGACAACGCGCAAGACAGGCACCGGTCATGTCAAAGCGCTTGCACCCAAGCTGCAAGAGGGCTGGAACCTTCTCGGCCATTCCTTGGTCCGGATCACTGCTGATCTTGTGTAGCTCACGCAAATCAGCCTCTGACGACAACAAGGCCAACTCGGCCGCTTTTCGTTCCGAGATATCGGTAAACGTCATGACCGTCAGCCCCTCAGGCGTCCTGGTTTCTGTCATCAGGACCCACAAAGAATCCCGGAAGCAACGTTCACGTGGACGGGAGCGTTGGCCGGAAGCATCTCCGGGATCACGGTCGTGACCGTCTGATGCAGAAGCAACCGAGACAGGCTGCTCAAGAGCATCAAGCAAGGCTACGACTTCGGCATAATGAATGCCGGGTACAACACGTTTGGTCAGTGACGGGAAAAGCAACCGGAATGCTTGATTACAAATCAGAAGACAGTCTTGGCTGTCCCAAAGAAGGAAACCTTCGGATACCCGGTCCAAGGCTTCGGCCAAACGGCTTTCAACCGTCCTTTTATGCTCGAGGGTTCGGGCGGTAAATTCTTCTTCCATCCGATCGCGCGCATTGCGAAGATCACGTTCCAGGCGCTTCATGGCCGTAATGTCCGTAATGGAAATGAAGAAACCCCGCACGGCAGCCCGTTCAAAAACAGGCTGTAATTCGACCCTGACGCAGCGCACTCCGTCAGGGAATGACCAGACCCCCTCGGAAACCGCAGACAACCCATCCAGAGCGGCCACAACAAGATCAGAAACCTGGGCGTAGTTCTCACCCAGATGAAATTCAAAATTCTCCCCGGCCAGAAGGTTGGTACCAACCGGAACGGAGGATGTCCCAAAAGTGCCAAACCAGCGGCAATATTCGGCTGTTGCAAAAACATAATGCTGGCGATGGTCAACCCGGGCAATCATTGCCGGCAAAGGACCCGTAATATCCTGCAGGGAGCAAGACAACGCGCTTATACTTTCCTCCATATGGCGACGCAGCGCCCCTTCCCTCACCAGAAGCTGGCGATCGTGTCCCCGGGCCCGCCAGAACACGACACAGATTGCCAGAACAATCAGGAAGACAACACCAAACCCTGCCCCAACGCACCAACGATACACTCGCAAAAAGATCTGTTGTTCATTCAGGGCTGAGCTGGCATCCAGACGCAACAGAACCCCGCCAACAAGACTACCGTCACGACGCTCCAAAGGAAGTGCGGCAATAATTTCCACAGACGTACCATGATCCTGCAACCAAACGGACTTGTATCCACGCAAGGCCGAAGACAGCCACAAGGGATCAGAGGAAAGATCAGGCAAGGCAGGAGCTGCATCCGGGATAACCGCAGACCCATCTGGATAAACCACCACAACGGCTGTCACGGGAAGATGATGAATCTCCCTCATGACAAGACTGTACACAACCAAGGCAAGATCATGCGAAAGTTCTGCGGGAGCCTGTGTCTGTGAGGACCATCCCTCCAGAGCTGAACTCAGGGCCGGCAAAGACCCCCAGACTTCCTGTAGGGACAACTCCAACGCCAGTTCACGCACCCTGCGTTCTGAAAGCGAAAGAGATACGAGAGCAGCTAATACGACAAGACACAGGGAAAAAAGCGTTGCGAGCCGCAAACCCCATGCCTTGCCCTGCTGCCCGTCAACACTCATTATCACCCACGCACAAGCCGAAAAATAAGGGTTACACACAGGCCTACCAAGACAACAGCCATCGCCTGATGCACGATACCAAGGCTGACAGGAACAGCCAGAAGCAAGGTTGTAATACCAAAACCAAGCTGTACACAAACAGCAAGAGCCAAGGCGAGAGCAAGATAACGGACAGGCTTGGTCAATGATGTGGCCCAAAGTTTCCATGCAACGACGCAGGTCACCACAACCGTACAAAGCGCCAAAGCCCGATGTATAAACTGTACCGTTGCAACATTCGCCACCAGATTATACCACCAAGGATCCTGCACCCACGCCCCCGGTGGAACAATATGCCCATCCATCAGGGGAAAGGTGTTGTAGGTCAGCCCTGCATCAAGGCCCGCAACAAAAGCTCCCCATGTCATGGTCAGCATAATCATGCCAAGGCACAGCAAGGAACCGCGTACGGCACCCTCTGGTGCCGGAGAGAAGACGGTGGGAACGGTACGGTCCAAGGCCATCCACAACAGGGCTGCAAACAGGACAACAGCCAGCATCAAGTGCGCAGCAAGGCGATAGTGGCTGACATCCGGACGGTCAACGAGGCCCGAGGCAACCATGAACCAGCCCAGTGCTCCCTGCAGACCACCAAGAACAAAAAGCCCGAGGATACGGCGCAACACACGACGATCCACGAGACCACACGCTACAAACACAAGCAGCGGGACCATCACCACAACACCTACCAGCCGCCCCACAAGGCGGTGAACATATTCCAGCCAGAAAATACCCTTGAACCCGGCCAGATCCATACCCACATTACGCTGCGTGTACTCGGGAGATGCCTTGTACAGCAGGAACATCTCCTGCCATGCGACCTCATTCATAGGGGGCAGGACGTCAAGAGGCCTCCACTCCACCATAGAGAGTCCGGACTGCGTCAGCCGGGTTGCCCCCCCCAAAAGCACCATGCAAAAAACCAGGGCGCAGAGAGACCACAACCAAATCTGGACTGACCGATCCCCGATATTCCCAGCCACTTCCAGAGTGGCTGCATGATTCCTCGCCATCAATCCCCCCAAACCCCACATGTCAGACAATGATCAGCCCTGCATTTGATGGCAACGGGCAATCCCCTCATAGGCCGTTGCAAGTAGACGAACAATAGTGTCCACGTCATCCAGGCGTGCCGTGTTCAGAACCAGATCAAACGCCGCCGGATCATCTGAACGGGCTCCGAACATATCTTTCAGAAAACACAAACGCGCTGTATCCGCCTGCAGAACCTGTTGGTCGGCAATGGCCTCCGACACGGCATTACGCTCGGCGATCCTCTTGATCCGCACAGCCCGCGGAGCAACAAGCTTCAGACGAAGGGCACAGGAATCCTCCAGAACAAGGTGTGCACCACGTCCGAGAATAACGCCACCAACCCTGGATAACCCCAGAAAGATATTCACCAAGTGGGTCCGCCAAGCATCCTTGGAAAGATCTTTCCCCTTCAAAAGCCCCACCAGCCATAAATCGCTGGCACGCCCCACGCTTTCATCCAGCATTTTCGCCGTCTCCTGATCAACATCAAGGCGGCTGGCAATCTTGCCAATCAAGGCGCGATCATACAGGGGAACCTGCAAATGAGCAGACAGAGCCTCTGCGACCTGGCGCCCCAATGCCCCATGTTCCCTGGAAATCGTAACCACCGGGCGCACCGGACGCCCGGCAGCCGAGTCTGCCTTGATACGGCTCGCAGACATCAGGGCCTGCATGGCAGCATGCACATCGGTCATCACAAACCCCACACCCTGTCATCCCCGTCGGGAGCAAAGACGGAACGAAAACACCCCTGCTGAAACAAGGGCAACCCCAAGGCACGGAGTATACCTGACACACGGGGAATGCGCCAAGAAAAGCCAAGCAAAAAACCGGGGCCTCCACAGCCCCGGTTCAAGCAAACGTACGTAGCCGGATAACAGGATATTCAGCCAAACAGCTTGTCGATATCGCCCTGAGAAATCGCTCTCTCGGCCATCTGTGGTCCGTTAAGCAGGCGACGCTCGTCATCACCGGCCGGCGTATCGGGCATTTCAGCCAGAAGCTCTTCAAAGGTTTCCTGCCCCCAGATATTAATCATCTTGTCGATACGCTCTTCAACAAACTTCAGCGTGCTGACGACCTTGTTGATGCGCTGACCGGTGATATCCTGGAAGTTGGCATGCTCGAAAATTGACACAACATGTTCGCTGATATCTTCGGCGAGATGGGCGAAGTAAGCATCATCGGCCTTGGAACGCAGGTTCTGGGCGGCGTTGTCGATCTTTTCGGCCGCTTCCAGAATACCATCGGTCGCCCGCTCGGTTGCACCGACAACGGCATCCAGTTCACCGGCGACAATATCAAGCCGATCAGAATCCCCGTCACTGGTCCGCAACTGCGCAATTTCGCGTTTCGTCTCCTGAATGGAGTTGGCCAAAGCCCGCAACTCCATCTTCAGAATGCGCACCTCGGTGCGCTGACGCTCAAACTCCTGCACCAAGGGATCCTCGGGATCGGGCTCCCCGTCGGCGGCCTTTTGCTCGTCTTCCGGCGGAATAACATATGTTCTGAGGAGATGACTGAGGTGACTGACCTCATTCTTCAGGGCGGAAACCTCTTCACGCATTTCAGGGTCAGAGGCAGCAACAACAGCGCCACCGGCAGGGGAAGCGTCACCGCCATAGCGGTTACGCAGCTGAACCTCTGCGGTGAACATCTTGCGCGGGGAACGCCCTTTGTCCATTCCTGCCCTCATCCAGTACTGAATTCGGTCAAGTCACTCTGCCCATACCGATAAGGAAACCACCAAAAGGCCCCACTCGCCATGGACCAGAATAACCGGCACACCCCGACGACAGGACATACTTCCCGACCGCTTTGTGCATACCGAGGGATACCGCACTTTTCCAAACCCCGGCAAGGCTGCAGACCCGGATGTGTCCATCCGGACCACGTAACCTGCCTGCAAATAATTCTGCTGACAAAAAACACGTGGCAACACAAAGCCAAAGCTTGCTTTTTCTCATGTCATTTAGGGCTGGAAAACAGGGCAGCCAACATGCCAGCATGGTTACGGTTTCACCTGTACAGCAACAGAAGCAAGAGAATCCGACACCCATGACCCCAGGTTTTATTGCAATCCTCGTTGTTTGCCAGCTTGCGGGGGAAGCCTTGGCCCGCATAGCCCGCATTCCCGTGCCGGGCCCTGTTCTTGGTATGGTTCTGTTGTTTTCCGGGCTTCTGGTGCGTGGCTTTCTCCTGCGCAGGGGTGGACTGGCCGATCCTCCACCGGAGGGCTTACAGTCCACGGCCAATGCACTTTTGCGACATCTTGGCCTGTTATTTATCCCCGCAGGGGCAGGAGTCGTAACCTTGGCACCACTGCTGGCCCTGGAATGGAAGGGAATCACACTGGCGGTCGTGGGATCAACACTTCTGGGCCTGATTGTTACGGGCCATGTCATGCAGGCAATGACACCCCGTACACGCTTCTCTGCAGAACCCCATGGCGGGCCGGAGTCCGGTCATGACGTACAGGAACAGCCTCCCTCATGATGTCCACGCATATCACCAACGTCTGGAATGACCTCAGCACAAGCCCCCTGACAGGACTGGCCATCACGCTGTTAGCTTATGTTGCCGGCTTGTGGATCTTCGAGAAAAGTGGACGGCGGGCCATTCTGAATCCCGTTCTGACGGCCATGCTGCTGCTGGTCGGAGTCCTCAAGATCAGCAATATCAGCTACGCCGATTATTTCAGTGGGGCACAACTCATCCATTTCCTGCTGGGGCCAGCTACCGTGGCACTGGCTGTCCCGCTTTACAACCAGCTGGGACGCGTGCGCCGCTCCCTGCGGGCCCTTGTCGTAGCCATAGGCACAGGCTCAGTCTGTGCGGCCGGCAGCGCCATTGCTCTGGCATGGGCAGCCGGTGTCAGCCCCGTCTCCCTCGCATCCATAGCACCAAAGTCCGTCACCAGCCCCATAGCCATGGGAATCGCCGAGCAGATCGGTGGTTTGCCTTCCCTGGCGGCGGTTATTGTTATCCTGACCGGCATCCTGGGGGCCGTAGTTGGCCCCGGGATCCTGCGCCTGACCGGGGTTCGTGACCGTCGGGCCTGCGGTGTAGCCATGGGCACGGTGTGCCACGGCGTCGGAACAGCACGTGCCCTTCAGCACAGCGAAGTCAGCGGCGCCTTCTCCAGCCTGTCCATGGGCCTCAACGGCTTGGCCACAGCCATTATCCTGCCGATTTTATGGGTTCTTTTTACCGGGTAACAGAACCATCAGGGAATGGGAGGCTGTTGGGTAAGCACCAGCTTCGAGACCGGGTATCCCAGACGTTCTGCCTTGGCCTTGAGGGTCTCGTACTGGGATTTACTCATCGTCGGGGTGCGCGACAGTATCCAGAGATAGCGCCGGTCAGGAGAACCAACGACGGACCACCGATAGCCTGCGTCAAGGGCAAGGACCCAGTACGCTCCTTCGGTAAACGGAAAAAAGCTGACAAACAGACGGGATCCATCGGGCTGTAAGGGATCGAGACGCGCGGTCCCCTTTGCTTCCCGCTCCCGTCCACGGAAAGACTCGTGCAGGCAGCGGTTTGTCACCTCTATGGTTCCGTCAAAAGTCTTCTCGTACTTGGCTGTGGTTGCCACACACCCCTCCTGGAACGGAGCAGGCAACGAGGCAATTTCGTACCAGGTTCCCATATAGCGATCCATGTCAACCGGGCCAGCCGTTGGCGGAGCGTTCACGGGAGGAACTTTCGGGCCACACCCGGCAAGCAGGCCAGAAACCACGACAGCTACAAATCCGTACCGCTTCATCGCAACACCCTCCACCCGGTTCAGCAGGATCACGGTAGAGAAGACGCTCACCGGAAATCAATGGCTTTATCAGGAAGAAACCAAAAAAGAGCCGGGTTCAAACCAAACCCGGCCCTGATTTATCTCAATCCGTATTCCCTGGCGTCAGGCACCGGATTCAACCGGTCGCGCCGCAGCCTGAATAGCCGTCAGGGCAATTGTATAAACAATATCGTCCACCAGAGCACCACGGGACAAATCATTGACCGGCTTGCGCAGGCCCTGAAGCATCGGACCGACACTGACCACACCGGCAGAACGCTGGACAGCCTTGTATGTTGTGTTGCCGGTATTCAGATCCGGAAAGACAAAAACCGTCGCGCGCCCGGCCACCGGACTGTCTGGGGCCTTGCTCCGGGCCACACTCTCAACACTGGCCGCGTCGTACTGCATCGGACCATCTATGGTCAGGTCCGGACGACGGGAGCGGGCCAGCTCGGTCGCTTGCCGCACCTTCTCGACATCATCGCCACTACCCGATGTTCCCGTTGAATAGGAAATCATCGCCACACGGGGATCGATGCCAAAAGCCCGCGCGGAATCCGCCGACTGAATGGCAATATCGGCCAGCTGCCCGGCATCGGGGTCTGGATTGATGGCACAGTCGCCATAAACCAGAACCTGGTCCGGCATCAGCATGAAAAAGATGCTGGAGACAATACTGGCACCCGGTGCTGTCCGAATTAACTGAAGTGCCGGGCGCACCGTGTTGGCTGTTGTATGAACGGCACCGGATACAAGGCCATCAACCTCGTCCAGGGCAAGCATAACAGTTCCCAACACAACAGTATCTTCCAACTGTTGCGCTGCCTGGGGTGCGGTCAATCCCTTGCCCTTGCGCAGCTCGACCAGCGGGTCCACATAACGGTCACAGACAGATTCCGGATCAACAATTTCCAGTCCCTCGGGCAGTTCCAGACCACGCGCAGCCGCCACTTCGCGGATACGACCCGGATTACCCAACAGAACACAGCGGGCAATTCCCTTGCGATGGCAGATCACCGCGGCCTCCAGGGTCCGGGGTTCATCACCCTCGGGCAGAACAATCCGCTTGTCGGCCTTCCGGGCTTCCCGGATCAGACGGTAACGGAAGGCGGGAGGCGACAACCGAAGCTCGGAAGGCTCACCGATGATACGCCGCAAAGGCCCCGTATCCAGACGGCTTGCCACGAAATCAATCACCTGCTCCATCTGCTCGAAGTCATCGGCAGCAACCCCGCTGGCCAGACGGGACAGGGCAGAAGCTACAGCAAAGGTATCTTCCTTCGCCATAACAACCGGCAGGGTACCGGAGCTGGGGGGCATCACCAGATCAGCAACCCGTGGCGACAACGTCCCGCCACCGGTCAACAGAAGTCCGGACAAGGGCACGCCCCTCTGGTTGGCAAGAGCTGTAGCCAAGGCAATATCGCCACGGTCACAGTGGCTGACGACCAGAGCACCAGGCCCAAGGCGGGAAATACAGGTCTCGGATTCACCGGCGGCCACAACGATATTGCGGACCCGTGATGTTTCCAGAGACCCATGATGCAGCACCTTCAGATCCAGGGCACGCACCACATCAGACAAACGGGGAGCCAGTAACCGTGGCTCCCAAGGGACAATACCGATCAGCGGGATTGAAACATCGGCCTTCTCCATGGCAACCCGCAAGGCCGAAGCATCAACATCTGCCGCATGCTTGTTGACCAGAACCCCGACCGGGGAACGGTCTGCAGCGGGAAGGCGAACAGCCTTGGCCACAGAAGCAGCCAAGGCATCCAGACCTTGGTTCTGTCCGGGGACAACAACAATCCGACCGGCATCCAGGCTGCGACACATGGCCGCGTTGAGAGCCGTTGCCATACCGCTGCCATTCAGGGGCAGCAGCCCTTCCAGGACAACAACGTCAACACCGGCAGCCACCGCCTCAACAATAGAAACCACATCTTCCATCAGACCGTCGATGTCGCCGGCCGTAAAGCGGGTTTCCGCAACATCGAAAGGTATAGAAGACGCCACTTCGGCAAGACAAAGCTGACGGGCAAACTGGGCAGATGGATCAGCCAGGTCCCCCTCGGAAACAGGTCCAGAAGAGTCCGGCTGAGCCACCGGCTTGGCGAAGGCAACCTTCAGACCACTGCGCTGAAACGCGCGGGCCAGCCCCAAAGCAGCAGAGGTCAGCCCTGCATCGCGGGTTGTTGCCGAAAGAAAGAACGTTTTGGAGGACATCGGTACTCCCCCTTATGCCAAGCCGGAAGAAGACGAAACCAGCGCCAAGGCATCGCTGGCGATCATCCATTCCTCGTTGGTTGCCACAACAGCCGCCACCGGCTTGCTACCGGCAGAAATCACACCGGCCTTGCCCCGTACCGCGGCCTCATTTGCTGCGGTATCCAGTGTCAGGCCGAAAACCCCCAAGCGGGCGATGGTATCACGGCGGATCAGCGACGAATTCTCACCGATCCCACCCGTAAAGACCAAAGCATCCAGCCGCGGCAAGGATGTTGCCAAAGCTCCGACCGTGCGTGCCAGACGATGCACAAAAACAGCCAATGCCAACCTGGCTCCTTCATGACCTTCGGCTACCGCCTGCTCTAGGGTCCGGCAGTCATTCGACAGGCCCGACAACCCCAGCAACCCACTTTCACGGTTCAGGACACGATCGATCCCGTCCAGATCCAAGCCCTCACAACGGGCCATATGCAGAACCGCACCAACATCGATATCACCGCAGCGGGTTCCCATCACCAACCCCTCCAGGGGTGTCATCCCCATGGAAGTGTCGACGCTCTGCCCATTCAGGACAGCCGCTGCCGATGCCCCGTTACCAAGGTGCGCAATCACAATGCCGTGATCATCGGGATCCAACCCCAGCATGGCAACTGTCTGTGCAGCCACAAACCGGTGGCTGGTTCCGTGGAAACCGTACCGCCGTACACCATGCTGGCTATAGAATCGCTGCGGCACAGCATAGGCAAAGGCTGTTTCCGGCATGGTCTGATGGAAAGCCGTATCAAAAACAGCAACATGTGCAACACCCGGCAAGGCTGCCATCGCCGTGCGAACACCCAGAAGATTGGCTGGATTATGCAGGGGGGCCAGCGGGGTACAGGCCTCGATATCGGCCAGAACTTCGGGCGTAATCACAACCGAAGTACAGAACCGTTCACCCCCATGCACAATACGATGCCCAACCGCTGTGACACGCCCCAGAAGCCCCTGCTCTCCCAAAACCCCCAAAATAAACGCCAGCGCCGCATCATGACCCGGCCCGGACAAGGCTACCGTCTGGCTTTCTCCATCGTGGATCCGGTATTTCAGACGGGCCTCCGGGCTTCCCAAGCACTCTGCAAGACCTGACAGCTCAGACTCCTGGCTGCTTCCGGCAAAAACCGCGAACTTCAGCGATGAACTACCGCAGTTGATGACCAGAACCAGATTTTGGGTATCGCTCATAACAAAAACTCGCCTCGTCGCAGGGCCGGCGCAGAATGATGATCCGGCCGGAACAGAAAAAAATCAGTAAACGGTCAAACCATACGCCGCAAAACGCTTGCGTGCAGCATCAGTTTGCTCCGCTGTCGGAACCGGAGTATCAGCCAGGGGATAGTCCATATCAAGCGACTCCCATTTGGAAGCACCCAGCTGATGAAACGGAAGAACTTCAACGCGTTCAACCGCTGAACCAAGTGAGACCAGAAACTCTCCCAGACGGTCGATATCCGCAGCCCCGTCGGTCACACCGGGAACCAGCACATACCGAATCCACATCGACTTGCCAAGTCGAACCAGGCGACGGGCAAAATCAAGGGTCGGTTGCAACGGCTGTCCGACAAGACGTTGGTAGGCATCCGGATCGCTGTGTTTGATGTCCAACAAGACAAGATCAACCGGATCAAACCAGTCATCATCCACATCGGCATGCAGGAACCCCTGCGTATCCAGGGCACAGTGCAGGCCAAACTCATCTTTCAGGCGCCGCAGCAGGGCACCGGCAAAAGCCGCCTGCATCAGCGGCTCTCCGCCAGACAAGGTCACCCCGCCGCTGCGCTTGAGAAAACGGGCATAGGGGCTGACCTCGGCAACCGCCTCATCCAGTGTGACAAGGCGGCCGTTATGCAGTTTCCAGGTATCCGGATTATGGCAATACGAACACCGGAACAAACATCCTGACAAAAACAGAACGACGCGCATCCCCGGTCCGTCAACCGCCGCCCCGGTTTCCACCGAATGCAGATAGCCACAGGGATGATCCCCACCGGGAGCAACCGGAACATGGGGGCGGGTCAGGGACATAGGCATACGCATCATTCTCCGGGTAACAAGTTTACATGGCGCCGTGGAAAGTGCGGTTGATCACATCAAGCTGCTGTTCACGGGTCAGCTTGACGAAGTTCACCGCATAGCCCGACACACGAACGGTCAGCTGTGGGTACAGCTCGGGATGTTCCATGGCCTCGATCAGCGTATCGCGATTGAAGACGTTGACGTTGACATGGAAACCACCTGCTTCCGCAAAACCATCCAGGCAGCCGGCCAAGTTGGCGGCCCGCTCGTCCGGAGTACGGCCAAGGGCATCAGGCGTTGCCGAAGCCGTCCAGCTGATGCCGTCCAGAGCAGCGTCATATGGCAGCTTGGCAACCGAAGCACCCGCAGCCACAAAGCCCTTGGTATCACGCCCGTTCATCGGGTTGGCACCCGGGGCGAACGGCTCGCCGGAACGACGCCCGCACGGGGTATTCCCGGTTTTCTTGCCGTATACCACGTTGGACGTGATGGTCAGCACAGACTGTGTCGGCATGGCATTGCGGTAGAAGACTGGCTGGGCTGCCACCTTCTTCATGAAGGTTTCCGTCAGCCAGATCGCAATGCTGTCAACCCGGTCGTCGTTGTTGCCATACGCCGGGTAGTCACCCTCGATCCGATAATCAACGGCCAAGCCGCGCTCATCACGAACAACATGAACCTTGGCATGACGAATGGCAGACAGGGAGTCCGCCGCAACAGACAGGCCGGCAATACCGCAGGCCATGGTCCGCAGGATATCACGGTCATGCAGGGCCATTTCGATCCGCTCGTAGGAATAGCGGTCGTGCATGTAGTGAATGCAGTTCAGAGCCTTGACATACGTCACAGCCAGCCAGTCCATGGTCTTGTCGAAACGTTCCATGACTTCGTCATAGTCAAGGACATCGGCCGTGATCGGCTCCATGCCCGGGGCTACAGTCTGGCCGGTCTTTTCGTCAACACCACCGTTGATCGCGTACAGCAGGGCCTTGGCAAGGTTGGCGCGCGCACCAAAGAACTGCATCTGCTTTCCAATGCGCATGGCAGAGACACAGCAGGCAATGCCATAGTCATCGCCCCACTTCGGACGCATCAGGTCATCGTTCTCGTACTGGATAGCGCTGGTATCTGCTGAAACCTTGGCGCAGAACAACTTGAACCCTTCGGGCAGGCTGGTGGACCACAGGACCGTCAGGTTAGGCTCCGGAGCCGGACCCAGGTTGTACAGGGTATTCAGGAAACGGAAGCTGTTGCGGGTAACCAAGGGACGCCCGTCTTCAGCCATGCCACCAACGCATTCTGTCACCCATGTCGGGTCACCGGAGAACAGCTGGTCGTATTCCGGTGTACGCAGGAAGCGGACAATACGCAGCTTGATCACCAGATCGTCGATCATCTCCTGGGCCTGCTCTTCGGTCAGGGCACCGGCTTCGATATCGCGCTGAATGAAAATATCGAGGAACGAGGACACACGGCCGAAGGACATGGCCGCACCGTTCTGTTCCTTCACAGCCGCCAGATAGGCCATGTAGGTCCACTGGATGGCTTCACGGGCATTGGCTGCCGGACGGCTGACATCAAAGCCATAGCGGGCTGCCATCTCCTGGAGCTCGCCAAGGGCACGCCTCTGTTCGCTCAACTCTTCGCGCAGGCGCAGCACGTCCTCGGTAAAGCTGTGGTTATCCAGCTCATGGAACTCACGCTGCTTGTCCTGGCGCAGGAAATCGACGCCGTAAAGGGCAACACGACGATAGTCACCGATAATGCGGCCACGACCATAGGCATCGGGAAGGCCGGTGATCACACCGCTCTTGCGGGCAGCCAGAATATCGGGGGTGTAGGTATCGAACACGCCCTGGTTATGGGACTTGCGGTACTTGGTCCAGACGTCCTGGACAGCCGGATCAATTTTGAAACCATAAGCCTCAAGACCGCTCTCGACCATACGCAGACCCCCATTGGGCATGATAGCCCGCTTCAGGGGGGCATCGGTCTGCAACCCGACAATGATCTCATTGTCCTTGTCGATGTAGCCAGGGTCATGGGCCAGGATGGAAGACGGACGATCCGCAGAAACATCCAGCACACCCTTTTCGCGCTCAAGCTTCAGCAGTTCGCCAAGCTTGTCCCACAATGCCTTGGTCCGTTCTGTCGCACCGGCCAGAAAGCTGTCATCGCCTTCATAAGGGGTGACGTTACGCAGGATAAAGTCGCGCACATCGACCTTTTTTTGCCACTCACCATCCCGGAAACCGGACCAGCACAGGGCAAAGGCATCGTTTTTGGATTGAACACTCATTACTATCTCCTTTGGAGCAGCCCGGGCAGCCAACACAAGACTGCCCGGGTAACCGGTCTATTCGGCCGCAGCGGGTCCGAATGCCGGGGCTTTTGCAGCCCGCAGCATTTCGGCCCACTTGCCAATGGCCGAAATCAGGATCACGACCCCAAGTCCCATCATGATAAGCGAGAGACCTGCATTAAACGGGCTGTAACCCCTTGCCATTTCATTCAGATAAACGTTCTCTATCATCCAGAAAGCAGCATAGTTGACGGTGACAAACAGGTACGCCAAGGGCACCAGGCAGGTCAGCACATAGATGCGCTTCTGCGAGAGCCTCAGGATAATAGTTGCACCGATAATCAGACCCACGGTGGCCATCAGCTGGTTGGACACCCCGAACAGGGCCCAAACCGAGTTGATATCACCGGAGTTAAGAAGGTATCCCCAGGCCAGGCAGGCCAACGCACTGGCACCAATGGCGCCCGGAGCCCAGTCAATCCGCTTCAGGGGTGCCCACAAGCTGCCGCCGAAATCCTGGATCAGGTAACGGGCAACACGGGTCCCGGAATCAACCGCCGTAAGGATAAAGACGGCCTCAAACATGATCACGAACTGGAAGAAATACGACGACAGGGTCGAGAACCAGGGGATTTTCGTGAAGATGTACGTCATGCCAACGGCCAAGGTCACCGCACCACCGGTACGCCCGGCCAAGTCAATGCCAACAGCCTCGGACAAGCGCGGCAGTTCGACCACATCCATGCCCAGCGCCGCGAACACTTCCGGCTTTGCATTAATGGCGAAATAATCCGCCACAGGCAGGGAAGTTGCAGCAACCAGAGCCATAACCGCGACCAGGCACTCTACCAACATGGCACCAAAAGCAACCGGACGAATATCAGACCACTTGTCCACCAGCTTCGGCGTTGTTCCTGAGCCAATGAAGGCATGGAAACCAGAGATCGCACCACAGGCAAT
This sequence comes from Haematospirillum sp. H4485, assembly GCF_012102745.1. Taxonomy (GTDB): domain Bacteria; phylum Pseudomonadota; class Alphaproteobacteria; order Rhodospirillales; family Rhodospirillaceae; genus Haematospirillum. The sequence continues at coordinate 17,296 of NZ_JAAVSY010000004.1, forward strand.
AGTAATCGAAATAAAGGGCCATACCGGACCGGACAGAACCGGACCGCCACCATGAATAAACTGGGTAAAGGCAGGGAATTGAATCGTCGGGTTGATGAACACAACACCAACAACCAAGGCACCAAACACCCCGATTTTCATGAAACTGGACAAATAACCACGTGGGGTCAGCAGCAGCCAGACAGGCAGTGCACTGGCAAAGAATGCATAGATCGGCAGCGACAGGGCGACCGTGTCAACATGCAGGCTGAGCCATTCACCAACCAGCGTGCCCTGAATATAAGGACCAGCCACCACAGAGGCCAAGATTCCGATCAACCCTGCCCATGTCGCTGCACGGGCATGTCCCGTAATCCGCTCGAACAGGCCAACAAAGATGGCAATCGGTACCGTCATGGCCACGGCAAACGTCCCCCAAGGGTTCCGTTCCAGGGCATGAACCACGACCATCGACAAACCGGACATGGTAATGGTGATAATAAACAGCATGGCCAGACCGGTACACACACCGGCAACGGGACCAAGCTCGGCCTTGGCAATTTCAGACAGGGAAGTTCCGTTATGCTTCATCGAAGCAAAAAGAACGACCGTGTCATGTACAGCGCCACCAACGACAACGCCGACCAGCAGCCATACAAAACCAGGGAAATAACCAAACTGGGCCGCCAGAACCGGACCAACCAGGGGACCAGCAGCGGCAATGGCAGCAAAGTGCTGCCCGGCATTCACCCATTTACGAGTCGGCACATAGTTCCTGCCATCGGCAAGCTTGTGAGCCGGCGTGATCTGTGAATCATCTGCGCCCAGAACGTTCTTGACGATAAAAACACCGTAAAAACGATAACATATGGCAAGAACACAGATGGCCAAGATCACGAAGGTCAGGGCATTTTCCATAGACTTTCTCCGTGACCATGGTTGTTGATGAAACCTTATCTTTTTTATGGATTTTTGGGGGCATACAAACAGCAAGCGGCTTGATAAAACTGCCAGCGGCAGAAAAACAGCTGCGAGCGGTTCTGAAAAAAGCCCCCGCACCCGACGGAACACACACAGGCCCACGCCGTGAAAAAACCGGGTCATGCTATACCAAGATGCTCTTTGAGCAACCCAAGGGAACGCCTGCTAACCGGCACCGTGTGATTACTGCATGTTTCAATCAGGGCACCCCCTCCGTCGCACAGCGCAATATCGCGAATATGGTCGGGATTGATCATATACTGACGATGGCAACGAATAAGTGGTGTACGGTCTTCCATGGTCCGAAGGGTCAGCTCGGTAAAATGCTCCACGCCGTCTGTGGTCATCACATAAATCCCACCGGGCCTGGAGACAGCGGCCTCAATCTCCTCAACCTTGAACAAACTGATCCGATGCAACCCGGAGCAGGGAATCCGCAGCAACGGACGCGTAACAGAAGGTATGGAGCGGTTCTTGTCACGCAAGGCATCCAGGGTTTTTTGCAACCGTAATTTCTCAATCGGCTTGAGAACATAATCAAAGGCCCGCCCTTCAAAGGCCTGCAGGGCATAATCCTCATGGGCTGTCAGGAAGATGATCCGGGGCATACGTTGTGGATCAAGCATGGACAAAAGCTCGATACCACTGATCCGGGGCATCAAAATATCCAGGAAAACGGCATCCGGCGAGGTCCGGTTGATCGCAGCCAAGGCATCCACTGCATTGCCACACTCACCGACAACCTCAACATCACATTCATCCAGAAGGAGAGCCTTCAACGCATCGCGGGCCAAAGGTTCATCATCAACAACCAGAACACGGATCATGCGGCAACACTCCGCTTGCACCCCAAGTCCTGCATACTGGACATAGATACCGGAATAGAGAGGGTAGCTCGGGTTAATGTTCCCGGCAGGCATGTCATATCAAGCGTACCGCCGCTCCTACAAATTTTCTGCCGTATAAGGCCAAGGCCCATACCCTTCACCACAGCAGAGCCGTCCTCACTGTAAAGCCCGGCGCTGTCTTCCACCGCTATAACCAGGCGGTCTTCTTCACGGTGTGCCCGAATACGGACAGTACAAGAACCCAGACTCTGGGAAACACCATGCTTGATGGCATTCTCCACCAGCGGCTGCAGCACAAAGGAAGGTACACTTTCCTGGTACAGGTCATCCGGGATGTGTATCTCCAGATTCAGACGATCTCCAAAACGTGCCTGCCCGATAGCCAGATAGCTGGTCACGTGCTCCAGTTCATCTTCCAAAGATGCCTCTCGCCACGGATGCTCCAGATTACGGCGCAACCATGCCGCAAATTTCTGGATCAAAAGGCGCGCATGATCAGGGTCATGACGAACAGCGGCAGCCATTGTATTCAGTGCATTAAACAGAAAATGAGGGTTAAGCCGGGCCCGTACCAACTCTTCCCTGGCTTCCTCAAGCATACGAACCTGCTGTACACCACGCTCCGCAGCCCATGCCGACAAGAGCAATGCCCCAACCATTTCCGTCAAGGCCACGACGCATGAAGAAAGCGGATGATAATCAAAAACAAAGAACACCAGATGCCCACTATATTCTCCTTCCCCATTGCCAAAAGGTATGACCAAAACTGAATCAGATCCCGGACAACGGGTAGGAAAAACCGTCTGAGAGAGCTGCGCTGGATTCTTGCAGGACGCTATGTCATCAGGACGAAATGCATCGGGCACGTCACCCACACGGGCCAAGATCTGCAAGCCATCTGTTACGCAAACACCATTGACACCAAGGCCGTGCCATAGAAGCTCTGCAACAGAAGCTGCTCGCTCGGGATCCAGGATCGGAAACAACCCTTGAAGCTTGCCTGCAAGATCCTGCGCCTTGTTCCACGCGGCAGTCATATCAAAACGGGTAGCACGTATACACACTTTAAAGACAGACACAAAGCCTGCACTAGAAACAGCCTGTACCAGAAGGGTAAATGCAGCGGCAAACAGTAAAGACGATTGATCAGGCCCGATCAGATCTGTTCCCAAGAGGATGACCATATAATGCAGGGACACAGACAGCAGCGTCGCCAGAGGAATAACGAACAGATTGGGCAAAAGGGGAAAAGAAGCTCGATAACGTATGCACAGGTGACACACCACCCCAACCAGAAGTACACATGCCACCATTGAAAATGCGGTAATGGTATCATAAAGCCCCAGACCATAAAGGCAGAGGGAACTGGTAACCGCTACGGCCCCCGCCACAACAAGACCTTGCAGGAGACAGGCTATCACCACACCGGCTATGGGGAAAACAACCCAGTGGGGGCCAAAACAAGCTGCCTCAAGCCACCCGCACAAAACAGACAAGAGCACAGCCCCAATCATAAGCACGGCCTTGCGTGACCATGACGGGTATGACGTACAGACTGAAGATAAAAGAAATGTGGTCCCCAAAACCCAAGCCAACAAGACGTAACCCGAGACCTGTTCCACAAACAAGACAACTAAAGAAGAAAAATCGGGGAGCACAGGTGCGCCTCCATAACTTACGCCAAGACCACAAGCCCCAGTATCCCTGCACCCCTAGGCCTGCGCATCCTGCCCCAATACCCACAAAATAAAACAGGACTTATTTGCAGGACTGCCATCTCGATATAAGATAGCAGTTCTTATATCGTCATAATTTCAATATTTTAGCTTAAAAAGCGGGATAAGATGCGCCACAAGAAAAATATTCAGGATTGATTTATTGCGTCAGATAAAAATAATAAAGGTAGAGATAAGACTAACTGTCAGGGCAAAACAACAGCTCCATCAGGAATCGTGGCCTTGTGCAGATCCGCTGCTGCTTTTGAAACAATCAGATGAGGCTTGGGCAGAACAATAGGTAGCATGGATGCATCCTGTCCTTTGAAAACAGCCAACGCCATTTCAGCGGCAGCACGCCCAATATCCTCAGCCAACGGAGCCCAGGTTGCCAGCCACCCCTTCCGTACAGGATCCTCGCCAGAAGCAAAAAGCGGTATACGGGAACCAATAGCCTGATGAATATCAGCAGCCTGTGAAATCAGGTAGCTGTCGGTTCCGATAAACAGGGCATCTGCACTCAATTCACCGGACGAGATACTGACCAAGGCACGTTCAAGCGCATCCGTCCCCGGGGCAACCCGGCGTTCCAACACCTCTACCCCGGCTGGTCCTGCCCAACCGCGAACTTGATCAGCAAACAAGTTCGCATTGCTTTCCCGCGCATTGTACAGGAGAGACAGACGCTTGATAGGTACCAGACGCGACAAGGCATCAAGCTGCGCGTTAACAGGGACCCCAATTGTAACGCCCGTTACATTGCCACCAGGAATTTTCATGGAGTGGACAAGGCCGGCACCGACAGGATCAAAGACATTGACGAAAAGAACCGGCACAGCACCACGAACAACCTGCACTGTCATCTGACACGCTGTTGTCCCGAAGCAATAGACAATATCAAACTTTTTGCCCGCAATATCTTCCTGCAAGGCCCGTATCTTCTCGCCAAGAACGGCCCGGTCCTGCTTGGACAAAATCTCGGTATACATTACCGAGTACCCATTCTCTTCGATCTTGGAGCGGAATGACTGTTCAACCGCCGTAACACCACGCCACAGAACCATCAGAACGGTCCTCTGCTCTGCAGCTGCAGCCGAAAAAGACAAGACCGCACTGGCCAGCCCAAAACAAACAGCAGCCGAGAACCGTAACAGGGTTGAACGGAGAATTATCATGGAACAGCCTTTTCTGTCACGCCCCCCGGACCAGGAACACCGACGGGAAACACAATATTATGCCGCTTGGCAGCCGCTGCATCAAAAAACAACTGCGGCTTGGGCATCCGAACCTCCTCAAGCCCCGGGTCTGTGCCCTTACCCAACACATCCAAAGTCAGATCTGCGGCCATACGGCCGATTTCAGCTTCGTCCGGAGCCCAGGCAGCAACCCAGCCAGCCCGCACCAACTCATGACGACCTGCCAAAAGGATAATACGTTCCCCCACGGTTTCCGCAATTTCTTGTCCGCGTGACGTCACATAACTGTCATCAGAGACAAACAGTACATCGGCAGCAAGTTTCCCGACGAAGAGGTCAGAAATGACTTCATCAAGGCTTATACTGCCGGGAACAACACGCCTTTCCTCGACACGAATCCCCTCTTTCTCGGCCCAGTCCATTACAGCATTGCGGGAGAGGATGGAGTTGTATTCACGTGGATTATAGAGGAACAAAAGGCTGTTGAAACGAACAAGGCCACGCAGAACAGAAAGCTGTTCCCCAACAGCCACTCCTCCTTTCACGCCACCCGTTCCAAGCCCCGGAACGACCAAGGAATTGGCAACGCCAGTCCCTACCGGGTCCAGAACATTGGCAAACACAATGGGAACATCGCCACGCACGACCTGCTTCGCCACCATACAAGCCATCGACTCTGAACAATAAATCAAGCTAATCTGCCCGCCATCAAATTGGCTGCGCAGTTTACGCAAACCATCAACCAAACGCCCCCGGTCTTGCTCTGCAGACAGAACTGTAACCTGATGCGGTACTCCGGAATGGTTCATACGGTCTCGCCATGCGCTCTCGACAGCGGTTTCACCACGCCACAACAGCATCAGAATATGGTGTTCAGACGCAAAAGCTCCCCCGAATGCCGGGGCCAGAAGCCAAGCCGACAGAGCCGCCGCAAGTGTCCTGTGCCACCTGGCCATTACGTCCCGACCGACCCTTTCTCACGGATTCCCACCACTCTCCAACAATAACTGCCATAGGACAAACCGCCCCGAACTTTTGAGACGGCCTGTCTGAATGGTGACAGCAAGATACAGAGCCAAGGATAGATCAGCTGAGAGGGACTTGTTTACTGGAAGGCACTATCCCCGATCGCTGCAAAGGATAACGCCGGGATTAAGAATATATTGGGGATCAAGGGCCTTTTTGACCCTACGCATCATATCAATCTCTTCATCTGCCTTATAACGAAGCATCTCATCAACCTTGAGACGCCCGATACCGTGCTCGGCGGAAAAAGACCCGCCCATGTCAGCAACAATGTCATGGACAATCCGGTTCAAATCTTCCCACTTGGCAAGAAAATCAGCTGAAGACATTGCCTCGGGCTGGGTCAGGTTAAAGTGGATATTACCATCTCCGACATGCCCGAATGGACACGGCCTGATCCCAGGAACGGCCTGAGATACAGCCTGCATAGCCCGCTCCAGAAACTCCGGCACACTGGCAATGGGAACGGATATGTCGTGCTTGACCGAAGCGCCCTCGTGCTTCTGGGCCTCGGGCAGCCCTTCGCGCATTCTCCAGAATGCAGCGTCCTGCCGCCCGCTCTCGGCAATAACCGCATCGCCGATCAATGCCTGCTCAAACGCTTCTTCCAGAAAGCGTTCAAACACCGTGCGCAAATCTGTTCCGGCCCGGGTGGTTGAAAACTCAACCAGGACATACCATGGCCAAGGAGACTCAAAAGGATCTGTAACACCATCAAGATGACGACATGCCAGCTCAAGAGAGAAACGGGCCATAAGCTCAAAAGCACTGACCTGGTCACCCGAGAGGAAGCGTGCCAAAGCCAGAAGATGAGGAACAGAGCGGACATCGGAAACAGCACACAGTGCTGTCTGCTTTTCCAGCGGGCGGGGGAAAAGCTTCAGAACAGCAGCGGTGATAATGCCGAGCGTCCCCTCCCCCCCGATAAACAAGTGTTTCAGCGCATAACCCGTATTATCCTTGCCAAGGTGCTTCAGGCCGTTCCATATCCGACCGTCTGCCAGCACAACTTCCAGCCCCAGGCACAGATCGCGGGCATTACCATAGCGCAAGACATTCAAACCTCCCGCATTGGTTGCCAGATTACCACCAATCTGGCATGAGCCCTGCGCACCAAGCGACAAAGGGAAAAAGCGATTTGCGTCCAATGCGGCCTTCTGGATCGTTTCCAGAACCACACCGGCTTCCACAGTCATGGTAAAATTGACGGGGTCTATGGAGCGAATCCGGTTCATGCGCCCCAATGACAGAATAACCTGACCGGCATCGGAAACGGCGCCGGCACATAGCCCTGTATTACCGCCCTGGGGGACAAGGCTTAATGCGTGGCGGGCACACAGCTGTACAACAGCGGAGACCTGATCAACCGAAGATGGTCGCACAACAAGCGATGATGCGCCACGATACCGCCCACGTTCCTCACGCAGAAACGGATCAAGGGCCTCAGGATCAACAAGAACACCCTCTGCTCCGATGACAGAATACAGTTCGGACAAGATATGATCAGCTATAGACACAGAAGGTACCCCGAAACCTGTTTTATAAAATCAGGGATTATATGTTGGTTCTCATATACCGCAATCCCCACAACAGAAAGAATGGTATATCTTGGCATGTCTCAATCATACAAAGAGAAAATGCTCTCTGGAATCATACAAAGAAATGCGGCATGCTAATGGAAATACTGTTCTTGTGAGTGGAGCACCGCAGCATGCGTGATATCCTGAAGACGGGTAGTTTTGCGGTCCTGCATTTCTGTGTTGGCTTTGCCATCACCTATCTTCTGACCGGTTCCATCGCCATCGCGACGGGGGTTGCCCTACTGGAACCAACCGCAAACACCATCGTATTCTACTTCCACGAGAAGGTGTGGAACAAGTTCTCACCACAATCCAAGGTTATTGGCGCGTGCGGTGGGCACAAGCGACTGGCCGAAGAACCATTCGGAACACGCTGACCGGAACCTGCACCAGCCAAAACCAAGACTCGTGCAGGCCCCCATATCAGACAAAGAAACCCTGACGGGGATCACGCGGGGCAGCTGCACGTCGCAAACGATCGTTGATCGCCAATCCCAAACCATGATCGGGAATAGGCATCACGGCAATGCCAGCCCAACCGGCAGCATCCAGCTCGAACAACATGGCAAAAAGATTGGCAGCAGCTTCAACCAAATCCCCGGAAGGAGACAGGTTAAGCGTGGCTCCCGCTGTCATACCGGCAGCACCGAAACCGAGCAATGCCTCCCCTGGCCCTGCCGACACAGCATCAAGGCGAACGGGACAAGAAGGAGCATAATGCGACAAAAGCTGACCGGGGCTATGCGGTGCCACATCATTGTCGACATCCCACAACAGCGGCCCAAGAACAGATTCCAGACGTTCCCGCGAAATCCCCCCGGGACGCAGCAAGGCAGCCTGACGCCCCGTCAAATCCACAACCGTACTTTCTACCCCGACACCACACGCCCCCCCATCCAGAACCATATCAACACGGTCACCCAAGCTGGCAACAACATGAGCAGCAAGCGTCGGGCTGATAGATCCTGACCGGTTGGCCGAAGGCGCGGCAACCGGGCGCCCGCATTCGCGCAGAAGGGCAAGAGCCAAGGGGTGATCCGGTACACGAACGGCAACACTGGGCAGACCCGCTGAAACCAGGGAAGAAAGAGAGCACCCCTCACGCCGTGGCAAAACAAGGGTTAGTGGCCCGGGCCAGAAGGCAGCCATAGCCAGTCGGGCCCGTTCATCACAGTGAACCAAGGGCACCAAGGATTCCGGATCCGGTACATGACAGATCAAGGGGTTGAACGATGGCCGTCCCTTAGCCTCGTAAATGCGGGCAACGGCACGATCTTGGGTTGCGTCAGCACCAAGGCCATAGACTGTCTCAGTCGGAAACGCGACCAAGCTACCTGAACGAAGGAGACCTGCTGCAGCCGTCAGCGCTGTCGGATCAGAAAATGGGATAACAGGCATCAGGACAGAACCCGCATCACAAGCCGGAGGCGATAAAGCCCGGATTGCCAAAACCCGGCTTGCCATAGACAAAAGGTGCACCGTCAAGACAAGTCATGCGCCCGCCGGCAGCCAAAAGAACAGCATGGCCCGCACAGGTATCCCACTCACTGGTAGGACCAAAGCGGGGATAGACATCAGCCGTCCCTTCTGCCAAACGACAAAACTTCAGCGAACTTCCGGCGTGCACGATACCGGCAACAACCTTGTCTGCAAGCCAGGCCGAAAGAGCGTCTCCCTTGGCATGAGAACGACTGGAAAGCACGGTCAGTCCTTCTGCCCCGGGGGCACGGCACTGCAAACGTTCCGGCAGGCCATCACCCGTATACCGAAATGCACCACCGGAACCACAGCCGAGATACAGCACATCCAGGACCGGAAGGTATACAATTCCGAAGACAGGGTATTGCCCTGAAACCAATCCGACATTAACAGTGAACTCGCCGTTCCTTCGCACAAACTCCTTTGTGCCATCCAAAGGATCAACCAGCCAGAACGGCCCACTCCCCACAGAAGGGCAATCCCCCGCAGCTACAGCTTCTTCGGCCACAACGGGAAAATCCGGCGTCAAATCACGCAGGGCTGGAACCAGAATGTCCTCGGCAACACGATCCGCTGCCGTCACAGGTGAATCGTCGTCCTTTTGCAGGACAGCAAAATCACTTTCGTAAATCCCCATGATCGCAGATCCAGCCTTGCGAACAACCGGTATCAAACTGTCAGCAAGAAAGCGAAAATCGGGCATATCAGTCACAGAAGTCTTCCATTATCTGGTGTTCACAAGCCCCTTCCTCACTGCATGGCACTGAAAAGAGGGATTCTATAACATATCGGCCACAAGAACCGTGGCCGGCAGGGTAAAAAAGGCCAAGATCATTTGTAAAGATATTATGCGGGCCATAAGCGGGGCATCCCCTCCCATCTGCCGGGCCAGCACATAGGCTGAAGGCGGGGCTGGCAACGCGAGCATGAGAATGACCACCGCACGCACCATACCTTCCAGCCCCAACAGGTGCGCCGCCAACACCCCACCGGCAGGCATAATCAAGAGCTTGAGCAGAGAAGATAGCGCCTCCATCAACCAACTTGCACCCAGCGGACCAAACCGCAGCCCGGAGCCAGCCACCAACAAAGCCATAGGCACAGCCGCTGCTCCGGCAAGCCCCAGACCATCCATAAGACCGGTAGTAACAGAAATAACCCCTGTTCCAACAGCCCAGCCAATAACACAGGCCCAGATCAGTGGGTTACGTGCCAAGGCCAAGGTTATGTTGAGGACAAGATGCCACGTTCCCTGCGCCTGCACCAAAGAAACCGATAAAGTACCAACGCACAGCACATTGAATAAAATAACTGTTACGCCAGCCGCCGCTGCAACCAAAGCCAGACCGGGCGGCCCCCACAACCCCTCGGCAACACCCAGAGCAATAAAGGTATTTCCACGAATAACCCCTTGGAAAACAGATGTAAAAGCCGCACGATCACAGGCTGGGAACAGGACAGGAACAGCCCACAAGGCCAGCGTCATACATAATGATACCCCAAGAATACCACTTGCCATCCCCCCAATTACAGCAGGCTCAGGCGGGCGGTGACCCAAGGCATGGATCAGGAAGGAAGGGATAAGAATATAGTAGGTCAGCCACTCCAGGGCAGACCAGATCCTCGGGGAAACAAAGCCTGCCGCACGTGCGCCGTATCCAAGCCCCAGAAGCATCACCACAGGCAACAGCGCACCAAACACAACAAGCACTGCACGTTCCTTACCTTATTAGCCAATAAACAAATCTATACATGCTCAATCAAGGCTTACCGGCACTTGGAAAAACGTGTCAACTGGCCGGAAGCATACGTGTATTTACGCATCTCTGCCCCCACGACTGTAAACAGGAAATCAGGACTGTCGCTAGGCTCAAACCGCTGCAGTTTGAAGGAAACACTGCCACTTCCCGGCTGCCAGGAATACTTGCCACGGGCATAGCCCCAGTCGGTGGCGGCCTTGCGCCAGCGATAGCCACCGGAGGAAAAGATCATCAGCAGGCTGCCACTGTCCTCACACCTTTGCCCGGCCTTTACCCAAGACCCCTCAAGATCAGGCGAGACGTCATTGCGCCAGCTGTAAGACTGCGCAAATACGTCATCTGCAGACATGATGACAGTCCAGAATGCAACCAGGAACAACAACACAGCATATCGGATGCGCATATCAAGAACCTCCCCCAAAAGCCGGGCAAAAGCTTAGGGCACATGGCTGCAAAATTCCACCATCCGTCGTGCCTTTATTTTCACACAACATTCAAGAATTTCGCGCCCATACCGGCAGTTATACCTTTTCAGGAATCCGGAAAGGGGTAAATATCCACAAGAACTTCGATTTGCACGGCCATCATCGCTTCTGGTTTCACAGGCCCCCTTATGGCCCCGGACAAGCACAGAGAGACAGACAATGAAAATAAGCTTCGCCAAACCTGCCCTACCTGCCTCGGGTACAATTGTTGTCGGCATTCTTGCCGGGCGCAAATTAACCGCAACGGCCCGTTCCCTGGACAAATCTGGCGGAGGACACCTGAGCCGGGCCATGGAAGCTGCTGCCTTTGAAGGGCGGGCCGAGCAAACACTGACCATTCTCGCACCAGCTGGCAGCGGCTTGTCCCGTCTTGTTCTTCTGGGCATGGGTGAAGCCGCGAAGCTGGATACGGCCGCGTTCGAACGGCTTGGCGGAGCCACATGGTCAGCCATAGCCAACGCAAAGGACAAAGACGTCACGCTTGTTGTCGATACTCTCCCCGGATGCAATGTGCCCATCGCACAGGCAGCAGCGCACATGGCCATCGGGGCTCTCCTGCGCTCTTACCGCTTTGATCGCTACCGGACCGAAGCAACAGAAAAGAAAGATGACAAGCCGCAGGTTGGGAAGTTGATTGTTTCAACCGCAGACCATGATCTGGCCAAAAAAGCCTTTGCCCCGATGGAAGCCGTGGCCGAGGGCGTGTTCCTGACCCGAGACCTGCAAAGTGAACCAGCCAATATCCTGGGTCCGGTTGAGTTCAGCGAAGAATGCCAGAAGCTGGAGAAGCTTGGCATCAAGGTCAGTGTCCTGACTGAAAAAGAGATGAAGAAACTGGGCATGAATGCCTTGCTGGGCGTCGGGCAAGGCTCTGTCCGCGGCAGCCGCACCGTGATACTGGAATGGAACGGCAGCAAGGCCAAAACGCCACCTCTGGCCGTTATTGGCAAGGGTGTCTGCTTTGACAGCGGCGGAATCTCCATCAAGCCAGCCGGTGGCATGGAAGACATGAAGTGGGATATGGGCGGAGCCGGCGTGGTGACCGGGCTGATGGCAGCCTTGGCCCGGCGCAAGGCCAAGGCCAATGTGGTTGGCTTCCTCGGCTTGGTCGAGAATATGCCATCTGGCACAGCCCAGCGCCCGGGGGATGTTGTCCGGTCCATGAGTGGCCAGACCATCGAAGTCATCAACACCGACGCGGAAGGGCGGCTGGTGCTGGCCGATGTCCTGACCTATGCCCAACGCAAGTACAAACCGGCCACTATTATTGATCTTGCGACCCTGACAGGGGCCATCGTCATTGCCTTGGGGATGGAGCACGCCGGACTGTTTTCCAACGACGACACACTGGCCGGACAGCTGACCAAGGCCGGACAGGAGACGGGGGAAAAATTGTGGCGCCTGCCGATGGGAGACAGCTACGACAAGCTGATAAAATCAGACATAGCCGACATGAAAAACGTCGGCGACGGTCGTGGTGCCGGCTCCATTACGGCAGCCCAATTCCTGGCCCGTTTTATAGAAAACGGAACACCATGGGCACATCTGGACATCGCCGGAACAACCTGGACCAACAAGGATCTGCCCCTGGTATCCAAGGGCGCCACAGCCTTCGGTGTGCGCCTGCTGGACCGCTACATCGCTGAACACATTGAAAACAAGCGCTGACAGCATGAAGCACCCCCGCACATCGTGTGGCGGGGGTGCTCATCATGTGGGAGAGCAGGAAAAATATACCCTTTTACTTGCATGGATTAACCTGATCCTGCACCCTTCCCGGGAAGACCTGATGACAGGGATGTGCCAGGAGGAAACATGGCTGACTATACTGCCCCTCTGAAAGAGATCATGCATTCCATGAAAGTGGTCGGGCTGTCGGATATCACGGCACTGCCTGCCTACAGCGACGCAACGGATGATCTGGTACAGGCCGTGCTGGAAGAAGCAGGGCGGCTGGGCAGTCAGGAACTGGCACCACTGAACAGCATTGGTGACCGCATGGGGTGCCGTCTTGAGAATGGCACGGTTCGTACCTTCCCGGAACTACAGTCCTTTTATGCCCGCTACCGTGACGGGGGCTGGAATGCCATTCCTTTTGATCCCGAATACGGGGGACAAGGTCTTCCTTGGCTGGTTGCAGCTGGCGTACAGGAAATCTGGCAATCTGCAAACATGGCTTTTGGCCTGTGCCCCATGTTGAACCAGGGCGCCGTGGATCTGCTGGACGCCCACGGATCCGAAGAACAAAAGGCCCTGTATCTGCCGAAAATGATCTCGGGCGAATGGACCGGCACCATGAACCTGACGGAATCACAGGCCGGGTCCGATCTATCACAGATCAAGGCACGGGCCGTTCGGGAGGGGAACGCATACCGGATTACAGGCACCAAGATTTTCATCACATATGGCGACCATGACCTGTCGGACAATGTCATTCATATGGTTCTGGCCCGCCTGAATGATGCACCGGAAGGCGTCAAGGGAATCTCCCTGTTCCTGGTTCCGAAATATCTGGTCAATCCCGACGGCAGCCTTGGTGACCGCAATGACGTTATCTGCACGGGGCTGGAACACAAGCTGGGGATTCATGCCAGCCCGACAGCCGTCATGTCATTTGGGGAGCACGAGGGAGCTGTTGGCTGGCTTGTCGGTGAAGAAAACAAGGGGCTGGCCTGCATGTTCACCATGATGAACAATGCACGCCTGAATGTCGGGCTACAGGGCTATGCCATTGCTGAACGGGCCTATCAGCATGCCGCTTGGTATGCGCGGGAACGTGTCCAATCAAAACCCGTGGTGGGGGAGCACAAGGGGCCAGCCACCATTATCCATCACCCTGATGTCCGGCGTATGTTAATGAACATGAAAGCCCGCACACAGGCCGGACGCCTGCTGACATTTTCGGCCATCGCTGCCAATGACAGGGCCATCAAGACAGCAGATACCCGAAAAGCAGCTGCATGGGCGGCCCGGGTCGCGCTACTGACCCCGCTGGTCAAGCTGTGGGGCACAGAGATCGGCGTGGATGTTGCCAACGAAGCTATTCAGGTCTTTGGCGGCATGGGCTTTGTAGAGGAAACAGGCGCGGCGCAGTTCTACCGTGATGCACGGATTGCCCCCATTTACGAGGGAACAAACGGCATTCAGGCCGCCGATTTCGTCGGCCGCAAGATCCAGAAAGACCAAGGGCATGAAATGCTTGCACTGATTGACGAGCTGCGTACAGCCCTTCCACGCCATGATACCAGCCTGACACCACCTCTCGAGGAAGCCTTGAAGGGACTTGAACGAACAACACGCTGGGCCTGCACCGCCTCAACCGCAGACGCCTATGCGGCGGCCCTCCCCTTTACCCGGCAGGCTGCCCTGACACTTGGTGGATGCTGGCTTGCCTTGTCAGCGACGCAGGCTCAAAACAGCGAAGATCAAGCTTTTGCGCAGGAGAAGACAACAACAGCCCTGTACTTCATCCGCCATATTCTTCCGCAGGTAGCAGCTTTGGAGGCCGATGCGACAGCAGGCGCCAACGCCCTGATGGCGATACCGGAAGAAGCCTTCTAGCCTGAAGGATCGGGGGACCTCCCCTCTCAGAGGAGGGTGCAGTAGTAGAGTGCCTTGCCAAGAGCACTGGCACCATCGTTGCCGGCCACCTGCTCCAGTCGAGCCCGTGTGATCTGCCCGGTCCACTGGTGCCGCTGGGACAGGATTTCCAGAATTGACACACTGTTGGACGGCGTAAAAGCAACACCCGCCTGTTTCCAGAGACACCGGCAATCCAGCTTAGGCACAAGCTGTTCGCACTGTGCTACAACCTTCCCTGCCATATCATCCGTATATTCATTGGACGGCCTGGAGTTATAGGCTTTCAGCCACAATCCACCTCCAACCCCAAGTGTCAGGGCAATGCCCAAAGCAACAATGCGGATAAAGAAACCAAACTGCGAGGGACGACGGAGAGGCCGACCATGATGGTCGTGGTGACCAGGGTGATGGTCCGCCGTATGATGATGGTCAGCAGCGGAAGGCCCATGGCTGTGATGACCATGGGCATGGTGCGGCTGTGGATGTGTAGCACTGCCATGAGACCCCGGGCCATGAGGGCCGGAAGTCGGGTGACCGTGGTGCCTGAGGCCACGATTGCCATGCTTGTCCGGTTTATGATGGTCCGGACCATGCTCCCCTGCGCTATGGCCGGGGTGATGAGCCCCACCGGAAGAATGGCTGTGATCCTTGGCCATACGCGCCCCCCTTGTATCATAAACCCTCCAAGTACAGCGTATTGTAGCACATCCTGTCCGAAACATGGAAATCGTGCTGGTTTCTGGATACAAAGCCGCTCTATACTCCGCCCCACGATGCGTACCATAACGTCCTATGTCCTGTTTCAGCTTGCTACCGGAACCATCTTGGTCACTGCCGGTCTGCTTTCTGTTGCCTGGCTCACACAGTCGCTGCGTTACATTGAACTGATTGTTACGCAGGGTGTGTCTGTCCACTCTTTCCTGACCTTGACCGGATTGCTGCTTCCAGGCTTCCTGTCCCTGATCATGCCCGTCGCCTTGTTTATGGTTGTTTTGTTTACATACAACCGCCTGAATACAGACCGGGAGCTTGTTGTTATACGTGCGGCCGGGGTGGGCCCATTCGGCTTGGCGTGTCCAGCCCTGATCCTGGCTTTTGTCATGATGGCAGCTGGCTACAGCCTGACGCTCTGGCTGGGGCCGGAAAGTGCACGTTCCTTCAAGGAACTGCAATGGAACCTACGCAATGATGCATCAAAGTTGATGATCCAGGACGGCACCTTCAACGATGTTGCTACCGGCCTTACGGTCTATACCCGCACCAGAACCAGCAATGGAGAGCTTCTTGACGTCATGATCCATGACACCAGGACACCGGGCAAGACAAACACGATTATAGCAGAGCGGGGAGCTGTTGCTTCGTCGCCGGCAGGCCCCGTTCTGATTCTGGGCAAGGCGAGCAGCCATCAGGTCACTCTTGGGACTGGAACCATGGCACTGCTGGATTTCGAACGCCTGTCCGTCAACCTGTGGGATCAGCCCGGGAAAGAACACGGGCAGCGCTATCGTGAAGCACAGGAGCGACCAACGCACGAGTTGCTGACAGTCACAGAGAAAACAGATCTGACCATCCGCCCGGCTGATGTACCCCGTTTCCGGGCAGAGGCCATACAACGACTGTTCAATCCCATATCCTATGTCTGCTTCGTCCTGATTGCCCTTGCTGGTCTTTTATCAGGTTCCTTCAGCCGACGTGGCCATACGCAGCGTATTGTTCTGACAGCCGCAACCATGGTCTTGGTACAGTCCGGGATCATAGGTGCCGGTAATCTGGCATCACACGCTACAGATCTTTTACCCCTAATTCCTGCAGCTGTTCTTTTGCCAACAGCGGTAGCCTTGTTTATCCTTGCTCGCTCAACCCGATCTATCACCGTGTCCCCTTTCCCCAACCGGACCAGAATGTCATGACAAGACGTGGCATGTTACCACCGCTTTCTCCGCTGACGCGCCCGATACCATTTCTCCTGTCAGGCATGATGGTGTGTGCCACGGCAATTGCGCTATGTATCCCGCAACAGGCGTGGAGTCAGATGCAGCCCCCCCCGCCAACAGAAAACCGTGCGGAGGAACAGAAACCGCGTGCGCATGTAACTGCCGATGAATTGATCCACGACAAGAACCTGGATACGGTTACAGCGCGTGGAAATGTAGAGTTCCAGTACGGTGCGGTCATTCTGATCGCTGATACCATCAGCTATCAGCCCGGAAAAGATTTGGCTACGGCCAGCGGAAACGTGGTGCTGACAGACGAGGATGGTACCACCACATTCACGGACTATGCAGAGTTAACCGGAGACCTGAAAAACGGCTTTACTCACGCCATCAAGGTTGTACTTGCGGATGGATCACGCAGCCATGCTGAACAGGCGGTACGCCGTGAAGGAACCTCGACAACCCTTGAAAATGCAGCCTACACACCGTGCGATGACTGCGGCGATGATCCTGTCATATGGCAGATCAAGGCCGTACGGGTTGTGCACGACCAAAATGCCCGGGAAGTTCGGTATAACCACGCATGGCTTGAATTGTTTGATGTGCCCGTGCTGTATACCCCGTATCTGTCTCACCCGGACCCCTCTGTCAAACGCAAAAGTGGCTTTCTGGTCCCATCGTGGAAGAACAACAAAGATCTTGGTTCTGCCTTTAGCATACCATGGTTCCAGGTCATCAATGATCAGCAGGATATAACCCTGACGCCCACGATAACATCAAAGGAAGGGATTGTTCTTGGCAGTCAATATCGTATTGTCGGACACAAAGTGGCCCTTTCTGCCACAGGGTCCATAACCCGGGACAATCGGGAGCGTGTCCGCAATCACGTGTCTGCAAAAGGACTATACGCCATAAACGATACGTGGCGCGCCGGTGCCGATATTGATCTGGCATCTGATCCAACCTACCTGCGGCGTTATGGCTTCGGAGCACCGGCTTTCCTGGAAAATCGGGGCTATGTCGAAGGGTTCAGCCGTCGCAGCTATGCCGCACTGGAAAGCTTCTATTTCCAGAACACAGGCGCCCCGCTGAGAAAGGGCTATGAGATCCCGTTTGTTACTCCGCTGGGCAGCATCAATTACAGTACAGAACCCGATAACAGGGGAGCATGGACAACGCTGGACATATCCACTGCCAGCATAAACCGAACATCAGGGCCAAAAAGCCAACGGGCAACAACAACACTGGGATGGCATTTACCCTATGTCGGATCTGCTGGAGACGTATGGAGACTGGATACAAGTCTGCGTGGAGATGTGTGGCATGTTGCTGATGTACCAATCAAGGACAGCACCGATCATCGCTATACAGGGACCATAGGGCGAGCCGTGCCTGAGGCCGCACTGACGTGGAGTCTCCCGCTTGAGCGTACGCATGAAGACTGGAGCGAGGTGCTGGAACCAACGATACAGGGTATTATAAGCCCGCGTGGGGGCAATAACCGTAAAGTCCCCAACGAGGACAGCCTCGATTTCGAGCTTGACGATGTCAACCTGTTCTCGACCAACCGCTTCACGGGCTATGACCGCATTGAAGGCGGAACACGGGTGAACTATGGGATACGCTATACGGCATACGGCACAAGGGTGGGGACCATAGACACCTTGGCAGGGCAGACGTGGCGGCAGCATCCTGATGGATTGTTCCAGAAAACATCCGGGCTTCATGACACTTTCTCCGACTACGTCGGCAGACTGTCTGTTTACCCGAACAGCAATTTCTCGACATCCTGGCGTGTACGGCTGGATCGCGACAATGGTGAAATACGCCGCAATGACTTCAACACAACAATCGGACCGGATGTCATGCGTACAACGGTTGGATATGTAAGCACGCAGCGTCCCGCGATTGAGGACAATACCACCGGCGAACGCAAGGAGCTCTACAGTGGCGTATCGTCACGTATCTCGCGGTACTGGAGCAGCGGTGTATCCGGACGTTGGGATGTCGCCCGTAACGGGGGGCCAATCGCAACCCAAGGACAGCTTGTTTATGAGGACGAATGTATTGGTGTTACCTTACAGGCTGGCCGTAAATATACGTATGACAGGGATTATAATGGTGGAACATTTATCGGCTTGGTCCTGTCACTAAAGACACTGGGCGACTATAACACACAGCTCTGAGACAATCGGGAATGGCAAGAGTAGCAAGGCATCCTATGATACACACCACACAGACAACCAATGTCGCATTACGATCCAGGCTTCCGGTGTCAGCCATTGCCTTCTGCGTCGGACTTTTATCGGTATGCGGATCCTTGCCTGCTTTTGCTGTACAAAGTGGCCAAACACAGCGCATCGCAGCCGTTGTGAACGATGAAGCGATAACATGGAAGGATGTTGACGAGCGGACATCTCTTCTTCTGCTGACCTCACGCCTTCCGGACAATCACGAAACCCGGCAGAGAATTGTCCCACGCGTTATTCAGGTTCTGGTCAACGAGCGCCTGAAAGTGCAGCAAATCAAGAAGGCAGGAATAGACGTAGAGCCAGCTGACATTGCAAATGCAAAACGTCAGATCGAACGAAATAACGGATTCCCGACCGGCGCACTGGATGATTTGCTAAAGCATCAGGGTCTTGCTCCTCATATCCTGGAAACACAGCTCCGCGCTGATATAGGCTGGGTACGCTACGCACAGAGTACACTGCGGCGTCAGGTTTCTGTTGAGCCTGCCGAGGTTGATGCTGTCATCAGTACCATGAAGGATAACCTCGGGCGCCCACAGCGGCTACTGGCTGAAATTGTCCTGCCTGTAACTGATCCGGCTGAAGAGCGGCAAATGCGCGCCTTGGCTGATCGCTTGGTAGACCAGATCAGGCAAGGCGCTCCCTTTGCTTCGCTGGCGCGCCAGTTCTCGGCTTCAGTAACAGCTGCTGTAGGCGGTGATCTCGGCTGGATCACTACCGGAGCCTTGGAGCCCGAGATTGAGCGGGTTCTGGACACCATGTCGCCGGGCATGCTGTCACAGCCTGTCCGTACGACAGGAGGCTATGCCATCATGCTGCTGCGTGACGCCAGGGAACCCAGAAAGCAGAATCCGGATGATATCCGGGTCCAATTGAGCCAGATTTTCATGCCGTTATCCGGCCCGGCAGCCCTATCCGAAGCCAAGAGAGCAGAGATTGCACGCTCTGTCCGCGACACTGCCAAGTCATGCGCCGATATTGATGCAACGGCAGGTCAACTGAACCTGCCGGGATCCGGTGCCATCGGGAACATGCGACTTGCCGACCTGCCCCCGCCGGTACGGGCTGTGGTCAGGGATTTACCACTGAACACCCTCGGCGGCCCGGTTGAGGTTGCTGGCGGGGAGGCTATCGTTATGGTCTGCGATCGTCAGGACACAGCCGGCCTCCCACCACGGGAAGAGATCGAACAACGCCTGACGCTGGAGAAGCTGGAGCGGGTCTCCAACCGTGCACTCCGTGATCTGCGTCGATCCGCACTAATTGATATCAGACGCTGAGATCAATCGTACCAATCACGACAGAACGACACACTTTCTGCCATGCACACAACACGCCCCCTCGCCCTGACAATGGGAGACCCTGCAGGAATCGGGGGGGATATTACCTTGAAAGCGTGGCTTGGGCGGAAACAGAATCCGGTACCTGCCTTTGTAGCCCTTGATGATCCCGGGCGCCTGCAAGAACTAGCCTACAGGCTGGGACTGTATGTACCACTCGTAACGGTCAGCACAGCGCAAGAGGCACAAGCCGTATTTGACCAGGCCCTCCCCGTGATCCCTGTGCCCCTTGCCAAAAAAGCGGTTCCGGGATACCCGGATCCAGACCATGCCGGTGCGGTACTGGACTCCATACGTATAGCCGTTCAGATGACCATGGCTGGTAAAACCTGTGCCATGGTTACAAACCCCATCAGCAAGAAAGTGTTACGTGAACAGGGGTTTGGCTTCCCCGGTCATACCGAGTACCTGGCCAGCCTGGCTGGTCCTGATACACAGGCCGTGATGATGCTGGCCAACGAGAGCCTGCGGGTTATTCCAGTTACCATTCATATTCCCCTGCGGGATGTTGCAAGCACCTTGACCACAGAACACATTGTCACATGTGGACATACCGCCGCACAGTCCCTGCGACAGTACTTTGCCATCCCTTCACCCCGGCTTGCCATTGCGGGGTTGAACCCTCATGCCGGAGAGGGCGGAATTATGGGAACCGAAGAGCAGGATATTATCGAGCCTGCTGTTCAGCTCCTGCGCCAAGACGGCATTGAAGCATCTGGCCCCCTGCCAGCTGACACCCTGTTTCACGCTGAAGCCAAGCAGCACTATGACGTTGTGCTGTGTATGTACCATGACCAAGCCCTGATCCCACTCAAGGCCCTGGATTTTCATGGCGGGGTCAACGTGACCCTTGGCCTTCCCTTCATTCGTACATCACCAGATCACGGAACAGCATTTGCGCTGGCCGGGACCGGGAAGGCGCGCGAAACCAGCTTGGTTGCAGCCCTACGCATGGCCTCCGCCATGGCCGGGCGTTCTCCTGCCTCAGCTGCATATTTATCCTGAAAGTAACCTTGTGCCATGACGCCGTCGCATCCAGATTTCCCGGAACATCCCCTGTTCCCGCTTCTACCTCTACGCGAAACAATTGCCGCACACGGCTTGATGGCACGCAAGAGCTTGGGGCAGAACTTTCTCTTTGATCTCAATCTGACAGGACGCATCGCCCGTAGTGGCGGTACCTTGGCCGCAGGTACGACCATAGAAATTGGTCCCGGCCCCGGGGGGTTGACCCGCGCCCTGCTGGATAACGGCGCCCGCCACGTCATTGCCATAGAACGTGACCCACGCATGCTGCCGATCCAGCAAGAGATTGCATCCGCCTACCCGGAACGTCTTGAGGTCATGCAGGCTGATGCCCTTGCCATCCCCGTGCATACCCTTGGCACATCACCGCGGCGCATTGTGGCCAACCTTCCCTATAACGTTGCAACGCCGCTGATTCTTGAATGGCTGAAGCATATTCAGGCCTTTGAATGTCTGGTGGTCATGCTTCAGAAAGAGGTTGTCAACCGCCTGGCGGCACGCCCCCGTACATCAGATTACGGACGCCTGACAATTATCACCCAGTGGCTGTGCACCGTTGAACCCTTGTTTGACGTCAATCCCCGGGCTTTTATTCCCCCACCCAAGGTCACGTCCACGGTTGTGCGCCTGGTTCCGCGTCCGGCCCCCCTCGCCCCTTGCCGTTTTGACATGTTGGAGGCAGTCACCGCTGCTGCCTTCAATCAAAGACGGAAAATGCTGCGGTCCAGCCTAAAAGGCCTGGCAGCATACATGCCAAGCGGCATGACACCAGAAGACCTGTGCGCCGCCGCCAACATTGTACCTACAGCACGCGCCGAGGAGCTGGACATTCCCCAATTTTGCGCCTTGGCGAACAGCTTGGACCCCAGCCATACGCTATAAACGCCACAGGTTATAAACCGCGCAGAGCAGCCACAAAGGCTTCCATGCCTTTCTGACGGGACCGTTTCAGGCGCTCGGCCTCAAGGATGGAATGCACAGCGCGGATGCTTGCATCAAGATCGGTGTTGACCAGAACATAGTCATATTCTGCCCAGTGCTCCATCTCGCTGCTGGCTTTGGCCATTCTTTTGCGAACCACCTCGTCGGGATCCTGCCCTCGACCACGCAGGCGGCGCTCCAGCTCGGACAGGGATGGCGGCAGAATGAAGATACGCACAACATCATCGGCTGCTTTTTCCGTCAGTTGGCGCGCACCCTGCCAATCAATATCAAACAGCACATCCTTCCCGGCAGCCAACGCTTTCTCGACAGGCTCCCGCGGTGTCCCATAGTGATTGTCAAAGACCTGCGCATGCTCCAGGAAACCACCGGCAGCAACCATGGCCTCAACATCGGCATGCGTCCGGAAGTGATAGTGCACTCCGTCAATCTCACCCGGGCGCGGAGAACGGGTTGTCACGGACACAGAAAGCTCAAGGCAGTTGTCCTGCCTCAGAATCGCCTGCGCAATTGTGGATTTCCCTGCACCAGAGGGGGACGACAGGATCAACATCAAACCACGCCGGGACACGTGGGGCATATCAGGGGCAAACGTCATGAGAGTTCCGCTGTATTGAAGAAAGGACACACTATGCAAAGCTTATTCAATATTCTGGACCTGCTCGCGCAGCTGGTCGATCACTGTTTTGAGATCAAGGCCCAGCCGGGTCAGGTCCGCATCCTGGGATTTTGAGCATAGCGTGTTGGCTTCGCGATTGAATTCCTGACATAGAAAATCCAGACGGCGCCCACAAACACCCCCTGTCTCCAGAAGTTTCCGGGCCTGGGCAACATGGGCCGACAGACGATCCAACTCCTCACGAATATCCAGACGCGTTGCAATCAAGGCCAGTTCTTGGGCCAATCGTTCTTCAGGAACAGGAACCTTGCTGTCAAGCAACACAGCAAGCTGTTGTTCCAGACGACGACGGACAGACCCGGGACGGGCAGAAGCTGTCTCCCCGGCCTGCTGGATCAAGGACTCCAGACTGGCAAGATGCCCCTGGAGAACGGCATGCAGACGCCCACCCTCCTCGCAGCGCACAGCGACCAAGCCCTCAAGCGCCTTGGACAGGGTCTCAAGGACCACTGCAACAAGGTCAGAAGCCAATGGATACGCCTCTGCTTCAGAAGATGCGGCACTCTCTTCGATAACACCACGAACCCGCAGCAGGCCATCAAGGCGCGGTTGCCCCACAGACGGCGGCAGATCTTCAGCCAAGGCGATCAATGTTGCAAGCCACTCACGATTGATGGTCAGTCCTGAAGCAGAACGGGAGCTGTCATTCAACGACAATGACAAGGCAATGCTTCCACGCGACAGGCATTTCTGGGCCAGATCACGGGCTGGCGCTTCTATACTGTCCCAACCTTGTGGCCACCGTATCCGGATATCCAGCCCCTTTCCATTTACACTGCGTGCTTCCCAGACCCAGGACAAGGCACAACCATGATCCTGCCCCTGTGCGCTGGAAAATCCGGTCATACTGGCGATACCCACTAATGTTTCCTCTTCCGGGCTATAGAATGAAACGGGTTATTCCACGACACAGCTTCATACACAACGGTTGACAATACTTTCACCGCTTTCACTGCTGAATAAAACAAGGCATGCTTCGCAGCATATACTGGACACGCTTCCCCAAGATGGTTCCATGCCCCACAATAATACCCTGACCGATATACCGATACCAACACTGTCACCTGCCATACCGGGTCTCGCCTGCTTTGCCTCTGTTTCATCAGTACAGGCATACTGTTTCCGTGGCCATGAAGGGCTGTCTACGACAGAACATGAATGTATCAGCCGTATGATCCGAGCAGAGGACAGGGCGCAACGCACCGCTGCCCATGTCCTAAAACGCAGAGTACTGGGGAACATCCTTGGCGTATCCCCCGAACGTCTTGAGTTTCATCAAGACAGGAACGGCAGGCCTTTCCTGCGTCACCCTGAAAGCACACTGGATTTCAACATCAGCCACGCCGGAAACTGGGTTGCCTTGTCCGTTGTTTCCTGCCACGACCAAGCATGCCGCACAGGCGTGGATGTAGAGGCCCAGCGGCCTCAGCTGGACTGGGCGTCATTATCGGAGAATTTCTTGTCCCCTGCAGAAATCCGGATCATGGACGCACTTGATCATGATCAGAGCCGCCTTTTTGCCCTGTCCCGCTGGAGCATGAAAGAAGCCATTGTAAAAGCAACCGGTGAAGGGCTTGGGGCCACCCTGAGTACGATAACGCCAACCGTCCATGCTGACGGCACATTCCACTGCAGAAACCTGAATGGATATACCATTGCCTGCGATGGTCATCATGTTATGGGAGCTGCTGTATTTCCAGACACAGTGACAGCACAGATCATAAAGCTGGACAGCACGGGATGGGTACAGGCAACTCCCGTGACCCAACCGCGCAATAGCTTTATAAACCATGACTAAGATAGCAAACAACCAGCATACGCTGATTACAGGAGCCTCTTCCGGTATCGGCAAAGCCTTGGCCCTGGCCTATGCCAAGCAGGGACATGACCTGACCCTGACCGGTCGCAATCCGGAGCGCCTAGAAGAAACGGCTATAATCTGCCGGTCCACGGGTGTATCCGTACATACCAGTCTGACGGATGTAACAGATTGCGACGGCATGAAAGCGCTGATACAGGAGGCCGATGGCAAAGTTCCCTTGCGTCTTGTCATTGCCAATGCCGGCATTGGGGAAACATCATCACCACAAGCCGTGTTTGCCACCAACATCACCGGGGTTATGAACACGATCATACCTGCCCTAGATGTAATGAAACCACGCAGGAACGGACAAATCGCGCTTATGGCCTCTGCAGCGGGTTTCCGTGGCCTGCCGTCCGCACCGGCCTATTGCGCCAGCAAGGCCTGTATAAAAGTTTGGGGCGAAGGCCTGCGCGGGGCACTGGCAACAGACAATATAAGGGTTTCCGTTGTCCTGCCCGGATTTGTCGAAAGCCGTATCACCGCGGTTAATCCGTTTCCCATGCCCTTCCTGATGCCTGCCGAGAAGGCAGCCCACCATATTGTGCGCGGGCTGGCCAAAAACAAGGGGCGGATCAGCTTCCCCTGGCCTGTCATCCTGACCTCATGGCTTCTGGCAACCCTTCCCGATCCGTGGGCGGACCAACTCACCCGCCGCTTTCCACAGAAACCGCGCATGGATTGAAAGAGAGAAAGCAGCCTTCTCAAGCGGGCCAGGACATCACCCCATCCGGTACCAGACCGGCCTTGCGGGCGGCAACAAAATCAGCAAAATCCCTTGGCGGAAGGGGGCGGGCAATCCAGTACCCCTGGAAAGCATCACAGCCCATTTCACGCAGAAGGTCGACGTGCTTCATATGCTCCACACCTTCGGCAACAACACCAAAACCAAGGTTGCGGGCCAAGGTAATAATGGTGGTGACAATGGCGGCATCACGCCCACTGCCGGACAAGTCACGAACAAATGTCTGGTCAATCTTGAGGGTATCAATCGGGAAAGTCTTCAACCAGGTCAGCGATGAATAACCCGTCCCGAAATCATCCATCGACAAGGTCACACCAAGATCCTTCAACTCCCGCAGAATGGTGACAGCACGGGATACATCCCCTGTCATGACGCTCTCGGTAATTTCCAGGTCAAGGCGTACCGGATCAAGCCCGGTTTCATCCAGAATCTGGCGTACACTGGCAACAAACCCCGGATCCTGAAACTGACGCAGGGATACGTTGACCGAGACACTGGGTACACCAATATCGCTGCGAAGCCAGTTGACCAACTGCACACAAGCACGGCGCAAAACCCAGCGCCCAATCGGCACGATCAAACCAGTTTCTTCAGCAATGGGCACAAACTCTGCCGGGCTTACCATACCATAAACCGGATGATGCCAACGGATCAGGGCTTCGGCACCCCTGATCTTCAAGGTAACAGCATCCACCTTGGGCTGGTAATACAACTCCAGCTCACCACGCACAGAGGCCAGCCTGAGGTCATTCTCAAGGCCAGGATGGACGCCTGCAGCCGCAGACATGGATGAGTCATAGACCGTATAGCGGCGCACAGCGTGCTTCTTTGAAACCTGCATCGCAACATCTGTGTTACGCAGGACATCGCCTGCTGTCAGGCCATCATCAGGAAAAAGAGCAATCCCTATCGATAATTGGCAGAACTGCTCTGTCCCGGCTAACGAAAAAGGTTCCTGCAAAGCATGCAGAATGCGTTCAGCCATCGCAACACCAGCTTGGACCGTTTCAACCTCGGGCATCAGAACCAGAAATTCGTCACCACCCAGACGCCCGACACTATCTTCTGATCCAACACACTGGTTCAGGCGGCGGGACAAAAGCCGCAGCAACTCATCGCCCGCCGTGTGGCCCCATGCATCGTTGATGGCTTTGAAACGATCAAGGTCAACCAGAAGGACGCAGCCCCGCTTGCCCTCCCTGCATGCTGTCTCCAAGGCAGATTCAAGGCGTTCCATCAAAAGACGCCGGTTGGGCAGGCCAGTCAGCAGATCATAGTTAGCATGAAAACGAACCCAAGCCTCATCATTCTTCCGCGCCGTTACATCTGAAAGACGCACAACAAAGTGGGTAGTCTGCCCATGATCATCATGAACAGCCGAGACAACAGCCTCTGCAGGAAAGGGTTCATCATCGCTGTCGCGGATAAACAATTCACCCGCCCAGTGACCGGAGACACGAACCGTTTCAAGGATGCGATCCAGATAATCAGGATCGTGCAGCCCCTCGGCGAGCAAACGCAGGGGCTTTGTTTCCGCCACATCCCCGGAAAGCCCGGTCATGCATACAAAAGCCGGGTTGGCAGCATGCAGGCCCCCGCTCTCATCAAGCAGCACGATGCCTTCACGCGTGCTTTCAAAAACGCGGACCAAAAGGCGCAAACGTTCGTCTGCTTCCTTACAGGCTGTGATATCACGGACTATCGCCTCGTAAAACAATGGCTCCCCACGATCATCAACCACGCAACTGATCTCCTGCGACACCCAAAGGATTACATGATCCGGGCGTGATACCATCATCTCAAAATCGCGGACATAACCCCGCTCTTGCGCCAAGGCAAATAACTCTATACCGCACGCGGGATCAACATAGGAAGGAAATGCACCAACAGGTAACGACACGGCCAGATCACCACAGTCAGGATGTCCCAGAAGCGCAGCAAGATCCGGACTGACATAAATACAGCGCCCATCGGGTGTAAGGCGATACACGCACCGCGTCGCAGCTCCTGCCCCGGAACAGTGAGCAAAAGGAAAGAATGCGTTTGAGCAAACAAGGCAATCATGTAACGGCCTGACTCGCCACACATCTGCAGAAACACCTTCACCCAAGTCAGGCGCATTACGGATAAGAGAAACCTTTACCTCGGTATGACGTCCATTCTTCGCGGGCAGAACAACATGGAATCCGGCCTTGTCTCCACGCTCCTTTTCCCTGTCGGACAGCTGGATCAGCGAAGACCATGCCTGACCGCACAAGGCGCGCGCAGACAGACCGGACAGAGCCTCCATCGTCGCATTGACCCGCACAACAAGGCCGTTTCGGACAACGACCAAGGCATCTGGAAAAGACAGTACGAAAGAGTCCGGAAGAACGGATTGCGACAACAGAATGCAGGCAGTCAAGCAAGACCCCCCCTGACTGAACGCTTGCATGTGGTCGGTTTATCTGGCGACAAGGTAAATACGCAACAAAAAAGGGGGAAACAGGGGAGAACAATGCCGTACATCAAGCCCCGCACAGAACAAAAGGGGCCCGGGCCGGATCAGTCTCCCTGCCCAACTGCCAACAGAACCGTCCCAATCATCAGAAGAGCGGCAAGACCAAGGCCAATATGCTGGGCCACACGCGATACATCCTGAAAACCCACAGCGGAGACAGCCAGAACACCAATAAAGGCAAGAAGGCCAACCAAGCCCACCAAGACCACGCCAAGCGTTTTCCCGGCAACAGAACCTTGGGTCATAACACTCTCCCTTACATCCATGACATCGTCAGGATAATACACCCTTGATTTTATCAAAAAACAGAAAAGACAAGAGGATATGGAAAAATTAGCCCCGCAGAAGCATGCAATC
This sequence comes from Haematospirillum sp. H4485, assembly GCF_012102745.1. GTDB lineage: Bacteria > Pseudomonadota > Alphaproteobacteria > Rhodospirillales > Rhodospirillaceae > Haematospirillum. The sequence continues at coordinate 45,563 of NZ_JAAVSY010000004.1, forward strand.
CCGGCACCGGTTACACAGCAGCCGAAATGCGCCTGAAGCATCCAAGGATTTCCGAAAGATTGCGACTCTGCCGAACACGCCGGCTTTCGTCAAAAAGTGTATAAACAACATGGCCAGACACGGCGCGCTTTGTCAGCACACAAGCAGGGCGTTCACCAGCATAACGGTACACGGCAAACCAAGCCTGCCTACCATCACTCCCGATGGCATAATCACGCCAGCCTCCCCGTGAAACACTATCTGCATAAACCCCAAGAAGGGCGCTCATCTCATCCCGGCTGAAGAACACAGCCACACCATGGCGGCAGGCGCGATAACCGGCCAAGGGAACGACTTGGTTCATAGCGCCTCCTGTACAGGCAGACACCGCGCGCCGCCCCGAGCAGGGCTGCAACCGATCGGTCTATTGTCAGGAATCCAGTCCACCGGGTCAACTCTACACAGGAACTACCATGTTCTCTGCAAACCACCGGGAACATTTCCAACCAGATGGTCATGAGGGTTGGGACTCTGTGTATGGTAACAATCCACCGCACCAATAGAGCGATAGCAATACAAATCCGGAGTCTCCGGCCTGTTCTCATAGACAGGCTGGCACCAGTGCCCCCCACGCGCTGCACGGGCCGAGGAACAATCCTGACCGGATACCCAACCGCTGAGGCGATCCAAAGGGGTACGATCTGTCCCGATGTACCCGAGTCCCACATAGCCGGGCTTCGGCAAAACCTCACATCCCGAGGACATGAGGACAGCCATAACAGCCAGACAGCGTGGAATCAGGGCATTCATCCAGGCTACACCTTCCCAAGAGGCCAATTCCGGGACACCAGGAACTCGTTAAAGCGGGCACCATCACGGATTGTCACTACGTGTCCCATGGTCAGGTCACGGTGGTTAAAAAACGCTGAAAAACGCATGAAATGTGCCGAAAGAGGCGATCCGCTCGTTGCTTACAGAGCCACCTCGCACTATGTTCGGGGCTCCAAGGTTTCTTGCAAGGACTGATATCCGTGGCTGATACACCACTTGACCCACAACAGGCCGCCCTGTTCCGCGAGGTGGATGACGACCTTCGTCACGAGCAACTGAACCGACTGTGGAAGGCCTATGGCCCCACGGTTGTTGCCGCAGCTGTGGCACTGGTGCTTGCTGTTGCCGGCTGGCAGGGATGGATGGCTTGGCAGGCGTCTTCTCGTGTAAAGGAAGCAACAGCGTTTGAAGCTGCCCTGTCACGGGGCGCTGATACAAATCATGAAGCAACGGCACAGGCGTTGAAGGATTTTGCTTCCGGCGCATCAAGGGGAAATCGTGATCTTGCGGTCATGAAAGCCGCCGCTCTGCTCGCGCAGGCAGGCAAAGTAACCGAGGCCACAGCCCTGTGGAAGCAATTGCGCGACACAGGCAATGCCGACCCGATCTTCCGTGATCTTGCCCGCCTTCTTGTTGTACAGCACGGGCTGGATCAGCCCGGGGCCGACCTGTCTGCCCTGGACGCAGAGCTTGCACCACTTCTTGGTCCGTCAACCCGCTTTCGTTACCTGGCCGGCGAGCTGCGCGGACTGATTGCCTTGCAGCAAAACCGCCGCGATGATGCGGTCACACTCTTTACAGATCTGGCTGCTGATCGCAGTACCCCTTATGGGATTCGGGCCCGCCTGCGCGAGGTTCTGATGTCTTTGGGGGGCCACCGTCCCTGACGCCCCCTGATACATGCATCCCCTTTGCTGTCCTGAGCTATTGAGCCCCCCGGGAGACCTTATCTTCATGGCCCGAAACCGCAACGCCTGTACCGTTCTTGTTCGTACACTCTTCATCATGACCCTCTCTGCCGGCTTGTCTGCCTGCTCGGGTGACAGTTGGTTCGGGGATGATGTGAAACCACCTGTGCCCGGAACCCGCATTTCTGTCCTGGAGCACGAGCGTTCCCTGAAACATGACCCGGACCTGGCTGCATCCATTCGCCTGCCCGCCCCGGAAGACAATGCACAATGGCCACAGCAGGGCGGGTACAGCCACCATGCCATGCAGCACATGAAAGTGTCGGCATCGCCAAAAGTTGCCTGGATTCGCTCCATAGGCAGTGGCTCAGGCCGACGGGACCGCCTGATGGGGGAACCCGTCGTTGCGAACGGTACTGTTTATACCATTGATACCTCGGGTGTAGTGACAGCGCTCAACGCCCAAAGCGGTGCAACCTTGTGGCACAAGGCGTTGGCCCCTGATCACGAGGATGACGGTTACCTGATGGGTGGCGGCGTCGCCTTCAACAATGGACGGCTGTTTGTCACAACCGGATTTGCCGACGTTATTGCATTGAAGGCAGACAAGGGTGAGGAAATCTGGCGGCGGTCCGTCCCGGCCCCGATGCGGGCCGGTCCAACGGTCAGCGACGGTCGTGTCTTTGTGACAACGCTGGACAACAAGGCCCTCGCCCTTTCTGAAGAGAACGGATCAATCGTATGGACATACTCGGGGGTTGAGGAGAATACATCGGTTCTGGGAGCTGCTGCTCCCGCCGTCATGGGTGGCGTCGGGATTTTCCCCTTCACCAGCGGCGAGGTTGTGGCCTTGCGTACGGATACAGGGGCAGCCCTGTGGGCAGACAGCGTGGTGGCAACACGACGCACCGATGCAACCGGCACGCTGGCGGCCATTGCTGCCCGTCCGGTGATTGATAGGACCCGCATTTTTGTTCTGGGGCATTCCGGGCTTCTGACCGGAATAGACATGCGCACAGGGGAACGGGCATGGGAACTGTCGATGGCTGGCCTGCATCAGCCCTGGATTGCAGGGGACTGGCTGTTTGCCGTCACCCTGGATGCTGAAGTGGTCGCCATTGATGCAAGAAACGGGAAGATCGCCTGGATCACCTCCCTTGACCTGTGGGAAGACCCTGAAGACAGAAAGGGACGGATCACATGGGCTGGTCCCGTGCTGGCCTCTGACCGTCTTGTCCTTGCAGGATCACAGGGCAAGGCGGTCAGCATAAACCCCTATGACGGGGCCGTCATCGGCCACCTGGATATGCCTGCCGGTATATCCCTGTCTCCTGCTGTCGCACATGAAGCCCTGTACTTCCTGACCGACGCCGGGGATGTCGTCTGCGTTCGCTGAATTTTCTGGAAAGTACGAATTTTATCATGACTTTTACGGTTGCCATTGTTGGCCGCCCCAATGTCGGCAAGTCTACGCTGTTCAACCGTCTGGTCGGCAGACGGTTGGCTATTGTTCATGACATGCCGGGCGTAACCCGTGACCGTAAGGCCCATAAAGCCAGCCTTGCTGGTATGGACTTTATGGTTATCGATACAGCAGGCTTGGAAGACAGTACGGACGAGAGCCTGGAAGGGCGGATGCGGGCGCAAACAGAAGCCGCTCTTGATGAGGCTGATGTCGCGCTGTTCCTGATTGACAGCCGGGCCGGGGTAACCCCCCTGGATGCTCACTTTGCTGCCCTTTTACGCAAGCATCCGACCCCTGTTATCCTGTGCGCAAACAAGTGCGAGGGCAAGGCCGGTGCACCGGGGCTTTACGAGTCCTGGAGTCTGGGCCTTGGCGAACCTGTTGCTGTTTCGGCTGAACATGGCGAAGGTATGCTGGAGCTGTTCCAGGCTCTTCTACCGTTTGCTCGTGAAGCCGGAGCAGAACCACCCGAGGACGGTGAAGGCCCGTTGGCATCCATCGTCAGGGAAACGGATGACATAACAGACGGTGACAGCACGGCTGATGAGGCCAGCGATGACGACGATGACTCACTCACCCCTGCCGCTTCGGATGCTGACACCGACGAAGAAGAAGAGCTGGAACCCTATGAGGAACCTGGCCGACCGGATCGCCCCCTGCAAATGGCCATTGTCGGGCGCCCGAATGCCGGCAAGTCAACCTTGATCAACCAGCTGCTGGGGCAGGAACGCATGCTGACTGGTCCCGAGGCTGGCATCACACGTGATTCGGTAGAGATAGACTGGGAATGGCAAGGGCGGCGCATCCGCCTTGTCGATACAGCAGGCATACGCCGGCGCGCCCGCATCGATGACAGCCTGGAAAAGTTGTCTGTTGCCGAAACTCTCAACGCCATTCGCATGGCGGAGGTTGTGGTGTTGATGCTCGATGCCAACGCCATATTGGAAAAACAGGATCTGACGATTGCCAGGATGGTAATTGATGAGGGGCGAGCTCTTGTTATCGCAGTCAACAAATGGGATGCCGTAGACAACCGCCAAGAAGCCCTGCAACAGCTTGATGATCGCCTGCAAAAGTCATTGCCGCAGGTTCGGGGTATACCGACCCTGACAATTTCCGCCTTAAGGGGTCGCGGAATGGATCAGCTGATGAAAACAGCCTTTGCTGTTCATAGGGTCTGGAACACACGTGTCACCACATCAAAGCTGAATCGCTGGCTGGCAGAGATGACCGAACGCCACCCGACCCCCCTGTCCAAACAGGGGCGACGGATTCGCCTGCGCTTTATGACCCAAGCCAAAACACGCCCCCCAACCTACGCCATTTTTGCATCCAAGCCTGATGAACTGCCGGATAGCTATATGCGCTATCTGGTTAACGGTCTGCGGGACACATTCGGGATAGAGGGTGTGCCGATCAGAATTTTTCTGCGCAAACGGGATAACCCGTTTGACAAGAAGTAAGGCGTGAACAGTGCCGGGAACCAGAACGGTCGGGTCATTCAATTGATCTGGCCGTTTTTTTGTGTCCCCATAGCACCCTAATTCAGATGCCTACATATACAATCATAAATTTTAATCACGAATCATAGTCTATTTACCGGATCATTGTTCCGTGCAATAAAGATGCATTTGCAGGCATAAAACTACAAAAAATTGTGTATTTTTCTGCAATTTCATCGCCTTAAACAAGGCAGATAACCACGGAATGAGGATTGGCACCCATGTCGCTGAATGCGCTGGCCCCGGCACCGCACGCCGCCCCCTTACCTGACCGTGACGTTGCTTCCCTCTACACGCGGCTGCGATGGCAGATTTTCTCTGGCATCTTCATCGGCTACGCCGGGTATTATCTGGTACGCAAGAACTTCTGCCTGGCCATGCCGTATCTGATAGAAGAAGGCTATTCCCACGGTGAATTGGGAATAGCTGCTTCAGGCCTATCTGTTGCCTATGGACTATCCAAATTCTTGATGGGTGCTGTTTCCGACCACTCCAATCCCCGGCTCTTCATGCCGCTCGGGCTTTTTCTTTCCGCCACCATCGTCTTCATACTGGGATATGCGTCTTGGGCAACGTCAAGCATTGCCATGATGGGTATTCTTTTGTTTGCAAATGGCTGGGCGCAAGGCATGGGATGGGCACCGTGTGGTCGCACCATTGTAACTGGTGGCCACAGTCAGAGCGCGGGCTGATCGTTTCTGTCTGGAATGCAGCACACAATATCGGCGGTGGTCTTCTGGGGCTTCTGTTCCTGACCGGTATGGGCTGGTTTAACGACTGGCATGCCGGTTTCTATGTACCGGCAGGGTTTGCTTTCGTTATTGCTGTCTTCACAGCCCTGACTCTGCGCGATACACCACAGTCCTGTGGATTGCCATCTGTAGAAGATTACAGCTCTGGTCGTCAAACGCCTCACCGACCAGAACAGAAAATGCCTTTTCGTATGGTTATTGGACAGCATGTCATCCCCAATACCATGCTGTGGTGGCTTGCAGGCGCAAGCGTTTTTGTACACCTGATCCGGTTCGGGGTTCTGGATTGGGCACCGACATATCTGAAAGAAACAAGAGACTTTGATGTTGGAGTCTCTTCATGGGTTTACTTCCTGTACGAATGGGCTGGTATTCCGGGCACTCTGCTCTGTGGCTGGCTATCAGATCGGCTGTTTTCGGCGCGACGGGCACCCGCTGGCATCCTGTTCATGGCTCTGATTCTCTGCGCCCTTCTTGTGCAGTGGCTCGGGACAGCCCAGAATCCCTACATTGAAATGACAGCATTTCTGGCTATCGGCTTCCTTATTTACGGCCCTGTCATGTTGATAGGATTGCACGCTATGGAACTGGTACCCAAGAATGCTGTCGGAGCGGCAGCAGGATTTACCGGCCTATTTGGCTATTTGTGCGGATCCGTCGCAGCCAATGCCATGATGGGGTACACGATCGACCTATTCGGCTGGAACGGAGGCTTCGCACTTTTGACCGGGGCCTGCGTCATGGCAACAATCTGCTTGCTCAGAACACAGATGTCTCACCGATCTTACGCCAGTCCCCCGACTTCACATCAGGACGCGCCGGGCAACACCTATGTCTGCCCACTACTACAGCCAGCCTTTGCGCTTGAAGTACAGGAAGGGTACAACCGCCGACATGAGCATCAGGAATAGCGCCCATGGGTACCCCAGTGCCCACTTCAGCTCGGGCATCAGCTCGAAATTCATGCCATAGATACTGGCAATCATGGTCGGAGGCAGGAAAACAACGGAAACAACCGAGAAGATTTTGATAATCGAGTTCTGCTCGATATTGACCATGCCAAGGGTTGCATCCAGCAGGAAGCTGATCTTGCCAGCCAGAAAGGTGGCATGATCCAGAAGGCTTTGCACATCGCGCCACATAATCTTGACCTGAGCCCTGGCTTCCTGACCCTGACTGGGTAACCCCTGGTCTAGGAATGCCAGAAGCCGCCCAATCGACATCAAGCTTTCGCGCGCACGGGATGCAACGTCGCCAGTTTGGCCGATATCGCGTAAAATCTCCTGAAAGTCACGACTTTCAGCTTGGTTCACTCGCCTCTGACCGGTTGGTGTGTGATTGAAAACTTCGGAGGATATGGTATCGACGCGAGCCATCTCACGTTCCAGAATATCGGCAGCACGCTCGATAACTGTTTCCAACAAGTTTACCAATATTACATCGCCGGTCTTCAATCCCTGCTGCCGGCTGGCACGTGTAGCAAAGGCCCGAAACGGCTTGGGTTCAGCGTGGCGCACTGTCACCAGTCGCTCGCCGGACAGAATAAAGGTCACAGCTGTTGTTTCCGGATGCTCCGTATCGGACTGGGCCAGCACGACGGCTGTCATGAAAACAGCGCCATCTTCCTGATACAACCGGCTTGAAGCCTCAATCTCCTGCATTTCCTCCCGGGTTGGCAGGGCAATATCAAGAGCCTGCTCGACTCGATGAACCTCGGCCGTTACCGGTTGGTACAGATCAATCCACACCACTTCCGGCGGAACCGGAAGCCCCGGAGCCGGAGGAAAGGAATACAGACCGGCCGGTCCTGGCACATAGACGGTCAGCATGGCAACTCCCTGTCAGCGATCCCTCTCTATACGCCGCCCCGCCCCCCGGGGGAACCATCTATATGCACGGTGATATCACCCAGTGAACTGTTCGGACAAAATTCTTTCCTCAAGGTTATGCTCGGGATCGAACAGAACAGGTAACACGATCGAGCGATCCTCGCGCACGGAGACCCGTATGACATCACGCACTTCGGTATAATCGGCCACAGCCGAGACCGGGCGCTTTTCGCCCTCTATAATGTCAAAATCAAGGGATACCTGATGAGAAAGAACAGCACCACGCCAGCGCCGGGGACGAAATGCCGAAATCGGTGTCAAAGCCATGACGTTTGATCCCATGGGAAGAATGGGACCATGTGCAGAGAGATTATAGGCAGTTGAACCTGCCGATGTGCACACAAGCGCCCCGTCACAGATCAATTCCGGCAAACGGACCTTTCCGTCTACGCTGATACGGATCTTGGCTGCCTGACGCGTCTGACGCAGCATTGAAACTTCGTTGATTGCAAGGGCATGCAGGGTATCCCCTTGGCTGGTCAGCGCCGTCATCGCCAAAGGGAACAGCTGAACGCAGGTCGCCTTTGCCAGGCGCTCCTCCAGCCCATGCTCGGCATACGCATTCAACAGAAAGCCGACCGTTCCCCGGTTCATGCCATAGATCGGTTTTTTCAATGCCATATGGCGGTGCATGGTTTCCAGCATGAAACCATCCCCCCCCAAGGCCACAATAACATCAGCCCGATCCGCAGGAACCTGACCATAGCGCTGACAAAGGCGCTCCAGTGCTTCTTCGGCAGCAGAGGTAGCAGCAGCGGTGAAGCAGATCGAACCAAACGCCATAAAGCCTCGCTGATGGCAACAAACAACACAGGGGAACACGGGAATGTCAGTATAATCGAGCCGCATTCCCTTGCCTACCCGCCGCCCGCTCTCCATCACAAGCGTAATATCCTGTCTACCTGCCACCCTACAGGACAGGACTAAAAGTTTCTTTCGATATCCGGGGCTCTTGAGGTACAGTTCTCGATCATGAGCTATACACATATCCGGCGTGATCTGCGCCCTGAACACGACACACGATCCCCGCAACGGCTGTATCGTCTTATTTTGCCCGAACAGTGGCGCCAGGCCGTCCGCGAAGGCTTTTTCGAAGGGTCTCCCACCGACCGGGCCGACGGGTTTATCCATCTGTCAACCGCAGCTCAGGTTATGGGAACGGTGGAACGCTGGTTCTCTGAAACACCTGAACTGATGCTGCTGCGCCTTGACCGCGACCGCTTGGCCGGGGCTGTGCGTATGGAGGGACCTGAACTCTACCCACACCTCTACGGTCTTCTTCCGATCGAGGCGGTGCAGGAAACATGGGATCTTCCATTGAACGAAAACCTGCGCTTTATATTCCCGACCGAAATTATCTTGGCCTCATCCTGATTTGCATTGATGCCGCTTGATCTCTACCGCCGTGTTGCAGCGCCACTTCTGGGACGAATGGACCCGGAGCAGGCGCATCGCGTGGCGATACTGGCTGCACAGTCGCTCCTATTCCCGCTCTTCACACCTCCGCCTCAACCAGAATTGGCTATTTCTCTTTGGAACCGGACTTTTCCCAATCCGGTTGGTCTGGCCGCAGGATTCGATAAAAACGGTAAAGTCGCTGATGCCATGCTGCGCATGGGATTTGGTTTTGTAGAGATTGGTGGCGTTACACCCCGCCCGCAGGATGGCAACCCAAAACCACGCCTGTTCAGGCTCCCGGAAGATGGGGCCATCATCAACCGGATGGGGTTCAACAATGATGGCATGCACGTTGTCAGCCAAAGGTTGGCACGCTTGCGCAACAGCAAGCGAACACTTCATGGATTGATCGGTGTCAACCTGGGCAAGAACAAGGACACGATCGATCCGGCTGACGATTACGTGAAAGGCGCCACAACCTTTGCCGGTTTGGCGGACTTCCTGGTTATCAATGTATCAAGCCCGAATACACCGGGATTGCGGGCACTGCAGGAACGCAAGCATCTGGAGCACATTGTCAGCAGCGTGCGACGCACCTTGGAGCAGGATACGAACTCGACCCCGTTGCTGCTCAAGATTGCTCCTGACCTTGGAGAGCAAGATGAAGTGGAGCTTGCAGCCTTGGCCTGCGACAGTGGTATTGATGGACTGGTTGTCGCCAACACTACGCTGGCACGTCCGGATACGCTGATGGGACAGGCCCGTCATGAAGCGGGTGGGTTGTCCGGTCGCCCTCTCCGCACGGCATCAACAGCCTTGCTGCGACGCATGTACCACCTGACCAAGGGAAGCATTCCCCTGATAGGGGTTGGCGGCATTGGCAGTGGCGCTGATGCCTGGGAAAAAATAAAGGCCGGGGCTTCCCTCATACAACTGTACACCGCCTTGGTCTACCAAGGGCCATCCCTGGTTCAGCAGATCAGGGATGATCTTGTTCTTCTGGCAAAGCGCGAAGGTTTCCATTCTGTTGCGGAGGCTATTGGTGCCGACCACAATTCCTGACACACCTGAACCATCATCCGGTCTGTATATTCCCTTGCAACTTCCCGGCCTGCGCGCCGCCGCCGGGCTGTGGAACGTGTTTATTCTGGATCTGTGGGGCGTGATTCACGACGGTGTCGCGGCGTATCCCCATTCAGCCGAGACCTTGCGTCAACTGCGGGCCACGGGGGCACGTGTGATGTTGCTGTCCAATGCACCACGACGTGCCTCTGCCCTGATAACGCAGATGGAGACCATGGGAATCCCCCGTGATCTGTATGACGGTATCCTGTCATCAGGGGATGCTGTGCATCATGCTCTTCTGACCCGCAAGGACCCCGCTTTTGCCGCACTGGGAAATACATGCTTTCATCTGGGGCCAGAACGGGATCTGACAATTTATGAAGAGACCGGCGTTGTACTGACAGACCTGGATCACGCCACATTCATCATGAATACTGGTCCGGTCAGCTTGGACGACAGTGCCGATGACTACCGGACCATGCTGGCCAAAGGCGTGCAAGCCGGACTGCCGATGGTATGCGCCAACCCGGACAGGATTGTCATCCGACAGGGAAAGACCATCGTGTGTGCGGGTGCCTTGGCGGATATCTATCTGGAATACGGGGGGACGGTTATCTGGAGAGGAAAGCCTGATCCTGCGGTATATCGGTTGTGTCTGGAGAAAATGGGGTTTCCCTCAACCGGCGTCTGCACAATCGGAGATTCCCTTGAAACAGACATGGCTGGTGCGGCGGCGGCGGGTATCGACGGGCTATGGGTAACGGGTGGCATTCATGCTGATGAAGTCGGCGGTGCCTACGGGAAGCCTGCCGATCCCCTGCGCATGGCACGCCTTGCCGCCCGCCATGGCGTTCGTCCAGCAGCTGCCTTGGCTGGTTTTATCTGGTAGCCACAGGCAAAAAGGGACAATTTGTCATGCATGCGTTATCCCCTCTGGAGTATCCTTGGGCAGAGCCACCAGCGCCGTCAAACGTACAAAAAGTAGGAGATGGTCTGCTCTGGGTCCGGATGCCCCTGCCCTTCGCCCTTGATCACATCAACCTGTGGATACTGGAAGATCTGGATGCAGGCCTGACCATCGTGGACACGGGCCTTGCTACAGACGAAACCCAAGCCATCTGGGACGAACTGCTGAACGGACCTCTGGCAGGTAAAGCCATATGGCAACTGCTGTGTACACATTTCCATCCCGACCATATGGGATTGGCCGGCTGGCTGTGCCAACGCTTCAATGCTCCTCTGACAACAACACTGTCCGAATGGGCAATGGGGGTTATCTTGTCCTGTGACAGGTCTGAGGCTTTTTCAGAGAACCAAGCCGATTTTTATTACCGGGCAGGATTGAACCCGGAAAAAATTCACCGTGTCGAAAAACGGGGTAATACCCTCTCCCGGCGGGTTTCACCTGTTCCCAAACGCTTTAACCGCATCAGGCATGGCGATACGATCATGATCGGATCGTACGCGTGGGATGTTATCATCGGACAGGGTCATTCTCCGGAGATGGCCTGCCTTTACTGCCCAACACAAAATATCCTGATTGCCGGAGACCAAGTCTTACCCCGCATCAGTCCAAATATCAGTGTCTGGCCCAATGAGCCAGACGCCAATCCCTTGGCTTTATATCGGCATAGCCTGGAAATCCTGAAGGATCTGGTTCCGGACACAGCCTTGGTTCTTCCCAGCCATGGACTCCCGTTCCGTGGTCTACATCGAAGAATCGACGCCATTCTGCAACACCACAAAAACCGTCTTGAAGACTGCCTTTCTGCCTGTCAGGACACACCACGCAGTGCTGCGGATCTTCTTAACGTTCTCTTCCGGTATCCCTTGGATGAACACGGCTTGCTCTTTGCTGTGGGAGAGGCCATTGCCCACATTCACCTCCTGGAACAAGAGAACGCCCTGGAGCGAGTACACGGGGCGGACCACATTGATCGCTTCATGGCGCGTCGCACAAAATGATACCCGAATCCAGCACTGCATTCGATAACCCGACACTGGTACAAAATCGGCATGGCAGGCTTCGCACCGCTCTCTTATACTGATAACAAGAAGCATAGCCTGCGATAGATAATCCGGTGGCTTGCTTGTCAAAACCTGCTACAGGATGGAGTGGTTGATGCCAACTCTCTTGGTATCGCATCATGATTGTCTCGAGCACGAAACCGGCGGTTACCACCCCGAAAACCCTGATCGCTTGCGCACTGTTCTCCAGATCCTCGAAAGTGAGGATTTTTTTATGCTGCACCGCGAAGAGGCCCCGCGCGCTACCTTGGAGCAGTTAACCCGCGTACACCCCCAGTCTTATATCGACGACATTATGAGCCATATCCCCAAGCAGGGATATTATGCCATCGACAGCGATACACCGCTGTCACCGAAAAGTGGTGAAGCTGCACTGCGTGCTGCAGGGGGTGTCTGTGCAGCCGTTGATGCCGTAGTTGCACGGCAGGCCCGCAATGCTTTTGTTGCCGTCCGTCCGCCCGGCCACCACGCAACCCGCACCCAGCCCATGGGATTTTGCATTTTCAACAATGTCGCCGTCGGGGCCATGCAAGCGCGGAGCATACACGGCCTTGGGAAAGTGGCTGTCATCGACTGGGATGTTCATCACGGGAACGGAACCCAGGACATTTTCTGGAATGATCCTGATGCGTTTTATGCATCCACACACCAGTTTCCCCTGTATCCCGGCACCGGAAGCACAGAGGAAACGGGGGCATACAACAATATCGTCAACTGTCCTCTGCCGTCTGGATCAGACGGAACCGTGTTTATGGAAGCACTGGATAACCGCATCATACCGGCCCTGAAAAACTTCAGACCGCATATCCTGTTCATTTCGGCAGGGTTTGATGCACACGGACGCGACCCGCTGGCCAATATGAAGCTGACCGTCAAGGACTATGCCGAAGCAACCCGCAAACTGATGGGTGTTGCAGACAGCCTGTGCGGCGGACGCATCGTTTCTGTTCTGGAGGGAGGGTACGACCTGATCGCAACGGCCTCGTCAGCAGCAGCACATATCAGGGTCCTGATGGAAAACTAGGGCGGTCGTCCCGGCTATACCGCCCCACACATCTAGCTGGCTTGGGCCAGCATCGGGTCAAGACCACCTTTTTCATCTAAAGCATGCAGGTCATCACACCCACCGACGTGCGTACCACCAATAAAAATTTGTGGAACGGTACGACGCCCCGAGCGCTGCTCCATCTCTGTGCGCTTGGCCGTGTTGTCCAGAACGTCAATCTCGGTATAGGCAACACCCTTCGCATCGAGAAGAGCCTTTGCCCTGTGACAATAGGGGCAGTGGGGCCACGTATAGATCTCGATATGCACGCTCATGAGCCGAAACTCCGCCTGAAACACCACCGGACACACACGCAGCCGGCTCTCTGATAGCAGTATGCATTCAAGCGGCCCGGCACGCAACAGCGCTCGCACTGCAACATTATAATCCCGGGCCCATAGCCCGGGCCAGAACAACGGCATCAACCTGACCAGCCCCGGCATCCCGCAAGGCACAGGCACAGGCACGCAATGTCGCACCCGTTGTCATGACATCATCGACCAGCAAAACCCTGCGGCCAGCAAGCCCAGCCCTATACTGCAAAGCAACATGAAACGCCCCTGCAACGTTGTCATGGCGCTGAATACGATCAAAATGCCCCTGCGTCTGCGTTGCCCGCACACGCTGCAACGAAACCGGACAATAGAGGGCACGAGTTTGAAAAGAGACAAGGGCATGGGCCAGAAGAGCCGACTGATTATACCGCCGCCAAAGAAGGCGCCAGCGATGTAATGGCACCGGCATGACCACATCAGCTTCATGCAGCATATCAGCAGATACACGTGCCAGCCACGCCGCCAATCCACGTGCCATATCCGTGCGGTCAGCATGCTTGAAAGCCAGAATCAAGGAGCGGGTTCCATCATCATAAAGTGTTGCTGCCCGCACCCTGTCCAGAATACGGTCATGGTCTGGTTCACAGGCATGCTCCCCACCTTGTCCGGGACTTTCGAGAGGCATGGCGCAGCGCGAACACTGGGTTGCAGCCTCAAGGAAACGGATTGTTCCGAAACAGGAGGCACACACTCCATGAGCCGTGCCTGTCACGACACCACAGCGCAAACAGCGTGGAGGAAGGACTGTATCCAAGGCAAGACGCACAGGATAAAAAAAACGATCGATCTTTATGGCCATTCTTCACAGAAACATAATCAATCCAAGGTGGACTATACGATCGTGCGATACGGTCCCTGTAGCACTTTTTCAGGTCACCCCGTTGACGGGAAAAAACAGGACCATTATCCCCGCTCGCAGAAAGAACCGTTACTCTCGTTCCGACACAAGGAAAGGTCTTGCCGGTATGCATACCTCCACCCCTGTCATTTTTGACCGGCAAGCCCTGCGCCAGCACCAAAATCGGGCAGCACGTTCCCTGAATGATTTTTCCTTCCTCTTCGAAGAGGTCGGGAACCGGCTGATCGAACGGCTGGATGACGTTAATCGCTCCTTCCCGACCGTCGTTGATCTGGGAAGCCATGGCGGCATGTTGTCACAACCATTGTCCCGGCGTGCAGGAACACAGCAGGTCTTCTCGACAGATGCAGCCAAAGGCATGCTGGAACGGGGACGCCATCAACAAGCCCATATTCTGGGATGCGACGAGGAAGCCCTGCCCTTTGCCGACAGCAGCCTGGACCTGGTCGTGTCATCCTTGTCCCTGCACTGGGTCAATGACCTGCCCGGTACCCTAGTTCAGATACGCCGGGCCCTGAAGCCCGACGGACTGTTTCTGGCGGCCCTGTTCGGGGGGCATACCTTGCATGAGCTACGTCAGTGCCTTCTGGAAGCCGAGAGCGAGGTGGAAGGCGGTGCCTCCCCACGCATCTCCCCGTTTGTGGATATCCGCGACATGGGCATGCTGATGCAACGTGCCGGCTTTGCCCTGCCCGTGATTGACTGCGACACAATCCCGGTTACGTATGATTCAGCGCTGAAGTTGATGAAAGACCTGCAGGGTATGGGAGAAAGCAACATCCTGACCGAACGCCGCCAAACCTTCTCCCGCCGGGAAACCTTGCTGCGTGCGGCGGAACGGTATGAAAGAATGTTTGCAAACGATACCGGGCGCCTGACCGCAACATTCCAGATTGTCTGGGTTTCCGGATGGGCACCGGCTGCCACCCAGCCCAAGGCGCTGCGCCCCGGCACAGCAACTCACAGCCTGGCCGAAGCCTTGGGGGCCACCGTCTGCGGACTCGACGACACCACGGGGAAAGGATAGTGTGCGCCGATGCATTTTGGACACACTCTCATTCGCGGCACATTGATCAAGCGTTACAAGCGGTTCATGGCCGATATCACACTGGCAGATGGCTCTGTTGTCACGGCGCATACAGCCAATTCAGGATCCATGTCAGGATGCTGCACCCCGGGGTCTGAGGTATGGCTGTCCCCTGCCGACAATCCGGCACGCAAGCTCAAATACACATGGGAAATGATCCGGGTGGATGGCTCCCTAGTCGGTGTCAACACCAGTCATCCCAACGCCTTGGCCGCAGAAGCCATACAGGCCGGACAGATCCCTCAGCTGGCCGGGTACGAAACCCTGCGCCGCGAAGTAAAGTACGGGCGCAGCAGCCGTATTGATATTTTGCTTGAAAGTACGGCCAAGCCACCATGCTACGTTGAAGTCAAGAACGTCACCCTGTTCCGCGACACAGGGACAGGCGGGAAAACAGCCCTGTTCCCCGATGCCGTCACGGCACGCGGGGCCAAGCATCTGGATGAACTGAGCGCGATGGTCGCGGCCGGAAATCGTGCGGTTATGCTCTATGTGGTACAAAGGGAACACGATGGCCTGGTCCGCTTTTCCATTGCCGATGACATCGACCCGCACTACGCTGCCGCCCTGCAACAGGCCACGGCAGCCGGCGTTGAGGTCTTGTGCCACACCTGCACCATGACGCCGTCGGCCATCCATCTGGCGACCCCCTTGCCCGTTGCGCTGTAACCTATCACTGCCAGGAACACCTGCATGTCACCGTCCCGCCGCTCTGAAAACACCGTTATCCTGCATGATGCCAATGGCTTTGCCGCCATGCGCAAGGCCGGCCAAACAGCGGCCGCTCTTCTGGATTACCTGACCCCCTTCATACAGCCCGGCATTTCAACAGCTGACATTGATGACCTGGTGGTTGCCTGGACACAGGAACGGGGACTGAAAAACGGGCCTTTTGGATACCGGGGATTTCCACGCTCGGTCTGCACATCGGTCAATCATGTTGTCTGCCACGGTATCCCGGACGAAAAGAAGAAACTGGCCAACGGCGACATCATCAATATTGATGTCACGCCGATTGTGGACGGCTGGTACGGTGACAGCAGCCGCATGTATTACGTGGGCAAACCATCGGTCAAAGCAAGGAAACTGGTCGAGACGACCTATGAATGCCTGATGCGTGGCATCGATGTTGTCCGTCCCGGTGCCACACTGGGTGATATCGGGCACGCAATTGAAACATGGGCGCACGAGAATGGATTCTCGGTCGTCACCGATTTCTGTGGGCACGGTGTCGGCACACAGTTCCACACAGCCCCCAGCGTGTTGCATTACGGCCAACCCGGAACCGGTATGGTGCTGGAAGCCGGCATGATCTTCACCATAGAACCCATGATCAACGCGGGCAAAGCCCCAACCAAAGTCTTGCCCGACGGATGGACGGCGGTAACCCGGGATCGTTCGCTGTCCGCGCAGTTTGAGCACACCATCGGCATTACGGTCGATGGTTGCGAAATTTTCACCGTGTCCCCACAGGGATGGCATTGTCCGCCCTATTCCTGAGATCATGTCCGACACACTCCCTCCCCTGACCAACGAGTACAGTGGCCACCGGCAGCGGCTGAAAGAACGCTTTCTGGCCAGCGCACGTGCTGAAAGCCCGGACTCATTAAAGGACTACGAGTATCTGGAACTGCTTCTGTTTCTGGGAATTCCGCGCCGGGATGTCAAACCTCTGGCCAAGGGGCTTCTGGCGCGCTTTGGCAGTGTTGGCGGCGTTCTGTCCGCAGAGCCGGACCAACTGGTTGCCTTGGTCGGTGAGTCCGGTGCAGTGGCCTTGAAAACAGCAGCAGCAGCAGCAACCTGGATGCTGAGAGAAGAAGTTCTCGACAAGCCGGTTCTGGCATCATGGGACCGTGTACTGGACTATTGCCACGCGACCATGGCCCATCGTGAAACGGAGTGCTTCCGCGTTTTGTTCCTGGACCGCAAGAATCGCCTGATCGTGGAAGAGGTCATGCAAAAGGGAACCATTGACCATACCCCCGTTTATCCAAGAGAGGTCATACGCCGCGCCTTGGAACTGGGCGCCAGCGCCTTGATCATGGTGCACAACCACCCCAGCGGTGATCCCCAGCCATCAAAGGCTGATATCGACATCACCCGCCAAATCAGGGACGCTGCACGTCCACTGGGTGTTATTCTACACGATCACGTCATCATCGCCCGAACCGGATACAGCTCTTTTAAATCCGACGGTCTTATTTAAATCTACACTGCGTGGAAATAGCATCGAGATATTGATGTTTCCCGTTTAAGGCTAACAACGTCGTGTCTTTTTTATCACATGCATGCATAAAAAAGACACATTGCCCTTGATTTGCCTTTTGGGCTGCGTATCAGCAGTTGACCTTCTAGATCCTCATATTCCTTAATATTGTCGCGTTGCATGCTCGCAAAGAAACAGGGCATCCGCAACAAAGCAGGTTTGAGTCACACTTTTGCAAATAGGGACATCAGAAGAGCATGAAAAAGCTCCTTATCGGAACCAGCGCCCTTGTTGCCGCCATGACCTTGACTGGCGCTGCATCAGCTGCTGAACCCCTGAAGCTGTCTGTCGGCGGTTTCGGGTCTGTTTTTGCCGGGTACGCATCCCAGCAAAGTGAATACAAAAAGGCCCTGCGTGATGCCGGAAAAGGCGGGGAAGTATCTGCGGTTGACGTCAAGGGCGACAACGAACTCCACTTCAAGGCTGCAACCACACTGGATAATGGCCTGACTGTATCGGTGAAGTACGAGCTGGAAGCCGGTGGTACCGATGAAGGCCAGAAGTCGGTTGACAACTACAGCATCTCGCTCGGCGGTTCGTTCGGTACCGTTGTAGCTGGAACCGGCGACTTGGCCTTGGCCATGATTGCCAATCGTTCTCCGCACATGGGAGGCCGCCTGTTTGGTGCAGGCTTGGCCGATGGTGACTTGGCTACCGGCGTATGGGTTCTGAAGCCCGAATCCGTAAGCGGGGGCAAGGCTACCCTTGTCAACAGCCATAGCGACAACGAATCTATCAGCTACGTCTCTCCCTCTGTTGTCGGCTTTACATTCGGTGCATCATACGTTCCGGATGGAACAGAAAAGGATGCCGCAGGGAAGAAGCTGAAGCACAACCCGACCCAGCCGAACGGCACCAACACCATGGAAATGTATGGCGCCGGCATTGGGTATGAAGACAACTTCGGCGGGCTTGATGTAAAAGCTGATATTGGCTGGGCTACCGCTGATAACGATGCCGTTGACAGCCATAACGAATACCAGGCCGGTCTGCAGATGTCATATTCCGGCGTTATCGTCGGTGGTGGATACCGTCTGATTGAAGGCAAAAAAGCCGACAAGACAAAAGACAACGTGCACGCAACATCCTAGGAAGCCGGCGTTGGCTATAACAACGGCCCGTACGGCGTCGCTGTTGCATATGCCGATACACGGAACGATAGCGGTGAGGGTTCCAATGATGTCAGCAACACACGCACTGTTCAACTGACCTCGGAATACAAGATGGGCCCGGGCGTGATGCTGGTTGGCGGTGTCGGCCACGTCAAGTTTGAGAAAAAAGGCTCTACCGCCGCGATCGACAAGAACAGCGGCTGGGTCGCCGCAACCGGGCTCTCCCTGGCGTTCTGATCGGGCGTTTTACGTTTGGAACGGAAAGGGCGGCCTATGCCGCCCTTTTCTTGATCTATAGGAAATAAGTATTATCAGGCCAAGGCAGGTTCCCGCGTTGTATCCGAAGCCGGGCCCCCCTTGCGCGTAGACGAAGAGATATCGAAGGCCGGTATATCGTCACGTATGCTAACAACCACTGACCCACCATGGGCGAGACGACCAAACAGAAGCTCTTCGGCAAGAGGACGCTTGATGAATTCCTGGATCACCCGCCCCAGTGGACGTGCACCCATCCGGCGGTCATAACCTCGGCTGGCCAACCACTGCCTGGCTTCTGTGGTCAACTCAATCGTCACATCACGCTCGCCAAGCTGACTTTCCAGTTCCATGACAAACTTGTCGACCACTTTTTCCACTACCTCCATCGGCAGGGAACCAAACGAGATGGTTGCGTCCAGACGATTGCGGAACTCGGGCGTAAACAGACGCTCAATCGCTTCCTTGTCATCCCCTTCCCGACTGTCGCGCATAAAACCAATGGCGTTCTTTGCCAAGTCTTGGGCCCCGGCGTTGGTTGTCATGATCAGGATCACATTACGGAAATCCACTGTCTTCCCGTTATGATCTGTCAACTTTCCATGGTCCATAACCTGTAAAAGAATGTTGAACAGGTCCGGATGCGCTTTTTCAATTTCATCAAGCAGCAGTACACAGTGCGGATGCTGGTCGACACCATCCGTCAGCAGGCCACCCTGGTCAAAACCAACATACCCCGGAGGTGCACCGATAAGGCGGGACACAGAGTGACGCTCCATGTACTCCGACATATCGAACCGTAAAAGCTCGATCCCCAGAGAGCGGGACAGCTGCTTGGCAACCTCTGTTTTACCAACACCCGTTGGTCCGGCAAAAAGGTAGTTCCCAATCGGCTTTTCCGCATCGCGCAGGCCAGCCCGCGCCAGCTTGATGGCACTGGACAGGGCCTCGATGGCATTATCCTGACCAAACACCATGGTCTTCAGGTCACGTTCCAGATTGCGCAAGGCCTCACGGTCATCGGTGGAAACCGACTTGGGTGGGATCCGGGCAATCTTGGCGACAATCTCTTCGACATCACGCAGGGTCACGGTCTTGCGCCGCCGGCTTTCCGGAAGCAGCATCCGGGCCGCCCCAACCTCGTCGATCACATCGATGGCCTTGTCGGGCAACTTGCGATCACCAATAAACTTGGACGACAGCTCAACCGCCGCCCGAATGGCCTCGGCCGTATAGCGCACATTGTGATGCTTTTCGTAATACGGCTTCAAACCATGCAAAATCTTGATGGCATCTTCGACACTGGGCTCTGCCACATCGATCTTCTGGAACCGGCGCACCAAGGCACGGTCTTTCTCAAAGTGGCTGCGAAATTCCTTGTAGGTGGTCGACCCAATACAACGGATCGCGCCGGAGGCCAAAGCCGGCTTGAGCAGGTTGGAAGCATCCAGAGACCCGCCCGAAGTTGCGCCCGCTCCAATCACGGTATGGATCTCGTCAATAAACAAAACCGCATCCGGAAGGCTTTCCAGTTCCTTCATGACCTGCTTCAAGCGTTCCTCAAAGTCACCCCGGTAACGGGTTCCAGCCAGCAGCGCCCCCATGTCCAGGGCAAATATCACAGAAGGACGCAAAACTTCAGGCACATCACCGGTCACGATCCGCCGGGCCAACCCTTCGGCAATGGCGGTTTTCCCGACACCGGGATCCCCGACGTACAGGGGGTTGTTCTTGGAGCGTCGGCACAGGACCTGTATGGTTCTTTCCACTTCGGCCTCGCGACCGATCAGGGGATCGATTTTCCCCTCTGCAGCACGACGGTTGAGATTGACGCAGTATGCCTCGAGCGCTTCGTGACCCTTTTTCACCACGTCCTCCTCGGCCGCACTGTCGTCGGCGCCATGCACGGTACGGGTTTCAGACAGACCGGGCTGTTTGGCTATGCCATGCGAAATGTAATTCACAGCATCAAGCCGGGTCATATCATGCTGCCTAAGGAAATAGACCGCATGACTCTCCCGCTCGGAGAAAAGGGCCACCAGAATGTTGGCCCCTGTTACTTCCTCGCGACCGGATGACTGAACGTGGATGGCGGCGCGCTGCACAACGCGCTGGAACCCTGTGGTCGGTGTTGGCTCGCCGGGATGGGAGGCGACAAGCCCGCCCAGTTCCCCGTCGACAAAGGCACGCACGTCACCGGCCAGGCGATCCAGATCCACGCCACAGGCCCGCATAACGGCCATGGCATCGGTATCTTCGCACAGAGCCAGCAGCAGGTGCTCCAGCGTGACATACTCGTGGTGGCGCTCACCTGCGAAAGCAAGTGCCTTGTGAAGAGTCTTCTCAAGATTGCGGGACAGCATCGACCGTACCCCTTATCCTGTATGCCACACGCCCGGACAGCACATCTGTCTGGATAGGAAGAAAAAGACCCCGGACCACTCAGTCTTTCTCCAGAGTGCACTGCAACGGGTGCTGGTGCTGCCTGGCAAGATCCATGACCAAGGCAACCTTGGTCTCGGCAATCTCGTGGGTATACACGCCACAAACCCCTACACCCCGGTGATGCACACTCAACATGATCTCTGTCGCCTCATCCCGGCCCTTGTTGAAGAACCGTTCCAGAACGTGAATGACAAACTCCATCGGGGTATAGTCGTCATTCAGCATCAACACCCTGTACATCGGCGGCTTGCGAACCCGCGGCTTGACCTTGATAGCCAGCCCCGTGCCGCTGTCGCGATCTTCATCGTGACCATACTCACTCATGGCAGTCCCATTGACCTATTTCCGTTACGACCCTCAAAGCTCGTGCCACGATTCTAGGCCAGACGGCACCAATCGCAAACGCCCCGCGTACTGTGGACGCCTTTGACACCTCCACTATAGGCCCCTGGGCAAGCGTTGGGGAGGGGGAGGGCCATCAGCACCAGGAGGAAGCGAAACAGCGCGTATTCCTTGATCCTGGTCGCTTTTCCAACCGCTTTCATAGAGGGATACCCCATGTCACAACCCCGTGAGGATAAAACAACGATCCTGTTGATGGCAAACGAAATTGCTTGCAAATGACAAGGAGCCCCGGCGATTCCGCCGGGGCTCCCTGAAATGGAACGACACTACAGATACAACCACCATACAACCGGGAAATGGCAACCAGATCTTGTACCGATAGACCAAATCCCGCTTACAGGGAACCAAGATGCATCAGAAGAACTATGACCGCCCCGGAATGACCGCACGCCCCACCAGCGGACGCACAGCCTCTCCCAGAAGTTTCACAGACATACTGGACACCCGCCCCCCTTCAGACAAGGCATGATCAAGACCATGACGGAGCCAGCTGCTCTGGATTGTCATAGCCTCCTGAAGGCTTTTCGCACCAACCATGCGACGGGAGTGACTAAGGCCCCTTTCAAAGGATGTCCTGGTCGCTCCCAACACATTGTTGGTCATCTCGCGCCACCCACTCACCAAGGCTGTGCCAGCCTCAAGAACAGCATCCAGATGCCCTGCTCCATCCTTGGACAGTCCGGCAAGACGCTGCCGGACTCCCCCCCTGCCATCCTTGGTGGCGGCAGGGGAGAAAGAACGTAACAGGGCCGAGGACACCGCACGCAGCGGAGCCGATGCCGACTGAGCTGTCAGCCCCGGGAAGAAAGACGCTGCAAGTGCTCCGGACGCCCCCGGGCCTTTCGCAGACGCTTTCTTCCCGGACTTGGCTGAAGAGCCAGCCCGCTTGGCCGAGGTACGTCCCGAACGGGCAGCCCTCTTCGCCGGGGTTTTCGCCTTAGCGGCCATTGACGGACGCTTCTTGGCTGATGTCTTGCGCACCGAGCGAGCCGACAGCAGCGAACGCTTCGCCGTCGCCTTCTTCGCCGTGGCCTTCTTGGCTACAGCCTTGCGGGCTGTCGTCGCCTTCTTCGCCGTGGCCTTCTTGGCTACAGCCTTGCGGGCCGTCGTCGCCTTCTTCGCCGTGGCCTTCTTGGCTACAGCCTTGCGGGCCGTCGTCGCCTTCTTCGCCGTGGCCTTCTTGGCTACAGCCTTGCGGGCTGTCGTCGCCTTCTTCGCCGTGGCCTTCTTGGCTACAGTCTTGCGGGCTGTCGTCGCCTTCTTCGCCGTGGCCTTCTTGGCTACAGCCTTGCGGGCCGTCGTCGCCTTCTTCGCCGTGGCCTTCTTGGCTACAGCCTTGCGGGCCGTCGTTGCCTTCTTCGCCGTGGCCTTCTTGGCTACAGCCTTGCGGGCCGTCGTTGCCTTCTTCGCCGTGGCCTTCTTGGCTACAGCCTTGCGGGCTGTCGTCGCCTTCTTCGCCGTGGCCTTCTTGGCTACAGCCTTGCGGGCTGTCGTCGCCTTCTTCGCCGTGGCCTTCTTGGCTACAGCCTTGCGGGCTGTCGTCGCCTTCTTCGCCGTGGCCTTCTTGGCAGCGGTTTTCTTGGTTGCAGCTTTTTTAGCCGTTGTTGAAGCGGCTGCTTTCTTGGCCGTAGTCGCCTTCTTGGTCGCAGACTTCGTCACAGACTTGGCAGAGGACGTCGCCTTCTTGGCTGCGGCCTTCTTGGCTGTCGTCTTTTTCTTGGGAGCGGCCTTTTTCTTCACAGGCTTGGCCGCAGTCGACGTAGAAGAAGACGAAGCGCTACCTGAAGCCGAAGACTTGGCCGGCGTCCCGACAGGACGGGACAGCGGCGTGGTCGGGCGTGTCAAAGATGAAGACAAGGAGCCCACAGGACGCACCAAAGGCGAAAACGGCCGACCAAGGGGCGGCGTTGGCTTCAGGCCGGAGGCTGCTCCAACGGAAGGAGCAAAAGCAAGGGGAGCCTTGGGAATGGGCATAGAGGACGGGCGAGGAGAAGCCTTGCGCGCCCCCTTGCGCGATGACGCCTTTCGAGAGGCGGGGGAAGACGGTTTGCTGGTGGTCATGATACTTTTGCTCCTCACGGGAATAGCCGATGACAAAAACTGAGAACGGCCATGTCACTTGTCCCAAGCAGGGCTGACATGGAACACCCCCGGAACGTCATCTGCTTTTCCGACTGCACGCCCCTGGCAGACCTTCCACCAGAGATCAGCAACACAGACAAAGACTCCCGGGCCACTACGGTGCCAAAACGCAGCAGGCGCCCTCGTTATCAGGTTATTTTCACAACCGGGTCAACAACCCCTCCCCCATGCTTGTCCACACAGAATATCGGCAGCAGACAAATCTTCCCCCCACCTGTGTGGACACTGCCTCTGCTTTTTCTTATTGTACGGGTGGAACTGTCTTGTCATTCCGGCCCGAACATCCTGAACAACATGGGGATATCCAGTGTACGCAGCCCGCACCTTCCTGGACATGAAACGGCTTGTACGGGTAATGGCGCCTGCCTTGGTCCTTTTGGTCATGGTATCGGGGCATTCCGGAAATGCGTCTGCACGGACGTATGCATCAATCGTTGTTGATGCC
Organism: Haematospirillum sp. H4485; assembly: GCF_012102745.1. GTDB lineage: Bacteria > Pseudomonadota > Alphaproteobacteria > Rhodospirillales > Rhodospirillaceae > Haematospirillum. The sequence goes on from NZ_JAAVSY010000004.1 coordinate 69,776, forward strand.
GATACGGGCAGAGTCATCCATGAAACCAACGCGGATGCCCGTATTTACCCCGCATCTCTCACCAAGATGATGTCCTTGTATCTTCTTTTTGAATCCATTGAGAAAAAGAAGATCAGACTCAGCGACAGCATGAAAGCATCCCAGCGGGCAGTGCGCCAACCTCCCAGCAAGCTGGGCCTGAGAGTCGGGCAAAGCATTGCCGTGGAATCCGCCATAAAAGCGCTTGTGGTCAAGTCAGCCAACGATGTTGCTGTTGTGGTCGCGGAACACCTGGGCCGCACAGAAAGCGGATTCGCCGCCATGATGACCAAAAAAGCAAAAGCACTGGGCATGACCGGAACTGTGTTCCGCAATGCTTCTGGCCTGCCTCATAGAGGACAGTTTTCTACGGCACGGGATCTGATGAAGCTCTCTGTCGCGCTAAAGCGTGACTTTCCGTCCTACTATAAATATTTCTCGGTGCAGAGCTTTGACTATGCTGGAGCCACGCTGGAAACCCACAACCGGGTCCTGAAGAATTATGATGGCGCCGATGGTCTGAAAACAGGCTATATCAATGCATCGGGTTTTAATGTTGCAACCTCTGCACGTCGTGGGCACATATCTTTGGTCGGCGTTGTAATTGGCGGCCGAACCGCTATGGCGCGGGATCGCCATATGATGGACCTGCTGGACAAAAGCTTTCTTTCAGCCGGAGTCATGGCGCCGCACGCGTACCAAAGAGCTCAGGCTGATGGCAAGCATGCCGACGAATACAGGGTATCTGCACAGAGCCAAACTGTCCCGGCATCCTATAAAAAAGGGCAAGCTGGCGAGAATCGCCAGAACAAGCGGAAAGACATAGCAAGCCAACGTGCAGCGGGGGAAACTTGGGGCATACAGGTCGGTGCTTTCAAGGGTATGGAAAGCGCTGACAAGGAAGCCAAGAGAGCGGCCTCTGCCCTGAAAAGGGGGAGCGGTGGCATTCCCTTGGTTGTTCCAGCCTCGTCTGCAGGATCAAAGAATCCGCTATACCGAGCCAGGCTTATCGGCTTTGATACGGAACGCCACGCCCGCAATGCCTGCAATGCCCTGAAAAAGAAGGCGTTCAGCTGTGCTGTTGTCAGCCCGGGGCCTGTTGAAGTCGCCATGACCCCCTGAATCCGACTCCAAAACTCAGGTCACGAGGGACGGTTTGCCACGCCCTGTACGCGCGTGGATCCCAGTCAAAATCTCCACGGCATGCATCAGAGGCATCAACGTGATGCCCGTTTCTTGACTGTGATATACAGGGTCAGGTTCAAAACGCTCCAGATAAACACGCAGCGTGGAGCCTCCAGTCCCGGTCCCGGATAAACGAAGGGCAGCGCGAGCCCCCCCGGAAAAAATGATTCGAATCCCCTGTCTGGAAAAAACCGTTCCATCCACAGGGTCTGTATAGGAAAAATCATCGGCCGCCTGCACCGTCATATCTCCCACGGTACGACCGGGTAAATCGGGCAGAGTCGTGCGCACATCATGCAAAAGAGAATCGGCGCATGCAGAATCGATGTCCTCGTAATCATGGCGTGCATAGAATGTGCGCCCGAATCGTTTCCAGTGCTCCTGCACCAAGGATCTAACCCCCTGACCATGACGAGCCAAGATATTCAGCCACATCAGGACAGCCCATAAACCATCCTTTTCCCGCACATGCCAAGACCCCGTACCAAAGCTTTCCTCCCCGCACAGGCTGACCTTTCCGGCATCAAGAAGAGAGCCAAAAAATTTCCAGCCCGTTGGAGTCTCGAAGCAGGGAATTCCCAACACCTGCGCTACCCGGTCAACTGCGGTTGACGTTGGCATAGAGCGTGCCACCCCGACGATTCCACCCGCATATCCCGGACACACGGTCGCATGCTCAAGCAACACAGCCAGACTGTCGGAAGGAGTGACGAAGAACCTAGGCCCCATAATCATGTTGCGGTCGCCATCGCCATCAGACGCTGCCCCGAAATCAGGTGCATCTGGCGCAGACATGCGCTCTACAAGGTCACGGGCATATACAAGATTGGGATCAGGATGCCCCCCGCCAAAATCTTCACGGGGGATTCCATTCATTACACTACCCTTTGCCGCCCCCAGACGATTCTCGAATATTTCAACGGCATAAGGACCTGTCACGGCGTGCATGGCATCAAAACACATACGAAACCCGGCTGCGAACAGAGAGCGAATCGCATCAAAGTCAAACAGGGTTTCCATCAAGCGGGCATAATCCGATACGGGATCAATAACCCGGATTGTCGTACCACCGATTCGAACCGTATTACATTTTTCAAGATCAAGGTCCGGTATATCAGCAATACGATACTGACGAATCGTTTTTGTTGCCTGAAAAACAGCATCGGTCAAAATCTCCGGCGCCGGGGCACCCGAGGCGATGTTGTACTTGATCCCAAAATCACCATCGGGCCCGCCGGGGTTATGGCTGGCCGAAAGAATTAGCCCACCCAAGGCACCGGAAGAACGGATGACACAGGACACGGCCGGAGTCGACAGCAACCCACCCTGACCAACCAGGACACAGCCAAACCCGGCTGCAACTGCCATCTTCAGAATCGTCTGAACGGCATGGCGGTTGTGCCAACGACCATCACCCCCAACAACCAGCGTCCCTCCGGCCGGCCCCTCCAGACAGTCAAAAACGCACTGCACAAAGTTTTCCAGATAATGCAGCTGCCGGAAAACCCGCACAGGCTCCCGAAGCCCGGACGTACCAGGCTTCTGATCAGGGAAAGGCGTTGTACATACTGTCCGGATGACCGGAGCCATGATCCCCCCAACAGCCGCAACGGGTACCACTACGGCCTATCCACCTGTGGACGGCCAACACTCTGGTAACGGAAACCAGCCGCACGCATGTCATGCGGATTATAAACGTTACGCAGATCAATCATGGCAGGTTCCTTCAGCAACTCACGCATTTTCGGGATACTGAGATTCCTGAACTGGTTCCATTCCGTCAGAATAACGACGGCATCCGCCCCCTGCATAGCAGCGTAGGCATCGTCACAACACACCATACCAGGAATAAGCTGGCCGGCCTCGCGCATGCCTTCCGGGTCATAAGCACGAATTGCAGCACCAGCTTCCATCAGGGCCGGAACAATATCAAGGGCAGGAGCATCGCGCATGTCATCGGTATTGGGCTTGAAGGTCAAACCAAGAACGGCAAGCGTCTTGCCCTGAACAGACCCACCAACAAACGCAATGATGCGGTCGGCCATCTGCCTTTTGCGCCGGGCATTCACATCAACGACGGTCTCGATAATACGCAGTGGCGCACCAGTGTCCCGGGCTGTCTGAACCAAGGCCATGGTATCCTTGGGGAAGCACGATCCCCCATACCCGGGACCAGGATGCAGGAACTTCTTGCCAATACGCCCATCAAGCCCGATGCCGCGGGCCACATCATGGACATTGGCACCAACCTTTTCACAGAGATCCGCGATTTCGTTGATAAAGGTAATCTTCATCGCCAGAAACGTATTGGCTGCATACTTGGTCAGCTCACTGGATTCAAGCCCCGTAAACAGGATGGGTGTCTCGATCAGATGCAAGGGGCGATATAACTGACGCATGACATCACGGGCGCGGTCACTTTCAACACCAATGACTACCCGGTCAGGACGCATGAAGTCCTCAATCGCCGATCCTTCACGCAGGAATTCGGGATTGGAAACAACATCAAAGTCTGCATCAGGGCATGCTTCGCGAATGATACGCGCCACTTCCCGCCCGGTACCCACCGGAACCGTCGACTTCGTCACAACCACGGTATAGCCGCTGATAGCCACCGCAATTTCACGCGCAGCGGCATATACATAAGACAGGTCCGCATGGCCACCGCCACGACGGGTCGGCGTTCCAACCGCAATAAAGACCGCATCCACACCCTTGACCGACTCAGCCAGATCCGTGGAGAAAGACAGACGACCGGCGCGGACATTGCGCCCCACCATCTCGTCCAACCCGGGCTCGTAGATAGGAATTTCCCCACGACGAAGACGCTCTATCTTGGACTGGTCCTTGTCAACACAGATAACCTCTGTTCCAAACTCGGAAAAACAGGCGCCCGATACCAACCCCACATAACCGGTGCCAATCATGGCAATACGCATGGCAAACGTCCTTGGCAACATATGTGATGGTAAAACAAAAGAAACGTTCCAGAACCGGCACCATCACCCAACCGGACAGAAAACACTGCATAAACATTGGTCAAAGGACGTGGGCATAAGCCTTGATCACATTCCCCAAACGCTCTTTCATCCCTTCGCGGGCCAAGCCAAAGGCAATATTGGCTTCTATAAACCCAACCTTGTCACCGCAATCAAACCGGGTTCCCTCGAACCGGTAGCCGTGCAAGGGAACCTGACCCACCGTAGCCGCAATGGCATCTGTCAACTGGATCTCCCCCCCGCTGCCCCGGGGTGTTTGCTCCAGAGTCCGCATGACGACGGGATCGAGGATATACCGGCCAATAACAGCCAGCGTCGACGGTGCCTGCTCCGGCACAGGCTTCTCCACCATGCCACGCGCACGGGCCAACCGGCCGCTCTCGCTTTCAATATCCAGAATACCGTACCGGTCTGTCCGATCGCGCGGAACATCTTCCACAGCCAGAACATTACCCCCACCCACACTGTTCCAAGCTTCGATCAACTGGCCGATACAGGGGCGATCGCTCATGACCAGATCATCGGGCAAAATAACGGCAAAGGGCTCATCACCGACAAACGAACGGGCACACCATACGGCATGGCCCAGTCCCTGTGGCTCCTGCTGCCGTGTGGAAACAATGGTACCCGGCTGGGGCATACCCCCCATCAGCTCATCCAGATGCTCATTCTTGCCTCTCTCGCGCAGCAGAGCTTCCAGCTCGGGAGCGTGATCGAAGTGATCAACCAGAACAGCCTTTCCACGACCTGTCACGAACAGGCAGTACTCAATACCGGCTTTCCAAGCCTCTTCTACAGCATACTGTATCAGGGGCTTGTCAACGACGGGCAGCATTTCCTTGGCCACCAGCTTGGTCGCAGGCAGGAAGCGGGTCCCCAAGCCAGCAACGGGAAAAACAGCTTTACGTACACGACGGGTCATCAGAACCTCATCTGGACTATTATACTCCCATGCCCTGCGCAGGAAATCCGGGGTACAACACACAAATACGCCAATGGCTCACAGAAAGCCCCGACACGGGACCATCTTCTGCCATGACGGCAGAAACATGGCAACTGATCTTGGGGTATAATTCATCCCCGGCATCTGGAATACCTGCCATTTTCCCCCTTCAGCAGAACCTGACGGGCCTCATTCAGGCGTGCGGCCAAATAGGTACTCCCGCCCTGATCTGGATGGAGCTTTCGAATCAACCTTAGATAAGAAGACTGAACAGATTCCCTACTAGGATTGGCAGGTAAATCCAGAACCCGCAAAGCCTCTGCACGGTCCATGGGGCTTGAGCCTGACGAAGAGCTTTCCTGCTTTGGAACGCAATCAGGATCCAGCTCCACCAACAAAGATCGCAAAAACGAGAAAATCCAAGGGGCCACAAGCAGCAAACCAGCCAGAGCTACTACAAGCCGTCCACTGGCTGCCAGCAAAACACATATCAAGAGAGAGGATACGAGACATGCAATCCTGACGGATCTGGAACCACAGGGCCGAGCCGGACTCCTGATCATCCACCCACACGCTATCAGCAGAAACAGGCACGACAGGATCACTGGAACAAAAAGCACCATGAACTGCCCCCATCCATCACCCGGCAACAGCCATATGAGCCCTGCCAATCGCATCAAGAAGCGCTCGCAGTTCCTGCTTTGCCGCAACATGCGACATACTCATTTCCAGCGCAACGCCATCCTTGTTCAGATCCAGCAGCGTCAAACCGGACAGGAACAGCTCGCGGTATATCACCCGCTCCCCCAAGCCACGAATACTGACAAAGCGCAAACGCTGCGACAATTCTTCGACCAAGCGCTCCATCTCGACCTTGTTACGTGCAGCAAGATGGGACAAGCGGTTACGCAGGACCACCCAGGCAATCTGCCCGCCATCACGGGCAGCGCGGCGCTTCTTGATCTCGAACACCATGGAAGAATAGTGGCTGAAGCCCTTGATAGTCAGTGTCTCGGGATCAACCCGGGCCAAAACATCAAGATCGATGAAACTGTCATTGAGCGGGGTAATCAATGTATCGGCATAGGAATGGCCAGCCCGGGACAAATAGGTATCAGCGCCGGGCGTATCAATGATCACTGTGTCACAACGCGTCCGCAGATCATCAACAATCGCCTTCAGCTTAGCCTCATCCAAAGCCTGGTTTCCGCTCAACAGCAAAGGGTAATGCTCCGGCATCGGCAGAGAAACGGCGTGGCGGCATGCATAGGCACGACGATTTTCTATGTAGCGAGTTAGCGTCGCCTGGCGGGCATCAAGATCAATGGTCCCGACCCTTAGCCCACCGCGGAGCAAACTGACGATCAGGTGCATGGAGACTGTTGATTTACCCGACCCCCCCTTCTCGTTACCAACGACGATAATATGAGCCGAGGACTGGACCATGCGCTATCCCGATTGATTTCAGGACCACCCATCACTGTGGTACCCGATACGATTTTCCCGACGGCACACGACTTGCTTCCTGAATTCAATCAAGGGACAAACCAGAAGGCCGCACTGTGGCAGGACTTTACAGCCGTCTTCCGGATGGCGCAATGCTCCTGCCAAGCTTGCCCAAATGAACATCGTCTTGATATAACGCGCACACATAATAAACCTTTTGTAAGAAAAACGCGCTGGAGATGCAGATTTCATGGCCATTACCCTGGAGGCACGCCACTCCTCGGTCACCCGCGAACCATTGGAAATAGGCCGTTTTCTCGACCAGCTTGAAAGGCGCATCCATTTTCTGTCTGACATAGCCGAGAATGTTTGCCGACGCGCCCAGTCTCCGGGAACCGAGGTCCTGCGCTTTACAGAGTACACGCGCTGCCGGGATCGGGCGTCGGAATGCTGGGCTTTTGCCATCATCATCGATCGCAGGCTGCAGGATTATGACGGCCTGGACAGAGGCAAACTTCTTGAGCGATTCAACCGCTTGTCTGTTGATATATGGGCTATTCTTCTTCGGGCATCCCTGACCTTTCTGACCGCTCTTTCCAATGAGCCTCATCTTCCCCTGGGATCACGGGACATTTTCCTGCGGGAAATTCGCACCCTTCACGACACCCACCGCCTGCTCTCAAAACCCCGTTATGCCAAACTACTTGACGAGGCAGCTCACAAGAGCCGCAGAAAAGCCTCACAAATCCTGAACGAAATCATCGCACGCGCCCCTTCCCTGCTCGACTTTGGGGTCTGAAGTCCGGCGCAAAAGACAAGAGACGAACAGACAAACATTCCTTCAGGACAATATGCAACGTAGACGGACTCTTCATGCGGTGTAACATAGCACCAGAGAAGAAAACCGTGGCTCTGACCCGGGCATACAGCATCCCCGTAAAGGAAAGCCTTATGCATAATAGCCTGTACCGGTCTCTGGCAATTCTGGCAGCCCTTCTGGCAGGAACTGGCATCAACACGCCGGCATCCCTTGCCCAGACAACACCCGTTCCCCCGGGCAGTATACGGGTTGATGGCCGTATCTTGGGCGAAAGCGCCCCCCCCGCACCCAACGAACCACCCCTGGTCATTCCTGATTTTCGGAATGCCATGCGTGACATGATCGTTTCACTGGGGGAATATGCCCATACACGCGACAGCCACTTTATCGTCTTGGTCCGCCAAGGCTTGGGCTTGTTGATGAAGAGCGAACGCGAAGCCAAGATCGAGCGCATGACCCTGGAACAGGATACCGGCCCGGTTCCACCGACGCCCGAGCCGGCCGGAACTTTCAACCGTCGCCTTGTCCAAAGTCTTGATGGCGTGGTTGTTGATGGTCAGTTCTGTACTGAAGAGCCAACAGCATCCCCGGGATTTATTGCAGCCCTGCATGATATTGGTCTGAACATCCTGACCATTGACCATTGCGGAACATCCGACGCAGCCGAGAAGGCCCTGCGGACCGCACAAACACAGCGTATTGTGGCCCATACAGATTCGGGAACAGGCCCCTTGGCCGGACCAGGGCCGATGGTGCTTGCCGGTAACAATCCACAGGGCGTCAACTCCTTGGCCCAAGCCACCAACGCACTGTTTGTTGAAGGCAATAGCAGTGAAGGCAGCAAAGAGCTGTGGCTGATTCGCCTACGGGACACAAACCATGATGTTCTGGTGATCGACCCGTTCTGGAGGGACCGCATCCCCCTGTCTGCAGCAGACGTTGCAAGCCTGCGACTGAAACAGACCGGGTTCAGGCGCCTTGTTCTGGCCCGCCTGCACCTCAGCCAGGCTGCCGATACCCGTTACTACTGGAACAATGACTGGAAGATCAACGATCCCAAATGGCTGACCGGACCCGTCCCGGGGAAACCCGGGACTTATGTAGTCGCCTATTGGGAAAAAGAATGGCGCGAGCTTGTCGGAAAAATGTTTAACGGGATGATGGACCTGGGGTTTGACGGCATTGTGCTGGAAGGTGCCGATGCCTATGCCCCCATGGAAAGTAAAATATTCATCAAGTGAACAGGAAGGTTTCTGGCCTCAGGAGTTGGGAAGACAGCACGCTTTCATACGCAGATCCCCTGCTTGGCCCAGCGCTTGGTCATACTCCTTGGACAAGCGCGCAACCAGCTCGGAAACAGTCGGAATATCCTGAATACAGGATACACCCTGCCCAGCAGACCACACAGTTTTCCATGCCTTTGCTTCACTGCCAATATCCTTGAGGCCCGCACCATGGTCTACTGGCAGACGATCCGGATCAAGACCGGCTGCGACCAAAGATGGACGCATAAAATTAGCAGGAATACCGGAAATGGCTGGCGTATAGACAATATCTTCCGCAGCAGAATCAACGACCATATCCTTGTAGGATGGTTCAACAGCACATTCGTGGGTGGCAATAAAGCGGGTTCCCATATAAGCAAGATCAGCCCCCAGAAGACGCGCTGCGGCAATCTGCTCGCCGGTCGAAAGTGCACCGGCAAGAAGAAGGGTCCCGGTAAAAAACTGGCGTACTTCCCACAGCAAGGCAAAAGGATTGATAGTTCCGGCATGCCCCCCCGCACCCGCTGCTACCAGAATCAATCCATCAACACCCGATTCAGCCGCCTTTCTGGCGTGGCGCACCGTTGTGACATCGTGAAAAACAACGCCACCATAAGCGTGCACTTTATCAATCACATCCCTTACAGCCCCCAAGGATGTAATCACAACCGGCACCCGATGGCGGATAACCATTTCAAGATCAGCCTGCAGACGGGGGTTGGTGCGGTGGACTATCAGGTTAACGCCAAAGGGAGCTTCTGCAGCCCCCAGCGAAGAGTTCAGCGTCTCGAGCCAGCTGGCAAAACCCTCTGTCGTACGCTGGTTCAGGGCTGGAAAAGTCCCCACAATACCGGCACGGCAACAGGCAAGAACCAGATCCGGGCCTGATGCCAGAAACATGGGAGCAGCCACAACAGGCAACTGCAAACGTCCTTGCAAAAGATCTGGCAGCGGCATGATCCCTTCCCCCTGATAGTCCTGCATCACCGGATAGCAAGGCTACACGTCTCCCCAAATACAAGCCAGCCCTGTTATGCAGGACAAGATCAATGTCAGTAAAAACAGAAGGTAAGACTTGCCTTTCCAGAACCCGGTCCACAGGGTGTTGAAATTCAGTTAGGGGCAAGGCTGTTGCACACCACTGCCTAGTTTTTCAATACCCTGTTCGTTACATCACTGCTTTCAGAAAAATTCGTCCAGCATCAGATGAAATTGCAGTTTCCGCCAGTCTGGGTTGGGAATGCCATACTGCTGAAAAAGTCTCTCCTGCAATGAAGGCGAAAACTTCCCAAGACCCCTCCAGAGTATAGAAAGGTCTTGGTAGCGATCAGCAATACCAACCTGCCCAACATCAATACAGCCGATCACTCTACCCTCACAAACAAGAAGATTATCAAGTGAAAAATCGCCATGTGTAACAACGAGTTCAGGTGAGAACGGCAAAAGGGTATGCATTTCTTCCCAGACCTGCTCGACTGCCCAGCCTTGTCGCTCCTCATCAAAGTCATCGGCATCGACCAAACCAGCGTTGATTCGTTGCTGTGCCAGAGCAAGCCGAAAGATGTGACCACTGTTAAAGGGGCAACTACTCACAGGAACAGCATGAAGCCTGCGCAGAAATTCTGCCAGTGCATCAACAAGATCGATACGTGCATCAGGATATGCCTCCAACATCTGGTAAACAGTTCTTCCGGGCATTGCTGTCGTCAGCAGCCACGCCTCATCAGCGGTACGGGTAAAATGTGCAATCGCTGGAAGAGGCATGCAAGCAGCCAACCAGCTCAGTCTAACCATTTCGCTTGCAATATCGTCCGCAACCGTACTTTTACCATATTTCAGGTATAGTTCAGGGGCATGTGTTTTACCGTACAGGTGATAGATGGCCGCGCCAGACTGACCAACGTTATCCCGCGCCCAATTGTATCCTTCTAATTCCTCACGCAGGACTGAAGGCAACCGAGCAGCTGAACAAACCTCTTCCCGTTGAGTATACCCCACAAAATGCTCCTGAAAGATCTCGCACAGTTAATGTGCAATTAAATATAAAATGATAATGTCATGTCAGGCTAAATAACAAAAAAACCTCGATCTGCCGCATAATAAGAGCCCCGACACAAGGCCGGGGCTGGATTACAACAACAGTGAGGAATGACCGGTTACCCACCCTTCAGGGTTTTGGTCAAGGTTGCTTCCAGACCGCTGATCATATTCTCACCTGCACGACCGCCATCACCTTGCATGCGCCCTGAAATCACCAGACGCAAGGCATCGACGTGAACCTTGATCACAGCGAGATAACTGGAACGCCAGTCATTCTCCAGCTTCTCTATCAAACGACACAGCATGTTTCCAATGACGGTTACCAAACCATACCCGAAACTTCCCCCCTGCCCTTTCATGTCATGAGCCAGCGAGAAAAGCTCGCGCAGGACGGGCTTGGCTTCGGCCGGTGGCGTTTTTTCCAGACGCTCATAGAGATCCTGCAAACGCTGCAGATCTTCCCCCGCCCAAGTAAGATAATCACCGGCCATAGACGTCATGACCTTCTCCGCACGATCCAGCATTTCCGGACTGACGCCCGAAGCAGAAACAGAAACCTTGTCCTTGATTTTGTGAGGTGGCTGAACAACCTCAACGCCCGTACGGGATAAAGCTGCGGCTTTGGCATCTGCCAGCTGGCGAAGCATCTCCTCCAGCTCTTCCGGGCTGACGGGAGGACGTTCCACCTCCTCCTCGCCAACGGATGATGCCTGGTTATTCTGCTTCTTTTCAGTCGTCACGCTCGGGCCTCCTGTTCCGAAAATTCGGTTACATGGGGCGATAATGGCAGAAAGTTTCTTATCCGCCCAGAAGAGCTTCAACCTCAGACTGGCTCAGGCCTCCATCCTCAACCTGATCCACAGCCTGCTTGATCGCTTCCTGGTTGACCTTGCGCCGCTCCGGTCCCTTCCAGTCAATCTGGCGGCGGCGCCGATCCGGGCCAAAGTAGAGACCCGCACGTACAAAGGGGCGCGGACGCTCGATAATCGACCGTATACGCGAATAAAGCCCCTTGGCCGAAATTGGCTTGGCCAAAAATTCGTGGATACCGGAATCACGGGCTTCAATCACCCGGTGCATTTCCGTATGCCCTGTCAGCATAATAATCGGGACAAACGGGTTTGGGCTGTCCTTGCCGGTCCGCACCAGACGCACAAAGTCCAGTCCGTCCAACGGGGACATATTCCAGTCGCAGATAATAACGTCGGCCGGAAAATGGCGCAATTCCTTGAAGGCATCGGCACCATCTGCGGCTTCGTGAACGTTCTTGGATCCAAGGGCATGCAGCAAGGTCTTGACCAACGCACGCATGTGCTTGTTGTCATCCACGACAAGGAAGTTGAGGCGATCCAGGTTATAACCGCTCATCCGCTACCCTTTCTGCCGCCTCGCCCCGCGTGGGGGATTCGGGGCTGCCATACTCCGGCGCCACCAGAAGATCCGGGCAGAATCAACCCTGGACCCACATAGTCTGGCCGATTATCAAAGAGACTGTATGTAAAGTCTATGTCATACCAACGGACCATGGCTGGCCAGACTACGCTTCACGGGCCAAATCCAGCCCAAAAAGCCCCCTGCACATCCGGCTCTCAGACACATAATCCGGCAACACGAGGAAACACAGGCCCATACCCCCCTTCAGGCCATAACACCCTGCTGTAGCAGGGATGCACTTGCACCCGACTCAAACATTATCCACAGAGCCCAAGGCCGCAAACAATCGCGACACAATAGCCCGGCACTGGTCAAGAAGAACACGCGCAGAGGCTAATGCCGAACGAGCGGCGTCATCATCAGACTGAAAATCAAGAAAAAAACGGTGAGCCAACAGAGTATAGACCGGCTTCATGTCACGCAAAACAGCGCGATCATCATCCGTCAAGGCATCCCGGATGGCTTGGGCTGCCGCTCCAGAAGCCAGAATGCCGGTCAATGCATCCAAATCACTGTGAAAGCTGGGCGAATCAAAATCATCATGCACGCCCACGCTGGTTACCAGCACCGATAAATCACGTCCCAGACACTGGGAATCCCGCGCGAGACCGGCAAAGACGCATAACGTGCTATTTTCCCACACATTGCCCTTCGACTCGGCTGCCATGCTACACCCCTTCTTGCCCGTAACGGAGGAAACGCACTCCATCAGATACCCAGACGTAACCCCACAGCAACAGACGCCACCGTACCATCTGTATCGGCCCTGTTTCCAGTCTATTGCCTCAACCGGCCGCACCACTTTAACCGGCCTCGTAGAAACAGGCGAGACAGAAGCACCAGCGCCTTAGCCATCGGATATGGAAACAACCGCCCCCCCCCCCGCGTCACGCCAAGCCCGCAACCCCCCGCCCAGATGACAGACGGAAGATACCCCCATCTCCACCAAAGTCTGGCACGCAAGAGCGGAACGCCATGCCGAGGCACAGTAAAGAACCAGCCTACGCCCCTCTCCAAAGACACTACGAAAGTACGGGCTGTCAGGATCAACCCAGAACTCCAACAATCCACGGGGCGCATGAAACGACCCCGGTATCACACCATCACGGGCCAGCTCACGGATATCACGGACATCAACAAACAAAACGCCCGGATCAGCGTGCAGAGCCAGTGCATCTGGCACGGAAACTGTCTCGATACGGGCATATGCCTCATCAAGAAGCTGACGAAATCCACGAGCCAGAACCATTTACCATCCCCCGCTTTGCAGCCACTCCTCCACCATCCACAAACGATCGGCCCCCCAAAACATTTCTCCGTCCACAACGGTCACAGGGGCACCAAAAATCTTGCGCCGGACAGCTTCGTCATTAATGTTCTTAAGTCGTTCCTTGATCATTGGCTCTTCCAGGGCTTCATCCAGAACAGCACGATCCAGCCCGATCTTTGATGCAGCATCCAGCGCCACATCCTTCTCGGCAATATTGTGACCACGGGAAAAGAAGGCATCAAAGACAGAACCAACAAAATCAGCTGTTTTTTCTGGTTTGTAGCGTTCAACCCAGTAAAAGATCCGGGCCGGGATCAATGTGGAAACCGGGAACGGATCCGGCCAGACAAAGTCCATTTCATAAAGACGAGCAAAGCGCGGAACATCGCGCCCCATGTATTCTTTCTTGAACGGATTATCCACGTTTGGCTTGGCCCCGGTTTCTTTGAACACTGCACCCAGAAGGAATGGCCGCCAAACAACAGAACGACCGTGTTCATCCGCAATTTCCTCGATCTGGGCTGATGCCAGATAGGCATAGGGACTGGAAAAATCAAACCAGAATTCAACAGGCTTTTTACTGGACATCACGCACTACACTCCTGAGCGATGGCCCGGGCGATGACCATACGCTGGACATCGCTGGTTCCTTCATAGATCTGGCAAACCCTGACATCCCTGTATATGCGCTCCACTTCGCAGTCCCGCATATACCCATACCCGCCAAACATTTGCAGCGCTGCTGAACATACACGCTCTGCCATCTCCGATGCAAAAAGCTTGGCCATGCTGGCTTCGGTCAAAGCAGAACGACCACTGTCACGACACGCGGCAGCCTCAGATACCATAAGACGGGCGGCAGCGATCTGCGTTTTCATGTCCGCCAAACGAAAAGCCAGCGCCTGATGCTCTATCAGGGGGCGACCAAAGGTTTCTCTTTGGCAAGCATAATCACGGGCTAATTCAAACGCCGCCCGAGCCATACCCACTGCCTGGGCTGCTATGCCGATACGGCCACCTTCCAGATTGGACAAGGCAATGCGATATCCATCCCCAAGCTGTCCCAACATCAAGGTACCGGGAAGACGTATGTTATCAAGAGCAATCTGGCAAGTATCAGAGGCATGCAGCCCCAGCTTTTCCTCGACCCTGAGCACCTGCCAGCCCGGCAGGGATGTGGGCACAATAAAAGCAGAGATTCCCTTCTTTCCCGCGTCGGGATCTGTCACGGCAAAAACAATGGCAACATCGGCATTGCGCCCTGACGTTACGAACATCTTGGAGCCATTCAGGACCCAGGCATCACCATCCGCAACCGCACGGGTCCTCAAGGCAGAGGCATCCGATCCAGCTTGAGGTTCGGTCAGACAAAAGGCGCCAAGCATCTGTCCCTGTGCCAAAGGACGAAGGAACGTGCTCTGCTGAGACTCAGTTCCGTAAAGAAGAAGTGGCATGCAAGCCACCGAGTTGTGCACACTCATAATCGTTGAGACAGCACCACAGCCGGCAGCAATTTCCTCAACCGCCAAGGCATACGACTGATAATCCATGCCGGCACCGCCCCATTCCGGAGGGACGAGCATCCCCATAAAACCAAGCTCGCCCATCCTGGCCAGAACAGAGCGGGGAACCGCATGCTCCCGGTCCCAACGGGCTGCATGCGGGCGAAGCTCCGCACAGGCAAAGGCGCGGGCCATGTCACGCACCATGGCCTGCTGATCATCAAAAGGCATCCCTGTTCCCCCCTGTTTATCCACCCCTGGCCACAGGCCTAGACCATCTGCACGAACGTGTCACTCTCTTGATCAAGTTGCCACAGGATGCCTTCACGCATGTCAAACCACCAGCCGTGCAGAGCAATCTTGCCTGCATTCTCGGCATCGCGGACAAACGGGAATGTCCTCAGGTTGGACAACGACCTGCGCAAGGAACTCTGGCTGACCGGATCAGGGTCATCATCCTCATGCCCGGCACAATCACCCATCAGCGAGATCCAGGGATTGATAAACGGGCGATCCATCTTCTGCCCCTGACGGGCGGCAACCAAGGCCCGCATACCACCACAGCCGGAGTGGGCCAGCACAATCACATCGGCAACCTTCAGGTCACGCACAGCATATTCTATTGCCGCCGAGGTGCCATGGTAGGCCCCATCCTGCTCACACGGGGGGACCAGGGCGGCCACGTTACGCACGACGAACAGCTCACCCGGCTCGGCATTGGTCAGGATAGCCGGATCAACACGGCTGTCGGAACAGGCAATCAGGAGCACCTCCGGCTGCTGGGCACCCTCGACAAGAGATACTGCCCTCTCCGGCCTTTGCTCGTAATAGGTCGAGCGAAAAGCCCGAAAGCCCGCTACCATCCTGTCAATCGTCCTGATTTTTTCCATTGTTCCTGTCATTTCATAAGCTCCTGTGTGTCACCCAGTTGCAACAGCACCCGGCCAAGCCTCTGCCCGGAAGCAACGGACGCCACATTGGTGCACATACGTAATGCAATCAAGACTGTTTTTGTACTCTTTCATAACAAAGCCCGGCGGGCGCCGAGTGTCACGGATTCACACAGCCAATTCAAGCGCCAAGGCCGTTGCCTCTCCACCACCGATACAAAGGCTTGCAACACCACGCTTCAAGGCGTTCCGACGCAAGGCCTGCAGCAAGGTCACTACAATGCGCGCCCCGGATGCCCCGATCGGGTGCCCCAGGGCACAGGCTCCCCCATGAATGTTCACAGCATCATGTGGCAGCCCAAGGTCGTGGATTGCTACCATGGTTACCACGGCAAATGCCTCATTGATTTCCCACAGATCAACGTCCCGCTTCGACCATCCCGCTTTGCCAAGAACTCTCTGGATAGCGCCAACCGGAGCCGTGGTAAACTGTGGCGGCTCCCGCGCTTCTGTGGCCTGCGCTACCAGCGTGGCCACAGGAGAAAGCCCACGCCGTTCCGCTTCTGACAAGCGCATCATCACCAAAGCAGCAGCGCCATCGGAAATGGAAGATGCATTGGCTGCCGTTATCGTACCATCAGGGCGAAATGCCGGCTTCAGAGTGGGTATTTTCTCCGGCCGCGCCAAGGTAGGCGGCTCATCAACAGTAACCTGGGCCTCACCATTCCCGGCAGGCACGGCTACAGGAGCAATTTCGGTAGCGGTTGCGCCACTGCGGGCTGCGGCAAGGGCACGCTCCAGACTGCCCAAGGCAAAAGCATCCTGCTGTTGGCGGGAGAAACCATAGGCGGCTACTGTATCTTCAGCAAAAGCACCCATCAGTCGCCCACGATCGTAGGCATCCTCCAGCCCATCCAGGAACATGTGGTCCAGCACCCTCCCATGCCCCATTCTCAGTCCTGATCGGGCATTCTCAAGCAAATAGGGGGCATTGCTCATGCTTTCCATGCCACCGGCCACAACGACCGAAGCCGAACCAGCCACCAGCATGTCATGGGCCATCATCGCGGCACGCATTCCGGAACCGCACATTTTGTTAACAGTCGTCGCCGCGACGCGATCCGGAAAACCGGCCCCCCGTAAAGCCTGACGAGCCGGAGCCTGCCCAAGCCCGGCAGACAGGACACACCCCATCACCACTTCATCGACGTCAGCGACATCAACCCCCGAACGTTCGACAGCCGCACGGACAGCAACACTGCCCAGCGCCGGACAGGACAGGGAAGACAAACATCCCCGAAACCCCCCTGTCGGGGTACGCGCAGCCCCCACGATGACAACCGGGTCATCCCCCCTTCTGATCATATATCCCCCGTTACACCATGGTCGCAACACCCGACTCGCCCGGACCAGAATCGCTATTTACAAACATAACGCCCCTTGTATGAACACCCCGGGTCAAAACGCCCGATACGCTAAGTTTCCATACGGCCAACGTCAACTAAAGAATGTAAAACTTGGAATAAATCAATCTCTGCAATAATGAAATAGTTAAGAAATTGCTGGCGTTTTTCGTCTTTCAGACACACACATACCACCATAACACACCATCTATTGACCGTGGTTCCCCTTCGGAGCCAGCATGATGGTCAACAACGGGCGGCGCAGGATCTGGAATGTCGGATGTCAGAGCTCAACTGGAAACCCCCCTTCTGATCATCGGCGACGGCGAAGGTGATGGCCCTGTCCTGTCCTTGGTCCCTCCCCCGTTCAAAGGAATCCTTCGCAATACGTTCAATAAAATGGAGGGACAGCGTCAGGACCGCCTGATGCGGGTTGTCGGCGAGATCTACCCCATCCTGCAACGTATAGAGGCCAAGGCATTACCAGAGGGTGAGCGACGCTTGGCCGGGGTATCGCTCACTGCGGCCATGCGCAAGGACGAATGCATTGAAAGAGCACTGCGTATCTTTGTTTCGGCTTGGAATTCCAATGTGTTCCGGCTGATTGACACAACAGGAAAGCAGGTAACTCCGGACAAGGGACGCTCGTTCATGGGTGCCTGTGGGCTGACCATTGAACAAGCCCAGATGTATTTCATCGACCGGGCTGTAAAATCGATCTTCCGCAAAAACCCCAAGGCATTGAAACGACTGGTTGGTGTCATTCGCTCACCGGAAGCCCTGCCCCGTCTGCGTGTTCTGTCCCAATTCCAGCAACTGGCCATGACCGAGCTTATCCAAGGATTCGGAACATCAATTGGGCAAGCCCTGGTCGAAATAGACCCTGATGTGCTCTATGCCATGGCAACCCTGAAGGCTTATCACCTGCGGGCCTTGCGACAGGTCCTGCGCTCGGGCTTCAAAAACATCGCAGCTTGGCAGCCCGACACAATCCGCGCCATCGGCGTACACTTCACATGCGTTGAGCAGATCCGCGATATTGGTGAGGCTTTTGGATCCATCACAGACCCCAAGGCAATTACCGTCTTGGGAAAGTGGGAAATACGGGACATCACCGACAAGGTTAACGAAGAGCGCGCCAGCCGCGGAGAACCCAAGGTATCCGGGCACAAGTTCGAGACAGACTTGGGCCTTGCAGATAAAATCTTCGGATCATGGTTTACGGCCATGCTGGGCATGCCGCCAGATATCCTGGAAGGGCTTGGAAACGTGGTCAAGGACATCCGGACCACGGACAAGGTAGACCGCAAGGATAAAATCGACCGCATTCAGCTGTTCTGTGACCGCTACTTGGAAATGCTGCCTCTGGATATCTTGCGGGCACTGGGGATTGTGGGCAAGACACCATCCACCTTCGGGGAAGCCCTGTATATTTGTGAGGGCCTGTTTACCAAGCCCGGCTTGGGCCGTAAGTTCTTTGAAGGCCCCCTGCAAACGCCGGAAGGCATCAAGGCCCTGACAGCCCTCAAGGAACAGGTGGGCGATATGCGCAAAAACGGCTCGATCAAGAGTGAGGCCGAGATCCAGCAGCTGATCCAGAATTCAGACATGTTGGACGGCCCCGTCGCCCAGTACATCACATTCCGCTAAGTTGATGCGCCAGAAGAAGGCGCAATAACACCAAGCAACGCACCAGCCGCATCCTTCAGGATGGCCAGACACCCGACACCCGGCATATCGAACGGACCAACCGCTATGGAACCGCCGGACTGACGCGCCATCGCCATACAAAGATCCACATCAGGAACAGCAATATAGCTAAGCCAGAGATCACCAGCGCCAGCCGGGCGCCCTGCGGTACCGGCCTGACAGAACCCGCAAACCGGTGTGTCATCCGCGTCAAAGGCCAACCAGTAATGCCCGTCCGGTGTTGGTATTTCCGAGAAGGACCAATTAAAAACAGACCCATAGAAATCACGCGCAGCTTCCACATCTGCAGTAATCAGTTCGGTCCAGTACACATGTCCATGCATGATCAATCTCCGGCCTCCCTGGACCTGGGCCCTAGGCTCACAGGGACAATACCAAAATAAAAACCCGTCACCACAGGCGACGGGTTTCTCATTTTTACAATGGTGCGGTCGAGAAGACTCGAACTTCCACGACCTTTCGGCCACAGCGACCTCAACGCTGCGCGTCTACCAATTCCGCCACGACCGCACTGTTGTAAAAACGATCTTCACAAAACTGTCCAACCCTTTGCGGCACAGCACTGTTTCTACACAGCCCCTTGCCATCAGGGAGCCAGTGGAATAGCACTTCACCTTCCTGCAATCAAGCACGATTTTACGAGGATCCCTATGTTTTCACCCGCCCCTGAATGGTGGCTGTCCGACACCCCCGTTCCCTACCCCGATGCTGTTGCCACCATGGAAAAGCGGGGCAACGCCATATCAACCGGCCATGCCGAAGAGTTGGTATGGCTCTTGGAACACCCCCCGCTCTATACAGCAGGTACCAGCGCGCGGGCGGAGGAGCTTCTACGTCCCGACGCATTCCCTGTTTATGAGACCGGGCGCGGCGGGCACTATACCTATCACGGGCCTGGACAGCGGGTTGGATACGTCATGCTGGATCTGAAGCAACGCACACAGGACATCCGCTGCTACGTACATGCCTTGGAGGAATGGCTGATCCAGGCCTTGCGCACCCTGGACATCAACGGGGAGCGGCGGACGGACCGGGTTGGAATATGGATTAACCGGGGGAATGGCCGCGAAGACAAGATCGCGGCCATTGGTGTACGGGTCAAACGCTGGGTCACCCTACACGGCTTTGCCCTGAACATTGCCCCTGATCTTACGCACTTCCAGGGCATTATTCCCTGCGGCATCAGCAGCCATGGCGTTACAAGCCTACAGGATCTGGGCGTGTCCATCTCGATCAAAGACATGGATACGCTGTTACAAAAAACCTTTGAGACGGTTTTCGGCGCACAGGCCACTGGCCCGATGCAAAAACGTCCGTCTGTATCCCCGAAAACACAGGCATGATCATACAAAAACCGGGGCCTGCAACAGCAGAACCCCGGCTTGCACTCTGTTCAAGACTGAATATTCACTCGTACTCTATGATGGCAATCTCGCCAGACAGGGCCGCATCATAAGGCGCACGCAGGTCATTGTCGGGAGCTTCATCAATTTCCCCGACCTGCTCGATCTCCACATCTTCGAAACCATCTTCTTCCAGAGCATCAACGGCATGCTCAACAGCTTGGTCCGGATCGTCAGCCGTCAACATTACGCTGATGGCAACAGGATCACTGCCTTCATCTGCTGTATCAGGACGGGCTTGCCCGACAACAACATAAACCACATTCTGAGCCATGCTCTCGTTCTCCAGTTCTTTTCAAGGCCAGTTCTCGCGGGGAATGCCAGACAGATCCCGGATATCCGCGGGGCAATGGCCAGCCCGTCGTTACCCGACACCGATACCGCCTTTTTCCGAAAGACACCAGCCCAAACCGCCTTCAGGCTGCTCCTGCTTTCATGCCCAAGCCTTTGGCTGCAAGGCATCGCCGCGCTGACGAACCAGCTCTTCTGCAATTTGCACGGCGTTCAGGGCGGCTCCCTTCAGCAGCTGATCCCCGCACAAAAAGAACTCCAGCCCATGAGAACCAAAAGCCAGGCTCTGCCGGATACGCCCAACCTCCACATCATAACGGCCCGATGCAGTCAGGGGCATGGGATACCGGCGTTCCCGGGGATCATCAACCACAACAACACCGGGAGCTGCCGCCATGACATCGCGGGCAACAACCGGATCAACGGGCTTCTCGGTCTCAACGACAACAGTCTCGGCATGGGCACGCATGGTTGGAATACGCACGGACGTACAGGAAACCGGCAAATCAGCCAGCCCGAGAATCTTGCGGGTTTCCCAGGTGACCTTCATCTCTTCGCGGGTATAACCGTTATCCTGGAAGGCATCGATATGCGGGATAAGGTTAAAAGGCAGGGGGTGAGCAAAAACAGAATGCCCGGCCTTGCCCGTATCCAGCCACGCGCGGGCCTGCTCTTCCAGCTCCGCCATACCTTCAGCGCCGGCACCAGATGCCGCCTGATACGTGGACACCATAACCCTTTTCAGGCCAAACACCTGATGCAAAGGCCACAGGGCAACCGACAGGATCGCCGTCGTACAGTTGGGATTGGCAATAATCTGCGAATCTATAACAGCCGATGGATTGATCTCCGGCACAACAAGCGGGGTCCCCTCGTCATACCGGAAGGCAGAGGAGTTATCGATCACCACAACCCCGCGAGCAGCCAGCCGTGGAGCATGTTGCTGCGCAAAATCGCCTGATACAGCCAGCAGGGCTATATCACACTCTGCAGCGGCATCGACTGAAAATGCCTCCACCGTCTTGGTGCCATAGGCCGTCTGGCACGTCTTGCCAGCAGAGCGGGCAGAGGCGAAAAGGCGCAGATCAGAGAGGGGAAAAGCACGGTCGGCCAGAACGCGCACCATCTCCTTCCCGACAGCCCCGGTTACACCGACAACAGCAACACGGGGACCAGCGGCAACATGGTGAGACATGAAAAAGAAGTCCTGTATATGAACCTTGGAACACGGTGGGATTTATATCAGGCGATACAGAAAAGGAGAACAGGAAACCCCTCACACAGGGAGTATTTGCCCAAAATGCCGCAATCTGGCATGGTACCGCCCTTAACCGGAAAACAGATACTGTACGGATACCATAGATGTCATGAATAAATGGCTTAAATTTACCCTGGAGATGGGCCCTTTACTGATCTTCTTTTTTGCCAACAGTCGGTTTGGACTGGTAACCGCCACAGCGGCCTTCATGGTGGCACTGATCGTGTCACTGGGAATCTTCTACCTCCATAGCAAGACCATCCCCCCCATGCTGCTGATCGGCGGAGGTTTTGTTGGTGTGCTGGGCGGGCTGACAATTGCCCTCGACAACGACATGTTTATCAAGTTGAAGCCAACCTTGTTCAGCCTTGGCATGGCAGCCGTTCTGGGCGGCGGGCTTCTTGGCGGGAAAATCTTCCTGCGCACCCTGCTCGACGGCAGCATCAAACTGACGGAACAGGGATGGAAACTGCTGAGCCTGCTGTGGATCAGCTACTTCGTCATGCTGGCAGGTCTGAATGAAGTTGTATGGCGGACCATGGATACCGATACTTGGGTCAGCTTCAAGGTCTTCGGGATCCTGCCCCTGACCCTTCTATTTGCCATTGCCCAAACGCCGGTACTCCTGCGCCATCAATGCACTGACCAGGAAGAGGCCGAGACATCATGAACTATTGCGTACCCAGCAAAGAAGCATAGACCTCCATCTGCACCAGATCCTGGCGCAAGGCCGCCCGGCGTTGTACAGCCTCGTCATCCTCCCCCCACAGGGATGACTGGTACAGCTCGTCAAGAAGGGAGGCATCAAACGCTGTCGCCGCATCAATGTGCCTACGCACAAGAGCCAAGGCAAGAATCAACGAGTTGCAACCCGATGCAACTCCATGGAAAACGGTCAGCATCTCGTTGGTCAGGCCCGTTATGGCCTGCCTCACCGCCGCGATATAGGCACTGTCCTGCTGCACCGGCATAAGCCCACGGGTCGTCAGGGGCTTTACCCCCAAGACATCCCCAGCCCAAGCCAGCAGCGGACCCCACGTCACGGCCTGTAGCTCAACCAAGTCAGCCGGATCTGCGGCATGATAAAAAAGGACATCACCGTGTACATGGTCCATCAGCCCTTCAATCAGGGCTGAACGTTGATCTTCCGTACGATCCACAGCCGCGCTGGCCAACCGGGTTATTGGCATGGCAGCAAAAGACAGACTGTCCCCCTGATCGTTCCATTCACGGGCAATGGCTTCGGCCAAGGCACGCGCCTGCACCTGCAACGGCCTGCCGGAGGCGACGTTGATAGACTTGCCGTCCAGCTCAACGCCGTATCCCGCATCACCATCACAACAAACGGTAGCATGCTTCCAGAAGCGCCGGGGCCGCTGCATCTGTTCCAAAATCAATGACCTACTTTCCACAATGTACGCACCACTTCTAGCGCAGAAGCCCTTTCAGCCCCTTCTTGATCGAGTCAACCGGGTTATCGGGTGCTGCCGGGGCCTGTTTGGACGGTTGTGCCCCATCAGAGGAAGAGGATTTACCTCCCTGCCCCAGGGCCGTCGCACACGGCGATGAATCAGCAGACGACGAACCCGCAGCATTCCCTCCCTGCAGAGCCCCCAACAGGCTCTTGCCTCCGCCACCGCCAGCCAGCGCACCGGCTATGGACAGGGCTGTCTTGGCCACACCAGCAGCATCAATACCAATGGATGGACTGGCCAATGTACCCTGCAAGCGCAGGAAATCTGCCAACGCCCCGGCGCCAACCCCGACACCTCCCTTGGCAGACGGACGAACCCCGACATCCAGAGCTTCCCGACCAAGGTCCACCTTGCCTGATGACACCACATTCATCTTGGCTGTTTCAAAGGCAATCTGCTTGTCCCAACCCAGTACACCATGGTTGGCCTGCACATTAATCACGCCGCACATCAGGTGAGTATTTGGCTCACGCTTGCCGACAGGATTCAGCTGCTCGGCCAACTGGTTGATGATGTCGGCACCAGCCCAGTCAATCAGGGCATTATTGATGCGCCCCTCCCCCATGCGGACCAGGATACGACCGTCCAGGGAAGCCATGAGGGCAGCAACCGAAGACCCATTGGCTTTTAGTGAAACCGTGGCATCGGAAGGCACGCCCGACAACAGGTCGGTTTTGCCGATCTGGCTGAATACACGCCCCAGAACCACCTTGTCTGCCTTGGCATCAAGCTTGAAATCTGCAGGCCCGGACGGAGCGGCAAGATGGATGTTGGCGGTAATAGCTCCATCACCCAAGCGCATGCTGGCCGGCGTCATGCCAAGTCGACCGTTGACCAACTCCCCCTTTGCCGCCACGGCTTCAAGCTCAACCGCATCAGGCATCACCAGGCGGGATACCTGAACATCAAAACGGGCATCAACAGCCTTCAGGCCGGAAAGATCAAGACGCTCTGCTGAAAAGACCTTGCCAGAATGTGAACCCGCCGTCCCCCCGGCGGAAACAGACCCCGTACCTGAGGTTGGCGCAGCCTTGCCTGTTGACTGTGATGAAGGCAGCAATGCCTTCAGGTCAAGAAGAGGGGACTGCAGGGCAACATCCACGCGAGGGCGAGCTCCTCCGGTCTCTATCCCCACGGTCCCCGTCACTTTTGATGAACCGGATGAGAGGACAAGGTCCGATACCTTCCAGGCTGTTCCACCACCGGAAACAGACGCGGCAAGATCCACAGCCGGAATTTTTGGAACATCCCCGACCAAAGGCTTCAGCTTTTCCAAGGATGATGCGCGGATATGCAGCTTCAACGCCAACCCGGCCCCGGACAACGGATCCTTGATGGCCCCATCGGCTGTAAAATCAATGCCCCCCAAATCACCTTTTACAGACAAGGGCCAAGGCTTCCCGTCACTATCCTTGCTCAACAAGGCTGCAACGGGACCAAGCCCACCAGCTACATCAAATCCAACAGCATTAAACGAACCACGAATATCAAGCGAAACCGGATCATGAGGGGACGAAGCCCCCAGACTGACACCTGCAAGCTCAAGAACCTTGGTCGCACCGGTCTTGCCATCCCGCCAAGTCAGGCGGCCATCCTTGATCAGAACCGACGCCAGGAAGGGTATGGGAGCCCCTGCCGAAGGGGCTGCATCAGGTGCGGGGGATCCAGACGGTGCCGATGCGGCGGGCTTCTTCTGCCCCTCGGGCTTGCCAACCGGGAATTCCCAGTTTCCAACCCCCTTGGCATTGGTTTCCAGAAGGATATCCGGCCGGATCAGCACCAGGCGCCCAACGCGGATATCACCGAACAGGGCCGGAATCAGTGCCAGTTCAGCCTCAACCCGTTCAACAGACACCATGTGAGGGCGCGATCCCCAAGACGCATTCGCAAAGCTGGCCTGGTTGACAACAATCGCCGGACTGAACCCCAAGGCAAGGTCAAGATTTCCGTCAAGAGTCAGACGACGGCCTGTCATGGCCTCAACCTGGGCGGCAACCACATCCTTGTACTTGTTAACGTCCAGCGTTGATAACACAACGGCCACACTAATAACCGCCACCACAACAAGAGCCACAAGGCTCTTCAACACCGTTGAAATACGCATTATTCTTGTCCCCTGCCCAACACACGCCCGATCAATGCCGGCAAGACAGCCGGCTCTTCTGCCACGGCCTCAGCACCAGCCTGCCACAACCCGGATATATCATGATTGCCCCATGCCACGCCAATGGCTGATACCCCGGCAGCGCGGGCCATCATCATATCAAAAGATGTATCACCAATCACAACCGTATTTTTCCGCTCTGCACCCGTCTGGCAAACAGCCCGTTCAACAAGAAAGGGACTGGGCTTTCCAGGCCCGTCATCCGCAGTACCAACCGTCACAAAATAATCCGCCAGACCGTAACGCTCCACAAACGCAAGAACACTGCGGCGTCCCATGCCCGTCACAAGCCCCATCAGGATCTCTTGCTTCCGCAAATCATCCAGCACGGACCGGATATGCGGGAACAGACGGTCATGGCCATCACCTTTCTCCCGCAACGCAGGAAAGATCCGACGGTACGCCACAGCCACACGCTGATGAACAGCAGCATCATAATCTGGCAAAACAAAGGCCACCATGTCCGCAAGAGGCAACCCCGTTCCACGGGCAACAAGGCTTGCAGACGGGCAGGCAATCCTCTCTTGCCGGCATGCCTCATGCATGGTTTCCAGAATCAGGAAACGGGAGTTCAGAAGTGTCCCGTCCACATCCCACAACACAAGACGTAGAGGCGTGGTCATTTTTTCTTGCGTGTCGTTTCCGGAAGCACCGCAAAAGGATCGGCAACGTCCTTCTCATCAAACCCGAAGGCCTCAAAGCTACTGGCCATATGCCTGGGCAGTGGGGCTTGTATCGTCAACTCCCCCCGTCCGGACGGATGCGGGATACGCAGTGCCCGCGCGTGCAGATGCAGCTTCCGCGATATACCTTCGCCCTGGATATGGGCCTCGGCCCCACCGTATTTCCCATCCCCCAGAATGGGTGTTCCCAGATAGGCACAGTGAACACGCAGCTGATGGGTCCGGCCGGTCAATGGCTCCAGATGCAGCCAAGTTACACAGCGCCCGGCCTTGTCCAGAACCGCAAACTCGGTACGAGCGGCCTGCCCCTCTTCCACATTGACTTCCATCTTCTCGACGCCGGCGACCGGAACCTTGGCAACCGGTGCCCGGATACTCCCCCGGGACGGATTGGGATACCCGACAACCAGCGCCCAGTAGATCTTGCGGGCAGCGCGGGAACGGAACGACGACGCCAAGGCAGACGCAGAGCGAGCGGAGCGGGCCAGCACCAGAATGCCAGAGGTATCCTTGTCCAGACGATGCACCAGACGAGGACGTTCCCGACTGTCAAAGCGCAGGACATCCAGCAGGGCATCAACATGCACCTTGGTATTTGTCCCCCCCTGCACCGCCAGACCGGGTGGCTTGTTGAGCACAAGGACATCATCATCACGATACAGGATGGATTCCAGGATCATCACCTCGTCATCAGGGCGAATGGCAGGTGCAGCACTGCGCGGCGGTATTGCATCGGCGTGGTCTGCCGGATCTGCCGGCAGGGGGGGAATTCTGACCACCTGCCCTGCTTCAAGCCGTTGCCCCGCCTTGGCACGGCGCCCGTCAACACGTACCTGACCCGTGCGCAACAACTTTTCCAGACGTCCCTGGGATACGGCCGGCCAACGGCGGCGGAACCAGCGATCCAGACGCACATCAGCTTCGTCTGCCGCAACAGGGATCAATTGAACACTCATGACATACTCCAGCGTACCAAGGCCATCCCCACAAACAGGGCTGCCGTTCCCACCACAACGGATCCAACCGCATAAACAGCAGCCAGACCGGCATGACGATCCATCAGCATCGCCAGATCCAGGGAAAACGTAGAGAAGGTTGTAAACCCGCCAAGAACGCCGACAAACAAAAAAACCTGCCAGAAAGCCGGTAATGACCATTTTCTGGCAACAATCTCGACCAGAATCCCCATAATCAGGGACCCGGCGACATTGACCACCAGAGTACCCCACGGAAAGCCCGATCCGGCCCACCGCCCAACACCCGCCATCACAGCATACCGCAGCACAGACCCCAAGGCTCCGCCAACCGCCACCGCCACAACAGCCCACACGCTCATGGCTTGCCTTTCATCGCGACACGACGGGCCCGCAATCGGCCCCAGTAATCCAGACGGCGGCGTATTTCTCTCTCGAATCCACGCTCGGGAGGGTTATAGAACGGCACCCGCTCCATACCGTCGGGAAAATAGTCCTGCCCGGAGAATCCATCCGGTTGATCATGATCATAGGCATACCCCGCCCCATACCCCAACGTCTTCATCAAGGCAGTTGGGGCATTGAGAATATGGGGCGGAGGCATCAGCGACCCTGTCTGCCGGGCCGCCTTGCGGGCCGCCTTCCAAGCCACATAAGCCGCATTGGATTTCGGGGCTGTCCCCAGATACAGGACAAGCTGCGCCAAGGCTAGCTCCCCTTCCGGAGATCCCAGCCGATCAAACGCATCCCACGCCGCAATCGCCTGGTCCAGGGCTGCTGGGTCGGCCAAGCCGATATCTTCCACAGCAAACCGGACAAGCCGGCGCAGAATATAAGCGGGGTCCTCTCCCCCCTCGATCATACGGGCACACCAGTAAAGGGCCGCATCCGGGTCCGATCCCCGAAGAGACTTATGCAAGGCGGAAATCAGGTTATAGTGCCCCTCTCGATCCTTGTCATAAACGGGGGCACGCTTCTGAAGCAGGCGAACCAGATCCTCTGTCCCCAGGAAGACACCGGTTGCGCTTCCAAAAACCTCTTCGGCCATCACCAACATATAGCGCCCGTCACCATCGGCCATCGCCCGCATTTGCTCACGCGCATCAGGTTCCAGGGGCAAGGGCCGGGCCATGATCTCTTCTGCGCGGGCCAGAAGCTGCTCCAGCGCATCATCGTCCAGACGCCTGAGAACAAGGACCCGCGCCCGCGACAGCAAAGCAGCATTCAGCTCGAAGCTGGGGTTCTCGGTAGTTGCCCCGACCAAGGTAATGGTTCCGTCCTCCACGTAGGGCAAAAAAGCATCCTGCTGTGCACGGTTGAAACGGTGGATCTCGTCCACGAACAACAAGGTGCCCCGGCCGACAGAACGCCGCTGCTTGGCAGCATCAAAAACCTTGCGCAAGTCAGCCACACCGGAAAAAACAGCTGACAGGGGCTCAAAATGAAGCTCCGTCTGTTCGGCCAGAAGCCGGGCAATCGTGGTTTTCCCACACCCCGGAGGCCCCCAGAGGATAACCGAGGACAGGCGCTGTGTCCGCAGCATGCGCCCCAAGGGCCCATCCTCTGCCAGAAGATGAGCCTGCCCTACCACATCCGAAAGCTGCTGGGGCCTGAGACGATCTGCGAGCGGACGTGGCGCAGCCTGTTCAAACAAACCGACCATGTCACCGTATCCGGAAGTTCATGACATTGCCGTCACGTAGAACGGTGATAAGCCACCCTCCCGGAGCGGGCTGCTCCAACAGGGAAACCGCGTCAGGCACCGCAGCCACTTTCTTGCTGTTGATGGACTGCAAAACATCACCCGGCTGTATGCCCAGACGGGCTGCATAGCCATTACGACGCACCGCTGTCACAACAACCTGCCCCGTAAAAACATCCCACCCGGTTTCCTCAGCCAAGGCCGGATTGGCATTTGCCAGACGGATACCATCCAAGGGATTGCGAGGACCCTTGATTTCCGTTTCCTGGCGCGGCGGGTTTTCCGGCGGTGGCTCCAAGGCAAAAGCAAGCTGAACCGGCTTACCCTTGCGAATGACGGACAGCTCCGCACGGCTCCCCAGCTCCAGACTGGCAATCTGATAACGCAGGGCCTGCCAATCCATCACATCATGACCGTTAACAGCGATAATCACATCGCCGCGCTTCAATCCAGCCCGCTCTGCCGGACTGTCAAGATCAACACGTGCCACCAGCACACCACCGGGACGATCCAAGCCCAAGGATTCAACAAGCTTCGAGTCAGCAACCTGTCCACCAGCACCAAGCCAAGGGCGAACAGCCTTTCCTGTCGCAAGAATACTTTTGACCGTCGTGTTCACCATATTGGAAGGAATAGCAAAACCCAGCCCCAGACTACCGCCATCACGGCTGTAGATAGCCGTGTTGACACCAGCCAGACGGCCATCTGTCGTAACCAGTGCTCCACCGGAATTACCGGGATTAATGGCAGCATCAGTCTGAATAAATGAACGGTAATCAGAAACACCGATATTGGTCCGCGCCAACGCGGAAATGATGCCACTGGTGACCGTTTGACCAACACCAAAAGGATTCCCGATCGCAATCACCAGATCGCCAACCTCCAGTGCGCCGGAATCAGCCAGCTCAAGAAAAGGAAGGGACTTCGGCCCATCCTTCAGTCTTAGAACCGCCAAATCCGTACGGGGATCCGCCCCGACCAGCTCTGCCTCGAACTCCCTGCGATCCGACAGGACAACCGTAATCTCGGCCGCGCCATCGATAACGTGGTTATTCGTAACGACAACCCCATCCGGACGCAGGATCACCCCCGACCCCAAAGAATTCTGAATCCTTTCACGGGGAATACCGAAGCCCGGAGCATCACCCAAAAAACGACGGAAGAAAGGATCCGCCATCAAAGGCAACGTCTCGCGGGTAACGATAACCTTTTTGGTATAAATGTTCACAACAGCCGGAGCGGTGCGCTTCACAACCGGAGCAAACGAAAGAGTCACCGTTTGACGAGAGGATGGAACCTCAGAATCTGCACCCGTAGCCGGCCAGACAGGGCCTATCAGCAAGCACAGCAATACCAGATTCAGAAAACGCACAACAACATCCTCACCAACACAACACAGCCTGCTTGTAACGTGGGACATCAAAACACGAAATACCAGCCCGGATTAACACCCAAGG
Organism: Haematospirillum sp. H4485; assembly: GCF_012102745.1. Taxonomy (GTDB): domain Bacteria; phylum Pseudomonadota; class Alphaproteobacteria; order Rhodospirillales; family Rhodospirillaceae; genus Haematospirillum. Next base: position 100,108 of record NZ_JAAVSY010000004.1, read on the forward strand.
CCAGAAAGCAGAAAGGGCAGCCTGATCAGACTGCCCTCCACAACAACACACGCGGCAGATTTGGTTATTCCTGCTCGGCAGCTGCCAGTTCTGCTGCAACACGGGCCTTGTCTTCAGCACCCTTGGCGGCAGGATCACGATCAACCAGCTCGATAATCGCCATAGGGGCACAGTCACCATAGCGGAAACCAGCCTTCAGGACGCGCGTATAGCCACCGGGCCGACCCTGATAACGCTCTGCCAGAACAGAAAACAACTTGCTGACCACTGTCTCGTCACCAATCTGAGCAATCGCCTGACGTCGGGCATGCAGGTCACCACGCTTGGCGAGCGTAATAAGCTTCTCGGCAATCGGGCGCAGATCCTTTGCCTTGGGCAAAGTAGTACGAATTTGCTCGTGCCGGATCAGAGCGGCAGCCATGTTGGCAAACATAGCCTTGCGGTGGGACGAGGTACGATTGAGTTTGCGGCCGGACATTCCGTGACGCATGGCTGTCTCCTTTCCAGTTTCTTGGCCCCGCTCACGGAGCCGATGAGAATTCTTGTTCCCGCCGCCAGTTTTAAATTTATGGAAGCGATGCAGAACAAGTACGGGGCATTATGCCCCCAAACCAAAAACAGCACCGGCCTGCTCAAGAGCACAGTTCTCTGTAAGCAGGCCGGATCCGGTGGTCAATAAGGGTCTTCAAGCTTCTTGGCAAGCTCTTCGATGTTCTCAGGCGGCCAGTTCGGCACTTCCATACCAAGATGCAGGGACATGTGCGCCAGCAGGTGCTTGATCTCATTCAAGGACTTGCGACCAAAGTTCGGAGTACGAAGCATCTCTGCTTCGGTCTTCTGAACCAGATCACCAATGTAGCAAATATTGTCGTTCTTCAGACAATTGAACGAACGAACACTCAATTCCAGCTCATCAACCTTCCTCAACAGATTACGGTTGAATGGCAGATCATCTTCCTTGTACGCCTCGGAAGCAGCCTGCGGCTCGTCGAAATTGATAAACAGAGCAAGTTGATCCTGGAGAATACGAGCCGCCAAAGCAACCGCATCTTCCGGCGTAACAGCACCATTGGTCTCCACGTTCATGACCAGCTTGTCGTAGTCCGTCACCTGACCAACACGCGCATTCTCAACGCGATAGGACACGCGACGAACCGGAGCAAAAATCGAATCAACGGGGATCAGACCTATAGGCGAGTCCTCGGAACGATTATTCGCGGCCGGCACGTAACCCTTGCCGGTATCAACGGTCAACTCCATGTTAAAGGAGGCATTGGTATCAAGATGACAAATCACCAAGTCGGGATTCAGCACCTCTACACCATGACCAGTTTCAATATTTCCGGCTGTCACAACACACGGACCCGTTGCCTTGAGGGTCATGCGCTTCGAACCTTCACCCTGCATTCTCAAGGCAAGAGCCTTGATATTCAGGATGATATCTGTGACATCTTCCCTGACACCGGGGACAGAGGAAAACTCGTGGAGAACGCCTTCAATCTGGATAGCGGTAACAGCCGCACCCTGGAGGGAAGACATCAAAACACGACGCAGGGCGTTACCCAAGGTCATGCCAAAGCCGCGCTCAAGCGGTTCTGCAACAACGGTTGCCGTGCACGCGGGATCGTCACCGGGCTCGACGTTGAGTTTTTGCGGTTTGATTAGTTCCTGCCAGTTTTTCTGGATCACGGATGCACCCTCTTGCTAACGGGGCCAGGCCAAACCGTGCTGACAATGACCGACCTTGAAATCAGCAGAGATACTGAAACAAGGGGCACCTCATCGCAACACGGCATTCGGTTCATCACACCAAAGCCGCCATGCCCCGGAACGATCCGGGGCGGCGGTCACACAAAACGAATCTGATAATCAGACCCTACGCCGCTTACGCGAGCGACAGCCATTGTGCGGTATAGGGGTAACATCACGAATGGAGGTAACAATAAACCCGGCTGAAACCAAGGCTCTCAGGGCGGACTCACGACCAGAGCCCGGTCCAGCAACCTCAACCTCCAGCGTCTTCATACCATGGTCCAGAGCCTTGCGACACGCATCTTCAGCGGCCACTTGTGCGGCATACGGCGTGGATTTGCGGGAGCCCTTGAAGCCCTGCATACCAGCAGAGGACCAAGAGATTGAATTCCCCTGCACGTCCGTTATGGTAATGATTGTATTGTTGAAGGTCGCATTCACGTGGGCAATTCCGGACGTGATGTTTTTGCGTTCGCGACGACGGGGACGCGCAGCAGCTGCCTTGGCCATTGCCGTATCTTGCCTTCTCTCTAATTACTTCTTCTTGCCGGCGATCGGCTTTGCCGGTCCCTTGCGGGTACGGGCATTGGTGTGGGTACGCTGACCACGAACAGGAAGCCCTTTACGATGGCGCAGACCGCGATAGCAGCCAAGATCCATCAGACGCTTGATGTTCATCGCAACTTCGCGACGCAGGTCACCTTCCACTTTATAGGCGCTGTCAATCAACTCGCGCAAACGAAGAACATCTTCATCTGACATTTGATTGACCCTGAGAGACGGTGCAAAGGACATCTTTTCGCAGATGTCTTTCGCATGCTTTGGACCAATGCCGTAAATATATGTCAGCGCGACTTCCACGCGCTTGTTGGTCGGAATGTTAACGCCAGCGATACGCGCCAAGGCCCGTACTCCTTAAATTTTCCAAACGACAAAGAATGCCGCCAATGTTTCTGTCCGCAGTCAGACTCGGAAGGAGCGCGATTATATTCACTGCTACCGGCAAGTCAACCATGCCCATGACACACAAGGCCAGAAACCTGACGCACACTCCACCTTACGAACCAAGCAAAGCTTCCAGCTCGCTTGTAACAACATCAATATCTCTTGCGCCATCAACGACATACAAGAGATTCCGCGCCCTATAATAGGGGATAAGGGGCGCTGTCTGCGCATGATAAGCAACCAAGCGCTTGCGAACCGTGTCTTCATTATCATCATCACGACGGGAAAACTTGGTACCCCCACACGAATCGCAAACCCCTGCCGCTTTGGGATTTTTGAAGGTATCATGATAACCGGCCCCACACGCATCGCAGGTAAAGCGACCAACAATCCGCTCAACGAGAAGATCATCGGGCACCTGCAACTCAATAGCAGCATCCAGCACAACACCCTTCTTGGCTATCAGCACATCAAGCGCCTGTGCTTGAGCAATATTGCGCGGAAAACCGTCCAGAATAAAGCCCTGACGAGCATCATCACAATCAAGGCGGTCATCAATAAGATTAATGACAATCTCATCTGAAACCAGATGGCCGCTATCCATCACTGCCTTTGCCTGCAAGCCTGTTGCACTCTTTGCAGCCACAGCCGCGCGAAGCATTTCGCCTGTTGAAAGCTGGACAATGCCGTAGCGTTCACGAAGCCTCTGCGCCTGAGTTCCTTTGCCCCCACCGGGAGGCCCCATAAGAATCAGTCTTTTTCCCGCCATCAGCCTCGCCGCCCTTTCAACTTCGACTTTCTGATAAGCCCTTCATATTGATGTGCCAAAAGATGAGACTGGACTTGCGTAACTGTATCCATAGTCACACTAACAACAATCAAAAGGCTGGTCCCACCAAAGTAAAACGGAACAGCCAAACGTGTAATCAGAATCTCGGGCAGAATGGAAATAAAGACAAGATAAAGTGCGCCGACAACCATCAGACGGGTCAACACATAATCCATATACTCAGCTGTATTCTTTCCCGGACGAATGCCCGGAATAAATCCACCGTGCTTCTTCAGATTATCTGCCGTTTCATGGGGGTTAAAAACAACAGCTGTGTAGAAGAAAGCAAAGAACGCAATCAGCGCAGCATATAGCAACATATAAATTGGTTGCCCATGACCAAGCCAACCAACCAATCCCTGAAGCCAGTCAGGTCCGCTGCCCGCATAAAAACTGGCCACAGTTGTCGGCAGCAATAGTATTGAGCTGGCAAAGATGGGCGGTATCACACCCGCAGTGTTAATCTTCAAGGGCAGGTGCGTGCTTTCACCGCCATACAAACGGTTGCCTACCTGACGCTTTGGATATTGTATCAGGATACGGCGTTGCGCTCGTTCCATAAACACAATAAAGGCAATAACGCCAACAGCCATCAGAAGAAGAACAAGAATCAACAACGGATGCAATGCCCCGGTGCGGCCCAGCTCCAGAGTCGCAACAAGAGCCTGCGGCAGATTTGCTACAATACCAGCAAAGATAATAAGCGAGATACCATTACCGACACCTCTTGCCGTTATCTGCTCTCCCAGCCACATGAGAAACATCGTTCCACCGACAAGGGTCACGACGGTTGTAAAACGGAAGAAAAGACCAGGATCAACAACAACAGCACCACCGCTACCAGTCATGGACTCCAGCCCAGCAGCGATTGCCCAAGCCTGGAACGCTGCAATCACAACAGTAAGGTAACGCGTGTACTGATTAATTTTCTTACGACCAGCCTCACCCTCCTTCTTCAGAGCGATCATTGACGGCGTCATTGTCGTCAGAAGCTGAAGAATGATCGAGGCTGAAATGTAGGGCATAATATTAAGAGCAAACAGAGTCATACGGCTGAGGGCACCACCAGCCAGCATGTCAAACATCCCAAGGATGCCACCCTGATTACGGGAAAAAACGTCCGCCAATGCGTGTGGGTCAATACCAGGCAAAGGAATATACGTGCCGAGACGATACACAATCAGCGCACCCAAGGTGAACCAAATGCGCTTTTTCAGCTCCGTAGCCTGGGCGAAAACGCCCCAGTTCATATTGGCAGCAAGTTGCTCGGCAGCAGAAGCCATGCGACGCTCCAGGTATCAAAAATGTACAACGGGGAGCCGCCTGACATTGGTGCTACTAAAGGCACCATCTGCCGACGCTCCCCGCAAGAGCAGACGATAACCTATCACAAGGTCAACGTCCTATCTTGATCGTGCGATCAGGTTGTCTCGCCTTCGATAACAGGGGCAGCCAACATCACAACCTTGCCACCCAGTTTCTCTACTGCGTCAACAGCAGAACGGGAAGCACCTGTAACTTCGATGGTTACCTTCGCACTGAAATCACCATGTCCCAGAAGACGAATACCATCGCGAACACGACGCACAACACCCGCAGAGACCAAGTTCTCGGCTGTAATAACAGCAGATATATCCAGCTTGCCTGCGTCAATCGCTGTCTGGAGACGTCCAAGATTCACAGCAACATAGTCCTTACGGAAGATATTGGTGAAACCACGCTTGGGAAGACGACGATAGATAGGCATTTGCCCACCCTCGAAGCCATTGATTGAAACGCCTGTGCGGGATTTCTGCCCCTTGACGCCACGACCGCCGGTTTTCCCCTTACCAGAACCTATACCACGACCAACGCGCATCCGCTTCTTGGTTGCACCTTCGTTATCGCGTAATTGATTTAACTTCATATTGAAGGATCCTGTCTTACTAACCCCGGAAACAAGCGAAGACCAAACGACCTTCGCTTGTTCCAAGTCGGCTTACGCCTCTACGACCTTCACGAGATGAGCCACCTTGGCAATCATCCCACGTACCGACGGTGTATCTTCCAATACCCGCGTGCGATTGATCTTGTTCAGACCAAGCCCAACCAGAGTTGCTCTCTGGTCAGCCCTGCGGCCGATCGGGCTTCCTGTCTGCATAACTGTCAGCGTCTTTTTCTGGGCCATCATTCCGTCTCCTTACTCAGCAGAGGCGGCGTCTGCCTCAGCAGCACCCGTCATTTCACGACGACTGACAATTTCGCCAACTTTCTTATTGCGCTTCGCAGCAACCATCCGCGGGCTCTCAAGATTTGCCAACGCAGCAAACGTAGCCCTGATCATGTTGTAAGGGTTGGTAGAACCAACACACTTGGCAACAATATCCTGGACGCCCATGGTCTCGAACACTGCACGCATCGGACCGCCAGCAATAATGCCGGTACCCGCAGGAGCAGATCTCAAAACAACATGACCCGCACCAAAATGACCGGAAATATCATGGTGCAAAGTGCGCCCTTCACGCAAGGGAACGCGAACCAAGCCGCGCTTCGCCCTTTCACTGGCCTTGCGAATGGCCTCGGGAACTTCACGGGCCTTTCCCGTGCCAAACCCGACACGGCCTTTACTGTCACCAACAACAACGACAGCAGCGAATCCAAAGCGACGGCCACCTTTGACCACTTTGGCAACACGATTAATAGATACAAGTTTGTCGGTGAACTCATCTTCGCGCTCACGCTCCGGAGCACGATCGCGATCACGACGATCACGACGCTCCTGTGAGGAGCGTTCAGCAGTGGGGGTACGTGCCATCTCGACTATCCTTTAGAACGAAAGTCCGCCTTCACGCGCCGCATCCGCCAGAGCTTTCACCCGGCCGTGGAACACATAGCCCCCACGATCGAACACGACATCCTTAACGCCGGCTTCAAGAGCCCGCTCGGCCACCAGTTTGCCAACAGCAGCAGCGGCTGCTTTATCGGCACCAGTTTTCAAATGCTCACGCAATCCTCTGTCCAAGGTCGAGGCAGCAACAAGGGTACATCCCTTGGAATCATCAATAACCTGAGCATAGATATGCTTCGATGAGCGGAAAACCGAAAGGCGCAAACGCCCGGCGGCCTTCTTCCTGAGCTGATACCGCACGCGATCGCGGCGGCGCTCGAAAAGAGACAAATTTTTCGCCATTTCCGTTCGCCTTTACTTCTTCTTGCCTTCCTTACGCAGAATCTGCTCGTCAACATACTTGACGCCCTTACCCTTATAGGGCTCTGGCGGACGGTACGCGCGAATCTCAGCGGCAACTTGGCCAACAACTTGTTTGTCCATACCACTGATCTCGATCTGAGTTGGCTGCGGGGCCTTAATTACGACATTATCCGGAATCGGGAAGATCACATCATGCGAAAAACCAAGAGCAAGCTGAAGATTTTTACCCTGCACAGCAACCTTGTAACCAACACCGACCACTTCCAGATTTTTCCGGAAGCCCTCTGAAACACCCTTCACCAAGTTAGCAACACGGGCGCGGGTTGTTCCCCACATCATACGGGAATTCTTGGAATCACCGACAGGAGACACAACAATCTTACCGTCCTGCAGCTTTGCATCCACCAAGTCTGGCGAAATAGAGAAACTCAACTCACCAAGCTTTCCTTTGGCCGATACAACGCCATTGGCAATGGTCACAGAAACACCCTGAGGAACTTCGACCGGATACTTTCCTACGCGAGACATCCAAGTACCCTCCTCAGAATACGCGACACAGGACTTCACCGCCAACATTGGCAAGGCGAGCCTCATGGTCGCTCATCAACCCACGCGGGGTTGAGAGAATAGAGATACCGAGACCGTTATAGACCTTGGGAAGATCCTTGATCTTGGAGTAACGGCGCCGACCAGGCGTCGAAACACGGCTTATTTCCTGAATGACAGGCTTTCCCTCGTGATACTTGAGCTCAACACGTAGCTCCTCAACACCAGGACGAACAACGTAGCGTTCATAGCCGCGAATATAGCCCTCGCGCACAAGAACCTCCAGAACCCCGGCACGCAGACCGGAAGCCGGAGAAACAACGCTCGATTTTCCTGCACGTTGACCGTTACGGATACGGGTGATCATATCACCCACGGGATCAGTCATTGACATGGTCTGCCCTCCTTACCAGCTTGACTTGACCATGCCAGGGATTTGACCCTGGGACGCAAGATCGCGCAAAATAACACGACCCATTCGGAATTTACGGTAAACACCACGCGGGCGCCCCGTAACCTCACAACGATTACGGTAACGTGTCGAAGACGAGTTGCGGGGCAAAGAACTGAGCTTCAGAACAGCAGCCATACGCTCCTCAGGAGAGGTATCCTTGCCTGAGATCAGCACTTTCAACGCAGCACGACGATCAGCATACTGCTTTACCATACGCGCACGTCTTTTGTTTTTCTCAACAGAGCTAACTTTCGCCATAAAACCTACTCCCCGCCCTTACGCCTTGACGAACGGAACCTGGAACTGCTCAAGCAGAACCCGGGCCTCGTCATCAGTTTTGGCGGTCGTGCAGATGGTGATATCCATACCACGCACCTTGTCGACCTGATCATAGCTGATCTCAGGGAAAATAATCTGCTCTTTCAGACCCATATTATAATTCCCACGACCATCAAAGGCTTTCCCGTTCAAACCACGGAAGTCACGGACACGAGGAAGGGCAATCGTAATAAGGCGATCAAGAAACTCATACATTCGATCAGAACGCAAAGTAACTTTGCAGCCGATCACCATACCTTCGCGAAGCTTAAAGCCTGCAATCGACTTTTTCGAACGCGTAGGAACGGGCTTCTGACCCGAAATGGCGGTGAGATCGGAAATTGCACCTTCAATTTTTTTCCGGTCCTGCGAGGCTTCGCCAACCCCCATATTAACGACCACCTTGGTCAGCTTAGGAATCTCCATGGGGTTGGCATAACCAAACCTATCCTGAAGAGCCTTACGAATAACCGTGTCATACTGCTCACGAAGACGCGCAGCCATAGACATTCTCCTCAATTCGCTATGACTTCGCCGGATCGCTTTGAAAAGCGAACCTTCGAGCCATCATCGAGGACACGAAAACCAACTCGCGTCGCCTTTCCGTCCTTGGGATCAACATGAGCCACGTTGGAAACGTGAATAGAGGCTTCTTTCTCAAGAATACCCCCTTGACTCGTCTGCGTTGGACGCAAGTGGCGTTTCACTACGTTAACGCCCTTGACCACAACACGACCCTCGGAAGGAATAGCACAAACCACTTCGCCCTTCTTGCCCGCATCTTTGCCAGCAAGAACGATGACAGTGTCACCCTTGCGGATCTTCTGCATAATTACAGCACCTCCGGGGCAAGCGATATGATTTTCATGTACTTCTTGGCACGCAGCTCACGAACAACTGGACCAAAAATACGAGTTCCTACCGGCTCACCCTGCTTATTGATAAGCACAGCAGCATTGCGATCAAAGCGAATCATGGTTCCGTCCGCACGGCGAACGGGGGCCGCAACGCGCACCACAACGGCAAGCTCCACAGAGCCTTTCTTGACACGACCGCGGGGTATTGCTCCTGTTACGGAGACCCGGATCACATCGCCGACGCCGGCAGCCTTACGCTTGGAACCGCCCAAAACCTTGATGCACCGCACCCGACGTGCGCCGCTGTTATCAGCGACATCCAGGCTGGTCTGCATCTGAATCATGATTTAAATCCTTAAAAGTCAAATCAAACCGGAACCCATGACCTTAATCGGCAGAGTCCGCAACCAGCTCCCAGCATTTACGCTTGGAAACAGGACGACATTCGCGGATACGAACGACGTCACCAACCTTTGCGTGATTGGCTTCATCATGAGCGGCATATTTTTTGGACCGCTTGATGAACTTTTTATACAGCGTGTGCATGAAGCGACGCTCGACTTTAACCACAATGGTCTTATCCATAGCATCACTCACCACCACGCCCTGTAGGATACGCTTGGGCATAGTCTTACTTTTCGCTCCTTATAGCGACAAGCCGGCGATATTACACAGCAGCCTTACGTTGGTGAAGCACTGTTTTAACCCGGGCTATATCTTTTTTAACCTGCCGCTGACGGGAGGTATTCTGAAGCTGTCCAGTAGCCTTCTGGAAACGCAGATTAAACTGTTCTTTCTTCAAGCCAACCAGATGATCAACCAATTGCTTGGGCGACTGGTCACGCAATTCTTTTGCAATACTCATGATCACGCCTCTCCACCCAAACGGGTAACAAACTTCGTCTTGATCGGAAGCTTTGCATCAGCCAGTTCAAGAGCGAGCCGAGCCACATCTTCCGATACGCCATCAATCTCAAACATAACGCGCCCAGGATGAACGCGAGCCACCCAGTATTCAGGGGCACCTTTTCCTGATCCCATACGGACCTCGGCAGGCTTCCTAGAAACAGGGAGGTCAGGAAAAATTCTGATCCAGACACGACCTTGGCGCTTCATAGCACGGGTCACAGCACGACGTGCAGCCTCAATCTGGCGTGCCGTAATACGCTCCGGCTCGAGAGCCTTCAGACCAAACTGTCCGAAGTTCAGGCTAAACCCACCCTTGGCATTTCCATGGATTCTGCCTTTATGCGCCTTGCGGAACTTTGTACGTTTCGGCGAAAGCATCGTATATATCCTTTAGTTCACAGCAGAGACGACAGCTCAACGAGCTGTCGTCTGCTCCTGGGCACGCCGCTCTTGAGCCATAGGATCGTGCTCAAGAATCTCACCCTTATAAACCCAAACCTTTACACCACAAGCCCCGTAGGTAGTAAATGCTGTAGCTTGGCCGTAGTCCAGATCTGCTCTCAGGGTATGAAGAGGAACTCGTCCTTCCCTATACCATTCGGTACGAGCAATTTCAGCCCCACCCAAACGCCCAGAGCTGTTGATACGAATTCCCTCGACACCAAGACGCATCGCGGACTGGATCGCACGCTTCATCGCACGGCGAAACGCTACGCGCCGTTCCAGCTGACTGGTAATACTTTCCGCAATCAACTGCGCATCTGTCTCTGGCTTGCGAATCTCTACAATATTCAGATGAACTTCGCTTCCCGTCATCTTCGACAGATCGCTACGGAGCACCTCGATATCAGACCCCTTCTTCCCGATAACAACACCGGGACGAGCTGTGTGTATTGTAATACGCGCCTTTTTTGCAGGACGCTCAATAACAATACGGGAAATGCCTGCCTGATGCAGACGCTTCTTCAGGTACTTGCGAATGCGCAAATCAGCATGCAAAAGATCTGCATAGTCACCCTCCGCAAACCAGCGGCTATCCCAAGTCCTGTTAATACCAAGACGCAAGCCGATCGGATTTACTTTCTGACCCATTATTCAGACTCCTCGCGTTCACGCACCACGATTGTAAGGTTCGAGAACGGCTTCAGGATCTTTCCAGTACGTCCACGAGCACGGGCACGCCAACGCTTCATCACCATCGCCTTACCAACAAAAGCTTCAGCCACAACCAGACGGTCGACATCAAGCTGGTGGTTGTTCTCCGCATTGGCAATTGCAGACTGCAAAACCCTACGAACCTCGCCGGAAACACGGCGCGCATTAAACATCAGGGAAGTCAATGCCTTCTCAGCACTCAACCCACGAATAGACGATGCAACGACATTCAGCTTCTGCGGACTAGTCCGTATAGTGGCAGCAAAGGCACGGGCCTCATTATCTGCCAACGCACGCGGGGCATTAGGCTTACCCATGTTATTTCCTCTTCGCCTTCTTGTCCGCAGCATGCCCGTAATAAGTACGGGTTGGCGCAAATTCACCGAACTTGTGACCAACCATATTTTCAGTCACCAGAACAGGGACAAACTTGTGCCCATTGTGGACACCAAACGTAATACCGACAAACTGCGGCAGAATGGTCGAGCGCCGAGACCAAGTCTTCACCACCTCATTCCGGCCGGAGCTGCGCACAGCATCGGCTTTCTTCAGCATATAACCGTCGACGAACGGTCCCTTCAAAACAGAGCGAGCCACGTCCGTTCTCCGTTACTTCTTCTTGGCCTGATGACGTGACCGCATGATCAGTCTATCAGTAGCCTTGTTGCTGCGGGTTTTCTTACCCTTCGTAGGCTTGCCCCACGGGGTAACCGGATGGCGACCACCGGAAGTACGGCCTTCACCACCACCATGCGGGTGATCAACAGGGTTCATTGCAACGCCACGCACATGCGGACGCCGACCAAGCCAACGACTTCTGCCAGCTTTCCCCAAATTTATGTTCTGATGATCAGGGTTGGACACGGCACCAACGGTAGCCATGCACTCGCCACGCACCAAGCGCACTTCACCAGACGAGAGACGCAGCTGAGCATACCCAGCATCTTTGCCAACCAACTGGACATAGGACCCAGCGGAGCGCGCTATCTGCCCACCCTTGCCCTGCTTCATCTCCACGTTATGCACAATTGTGCCAACAGGCATATTCTTCAGAGGCATAGCATTACCGGGCTTGATGTCTGCTTTCTCAGCAGCGACAACAACATCACCCGCTTTCAAACGCTGTGGAGCAAGGATATATGCCTGCTTCCCGTCTTCATACGTAACGAGAGCAATAAAAGCCGTACGATTTGGATCATACTCCAAACGCTCAACAGTAGCGCTCATACCGAGCTTTTCATTACGCTTGAAATCGACAATCCGGTAACGACGCTTGTGACCGCCACCGCGCTGCCACGAAGTAATACGCCCTGTATTATTACGACCGCCGGACTTTGTCAGACCCTCTGTCAGGGACTTGACAGGCTTCCCCTTCCACAATCCGGAACGATCCACCAGAACAAGCTGGCGCGTACTTGGCGTAACTGGGTTGAATGTTTTCAGTGCCATAGACCTCAGACTCCCGTCATCACATCGATCGACTGACCTTCAACAAGCCTGACCATGGCCTTCTTCACATCGGAACGCCGCCCGATTGTACCACGGAAACGCTTGAGCTTGCCCTTCGTGATCGAGACATTAACCGCCCGAACCTTCACACCAAAAACACCCTCAACAGAAGCCTTGATTTCAGGCTTTGAGGCATCCAAAGGCACACGGAAGGTAACCTGACCGTACTCGAACGCCATAGTAGCCTTTTCGGTAATAACCGGACTTTTTATGATGTCGTACATGCGCTCTTTCGAAACTTTGACTGCACGGCACTTCATTTCAGGCGCTCCCCCAGCTTTTCAACAGCCGCGCGAGTCAGGACAAGTGTATCCCGACGCAAGATGTCGTAAACATTGGCACCCTGGGTTGGCAAAAATGACAGCCCTGGAATATTTGAAGCTGCGCGAGCAAACAGAGCATCGACCTCAGCACCATCAACAACCAGCACAGACGACCAGCCCAAAGCCTTGACCTGAAGAGCCAAGTCCTTGGTCTTTCCAGTTACACCCGCAAAGTCAGCAACAACCAGTTTACCCTCACGAGCTTTTGCGGACAAAGCAGTCTTCAAACCAAGCTTCCTGAACTTCTTGTTCAGGTCATGCGCATGAGATCGCACAACAGGACCGAAGGCAACACCACCACCCCTAAACTGGGTAGCACGCACCGACCCTTGACGGGCACGACCGGTCCCCTTCTGCTTGAAAGGCTTGCGAGTTGTCCCAGATACCATGGAAATAGTCTTGGCCTGATGCGTACCAGACTGACGCCGTGCAAGCTGCCAACGCACAACGCGCTGCAAAATATCGGAACGAACATCAAGGCCGAAAATATCATCCGGCAACTCTATAGTTCCCACTGCCTTATTCTCAAGGCTAATAACGTCCAGCTTCATGACAGCCTATTCCTTGCTCTCACTTCCGGCGGAATCCTCGGAAGAAGAGACACCAGAAGAAACCTTGATACCGGCCGGCAAGGGAGCCCCTTCAGGTATTCCTTTCTTGACCGCATCACGAACCAGGACCCAACTCCCATCGGAACCAGGAACAGCGCCCCTCACCAGAAGAAGGCCCCGCTCGGAATCCGTAGAGACAATTTTCAAGTTCTGCAATGTCACGCGCTCAGCGCCGAGATGGCCCGCCATCTTCTTGCCCTTGAACACACGACCAGGATCCTGACGATTACCGGTTGACCCGTGGGACCTATGGGACACAGAGACGCCATGCGTCGCCTCAAGACCACGGAAATTATGACGCTTCATTCCACCGGCAAAGCCCTTGCCGATAGAGGTGCCAACAACATCAACCAGCTGACCAACAACAAAATGATCAGCAGACAACTCAACCCCTGAATCAAGAAGACACTCGGGACTGACTCGAAACTCCGCAACCTTCTTACGCGGCTCCACTTTTGCAGCAGCAAAATGACCACGCATAGCCTTGGACACATTTTTAACCTTGGCAGTACCAACACCAAGCTGGACCGCTGTGTAACCATCCCGATCCTGCGTGCGAACAGCGACGACATGACAGCCATCAACCTTCAGCACCGTAACCGGAACATGCTCACCTTCCGCGGTAAACAGCCGGGTCATACCGACTTTCTGGGCGATAAGACCGGAGCGCATTATTTCGTTCCTTGCATTGTTTATCACGCTCACAACTTAATCTGGACATCCACACCGGCGGCTAGATCAAGCTTCATGAGCGCGTCGACGGTCTGCGGAGTTGGATTGAGAATATCCAACACACGCTTATAGGTACGGATCTCGAACTGCTCTCTCGACTTTTTGTCAATATGAGGAGAACGATTCACAGTAAATTTTTCAATCCGGGTCGGCAAGGGAATGGGCCCCCGCACCTGGGCGCCAGTACGCTTGGCGGTATTAACTATCTCATAAGCACTTTGATCCAGCACACGGTGATCAAACGCCTTGAGGCGGATACGGATATTCTGGCTTTCCATAGTGGCCTGACCCGAACTCTTTCTTCAGTGGTGTGACAACCCGGCGCCCGGGAAAGAACGGCTTATACCGCATCTTTATCCGGGCGCCCACCTTTTTTTTGTCAAACAGCGAAGTTGTGGAACGACTTCGATTTTGGATTGTTACTTGTTAATTTTGGAGACGACGCCGGCGCCGACGGTTCTGCCGCCTTCACGGATGGCGAAGCGGAGACCTTCATCCATGGCAATGGGGGCAATCAGGCGAACGCTGATACGGATATTGTCTCCGGGCATGACCATCTCGGTACCTTCCGGCAGCTCGATTGTTCCGGTCACGTCGGTAGTACGGAAGTAGAACTGCGGACGGTAATTGGAGAAGAACGGCGTATGACGGCCGCCTTCATCCTTGGACAGGATATAGCATTCCGATTCAAAATCGGTATGCGGCGTAATCGAACCTGGCTTGGCCAGAACCTGGCCACGCACCACGTCGTCACGCTTTACGCCACGCAGCAGCGCACCGATGTTGTCACCGGCCTCACCCTGATCCAGAAGCTTGCGGAACATTTCCACACCGGTACAGGTGGTCTTGGTGGTATCTTTCAGGCCAATGATCTCGACTTCGTCGTTGACCTTCAGGATACCGCGCTCCACACGACCGGTTGCAACAGTACCACGACCCGAAATCGTGAACACGTCTTCGATCGGCATCAGGAACGGCAGATCTTTCGGACGATCCGGCTGCGGGATGTATTCATCAACAGCACGCATCAGCTCCAGAATTGCTTCCTTGCCGATCTTCGGGTCACTGTCTTCCAGAACGGCCAACGCGGAACCCTTGATGATAGGAATATCATCCCCGGGGAAGTCATACGAGGACAGAAGCTCGCGGATTTCCAGCTCAACCAGCTCCAGAAGCTCTGGATCGTCAACCTGGTCAACCTTGTTCAGGAACACAACCAGGGCCGGAACACCAACCTGGCGAGCCAGCAGAATGTGTTCGCGGGTCTGCGGCATCGGGCCATCCGCGGCAGAAACAACCAGAATGGCACCATCCATCTGCGCGGCACCGGTGATCATGTTCTTCACATAGTCAGCGTGACCCGGGCAGTCAACGTGTGCGTAATGGCGGTTTGTCGTTTCATACTCAACGTGGGCCGTCGAGATCGTAATACCGCGGGCGCGTTCTTCGGGAGCCTTGTCAATCTGGTCATACGCAGAAAACGTAGCACCACCTGTCTCGGCCAGAACCTTCGTGATCGCCGCCGTCAATGACGTCTTCCCATGGTCAACGTGGCCAATCGTGCCAACGTTGCAGTGCGGCTTCGTCCGCTCAAATTTTGCCTTGCTCATTGTCTACTCCATCAGGCCGTAAGGCCACGTTTTCATCAACCAGCCAATTTGGCCTTGATTTCTTCAGAAACGTTATTGGGCACTTCAGCGTACTTATCAAACACCATGCTGTACTGGGCACGCCCTTGGGACATCCCGCGCAGAGTATTTACATACCCAAACATATTCGCCAAGGGAACAGATGCATCAATAACACGGGCATTGCCACGCTGATCCATACCACTAATCTGACCACGACGAGAGTTGAGATCCCCAATTATATCGCCAAGATACTCGTCAGGGGTGACAACCTCAACCTTCATCACGGGCTCAAGCAAACGAGGCCCCGCATTTGGCATAGCTTCACGGAAAGCAGCACGAGCCGCAATCTCGAAGGCAAGCACACTGGAGTCAACGTCATGGAACCCGCCGTCAGTCAACGTAACCTTGAAGTCCGTAACAGGGAAACCGACAATTGTCCCCGTATCCATAGCGGAACGCAGGCCTTTTTCCACACCAGGGATATATTCTCTTGGAACAGCACCACCAACAATGGCGCTTTCAAAAACAAACCCTGAACCAGGCTCCAACGGCTCAAACCTCAACTGGATCTTGGCAAATTGCCCTGTCCCACCAGATTGTTTTTTGTGTGTATAGTCGCAAACGTACGCCTTTGAGATTGTTTCGCGATACGCAACCTGTGGCGCACCCACGTTTGCATCAACCTTGAACTCGCGACGCATACGATCGACTATAATCTCGAGATGAAGTTCGCCCATCCCCTTGATCACGGTCTGACCTGATTCTTGGTCACTGGATACACGGAAAGAAGGGTCTTCGGCAGCCAAGCGCGCCAAAGCCATCCCCATTTTCTCCATATCCGCCTTGGTCTTGGGCTCAACAGCAACCTCGATAACCGGCTCGGGGAACTCCATGCGCTCCAGAATTACCGGCTTAACTGGGTCGCAAAGCGTATCGCCGGTCGTTGTATCTTTCAACCCAACAACAGCGACGATATCCCCGGCAGAGGCGACTTTTATTTCTTCACGGTTATTTGCATGCATCAAAAGCATGCGACCGATACGCTCACGCTTTTCCTTGACCGTATTCATAACATACGACCCAGACTCAAGGATACCGGAGTAAATGCGAACAAATGTCAGCGAACCAACAAACGGATCATTCATAATCTTGAATGCAAGAGCAGAGAAGGGCTCAGCATCAGAGGACTGACGCGTAACCTCCGTTTCCCCATCAACCAGAACTCCCTTGATAGCCGGTACATCAACAGGGGCAGGAAGGAAATCAATGACAGCATCCAGCATAGTCTGGACACCTTTGTTCTTGAAAGCAGAGCCGCACAGAACAGGGACAAAGCGACGATCGATCGTCCCTTTGCGAATACAGGCTTTCAGCGTAGCTTCATCAGGCTCTTTGCCCTCCAGATACGCCTCCATCACAGCATCATCAACCTCAACTGCTGTCTCCAGCAGCTTTTCACGGTATTCCGCAGCCTTGTCCTTGAGTTCACCCGGTATATCAACGTATTCATACGCCGCACCAAGGTCGTCACCTTTCCAGACAACAGCCTGCATCTTGACGAGATCAACAATGCCAGCGAAATCTGACTCCGCACCAATCGGAAGATTGACAACCAAAGGCACAGCCCCCAGCCGATCAACAATCATGTCGACACAACGATAGAAGTTCGCGCCCATACGGTCCATTTTATTGACAAAGCACATGCGCGGAACGCCGTACTTGTCAGCCTGACGCCAGACAGTTTCTGACTGCGGCTCGACACCGGCCACAGAGTCAAAAACGGTCACCGCGCCGTCCAGAACGCGCAGCGAACGCTCAACTTCAATCGTGAAATCAACGTGGCCTGGCGTATCAATAATATTGATACGATGGTCTTTCCAGAAGCAGGTGGTAGCAGCAGAGGTAATCGTAATACCACGCTCCTGCTCTTGCTCCATCCAGTCCATGGTCGCAGCACCCTCATGGACTTCGCCAATCTTGTGCGACTTTCCTGTGTAATACAGGATACGTTCAGTTGTCGTCGTTTTACCGGCATCAATGTGCGCCATGATGCCAATATTACGATATCTCTCAAGCGGAGTTTCGCGCTTCATAATGAGACCTTGCACCCTCTATTCACGTTACCAGCGGTAATGAGAGAAGGCCTTGTTGGCCTCTGCCATACGATGGGTATCCTCACGCTTCTTGACAGCGCCACCACGATTGTTGGCAGCATCCAGAAGCTCGCCGGAAAGACGATCAATCATCGTGGACTCAGAACGCTTGCGCGCAAAGTCTGCCAACCAACGGAAGGCCAGCGCCTGACGACGCTCAGGACGCACCTCCACAGGAACCTGGTAGGTCGCACCGCCAACACGGCGGGAACGCACCTCAACAGAAGGCTTTATATTATCAACCGCACCATGGAACAGCTGCACAGGATCAGAGCCTGACTTGGCACCAATCTTATCCAGAGCACCGTAGACAATCTTCTCAGCAACGGCCTTCTTGCCATCCAGCATGATGGAGTTGATGAACTTGGCGATTACAAGATCACCAAATTTCGCATCGGGCAGAATTTCGCGCTTTTCAGCTCTATGACGACGAGACATGGGTTATATTTCCCTGGAACCTGAGGACTTACTTCGGACGCTTCGCGCCATACTTCGAGCGACGCTGCTTGCGATCCTTCACGCCCTGGGTATCCAGGGTACCGCGGATGATATGGTAACGCACACCCGGCAAGTCAGGCACACGCCCACCGCGAGCCAGAACGACAGAGTGCTCCTGAAGATTATGACCCTCACCAGGAATATAGGCCGTCACCTCAAAACCATTGGTCAGACGAAGACGCGCCACCTTACGAAGCGCCGAGTTCGGCTTCTTTGGGGTCGTCGTATAAACACGGGTACAAACGCCACGCTTCTGTGGGCAACCCTGCATAGCCGGGGCCTTGTTCCGTTTTACAGCCGGCTGGCGGCCTTGACGGACCAGCTGATTGATTGTCGGCATTGCCGTTCCTTCTTTACTTACGCTTGCGCGTTGCCTTTTTCGACACCTTGAATGGCGCCACTATTCCGCACGGCCGACGTCAAAAGACGCCTGCTCACACACCCCCGACCCAAAGCTGCTCCACGATAAGTTCCATAGAACAGACGAGCACAAAACACCCTACAGAGACCCGAAGGCGATTCGGCTCTTATGCACGAAAGAGGCTGGCTTCAGAAAAACCGCCACATAATCATGGCACACGATAAAACCGGGCAATCGAGGCGCGCATACTATGATCAGCCCCTGCCAGCGTCAAGAAAAAGCTTTTGAACAGGATTTCTGACGAGCACTGGCACGAAAAAGGCCCGGGTCACAAAAATAATCATGACCCGGGCCATCTTGGCAAAACATGTTAAATCAACGGCAAAATACCAAATCCTGCACAAAATTACTCAGCAGGAGGAACGACTCCAGCCGCTGATAATGACGAGATAACAGGTACCGACTCGGCTGCGGCCTCTTGGACAGCCGCAAGCTCGCGATCGCGACGTGCCGCAACCTGACGGTACTTGTTCATCGCAGCACCCGTTCCGGCTGGAATCAGGCGACCGACGATCACATTTTCCTTCAGGCCTACCAGAGCATCCACCTTTCCAGAAGTAGATGCTTCGGTCAGAACCCGGGTCGTCTCCTGGAACGAAGCCGCAGAAACGAAAGAGTGGGTCTGCAAAGATGCCTTGGTGATACCCTGAAGAACAGGAACACCCACAGCCTCACGGCCACCTTCACGAATGGTCTTCTCGTTTTCGTTCTGGAAGTCGATACGATCGACCTGCTCACCAACCAGGAAGGTGGTGTCGCCAGCCTCGGAGACTTCAACCTTCTGGAGCATCTGACGAACAATGACCTCAATGTGCTTGTCATTGATCTTGACGCCCTGAAGACGATAAACGTCCTGGATCTCCTTGATCAAATAGTCAGCCAAAGCCTCAACTCCCATGACCCGCAAGATATCATGCGGGACGGGGTTTCCATCCATCAACGGATCGCCTCTCTTGACATAATCACCTTCCTGGACGGCCAGGTGCTTACCCTTGGGAACCAAGTATTCCATCGGCTCGCCCGGACCATCTTCTGTGATGGGAACGACCAGAACACGACGCTTGTTCTTGTAGTCCTTACCGAACTCAACCCGACCATCGATCTCGGCGATAATCGCGTGATCTTTCGGCTTCCGTGCTTCAAACAACTCCGCAACCCGGGGCAGACCACCGGTGATGTCGCGTGTTTTGGAGCTTTCGCGCGGAATACGAGCCAAAACGTCACCCGCACTGACACGCTGCCCCGGCTCGACAGAAAGGATCGAGTCGACAGACATGTAATAACGTGCTTCAACCCCGCTCGGCAGCATGATCAGCTCACCGGCCTCATCACGCAGAGTAATTCTGGGGCGCAGATCCGCACCACGCGGCTGCGATTTCCAGTCCACGACCACACGCGAGGAAATACCGGTCGCTTCGTCCATCTGCTCACGCATGGACACGCCTTCGACGAGATCCATGAAGTGAACCGTACCTTCTTTTTCAGTAATGATGGGCAGCGTATACGGATCCCACTCGGCCATCTTGGTCGCACGGGTTACATTCTGACCATCCGTTACATACAGCTTTGCGCCGTATGGAACCCGATGACGGGCGCGCTCACGACCCGAAGCATCCAGCAGGACAACTTCGCAGTTGCGCGACAAGACGATATTGATGCCTTCGGAATTGCGGACAATACCAAGATTTTCCAGCTTCACGCGGGAGTCGAACGATGCCTCGATACTGGACTGCTCCGCACCACGCTGGGCCGCACCACCGATGTGGAACGTACGCATGGTCAACTGCGTGCCCGGCTCACCAATGGACTGCGCGGCAATCACACCAACAGCCTCACCGATATTTACCGGCGTTCCACGTGCCAAGTCGCGACCGTAGCACTTCGCACAGGTTCCTGTCTGCGTTTCGCATGTCAGAACTGACCGAATAAGCAAGGATTCAATCCCGGCTGCCTCAATCCGCTCTACATCGGCTTCGGTAATAATCTCACCTTTGGGGAAAACGACTTCACCCGTGGAAGGGTTCAGCGCATCTTCCGCAGCCGTCCGACCCAGAATACGTTCAGCAAGGGAAACAACCAGCTCACCACCGTCCATCACCGGAACAGCGGTTAAGCCGCGCTCTGTTCCGCAGTCTTCTTCGGTGATGATGGCATCCTGGGCCACATCGACCAGACGGCGGGTCAGATATCCGGAATTTGCTGTTTTCAGAGCGGTATCCGCCAGCCCCTTACGGGCACCGTGAGTAGAGTTGAAGTACTCAAGAACCGTCAAACCTTCCTTGAAGTTCGACAGAATAGGCGTCTCGATGATAGAACCGTCCGGCTTGGCCATAAGGCCACGCATCCCGGCCAGCTGCTTCATCTGGGCAGCTGATCCACGCGCACCGGAGTGTGCCATCATGTAAACTGAGTTGATCGGCTTGCCCGGCTCGATGCGCGAGATTTCCTTCATCATCTCGTCGGCAACACGATCCGTACACTGCGACCAAGCATCAACAACCTTGTTGTACTTTTCGCCCTGGGTAATCAGGCCTTCCTGGTACTGCTGCTCGAACTCCTTGACCTGGGTCTCGGTCTCCAGCACCAGCTTTTCCTTGGTGGCTGGGATGACCATGTCGTCCTTGCCGAAGGAAATACCGGCCTTTGCAGCCTGACGGAAGCCCAGAGCCATGATGCGATCACAGAAAATCACGGTCTCTTTCTGACCGCAGTGACGGTAAACCGTATCAATAACGTCCTGGATATCCTTCTTGCGCAGCAAGCGGTTGATCAGTTCGAAAGGCACCTTGGCGTGGTGCGGCAACACACTGGCCAAGATCATCCGGCCCGGGGTTGTAACCACCGTACGCACAACAGGCTGACCTTCTGCATCCACGGTTTTCAACCGGGCCTTCACCCGGGCATGCAGAGAAACAGTGCCGGCATTCAAGGCATGCTCGATTTCAGCCAGATCGCCGAACGTGGTCCAGCGCTCATGCTCAACGCCACCAACCATGACCTTGGCGACACCGCCCTTCTCGCCTTCGCGTTCGAGACTCATGTAGTACAGCCCAAGAACCATGTCCTGGGTTGGCACAATAATGGGCTTTCCGTTCGCCGGGCTAAGGATGTTGTTGGTTGACATCATCAACACACGGGCTTCCAGCTGTGCCTCAAGGGACAGCGGAACGTGTACGGCCATCTGGTCACCGTCAAAGTCGGCGTTGAATGCCGTACACACCAACGGATGCAGGTTAATCGCCTTACCTTCAACCAGAACCGGCTCAAACGCCTGGATCCCCAGGCGGTGCAATGTCGGAGCACGGTTGAGCATCACGGGATGCTCGCGGATGACCTCTTCCAGAATATCCCAAACCTCGGGACGCTCCTTCTCGACCATACGCTTGGCCGCCTTGATGGTCGTGGCCAAACCGTACAGTTCAAGCTTGGAGTAAATAAAGGGCTTGAAGAGTTCCAGCGCCATCTTCTTCGGCAAACCGCACTGGTGCAGCTTCAACTCCGGACCAACCACGATGACCGAACGACCGGAATAATCGACGCGCTTGCCAAGCAGGTTCTGACGGAAGCGACCCTGCTTGCCCTTGAGCATGTCAGCCAAAGACTTCAGCGGACGCTTGTTGGCCCCGGTAATCGCACGACCACGACGACCGTTGTCGAACAGGGCATCTACAGATTCCTGCAGCATACGCTTTTCGTTGCGGATAATGATTTCCGGACAACGCAATTCGATCAAACGCTTGAGGCGGTTGTTACGGTTGATCACACGCCGGTACAGATCATTGAGGTCCGACGTGGCGAAACGACCACCGTCAAGAGGCACCAGCGGGCGCAATTCAGGCGGGATAACTGGAATAACTTCCAGAATCATCCACTCCGGACGACAGCTGGATTCCAGGAAAGCCTCAACAAGCTTCAAGCGCTTGACCAACTTCTTGCGCTTGGCTTCCGAAGACGTCTCACGCATCTCAGTGCGAATCTGAACCTTGAGCTCCTCAAGATCCAAGGCCATCAGCATATCGCGAATCGCCTCGGCACCAATTCCGGCCGTAAAGCTGTCCTCGCCATATTCTTCCTGGGCACGCTGGTACTGCTCTTCTGTCAGCAGCTCATACTGCTTCAGAGGGGTCAGCCCAGGTTCGATAACCAAGTAGTTTTCAAAATACAGAAGGCGTTCCAGATCCTTCAGCGTCATGTCCAGCAACAAACCGATGCGGCTGGGCAACGACTTCAGAAACCAGATATGAGCCACGGGAGCAGCAAGCTCGATATGGCCCATACGCTCGCGGCGGACTTTGGAAAGGGTGACTTCAACACCGCACTTTTCGCAGATAATGCCGCGGAACTTCATGCGCTTGTACTTGCCGCACAAGCACTCATAGTCCTTCACCGGCCCAAAGGTGCGGGCGCAGAAAAGCCCGTCACGCTCTGGCTTGAAGGTACGATAGTTTATCGTTTCCGGCTTTTTGATCTCGCCAAAAGACCAGGAACGGATCTTCTCAGGGCTGGCGATGGAAATCTTGATCTGGTCAAATGACTGGCTGCCGCTGGCCTGACCGAAGATCTTCATGAGGTCATTCATGCCTGCTCTCCTGTCGCGGGAAGGGATGAAACCGCTCTTTGGTTTTCATCCCGCTGTCCGCGCTCTTCCTTTAAAAATGGTTACGTCAGGGGCTGTTCGATATGGACAGGGATTGCCTAGCTGTCGCTCTGCAAAAGCTCCACATCCAGACCCAACGACCGCATCTCTTTCACCAGAACGTTGAACGATTCAGGGATACCTGCCTCGAACGTATCGTCACCGCGCACGATCGCCTCATAGACCTTCGTACGACCGGAAACATCGTCCGACTTGACCGTCAACATTTCCTGCAGGGTATAGGCTGCCCCATACGCCTCCAAGGCCCACACTTCCATTTCCCCGAAGCGCTGTCCACCAAACTGGGCCTTACCGCCCAGAGGCTGCTGGGTCACAAGCGAATAGGGGCCGATGGAACGGGCGTGTATCTTGTCATCAACCAAGTGGTGAAGCTTGAGCATGTAGATATAGCCCACAGTAACTTCCCGGTCGAACGGTTCACCCGTCCGGCCATCATACAGCATCACTTGACCAGATGTCTGCAGGCCGGCCATGGCCAGATGCTCAGCGATGTCGCTTTCACGCGCACCATCGAACACAGGCGTGGCAATGGGGATGCCATTTCTCAGGTTGGAAGCCAGCTCACGCACTTCCTCGTCACCCAGATCGGCCACCTCGGCTTTGTAGGCTTCTGGCCCATAGACAGCTTTCAGCTTGTCACGCAGATCATCCATGGTCCGGTTGTTATACCGCACGGCATCCAGATACTCACCAACCTGCTTGCCAAGACCACGGCAGGCCCAGCCCAGATGGGTCTCCAGAATCTGTCCGACGTTCATACGGGAAGGCACGCCCAACGGATTGAGCACGATATCCACCTGCGTTCCATCAGCAAGGTAGGGCATGTCCTCAATCGGAACAATGCGGGAGATAACACCCTTGTTCCCATGGCGTCCGGCCATCTTGTCTCCGGGCTGCAACTTGCGCTTCACAGCCACGAAAACCTTGACCATCTTCAAAACGCCCGGAGGCAGCTCGTCACCACGCTGCAGCTTCTCCACCTTGCTTTCAAAGCGAGCCTGAAGCTGGGCAATAGCCTCCTCGTGGGTCTTCTTCATCCCCTCGATCTCGGCCATGACATCATCCGCTTCAAGAGCAAACTGACGCCACTGCCCCGGAGTATATTCCTTCAGCACTTCATCTGACAGCACGGCTCCAACACGGAAACCACGTGGGCCGGCCACAGCCTTCTGCCCCAGCAGCTTCTCCTTCAGGCGATTGCTGAAAGAACCGTCCAGGATAGCCCGTTCGTCATCACGATCCTTGGCCAAGGCCTCGATCTCGGCACGCTCAATCGCCAAGGTACGCTCGTCTTTTTCCACACCGCGGCGGTTGAAAACACGCACTTCGACCACAGTACCCTGAACACCCGGCGGCAAGCGCAGCGATGTATCACGGACATCAGAAGCCTTCTCACCGAAAATGGCACGCAGAAGCTTTTCTTCCGGTGTCACGGGGCTTTCGCCCTTTGGCGTTACCTTGCCGACCAGAATATCCCCGGCCTTGACCTCAGCACCGATGTAAACAATGCCGGCTTCATCAAGATTGCGCAGGGCATCCTCACCAACATTGGGAATGTCGCGGCTGATTTCTTCCTGACCCAGCTTGGTATCACGTGCCATGACTTCAAATTCTTCGATATGAATCGAGGTGAACACGTCATCGCGCACGATCCGTTCAGAAATCAGGATCGAATCTTCATAGTTGAAGCCATTCCATGGCATGAAGGCGACCAGCACGTTACGTCCAAGAGCCAGTTCACCCAAGTCCGTCGATGGACCATCGGCAATAATATCACCCTTGCGGACGATATCACCCACCTTGACCAAAGGACGCTGGGTAATACAAGTGCTCTGGTTTGAACGCTGGAACTTGGCCAGACGATAGATATCCACACCAGAACGCGCCGCATCTACATCTTCGGTTGCCCGAATCACGATACGCGTTGCGTCAACCTGCTGGACAATACCGGTCCGGCCAGCTGAAATGGCCGCCCCGGAATCACGGGCCACGACACCTTCCATACCAGTACCGACAAAAGGTGCTTCGGCACGGATCAGAGGCACAGCCTGGCGCTGCATGTTCGATCCCATGAGGGCGCGGTTGGCATCGTCATTTTCCAGGAACGGAATCAGGGCTGCAGCCACAGAGACCAGCTGCTTGGGCGACACGTCGGCATAGTCAATGTCCGAAGGCGGCACCATAACGTAGTCACTAGCCGCCCGACAGGACACCAGATCGCCGACAAAACGACCCTCTGCATCCAGTTCGGCATTAGCCTGGGCCACTGTGTAGCGACCCTCTTCCATTGCGGACATGTAGATGACTTCATCGGTCACACGCCCGTCGACAACCTTGCGATAAGGAGCCTCGATAAACCCGTACTGATTGACACGAGCATACGTTGCCAAGCTGTTGATCAGACCAATGTTCGGCCCTTCCGGCGTTTCAATCGGGCAGATACGACCGTAGTGGGTCGGGTGAACGTCTCGAACCTCGAACCCGGCACGCTCACGCGTCAGACCACCTGGACCCAAGGCCGACAAACGCCGCTTGTGCGTCACTTCCGACAGTGGGTTGGTCTGGTCCATGAACTGCGAAAGCTGGGAAGACCCAAAGAACTCGCGCACAGCAGCAGCAGCAGGCTTGGCATTGACAAGATCATGAGGCATGACCGTATCAATATCCACGCTGGACATACGCTCGCGGATTGCGCGCTCCATACGCAGCAAGCCAACACGGTACTGGTTTTCCATCAATTCGCCGACAGAGCGAACACGACGGTTACCCAAGTGATCGATATCATCGATCTCCCCACGCCCGTCCTTCAACTCTACCAGAACCTTGATAATACGCAGGATGTCATCCCGACGGAGAACACGAACCGTATCCGGCACCTCATCCATCGACAGACTCAAGCGGGAGTTCATCTTCACGCGACCAACGGCCGAAAGGTCGTAACGCTCCGGATCGAAGAACAAGCCACGGAACAGCAGTTCAGCTGCCTCAAGTGTTGGCGGCTCACCCGGGCGCATAACACGGTAAATATCGATTAGCGCTTCTTCACGGCAGGCATTCTTGTCCGCGAACAACGTATTACGGATATACGGCCCAACCTGAACATGATCAATATGCAGGGTTGGCAACTCGTCAATACCGTTCCTGTCAAGCTCCGCCAAGCTTGACTCGGTAATTTCCTGACCCGCTTCAAGGAACACTTCCCCTGTCGCCGGATTAATGATGTCTTCGGCAACATAGCGCCCGACGAGGTCCTCGACAGGGACACGCATCTCCGAAAGTCCATCATCGATCAGCTTCTTGCCAAGACGTGGGCTAACCTTGGTACCGGCTTCCGCTTTCAGCTCACCCGTAGCAGCATCAATCAAATCATAGGGAAGCTTCACGCCCTTCAGACGTTCGGGAACAAAAGCCGTCTTCCACCCACGAGCATCGGCCGTATAGACGATACGGTCGTAGAAATAGTTCAGAATATCTTCGGCACACAGCCCGGTCAGCTCAGCAGGATCCAGTGGCTGGCGGGCACGGGCGCGCTCCACACGCAAAGCCTCTGCAGCCTTGGAATCAAGCGCATACAACAGGGTGCTGACCGGCAGCTTGCGGCGACGGTCGATACGGACATAGACCATGTCCTTTGCATCAAACTCAAAATCCAGCCACGAGCCACGGTAGGGAATCACGCGCGCGGCAAAGAGGTATTTGCCCGACGAATGGGTCTTGCCCTTGTCATGATCAAAAAACACACCAGGAGAACGGTGCATCTGGGAAACGATAACACGCTCGGTACCATTCACAATAAAGGTACCATTACGGGTCATCAGGGGCATATCCCCCATGTACACATCCTGCTCCTTGATATCGCGAACAGAACGGGCACCCGTATCTTCATCAATGTCCCAGACGACCAAACGAAGCGTTACCTTCAGCGGAGCCGCAAAGGTCATTCCACGCTGCTGGCACTCGTCAACGTCATACTTGGGATCTTCCAGCTCATAACGGACAAACTCAAGCTCGCCCTTCCCGGCAAAATCCTTGATCGGAAAAACTGACTTGAACACTTCCTGCAAACCCGAAGGGGTTCTTTTATCCGCAGGGATTCCTGTCTGAAGGAACTGATCGTAGGAGTTTTTCTGAACCTCAATCAGGTTCGGCATGGGGGCCACCGTGCGGATGCGCCCAAAACTCTTACGTACCCGTTTCCGACCTGTAAAGGACCTAGCCATTGTCGCTCCTTAGTCTGTGACATGCCCGCGTGGATCTTTGAAGATCTTGCAGACTGAACGCGGCCCACTCCTGAAATCTACAGAAGAAGGCCGTGGCAGAAGGCGCCAGAGCATGCACCAAACCGCCATTCCCAAATACAAGGTGGCTCAGTCCTACTGCCCGCATGTGCCCTGTCATACGGCGTCCGGACTGACCTCCGCAAAACCTAGAACAGCCAGATTCTGGGGAGGAACCCTGAACTATTAAAATACGCTGCCACGCAGCAAGCTCCGCTTTTCTAACACCACACGCCTCATCCTGCAATTCAGGATATAAGAACGACAGCGTGCCGGGGGTCGCATTTGTGACCCCCGGCAAAACTGGGACAGCAGAACGGAAATTACTTCAGCTCAGCCTTAGCGCCAACTTTCTCCAACTGCTCCTTGATCTTTTGAGCCTCTTCCTTGGAAACAGCTGCCTTCACAACTTTCGGCGCGCTTTCAACGATCTCCTTCGCTTGTTTCAGATCCAATTTGGGATCTATAACGCGAACTTCCTTGATTACGGCAATCTTTACGCTCTGATCGACGGAAGCGAGAACAACATCAAATTCTGTCTTTTCTTCAGCGGCCGGGGCAGCAGCACCCGGGGCAGCGGCAGCGACAGCCACCGGAGCGGCAGCGGAAACGCCCCACTTCTCTTCCAGCAGCTTGGACAGTTCAGCGGCTTCAAGAACAGTCAGGGAGGACAGTTCATCAACAAGCTTGGCAAGATCAGCCATTTTTTTACTCCGTATGTCAGCCGGACCCAATACACATCAAGCAATCCGGCAAATGTTTTTTCTTCCCCGCCTACTGCGGGAAAACAGCGGCTCAGGCGGCTTCGCCCTTGGTTGCATAGGCGCTGAGAACACGAGCCACACCGGCGCCGGGCTGAGACAGCACGGTCGCCACACGCGTGGCCGGGGTTTGCAGCATGCCAACCAGCTTGGCACGAAGTTCATCGAGGCTGGGCAAGGATGCCAAGGCCTTGACGCCATCGACGTTCAGGGCATTTCCATCCATGACACCGCCAAGAATAATCAACTTTGGATTCGTCTTGGCAAACTCGACCATGGCCTTCGCAGCAGCTACCGGGTCAGCCGACACGGCCATGCCGGTCGGTCCGGTAAGAAGGCTGGAAAGGCCATCAAACTTCGTACCCTCAAGAGCAATACGCGTGAGCCGATTCTTGGTTACACGGAAACTGGCGCCTACTGCGCGCATCTGTTTACGAAGAGATTCCAGATCCGCCACGGTCAGCCCGGAATAATGGGCAACCACAACGGTGGATACTTCTCCGAACAGACCGTGGAGTTCGGACACCAACTCCTGTTTCTGTTCACGGTTCACGGTGCGTCTCCGCTTCTTCACCCTGACCCGGCAAACATACCGGACAGGATTGGTTGCGACGTCCTCCAATACAAAAAGTACGGAGGGTATCATCTGCCCCGGAAGCTGAAACTCGACAACGGAACTCTGACACACAGGCATCAGGAAAACCGACTGACAAACTCTTCAACTCCCGTCTGTACAGGCGGGGCGCTCCCCTCTTAGAACCTTGCCCACGCAAGGTACCCGTAGTCTTGGACAGGTCATAAACCCCGGATCAACCAGAGCTTCCGCCAAGGCGGCATAAAAACCGCCCTGACAGACAACAGCATTACCCCGCAATGGAAGGAATGCTGACCTTAACACCCGGCCCCATGGTGGAGCTGAGCGAAACTTTCTGCATATAGGACCCCTTCGCCCCAGACGGCTTCGCCTTCTGAAGAGCATCAACAAAGGCCCGGACATTCTCTACCAGCTTACCCTCATCAAAGGAAGCCTTACCAATACCTGCGTGAACAATACCGGCTTTTTCGACACGGAACTGAACCTGACCTGCCTTGGCTGCCTTGACAGCAGAGGCGACATCAACCGTCACGGTACCCAGCTTTGGGTTGGGCATCAGACCACGAGGACCAAGGATTTTTGCAACACGCCCAACCAGACCCATCATGTCAGGCGATGCAATGCAGCGATCAAAGTCGATCTTGCCCTGCTGGATTGTTTCCAGAAGCTCTTCGGCACCGACAATATCAGCCCCGGCAGCCTTTGCTTCATCAGCCTTGCCGGCCTTTGCAAACACAGCAACCCGAACAGCCTTGCCTGTTCCGTGCGGCAACTCCACGACACCACGAACCATCTGGTCAGCGTGCCGGGGATCAACACCCAAATTAACCGCAACCTCGATCGTCTCGTCGAACTTGGCCCGGGAGCCTTCCTTCACAAGACCAACTGCCTCAACCAATGTGTACAGCTTCTCGCGATTAACGCTTTCATAAGCTGCGGACAGACGCTTGCCAAGCTTTGCCATCGTCCCTTACTCCTCAACCACCAGACCCATGGAACGGGCAGAACCCCTGATCATCTCAGCGGCGGATTCAACTGTATCGCAGTTAAGATCAACCATCTTGACCTGAGCAATCTTGTGAACCTGCGCCATTGTGACCCGACCAACACTGGCACCGCGACCCGGCGTTGTAGACCCCTTGGCAACACCTGCTTCTTTCTTCAAGAAGAAGCTGACAGGCGGCGTCTTAAGAATAAAGGAGAACGTACGGTCACCATAGGCCGTAATGACAACCGGAATTGGCGTACCCGGCTCAATTCCCTGGGTTGCAGCATTGAAGTTCTTACAGAACTCCATGATATTCAGGCCACGCTGACCAAGCGCCGGACCAATAGGCGGAGACGGATTAGCCTTGCCCGCCGGCACCTGCAAATTGATATAGCCAACTATTTTTTTTGCCATTTTTTACCTCATCACAAAGAAAGGCTGTGGTACAGCCCGGCACAGGCCTTCCACACAAAAATTCCTGCTCAGCGCAAAGCATAGCCGCAGAAGCAGAAACACTCCCTAGACCTTTTCGACCTGGGAGAACTCAAGATCCACGGGCGTTGCACGACCGAAGATAGACACAGAAACCTTCAAACGGGCGCGCTCTTCGTCAACTTCCTCAACCATTCCATTGAACGAAGCAAACGGGCCATCCGCAACACGAATTTGCTCACCTACCTCAAACGTAACAGAGGACTTGGGATGCTCAACGCCCTCACGCACTTGATTGATAATGCGCTCAGCCTCTTGCTGAGTGATCGGAACAGGACGCCCGCGACCACCCAGAAACCCTGTGACCTTCGGCGTATCCTTCACCAAATGCCAGCTCTCGTCCGTCATCTGCATCTTGAGAAGAACATAACCGGGGAAAAACTTGCGATCAGCATGAACCTTGGAGCCACGGCGGATTTCCACCACCTCCTCGGTCGGCACCATAATTTCCTCAAACTGCGCATCCAGCCCCTTGCGAACAGCCTGCTCGCGAATGGACTGGGCAACCTTGTTCTCAAACCCGGAATAAACGTGCAGAACGTACCAACGCGCTTCCATAGATCAGCCTCCCAGGCCAAAAATCAGCTTCACGCCCCAAGCAAGAACCTGGTCCACCATCAAGAAAAAAAGCGCTGCGAGAACAACCATCACAAAGACCATGACGGTAGATACCGCGGCCTCCTTGCGGGTTGGCCACACAACACGCGCAACCTCTTGGCGGACCTGCCGCACAAACTGACCAAGATTGGTTTTTGCCATGGCTCTACTCAACACCCACCGGAAAACTGCACAACATCAAACACAGGAAACGACACAACAAGGAGGCTCCGGACCAACTTGTGCAGGAACCACACACAGACACCAACACGATACGACAGCGCCCGGCATTGGCCGGGCACGGTCTTTCAGAAATCCTTGGCAGGGGCGACAGGGATCGAACCTGCAACCCCCGGTTTTGGAGACCGGTGCTCTACCAGTTGAGCTACACCCCTTCAGGACGCCTAGACCGAACCAAAAAACACAAGATGCGCATTACACTGCAAATTTTGCCTTGGCTTTTCTCCGAAATGACCGGAGCGGCAGGGTATAACCGGACACCCCGGAAAGATCAAGCCTTTTCCGGAAGATTTCATTCAAACCTTCCGGAACGACTTCGATTTTGGATTGTTACTTGTTAATTTTGGAGACGACGCCGGCGCCGACGGTTCTGCCGCCTTCACGGATGGCGAAGCGGAGACCTTCATCCATGGCAATGGGGGCAATCAGGCGAACGCTGATACGGATATTGTCTCCGGGCATGACCATCTCGGTACCTTCCGGCAGCTCGATTGTTCCGGTCACGTCGGTAGTACGGAAGTAGAACTGCGGACGGTAATTGGAGAAGAACGGCGTATGACGGCCGCCTTCATCCTTGGACAGGATATAGCATTCCGATTCAAAATCGGTATGCGGCGTAATCGAACCTGGCTTGGCCAGAACCTGGCCACGCACCACGTCGTCACGCTTTACGCCACGCAGCAGCGCACCGATGTTGTCACCGGCCTCACCCTGATCCAGAAGCTTGCGGAACATTTCCACACCGGTACAGGTGGTCTTGGTGGTATCTTTCAGGCCAATGATCTCGACTTCGTCGTTGACCTTCAGGATACCGCGCTCCACACGACCGGTTGCAACAGTACCACGACCCGAAATCGTGAACACGTCTTCGATCGGCATCAGGAACGGCAGATCTTTCGGACGATCCGGCTGCGGGATGTATTCATCAACAGCACGCATCAGCTCCAGAATTGCTTCCTTGCCGATCTTCGGGTCACTGTCTTCCAGAACGGCCAACGCGGAACCCTTGATGATAGGAATATCATCCCCGGGGAAGTCATACGAGGACAGAAGCTCGCGGATTTCCAGCTCAACCAGCTCCAGAAGCTCTGGATCGTCAACCTGGTCAACCTTGTTCAGGAACACAACCAGGGCCGGAACACCAACCTGGCGAGCCAGCAGAATGTGTTCGCGGGTCTGCGGCATCGGGCCATCCGCGGCAGAAACAACCAGAATGGCACCATCCATCTGCGCGGCACCGGTGATCATGTTCTTCACATAGTCAGCGTGACCCGGGCAGTCAACGTGTGCGTAATGGCGGTTTGTCGTTTCATACTCAACGTGGGCCGTCGAGATCGTAATACCGCGGGCGCGTTCTTCGGGAGCCTTGTCAATCTGGTCATACGCAGAAAACGTAGCACCACCTGTCTCGGCCAGAACCTTCGTGATCGCCGCCGTCAATGACGTCTTCCCATGGTCAACGTGGCCAATCGTGCCAACGTTGCAGTGCGGCTTCGTCCGCTCAAATTTTGCCTTGCTCATTTCAGCACATGCCTTCTGAATGCTACCTGTTAGGGGGTTGACGTGCGCCAAGGCCGCCCCCGGCACAACACCAGAGAATGTTCAGTGCATTGGAGCGGGTGATGGGAATCGAACCCACGTAGCCAGCTTGGAAGGCTGGAGCTTTACCATTAAGCTACACCCGCACACATGTACCCTATGATACAGGCAGCGTAAAAATCTGTATGACGCTGCTGTATGGTGGAGGGAGTAGGATTCGAACCTACGTAGACATCCGTCGGCAGATTTACAGTCTGCTGCCATTAACCACTCGGCCACCCCTCCATGGGTACCGCGATAACCCGCATCGGCGGGAGGCCCGGGTTTACTAGGACACAGCCCCCCTTGTCAACGGGAAAATAAGCCCTACTCTGCACGCCAACCTATTCCGGCACCCTTACTTTTCAGGAGTCCCCCATGCCCCGCAAGCCGCGTTCCCAAACCTCCGGACGACGCGACACCCCACGCTCCCGTGCAGCAGGCCACCAGCGCGAAGAGCGTACCCGGCATCCCGATGCGGGAACAGGCATCTGGCTGTACGGAAAGCACCCCGTGGAAGCGGCACTGCTCAACCCGGATCGCCCGTGCATACAGCTGATGGCTACACGTGATGCGCTGGAGACACTAGACACAGCCGCCAGGCAGGCACTCCGCCAGATTCCCGCTACGATTATGGACCGGGAAGAACTGGATCTGCTTCTGCCACCTGGCAGCGTGCACCAGGGCCTTGCCCTGCAGGTCAGAGCCTTGCCCGCCATAGGCCCCGAAGATGTTGTTGCCAGAGCCCACAACATGGATTCAGCAACCGTGCTGATCCTGGATCAGGTGACAGACCCACACAATGTCGGAGCGATCATCCGGTCAGCCGCCGCTTTCGGAGCATTGGCCGTTATCATACAGGACCGGCATTCACCGGAAGAAACAGGAACACTGGCCAAATCCGCATCCGGTGCCTTGGAACGCATGCCCCTGATACGCGTTTCCAACCTGGTACGGGCAATGTCTGTTCTCAAGGACGGCGGTTTCTGGATTGCTGGATTGACCGCAGATGCCCCCTCCACCCTTCCGGAAGCACGGCTATCCGGAAAAGTAGCGCTGACACTTGGATCAGAGGGAAGCGGCCTGCGTCGGCTGACCCGCGAAAACTGCGACATTCTCACAGCCCTGCCGATGAGCGGGGCCGTCGAGAGTCTGAACGTTTCCAATGCTGCTGCCGTGGCCTTGTACGAGCTTTTCCGGACACAAACAGCAAGAACAGTATAAAAAACATACTGTCAGACACAAAAAAGGGGTTTCCCTCTGGCGAGCAGCGGTTTATTTAGTGCCGCAGCCAGATCATGCCCCTATAGCTCAGCTGGTAGAGCACCTGATTTGTAATCAGGGGGTCGCGGGTTCAAGTCCTGCTGGGGGCACCAGATATCACAAGATCCCCGGACATCGCCAAAAGTCCGGGGATCTTGTCTGTTCCAACCCCATCCGGTTTGGAGCAAGCCAGTTTCGTCTCGCCAGAAACGCATGATCGGTCATTCAAGCCACAACATAAACGCCTTAGAATCAGCATGATACACACTCTTCCGATGTTCCTGAACAGGACTATCGACAGAAAAATGCGTGATCACATGCATGCATGTGGACGCCGGGCACCCCCGGGGTAAGAGTGGTGGGAGAGATGCGCACACATACAACTGACTCTGGCTGTTGTGGCGCAACAGGGGCACAGCAGGATTCTGCGTATGGCAGATTCGCCACATACAACACCAACGTTTCTGTATCCAGGCATCTTGGTTGTTGCCCTGATGCTCTGTCTGCCACCACGCCCCGCCTCGGGATCCCCCGAGACCGGAGCCGATGAAAGCATCATGCAAATCTCCGTGGCCTTTGCTGAATGCGCCGGCTTCTACCGCGCCTTGTCAATGGCGAGTCGCAACCGGAAAACAGCCGAACAGATAGGGCAAATCGGCACCGACGTTGGCGTAACGGCAACCCTGATCGCATCCCTGTCCATGGAATGGGACCAAGCCATGCACTTTACCCGCCACGTTGCCGGTCAATCCGCATCACGCTGGAAGCCTGCTATCACCGCCCGCAATCCAGCTGTTCTCCAACACTACCTCGCCTGCGAAAGCTTGGGTGCCCTTCATGGAGACCTGTCCATAGAAGGCCAGGACAGAACTATTCCTGGCAACCCGTGACTGTGTTAGCCTGTGTCACCAACGGGCTTTGAAGCGTGCTGCCATGACCCGCCCCTCTGTTTTCCTGACTGATGACACCGAAGGCCTGCAGCAACGGCGCAGGTTCCTGGACGAGGTCGAGATCTCCATCAGATCGGCAAACCGCGAAATTATTCACGAAAAGGTTCCCCGCTTTACAAGGGACTCCTTTTTTCGCGTCGCTGTTTCCGTTGCACGCCTGCGGGCCAGCTATCTGCTTGCTGTCACAACCATGGATTGGCAACGCGCCTCGGAGACAGGCATCCGGGATATCGGGCGCCTGCGCACCATGTATGAAGAAGCACGTGAAGGCCTTGTCGCACTGGAACACGCCATAGAGGTCGGCTACGTCGACATTGTTGAAGATGCCATCCCCATGCCACCACCACCACCGGAGCCACCGGAATGACACTCCCTCCCCGTCAGGATCGTCCCTTGCCGCCACCGGTTCGACGCGGCGAAGGTCCGGGCCTTCCCTTGCCGGGTCGGCCTGCCACCCCCACCGCAAAAGCACTCGGATTACGGGGATCAAAGACACTACGGACAGCCACCGATGAGAAGGTATGTCAAAAATGCGGCGCCCTGTTCCGGTGGGAACACCCCGGAGCCGACCAGCAGGGAGCACCGCTGACACTCAAGCTGATGACACCAGGGCAGAAGTGCGACTGCGGCTATGGGGCCGTACGCGCCAAACCGCGCAAACCCTGATCCCTACCATAAGACTGGCAGGTGTCGGTCCAGAACAACAGCCAAGAAGACAAGGGACAGATACTGCATCGATCCCAGGAAGACCTGCCGTGCCTCTGATCGACCCGGGGCACGAACCAGCTGTATATTCTGCCAAAGGAACAGCAACGCAGCCCCTGTCGAGACAGCACCATACACCGGCCCAAGAAGTCCCATCACCCAAGGAACTCCTGCAGAAATAACAAGAAGAATGGTGTTGCCCAGAATCCACCGTGAACAACGGGCCTCCCCAACCAGAACCGGCAACATGGGAACACCAACACCTGCATAATCATCCTTGAGCAGGATAGCCAAGGCCCAGAAGTGGGAGGGCGTCCAGAGAAACAAGGTAGTCGCCATAAGTACGGGCAACAACCAAACACCGGGATCAAAGGCCGCGGCACCCGCCAGAACAGCAAAACTGCCCGCAGCACCGCCAATAACAATATTCAGCCATGTGCGACGCTTGAGCCAGACCGTATAGACAATGGCATAAATAAACGCCCCCAGAAAAAGGTGCAACGCCACGGCCCAGTTAAAAGCACCCAAGGCCAGCCACAGGCCCGCCATAAGAAGAAGCCCCGAAAACCACAAGGCATGTACCGGCTTGCTGATCAGGCCAGCAGCCAAAGGACGACCGGCCGTGCGCTTCATCCGGCGATCAATGTCACGATCATAGAAATGATTGAAGACGGACGAACCCGCTGACCCGAGAAGCATGGCCA
This sequence comes from Haematospirillum sp. H4485, assembly GCF_012102745.1. GTDB lineage: Bacteria > Pseudomonadota > Alphaproteobacteria > Rhodospirillales > Rhodospirillaceae > Haematospirillum. The sequence goes on from NZ_JAAVSY010000004.1 coordinate 136,748, forward strand.
AGACCAGAACCACCAAGGCAGCCGGATCCAAGCTTTCGGCAACGGCCGCATACCCGACGGCTGCAGTCAGCGCAATCATGACACCAATTCTGGGCTTGCACAGCTCCAGATAACCAGAAAAATTCATAGGACTCCCCTTCCCTCCAAACCCCTTGGATCATCACCCCAAAACAGACCGCTCAGGTTTTTGCCAAATACCTGCCTTCACTCTCCGTCAAGGATTCAGACAAGACAGATGGCCGCCCCAGTAACCGGGATCCAATAATCCAGACAAAGGATGCACCCCCGATAACAGCAATAAAGGCTCCACAACCCATTGCCAGCATCGACACGATCTCGAGAGGCGTATCCAGCCCTTGGCTTCCCCCGGCGGTCTTGCGCGCAACACCGGAACTACCGGCAACAAACAACCCTCCGGCGTGCAAGAGCTGCCCGGCTCCATACAGCCCCAGACATCTCAGGACGGAGCGCATACGAGCCAAGGAATAACCCAGCCATGGCAACAACACCGTGGCGAGAAAAACCATCAGGGCCAGCATCACTCCACCAATCACAAGGTGATAATGAGCCGGCGTGCGCGTGTCCCCTCCTCCCAGGGCATAGCCAAACAGACCACCAACCACAAACAGCAAACACGATAATCCAAGCCCTGCTCCCTGCACCGTTCCTGGCTTCAACCCACTGCACAACAGGGCGCCCACAAGCCCTGCGACAGCAAGAAAGGGCTGACCAATCAACCCCAGCTGATACAGCAGGGTAAAGTGCGAGAACAAACGCGCATCACGTGGATCCAGAAACAAATAAAGAAACGGACCAAGCAAGGCCACAGATACGACAAGAACAACAATGGTGCGCAGCAAACCGGAAGACAGCGGATATTCCCCGTGCAGGCGACGCCCGACATCCTGCCAGATCAGCACCATCATCAGGAAATTCAGGAACTGCAACAGATGACCCGTTCCCCAGAACAAGGTTTCGTTGAAAGGAACGGACTGAAGCCCGGACGGCATGGTCAGCGCGGCAAGAACACAACATAACAGCGCCAGAAACCATACTGCCGCCAACCCACGGGCGCAGAACAAACAAGCTCCGGAATCCCGGCCATCGGGCCACATCAAAATACGATAAAAAGGAGCACTGAATGCAATGCCAAGCAACACCAGACCAAGCCCGAAAACCGGGTGGCCAATAACCGGCACATAATTGTTCAGGGATGGCTCCCCAAGGCCAAGAGAAAATGGAACCAGAAGGAGCACCATTCCCCCGGTCGCCAAGGACGGGGCAAAACGGAAGAGATCAGTCCGTTCTTCTGAAAAGTAGGGACTGCTACGCGCTGCAACAAGATAGGTACATACAGATGCCGCCATACCCAAATACCATATGACAACACTGAAAATAACGTGCGTAACCAGTGCCGCCCGGAAAAAACGAACTGGCAAATACTCCTGCACACCCGGCGTACGCAACAGGGCAAGCAACAGGGCAAGCCCACCGGCAAGAGCAAGAGAAGACAGCGACAGCAAAACCCAGTACCGCGTTTCGGAGCGTAGGCTTCCAGGCACCGGGATCATAGACCGGAAAACGGTTCTGCCCTTCATGGCAATACCCCTAGAGGCCAACAAGTCCTATCTTGACGATAATGCCAACATAAAAGCCCAAGGCCAGAACCGTAAGAAATACCCCAAGAAGAACGTTCCGCCAGAACAAACGTGAAGAACGCTTCTGCGCTATATCAACAGCAACCCCTGTTATATCGATCATACTTCCCCCTTACCGATCCCCCTGAATCAACACAAAATGATCATATATTGAAATGATCGGAGGGGACTTTATACACTTCATCATCAATCTGGAAGATGTATTATTGTCAATGCATCTACACACTCATTCGTCATAACACATATATGACCATCATTTACTGTCATAGATAAAAACCTTATTATCAAACAGCCTTCCGGATGAACTTCCTTCCCCGTATAGTACAGTGCATGTGGATCCAAGACGCGGAGACTGGTCATGTCAACAGAGACGTCCGAAGAATACCATCGCAATGCGCATCCAGAACAAGCCGTCTCTCCCGAGGCAGCCGCCAGCCTATGGTATGGAAGCACCTCGTGGCCGGGAATACGCAGTGTCAGCGTTGACCAGACAACGCGCTGGCTGGCCCGAGGATGGGATGACCTGATGACAGCCCCCACAATCAGCTTGGGCTACGGGGCTATTTTTTCCGTTATTGCCTGGCTTATGGCTTCCGGTCTTTTTTCCGTTGGTATGGAGTCCCTTCTGGTCCCGCTGGTTGCCGGCTTCATGCTGATTGCCCCGTTTGCCGCCGTTGGTCTTTATGAAATCAGCCGCTTGCACGCTGAAAACCAGCCTGTGACGTTTTCGGATACTCTCAGGGTCTATAAACGCAATTCCATGCAACTTGGCATGATTGGCATGACCTTGATGGTTGCCATGATGCTGTGGTTTGTTGTGTCACTGGTGCTGTTTGCGATCTTTTTCAGCAGTGCGCCGCCAAATATGAGCAACTTCATCGGCTCACTGCTGGCATCGCCGCAGGCACCCCCCTTTCTGGCACTGGGCACCCTGATTGGCGGCTTTATCGCCGCCGGTGTTTTTGCCATATCGGCAATCAGCCTGCCTATGGTGATTGACCGCAACATATCTGCCTACGCCGCCATGATTACCAGCGTCCGCGCCGTATACGGCAACAAACACGCCATGTTTGGCTGGGCTGCGGCCATTGTCCTGATTACAGGCGTCGGAATCGGCACGTTCTTTATTGGCCTTATTGTGACCCTGCCCCTGATTGCACATGCATCATGGCATGCATACAAGGCGATGGTTGACTAGCAGCAGCCGGTTATTCCTCCGTTGGCAGAATCGGGACAGCTGATCAGCATGATCAGCTGTCCCGTGCCTTTATCACTAGATACCAGCATCACGCCAGCTTTCTGACACAGTGCGCGAAAGTCACGTTCATCAATGCGGTCATCACAAATAACCCTCAAGCTCTCGCCAGGATGAAGATCTGCGATAGCACGAAGAGTCCTCAAGACAGGCAGCGGGCAGGACATACCACGACAATCCAGTTCATGACATGGCAAACGACTCAAAACCCCGCTCCCTGCAAATATGAACATAGAGATGCACTTACAGCATCAGGGTAGTATGAATACAGATCCGTTTCATGTCTTGTGGAAATCCGCCATGCACGCTTCACACACAGAAGACAACAACAAACCCCGTATCCAGATTGAAACCCCGGAAACCATCATGATGTGGCTGGAACGCGGGGAGGCCATCCTGATCGATGTGCGGGAAGAGCACGAATATCACGCGGAACACATCCCGGGCTCTATTTTAATACCCCTCAGCCGCTTTGACCCCTCAGACGTTCCGGATACAACCGGTAAAAAACTGGTTCTCCACTGCCGCAGCGGACAACGGTGCGGCGTCGCTTCTGGCATTCTGGCCGCAGCAGGATTCTCACAGGACCTGTTCCGTATGGAAGGAGGGATTCTGAACTGGGTGCAAAGGGGCGGCAAGACCCGACGCAGTGGCCCATAACCCCAATTTCGGAACAGGGCCATTTGGCTGCATGGCCCTGTTTCTGCATAATCAGGGATCACAGGTTGCAATCTGCCCGTCACAGGACATCATGAGACCAACAGGCATGTCCCTGCGATAGAATCTTGGCCGTTGAGCCTCCCTCTAAGGGGACAAACCCATGACCTCGTTTCTGGCATTGATAAAGCGCCTGATGGGGGTAGCCCCCACTCCTCGGCTCGCCTCGGATCCTCCCCAGCCTTCAGATCCATCAGCATGCACCATAAGGGGCGAAAATGGTCTACGTGGTTTCTTGGTACTGATTGACGAAACGCCGGAGATTCAGGCCGTCATACGCTATGTCGCCTGGAGGGCCTATAATGAATCAGCCCGTATAACCCTGCTGAGCATTGCTCCTTCCTCTGAACAAACGGACTGGATCTTGGTCGGCTCCAGAATGCGTGATGATTCCGTACAACAGGCCGAAGAACGTCTGCAACGAGCAGCCGCTGAGATACACCGGATCAGCGGAGTCTTTTCCCAACTGATCCTGCGGGAAGGTGATCCACTGCAAGAGGTTCTGTCTGTCCTGGACGAATACCGGGACATTACCATTATGGTCACGGCATCCAAGCCACATGGGGAGGGGATGGCCCCTCTGATACAGGCTGCTACAGCAACATCCCTGCCCGTTCCAGTTACAATCATTCCCGGATTCCTGACACCCGTGGATATTGATGCACTGTGCTGAACACCGTATTGCGGAGCTTGAAAACACTGCAGCCGGACATGACATGTCCGGCTGCATAATGATACACAATCAAGAAAAAAGATCAGGTCAGTCGACGCAGAAGACGCAGGAAAGTCTGTTGTTCCCGCGGCGTCAGCGGGGCCAGCGTCTGTTCTGCAGCCCTGGCAACAGCCTGTACAGCAGAAGAAACCATCCGACGCCCATCCGACGTGGCCGTCAACTTGACGCGCCTGCGGTCCCGCTCGTCAGCGCAACGCTCTATCATGCCTCTTTCACTAAGCCGCCTCACCACACCCTGCATGGTTGCAGCATCCATACCGATCAGGCGGCCAAGGGAGTTCTGGGAAACAGTGCCTTTTTCCAGCAACTTAACTAGAGCAGAGAACTGCGGTAATGTGAATTCCGCACTTCCCAGCTGGGACTGGAAAATGGCCGTAGCCCGCTGATTGGCTTTACGAAGCAAATGCCCGATCTGCTCTTCCAGCACAACTGGAGCGGGACTCTCATCGACCCGGACGTTTCTCTGATGGTGATCCGGAACTTCGGAAGCATGGTCTTTTGTCAGCGTCAGGACGTCTTCATACATCTCTTTATTACCCCACACTGTTACGTTCGGGACCGGTGTCCTCGCCCGCACCGGTTTTCCCTTCATGCACCGTGATACAGAGTTATCGGTATGATGGCAAAGAAAAAGAAAGCCTATGGTTGCAAACATTATACAGCCAAAGTATAAGCAATATGTGAACGCTTGATAAAATATTATTATATTACATTGCATTAGCTATGTTCATCAGGATGGGAGCCAACAAAAAGAACGTCGTGCAACCTGTAAAATTTAACAGGTCACACCATTCGTAGGCTCTACCAACCCAACCGCACTGCAGCACCTGAATTGTCGAAAAAACAAAGAAAGGAAGTAAGAAGAGACCGAATGCACGCATGAGGTCAGCCACAAAAACTATCGCAAGAATAGTATTCTGCAGCAAAGAATTCTGCACTCCTGTCAGGGGGGACGCACAAGATAGCAGGCATGCCTTTTTCTTGCAGATTGCCCCAAGCAAAAAAGGTCGATATGGTGTGCCCCCGACGGCGCAAGCCCCCCTGCCACGATTTGCCGAAAAACGCAAGATATTGACGCAAATCAAAATACATTTACTATATATAGACGCGATGGCAATCACGCTGCCAAACAGGGCCTACCGTAAAGACGGGGGCTACGGTGTCCGTAGTGGGCTGCTCTCATCCGGTTGACGTCGCACTGCTTGAATGTATCTGGACCCCATGGATAAGGAGCTGAAAAGAGCCGCCGCGTGCCTGAAAAAGGCACCACTTTGCCATCACCGCACTGTTCAGTGCCCTGACCATGTCCTGCAAAGACCCCCCGGGAGATATCGTCGTGCTTAATGCCGTACAGCTTGCCACCCCCCCTCAGATCCAGATCAATACCGCGCACGATGACCTGCTGACCAATTTTGGAAAAGCAGTTCTTGCGGATCGTTACCTGCTCCCTGACGAAAGCTATCAAGATCTTTTTGCCCGGGTCGCCAGTGCCTACGCGGACAACGACGAGCATGCCTGCCGTCTGTATGATTATATTTCCAAGCTGTGGTTCATGCCGGCAACGCCGGTTCTGTCCAATGGCGGATCAAGCCGCGGTCTTCCCATATCCTGCTTCCTGAACGAAGCGGACGATTCCCTTGCTGGTATCGTTGACCTATGGACTGAAAATGTATGGCTGGCTGCTCGGGGGGGAGGAATTGGCAGCTATTGGGGGAACCTGCGCTCAATCGGTGAAAAGGTTGGAACGGTTGGAAAAACATCGGGTGTTGTCCCCTTTATCCGGGTTATGGACAGCCTGACCCTGGCCATTTCCCAAGGGTCACTGCGGCGCGGTTCCGCTGCGGTGTATCTGCCGGTCTGGCATCCGGAAATCGAGGAATTTATAGAGCTGCGCCGCCCGACAGGGGGTGATCCCAACCGCAAAGCCCTGAACCTGCATCATGGCATTTTGCTGTCTGACGCGTTTATGGACGCTGTGGAAAAAGACGGTGACTGGGCCCTGATCAGCCCGCGGGATGGCCAGGTCATGCGACAGGTCAAGGCTCGCGCCCTATGGATCCGCATCATGCTGGCCCGGGTTGAAACCGGGGAACCATACATTATCTACTCCGATACAGTGAACCGTGCCCTCCCCGAACATCAGAAAATGGCCGGGCTGAGCGTACGCACATCCAACTTGTGCGCCGAAATTACCTTGCCGACGGGGCGGGATCACCTTGGAAATGACCGCACAGCGGTGTGCTGCCTGTCGTCCCTGAACCTTGAAACCTATATGGAATGGAAAGACGAGCCCCGCTTTATCGAAGACGTCATGCGTTTTCTTGATAACGTACTGCAAGACTTTATCGATCGGGCCCCGGACAGCATGGCCAAGGCAAAATACTCTGCCATGCGCGAGCGTTCTGTCGGCTTGGGGGTTATGGGGTACCATTCGTTTCTACAGAACAACATGATTCCGTTCGAGTCTGTCATGGCAAAGGTCTGGAACAGAACGATTTTCCGGCACATCAAGACACAGGCTGACGCTGCATCCCGCGCCCTGGCTGCCGAGCGGGGGCCATGCCCTGATGCTGCTGATTATGGAATCATGGAGCGCTTCTCCAATAAAACAGCGATTGCACCGACCGCATCCATTTCCATTATCTGCGGTGGAACCAGCCCGGGCATTGAACCGATTGCCGCAAACGCCTTTACCCACAAAACGCTTTCCGGAAGTTTCCTGGTACGCAATCATGCCCTGGAAAAGGTTCTGGCTGACAAAGGGCGCAACGACGAGGAAACGTGGACCTCGATTACAGTCAATGAAGGTTCCGTGCAGCACCTGGATTTCCTGACCCAGGACGAAAAAGATGTTTTCAAGACAGCTTTTGAGCTGGACCAGCGCTGGATCATCGAACATGCCGCAGACAGGGCACCGCTGGTTGACCAGGCCCAGTCTCTGAACATTTTCCTGCCCGCAGACGTACACAAGCGTGACCTGCACCAGATCCACATGCTGGCGTGGAAGAAAGGCGTCAAAAGCCTGTACTATTGTCGCTCCAAGTCCTTGCAAAGGGCAGAGGTAGTATCGGCCCGTGATCGGGTTGCCAGCAACACGTTCCCTGTTGAACAGGACAATGCAGGCAGTACCCCAACCAACTACGAGGAATGCTTGGCCTGCCAGTAAATCGCTTACCAGGCCCCGCTCTCGTTCTGTACTCTATCTGGACGGTATCATTGCCATGTCACTGCTGACCCCCACGAATCACGTCTACAAGCCATTTCGCTATCCTTGGTGCTACGATGCCTGGCTGATCCAGCAACAGCTCCACTGGCTACCGGAAGAAGTGCCATTGGCCGAAGATGTCAAGGACTGGCGCCATAAGCTGAGTGAAGGCGAGCAACATCTCCTGACCCAGATTTTCCGCTTCTTCACCCAGTCTGACATCGAGGTGAACAACTGCTACATGCGCAACTACACGCGCGTGTTCCAACCAACCGAAGTGCAGATGATGCTTGCGGCCTTTTCCAATATGGAAACCATTCATATTGCCGCGTATGCCCATCTTCTGGACACCATCGGGATGCCCGAAACAGAATATGCTGCCTTCCTCCACTACAAGGAAATGAAGGATAAGTACGACTATATGCAGCTGTGGGGCGTTGAAACACCCGCAGACATTGCCCGTACACTGGCCGTCTTTGGTGCTTTTACCGAAGGTCTCCAGCTGTTTGCCAGCTTTGCCATCCTGCTCAACTTCCCGCGCTTCAACAAAATGAAGGGTATGGGACAGATTGTGACATGGTCTGTGCGCGATGAAACCCTGCACTGCAACTCTATCATCCGTCTTTACAAGACATTCTTGGGGGAAAACCCGGATATTGACCAAGCGGCCTTGGCACAAGACCTGAGACAAGCGTGCCAGACCATTGTAGGACTGGAAGATGCATTCATCGATCTGGCCTTTGAAGCCGGTCCGGTAGAAGGCCTGACAGCACACGACATCAAGGACTATATCCGCTACATCGCAGACCTGCGGCTGACCCAGCTTGGCCTGGATCCCGCTTACCACATTGACCGCAACCCACTGCCTTGGCTGGATGCAATCCTGAACGGGGTCGAGCACACCAACTTCTTCGAAAACCGGGCAACAGAGTACTCAAAGGCGGCCACACGCGGCAGCTGGGAAGATGCCTTTGCATAAGGACGTTGTGCTTTACATTGATTCAGATGCCTGCCCGGTCAAGGAAGATGCTGTCCGGGCAGCCCGGCGTCATGGCATTGCCGTGGTGCTGGTCGGGAACCAGTGGATCCGCTCGCTGGAGGGAACACACATCCGGCAGGTTGTTGTACCGGTAGAGCCAGATGCCGCAGACCACTGGATTGCCGCCGAGATTGGAAATGGTGATATCTGCATTACAAACGACATCCCGCTGGCTGCCCGCTGTGTAGAAGCCGGTGCAACGGCCCTATCTCCATCCGGGCGTATCTTGGATGCAGCCTCGGCAGGCATGGCCTTGGCTGTTCGTGACTTGATGACCAACCTGCGTGACAGTGGCGAAATTACGGGAGGGCCGCGCCCTTATTCATCCCGTGATCGGCAGGCTTTTTTGAATGCCCTTGAACGTCTTCTTGTCAGAGGCAAAACGTAGCACATACCCGAAAAGAGGGCTTCTAATGACATAACCTTCTCTATGCCGACCCCTTGTGTGTCGCGGCAGAAATACTGGCAGTTGACGATGATAGCCAGCTAGGCCAACCGTTATGGTGATCTATAGCCTGCCGGCAATACTTTTACGAAGTGCTCAAGGTTCAACACACCGAAAACAAAGGAACCCTGATCAAACGCCCCACGTTCCCGGCCCTGACCGGGCACAACCCGGGCACATACCCTAGTCACTTTGCCTGCCTTGACCCCCGGCACCCCCTGCCCGATCATCAGGGCCTTGGCGTGGACCACAGCGTGCAAGCTTCTGGTCCATGGCTCGCTTTGTGCATGCACGACAATGCAGGTGGAGTTCTGATGACCAAGCAGTCAGACGAGCCAGAAGCAGTCCTGGGGCGCGAGTTTGGGAATCTTGCCGCAGCCGTTACGGCCATGTCCCGGGAGATTCAGGGCGCTGTGGTCAAAGCCATACGCGATGAAATCAACCGCATGGCTGCAGATGGTATTCTGATCAAGCCGGTTACTCCTGAACAGCCCGAAGCGAACCGCCCACGCTCACTCCACGACGGAAATTTCAGCCTGGTACGGGATGGATTGCAGGAACTGGTAGAACGGATCGAAATGACCCGTGACCATGTATCGGCACTAACCCCGGCCGCAGGAGAAAGTGATCAAATTCTGGCGGCAACATCGGAATTGAAGTCGGTTGTTGATGCAACCGAGCAAGCAACCCAGACCATTTTGACCGCAACAGAAGCCATACAGGCTATCATCGATCAGGCACATACCGCTGGCGATCTTGATACCGGCCTGTACCAGAAGCTGGGCGAACAATCGATTCAGATCATGACAGCCTGCAGCTTCCAGGATTTGACCGGGCAAAGAATATCCGCAACGGTCAACACCCTGATGCATGTGGAAGCCGAACTGAAACGACTGGTCGAACTGTGGGAAATCGAAGAAGGGCTTGCCAAAGCAGAAAATGTGCGCAACCGCCCCGACGACAACCGCCCGGACAAACACCTCCTCCACGGGCCGCAAGCCGATGGCAAGGGCGTATCCCAAGACGATATCGACTCCATGCTGCGCAACTGGTAAAAGCCCTGCGGCATCATCCTTGGCATGGATCATGGAGGGGACGAGTCATCTGCTCGAGCCACGCCCTGTCCTCTTCTTTGAGAAACGAGCTGACATCCCTGGAAATGCGATGGTGATAGGCATCGATCCATTCACTCTCGTCATCTGTCAGGAGGGAATGGTCAATCAGACGATGATCCAACGGAACCAAGGTCAGGGTTTCAAAACCCAGCATGGTCCGTGTAGCATCAGGGGGCTGGGGAAACAGCTCGATAACAACCTGCAACATCTCGATCCGGATCCCGTACGCCCCGTCCTTGTAATAGCCGGGTTCATTGGACAGGATCATACCGGGACACAGGGGCACAGAGGCAGGAAGCTTGGATATACGCTGCGGCCCTTCATGAACAGACAGATAACTGCCAACACCATGCCCGGTACCATGATCATAATCCAGACCATCATCCCATAAAAAGCGGCGCGCCAGCACATCCAGCTGACTCCCGGTCGTTCCTTCGGGGAAACGCACAGTGGCCAAGGCAATATGGCCCTTCAGAACCTGGGTATAACGGCGTCGGTGCTCTGGCTCCACAACACCACTGACAACAGTTCTGGTCACATCGGTTGTGCCATCCAGAAACTGACCGCCACTATCAACCAGATATAATGGCCCGGATGTAACCGGAATATCTGATTCCCGTGAAACGCGGTAATGACAGATAGCACCATGATGCCCGGCAGCAGAAATAGTCTCGAAGCTTGGCCCCCGAAAATGCTCCAGATCACGGCGAAAACCCTGCAGCGTCTCTGCAACCTGGTATTCTCCGGGCGCCTCCCCCGCTTGCAGCGTTCGGTCAAGCCAACCCAGGAAACGGATCATGGCGATGGCATCACGGTGATGGGCAGCCCGGGCCCCACGCAGCTCAATGCTATTCTTGCAGGCTCGCGGCAAGGCGCAAGGATCATCGCCCACACACACCACAGCGCCAGAGGAAGAAAGGATATCCGTGATGGCAACGGTCCCTGTCTGCCGATCAACACGGACCTTTTGCCCTGACAGCGCACGCAACCCGTCGACAAACAAAGCCCTGTCATGCAAACGCACAGAAACCGGGCTGGCCATATCTGCAAGGTGATCACGCACCTCCGCCGTAACCTTGACCGGATCGATATAAAGATCCACCGTGGCATTGGCATGAACAAGCGCATAGCACAAGACAAGGGGCGTACATGGAACATCACTCCCCCTGATATTCAAAAGCCAGCACACGCTTTCCGGCACCCCCAGAACGGCAGCATGAACCCCGGATGCCGATAAAAGACCAGAAATCTGCAAGATTTTTTCGCTGGCAGAAACACCGGCATATTTCAACGGATGCGGAACAGCCGGTGCATCGGGCAAGGCCGGACGATTTCCCCAGATCACATCAACAGGGTTTGGACCCAGAGGGACCAGACGTGCCCCAACCTTCTCCAGGACAGAACGTATTTTCTCAAGAGAACCCGCAGTATGCAACCATGGGTCAAACCCTATGAGCTGCCCCGGACGAATATGACTTTCCAGCCACTTTGACGGAGGAAAATCAGTCAGATGGCAATGGTGATACAAACCACCATCGGTTTCCTCCCGGGCCTGGATTGTATACCGGCCATCGACAAACAGACCGGCCTGATCCGGCAGCACAACAGCAATTCCGGCAGAGCCCGTGAAACCAGTCAACCAAGCAAGACGCTCGCTGGCAGGGGGAACATACTCCCCCTGATATTCATCCTGTCGCGGGATCAAAAAGCCATCAATCCCTTGATTCGAAAGAGCATCACGCACACGGGCCAAACGGCTGGCCTGCTGTTCCCGGTTCATGAAGCCTCCCATTCTATTAAATCCGTTGGCTGAAATTATGTCTGCCAACAGGCAGTATCGGCATACTATCGCATGCCTTTTCCTATGGCTTTACAGAAAAAATGATTCTCTTTCATGAATAGAGAGCTATGCTTTATTGTCAGAACCATGCACTGGATGCATTACTGCATCGCGAAAGAAGCGTATATTGGTCTGCAAGAGTCCGAATTACAGTGTCCTGAGTTTGGAATCATCCCAGTTGGCAACGGTTTTGCGTCGTCGATACGGTGTTTGGTGTCTGTACGGGGACGGATTTTTCCGAATCCCCCTTGGTGTGTCGGTCATACAGGATGTCGGTTGTCTTCAGAAACCCCTGCCCGGTCTCGGAGCATTAACATGAGCGCAAGCACAGTCTTCGGAAGCCTTATCGAGCAGTTCCGCTCTTGGCGCGACCGCACGCGGGAGGCCGATCTCCTCAGGTCCATGAGTGACCGTGAGCTGATGGATCTTGGCCTGTCACGCGGAGACGTGGAGCAAATTATTGCCGGCACGTATCTTGACCGAAGGAAAGCGCAGGCACGTCGCCAGCACCCGGTGTCCCGCGGGGGGACGCACCCGGAATCCTGAGGCTGAACAGCACTCCCGAAAGATGGCAACACGCCACCTTCAGGACGGAATATTTTGCTGCGCCTCAAGAACAAGGGTCACCCAAGGATCCAGCTCGATGCGTTCGCGCAGGCACAGGCCCGATGCCCGATAGGCATCCAGAACCATATTTTCTTGGTTGATCAGAAGCCCGGCCAAGATGACGCGCCCACCGGGGGCCAAAACCTTGGCCATGTCAGAGGCCATCTCACAAAGAGGGCGTGCCAGAATATTGGCACAGATCACGTTATAAGGAGCCGGATCCTGTACACCGGCATTTGTGAAGCCATCCCCCGGAAAAACGGTCATCAGGCCGGAAACCCGGTTCCGCTCCGCATTCAGCTGGGCCACCCGGGTACTTTCCTCATCAATATCTGTCGCAACCACCGGAATTCCCCAGCAGCGTGCCAACGCCAAGCCAAGAATACCGGAGCCACAGCCCATATCCAGCGCCCGTCCCTGCCCTTGGCCCAGAACCTCCCCGGCAGCAGCCATACGATCCAGAGCCAACAAGCAACCGTATGTGCTTTGGTGCTCACCGGACCCAAAGGCCGTAGAGGCATCAACCTGCAGGGCAATCGTTCCTTCCGGTGGCGGCTCGGCCCAATGGGAGCCATGCACAAAAAAGCGCCCCGCTTGAATCGGAGGAAAAGCCAACAGGTTCTCAGCCAGCCAGTTGCGTGGTGGCTCATGCTCAACTGTCACCGCAGGCTCTTCAATCCCGGCCGCCTCAGCCGCCAAAGACAAGGACACAGAAACAGCCGGCTTGTCATATGGGCCATCTGAATAGGCATCAACAACCCATTTCCCGTGATCCGGTCCACCATCTTCTATTTCAAAACACAGAACCGCATCAAAGTATGGCTCAAGCGCAGCTTCATACAATTCCAGTGCTGTGTGGGGAACAACCAGACGGATACGCCACGTATCCTCAGCTTTCTTGATGGACATGGGAACTTTAGAAATCCAGATGAAGAATGATCCGACCGCTTCTAGCAGACCAGAACACGAAAGTCATGGCCAACCTTGCCCCAACTAGGCAGGACACGTTGCATATGTGCTTTCAAAATCAGCCGCTACGCGCTGGTCCCGCAAGGGGCGAACCCGGCGAATGGATTCCTCATAAAGGGGGTGCTTCTTGTAGGCATCCAGATCTTCAAGGGAATCAAACTCGCAATAGACGACAACATCCATCTCACGGGACAGCGTATCGCGTTTCGTATTATAGCAAACCTCGAAATTATGAGCCCCGGGAATACCAGCCAGAATCTCCAGCCCTTCCTTGATGGCTGGCAGGTACGCTGGATCCTTGGCGCTGAACAGAACAACGTGGCGAATCACGATCTCGTCTCCGGAAAATACAAGGGATGAAAAAAGACAGGAAAGGGTATCATAATCCAGCGAACCCGCAGGAAAAACACATCCGAGCCGGACATTGGCAAGATCCCGTCAGAAGGGAACATCCCCCCCATCATCTGCCGAGGATGCATTTACAAAACTGGCCAGAACACGCTTGACGCCTGCTTTGTCGAACGCAACTTCCAGCTTGTCCCCCTCGACCGCGAGAACTGTACCCGGTCCAAACTTCTGGTGAAAAACACGATTCCCAAGGGACCAGCCACCAGCAGGTTTTGCCGACGCCGCCCGTGAAGACAATGACACACCAGAACCAGCCCGGGAAGAAAACGACTGGCGGTAATAGCCCATGGACGCCGCACCGGTGTCAGAGCGCTCCTCAACACACTCCTGCGGCAATTCCCCGATAAAGCGCGATGGCAGGCACTGCTGCCAATCACGAAATATACGACGCTGAGAGGCATGGCTGATAAAAACCCGCCGACGGGCCCGGGTCAACCCGACATAAGCCAACCGGCGCTCTTCTTCCAAGGATTGCTGGCCACCATCATCCAAGGCCCGACGATTGGGAAAAACGTCTTCCTCCCACCCCGGCAGGAAAACCGTATCGAACTCAAGACCCTTGGCGGCGTGCAGGGTCATCAGCGTTACGCTCTCTCCCGTTCCGGCCTTGCTGTCATTTTCCATAACCAAGGCTACATGCTCCAGAAACTCCTCCAGAGCTTCATAATCCTCCAGCCCACGGACAAATTCCTGCAGGTTCTCCACACGCCCCGGCGCCTCGGGGGTCTTGTCGCGTTTCCACATCTCCATATACCCGGACCCATCCAGAACCATGGACGCCAGCTCGGATGGAGGCAAGGAAAGCCGCAAGGTCGCCCATTCATCAAGACGGGCGATAAAATCAGCCAGAACCGCCCGGGGACGGGGCTTCATCTCATCGGTTCCAATAACAGAACGGGCTGCATCCAGAAGAGACAGGCTTCCGGCACGGGCCACGCGGTGAACAACCTGAAGGGCCGCATCCCCCAAACCACGCTTGGGCGTATTGATAATCCGTTCAAACGCCAGATCATCTTGTGGCTGACAGATCAAACGCAAATAGGCCAAGATATCCCGAATTTCCAGACGCTCGTAGAATCGCAGCCCCCCAACCATCCGGTAGGGGGTTCCTGTCGCAATCAGACGTTCTTCAAATTCACGGGTCTGGAACCCGGCCCGCACCAGTATCGCCATACTGGACAAGGACTCACCGTGTCGGCGCAGATCCTCTACTTGACTGACAACGGTCCGCGCCTCCGCAGAGCCATCCCACACAGCAGACACCACTATCTTCTCACCACGTTCGGTACTACCTGCCGCGTACAAATCCTTGCCCAGGCGACTGCTGTTATGGCGAATCAAGGCAGAAGCCGCACCCAGGATAACCGGAGTGGAACGATAATTACGTTCCAAGCGCACAACCGTTGCACCGGGAAAATCGTGTTCAAATTTCAGGATATTACCGACTTCAGCCCCGCGCCACGAGTAGATCGACTGATCATCATCACCAACACAGCAAATATTACCGTGCCCCTGCGCCAGAAGACGCAGCCACAGGTACTGGGCCACGTTGGTATCCTGATATTCATCAACCAGAATATAGCGGAACTGCTGCTGATAGCCCTGCAAGATATCCGGACAAGATCGGAACAGCGACAACACATGCAGCAAAAGATCGCCGAAATCACAGGCATTGAGTTCCATCAGGCGCGCCTGATAGGACCGGTACAAATCCTTCCCTGTCCCGCCAGCCAGACTACCAATCTCAAGAGCAGGGACGTCATGCGGCGTCCAGCCGCGATCTTTCCAACGCTGAAGAATGGCCATCACCATGGGAACCGGCCACTTCTTGAGATCAAGACCAGCCTCCAGCATCAAGGCTTTCAGAACCCTCTGCTGATCATCGGTGTCCAGTATGGAAAAGCCGCTGCGCAGCCCGACCTGCTCCCCATGCCGACGGAGAATCTTCACACACAGGGCATGGAAAGTCCCCAGCCAGACCTGATCCGCTGTCGGCCCCAGCAAGGCCGACACCCTTTCCCGCATTTCGCGGGCAGCACGGTTGGTAAAGGTGACGGCCATAATCTGCCATGGGCGGGCCAGATGCGTACCCGCAATATGTGTCAGACGGGCTGTCAACACCCGGGTTTTGCCTGTACCAGCCCCGGACAGGACCAGAAGCGGGCCTTCGGTCGTCGTGACCGCCCGCAACTGCTCGGGGTTAAGTCCGTCAAGCCAAGGTGTCGCAACCGGCTCCTGGTCCGCATCAGCAGGGGAGAAGGGAGTGTTGCTGTCATCAGCAAGGTCAAAAGGATCGCTATTCATGCCGGTCACTATAGGGGTTCCTGTTCATCGAAACAGCCCTAAAACGCCATCGGGATCATCCATACTAGACCTTGAAGTACTTGGCCTGGGGATGATGCAGGACAATGGCGCTGGTGGATTGCTCGGGGTGCAGCTGGTCCCCTTCACTCATCTCCAGACCCAAGCGGCCTGCACCCAGCAAATCCAGCAGCTTCTCCTGATCGGCCATATTGGGACAGGCCGGATACCCAAAGGAATAGCGGGCACCCCGGTAGCCCTGCTTGAGCAGGTCGGCAATATCGCGGGCATCTTCGGCAGCAAATCCCAACTCTGCTCTTATCCGCTTGTGCACGTACTCAGCCATGGCTTCCGCCATTTCCACTGAAAGGCCATGCAGGTACAAATAATCCTGGTATCGGTTTTCGGAGAACCAGTGTCTCGCCACATCAGACACATGACTGCCCATCGTAACAACCTGCAGGGCGACGACATCGCGGGGGCCATCGGCATCAAGCTCCCGAACAAAATCGGCCAGACACAGGCCCCCCTTAAAACGCTGGCGCGGAAATGTAAACCGGGCTGCCTCACGCAGGCCATCTTCGTGGAAAAGGATAACAGTGTCCCCTTCACTACCTGCCTTCCAGTACCCGTAGGCCGCCTTGGGGTGCAAGATAGTCTCGGTATTACAGATATCAAGCATCCGTTGCAGGATGGGGCGCACCTCGTCCCGGGTCCATGCCCGCCATTCCGCGCGGTCACGTCCCTGTTTGCGGAATCCCCACTGGAACTGATACAACATCACTTCATTCAGATAAGGTACAAGAGCCTTGATCGGCACCTGCTCCACCAACGCTGCACCCCAGAAAGGCGGTACCGGCAAAGTAGACGTTGCGGCCAGTTCCTGCCGACGCAGGGAGACTTCGTTCCAGTCCACCGGCCGTTCCGCCATTGTATGCACAGCGACTTTTGCGGTCTCTGCAGCCGGGTGAGTGGATCGCGAAGGACGCCCTGCCCGCTTGACCCTGGCGGCCTCCACATGCTCTGCAAAGCGCCCCTCCACCACCTTGGCCATCAGGTCCAGGCCATCAAACGCATCCCGCGCATAGGCTACCAGCCCATTATTCCCGTTGGCGGCATAAGCTTCGGAACAGTCTGTTTCCACAAACGCCCGTGTCAAGGCTGCCCCACCCAGCATAACCGGGATGGACAGTCCCTGCCGGGCCATTTCTTCCAGGTTTTCCTTCATGATCACTGTTGATTTGACCAGCAGGCCAGACATGCCTATGGCATCCGCATGATGCGCATGGGCAGCCTCAATAATGGCCGAAACCGGCTGCTTGATGCCAAGGTTGATGACCCGGTATCCATTGTTGGTCAGGATGATATCAACCAGATTCTTGCCGATATCGTGCACATCGCCCTTCACGGTGGCCAGCACCAGTGTTCCCCTGCTCTGGCCATCGGTCTTTTCCATAAAGGGTTCCAGCCATGATACCGCAGCTTTCATGGTCTCGGCAGATTGCAGGACAAACGGCAACTGCATTTGGCCTGCCCCGAACAATTCACCGACTTCCTTCATGCCATCCAGAAGATAGATATTGATGATGTCCAGGGGCGGATGGACCTTCATCGCCTCTTCCAGGTCCACCTCCAGCCCCTGACGATCCCCGTCGATAATACGCTGGCGCAACCGTTCTTCCACGGTTGTGGCCACCACAGCCGTTGGGCCGGACACCCCCTCCCGGTCACGGAACAGGGCAATAAAAGCATGCAGGGGATCATAGCCCGGCGCACGACGGTCAAAGATCAGGTCTTCGGCGCACTTGACCTCTTCCGGAGCCAGTTTGTGCAACGGCATGATCTTGGACACGTGCACAATGGCACCGGTCATACCACGCTTGACCGCATGGTGCAGGAAAACCGAATTAAGGACCTGTCGTGCCAATGGTTTCAAGCCAAAGGAAATATTGGAAAGACCGAGAATAATCTGGCATTCCGGCAGGATACGGGCAATGTCCTCTATGGCATCCAGGGTCTCCATCCCCAAGCGCCGGTCATCATCATTTCCGGTACAAATGGTAAATGTCAGGGGATCAAACATCAGGTCAGAGGCTGGCAACCCATGGCGCGTACAGGCAAAGTCATAGAGACGCCGGGCAACCCTGACCTTGCCGGCACAATCTTTTGCCATGCCGTCCTCATCAATGGTCAGGGCAATCACCGAGGCACCAAATCGGCGGGCCAGCCGCACCCGGTCTGCTGCATGCCCCTCTCCATCCTCGAAGTTGATGGAATTGATAACGGCCTTGCCGCCATACAGCTTCAACGCCGCTTCAATCACCGGGGTTTCCGTGGAATCAATCACCAAGGGCGCGTTGACAGTCCCCCGCATCCGGCTGACAACCGCCAACATGTCTGCTGTTTCATTGCGCCCGACAAATGCTGTGCAAACATCCAGGGTATTGGATCCCTCCCGCACCTGTTCACGGCCCATGGCCACCGCACCGTCCCAGTCCTCTGCCTCCTGGAGCTGGCGGAACTTCTTGGATCCATTGGCGTTGCAGCGCTCTCCGATCGACAGGAACGCATTTTCCTGACGCAGATCAACCCGGCTGTAAAGCGAGGCAACAGCCGGCACCCAGTGGAACTGCCGACGGACAGGAGCAGGACGCAGCGAAGCATCGCCCATACGCCGCAACATGGTATCAACAGCCATGGTATGCGCTGGCGTTGATCCACAACAGGACCCGACAATATTAACACCATCTTCCCTGATAAAACGTTCATGCCAGCTGGCCAGTTCCGGCGGTGTCAGGGGATAAAACGTCTTTCCGTCTCTCAACTCGGGAAGGCCGGCATTGGGCTGCAATGATATGTATCCCGGCCAATTCTCTGACAGCCAGCGCACATGCTCTGCCATTTCCGCAGGACCAGTCGCACAGTTCAGGCCCAGACAATCAACACCCAATGCATGGGCCACCGTTGCAGCAGCACCAATATCGGTCCCGACAAGAAGCGTCCCCGTAGTTTCAACGGTCACCTGCAGCAAAATTGGTATGTAGCGCCCCGCATCCTCCCGCGCTGCCTTCACACCATTCACAGCGGCCTTGAACTGAAGGGGGTCCTGGCATGTTTCAATCAACACCGCATCACAGCCACCGGCAATCAAGCCACGGGCCTGCACGATATAGGCCGTTTCCAGACTGTCGTAATCAATATGCCCAAGGCTTGGAAGCTTTGTACCAGGCCCAATCCCCCCAAGGACAAAGCGGTTGCGCCCGTCACCGGCAAACTGTTCCGCAGCCTCACGAGCTATCTCAACCGCCCTTCTGTTTATCTCTTCTGCCCGATCCTGAAGATCAAACTCTGCCAAGGTTACAGGACTGGCACCAAAAGTATTGGACTGCACCATGTCCGCACCGGCAGCAAAATACCGCTCGTGGATTGAGCGCACCACGTCAGGACGTGTCAGGTTCAAAACCTCGGTACAATTTTCCCGGCCATCGTAGTCATCTTCCACAGTCAAGGGCATAGCCTGAACCAAGCTACCCATAGCCCCGTCACACAGGAGAACGCGCTCTTCAAGAGCATTCAGGAAATTACGCATTGGCACATCATGCTCCGGCAAACAGAATCAGGGAGAAGAAAAGGCAGGAGGCCGGACACCCAAAGTATGGCAAATTGCAAAAACAAGATCGGCCCGGTTCAGGGTGTAGAAATGGAAATGACGAACACCGTCACGCTGCAATTCCTCACACAGTTCGATCGCTGTTGTTGCGGCAACAAGCTCCCGCGTACGGTGGTCTTCATCCAGTCCCTCGAACCGATCCCGCAGCCACGCCGGAATGGAAGTGCCACAGGCACGGGAAAACTTCACCACCTGGGAGAAATTGGTAACCGGAAGAATGCCTGGAACAATAGGGACCGAAATACCGGCCGACCTGGCCCGGTCAACAAAACGCCGGTACGTATCAGCATCGAAGAAGTACTGGGTAATGGCCCGGGTTGCACCGGCATCAATCTTGCGGCGCAAATTCTCCAGATCATCACGGGCTGAACGTGCAGCCGGATGGACTTCGGGATAGGCCGCAACGGAAATTTCAAAATCCGCAATCCGCCGCAACCCGGCAACCAGATCAACAGCAAAAGGATACCCGCCCGGATGAGGCATATACTCCACAGACCCCTCGGGTGGATCTCCACGCAGGGCGACAATATGCCGGATACCGGCATCGCGGTAATCACGGGCAACAGCATCAATATCGTCCCGGGTGGCCTGCACACAGGTCAAATGCGCCGCCGCCGGAATGCCCCACTCTTTCTGAAGGCGGATCACGGTATCGTGTGTGCGTTCACGGGTTGATCCCCCAGCCCCATAGGTTACTGACACAAACAATGGCGCCAAAGGAGCCAGTCGCTTGACACAGCCCCAAAGGCTCTCCTGCATTTTTTCCGTTTTCGGCGGAAAAAACTCAAAACTGACCTGAAGCGCACGCTGTGTTGCCGTATGCATTCCCAATATACCCCACCCTGTATTACTCAGACAAAGAACAAGTTTCCGCGCCTGGTCGTGCGGCCAGCCAGATCATAACCGTCAACATCCCGGGTTCTCTTTTCGTACCGGGAAGGGACACAGACCTTACTGGCTCCAATCCTGCCGCTATAAGCCAAGCGTGTATCTCGTGATCCGCGAAGCCCAATCTTAGGTGGTTGTGATCACAGCACAACTCCTCATGATTATGGGGGGCAAAATCAACAAGGACCAGACGCCCCCCTGGGCGCAGAACACGTGCGGATTCGGCAATGACAGCGGATGGGGAGTCTGCGTAATGGAGAACCTGATGAACAGTAACCAGATCAGCCGCATGATCAGGAAATGGAAGGGCATACATATCACCTAGACGTACCGTACAGTGGCGCAGAGCTTCATCCGCCTCCAAGGCACTACGCGCCAAGGCAAGCATTTCCCGACTGAGGTCAAGGCCAACAGCTCTCCGGGCATGGCGACCCAGTAACCCCAGGATACGGCCAGTTCCGGTTCCCACATCAATCATGTCCGTAAAGGGCTTCTGCAGGGCTATGTCAAGCAAGGTACCCTCGATCTCGGCTTCATCGACATGCAAGGTACGAATTGCATTCCATTCACTGGCATTGGCACTGAAATATGCTTCTGCGATACGTCGACGTTCATCACGCAGTTGATCCAGCCGCGCACGGTCAGCCATCAGGACGCTATCCGAGGAGGGCAACAAACCGATGATCTGTGCAGCCAACTGCGCACCAACCCCATCTGGAGCCAAACGACAAAAAACACGGCTCCCCTCGCGGAAGCGTTCCAGAAGACCGCTGTCACACAATATTTTCAAATGACGGGAAATACGTGGCTGACTTTGACCAAGAATCCGGCAGAGATCGGAGACTGTTCGGTCACCATAAGCACAGAGCACCAGCAGACGAAGCCGGGTTTCCTCTCCCGCAGCCCGTAATCCAGCGAGAATATGCTCCATCTTCAGGTCATCCCGCAGAAACAAAAGAGAACATAAGGATATATTTATATATCCATGTGTCCAGCCCCTGTGTTTGTCTACAAGGGATTACAGTTGCGTGTGTCTATCCCGGCACGCTGTATTCCATATCTGTACAACTGACCCAATGTGGCTGGCTTTTTCAGGGGCCATGTGGTACCGCTGTGCAAGTATAAAGTGCCTTATTAAGCTGTTCACGGGTACACAACAACAAACTTCCATCATGCCGTGTGCGGGTATATCAGCTTATGGCTCCGCATCCAGCAAACAAGTAGAGTTAAAGGCAAAGATTTGGCAACGTCACACAGAGATAATAAACCGGGGATGCATTGATGAGAACTGAGTTCTTCCCACGCATGAGGGTATTTCTCGCCGTTGCCTCGGTTGCTTTCATGTCGGCCTGCACAACGCATACCGATGAAGATGCCAACGATCCGATTGAACCCGTCAACAGAGCCGTACACGGTTTCAACAAGGCTGTTGATACTGTCGTGATACGGCCTGTTGCCTGGACCTACCGCGAAGTTATACCCGACCCGGTACAGGAAAGAATCGGCAACGGACTGCGCAACCTGAAAAGCCCTGTGATTCTGGCAAACGATCTGATGCAGGGAGAATTCGACAACGCATGGGTAACGTTCATGCGCTTGCTGATCAACTCCACATGGGGCTTGGCAGGCCTGCACGATGTCGCCGGCGAAATGGGCTTCACCTATCATAATGAAGATTTTGGCCAAACTTTGGCCGTCGCCGGTGTGGAGGAAGGCCCTTATCTGGTTTTGCCCATTCTTGGTCCTTCCAATCCACGTGATACCGTCGGCCTTGTTGTTGACTGGATTATGGATCCCTTCCGGCTCTATACGGCAGCCAAGAATGTGGAAGAAGCCAACTACGTCAGAACTGGCTTGCAGCTGATCGACACGCGTGCCGGACTAATCGACGTCCTGGATGATGTGGAAAAGACATCTCTGGATACGTACGTGTCCTACCGGACCCTTTATCGCCAGAGGCGAGCCGCAGAAATCAAGAACCAGACGCTTGGGCATGAAGTGGACGGGGAAGCATTTGATTTCAATGATACACCAGAGCAGAGCACCCCTGCACCCAAGTAAAATTGGTATGTAGAACCCATAGAGCAACACAGAACACATGACATCAAGAATACCCTTTACCATCTCCATTTTTGGCCTTCTTCTTGCGATCGGCCTCGTATTCTCACAGGCTCAGGCTGCCCCGGATCTCGAAGGTGCCCGGAAAGTCGTACAGAAAATTGCCGACACCGGAATCAGCGAAGTTGTAGGGGCCGACGTCTCCTATGACGAGAAAATAGAGCGGTTCCGGAAATTATTCGACACATGGTTTGACATGCCGGCAGTCTCCCGTTTCGTTCTGGGACGTTTCTGGCGCACAGCCCCTGAAGAAGAACAAAAACGCTTCATCGAGCAATTCAGGGAACTCAACATCTACACATGGGCGCAACGCTTCAACGAATACAATGGCCAAAAACTGGTTGTCACCACGGCTACAGCCGATGGGGACGGCGGGGCTTTTGTTGAAAGCCAGATCGAAAGAGAGGCCGCAAAGCCTATGGTCGTTCTTTGGCGCCTTCGCCTGCGCGGATCAGAATGGAAAGTCGTTGATCTCAGCATCGAAGGTGTATCCATGGCCATCACGTTCCGGTCTGAATACGCGGCCAAGCTTTCGGAACCCGGGGCAAGCGTAGCATCATTGAATGCATTGATCTCTGCACAGACCCATCAGCTTTCAAGTCAAACACGTCGCTAGGGTTACAAGGACCTTTATGGAGACTCCCTGCTCCATAAAGGTCCTTGATTGCACTTCCCAAATAGTTCCTATTGGGCATAGAAGAGGATGCTATAGAAGCTTCCACCTAATATTCCACGTATCTAAGATAGAACTGCTATCACCTGATGGAGCTAATTTTCAGGGGATTAATATTGTATTCACTCAGGCAAACGCATACAAACATTGCTTGCTTCTTCTTGCCTTGTGCATAGCATGCATACAACTTGTATCATTTTCTGTGAACACAGCATTGGTACATATGTCACATGACCTTGGGGCCATTAGAATACGATGAAGTGGGTTGTTGCTGCCGATCTCATTGAGGCAGGAACCTTGATATATCCTGCTGAGGTCATCGGTGATTCAATTGGGCATCATCGCACCTGTCAATGTGGGATATTTTGTTTCTAATTGCCACCGCACTCTGTACGCTCGCGAAACCTTTACCACACCAAAAAAATTGGCTGGGACCGTCTCTGGATTAGCCAAAACGCTTGTTACGATATTGGGTGACGTGGGGATCTTACCGCAGGCGCTTCCATTGCCCCTTTCACAGAGGGGGGGGACGTACGAGCGCATCTAATAAATATATCTCCTTATTATGTGGATCCTTAGCTCTCCCCTTGCTTTGGTACCTCAATAGGATTCAAAGAATGGAGGGAGGATTACCGATGAGGCGAAGCTGAAACTGATGGAATTACAGCTGAGCGGTCAGCTTGAAGAGATCACGCAACAACAGTCAGTGAATCGTGCTGAGGCAGGATCTGGCAGTTTGTTTGTATCGGGTTGGCGTCC
>NZ_JAAVSY010000005.1 GCF_012102745.1 Haematospirillum sp. H4485
GTATCATCCGCATCAATGAACTCGCCATGATCACTGAAGATGTCGTCGATGCCGCAGGACAGGCCCTCGTCATCGGAAACGCCAAATAGCAATCAAAATTCAAAGCCATGTAGCGATCAAGCTCACACGCCTGTTCAAACCAATAAGGCTTCGTGTCAAAAACGTAGCCCGGCAAGTGCAAACGGCGACAACCGCTGCCCTTGAATAAAGGCGTCCAGTCAATCAAGGCACCCCGCTGATATTGCTTCAGGGCCTCCTGCATAACTTCCCCCCATTCGTTTTGAGCTGGATCAGGTACCCAGGAAGATGATTTACCGGCACACTTGGCCATGCTGTCTGGATCTGTAGCGCGTATGCGGGTTACGAGATCCTCGACGGAGGTAGCAATCCAGCTCAGGCGACAAGGAAAGGCTTCACGCCCGGTGTTCAGGGTAAAAGCAATATCCGCCAGCTCATGACCGGAGTCTTGAAGGCAGTCCAGAAGCCGTACACGCATCCCTTCCAGAGAATAAGGAGTACGCGCGCTCAACGTTACCAGCCAGCAAGGCCTTTTCACGCGTGGGGCCACAGATTCTTTCGGCTCTTCGGATATAATGACATGGGCGTTGGAACCACCAAAACCGAATGAACTGATGCCCGCCACTCTTGGAGCAGATGTCTCCCAGTCGCGATTCCGCGCTCAACACGTAAAAAGGACCATCATCAAGATGGATCATTGGATTGAGCCGGCTGAAATGAATGTTCGCAGGCAATTGACGATGCTTTAGACAAAGCAGGACCTTCAACAGGGATGCCATTCCAGCGGCAGGCTCCAGATGGCCAATATTGGATTTCACTGCACCCAGCGCGATGCTGCCCTCGGCCCTGTTCGGGGCCAGGGAATGGAACGCCTGGTGCAGGGCATCAATTTCAATAGGGTCCCCAAGTTGGGTACCGGTACCGTGCGTCTCGATGTAGCTGACCCGATCAGCCAGCTCCGGGGTATAGGCCGTTTGCAACAACACGGCCTGCGCCTGTGGGTTCGGCGCTGTCAACGAATTCGCACGACCACCGTGGTTTTCCGCTGACGCCTCGATCACACCGTAAATGCTGTCAGCGTCTCTTTGTGCGTCAGCCAGACGCTTGATCACTACACACCCCACGCCTTCCGCCCGCACGTAACCATTGGCGCTTTCATCAAAGGTGGCACAACGCCAGTCCGGAGACAGAACCCCCATGCTTTGCGCGGCATCGCTGACAGCCGGATCAATCAGCAGGCTCACCGCCCCCACCAACGCCATGTCACATTCGTTCCCCTGCAAGGCCATCACCCCGCGATTGACTGCCACCAATGCACTGGAACACGCCGTATCAATGGTCTGGCTGGGGCCATTGAAATCAAACAGGTACGATACCCGGTTGGCCAGCATCGCATGAGCATTTCCGGTTGCCGCATAAGGGTGGGAACTTTGCCCCCAGGACTGCAGCAACGTCTGATAGTCATTGAACTGAACACCTGCAAACACACCGACGCGACTCAGGGCGGCAGGCTTATAGCCGGCATCGGCCAGGGCATTGTAGCTGGTCTGCAGGAAAAGGCGGTGTTGCGGATCCATCAACATCGCCTCACGGGCAGACAGACCAAAAAAACGGGCATCAAAATGCGTGATTCTATCAATGGTTCCTGCATGACAAGGAGTATCACCCCAACGCTCCACACGCCGGATTGCACTGCGGTTCTCTATCAGAAGATCCCAAAAGGAATCCAGATCCGCAGCACCCGGCATAATGCCGCTCATACCGACAATGGCAAAGCGTCCCTCTGCAGGGGATCGGCTGTCCCGTATAGAAACAAGCGTTGCAGGCACACGTTCCATGTGTGTCGCCTTCTGGACAATCGATGGCGAGGCGCGGTCTGGAACAGGCTGTACGGAATCGCCGGAAACCACCGGAACCGCACCCTGTTGATGCAAATACTCGGCCAGACAGTGGATGTTGCCATAAGTAAACAAGGCATTGGGAGGGACCTGAACACCAAAGATCTTGCCTGTACCCTGCGCCAAGGTCTGTATCATGACGGAATTCAGGCCAAGGTCACCCCAGCTCCGGTCAATGCCGATATCCTCTTCCGGAAGCTGCGTCAGGGCCTTGACCAGATGGATCAGTCCTTCCTGCAGCTGTACCCCTGAGGCTGCAACGCGGTCATGGCCGTGGGTATGACCGGGATCATGAACTACGGGTGGATCATCCGACAAATCCACCGGGGATAATGCAAAATGCCTGCGTATTTTATTGTGGTCACCCACCAGCCCCATGACCTGATCGTGGTGATCGGGAACGCCATTGATCCAGGTGATGAAAAGCTCCGCCCCCCGGGACAGCGTCAGCGGAACAAACCCGTAATGACGACGCAGATAGTCCGCCAGGGCTTGATACTGCTCCATCCGGTTCTCGCTGTCCTGATCATCGATCCAGAGAGGCCAGTTGATGGACAACGTATGCCCCTTGCGCGCCCCCTGCCTGACCTTCCGGTTACGCTCTGCTGCAAACGCATCAAGAAAACGGTTGGCCGCTACATAGTCGCACTGTCCTACGTTCCCCATGATGCTGGACATGGAAGAAAACAGACAGAAGAAATCCAGATCCAGATGAGCTGTACAACGGTCCAGTTGCCGGGTTCCTTCCACCTTCGCCGACATGACCGCAGAAAAGTCGGCCAACGACTTGTTCTGGACCTGGGTATCCCTTAACACACCAGCAGACTGTATAACGCCATTCAGGCAGCCAAATTCTTGCAAAACACCCGTTACCACACGCTGCGCCTGAATAGGGTCAGCAATATCAGCCTGCTGATAGGACACCGCGCCTCCGGGCCATTGCTCCAGCCAGGCCTCACGCTCCTGCGACAGGGAAGAACGCCCGACCAACACCACCCTGGCATTGTAATCCGCGTAAAGACGACAGGCGATTTCCCTGCCGATCATCCCCATGCCGCCACTGATCAAATACACACCCCCCTGGCGCAGACGCACACCACGGGTCAGTTCGACAGGATGCAGCGCCCGCTCCCGGCGCTCCCCTTCCCTGTATTCAACCTCCCTGGAATCTTCACCCGCCCCGGCAAGCTCGGTCAACAGCCAACGCCAGTCTTCCATGTCAAGATCCGACGCAGGCTTCGCCAACTGGACCTGTCTGTAACAAATATCTGTATTTTCCAGCGCCAGAACCCTGAAAACACCGCCCATGGCAATGTTCTCCGGAGACTGTACAGGATCGTTGACATTCAATATGACACACGGACGCAAGCAGGCCTGCAGTGCCTTCGCCAAATGCAGTGCCTTTGCATCACTCCAGGCAACATTGAAATTTATCCAGTGAATCTCCTCCTGATGTTGCTCCTGCGTGATGTAATCCAGAGCCCGGGCCAGGTCTTCCGGATTGTCTGGGCGCAACGTCACTTCATTGTGACCAAAACATAACATCGCACCCGGATTGATACGCAGAACCTTCACATTGCCGATCATATGGGGCAAGGACTGCTCCGGTGAGGCCAGAACAACCACCGATGTCACACGTCGTAACGAGGTCGGCACGGCATGGCGCTGCCATAACGGAGCCAACAGAACGGAAGGCAGTGACGCGTGATCGTGCGCTGCAGGTATGACCGGCGTCGGACGAGGGTCTGCCTTCAGCGTCGGCGCCCAGTAAACATCACGGGCAAAAGGATAACCGGGCAGACCCCGAAGCAGCGATTTGACAGGAAAGCAGTCCGTAAAATCGGTGGCATCCCCCTGGAGATAGGCACGCATAAAAGGCGCAAACATGGTGCCCGCTGGAATATCGTCCATAGACGCATGGCCACGCTCCAACCTGTCGATCAATGCCGGTACAGACCCAACCACATGGCATTCCCGCTCGACATGATGTTGCCTGGCGCAACACAGCGTATAACTCAGACTGTATAAACAAACATGATCACGGGTGCGCAAATATGCCGCAAGCTGTTGCTTGACCCGCCGTAGTCCACTGCGGTTGGGAGCCGACAACACAATCAGATACTCTGCCTGCATCGGAGCTGTTACAGTTGCCCCCCCCGGAAGATACTGCTGGAGAATGGCATGGCCGTTGGATCCACCCGCTCCAAAAGAGCTGAGGCCGGCAAAACGCGTAACCCCACCCACCAGAGGCCAAGGTTGCTTTTCCCGCACAAGCCGAAATCGGGTTTGCTCAATATCCAGGTAAGGATTCTCGATGGTACAATGCAGGGTGGGGGCAAGCTGCCCATGAGAAAACTGTTGAACGACCTTGAACAGTCCCGCCATTGCCGCAGCAGATTCCAGGTGTCCGATGTTGCTTTTCACTGAACCAAGATAACAGGGGACCTCCTTGCCTTCCCCGTACGCACCCTGTAATGCCTGCAATTCAATGGGATCACCAAGCCCGGTACCGGTACCATGCGCCTCTACATAATTGACACAGGCCGGTTCCACGCCAGATTTACGCAATGCCTCCTGAATAACATGCTGTTGTGCCCGTACAGACGGAACCGTAAAGCTGCTGGTCCTTCCACCGGAGTTAATCGCTGTGGCACGTATAATGGCGTAGGGAATATCCTGATCACGAATAGCATCAGCGACGGATTTCAGCACCACCACCGCAACACCCTCGCCGGGAACATAGCCATCGGCGTCCACACCAAAGGCATGACAGCGGCCACTGGGACTTAAAAACCGGCCTTGGGACAAAAGCCTGTATTTGCCGGGATGTGCCATGATGTTCACCCCACCGGCAAGAGCCATGCGGCACTCACCAAGACGCAAACTGTTACACGCCATATGCAGGGCAGTCAGGGACCCCGAACACATGGTGTCAATTGCCAGGCTGGGGCCTTGCAGGTCAAACGCATAAGAGACACGGTTGGCAATGGCGGCAAATGAACTGTCAACCACGCGTCCAGGAGCATCCAGATCCTGGTAATGGCCAAACATGGCAGCAACAAATACACCAACGTCCCGCCCCGGGGATATGAAGTAACCCGCATCTTCCAGTGCATGGTAACTGACGTGCAGGAAACGCCTTTCCTGGGGATCAATCACTTCAGCATCCACCGGCGCAATGTTGAAAAACGCAGGATCGAATTCAGCAAACCCCTCTATAAAACCACCGTGACGACCATAAGCCGTCCCAGCCTGCCCGACCGAGGCTGAATAATCCTGCCGCCAATCCCAGCGCTCCCGTGGAATAACACGTATGGCATCTTTGCCATCAGCCAGTGAACGCCAAAATGCATCAATGGTCGCACCATTGGGAAATTCACCCGCCATGCCGACAATTGCGATGTCATCATCCCGATAAACAGCCGCCGCAAGATCTGCCTCTGCTTCCCGTGCGGGATCTTTATCCCGCGTCCGGCTGCGGTCAATCGCGTCAATATCGGTAGCAGGCGCAGCATGAAGCACATTCATCCAGGATTGCCCGGTATGTTGCCGGCCCGATGCCGGTTCTGCCGTTACACCATCTGCATCCGGCAAGCAGGCGTGCAACTGTGAACCCGCCCGCTCCAACACATAATCTGCCAGTTGTGCAATCGTAGGGCACTCGAACAAAATGGCACGACTGAGCTTGAACGTACCTCGGGACGACAGTTGTGCCGCAACGTCCGTACTGATCTGAATGCTGGCAACACTGTCAAGTCCCCTGTCCAGCATGTTTTCGTCGTCCTTCAGCGTTTTCAGTCCACTGTGACGACACACGATACCCTTGAGCCAACGACGCGTCCGTTCCACCAGTTTCCCGCGATCCATATCAACCAGTGGTACACAGGCAACACCATCAGGCTCGCTTCCCCGTTCCGGCACAGCCACATCACCACGCAGTACCGCCAGACTATCTACCTCGCCATCATAGATCACCAGATGACGTTCTTCCGCCACCAGGGCAGACAGCATGCGTCGGCAGGCTGTCTGCGGATCCATCGGAATCAGACCAGACCCGTCCAAGGGCATCTGCATCCCCTGCGAACGCCACAACCCCCAGGCAAAGCTATACCAGTTCGGGAACTGCTCCGATGCCCGTTCGACGAATTCGTTGGCGGCCCCGTATGCGCACTGTCCAACATTGCCGACAGTTGCTGTAAGAGAGCTGAAATTAACCACATAACGGGGTTGATAAGACTGCTGCAAAGCCGCAAGGTTCAGGGCCACCTCGACCTTGGCAAACAGCGTCCGGTGCAGGCGCTCCACGTTCAGATTGTGAAAAAGACAGTCATCAAGTATCCCCGCCAGATTAAATACCGCCTTGATTGGGCCAAATTCTTTCTGGATATGCACGAAGGCTGAATCCAGAGCACCATGGTCCGTGGCATCAACGCGCAGATAGCATCTCGCACCACATACCTTCAGCATCTGTATCAACGCAGCATCCGGCACCTTGCGACCCAGCACGACCACATTGAGGCGACAGGCCGATTGCAAAACGCGGATCAGTTCCCGCCCGACGCCCCCCGCACCGCCAATCAGCACAACCGTGTCACCGTCATGCAACGGCATTGCCCCATCGGTACCCGGCCCAGCGGCAACCCATAACTCCCTGAACAGTCCCTCCTCCCCAAACCTCAAACGTTTCCCCGGCAAGGAAAGTGCGGCAGAAAGACAATCCGGCAACCCTGCACCGAGGGGGCCTGAAGGAATCCGCACCGAAGTAAGGACACAGCGCGGCATTTCCAGGCAGGCCGAACGCGCCAGTCCCTCGAACAGGGCGGACAGAACGTCCTGTTGTGTATGAAACGACACGATATGGACGGCGAGGTTCTGCGCGAATATCCAGCGCAGGAACTCAAGGCTGTAACGGCTGCAGGACATCCAGCTTTCCCGGTTCAATGATGCCATCGGCCGATCACGACCGGACATCACTGCAACAATATCCCGGCCAACACCGACACGTTCCAGCACCGCCTGCATATCCGCCTTGTCCGACATCTGGTCCAGGCGCAGAACCGCTGCCCCCATGGCGTATGCCGCTTCTGCTGCCTCAGCACTGTCTGTTGCCACCAGCACACGCCCAACCTCAATATCGCTGCCGGGGGGCATGGCAACCTGCAACTCTTCCCGTCTCAACATTTCCATTCGTACACCACTCCCATCATGCCTCGGAATCCCGGTCTTCCCGCACCGGGACATACGCCGTTCAAAAGCGGTCAACGAATGTAGCGACCATCCAGATATTTCATCGCCAGATTCAGGTAATTGGGGTACTCGGAATGCCGGATCAGTTCGAAAAAGAACATTTCCCGGGTAATCAGCTCGATACCACTCCGCCCAAGGCGCTGCAGCGCCGCCTCGTGATCGGTTCGGGACCGCGCGGAACATGTATCAGCCAGAAGAAACACCTTTTTCCCTTGCGCTTGCAGACGGAACGCGGATTGCAGGATGCAGACGTGGGTTTCCGCTCCGGCCAGCACATAGTGATCCTGCCCGGCAGCCTCCACAGCCGTTGCTGCAACCGGCTCCTCCATGAAATCAAAGTGGGTTTTCTCCAGATAATCCGCCTTGCCCGCCACCTCGGTCAGGGACCGCGACAGTTTGCCAAGTTTCTTGTGCTCGATAATCCGGGTTGGTACCTGCAGGTCACAACACATATCTGCCAACCAGCAGCAGTCATTCAACAACTGGGTGCCATTCTGCAGCAAGGGAATCAAATCCAGCTGCATATTGAAAATGACCACAGACGCCTTCTCTTTTTGCAACAACATGGCCCGGCTCCCCTAGACGATCAGGTCCTTGATAAATTTGTGGGATTGCTCCTTGTGCAGGGACAAGGTCCTCGCAACACGGAAGATTGCATCACCCATCCAGGACACGACTGTCTCGCCCGGCGTATTGACACCCATAATGTCCTTGACAACCTTGAACTGCACGCAGGCCAAGGTGTTATTGCGGTATGGATAGGCCGCCCCCAGTCGATCTGCGACCACCATGGCCGACACAATGGCACCTTCGTGTCCTGTCAGACTGGTATCTGTTCCGCAGAACCAC
Source organism: Haematospirillum sp. H4485 (assembly GCF_012102745.1). Lineage (GTDB taxonomy): Bacteria > Pseudomonadota > Alphaproteobacteria > Rhodospirillales > Rhodospirillaceae > Haematospirillum. Next base: position 8,013 of record NZ_JAAVSY010000005.1, read on the forward strand.
AGATTGTTGACGCCCTGTATCTCCCTGATACGGGTCTTGCGGCGGAAGTCGGCCGGCCTGAGCTTGGGCAGCTTCCATGCCTTCTTGCAAACGATGTATTCCGGCTTGATCGCAGCTTTGGGATCAAAGGTTACCAGCAGCGGCTTGTCCACGCCCTGGTACGGAGGCAGGACGTTGTTGACACGTGTGAGCGTTCCGTATTGTGTTTTCAGAGATCCGCTACCGAAGGCATCGGGCATTCGGAACTGGCAATAGTGCCCATCGCCCTGCGGGCTGACCCAGTGCCCGTCATGGTGCAGGTAACTCTTGACAGGAACATGCTCGAACCCACCAAGAATGTCCTGATACAACCGATCCGTTGTCACCAGCATGGACAGGGTTGTATCAGCATGGGTAGCAAATATCACGTGGTCAAAACACCGGCTTTTGCCGTTGAACTCCACCGTTACACCCGCCGGGGAAGGAATGACACGATCCACCTGCGTCCCCAGTTTTATCCGGTCTCCCAGTTCGTGGGCAATGCACTTCAAGTAAGCACTCATGCCGCCCTTGGCCTTACGCCAATAACCCGGTGAAAAGAACGAAAGCAGATTCATGTTAAAGGAGATGGCGACATACATCAGCGTATAGTCCAGCGAAGGAGCATTACAGCCGGAGTAAACTGTCATCAGAGGCACCAGCGCCTGATACCGGAATGCGTCCGAGTACCCTCTTTCGTCCAGATACTGACCGATGCTCATTTTCTTGTAGCGTTCATCCCCCGAACTCAGCACGGCTGCCATATCAAGATGGAACTGGTCAAACTCCTGCCGCAGTTCCGCAGCCAGGTCGCCCTTCCCGGTCATATTGTTCCAGAACCGTCCTTCTCCGGGAAACTCCACATGCATGGTCAACGGCGCCACATAGCTTTCGATACCGAAATGCTCCAGAAGCGCACACACATTCGGAGAAAGGCGCTCGTTGAAATACTCCACGCCCATATCGACATACCGGGTTCCCGCCTCTGTCTCGACAGGATAACTGTAAGCATGACCACCCAGATAATCGCTGGCTTCAAACAACGTAACCTTGTTGCTTTTGCCCAGCATCCATGCCGCCACCGCACCCGCGCCGCCACCGCCAATCACGGCAATATTATGTGTTTTCATTTTTTACCTCCATGCATCAAGCCGTTGCCTGCGTGGCAACTGCACCTGAAATTTTTGCATGCAGGTTGGCAAGAACCCGCCCCGGACCCAGCTCGACAAAATGCGCCTGCGGATAACGCCGCAACAGATGCTGGATGGTCCGCGACCAGCGCACTGGCTTCACCAGCTGGAACGCCATGTCTTCAATGAGGTGCTCGCCACCGATAACCTCGCCACTGGTGCTCGAGATCACGGTTTTCTGTGGTGGGTTGAGATCAAGCCCAAGCAGGAACTCTGTAAATTGCTCTCGACAAGGCTCCATGTAACGGGAATGAAATGCACCACTGACCGACAATGGCACGCAGCGGTACCCGTGCTGTTCCAACAAGGGGGCAAGCTGCTGCATACGCTCTTCCCTGCCGCTCAACACCACCTGTCCCGGCGCATTGTCATTGGCAACATCCACATCGAAGCAGTCCAGCTGGACCAACGTCTCCCGCACGGTGTCGGTATGATCCCCCAACACCGCCAGCATACCGCCCCCACCAATCGCCTGCATCAGCTCCCCACGTTTGGCAACAATGCCAAGCCCTGTCAGAAGGTCAAAAACCCCCGCTGCAAACAACGCTGGAAACAGCCCCAGACTGTGCCCCGTCAAACAGCCATCAAAGGGATCATCAAAATGGCGGCCAGCCCGCTCCAGGTAATCCAGGTAAGCCAGACAGCACACAAAATAAAGCGCCGGCTGGGTATACACTGTCTGGTTCAGGCGTCCATCACGGTCTTCCAGGCACAGGTCGGAAATCGAATAGCCCAGAATATCTTCTGCAGCACGGCACTGCGTCGGGTAACGGTCGAACATATCTCTCCCCATGCCTGGATGCTGCGATCCCTGGCCGGGAAACATTACGATTTCCATTGTTCCAGCACTTCCATTGCCATAGTTCATCAGGTGGCACCCGGACCCCCGGGCTCCTGCGTCAACCAAGATCAAAGATCTCGAACCGGGATTCCGGCCTTGCAGGTCCAGCATGCGTATCACCAGCCCCTTCTCCTGCGTTCGGACGCACGACCACGGACATCATATCTTCCAGCATGATCAGCACCTCTCCCCGCATATCTGTAAAATAGAAATCAAAACGCCTGGCCTTGCTGGCCTGCCCCATCGTACGTTCCAGGCAATAGCCGTACACGGCTTCATTGTCCGGCAAACGTTTCACCACCAAACGGCCAAGATGACAGGGCATAAAGACCGCTGTTCCGTCACGTCCCGCATCCACCGGAACCAGAATCGCCAGCTGCAGACCAGCATCCAGCAGCGCAGGTGACACCAGCTGCCCCCAGTCATGGTCAACCTGTAAAAAGGCCCGGACCAAACCCGGACTGACCTGCGCCCAGCGAATGCCCTGCAGGGGAGCCCCATAGTCATAGCCACGCTGCCTGAACCCCGCATAGATCTCTGCCCGGGATAAACGGGAACCACCGCATACCGCTTCCAGGGTATTTTCCATACCCGTACGCGCAAGGACAGCCGCAATGTTCGCAGGAGCCTCCTCATTCCGGGTGCGCTCTGCACTGCAATACCGGGTATACCCGTCCCGTCCGACAAAGAACGTACGGTCTCCCTCTTCAACCATGTCCACCAGCTGTGGATCGGTAATCCTGTCTTGCCACATAATGTCGGCAAAACCACCACCATCAAGACGTCCGCACAGGTTCGACAGGGTCCAGGCGGCCGGCGCCATGACCTGACCATTGATACGATGAGCCTGTATCAAGGAACGGAAACCCTTGAAGCCGGACTCAACAGAATCAATCCAGTGGCGATGACGGATGAACACATATTCCGGAACCGGCACCAAACACCGCTGTGGATAGAACTCGTCCCAGGGTAGATCCTGTCCGGCCTCGTACAGTGCCGCAACATACCCGGCATTGTCACCGGTCAGCTGTTGCGGCGGCTGCCCCGAAACCTCTTCCCGCGGCAAGGCCGAAGATATTTGCAGATCCTGCCCCAACTGCTGGATCAGCCCGGCCTGGTCATGACATACCAATGCACGACGGAACCGGTTGTGATCACGCGCACACGCCAGCGTGCAGGCCAACGCATACATGTCTACCTGCCGGTGGGACAGCCACTCATGCAAACAGTCCAGCGTTTGTTGCAATCCCGCGCTGCAGTGATGGGACAGTGGAATAACATACACATCCTGTCCCGTTACCATCGGCACCGGCGCCCGGGGCACCCCCTGGATCACGACATGGGCATTGCCACCGCCTGCGCCGAATGAACTGACTGCAGACATGCGCGGTACATCTGGATCCCACGCACCCCGGTCCCTGTTCAGCAAAAACGGGGTACGGGTAAAGTCCAGATGGGGATTGGTTTGCTCCGCATGCAGCGAGGGAACCCACTCGCCGTGATACATCTGCAAAACCGCTTTCAATACACCACAAAGGCCAGCAGCCGATTCCAGATGCCCCACATTTGACTTGACCGACCCCAGACGAATACTCTGGCACGCTGCCTCGGCATAACCCCTACTCAACGCACGCAGTTCAACAGGGTCACCCAGTTCCGTACCGGTACCGTGTGCCTCCACATAACCAAGATCCCGGGCAGAAACACCAGCTGCCCGCAGGGCCTTGTCAATCAACGCCGCCTGTGCATCCGGGTTCGGTGCCGTGTACCCGTTGGAGCGACCGCCGGCGTTGATAGCCGATCCCTTGATAAAGGCATAAATCCGGTCATTGTCACGCATGGCGTCCTCTGCCCGCTTCACCACCAGGCACACCACGCCCTCGCCATCGACAAAACCATCCGCATTGGCACCAAAAGGCTTGCACCGACCACTTCTGGAAAGCATATGCAAGCCGCACAGCAACTCATAATGACGGGGGTGCGTGACAAGATTCACTCCTCCCACCACCGCCTGGTCACAATCCCCGCTTCTCAATGACTGGCAGGCAAGGTGCAGGGCTGTCAGCGACGCCGAACAAGCCGTATCCACCGCCATGCTTGGACCACGCCAGTCAAAAGAATAGGAGGCGCGATTAGCCATGGACCAGAACAGCGACGTCGCAGGTGCTGTCGTTGCATGCGCCGGCGTGTGCCAGGCATAATCACCGTTCATGACACCAACGAATACAGCTGTGTCGCTACCCGCCCACTGCCTGCGGGAATACCCTGCATCCAGCACTGCACGATAGATCTGCTCCATCAGGATTCGCTCCTGCGGATCCATCCTGGCCGCTTCATTGGGCATCAGATTAAAGAAAACGTGATCGAATGCGTCCACGTCGTCGATGAAGGCACCGCGATTGGTATAACTGCCACGACCATTCCGGGGGACGTCAGCAAGGAACCCGTCCTGATTCCAGCGCTCTGCCGGAATCACATCCGTACAGTCACGACCATTGCGCAGATTGTCCCAGAAATGCGCCACGTCCTGCGCCTTTGGCAATCGGGCGGCCATACCGATAATGGCGATATCACCACGACGCCACGACGGCATCTGCGAATCACCGGAAGCTGACCACAGGCACCGCCCCTGCCCGTCAGCCCCATCGTCACCTTCGTCTGAACCGGTATCGAGAACCGGCATGGGTGCGCCCCCGGATCCCGTACCGGAAGCAGATGACAACGTTGCCAGATACTCTGACAGCAACCGCAGACACGGATATTCAAACAGGACTGTTGCCGGCAGATAGCCAAATCGCTCCTTCAGCAGGCGAAGCAATTCCAGTGAAATAATGGAGTCAACGCCATACTCATAAAACGGCGTTTCCGCATCAATTTCCTCCGGTGCCATCATCATGGTATCTGCAATGACAGCACGGACCTGACGCATGATTTCCATCAAACTGCCACGGCCCGGTGATGACGGTGCGGCGTACTCCCCGGCCGGGACAAGACCTAGTGCCTCGTCCCTATCCACTTCGTGCCAAGCCAGCCCTGACTCCAGCACATGCTGCGCAAGTTGCCGGACTGTGGGATACTCAAACAGGATCGTGGCAGGCAGATATCCTGTTCTCGCCTTGATCGGCTTCAGGAGCTCCATGGAAATGAGAGAGTCAATGCCCATCTCGCTGAAGGGCATGTCACACTCGATCTCGCCGGGATCGAACTGCAACACGTCGGCAATGGTCTGGCGCAAAAAGTCTTCTATGGACACCAGGCTGGCACGCTTCTCCTGCGGTGCAGAACCCGCCGCGACCACACCGGCCTGAAGCACTTCGGGGCGGAAGGACGGCGTCTGCGGATCTTCCAGACGGCACGGCGCACCCTGTTGCACAACGGTTCCCGCAAACCCCACAAGCACCTGCTGGTCTTCACCGCCATGGGCATCCACGTCCTGAAATCCGGCTTCCAGGATCAGACGCCGCCAGCTGTCTCCGGACAACAAGGGACTGTCAGGAATACGGTACAGGTCCTGGCTCAACCACCAGCCATCCGTAAGGCCAAAGGTCAGTGTCGCGTAATCCTGGCAGGACGTAATCTCGTTCAGTACAAATATGCCGTCATCGCTTAACAGAGCACGAACCTGGCGCAGGCTTTCCGGCAGGTTCGTGGTGGCATGTATGGCGTTGGCGGCAATGACAACATCAAAAACATCCCCGAATACAGGTGGTTTTTCGATGTCGCAGATCTTGTATTCCACAAAGGGATACGCAGAAAACTGTTTCCTGGCCTTGTTCAAGAATGCAAACGACAGGTCTGTAAAGGTATAGCTGACATGGCCCGGCACCAGCTCCGGCAAGACAAACCGGGTTGTGCTGCCAGTACCTGCACCGATCTCGATAATGCGTAAAGGACGCCCGACACGTGCCTTCTGATAGTTGGACACAATTCTGGCAACAACCTTATTAAAGTAATCTGCAATCGGATTGCCGCGATACACAGGCTCGACCAGATCAAAGCAACCATCGGGGAAAAGAACGCCAAGTGGGTCAATGTCACCGCGCAAAACAGCAGGCAAATTCTGTATGCACTGGTCCAGCAGCCGAACATGTCCTTCAAGCTCTGGATAGCGCCGTATAGCATCCGCGCAACACGACACAGCATCGGCACTGATGCTTCCAAGCGCCGCCACCAGCTTGTCAAACTTTGGCTCTACACGTTCCGGCATGCGAACCTGGCTCAAGCTCCAGCGCGCATAGTCCTGCAGTGCGGCAGACATCGCCTTGTTGCGCACTACCAACGCATCGTCCGCACTGTAAGGTGGAATCAAGGCAGCCCCGTTCACGGCAGGTGTCTGCATAGAGGGATGAGGCGTGATACGCAAACGTTCCAATGCTGCATCAGATGCCTTCACAACAGTAATCTGCCTGCAATCCGTCACCAGAAAGCGCTCGATGATGGCAAGCCCCTCATCCGCTTCAATGGAACCAATCTGCAACTTCCTCATACGTTCCCGGTATCGTTCGGTGGCCACCACACCCACAGAACCCCAATATCCCCAATTGATAACCTTGCTGTTGATCATCAATCCATTGTGCAACACATCTGCGAAAGCATCCTTGGCCACACAGGCTGCGGTGTAGTTCCCCTGACCGGGGTTGGCGATGTAGGATTGTATGGACGAGAAAAACAGGCAGAAATCCAGCGCCCTGCCCTTCAATACACGTGCCAGGTTGTATGCCCCGTGTACCTTGGGTCGCAACACGTTGAACAGGGTCTCTTCCGACATGGCTGCCAGCGACGCATCTTCCAGCACCAAAGCAGAATGCACCACGCCGTGAATGACAGCATACTGGTCCATAACAGCCTGCAACGATGCACGGTCACCAAGATCGACAGAATGATAAGCCGCCCCGGAAGCCCCCAGGTCACGCAACCGCGCCAGCAGATTGCGCGCCTCCGCACGACGCCCGAGAAGAACAAGTTTTGCCTGATAGCGAGCTGCCAGATACTCCGCCAGCATGCTCCCCAAGCCACCGGCACCACCAAGAATGACATAGGTTCCCTGTTGCCGGAAAGCAGACCGCTCAGGCCATGGGCTCAGGGTCACAGGTTTCATCACAGGCTCGCCGTACCGGCCGTGGGCAATGCATACCGGCACACCGGGCAAGGTTGGAAGTGGCACACGCAGCATCTTCCAGAGGGTATCCGGTGTCAGCTTCTGTAGCGAGAAACTGCGCACGGTCCACTCCGGGCGCTCCCTGGCCAAGGTTTGCACCAAACCGACATAAACCCCGTCCACCGGATGAGTGACACTCTCGAACAACGGGCTGGCAACCGCCTTGTCTGTGAATACATCCAACGTGACCACAGGCTTGTCAGACAGCGCCTTGATCAGATGGAAGAAGGCCCGGATGTCCTCGTCCGGCACAGCCGCACGCCAAGGCGTACAGGTGACAAAGCATAAATTCGGGGATACATGGCCATCGACAGCCCGCGCCAGATCATCAATAGACTGCCGGTTCAGAAGACAGACTTCGGTACGGGGGAAACGATCGACAAGATCCCGGTACAGTGATGACTGCGAAGGCGGAACAACAAGAATGCGGGGTACATCCATCCCGGACGCAGCAGCCAGGGGCAGACTCGTCCACTCAGGGGAAAACACCAGCGAATCAACAGCTGCCTGAGGAACTCCGGGAAACTTCATGGACCTCATACTCCTTCATTGTAGATGCGATGGCTTGACGCCCAGGTCAAAAACAGACAGCAAAGGGGTATACGCTTCATCAAAGACCGTAAGATTGGTACGAAACGGCGACAGTTTCTCCGTCAGCACAAAGGCTCTGTCCAACGCATGATCAGGCAATGCCTGATGCAATATCAGCCTCCCCAGGGAATAGGGCATCAGGCTTTCCCTGCGCTCACCGATGGAGATCGCCATACCCGCCTGGAATGCGCAGTCCAGCAAACCGGCCCATCCCAGAAAAATGCCATCATGGTTGCCAAGCCAGGACAACGCCTTGTTGGATTGGCGCTGCACATAACTGATGCGCCGGAAACAAGGCCCATAGACGATTCCCATATCGGCAAATGCAGCGTAAACCGCACTTCCCGGAAAGTGGTCCCCGGTCTGTTCATCAATCTGGTTGCGCACAGACAATGGTGTCGCCAGATGATCTGTGCATGTGGACACAGCCGCCACATTCAGGACACCACTCCCGCAGACCTCATGCCCGTGCTCGATACGAAAGTCTATGCGTCCGGGGCCTGCCGGCAACAACCGGATGTCTATCTCCGTCTCCGGCGCACCAGCAAGAACGGGACGCAACCAGACCACTTCATCAAGAAAACCGGGATGAAAATCCGGTTTTTGCCTGGCAACCGCTCCCAAAGCCAGTTCCAGATACACCACGCCAGGCAGGACTTTCCAGCCACGCACGCGATGGTGCGAGAAGTAAGGATGATCATCGCGTAACGTGACGCGGTACCCTCTACCGTCATCCAGAAGACGCCAGCATCCTTCCATATCAAAAAAAGAGTCCCTGACCTCACTACATGGTCTCATCACCAGCCCCTCTATCCCCCCGGTGCTGTCCCTGACAGCGCCAATTCGGTCCGTTCAGTCCCTGGCGTACCAATACGCACGCTCGTCAAACCGGTACGTTGGCAATCTCATTTTGACGACATCGGAACCCTCGTACAGACGCCACCAGTCAATGGAGCAGCCCTCCAGATAACGGACTCTTGTGTGCTCCAGCATCTCCGGATCATCCAGTTCACCGGGATCAACAACATCGGCAACGATCTGCCTGTACTGCGGCACATGCACACCGGAACAGCGGGAACGAAGCTGTAGCAGCAAGTCGTCCACCCCACTCACCAACCAAGCTTGCCTGTGCTCGAAATGCTCGCGCCCACAACTCAGGGCAAAGGCCAGGTCAGCCAGTCCACACTCTGCCAGCACGGCACAATGCCCTGCGACAAAGTCTTCCAGTGCCGCCATATTTCCCATAAGAGAAGCCCCGGTACGGGCAGAAACCGGTATCAGATACCTGTCGTACCGGATCACGGAACGACGGTCCTGCCGGAATGGCGCAGACAGGACAACATGGGCATTGGTCCCCCCGAAACCGAAAGAACTGACGCCCGCAGTCAGCGGTTCCTCACCCTGCCAGGAAACGCTGTCCGCCAAGACCCTGAAAGGCGACGATGACAGGTCAATCTCGGGATTGAGCCGCTGAAAATGCAAATTGGCGGGCAAGTGCCCATGCTCAAAGGCCTTGATAACCTTCACCATGGACGCAACGCCAGCCGCCGGCTCCAGGTGTCCGATATTTGACTTGACCGCACCAAGCCAAATTTTTTGTGCAGAACCCGGATCAACTCGTTCCTGAAACGCACGTTTCAGGGCCGCCACCTCCACAGGATCACCCAGACGGGTCCCTGTGCCATGGGTTTCAATGTAGCTGACCCGCCGCGCCAAGTCCGGCGTATAGGCATCCAGCAGGAGGCGATATTGCGCATTGGGGTTGGGGGATGTCAGTGAATTGGCCCTGCCGCCATGGTTTTCCGCCACATTCTCGATCACAGCATGGACAAGATCACCGTCTGCCTGCGCATCCCGTAATCTTTTTACGAAAAAACAGCCGTACCCCTCTCCCCTTACATAACCATTGGCCCGCTCGTCAAACGTGGCACAACGGCTGTCCGGGGACATGAAACGCCCTGCCTCCAGCCCTTGATTGACCTGCGCGTCCAGAATCAGGTTTATGCCACCGACCATGGCCGCATCACAAACACGGGACTGCAGGTCACGACACGCTTTCACAAGCGCGGTCAACGCCCCGGAACATGCTGTGTCCAAGGTAAACGAAGGACCGTTCCAGTCGAAAAAAACAGACAAACGATTGGCCAGCATGCTCAGCGAATGACCTGACAGGGAATACGGCGTCTGCTCTTCGTTGTCACGGGCCTGCAACAGCGCGTAATCCCCACCCGCAGCCGCCATATAACAGCCAATCCGACCGCCGGACAGACGGGACGGTGCATAGCCCGCATCCTCCAGCGCTTTCCACGCAGCCTGCAACAACAGACGTTGACGTGGATCCATTCTGGATGCCTCCAGAGGCGAGATGGAGAAAAAGCGTGCGTCAAAACCCCTGACCGAAGAAATGAAACCCGCACGACAGTCCCGGATGGCCCGGTCCGCCGGCGCAACAGCAATACAGTCCTTGCGGTCCAGAAGGGCACGCCAGAATGTTGCCACATCATCCCCGCCCGGCAAGGTGGCCGCCATGCCAACAATCGCCAGTCTGGCATCTGCCGTCCCGTCAGGATGATGGACAACACCGGCTTTTTCCGTCCGGACGGCCTGATCCGGTGACTGGCGTTGGCAAATGGCTTCCGCCACCTCGTTGATGGTGTTGAACTGGTAAAATTCGTAACTGCGAAACACAATGTTGAAACGCTTCTGGATCGCAGCAGACAGCAGGTTATAACTGATCGAATTCAGGCCCAGCCATCCCAGGGGTTGGTCCGGGTCGGAAGCAGAAACGCCCAGACTCTCCCGCAGAATATCACGGATCTCCTGCTGTATCCCCTTCTCCTGCGGACGAACCCAAGACCGCGACCGGGAAACAGGCGGAGACGGCACAACAAGGGGCAACGCCTCGACAGGGGCCTCGCCCAGCCGTTTGACATCCGCCTTACCATTGGCCGTCAATGGAACAGTGGCCAGACAATGAATCGCCTTGGGCACCATATAATACGGCAATGTTTGCCGGCACCATTGCAAAGCCTGTTCTGTATCAAATCCACCCGCATCCGGAACCTGCACAAAGCAACACAGGTGCGGTTCCGGTTTGTTCCTGACAACGGTGAAAACCGTAACATCCGAAGCAAACGCCTTGATGCACTGACTGACCTCGCCGGTATCAACCCGATAGCCGTTCACCTTGCACTGACTGTCCAGGCGCCCGACATACTCTATGTTCCGGTGCGACAGGTAATGGACAATATCACCGGTTTTATAACCACGGACACCATCTGGTAACATGACAAAGGCCGGCTCGGACGGTGCATTCAAATACCCTTTGCCAACACACTCGCCGGCAATCATCAATTCACCCCTCATCCCGGGCACCACAGAGTTACCCCCGGAATCCAGAACGTAGTACGCACTGTTGAGCACCGGATGCCCCAAGGAAACCCGCCCAGCCTCTGTCACCCTGCAGCAACCAGCCCAGATCGTTGCCTCGGTCGGCCCGTACATGTTGTATAAGTGGCCTGTCTGCTCCAGAAGGTATTGAGCCAGATCCCTGTCCAGCGCTTCGCCACCGCACAGAATCCTCAGTTCGCCCGAAGCATGCCAGCCCGCCTGCTGCAGCATGCGCCACGTTGATGGCGTAGCCTGCACCACATCCACTTGACCCTGGTTCAGCACATCCCCCAGCAGATCGGCACTCATCCGAACCTGATCGGATACAACATGCAGGCTGCCTCCACATACAAGAGGCAGCAACAGCTCCAGTATGGAAATATCAAAGCTGACCGGCGTCAGGGCCAGCATGCGTTCCCCGGCCCGGAAACCCGGCGACACCCGCATTGAAGCAAGAAAGTTCGCCAGGTTGCGTTCACTGATCGCTACGCCCTTGGGCTTGCCGGTGGACCCCGACGTAAACATCACATATGCGGTTGCATCAGGTTGTGCATCCAGCATCAGTGCCTGTTCAAGGCCACCACCGGCACCAGGCTGCGTCATGGCAGCCTCAAGACAGGCCGGGACATCAACAACGGGCACGCCGGGAAACAAGGTCGCCGCCCTGGCGCACGTGCAGCTGTCAACCAACATGATACCGATATTGGATACATCAAGCATGGAAACAAGCCGTTCATCGGGCAACAGCGGGTCCATGGGCACAAAAGTGCGCTGCGATGCCATGACACCAAGGCACGCTGCCGGCAAGGCAACCGTACGCTCCAGAAAGATGCCGACAGCCGCACCCGGTGGGATATCCGCATGCGTGACAATGTCGCGGTACAAATGCCCAACAGCGGCATGGAGCTGCCGATAGGTCAGCAGCCCTGCCTGCCCGTCACTGACAGCCGGTTCATCGGGGCGCAAGCCCGATTCAGTCAGAAACCTTTCCAGAACACGTACATGTGGCGCAGCATCATCACGATCGCCGCGGATAACCGGCGTCAAAGGCTTCGTAACCGCGCATTCATGCAGAGGACGCTCCGGTGAAGTGGCAATAAAAGCCGCGACCCTGACAAAATTATCCGCCAAGGCCCTCAGTGTTTCTCCGGACAGGAAGCGGGACGATGAATCAAACGACAAAAAGAGCTGTTGGCCATCAAAACTGTAGTTGATGGCCACGTCATTCTGGCCTCCTGTATCCGGGCGTTTGGTCAGAACCATATGGCATCCCGCCAAATCCGGCGTTGCATAAGGCATAAGCCCATCAGAACAATTGACCACTAAATTGAACAATCGACCATGACGATTGGCTTCGGCGTCCGCCCACTGAATCAGGTGCTGCACAGGCACGTACTGATGCTTGCGCACATCCTGCCGTGCCTCTTTGACATGCGCAATCAGGCTGCTTCCCGACCGGGCGGGATCAACGACAAGAAACAAGGGAACAAGATTCGTATAACAACCAAATGCCTGCTGTTCATTTCGGCAATTCACCGTGTGAGACATGGTGACACGGCCATCGTCATCTTCTTCAGCTGTTGAATACAGCCTGACCACAGCACCTGTAACAGCAACAAGAAACTGAAACAGTGTCGTGTCCATACGCGCAAGCGTCTTGCTGACGGAAACAAGAAAGTCTTGCCCAAGCGTCCGCTTGACAGAAAGATACACCCCTCTCTCTTTCGGTATTCTGTAGCAGAATGGCAGCGCCCGGAACAGACGCGCGCCTTTCAGGCGGGCGGTCCAGTAATCAACAGATTCCTGCCCGACCGGTACCTCGGCAACAGCGAGAAACCCTGCAGCTACCTTCTGCCCAACGGCATCACACGCAGACTCCGGATGCTCCAGGGACTCCGAAAATGCATCCAAAAATGGCCGGTAGCACGCACCGTCAAAGACCATATGGCTGAACTCAAGCTGCAGGGCCGTGACTTTTTCATTGTCAACAAAGCAGGCAAACCGGAACAGCTTGTCGCCTGACGGATCAACAGGTTCCACATGATCCCACTCCGAAACATCGGTAACACGCTCCACAACCGTGCCCTGCAAACTGTTGCAGCCGACAAAAAGCTCGCCATCTCTCTCGAAAAAATAACCCAGCAGACACCCGAACCTGCTTGCGACAACCTCTCTCAGCGAGGAGTCAAGGCGCTGAAAGTCAATGGCTCCATCTATGGCAAACCTGTACCTTAATGTAAGACCCGGATCATCAGGGTTAATTTTATGGCGCATCCACTGAAACTGTTCGTAACTGGTTGCCTTGCGCAATGTCATTTAGCCCCCACGCACCGATATCCTGTCATACAGGCAGTACAGACCCGGTCAGTCCTCCCCCCCAGCCTCCCGCCCCCCGGTGGCAATGAACAGCCAAGACGCCTGACTCTCCACCTCTTGCGGTTCACTTCAACCATAAAGACATTAAAGACTTGAGTTCCGATCTTGTTACGACAAACAAGATGACTACTTCAAGTAGATAATTAATAAAAATACACTATAAAGTGAAATCATGACGCCATATCCTGTCCGGAACTGTTTTCTGCCACCCCGGAGCCTGCACAACACCATGACATTCACGCACACAGAAAATGTGCACACCTTTCATCCGGATCATACGGCATCATTCTCTACCCCCGCTTGTCTCTTGGGCTTTTCTGGAACCGGGAACTGGTTCATACTCCCCTGCATACCATAGGAGAGGAGGCAGCCACGCGCACACCTCTCCCGCTACGAAGGGAGCCTGTATAGATGTCCAGTTTACGCATCCTGCAAGCGGTTGTTCCAGATACCGAGGGCGGCATTTCAACACTTGAAACAGCGCTGCTTGTTGCAAGGGATTTTGCCGCCCACGTCCAGGTTCTCCACGTGCGCCCTGACCCGGCACAGGCTGTCCCCTTGGTGGGTGAAGCCATGTCCGGGGCCATGGTTGATGAAATGATCCGCCTGTGTGAAACCCGTGGCCGCGAACAGTCCAACCGGGTGCATGCCCTGTTTGACAGCCTTGTAACCCGCTACAGCCTTCCCATTGTCGAAGAACCACCGGGACCGTCGTCTGTTTCGATCTCCTTCCGCGAGGAAACAGGGTCCGAAGACAGCATCGCAACACGTCTGGGGCGTTTGTGCGATCTGGTCATTGCCGGGCGCCCGACCGGAGAAGAAGACCCGTGGCTGGAGGCAACCCTGAACGCCGTGCTGATGGACAGCGTGCGCCCCTTGTTGGTTGCCCCGCGTACTCCGGTGCGTCAACTGGGAAAATCTGTCGTCATTGCCTGGAACAACAGCCCGGAAGCGGTGCGGGCCATCCATGCCTCGCTGCCTTTCCTGCTGAAGGCCGAAACCATCACCGTGCTGGTTGCCGATGAAGGCCATGCCGATGCCGCAACACGGGACCTGGAACATTGGCTTGGCTGGCATGGGCTTGCCATCAAGACCCGCCAGATCAAACCCACCGGGCTGACCGGCAATGCCGTCGGCGGTGCCCTGCTGGAAGCTGCCAGCCAGGAACAGGCCGACCTTCTGGTCATGGGCGCCTTTACCCACTCCCGACTACGCCAATTGATCCTGGGCGGCGTCACACGCCATGTCCTGGATCATACCACCATGCCCCTGCTGCTGTGTCATTGAGCGCACGGTACGCAGGAAAAGCCCCAGGATACAGACGTGTTATGACTCCGCGACCGTCACGCATGCTGAAAACCGTGTGGATCGCCCTTGTGACCTGTCTTGTCCTGGGATCAACGGCAAGCGCCCTGTTCCTGCGGGATGCGTTGCGTGAACAAAAAGCAGCCCAGGACGCAATGATCGCCCGCAATATTGAAGCCGGCGCACGCGTCATGGAGCTGGAACAGCAGGTTGCGGAACTGGAAGCCCGGGTCCATGAACTGGCGGACTATAATGCCAACCTGAACCAGCGGCTTGACACCACCTATGCCCCGACCGAGGTCAGGGGCATGGCAGACTTCCCGGTCCTGCGCGGCATGGCCCGCCACGGCGACACGGTGGAAAGCTTCGCCCGGCGCGAAGGCACAAACCCTGATGTCATCCTTGCCCTGAACCCATGGCTGCGGGGACGCCGGGAACCCATGGTCGACTACCAAACCGTCTGGATCCCCAAGGTACCCCGCTCCTGACAGCCGTCAGCCAGGCACCCCGGATCGCGGTGCCGGCCGACAGAATACCTGTTCAGGACAGGCTGGCGCAGAAACGCTGGATCCGGGTGCAGGCTTCGGTCAGGACCTGTTCCGATGTGGCATACGAAATGCGGAAGTACGGAGACAGGCCAAACGCCTCGCCCTGCACGGCGGCCACACCCTCGGCTTCCAGAAGTTCGGTGACGAAATCACTGTCGCTGGAAATGGTACGCCCGGACGGAGCCTTCTTGCCCATTACCCCGGCGCAGGACGGGTACACATAAAACGCCCCTTCGGGGGTCAGGCAGGTCAACCCCCTTGCCGCGTTCAGCATCCGGACCACCAGATCCCGACGGGCACGGAAAGCCTCGCGCCAGGCCGGGAAGAAATCCATCGGCTGCGACAGCGCAGCAGCAGCAGCAGCCTGGGAAATGGAGCTGGTATGCGTGCTGCTCTGGGACTGCACCATGTTGATCGCCTTGATCAGCGGCAGCGGCCCACCGGCATAGCCAACCCGCCAGCCGGTCATGGCAAAGGACTTGGACACACCGTTCATGGTCAGCGTACGGTCGATCAGCTTTGGTTCAACCTGGGCAATGGTGGCAAAGCGGAAGCCGTCGTAAACCAGATGCTCGTACATGTCGTCGGTCATCACCCACACGTGCGGATGCTTCAGCAGAACATCGGCCAAGGCGCGCAGGTCGGCGGCGGAATAAGCCGCCCCGGTCGGGTTGCTGGGGCTGTTGAGGATCAGCCATTTTGTTTTCGGGGTAATGGCCTTTTCAAGTGCCGCCGGTGTCAGCTTGAAGCCATCGGCCTCGCCACAGGCCACAAAGACCGGAGTTCCACCGGCCAGAAGGGTAATATCCGGATAGGATACCCAGTACGGGGCCGGAATAATCACTTCGTCACCGGCATCCACGGTCGCCATGATGGCGTTGTAGATGACCTGCTTGCCACCACACCCCACCGTGATCTGGTCCGGCGTATAGGTCAGCCCATTTTCGCGGTGGAACTTCTCCACAATCGCCTTGCGCAGGACCAGTGTACCGGCAACCGGGGTGTACTTGGTCTCGCCACGGTCCATGGCTGCCTTTGCTGCCGCCTTGACATGATCCGGGGTGTCAAAGTCCGGCTCTCCGGCACCAAGACCAATCACATCACGCCCGGCCGCCTTCAGGTCGGCGGCTTTCTGGGTCACGGCAATGGTCGGGGAAGGTTTGATGGCAGACAGGCGGCTGGCAAGAATGGACATGGTGGGCCTCTGTGGATAAAGCACCCCGGAACGGGGGCAGTGACAACAGCACGGTCGGAACACCGCGCAGGCTGCACCCTATCCAACACGGGACACGGGCGCAACCGCTCACGCTTGCCTGATCCACAGCGGTGACATGTAAAAAAGGCAGGCCCCCCCGATGGAACCTGCCTTTTCAGCGTCATCAATCCGTACGCAGGATCAGCCGACAATCTCCGACTGGGAGAAGAAGAAGGCAATCTCGGCGGCGGCATTTTCCGGGCTGTCGGAACCGTGGACCGAGTTGGCCTCGATCGACTCGGCAAAATCAGCCCGAATGGTGCCGGGGTCAGCATTGGCCGGGTTGGTGGCGCCCATGATCTCGCGGTTTTTCAGGACGGCGTTTTCACCTTCCAGAACCTGAACCACCACCGGGCCGGACATCATGAAGGACACCAGATCCGGGAAGAAGGACCGCTCGCGGTGCACGGCATAAAAACCTTCGGCCTGGTCACGGGTCAGACGCAGACGCTTCTGGGCAACAATACGCAGACCGGAATCCTCGAACCGGGCATTGATCTTGCCGGTCAGGTTGCGACGGGTGGCATCGGGCTTGATAATGGACAGGGTACGTTCAACAGTCATGATCAGCATGTTCCTTGAAATGCACGGGGCCCTTTCGGAAAGGGGAACATCCCCGCCCGACAGGCATAAGGAAGACGAACAGCGCCCGCCCCGGGATCCGGAAGGCAGGCACAAAACTTTCGCCGGGGGTTATACCTGCAAAGCACTGCCCTGACAACCAACTGTTTTGCACCGGCACACAACGACCATTTTGCATCCACTCCGGATGTATGCTAGACGAACGCCCATGCTGCACCTGAATTCCGTCCTGTTTCGCCTTGGCGGCCGCGTCCTTCTGGACGGCGCCTCGGCCCACATCCCTGCCGGGGCCCGGGTTGGCTTGGTTGGCCGCAACGGCACCGGCAAATCCACCCTGATCAAGCTGATCACCGGCGACCTTGCCCCCGACGGGGGTGAAATCCGCACCCGCTCCCGGGCCAGGATCGGCTATCTGCGCCAGGAAGCCTCGGAAAGCACCGGATCGCTGATCGATACCGTGCTGGCTGCCGACACCGAACGCTCGGCCCTGCTGCAACGCCTGGAACAGGATCCCCCGCCCGGGGAGCTGGCCGATATCCACGAACGCCTGAATGCCATCGATGCCCACAGCGCCCCGGCGCGGGCTGCACGCATTTTGTCCGGGCTTGGCTTTCCCGCCACCGACCATGAACGCCCGGTGCAGGACTATTCCGGCGGCTGGCGCATGCGCGTGGCCCTGGCTGCCGTCCTGTTCTCCCGCCCCGACCTGCTGCTGCTGGACGAGCCGACCAACCACCTGGATCTGGAAGCCACGCTTTGGTTGCAGGGCTATCTGGCCCAGTGGCCCGGCACCCTGGTGGTTATCTCGCATGACCGCGACCTGCTGAACCAGGTGCCAAACCGGATCCTGCACCTGGAAAACCGGACCCTGACCAGCTACGGCGGCAATTACGACACGTTCGAGAAGACACGGCGCGAGAAACTGGACCTGCAGGTCAAGGGAAACGCCAAACTTCTGGAACAGCGCAAGAAGATGGAAGGGTTCATCGCCCGCTTCCGCGCCAAGGCCAGCAAGGCCCGCCAGGCCCAGAGCCGCATGAAAATGCTGGAGAAAATGGATCTGCCGGTCAGTGTGGTCGAAGAACGCACCATTGTGCTGGACTTCCCCGACCCGGAACCCCTGCCCCCACCCATGATCGCCATCAATGACGCCAGCGTCGGCTATGGCGGAAAGACCGTTCTGCGCGACATCTCCCTGCGCCTGGACATGGACGATCGTATTGCGCTGCTCGGGGCCAACGGGAACGGAAAATCCACCCTGGCAAAACTGCTGACCGGACGACTGGACCCTATGTCAGGCACCGTGCAGCGGTCTTCAAAACTGCGCATCGGCTATTTCGCCCAGCACCAGACCGATGAACTGAATCCCGAGGATACCCCGCTTGGCCACATGAGCCGCGCCATGACCCCAAAAGGCGGCTCTGCCCCGCCGGAAAGCCGGGTCCGCGCCTTCCTTGGCCGGTTCGGGTTTGGCGTTGACCATGCCACAACACGGGTGGCCAAATTGTCCGGCGGCGAAAAGGCCCGCCTGCTGATCGCGCTGATGTGCCGGGAACAACCGCACCTGATCGTGCTGGATGAACCCACCAACCACCTGGACATTGATACCCGTGATTCCCTGATGTCGGCCCTTAACGCCTTTGGCGGGGCCGTGGTGCTGATCGCCCACGACACCCACTTGGTCGAGGCCTGCGCCGACCGCCTGTGGCTGGTGGCCGATGGCCAGGTACAACCCTTTGACGGCGACATGGCGGATTACCGGCAATGGCTGCTGGACCGTGCCCGGGATGACCGTCGGTCCACCACCGGCAAGGCCGGGAATGACGATGCGGGCACAGCCCGGACAGGCACAGCAACCAACCGCCGCGAGGACCGGCGCCTGGCCGCGCAGATCCGCGCCCGCCTGGCCCCCTTGCGCCAGCGTGTGGAACGGTGCGAGCAGCAGGTCACGCGCCTGAATGCCCGCCGGGATGATCTGGAAGCAAAGCTGGCCGACCCGGCCCTGTACAGCGGACCGGATGACACGGTGGCCGCCCTGCGCATGGAACTGGGGGCTGTTGGCCGCGACCTTCAAATGGCTGAGGACCGGTGGCTGAAGGCCGTGGAGGAACTGGAGGAAGCCAGCGCTCGCGAGCAGGCCTAGCGCACCAAGGCACCATACCCTTTCAGTGGTTGTTCACGCCCCGGCGTTGGCGCTGGCCTTTTCCACCCAGCGCCCGTCGGCGGATTGCTGCCAGTACCGCAGCGCGTGCCCCTCTTCCCGTCGCTGGCGCCAGCGTTCCCGTGCCTGGGCAACCGAAGCCTCGTCCAGCCCGTTGAACAGGTCAAACACCCGCTCCATGCCCTCGACCAGGGTACTGTCACTGCCATCACACAAAAACAGGTAACCGGCCCCGTTGGCATTGTCCTGCGGATCCTCGGTCAGCCACACCGGCTGCTCTTCGGCGTATCCGTCCCGGCGGGATCCATGCGGCAGCCATCCGTCGCGGTCATTCCACAAAGCCTGCACCAGATCTTCCACCCGCTCCTCTGAACCTGCCACCACCAAAGCCCTTTCTCCGGTCTGCAGGACACGGGTCAGCAGGCGCGGCAGAACCTCTTCCAGACGGGATCGTTGCAGGTGATAAAAATCAATACGGGCCATTACACACCAACAGGGTCACACAGATCAGGGAACAGTGCCGCCCCGGCGGGCCACAGGCAAGAAAAACACGCACCCCGGCCCACAAGGCAAGACCATCAGGATGCAGATGTATCCGGCGCGGGAGGGGATACAACAGCCCGGCGCCGGAACCATTCAAGGATATACACCCTGACCGCACTGGACAAATTGCCGCCCGCGTTATGACTGCGGGCAGAATCAATTTCCGAAACCATGGCATTGATACTCAGGCCGCGGGCTGCAGCAATAGAACGCAGTGCGTCCCAGAACACATCTTCCAGCGATACCGATGTAGGATGTCCGGCAATACGGACACTGCGCTTGATAACCGTACTGCCACCACCATTCCGCTCGGGCGGAACAGCGGGCGCATTGGCCGGAATACTCTGGGGCCCGGTCATGACTGCCTCCCTCTTCGGGGCTGGACCATACCGGCCCCGCCAGTATCCTATTTATACATTCATTTTCCACAGGGGCAACAGATACGTAAACATGTGAACATCCTGTTCTACGGTAAATAGATACCATTACCCGGCAGCCCGGCAACAAAATCTGCCACAGCCCCGGCAGCCCGACACAGGTGTTCTTCTGCCCGGTAACCAGACGATACCCTGGGGCAAAGGTCATGATCACCGTCACACATCCAGAGAATGTCCAGGCTTGATGGCAACCGCAACGTATCAACCAACGCCCTGCCCCCCAGAGGATCCCGTGTGCCTTGAACAATCAACCCCGGGACTGAAAGGTTTTCCAGCGGCGCACATCGCTTTTCCACCCGTCCCGGCTTCCGGGCCGGATGAAAGGGATAGCCCAGGGCCACCACACCATCAGCTCCGACCTCGGCTGCGATCATAACCGCCATGCGCCCACCCATCGATTTACCCCCGATTGCCAGACAGGGTGGACGAAACAAGGCCCGCGCCTGCATCACAGTCTCTGTCCATGCCTGCAACAGAGCTGGCTCCCGGTCCGGAGGCCGCCGCCCCCCATGCCCCGCACGGCGTGCCGCCATATAGGGAAACTCGAACCGCAGCACGGCCACCCCTGCTTCCGACACCAACCGGGCCATGGCCTTCATGAAGGGGCTGTCCATGGGAGCACCGGCACCGTGCGCCAGAATCAGGAGCGGAACCGACAGCGGCACACCAGAAGGACCATCCGGGCCATCGAACATCCACCCCCGCGCCGTCGCCATGGCCCCGGCAGACGAAACCATCATGCCAGCGCCACCTTGCGGAAAAGCCTGCCTGCACCCGACATGACGCCGGAACCTCCCTCAAAGCTGGCGGAAAAAGTCATTGCCCTTGTCATCAACAATGATAAAGGCCGGGAAGTTTTCCACCTCGATCTTCCACACGGCTTCCATGCCCAGCTCGGGATACTCCAGAACCTCCACCTTGCGGATGGACTGCACCGCCAGCTGGGCCGCCGCACCGCCGATGGATCCCAGATAAAAGCCGCCATGCTTCTTGCAGGCTTCCTTGACCGCCGCGCTGCGGTTGCCCTTGGCCAGCATGACCATGGAGCCGCCATGGGACTGGAACAGGTCCACATACGCATCCATGCGCCCGGCTGTTGTCGGACCGAACGACCCGGAGGCATACCCGTCCGGCGTCTTGGAAGGACCGGCATAGTACACCGGATGGTTCTTGATGTAGTCCGGCAACCCCTTGCCGGCATCCAGGCGTTCCTTCAGCTTGGCATGGGCAATATCACGCGCCACCACCATGGTTCCGGTCAGGCTGACGCGGGTCTTGATCGGGTAGCGCGACAGGGTGGCGCGGATCTGCTCCATCGGCTGGTTCAGGTTGATCTGCACCACTTCGCCAGACAGCTTGTCCTCGCGCACGTCGGGCATATAACGGGCCGGGTCGGTCTCCAGCGCTTCCAGAAACACACCGTCACGGGTGATCTTGCCCAGCATCTGCCGGTCGGCCGAACACGATACACCCAGCCCGACCGGGCAGCTGGCACCGTGGCGCGGCAAGCGGATCACCCGCACGTCATGGCAGAAGTACTTGCCGCCGAACTGGGCCCCGATCCCCAGCGTGCGAGTAATCTCCAGCACCTGCTGCTCCATCTCGATATCGCGGAATGCCTGGCCGAACTTGCCGCCCGATGTCGGCAAACCATCCAGATACCGGGCTGATGCCAGCTTGACCGTTTTCAGGGTCATCTCCGCCGATGTGCCACCTATGACCAGTGCGAGGTGATAGGGCGGACAGGCCGAGGTCCCCAGCTTGATCACGGACTCCGACACAAACTTGCGCAGGCTGTCCGGGTTGAGCAGCGCCTTGGTTTCCTGGAACAGGAATGTCTTGTTCGCCGATCCGCCCCCTTTGGCCATAACCATGAATTTGTAGGCCGCCCCTTCGGTTGCATACAGGTCAATCTGGGCCGGCAGGTTGTTGCCGGTGTTCGACTCCTCGAACATCGACAGCGGCGTCAGCTGTGAATACCGCAAATTCAGGCGGGTATAGGCATCGGCAATGCCCTGCGACAGATACAGGGCATCATCAACCCCGGTCCAGATCCGCTGCCCCTTCTTGCCCATGACAATCGCCGTGCCGGTGTCCTGGCACATCGGCAGAATCCCGCCGGCGGCAATATTGGCATTCTTCAGCAACTCCAGCGCGACAAAGCGGTCGTTGGCCGATGCCTCGCTGTCGTCAACAATCGCCCGCAGCTGGGCCAGGTGCCCGGGGCGCAACAGGTGGGAAATATCGCGGATTGCCTCGGCCGAAAGCTGAACCAATGCCTGTGGGTCAACCACCACCATCTCCTGCCCGGCAAAGGACTCGGTCCGGACATAATCGCCGTCCAGACGACGCCAAGGGGTTGTATCCTCTCCCAAGGGGAAGATTTCGGCAAAAGCGGCATCAATCATGGTGGTTTCCCTGCATAACAAGCGGCCCGGCCCGGCTGGTTGCGGCAGGGCGCGGGCAGAACTCTCCCGTTGGCCGGGTATAGATCGAAACGTCCGGCCCGTCCAGACAAGGACCCGGCGAAAACCGGATCAGGCACCCCCCTGGACCTGCCAGCCCGCCCGGACCCGGCCTCCCTGATACAACAGGACCATCCCCCCGGCATGGCCACACAGAAAACGGGCACCTGCCAGAGGTGCCCGTACACAGTCATAAAATGCAGGAACCACGCCTATTTGCGGCGAAAGGCGTCCAGAGCCACAACATTGCTGCCATCCGAAGGGCCGGTGGAGTCATCGCCCGGGGCATCATCCGTATTCCGGGCAACAGGCTCGCCATCGCCGTATTCCGGATCGTCGTACCCGTCGTCCTCGCTCCCGTCATCCTCCATGTCCACATCCACATCAAGCCCGCCACGAAACTGCAGGCCAAAACGGGCATACGGATCGGCAAAGGCGGTCACAGCCGCAAACGGCACCCGCAAATGCTCCGTTTGTCCGGAAAACGACAGGTCAACGGAAAACATCACGTCATCAACCGTCAGGTTCCAGAACTGGTGCTGCAGGACAATGGTCATTTCTTCCGGATAGCGCGCCCGCAAACGGGAAGACATCACAACCCCGTCGGCATCAGTCTGGAACGTAATGTAAAAATGATGCCCGCCGGGCAAGCCCTGGTCGCGCGCGCCCCTCAGCACATCGCGCAACACCGTGCGCAATGCCTGCTCAACCAGGTCTTCGTAGGAAATGTGGATCTCGCTCAAACTGTCAACTCCCGGCACTGCAGATCCGGCCCCGTCAGGTAACCAAAGTGGGGGGCTTCTGTTGCCCGGTGCCCCCCGGACCGCGCTTACCGGCAATTAAGCGGCAGCGGCAAGTTCAACGTTGTCGTTGGCACTTGTAGAGTTCAGCCCGATAACGGCGGATACTATACCGGGCACAGCCTAGGCCTTTACTACGCGCGTCGATCCTGTTTCGTCCCCACAGATCCACCCTGCCCGGCAGGGAGGAGTGATGGTGGAGACGCCGGGTACCGCCCCCGGGTCCGCTACGCCTATTCCGCAAAGGGTTTAGCGCCATAGCCGGGCAAGCCCGGCAAGTGCAAGACTATAGGGTCTTGCCCTGTGCATGCAAGCGAAACCGCACAGAGATTCTGCCCTTGCGCCACAAAGGCAGAATACGCTTTATAGACCCTGTCATCCTTCGCAACACCGAGGCCACAATTCCCATGCAACAGTACCACGACCTGATGCGGCTGGTTCTGGAAACCGGCCACCGCAAGGCCGACCGCACCGGAACAGGCACCCTGTCCCTGTTCGGGCACCAGATGCGCTTTGACCTGGAAGACGGATTCCCCCTTCTCACCACCAAGAAACTGCACCTGAAGTCCATTGCCTACGAGCTGCTGTGGTTCCTGCGCGGGGATACCAACATCGCCTGGCTGAAGGAACACGGCGTTTCCATCTGGGATGAATGGGCTGATGAAAACGGCAACCTCGGCCCGGTCTATGGGGCGCAGTGGCGGTCGTGGCCGGCCCCGACGCCCGACAGCCCGGACCGGACCCTGGACCAGATCCGCACCGTGGTGGACAGCCTGCGCACCAACCCGGATTCGCGGCGCCACATCGTGTCGGCCTGGAATCCGGCGCAGGTGGACTCCATGGCCCTTCCCCCGTGCCACTGCCTGTTCCAGTTCCACGTGGCGGAAGGCCGCCTGTCCTGCCAGCTGTACCAGCGCTCTGCCGACATTTTTCTCGGGGTGCCGTTCAATATCGCCTCCTATGCCCTGCTGACCCTGATGATGGCGCAGGTCACCGGCCTCCAGCCCGGGGAGTTTATCCACACCCTGGGGGATGCGCACCTGTACCTCAACCATCTGGATCAGGCCCGCGAACAGCTGACCCGCAAGCCGATGGCCCTGCCACGGATGACTCTCAACCCGGCCGTGACCAACCTGTTCAAGTTCCGGTACGAAGATTTCACCCTGGAAGGTTACAACGCCCATCCCCACATCAAGGCTCCGGTTGCAGTATGACAAAAACCAGTACACCGGCCACAGCACGCCCCCTGGTCTCGCTGATTGTTGCCGTCGCCCGTAACGGGGTGATCGGCCACAACAACACCCTGCCGTGGAAACTGTCCGATGACCTGCAGTATTTCCGCCGCATGACCATGGGAAAACCGGTTCTGATGGGGCGCAAAACCTTCCTGTCCCTGGGCCGCCCCCTGCCCGGACGGACCAACATCGTCCTGACCCGCAATCCGTCCTGGACAGCCAACGGCATTCTGACCGCAGGCTCTCTGGATCAAGCCATCGACCTTGCCGCCCGCGATCCACTGGGACAGGAAAGCGGGGAAATCATGATTATCGGGGGGGCAGAACTCTATGCGCGGACCCTGGATCGTGCCGACCGGGTCTACAGGACCGATGTCCATATGGACCCACAGGGCGATACCTTCTTTCCCGCGCTGGACCCGGCACTCTGGCACGAAACCAGCTGCCGGGAGGGAGCACCGGCACCCGATGGCACCCGGACCCACACCTTCCGGATCCTGGAAATACGGCGACCGGACCAGAACGGCTGAGCCTTCGTCCCGGTTTCACGCATATTCCGGCAATCCCAGCATCTGGCGGGTTTCCGCCACGCTGGCCGGGCGGCAACCATAATCCATACAGCGTGCCACCGCCCGCCGCACCAACTGGCCATTGCTTTCAGCCAGGATATGGCGGGTCAGGCGGATATTGTCTTCCAGACCGGTACGGATGTGCCCGCCTAGGGACAAGGCCCAGTCCATCACCAGATCCTGATGCGACCCAAGCCCGGATGCCATCCACGAGGCGTCCGGGAACAGGTCCCGGATTTCCGCCACCATGAAATCCAGCACCTGACGCCTGGCCGGCAGGGCAGCCTGCCCCCCCAGAACAAGGTGAAAGTGCGGACGTTCAGGCAAAAGCCCCTGCCCGATCAAGGCCGCCGTGGCGTAAAGCATCGACAGGTCAAACAGCTCCAGGGTCGGCTTGATCCCCATACGCACCACGGCCTGCCCCAGCTCGTGCACCACACCGGGCGGGTTGAGATAGACGCCGCCGGGCATGTTGAAAGACCCCGGGGCCAGCGCCACCATTTCCGGGCGCAAGGGCAGCATCGCCAGCCGCTGGGATGGATCGCCATCCACGCCGCCGGTCGACAGTTCCACCACCATCCCCGGACAATAACGGGCCACACCCTCCATCACCGTGGCGAAACGGTCGGGATCAAAACTCGGGTTCTCGTTGTCATCGCGCACATGCAGGTGCAGCAGCGTGGCGCCGGACTCAAACGCGTCCTGCGCACTTTCCACCTGCTCGGCCGGGGCAACCGGCACCGCCGGGTTATCCGCCTTGCGCGGGCGTGACCCGGTAATGGCACAACACACAACAACAGGACGACTCATGAAAACCCCATAGTCCCCGGATATACCACGCCACAGGCACATACGCGCCAACCAGCGCCCCCGGTATCGTCATCAGGATCTGGCTGTCCCCCTGTCCTGAAGCAAACAGCAGGCCATGCCAGAACGTTTGTTGTCGCCCAAGGACAACGCCACGTCAAGCTCAACCGGATGCATACATGCCTTGTGGCGGAACCGGACCATTGACCCGGGCCACCGGTTTCGCTACAGAGCAGCCTTCCCGCTTCCCGGATATGGTTCCCTTGCATGCGCCTGATTCTTGCCCCCATGGAAGGGCTGACCGATCCGCCGGCACGCCGCCTTCTGACCGCAACCGGGGCCTTTGAGCGGGCCGTGTGCGAATTTGTCCGGGTCTCCTGCGGCTTGTTGCCACCTCATGTCTGGTACCACCTGTGCCCGGAGCTCCTGACCGGGGGCAGAACCGACTCCGGCACCCCGGTCTATGTCCAGATCATGGGACCGGAACCGGCCGTAACAGCCGACAATGCCGCCTTTGTGGCCAGCCTTGGGGCGCCGGGCATTGACCTGAACTTTGGCTGCCCGTCGAAAACCGTCAACCGCCGCGCCGCCGGGGCCAGCCTGCTGCGTACGCCCGACCGCATCGCCGCCATTGTCGCCGCCACCCGAAAAGCCGTTCCGGACCACATCCCGGTCACGGCCAAGGTCCGCCTGGGTTACGAGGACACCGGCCAGCACCTGGAGATCGCCCTGGCCGCCCGCGACGGCGGTGCCAACGAGCTGGTCGTGCACGCCCGGACCGGGGCTGACGGCTATCGCCCGCCGGCTCGCTGGCCCCTTCTGGACGGTATCCGCCGGGCTCTTGATATTCCGGTCATTGCCAACGGTGAAATCTGGACCCCACAAGACTGGCGGGAGTGCGCCCGGGTTTCAGGGTGCGAGGCCGCCATGCTGGGGCGCGGGGCCATTGCCCGTCCGGATCTGGCCCTGCGCCTGAAAACCGGGGCCCCGCCGTGGCCGTGGGAACGGGTCTGCGCCCTGCTGCTGCACTATGACAGCCTGCTGGCATCACAGGATGGCTGCACACCAGCTATCCGTGGCGGGCGCCTGAAGCAATGGCTGACCTTTATCGCCCGTCACGCCGGCCACGACTGGCACCAGGCCAAACCCCTGTTCGACCGGATCCGGCCGGAACGGGACATCACCACCATCCGGGCCCTGCTGGAAGACAGGGAACCGGCGCAATCCGCCCCCTGAAACGCAAAAAGAACCCCCCGCTTCCCGGACAACAGGAAGCGGGGGCAAAAGACTTCAACCCGGACCGTGGTGACGGTCAGACCGGGCCGGGCCAACATTCAGCGCCAGAAGATCCACTAGGCGCCGCAGGGCACCAACCCGGCGGTCATCATCCAGACCCGGCGTCAGCGCTGCCACGGCCGAGGCCACCGTCACCACCGAGCTGACCAGGTGCCACAGGCTACCAAGATTTTCCATGATCCAGTCCAAAACCCTTACTCCACGATTGTATAAAAAATATGTCCGCCAATTTCCGCCGACGGAACGCGGGACCACGCCCAGCGCGGATGCACCGAACGGGCGTGATAACAGGTGGCACCACCGGTCGGATCCTCCAGAACGCCAGCCACCGCCCGCCGTGCAATGCGCACACAGACAGCTAGGCACGGATCGCCGGGCACAGCGACCATGGCATCCGGACATCCCCCGGACAGGCTGGACCAACAGGAAAACTGGTCCGGCTTCAGACAAACATCCGGGATGGTCCGCCCCCACCACACCGCCCGCCCGGCCCGGGCATGGCGGACCCGGTTCACCACCACCGCCGCCACCGCTTCCTTTCCTCGCACACTTTCCCCCCTGGCTTCCCCCCACAGGGTACGGGCCAGAATATCGACCGGCTTACCGGAAGCTGGTGACAGCGTTACCCGCTCCACGGTGCCGCCCCCCGCCCCAAGGACCGGACCTGAACCGCATCCAGCTTCAGCTCGATACGCTCCAGATGCGCCCGCAGGCGGTTTTCCACATCCTTCAGGGTGGCCATCGAGACATGGGTGCGGGCAACCTCCAGCTTGTAGTCAGCCAAGGCCTCCCGCACGGCTCCTGTTCGCGTGTCCGTGTCTTGGCGTGTCCGCCACAACAACCAGAGCAGCCCACCCAGCGCCAGCAGCTCCACAGCTGTTACCCACCACATCAGATCCACCGTCCAGGGTATGGACATGCTTCTTTCTCCTCGGGAAAATAGATTGGTCAGAACGCACGGAACCCTGTGCGCCCATACTCTTCAGACAGAAAAATCGGTGCAGGCCGTCCAGGCAGCCCCCCCGCGCTGCCAGACCGGAGACGGACCGGCAGGGCCAGACACACCATGGCGACGCAACCGGACCGGCTCAGCCAGCAGACATGCGGCCACGGCATCCAGGCCATCGTCGTGACCACGCCCATCGGGCCGCCAGTCCCGCAGCTCGGTGAGGAAGGGGGTCTGCAACACGCTGCGATGCGCTTTCAGACGACCGGCGGCCAGCGGTGCGTCCAGCGCCTCCAGAATACGTTCTGCCTTTGAACGGTGGCTGGTGTATTCCAGAACCGCCACCGGCAGATTGTCGTCGGCCAGAACCTTGCGCAGCAGGGACGGCAGGAACCGCCCCAGCCCGTTGATCTCCACCCGGATGGCCGGCAGGTGCAGGTCACGCACAAACGCTGCCACATGACGGCACTGCCAGGTTGCCACATCATCCCGGCTCCCCGCCGGTGCTGCCGGCAGCCAGCAGATCCGGTGCAGCCAGTACGTTCCGTCCCCGTCGCAGAACAGGGCCGCCACCACACTGCCGTCCCGCCGGCCATCAGACCCGGCACCAAAGGCCGGATCCCAGCAACAGGCCACCGAAACCATCCGCACCCCGCCAATCGTCAGCAAACTCTCCCCGTTCCCTTCACCCGCTCGATCCACAGGCTGAACACACACGGCGCACTGGCTTCCAGGCGGCTTGTCAGCAGTATCCCATCCGCCGCCGATGCCTCCAGAACCCGGGCCGTAGCCGGTGCCGTGCCGTCAAAGATCTTGATGCGGGTTGCCGTGGACTGCGACAAAAGGTTTGCCGTGTCCGTACCCAACAGGTTTTTGGCCGGCCCCTCGACATGCCAGCCCAGATAGGTCTGCCCGTCAGGACTGAAATCATCACGCACGGTATCAGCCGTGGCAGCAACAACACGGCCAGTCCGGTCAACCCGGGTTGCCGAATAGTCCTGCTGCACCTTCAGCAGATAGGGCACCCGGTCGGGCACCGCCCGCATATACACCGACGGCACCAGAGGCCCGAACCGCTCCGATGCCGACAGCTGGCTGCCCTGGACCGAAGCCGATGCCACACTGCCATACAGGCGGTCGTGCACCCGCTGCAACACCCGCTGTGCCCAGACCGATTCATCAGACAGCCAAGACGCCTGCCCCCCGACCAGATCCGCTGTCTTCCAGCTGTCCTCGTCCTTTGCCGCACCACCGGGTGTCAACGCCCCCGTACTGCCGGTGGCCACAGATGCCACTTTTGGCAGGACCGTGTCCGGCGGCGAACCAGCCCGCAGCTCCTCCACGGCCCGCACCAGACGAACAAAACTGTCCGGTCCATTGACCAGGCGCCGCCCGTCCTCCGACCACCCGATGATCTGCCCCGGCTGCGGGACAGGCAGAACCGGACGCACCGGAGCCTCCACATCAACCGGCAGCACAACCGACCGGTCTATCTGTTCTTCAAGCTGCTGCATCAACACCAGATGGTGGTCCAGCTCCATACGCAGCGCCTAGCCTGATACCTGGCCACGGGCCATGATCTCGGCCTTGCGGGCAATCAGCAAATGACGCTTCAGAACGATCACACTACCCTGGGCCGGCGGCACGACAAAGGAAATGCTGCCCCCGTTTTCCCGCCCCAGGCCGGTGACGTAATACCCCTCGCGGCACACCGCACCATCGAGCCACACCTGCAGGTCATCCGGCGTAAAAATCCGGAAATGAAACGGATAGGTCCCGGTTATGCCGTCCCCCGTGTAACGATGAAACCGTCTTTCATATCTTTGTGCTTTCACGGATATCTGCCCCCACAGAATACCACCCGGATGAAGAATTCAGTCGCGGGCAATCACAGTGTCATCAAACACATTACTGGCGTGAGATCTCTTGAGCAGGGCATCCATCTCCCGCTGCTTTTGCGCGACTTCCCGTACAATGCGGGACTGGACAGCAGCCTGCCTGTCAGAGCGTTCAATGGCACGATTGGCATCCTCGGACAGGCTGTCGGTCAGGGCCTGGAACGATGTAGACTCCATCCCGCCGGGCGACAGGGCAGCACGGGCCCGACGCGTTGCCATCTCGCGGTCCAACTTGCGCTGCTGGCGCAGTACATCATCCTGCTGCCGCAATGCAATCATCTCCCGGCGAGAAGTCTCCTCTGGATCAGGGGCAGCAAAATCCGGTTCGGGCCGCGAAACCACGGGCACTGTACGCGGTACCTCGCTGTCCCGCGCCCTGCGGCGTGGCGCATCCCCGAACGAAGACCCGCCCCGGGCACGGATAAAAGGTTCTATAGCATGGAAACCGGCCACGACTTTCTCCTCACTGCAATCAGGATCATAAAAAAAACCGGCTTCTCAGCCGGCGGAACGAAGATCGGTCAGAACCGAAAGAATGGTGCAGGGTGCCGGCGTATCCTGCTCGATACGCCACAATGGCCGGGGATGCCCGGTCCGCCAGCCCAGCGCCCGCACGGCAACCTCGCACACCGCCTTGTCGTCCTCTGCATCCCCGCGAAAGGACAGTGGCACAGCAGCACAGAAATCAACCGGCACCGGGCCGGAACCGGTATCCACAACCAGATGCCCTGTCCCCAGAACCCGGAACGAAGCCCGGATCAGGCGGATGCTGCGCCCGTATACGCCTCCGCCTGCCCCTGCAACAGCGGGCGGCAACGGCTCCACAACATGGGCAAACGGCAGGCCGACATCGGGCGACCGCAGGGGATGCGACAGATGAACCCACCCCCGGCGCACGGTCGCCAGCACAAAGCCCTGATCCGCACCCGCCACATACACCTGCTTGTTGTCCAGCGCCACCAGCCCGCCCAGCGATGCCACCGCCCTGCGGGTTTCCCTTTTCTGGGCACAGTCGGTAAAGGCGGTCTCGTCCAGACACTCCAGACACACCACCGCACCACGACGGACCAGAAGACAGGTCAACCCGCCACAGACCCGCACCGACAAAATGTCCCCGTCGGTTTCCTGGACACTCCAGGCGGTGATCTGCTCGCGGCGATAGTTGGTGACAGTTGCCATGGTCCCCGCACCCATCACCATATGCAGCAGACGCCAGCGCGGGTCATAATCCATGTCCACTGGGTCCTCCACCCGGTGCGAAGCCATCAGCGACAGATCCTGGGCCTGATAGGCCTGCTCGCTGTCGGAAAACAGGAAGGCCCGCAGCTCCCGCCCGCCGGCAGCCACAAAGACCGTGGCTCCGTCCACATCACAGGGCGGAATGGAGCGGGATGCCAGGCTGCCGATCCCGGTCTGCCGACGAACCAGGATACTGGCCGGGCTCAGGGGTTCCCCCAGCACCATCCACTCTGCCCCGGTGGTAAACACCTGCAGGTGGCGGCCCGGGAACACATGGCGGATGGCGTTGACCTGATCCGACAGGATCGGCATGTGCAACGCATCGTCATCCAGCCCCTGCCCGGGGTCAAAGTTGAAAAAATCCCCCACCCGCGACAGCCACAAGTGATGCGGCAAATCCCGCGACCCCCCGATCACCAGACGGTTCTGGTGAAACGTGACCGAAACCGGCCACCCCCGTGCTTCGGAAAAAACTGCTTCCACCCAGTCGGTGCTGTATGCGGCCGCAGGCAGGGTTCCCTCGACCCGCGCCTTCATTTTTTGCGCTGTCACCCGGGACAGCAATTTCACCGGCACCCCGCGCAAACGGATCCACCCGCCAACATGCGCCGGGGTAAAGAACGGCTTGTCGGCATGCAGGTGCACCTCTCCGGTCACACCGCCATCCGTGCGCAAGGCAACGTCAAGCGGTGCAAACCGGGCAAACGGTACCTTGGGAACACCTCCCTGCCCGGTTTCAAAGACCCACGGCGTCACCGACCAGGAATCCTCTGCATGGCAGACAATCTTGTGCGGCGGCACCAGCGGATGAACCACCAGCAGGGTGTCGCTGCTCTGGCTCCAGTTGATCGCGGCCAGATGCTCCAGCGTCCACGGGGTTTCCAGCGCCTGGATATACTGGACCTCCTGCCCCGATGGCAGCGGCCTGAACACGGTCATCTTCCGGTCGGTCGACACCAGCACAAAGACCAGCGCCGTGTTGAACTCAAAGGACAGAAGACGACCCGGACCCGACGCAACAGCCAGCCACCGCAAACCGGGACGGCGAGTTATGCCCCCGGTCGGACGCACCAGAACATTGCGCAAACACGCCGCACCATTGTCCCACAGGCGCAGGTCCACCCGCCCCAGCAGATCGGGGGCCAGCTCCCCGGCCGTGAAGTTGGACTTGACATGACCATGCCCGCTCATCGCCGCACATCCAGAAGAATGCTGCTGCCCACACGCTTTGGCGTATCCTCGCTGGAATCAACCGCCCGCGCCCGCCGGAACTCCTGCTCCGCCGCCTGCCACAGGTGATCCGCCCGCCCCGCGCTTTCGGTCAGGGGCAAACAGAACGCCGCCGCCAGGCGCAAGACCAGGGCATTGACAAAAAAAGCCGGAAACACACTCTCCGGAACGGCGGCAATGTAATGCAGGACAACCGGCGAGGCGTCACACTCCACCTGACGCCCCACAATGCGGTACGCCACCCCCCGGTCCTGTCCGACACGCCCGACCGACAAAACCCGCAGACACGCCACCGGCAAAGGTGCCGTAAAGGCATACCCCGAACACGATACAGACGGCATGACCGGCACCACTTCGGTGGTCAGGGCAAAATTCCACGGATGCACCGACAGAAAGGCATCGCGGACCATATCATAGAAATGGCGCGCCACCTCGGCCACCGGGGTCGGATCTTCCAGCGACGAAACCGGCAGGGCGCCGATCATCAGCAGCGCGCGGTTGCAGATATCAATCCTGTCCAGGGCCATGCCTGCTTCCTTTCACCAACACCACAGACAACGAACCGCACAGGCTTCAGACGCCCGGCCCGGCAGGATCCCCGGTACCGGAAAACGCGTCCAGAACGGCCTGCGGGGTCTGCCCCATATTCGGCCAGCCCTTCCCGGGGCGACGGGTGTTGTAATCCTTCAACCATGCCGCAAAGGCGACCTGCACCGCTTCCAGCGTCCCGAAAGGCCGCTCCCGGATCCGGGGCAGGAAGAACTCCTCACGCACAGTGTCGCGAAACCGTTCGACAAAACTGCCGCGCCGGGATGGCAGGGAATCAACTGTCTGATGCCCGATCCCCGCCAGATCCAGATACGTCTGGTACAGGTGCCTGGCCCCGCCGACAAATTCCCGCCCGGTATCAGTTCGCACGACATGAACAGGCCAGCCATGACGGCGGAAGAACGGCAGCGCCATATTGTGCAGAACTGCGGTCGCGGCTTCCGGGCGACGACTGTCATGCAGAAACCCGAAAGCATAGGACGAAAAGGTGTCCACCACGGCATGCAGGTACACCTTACTTCCGCGTCCGGGACAAAAGACAAAGAAGCTGTCCGCGTCCAGAACCTCGCCCGGGGCCTTTGAAACCGGCGACAACTCGCGGAAGCACGGGTTCATGCGTTCCACAAACGCGGTCTGTTCCGCGCTCAGGACCAGCGTACCCGCAGCCCATTGCTGTTCCAGGGCCAACCAACGATCCACCGCACCGCCCAGGCCATTGTCCCCCAGAACACGCTGGACCAACGCGGCGGACAGGGCCATGCCCTCATCGGCCAAGGCTGCGTACAGGCGGACCTGCCCCCACGCCGGATGCTCCAGGGCCATGGCTACAACACGTTCAACCACCGCCACCGGGATCGAACGCCGCCGCCCTCGACGGGACTCCCTCATCACCGCATGGTCCTGGAGTCCGTCAAAGCCACTCTGGCGGAACTGCTCGGCCAGGCGGGAGAAACACTCCCGCCCGCCTGATTTCCGGCGGCGGATACCGGCCACATCAGCCAACATGCGCCCCAGATCGGCAACATCCATCACCCCGGCAGAAGACCCTGTGCCAGGTCCCGCACCGGAACTGTCAAACACTGTATTCATTATTTCTCTCACTGCGTAATAGGGGAGACATCACCGTGAACCGGCTGTCAGGACAGGGCCGTGACAGTCACCCCTGAACGTCCCGCATCCTGGACCCGGTACAGGGCCACGGTGCGGGTGTTTTCATCATCCAGGTTGACCACCATCAGGTCCCCCTTGCGCAGCATGTCCGCCACGCTGTTGAAATACCCGGTTGCCAGGGTGGTATCTTTAGTCCGGTAATGCCACTGGGTAAATCCATTGGCATACGACAGAACAGACAGGTTGCAACGTTCAAAAGCCATGGCGGCATTCCTTTGTCCTGCAATCATGCAATCGTGGCAGCAATCCTCATGTTTCCAGGCATGGCATGGAAACAATGCCCCGGGTATCAATCAGGGCCGCACCCTGACTCATCATATTGTTGACAAAATGGGCAGCCCGGTCGCCGTGCCAGGAAATATCCGTCACCACATCAGAGCCAACAGCATGCCCGACCGCCGTACGGTGATACCAGAAACAGCTGCGCACTTTTCCTTCAAACAGGGGCAGACCGGTATGAGGCATCCACAAACTGCCCAACCACCGCTTGGCCTGGGTACCCTGCCACGGCAACGCGTCGGGTCCTATATAATCCGAACGCGCAAATTCAGAAATCTTCAGAAGTTCAGACCATTGCTTCCAGCCGACAATCACAAACCGTTCGCCGTCATCGGGCACATCGGCATTGCCCAGTTGCTCGAAAGCGGCCAGGGCCTTTTCCCGCGTCATCCCGGTTGTACCGTCCAGCGCCGACACGGTTGCCTTGGCCATCTCGGCCAGAATCAGCTCGTCGGTCTTGCGCCCCAGGGCACCGGCCCCCGCCTTTACCAGAACGGCCCGCTCGTCCAGGCTGGTCTTCAGCTCGTCCAGGCGGTCCACCCAATCCCCGGCATAATAATCCTGAAGGATACATTCCACCGGGGTATGGTCCATGTTCATGACCGGAACCATGCCATGGCGCGCCTTGGTCGAGGCCGTGCCCTTGCCAACCTTCTGGAAAACGGTCGAACTCCCCCTTATTCCTCCCTTGCTGCGCACCGTCGGGCGCAGGCGGGACCCGTACTGCTGATAGGCCAGATGCACATCGGCCTGAAAATGCTTGATAAAAGACTTGTCGACAGAGACTGACATAAAAGCTCCTTATGGTTGAAAAACGACAACGGGGAGCAGGACACGACCCGGCGGAAAAACAAACACCCGAAAACCGTCATTTGTGTTGCACCGTCGCCCGGGGCTCGTATCCTTGGGACGGTGTGGCCCTGGTTCGTCCACATCCGCCCGGAAACGGTCCCGGATTGCGCCGCGCAGACCCCAGTCAACCCCGTGGCAGACGAGGCAACGACGTGTCCACAGAAGCAGCCACAGAAGCAGCCGCAGAAATCCCGGCCGACGCACCGGTTGTTGTCGAGCACCGCCTTGAAGGCCGGGCCGGCGAAATGTTCACCCAGTGCGAAACCGCCCTGCAGGCCTTTGTCAAACTGCGTGAACTGTCCGAAGACATGCGGATTCTGTCACTGAATGCCGAACTGGCCGCCGGCCGGGCCGGAACCGCCGGCGTGGCCGTGCGGGCCCTGACCCAGTACACCCGGCAGCTGGTCAGCCAGCTGAACCGGGTTCAGGAAGACATGAACACCCTGCAGGCCCGGGCCGAAGAACTGGTTGCGTCCAACAACGGCACGTCAGGCGGCGAAGGTGGTGAGGAAAACGCCAGTTCCCTTCCCGTGCACGAGTTGTCCGACCGGGAAAGGGAAGATCAGGAACAAAGCGCGATCTCCACCATCAGCGACCATGCCAAGCAGATTTCTGTCCACGCCCAGACCATCCGGCGTATCGCCGAGCAATCCAACGGTATTGCCACCAACATCGCCATCGAGGCCGCCGGTGCCGGACGCTACGAACCGGAATTCCGGACCGTTGCAAACACCATGAAACGCTATATCGCCGATTTGCGGGCGATGGTGGACGACTCCGAACGGGCGGTCAAACAGGTCCTGGAATCCGGGGAACGCCTCAACAACGCCCGCAAGGGGAACTGACCAGCCACCTCCCTATCCGGGATACAGGCGCCGGAATCCCTCGCTCACGCGGCGGACCAACGCCGGGTCGCGGTCGCGCCAATAGCGGGGATCACGCATCAGACTCCGGATATCGTCTTCCGATGCCGCCACACCTGCCCCGCCAGACCGGCCCAGCCCCGGTTCCGGAGAGGTCATCATCCGGTGCAGGGCAATCACCCCCTCTGCCGTTCGTGACAGGGTCTCCAGAACATCCGCCGACAGATTCGCCCGCCCCCAGGCCATAACCTGACGCTGAATCTCGTGCCAGCGGTCCTCCCCCCCGAAATGCTGTACCAGACGCGTCTTCTGGCACTCCGCCTCAAAGACTTCGGCCATCTGCTCCAGAACCGGGATCACTTTTTCAAGCGCCAGGTCATAGACCAGCTGCGCCTGCTCGGCCGTAAAGCCACACCGGTGCAGACGGGCGTTCACATCAGAATCCGGCTCCAGCAACGGGTGATGGCAGGTAATACAATAATCCTCCGGCTTGTCCGGCACCCCGCGCAAACGATCAAGGGCCCGGCGCCCGTCAAACCCGGATTCAGGCCCCGAACCCCCTTTGCCGGCCTGCAACCGGGCCTCCAGCTCCCGGCACGCCTGCACCAGGGCTTCACGCTCGGCATCCGCCGCCCCGCTGCGGGAAACAGCCGGACGTTCCGCCGCCAAAGCCGGAGGGGCACCCCCCCCCGACAGAAACAGCGGTACTGGGTGTATCAGATAAATGGATCATTCCGTCCTCTCGTTACTGCATGTCTTCCGGTACAACGGAACCACTCCGCCGCCGCGATCAATCAAGGCCAGCAACCAGGCAACCAAGGCCCTTTGTCCTTCCAGGTGACGCAGCGCCGCATCCGGCAACGCCGGCCCGGCTGTCCGATGCAGGGTCATCCCGACCAAGGCCTCCAGCACACACTGCCCGTCCACACCGGCAAAGCACCGCGCCGCCGCCGTGGCCAGCCCGGTTGCCTGCTCCGGGTCGGGGACAACACCGTGCCCCGGCCCCGGAAACAGCCAGGCATCGCGCCCGGCGTCTTGCGTCATGTGCCGTCTCCTTCACCTGCATCCGTTGGACTGGAATCCCCATCCGGAACCGGCCGTACCGGCACCGGAAGCGGTGAGGCCAGCAGATCCGCCGGCACCCCCAGCGCCCGGCCCAGCCAACGTGCGGCTGCGGCCGGATCAACCACCGCCATGCCTTCCGGCCCCAGACGCCGCAGGCTGTCCAGCCACATCAGCGCGTTGCGGGCATCATCCCGGGCCTGCTGGCGGGCCACCGGGGCGCTGTAGCGCAGGTCCACCAGACGCCCGTCCACCCGAAG
Organism: Haematospirillum sp. H4485; assembly: GCF_012102745.1. Lineage (GTDB taxonomy): Bacteria > Pseudomonadota > Alphaproteobacteria > Rhodospirillales > Rhodospirillaceae > Haematospirillum. Next base: position 45,928 of record NZ_JAAVSY010000005.1, read on the forward strand.
ATCCGGTATTTCCCCGCGCCGCCGCAGGATCGAGACCGCCCGCATGACCAGCGGCGTCAGCAGTTCGGTCTGCAAACGCCCATAGGTCGCGCCCAGGATACGGGCCATCTGGGTGGATCGCTCCAGAACCTCGGTCGCGGTCATCCGCGGGCTGTTGACCTGCCCCAGACGATCGGCCAGCAACGCATGGCGGATCCGCGCCCGCAGGTCATCCAAAACCAGCTGGCTGACATCAAACCGCCCCGGGGTGGCCAGCGGCGTCAACCCGCTGGATCCCGGTGCCTTGGGAATGATCGATCCCGGCAACAGCGAAATGTTTGCCGGATTGAGCACACCGTCATCCTCGGCCATCCAGATCCCGGTCACCGCAATCGATGCATTGCGCAGCACCAGCTCCACCACCTTGTTGGCCGTCTTGATATCGGGCAGCGCCTTCATCACCGGCGACCGCCCGTATGCCTCCCCCGGTGCTTTCAGCCAGCGGAAACACACAAACGGCGAGGCCGGAAACATTCCGTCACGCAGCACAACAGTCCGCTCCCCGGACCAATGCGAACCCGATGGCAGCAACAGCGCCGTATACCGGTACCCGTTCGGTACAGGCTCGGAAGCTTCCAGAACCTCTACCAGCGGGTCGCCGCTGTCATCGCCCCCCGGGCGCACATCCGGCACATCGGCGTCCGGGAACCGGTGCCGCACATGGGACAACGGCATCGCGGCATGGCGATACACCACATCCAGCCGCCCCGAAGGCCCTTCGTCCAGGGTCAGCTCCGTCATCGGGATTGCCGAAAAACGAAAGGCGCTGATCTCGCCCGGCGGGGCTTCCTCGAACAGCAAGGCCGCCGTACCGATTGTCACCAGATCCAGGAAACACTGGTGCAGCTCCACCGCAAAGGTCGAGCGGTCGAAATGCAGACGCAGTGTCTCGGCCACATCTTCCAGCAGCGGTGCCAGAGACGCCCGCCCCACCTCGTCCAGCCCGACGCCACCCTCCAGACCGAACCACCGGGTCCAGGGCGGCGTCAACTCGGCCAGCAAGCTTGCGGCCAGCTGGTCCACGGCATCGGGCGCCGTCCCGTCAAACAGACGGTCCGTGCGCTTTCCCCCGACCGGAGCCCCGAACAGGCCGGTCCGCTGGGGCAAGGCAAATTCATAACATTCCTGCCAGTGCGCCTCCCACAGACGGCGACGCTCCAGCGCCCGCTGATAACGGGCCAGAAGACCCTCGGCACCACCATGCCCGGGTTCCGGGTCCATCTTGAAACGAATATCCAGGGAACGCCCCATGCCCTATTCCCCCAGCAGCGAACGACGACCCGACAGGGTTGAACTACCATCCCCCCGGTCCCGCGATGTACCGGACAGGGTTTCAGTCCAGTATCCGGACAACAGGGGCAAATACCGGGGCCGGACCGGGCGCGGACGCGCCGCCTCAACCGATTCCCGGGATGGCTTTGCCGGCGCGGATACGACAGGCGCGGATGGCACACTCCTCCCGCCTGCCGGCTCTGTCGGAGCGGGAGCCGGGGGAGGAGGTGGTGGTGGAGCGGAAACAACAGGAGCAATACGGATCTCGGGCATTGGCAAACCACGCAGCCCGGATGAACCGGACATACGCGATGACAGCAAGGCCGACCCGGCATGAGACGGACCAAAACGGCGCATGGCCAGCATCATGGCTGCATTGGTGGACGGCGTAAAACTGGCCATCAAATCCCCCTGTTCACACAATCCAGAAACACAACACGCCAACGCCAAAAGCCCGCCTGCCGGAACGACAGGCGGGTTTCCCCCGTCAGCAATCCGGCACGGTGGACACACCTCCGGCGTTGACAGGGATTGGTATACAGAGAGACGCCCCAAAAGTCAAGAATATTTTCCTATTAAAGGTCTTTTTTCTCATTCAACAGCGCCCGGTACAACTGCCAAGGCGTCAGAACCCAGGGCCAGCGACGCCCCAGAATGCGCTTCACCGCCTCCACGCAACTAAAGACACGCACCGGCGCCAAACGGTGCGGCGGCACACCCCGCCGCGTAACAACCGTCTGATAGCCCCCCGCCGCCATCACCTGCGCCACATCCGGGGCCGGGCACACCGGATCAACAGGCATCACGATCACTTCGGTACAGTGCGCCATGGGATTGACCACAACCCACCCCCCACGGCCGGCATCACAGACCGCGATCAGGCAATGACGGAACCCCGGGCGCAATATCTTGAGAAAGGGCACATCCGCTACGCCGGAAAAGCCAACAACGGCATCAGACTCCCCGGCCATCACCCGACAATCCCCTTGCGCCGCAATGGCTCTTCCAGAAGGGTCAGCCCCTCCTCCCACCACCGGGCGGCCTGCCGCTCTTCCTCCAGGCGGGCATCCGGCGGAGCCAAAGCACGCCCGTAACGGGCCAGAACCATGGCCTGCCGGGCTCCCAGCACATTCTGTTGCCGCAACCCGGCCGCCACACGGTACACATCATCGGGATCACAGGGCCGCGCCGTGTCACCGGCATCCGCCACAAAACGCGCCCCCTCGTCACGGGCCAGCTGGCACCGCCAGAACCATAACCAAGCCTCCTCCGCACTCATGAACGGACAACTTTCTCGTATACTCAGGGGGCGCGGCGCCTTTCGCCGTGTTGCCATCAGGTCGTCTCCACGTTAAGACACTATCAAGAAGCACCCCATGGTCTAGGAATATAATCCTTGCTCGTCAAGGGCGAGCTTACACAGTGTGTTCCCGATAACTGGAGAGCAGAACGCATGCTTACCCATCACGCCCTGTGGACAGCCCTTGACCGCCTGGCCGAAGATCACGGACTGTCCCCATCGGCACTGGCAAAAAAAGCAGGCCTGGACCCGACCACGTTCAACCCGTCCAAACGGTTTGGCCGCGACGGCAAACCCCGCTGGCCAACGACAGAAAGCCTGTCCAAGGTCTTGCAGGCCACTGATACGCGTCCGGAACATTTCCTGCAGCAGGCCGCTGAAGCCATGGCGGAACCATCCCCCCCCCCACAATCCATCCTGCCCCTGGTCAGCCAGAATCAGGCCCGCAACGGGCTGGATGCTGCCGGAAACACCCCCGACAGCACCCAGGACGCCATCGCCTTTCCTGATGTCAGGGATGCGGACGCCTGGGCGCTGGAAATTCACGGTGACACTTGCCTGCCGGTCTATCGCGACGGCGACCGGCTGATCCTCTCCCCAAACGCAACTGCAAGGCGCGGCGATCGGGTTGTCATCTACACCAAAGACAAGACCTTGATCATTGGTGAACTGACAAGAACAACAGCAACCCGCATGATCGTCCAGCCCTTCGGGGCCGGCAGCACGGATCAAGCCATAGACCAGACAGACATCGCCTGGTCGGCGCGAATCCTCTGGGCCAGCCAATAAAGACATCCCCGAAAAATCGACACGAACACCACCGCTCACACGGTAAGGTATATTTATTGGCAGAAATACAGCGCAACCTGTATGCTGACAGCCGAGGAAACAGGTTTGTCTCGAAACAAACTGCAAGGAATACGAGCGCGCTTATGTCAACACAATCAACCCAACCCGGCATTTCCATAGTTTTCGTTGATGGCACCTGGCACACCGGCAACCCCATGATCATGGGACCGGGCACCCAGTCCGTATGGATGGGAAGCACGGCCTTCGACGGGGCACGCTACTACGAAGGTGTAGCTCCGGACCTGGAAGCCCACTGTGAACGGGTTGTTCAGTCTGCCCGCATCCTGGGGCTGAACCCGACCCTCGGCGGGGCGGATATCGCAGCCTTGGCCCGGGAAGGTATTACCCGCAGCGGCGGAAAGAAGGCCCTGTACATCAAACCCCTGTTCTGGTGTGACAACGGCTTTCTGGTCCCTGATGCCAGCTCGACCCGCTTTGCCCTGCACCTGTTTGAAATCGCCATGCCGCCCGCAAGCCAGGGCTTCAGCGCCACCCAGTCTCCCTTTCGCCGGCCGACACCCGATGCCGCACCCACTGCGGCCAAGGCCGCCTGCCTGTACCCGAATGTCAGCCGGGCCCTCAGCGACGCGCAGCAGCGCGGCTTCGATACGGCGGTCATGCTCGACAACCACGGGAACGTGGCGGAATTTGCCGCCGCCAACCTGTTTCTGGTCAAGGATGGCATCATCCGCACCCCGGTTCCGAACGGCAGCTTCCTGAACGGGTTGACACGACAGCGTGTTATTGCCCTGTTGCAGGCCGATGGCACCCTGGTGGAAGAAACAACGCTGTCCTATGATGACCTGATGCAGGCCGACGAGATCTTTGCCACCGGCAACTTCTCCAAGGTATCGCCCTGCATCCAGATCGAAGGGCGTACCCTGCCGCACGGCCACGTAACCCAGTGGGTGCAGCAGCTGTACAGGAACTTTGCCTTCGGGCACGCCAGCATCGCCGCCTGAGGGATACCCCGGCCTGCCCTTCCCTACGCGGTCGGGGGGCAGGCTGGCGGGGGGCAGGCCGGGACAGGTCCCAGAAAGTCCGATACCTCGCGCACCGCATCGGCCAGACCCAGGCGGCGCACTTCGGTCCCCGGTGGAAACGCCCCGTGCAAACGCGATGGCAACAGCGGATCCAGCAGGACAAAAACACCCCGGTCATCCGCCCGTCGTACCAGCCTTCCAAAGGCCTGCTTCAAGCGCAGCCGTGTCAGGCGGTCATCCCAGTCACGCCCGCCAAAGGCCTTGCGCCGCACCCGGTGCAGGATGTCCGGGCGGGGCCAGGGAACCCGGTCAAACACCACCAGACGCAGGGCACGCCCCGGCACATCCATGCCATCGCGCAGCGCATCCGTTCCCAAAAGGCACGAAGGTTCGTCGGCACGAAACAGGTCAACCAGCGTGGCCGTATCCATTCCGCTCACATGCTGGGCGTACAGCGGAATGGCATGTTCGGCCATTGCCGGCATGATGCGTTCGTACACAGCGCGCAACCGGGATACCGCCGTAAACAGCCCCAGACCACCTCCGCCGGACGCCAGGAACAGCGACCGGAACGCCGCCGCCACCCGCGCCGCGTCGTCACGGCGTACATCGGTCACCACCAGCACCCGGGTCTGGCCGGCATAGTCAAACGGAGACGCCACCGCCGCCCGCACAGCCGGCAACGAAAGATGCACGGCACCGATGCGGGCCTCGGCAGCCTTCCAGTCCACGGCCGGATCACCGGATCCATCCCGCAGCGTTGCCGAAGCCACCAGCACGCCATGGGCCGCATCCTGCAGAACCTGGGCAAAAGGCAATGTGGGGTCGATCCAGTGCCGGCGCATGCCGACATCAAAATCACGCCCGTCCAGCCGTTCCACAGCAAACCAGTCCACATATGTCTCCGGCGTCCGGGTCTGCAGGCTGTCCAGCATGGCACGCCAGGCAGACAGATGCCGCAACACCCGGCGCTCCAGAGACCGGATCAACCCCTCCATCCGCAAGCGCACCGATGCGTCCAGCTCTGCTGCATCGGCATCCAGGCGCACGGCCAGCGCCTTCATCAGGTCCTGGACCGGACGGGACTGGGTTTCCAGGGCACGCTCCAGCTCTGCCGCAGCAGCAGCCAGACCGGGGACCGGCGGCTCGACATCCGCTTCCAAGGAATACGGGTGCCCGCCTTCCTGCGACCGGGCATACACCTGCTGCCGCACCCGGTGCAAAAACCGCTCCGCCGGGCCATGCGGGCTGTCCGACCCCAGACGGTTCATCCACCCCGGCCCGGGCAAACAGCGGGCCCCGTGCAGGATCGCATCCAGGGCATCCTGTGCGGCGGGATCATCCTGCACGCATTCTTCGGCACGGCGTTGCAGCCCACGGGCACGGGACCGGGTGCCCTCTTCCGCCCCCAGAATCCAGCGCCGCAGTTCCGCTGTTTCCAGCGCCCCCAGATGAGCCGAAAAGGCACCATCGGCCGCCTCGAACACATGGTGGCCTTCGTCAAATACATAACGGACCGGCAGCCCGCCCCCGGGATCACCCCCCGACGCGGCAGAGCCGTTGCCCAGCATCCGCATCACCAGGGCATGGTTGGCCACCACAATGCGCGCCCGGCGGGCCTTGCGCACCGACCGTTCGACAAAACAACGGTTGTAATGCGGGCAGGCGGTAAAGACACACTCCCCCCGGCGGTCGGTCAGGCCCGCTACGGTGGAACGCCCCAGAATATCCACCAGCCATCCCGGAAAATCACCGCCAATCATGGCCCCGTCACGGGTTGCCAAAGCCCAGCGGGCCACCAGCCCCAGGGCAACCGCCCGGGCCGGGTTGACCGACAGGCGACCGGCGGCTTCCTCCAGATTCAACAGACACAGGTAATTCTCGCGCCCCTTGCGGACCACAACATGGCGCGCCTTCTCGCGCGGGTCGGGGTACAGGCGGGCCAGTTCATCCTCCAGCTGGCGCTGCAAGTTGCGGGTATAGGTGGACAACCATACCGCACCGCCATTCTTCTCGGCCCACAGGCTGGCCGGAGCGACATAGCCCAGGGTCTTGCCCACACCGGTTCCGGCCTCGGCCAGCACGAACCGAGGTTCCCCCTCGGCATCACGGGGCTCGAACGCCTCGCAGCACGCCGAGGCAAAATCCGCCTGCTGCGGCCGGTCCTCGGCAGCGCCGCCCAGAATCTGTGCCAACCGGGCACGGGCATCGGCCGGGCTGACCGGCACACAGGAGGCCGGCGGTTCGGGCGCATGCTCGGAAATCTCCGGCAGGCTTTCCCACACCCGGAATCCCGCAGCCACCACTCGGCTGTGCGGCGGGTCGCCGGTTTCACCAAGGGCATGCAACACACAGCGGGCCCACGGCCACCCCGCCCGCAGCAACCCCCAGGCCAGCGCACGCGCCTGGTGCCGTGACGTGCGCGACAAGGTGGACAGATCCCGCAGCAGGGCCACCACAACCGCCGACAGGGTGGTTGCTTCCTGCTCCGGCCCAGCGGGCAAGGCAATATGACAGGCCGCTGCCAGCCCGGCCACCGTCGGCAGGCAAAAGACCGCCGGCCGCACGAAAGCGTACAGTTCCAGAACATCACAGGCCGGAAAAGGCGCACAGCCCAAGCGTGCCGCCACCGCCGGCGCATGGCACACCAACGGGGGAGCCGAAGACGCAAGCCAACGGACAGCCGCCGCCCGGTCCAGGGTCAGGATCTCCCCATCGGGCGTCAACACAACCGCCGACACCGCACCGGCAACAAGAACCGGGGCATCGGGCAGCAAAAGCTCAAGCGTATCAGGATGTCCGCACGTCATGGAGGGGACCATAACGCGCCCGCAGACATCCGTCACCTGCCCATCACGCGGCACCACGCAGAAAGCGCGGCGATCATCCCCCCCCGGAACGGCCCATGCCGGCCAGGGACTGCACAAGACGGAAAACGGCTTTTTTCTGCTCCGCCGTCAGCACGGACAGCCAGGCCAGAAGGCGCAGCTGATCACCATCCAGCGGATAGTCGGCGGGGGCCACGCACCCTTCAAGACCATCAAAGAAAGCCTAGACCGGCACATCCAGACAACAGCCGATACGAAACAGGCGGGACGCCGGAATACGGTCCACCGCACGTTCGTATTTGTGGATCTGCTGCGGCGACACCCCGGCAACCTGCCCCAGGGAACACAACGTCAACAAACGCAACTTGCGGAACTGCCGCAGGGATTGCCCCAGATGGCTGTCAACAGGGTCCGCCGCCCCACAATCAAAACCAACCGTCACAAACACCCCCCGCACACGACACAGCACACAAACACACAGCCTGTTGCCAAGGCATGGAACAAACCCTGACGCTACGTTCTGATTACCACAAACACGCTATGGTGTACGCAAAAAAGAACGTACAAGAACATATAATACAACACGTTGTGATCTGGCTGGCATTATGCGATCGGCATAATCTGGTTTTATCGACGACATGCCGACATCAAGGCAGGATACCTGCATACATCCGATGCACCGGGCATGAAAAAAGCACCCCGCGCAGAATACGGGGTGCCTTTTTAATTCGATGGCTCCGGCGGTAGGATTCGAACCTACGGCAACCCGATTAACAGTCGGGGGCTCTACCGCTGAGCTACGCCGGAACGCGCTGTCGAGGCGGGGTTTTTAGCAGTATCGCCCTCATATGGCAAGGCTGTTTTCACACACCCGGCCTTATACCGCCAACCGCAGGGCTCCCGCACTGAACCCCGACCACTCCCGACTCAACCGGCCGGATCGCTGCGACAGGGTGGTGGACACCTCCAGCAAGGACCCCGCTTCGGATCGCGTGGCCTGCGCGGCTTCGGACAGGGCGTCCAGATCCTCGGCCGCCTGGATCATCCGGGTGGATGTCTGCTGGATCCTGTCTGCAATCACCCCCGTGGCACGGGACTGGTCAACCATCGATGACGTCAGGTCACCAACCAGTCCGTTGACACCGGAAATCAGGCGGCTGACACGGATCATGGCATTGGCCACGTCCTGGCTGACATCTGCCACGGCGGCAACCCGCACCCGCACATCCTCGGTGGCGGCGGCGGTCTGGCGGGCCAGCTTTTTCACCTCGTTGGCAACCACGGCAAACCCCCGGCCGGCGGCTCCGGCCCGGGCGGCCTCGACCGTGGCGTTCAGGGCCAGAATGTTGGTCTGCTCCGCAATGTCGGTGATCAGGTCCACCACGCCGTCAATTTCCTTTGCCACCCGCGACAGACCGGACACGGCACGCATGCTGTCCTCGGCCATTTCCACGCCGTTGATGGTCAGGGTATTGGCACTGGACAAACGCTCGATCATATCGGCGCTGGAACGGGACAAATCCTCGGCCGAACAGGCCAGGCTGGTCACAAAGTCCGAAACCTGGCTGACCGCACCATTGACCATGTCAATGCCACTGGCTGCGCGGCAGGCAATGGTATCCAGCTTGCGGGCGGCGTCCTGCACCACACCGGCATCCCCGACCACACCGTCCATGCTGGTCTCGAACACCTCGGCCATCCGCCGGCTGGAGGTTACAATGCTCCAGGTCAGCATGGCCGCTGTCATCTGGCCGTAATGGTCCAGAACCGGAAACACGGACAGGGCCACCCGCTCGTTACCCAGATGAACCTCGCCCATCCACGGCAGCTGACCGGGATCAGCCACCAGTTCCGACAGCCAGCCCGGCTGCGGGTGGAACAGGTCGACCGAAAGCCCCTCCAGACTGTCTGTCCCCGGGGGCAATCCGTTCAGGGATGGTGCAATTTGTTCCAGGGCATTGCGGGTGGCGGCATTGATCCAGCTGATCCGCCCATCCTGGGGGCTGACCGTCACAATATTGACCGGCATCGCTTCCAGCATCTGCCCCAGGGCAAAGGCACGGGTTGCCGTATGGCGCAACACCTTCAGGGCTGAGGCAATGGCACCAATTTCGTCCCGCCGCCAGAAATCCGGCACCGGGGTTTCCACATCGCCTTCGGCAAGACGCTGGATCGACCGGCGCAGGGTCACCAGCGGAACCGACAGCGATTCCACGGCATAGCGGTTTGCCGTATACCAGGCCGCACCGAAGAAAAGGGCCAGGATCAACAGGCTGATGGACAGGATGACAACCGACCCCTGAACCCGTTCATTCAGGATGGTCTCAAGGCCCCACAAGGACCGGCGGCGCATGTCCTCGAACGCATCCAGCGCGGCCAGCAGAACCGCCTGGCGCTCCTGACCGGAGACAGCACCCTGCCCACGGCCAACGCTGGCCAACGCCGTATCCACCGCCCCGGAAACACGGGTGGACAGCGCCGGCATCATGGCGGCTACAGCCGAATCCTCTGACGTCTCCATAACCGTGGCATACCCGCTTTCCAGCGCCGAGAGGTGCCCCCCCATCACCGCGCTGGCACGGATGATATCAAGCCAGGTATCGCCGGATGCCGATGCCTCCAGCACGTACCCGGCCATATCCGCCACCCCGGTAATCATCTTCGGCAAGCGTACGACCAGGGAATCCATCAGGTAATAGCTGGGCAGCTCCGGATCCAGGATCAGGTTGGAATGATCCCCGGCCTGCGCAACAGCAGACTCCAGCCCCGCGATCATGTCGCGCGCCCGCTCGGGGCCGGGTACCGCTGCAAAATCAGTCCACAGCCGCTCCACAATCGCGTGGGGGCCCCGCATGTCCAGAAGATCGGCCTGCCCCCGCACCGATTCCAGCCCCGCCGCAACGCGGGCCACGGTTCCCGCATCCGGATTCGTGGCGGTCACCATGTAACGGGCCGTGGCAATCTGGGCGTCCAGAAGCGGGGTGATATAGGCCGTCCCCACCGTTTCCTTGCGGGCGAAGCTGATGGCCTCGTTCTCGTGCCAGACCAGAAGGGCAACCGAAGCCAGGGCCGGGGCCAGAAAAACAGCCAGAACCAAGTGAATCTGGTGCTTGACCGACAAAAAACGCAGCGAGGACATGGGAAACACCCCTTGATCGTTTGACGGGCAGAAAAACACTCAAAGGTAAAGTCACACGGTACAGCAGGGGGTCGGAACGCCGCAAGGTACGTTGACGGATCACCCCTGCGGCCCTAGGGTGCAGACCAACGCATGCAGGCGATTCGCATTGCGTACAGACCCTTTCGTCCATCAACAGCCCGTAACGGATCTGACACATCATGTCACACTCTCTTGCCCATTCCGCCCGCGAGTCCTCGGCCTGGCCCTTTCAGGAAGCCCGCGACCTGCTGGACAAACGGCTGAACGGCAAGGTGCCGGACAAGGGCTATGTGCTGTTTGAAACCGGCTATGGCCCCTCTGGCCTGCCGCACATCGGCACCTTTGGCGAGGTGGCACGGACCTCGTGGGTCCGCCGGGCCTTTGAAATCCTGGCGCCCGACATCCCGACCCGCCTGTTCGCCTTTTCCGACGACATGGATGCCCTGCGCAAGGTCCCGGACAACATCCCCAACAAGGACAGGGTGCGCGAACACCTGGGCAAGCCGCTGACCCGCATTCCCGACCCGTTCGGAACCCACGAAAGCTTCGGGCACCACAACAATGCCCGCCTGCGCGGGTTCCTGGACAGCTTCGGCTTTGATTATGAGTTCAAGTCCGCCACCGAGATGTACACCGGCGGCCACTTTGACCGGGCCCTGCGCGGGGTTCTGGAACACTATGATGCCATCATGGCCGTCATGCTGCCCACCCTGGGCGCCGAACGTCAGGCCACCTACAGCCCGTTCCTGCCGCTGTGCCCACGCACGGGTGTGGTCTTGCAGGTTCCGGTCATCCACCGCGACGTGGATGCCGGCACCATCGTCTATCAGGACCCGCAGACCGGGGAAAAGGTGGAAGTGCCGGTCACCGGCGGGGCGTGCAAGCTGCAGTGGAAGCCCGACTGGGGCATGCGCTGGCACGCACTGGGCGTGGACTATGAAATGTCGGGCAAGGACCTGATCCCTTCGGTGGACCTGGCCGGAAAGATCTGCCGCATCCTGGGCAGCACGCCGCCGAAGAACCTGTCCTATGAACTGTTCCTGGACGAAAACGGGCAAAAGATTTCCAAGTCGAAGGGCAACGGCCTGTCGGTGGAAGACTGGCTGAAATACGCCCCCGAAGAATCCCTGGCCCTGTTCATGTACCAGAAGCCAAAGGCTGCCAAGCGCCTGTACTTCGATGTGATCCCCCGCGCGGTGGATGACTATGTGGCCCATGCCGCCGCCTTTGCGGAACAGGACCCGGTCGCCCGCCTGACCAACCCGGCCTGGCACATCCACAACGGGGAACCGGGAACCGACAAAACCCCGCTGACCTTCGGCATCCTGCTGAACCTGGTCGGGGTGGCCAACACCGATGACCCGGCTGTCCTGTGGCATTACATCCGCAACTACGCCCCGGGATCGTCGCCGGAAACAATGCCGTTCCTGGACCGGCTGGTGCGTTACGCCATTGTCTACTACAACGACTTTGTCCGCCCGACCAAGCAGTACCGCATCGCCAACAGTGCCGACAAGACCGCCCTGGCCGACCTGCGCCAGGCGCTGAAAGCCGCACCGGCCGATGCGTCCGGGGAAGACCTGCAGAACATTGTCTATGCCATCGGCAAACAGCACGGCGAAACCTATCCCGGCCTGCGCGACTGGTTCCGGGCCCAGTATGAAATCCTGCTGGGTCAGGAACAGGGGCCGCGCATGGGCAGCTTCTTTGCCCTGTACGGGCTGGACCGCTCCATTGCCCTGCTGGACCGCGCCATCGCCGGAGAAGACCTGAAAGCACCGGCAGAGCTGGACGCCTGACCCCGAAACCGCACGCCGCCCGGGACTTTTCTCTGGTCACCGGGCGGCCCCGGCGGTACAACCGGCTGATCCCTTGTATGGCCTGCGCGTGTGTGATGACTGAACCAAGCTGCCCGGACCTGTCTGTTGTTGTGCCCGTCCACAACGAAGCTGACAACATCCTGCCCCTGATCGAAGAAATCGCCGCCGCCCTGGATGGCGTGGTACCGTTCGAGATTGTCTATGTCGATGACGGATCAAACGACGCCACCCCGCACCGCCTGGCCGAGGCCCGCGCCCGGTTTCCGGCCCTGCGCTGCGTGCGCCACCGCATCGCCTGCGGGCAAAGTCAGGCGATTTATACAGGGGTTCTGGCAGCACGTGGCACCTGGATTGCCACCCTGGACGGCGATGGACAGAACGACCCGGCCGACATTCCCGCCTTGCTGACCCGCCTGCGGGATGAAGAGAAACGCACCGGCTTGGATGCCGCGCGCCTGCTGATCGCCGGACACCGGCAAAAACGGCAGGACAACGAACTGCGCCGCCTGTCCTCGCACATTGGAAACGGCGTGCGGGCGTGGCTGCTGAACGACGGAACCCCCGACACCGGGTGTGGCCTGAAGCTGTTTGCCCGGTCCCTGTTCCTGAAATTCCCGCGCTTTGACCACATGCACCGCTACCTGCCGGCGCTGACCCTGCGTGAAGGCGGACAGGTTGTCAGCGTTCCCGTCAACCACCGCCCGCGCGAACGGGGCGTATCGAAATACGGTGTGTGGAACCGGCTGTGGGTCAGCCTGTTCGACCTGGTCGGCGTAATGTGGTTGCAGCGCCGGGCCCGCAACCCGGTTCTTGAACAGCAGGACTGAGCCGGGGTTCCATGTCCCTGTCTCCTGAAACACTGCTGCACGACGACGCCGAGGAAACCCTGCGGCGCAGCAACCCGCTCAAAGCCCTGTTCAAGGGGCTTGTGATGATCGCAACCCTTGCCGCCGTTGGCTTTGGTGCCCGGGAGTTCGGGCTGACCGAGGCCCTGGACACCCACTGGCTGGATGATCAGATCGTCGGACAGGGCCTGAACGGAGAGCTTCTGTTTGTTGCCGTGGGCACCGTGGTCGCCGCCATCGGGGTCCCCCGCCAGATTGTCGCCTTTGGTGGCGGCTATGCCTTCGGGTTTGTCGAAGGGGGCCTGCTGGCCCTGCTGGCACAGACCATGGGTTGCGCCACGGCGTTCTTCTATGCCCGGATTCTGGGGCGCTCCGCCATCCGTCGCCTGTTCGCCCGCCGGATCGAACGCATCGACGCCCTGCTGGGGCACCACCCGTTCACCATGACCCTGCTGGTGCGACTCCTGCCCGTGGGATCAAACCTGCTGACCAACCTGGCCGCCGGCGTCACCGCGCTGGCTCCGTCACGCTTTCTGGGCGGAACAGCGGTCGGCTACATTCCGCAAACTGTTGTTTTCGCCCTTCTGGGCGCCGGGGTACAGGTGGATGCAACCACCCAGGTTGGGCTGTCCGTTGCCCTGTTCATCGCATCCGGGCTTCTGGGAATCGGCCTGTACAAACGGCTGAAAAACCGGCTACGGTGACACGCTGTTCGTCCCCGCGCGATAACAACCCTGACGCTAACACCCCCCTTGACAGAAAAGGCGGTCCGTATTACCTCTGTCAGCACTCTCCGGGGGGGAGTGCCAACAGAAACCTCGAGCTCCCCTGACCTGGTGAGATGTTCAACTGGGAAATGCTCGTTCTGGAGGAACCCAATGAAATTTCGTCCGTTGCATGACCGCGTTGTCGTAAAGCGCGTTGACTCCGAAGAAAAGACAGCCGGCGGGATCATCATCCCCGACACCGCCAAGGAAAAGCCGATGCAGGGCCAGATCATTGCTGTTGGCCCCGGTGCCCGTGGCGAAGACGGCAAGCTGGTTGCCCTTGACCTGAAGGCCGGCGACAAGGTGCTGTTCGGCAAGTGGTCCGGCACAGAAGTGAAGATCGAAGGCGAAGATCTCCTGATCATGAAGGAAGCAGACGTCATGGGCGTGATCGAAGCCTGAGGCTTCGTTCTTTCCCTGTCGCCTTTCACCATATCTTTACCTAGAGGATAAAAAACAATGGCTGCCAAGGACGTTAAGTTTTCTACCGATGCCCGCGACCGCCTGCTGCGCGGCGTGGATATCATGGCCAATGCCGTGAAAGTCACCCTGGGTCCCAAGGGCCGTAACGTCATCATCGACAAGTCCTTCGGTGCTCCGCGCATCACAAAGGACGGCGTTTCTGTCGCCAAGGAAATCGAACTGAAAGACAAGTTCGAGAACATGGGCGCCCAGATGCTGCGCGAAGTGGCTTCCAAGACCGCCGATCTGGCCGGTGACGGCACCACCACCGCAACCGTTCTGGCCCAGTCCATCGTCCGCGAAGGCGTGAAGGCTGTTGCCGCTGGCATGAACCCGATGGACCTGAAGCGCGGCATTGACCTGGCTGTCAACGCTGTCGTCGAGGACATCAAGACCCGCAGCAAGAAGATCACCACCTCTGAAGAAGTGGCCCAGGTCGGCACCATTTCCGCCAACGGCGAAAAAGAAATCGGTGACATGATTGCCAAGGCCATGGACAAGGTCGGCAAGGAAGGCGTGATTACCGTCGAGGAAGCCAAGGGCCTGACCACCGAACTGGACGTGGTTGAAGGCATGCAGTTCGACCGTGGCTACCTGTCCCCGTACTTCGTCACCAACGGCGAAAAGATGGTGGCAGAGCTGGAATCCCCGCTGATCCTGCTGCACGAAAAGAAGCTGTCCACCCTGCAGCCGCTGCTGCCGGTTCTGGAAGCTGTTGTGCAGTCCGGCAAGCCGCTGATGATCGTGGCTGAAGACATCGAAGGCGAAGCCTTGGCCACCCTGGTGGTCAACAAGCTGCGCGGCGGCCTGAAGGTTGCTGCTGTCAAGGCTCCGGGCTTCGGCGACCGCCGCAAGGCCATGCTGGAAGACATCGCCACCCTGACCGGTGGTACGGTGATTTCCGAAGACCTCGGCATCAAGCTGGAAAACGTCACCGTGCAAATGCTGGGCACCGCCAAGCGCGTGACCATCTCCAAGGAAGAAACCACCATCGTTGACGGTGCAGGCTCCAAGGACGAGATCGAAAAGCGCTGCAAGCAGATCCGTGCGCAGATCGAGGAAACCACCTCGGACTACGACCGTGAAAAGCTGCAGGAACGTCTGGCCAAGCTTTCCGGCGGCGTTGCCGTGATCCGCGTCGGCGGTGGTTCCGAAGTGGAAGTGAAAGAGCGCAAGGACCGCGTTGACGATGCCCTGCACGCCACCCGCGCTGCAGTGGAAGAAGGCACGGTTGCCGGCGGTGGCGTTGCCCTGCTGTACTCCACCCGCGCCCTGGCATCCCTGAAGGGTGTGAACGAAGACCAGAACGTTGGTATCGAAATCGTTCGCCGCGCCCTGCAGGCTCCGGTGCGTCAGATTGCCGAAAACGCCGGTACCGACGGTGCCGTTGTTGCCGGCAAGCTGCTGGAGCAGAAGGACGTCAACTTCGGCTTCAACGCCCAGACCGGCGAATACGTGGACATGATCAAGGCTGGCATCATCGACCCGACCAAGGTTGTGCGTGCAGCCCTGCAGGACGCCGCTTCGGTCACCGGCCTGCTGATCACCACCGAAGCCATGGTTGCCGAAATTCCTGAAAAGAAGGAAGCCCCGATGGGCGGCGGCATGGGCGGTATGGGCGGTATGGGTGACATGGGCTTCTAAGCCTTTCTCTTCCTGCCCTTGTGGTATGCCAAAGGAAAAGGTCGCACCTTCGGGTGCGGCCTTTTTCCATTTCGGGACAGAAGCCTGTCGGTCAGACCATGACCAGCGTTACACTCATGGCATCCCCTGCCTTCCCTACAAAAAGGACTCGTATCGCGCCAGCAGCTGTTCTGCCATGACCTCGGGCGCCAGAAATTGTTCGGCATACCGTCGGCTTTTGCGCCCCATCTCCTCCAGAAGATCCCGTCTCTCGTCCAACAGTGTTAAATGCTGACAGATCTGCTCGGGGGTGCTGGCATCGAATCCAGGCATTGGTTCCGGAAAATGCTGCGCAAAGATCTCATTACGCAACTTGGCCATAACAGGGCGCCCCATGGCATAGGCGTCTGTTGTCACCATTCCCGGAAAGGCTGTGCCGAACTGATCACAAACCAGGTCTGCCGCCGCCACTTCCTTGTAATAGGCAAACAGGGGCAGTTCATCCAGCCACTCAACACTGGCTCCGATACCCAGGTCTGCAATCAGTTCCGCAGCAGCCTCCTGATCCTGCCCTTTCCGGGGCAAGCGGAGCAATCCCTTCCCGCCACCCTTGACATACTGCGCAAACCCTTTGATCAGAACATCCGTCCCCTTGAAATCCAGAGGGCTGAAGCCCGGATGCTGATCTGGCCTGTAAACAATCCGGCTGCCACAAAAGATGGTCAGGCGTTCATTGTGCGGGAGGCTTTGATATTCGAGATCAAGGGTATTGGACAGGTACACCATAAAGCGTCGTTCATCTGAAACCCCGATGTCATCAAGAATATGATCCCCGGACGGTATCAGTCCACGCTGGAAGTAGCATATAACTTCGGACGCCAGAATGCCGTCCCGCTGCCGAACCACAAAATCAGAGAACCGCAATACGTACCGTCGCCCTTCCGGCGAGCGCCGGAGCTTTGGATGCCATGTTCCCGTTCGTATGTGCAAGGACTCAAAATTGGCGTGGCTGGCAAGATCATGCCCGGTCAACAGGGAAATATGCGGTGCATTCAGGAAACAGGCCAGTGCCGGCCCTGTATCATTCAGAATGGCCAGATCCACCTTGTTGGTAAGGCGATAAATGGCATGATCCAGCGCTTGCGTCTGATAAGCGACATCCAGATCGGTGAGGTAAGAACAATCATAAATCCAGTCGGGATAGGCATTGGCCCACTCCGGAAACAGCGCTTCGGGCATGTGGTGTGCAGTTTTATGGTTCAGAATCAGACGGGCATCATGACCCAATGCCCGAAGGCCACGGACCAAAAGCAAGGGATAGTTGTTGACGTTGCCAAAGACAATGATGGAAAGCTTTGATTTTCTCATTTCGCGACTATAATCCTGCTTGGTGTCCGGCTCCGCACAAGATGCTTTGCTTGGTGCCCGCAATTGGCAATCAGGTCCAGCACCGTCACCCCGCCGATAAAATCGCCCCAAAGCTGCGGATAGGGATCGTAATCGTAAGACTTGTATTCAAGCTGGATGCCGTGGTCCCGGAACGCGCCCTTGTCAAGGTAGGCATCCGCGCTTGGTCCGCTCAGGTATATTGTAGCCCCCAGTTTCTTGATCATATCAACAAGGCGACCTGTCTTGGTCCCCTGCAGGGATAATTCACTGGACAGGATCATCGGGGTCTTGATGTCCAGATACGCACAGATCCTGCGGATCAGATAGATGTTCAACTGGCTGATGGTTGTGTGCCGTACGTCATCAAACCCGGACAGTACGTCCATGGCAGCGTCGAAATATGGCGCGGAACGGTAGGAAAAAGACCACGTACCACGGTGTTTTTTTTGCCATGCCACCGCATTCTGGATCCGAGTGTCACAAATACGTTGCGTCTGTTTCTCATGCACGACAGGGACCGTAAGCCACTCAGCCCCCTTGGATGTCTTGATCTTGTTGCGACTTCTCCAGTCACGGACTGTATACTGGACATCATCAAGAAAAACGAACAGATCAACGCTGGCAATAATATCAAAATACCCGCGCCATGGAATAAAGGAGGATTGTACAGAAGCAACCTTCAACGCACACCTCAGATTTTTAATAAAATTTAACAATGAGAAGATACTTATAACTTCTGCGCAACAAATAGCTTCCTAGTCATCTGCTGGAATCTTTCATATTTACCGCTATGAATGACCATATCCCTGATTGCGTCATTTACACCATTATATGACGAGAACGCATCATCGAAGCAAATCCAGCCGCCGGACAGCAAAAACGGCTCTACGGTCTCTATATCCTTGCACACCGCATGAAAGCCGTGATCTCCATCGATAAAGGCAAGGCTCAAACAGAAATCGGGCGCCACATTCCTGACAAAGGATTCCAGGTCGGCCCTGTAGGGAATGACACAGCCCTCCAGGTTATGTTTCCGGACAGAATCATTAAAAGCTTCAAGCGTACCCGGCCAGCGTTCATAGAGTGGCGCAATATCGCGCAGAAAGGGTTCTTCCCATACCGTCTGGTCCTGATAGGCACCAAACGTGACTCCGTTCAGCTGAACCGAAAACGAATACGTACCGTCAGCATTGCGGAACCAGTCATTCTTTTCCGGGAATAAATCCACGCAATGGACCTTGACCTTGCCCGTTGCCTGCGCTGCCATACCCAGAACAATGGCAGAGCGACCACACCATGACCCCAATTCCAGAATATCACCCTGTAAATGGGCACTGGAAAAGGCCAGTGTAAAAAGACACTGCAGTTGATCAAGGGGCGACCACCCGGGAATATCGCGGACAGCACTCTCGATCCTACTGGCAATGGGCTGGGTCACATGACTCATGGCACCGGACTCTCATCCTGAATGAAATCCTCCACCATATCGGCGTAACTCCGTCCCTCGCGGGGCCAGCGGGTTGCGGCCCAGTCCGGACACTGCCCGCAGAACGGGTGATTGTGGTAGGCGTTGGTTTGATGCGCCTCGCGCAGGCGACGGTAAAACGCACCCTGCCATTCTTCATGAATGGTGGTGTTGCGATAATCGGCAACATACGACCCATGCACCCAGTCGGATGGGCAAAAGGCCAGATCACCACGTGCATTGACCGTGATGCGTTCCCAGGGATACAAGCAGGGACGACGCACACTGGTATCCTGTGCAGCCCGACTTGCATCTGCGACATCAGCCACAGCCCCGGAACAGGAATGCAAACGGCGCATGACAACGTACTGCGCACCCTGATCTTTCCAGTAGCGCTCGAAGTCAGCGGCTTCGGCGGTGTTTTCCGGCTGCTCGACAAAGCTGACCACCACCTTGGTTTTGGCCCCGCTTTCCCTTACCCACCGGATCAAGCGCAACGTGTTTTCACGCGTCACCTCAAGGTTGCCCTTGACACGAATCTTGGCATACGTCTCGGGGCGAAATGCATCAATGCTGATATCGATCAGGTGTACCCCTGCCTCCAGCAGGTTACGGGTCCGCTTTTCGTTCATGATCTTTCCATTGGTGGTCAAGGTCACAAAGACACCGGAATAATCCACCGCAGCCTTGATCATGCTATAACCATCGGGGTGTACCAAAGGCTCGCCGTTGCTTGCATAACGGATGTAACGGGTATGGCCCTGCCCGTGTTGGCGCACTTCCTCGATCATCTTCTCGTTCAATGCCGGATCCAGATGGCGCCCTGCGTAATGCTCCGACCTGGCAAAGGCCGGATGGGGACAGTGGGTACAGGCCAGATTACAGACCTCGGTAATATCCATAAGGATCTGCGAGGGAAACCGGGCTGACAGGCGGCCACCAAAATCATAGGTCTCTACAAGCGTGGATTCCGGCGCACAGGCAATCATTGCAGGACCTTTTCATGATTGAGAAGACAGGCCAGATTCTCCACAACGTAATCGACATCGGCCAGCGTCATCCTGGCGCTGATCGGCAAGGTCATGATTGCATCCGCCAGTGATTCCGTCACGGGCAGGCAAGAAACCCCCTGCGCACTGTACAGGGGTTGCCTGTGCAGTGGTCTGTAATGAACGCTGGCACCAATATTGCGGGCCCGCAGCGCCAGCAGCAAGTCATCACGCCGGATCGTGGTTTTGGCGGAATCAAACCGGATGACCAACAAATGCCGGGCATGACTCTTGTCAAAGACACCCTGCTGAAAAGTCACCCCTATACCCAAGGCATCCAGACATTCCCTGTAGTGTTCGGCAATTATCAGCCTGACGTGCGCCATTTCGGGCAGACGGCTCAATTGCACCCGCCCGATCGCGGCTTGAAGATCTGTAAAGTTTGCCTTGTAACCAAGCTCGGTTACATCGGCAGAAAAGGCCACAGACGGTCGGATGTATCGTGACCAGGCATGGGATTCCAGGCCGTTCATACGCAGGCACCGCAGACGTTCCGCCTTCCCGGAGTCAAACAGCGCAAGGGCACCACCCTCGGCCGTAGACACATTTTTATTGGCATAGAAGCTGAAGCAAACCGTATGGCCCGACGCCCCCACGGGCCTGCCGTTAGCATACATGGCACCCAGTGCATGGGCGGCATCCTCGACAAGAATGACATCCGCCGGCAGGGATGCCCTCAATGCCTCAACATCAACGGCGTAACCGCCATAGTGCACAACAACAACCGCCCGGGTTCGCCCCGTCACCTTTGCAGCAACGGTTTGTGGCGTCACGCACATGCTGTAAGGATCAACATCACAAAACACCGGCGTGGCACCAAGATAGAGCGCCGCATTGGCTGTGGCACACCACGTCAGGCTGGGAACGATCACTTCGTCTCCCGGACCGATCCCTTCAACCAGAAGAGCAAGAAAAAGCGCAGAAGTACACGAGTTGACGGTCACGACCTCCGGCGCACCGATGAATGCACCCAGCTCGCTTTCGAATGCCAGGGTCTTCCTGCCCCATGCCGACCCAGCCGGAACGCATGACACGGGCAACAGCGTCTACTTCAGCTTCAGTGAAATCAGGGGTACCAAAAGCAAGATACGCGTCTCTCATCAGGGCGTTCCCCGGCAACAGGACAATCAGGCACTACACCGGGTCAGCCATGGAGGCATGCACCGCTGAACAGGGTTTCCAGGCCGCTTGCCTTGCATACCACCCCTGCTGGGGAATAACCTTGCCCGTGGATTGCGCGCCTTTTGTCGCGACGCAAAAAGTTGCGCAAAAATTCCCGTCCATTTTTCCATACCTGGATGGGTCAAGCTGATCTGGTTCATAGTCGACAAACGTGCACGGATCCGTCCACTCGTTCGACGTAAACTGGACAACTTTTATTGCATTCACCTCCCATGCATTGGCCGCATAGAAATCGCGGAAAAGGGTAGGCTGCATCATATAAAAACCGTGATCAAAAAAACCGGAGACAGGCGAGCTTGTAATGGCCCTTCCACCAATCTTCAGGAACTGGAAAACAGCATGCATTGCGTTGGGGAAGTGAAAAATATGCTCCAGCGTTCCGTGGTCCATGACAACATCGAATTGTCCTCGCCACTGCTCCGGAATATCCGGGGCATTCATGTCATGAAGAATATCCGCCCCTTCAAAGTCCGAACAATCAAGCGCCATGACTTCAGAAAACCCAAGGCGCCGGAACACAGACTGGGTATCAAGACAGCCTTTCTCCGCAAAGTCCGGCTTGTATGAAAGAGCAGGCTGAACGGAGCCATCAAGCTCAACCCCAACCATTTGGGCCATCTGGCGATAGGCATCATCAGAAAAATAGATGTCCCCCTGACCGAGAAGAAGAAGTCTTCCCTTGAACGGCCTTCTTTTGCTCTCCTCAAGAACAGGAATGATATTTGCTTTTATGAATCCCACGCCATTTCCCCCTTAATATTCCAGAATAAAAACCCCACGTAGTATATATGGCACAAAGAGCCTTTTATTGCAATGATTTAGCAAATTAAATAGATAACATACAAATAGAGAGTATGTAATCATTACGATCCGACCTCTTGCATGACTGAAGCAAATGTCCCCACAAGGCAGGAACAGAATGCTCTTTTGCACGCGCAGACCCTCAGAACCCCGTCAGAACGCGATGGATCAAGAGACCCGCGATGGTCAGCATTGTCACCCCGACAAAGGCATCCAGAAAACGCCAGGCCACAGGACGGGCAAACCAGGGGGCCAGCCAGCGCGCACCGAACCCCAGTGACACAAACCAGATCATGCTGGCCACACAGGCTCCGGCGATAAACCAGATCTGCAACGACGACGGATGCTGGGCGCCGATACTTCCCACCAGCAGCACCGTATCCAGGTACACATGGGGGTTGAGGAACGTAAAGGCAGCCGCCTGGGCCAAGGCAGCCCCCCGCCCCAGCCCGGCCCCGCCTGTATCGGCCCTCAGGGCCTGTGACAGCCGGGCCCGGCGCAAGGCCTGCCACCCATAGACCAGCAAGAAGGCGGAACCGGCCAAAGCCAGCGCATGCGCCAGTGCGGGGCGATTCCCCAGGGCTTCGGCCATGCCCATCACACCGGCTGTGATCAACACGGCATCGGCTGTTGCACAGAACAGCACCACGCTGCCCATATGCTCGCGCCGGAGACCCTGGCGCAACACAAAGGCATTTTGCGCCCCGATCGCGACAATCAACCCCAGGCTCAGGGCCAGCCCCTGGGTAAAGGCCGGCATGGAAAAGGAAAGGAATCCCACAACACACTCTCTGTCAAAATCAGGTTACGACGGCCTGACCTTGCCCGGCGCAGGAAATAAAGGCAAACTCACTTTTCTTTATCCAGTTAAGGAAAACTGATCTTATGCTGGACTATGCCGCCCTTTCTGTCATGGCAACTGTTATCAGGGAAGGAAGCTTCGAGCGGGCCGCACGCACCCTGCACGTCACGCCATCGGCCATTTCGCAGCGCGTCCGCCAGCTGGAGGAACGTGTGGGCTGTGCCCTGGTGATCCGCGATCAGCCGTGCCGGGCAACCGATGCCGGCCGGCGTCTGTGCCAGCACATGGACCGGGTGCGTCTTCTGGAACAGGATCTTCAGGACACGCTGCCAGCTTTGGCGCCCGAAGGTGTGACCCGGGTTGCATTGCCTGTTGCGGTCAATGCCGACAGTCTGGCGACCTGGCTGGCTCCTCCCCTGGCGGCCTTTGCCGCACAGGCCCCGGTGCTGATGGATATTGCCGTGGATGATCAGGACCACACCATGGAATGGCTGCGCAACGGATCGGTTCTTGCCGCTGTCACTGCCTCTGCCCGGCCGGCTGCCGGATGCAACAGCCAGCCCCTTGGAGCCATGCGCTACCGCGCGGCCGCCAGCCCGGCCTTTATCCGGCATTATTTCGCCGATGGTGTGGGATCAGGAAGCCTAGCCCGTGCCCCCAGCCTGGTGTTCAATACCAAGGATGAGCTGCAAGCACGCTGGGCCCGGCGCCTGTGCCACCGGAACGTTGATCTGCCCCGGCACACGCTACCCTCGCCACAGGCCTTTGCAACCGCCGCCATGGCCGGCATGGGCTGGGGGTTGCATCCACAGGCGCTGATTGCCGAACATCTTGAGGAAGGCTCCCTTGTGGAGCTGGTGCCCGACACCCCGCTGGATGTACCGCTGCACTGGCAACAGGCCCACCGTTCTGGATGACCTGACCCGCCACATTATGGCCGCGGCACGGACGGCCCTGCTTCCACCCTGAAAGGGTTTTAAGGGCCTGCATGCACAAAGGCCCGACTTGTTATGGCCGGGCCTTTGGATATTATGGTGGAGCTGAGCGGGATCGAACCGCTGGCCTCGTCATTGCGAACGACGCGCTCTCCCAACTGAGCTACAGCCCCGTCATGCAAAAGGGATGCGGATAATCCCCGGAACCCCCTTGACTGTCAAGACCGTTTCTGGCCCTGCACCGACAGCCCGATGGCCGTGTCTGTTTCCCTTGCACCGCAGGGGGCATCCCGCTAGGGTAAGGCCGTGTTTTACGGTTTGGCCGACAGGTAACAACTCCATGCAGGCTGTCAGTGGTTTTTTTCAGGTTCTGGACGCGATCCTGAATTTTTATGAATGGATCGTGATTGCTTCGGTCATCCTCAGCTGGCTGTTTGCGTTCAATGTCCTGAACTACAGCAACGGCGCGGTGCGGACCATCAGTGATATTGTCCACCGCCTGACCGAACCGGTCCTGGAACAGATCCGCCGGGTCCTTCCGATCATGGGCAACCTGGATCTGTCGCCGCTGGTTCTGTTTTTCGCCATTATGCTGGTCCGGGCCTCTGTTCTCCCGGGTCTGCACGAGCTGGTTCTCCGTGCCCTGTTCTGATGCCCCGGATTATTCTCTTTTGCTCAAGCCCACGGCTGATGGAATCCGGCTGGTGGTGCGCCTGACCCCGAAAGCCGGGGCCAATGCCATCCGGTCCCGCGCCCTGGAAGCGGACGGAACGCCGGTGCTGAAAGTGTCAGTCACCGCCGTTCCAGAAAACGGCAAGGCCAATACGGCACTGATTGCCCTGCTGGCCAAGGCGTGGAAACTGCCGAAAAGCACCTTTTCCATTGTTTCCGGCACGACGGACCGCCGCAAGACCGTACAGATTTCCGGCGACCCTGCCATTCTGATCCCCCACATTACCGGGATATTGCCACCATGACTGATCCTTCTGCCCGTTTGATCGACGGCAAGGCCTTTGCCGCATCCCTGCGCCAGTCCATCGCGACCGAGGTTGGCCGCCTGAAAGACCGCCTTGGCACCGTGCCGGGGCTGGCGGTCCTGATGGTTGGCGATGATCCGGCCAGCGATGTCTATGTCCGCAACAAGGCGCGCCAGACCGCAGAATGCGGCATGAAATCGGTGGAACGCCGCTTTGCTGCCACGCTGACAGAAACCGACCTGCTGGAAGAAATCGCCCGCCTGAACGATGACCCGACCATTCACGGCATTCTGGTCCAGCTTCCCCTGCCGGCGCATATCAATGCCGACCGGGTTATTGCCGCCATCCGCCCGGACAAGGATGTGGACGGGTTCCACCCGGTCAACGCCGGTCTGCTGGCCACCGGCGGCAAGGGGCTGGTGCCGTGCACCCCGCTCGGCTGTCTGCTTCTGCTGCGCGATGTTCTGGGGGACATGACCGGTCTGCAGGCCGTGGTGGTCGGGCGGTCCAACATTGTCGGCAAGCCAATGGCCCAGCTGCTGCTGCAGGAAAGCTGCACCGTGACCGTGGCCCATTCCCGCACCCGTGACCTGCCCGCCATCTGCCGCCAGGCCGATATTCTGGTGGCAGCCGTCGGGCGTCCGGCCATGATCCGCGGCGACTGGATCAAGCCCGGGGCCACGGTTATCGATGTCGGGATCAACCGCATTGCGGCAGAGGGCGGCAAGACCCGCCTGACCGGCGATGTTGCCTTTGACGAGGCAGCCCGCGTTGCCGGGGCCATCACCCCGGTGCCCGGCGGGGTCGGGCCGATGACCATTGCCTGCCTGTTGCGCAACACGCTGACCGCGTTCGCCCGCATCAACAACCAGGACTGAAGCGACCCGGCGCAAAGCCGAAGGGGTGGCCTCACCCTGCTTCGGGGTCCGGCGACGGGGGACGCAGGGATGACAGAAGGGCAGCACGGTCCAGCCGGCACCCGCTGTGAAGCCACTCCCCCTGAAGTCGCGCCAGCTCCTGGCCAAGAAGTGGCCCGGACCGGTATCCATTGGCCAAAAGATCCCGGCCTTTCAGGGGGAATGACGGAACGGGCAGCGACAGGGCCAGATCCAGGGCACGTTGCCACAAAGCGCTGCGCCGGGGACACAGCCTGTGCTCTCCGTCGCGCTCAGAGGACCACACCAGAAGGATCATGTCCACCACCGTCTTTCGCCCCAGACTGAAAAGGGCTTGAAGAAGAAGGGGTTCTCCCCCATCCGGGTCGGGGCAAGGCGTGATATCGGACAAAACGGACAGGCGTTGCATCTGATGCGATGACAGGCGCAGACGACGGGCCACCTGCATGGCGGCGTGTGGATCGGTGTGCAGAACCGCAGCCAGCCGGCGCACAGGATCGGGTTCAACGCCATCCATCACCAGACCCCGTGTTTCCAGGAACACCAGCTGACGCAACCGCCCGAATGCCCCGGCTTCGGGCAGAACCTGTTCCAGCACCCGGGCCCCGCGCATCAGCAACAGAACATCCGGACAAGCCGGCGTTTCCAGGATACCGATCAGTTCATCACGGATGCGTTCGGCCGACAGCTCCTTTAGATGAGGGGCCAGTGCCTGGCAGGCCGACAGGGCATCCGCGCTGGCCGGGGGGCGGCCAAAACGCGCATAAAAGCGGAAAAACCGCAGGATCCGCAGCCAGTCTTCGGCAATACGCTGCATCGGGCGGCCCACAAACACCACCCGGCCATGCGACAGATGCTCAAGACCGTCAAAGTAATCGTAGACCGCACCGTCCGGAGTTGCCGACAGGGCATTGATGGTAAAATCACGCCGGGCTGCATCGGCCATCCAGCAGGACGACCATTTCACAACGGCATGCCGGCCATCCGTTTCCACATCTTCCCGCAGGGTGGTGATTTCAAAACTGTGATCCCCCACCCGGGCGGTCACGGTACCGTGTTGCAGACCGGTGGGTATACAGCGCAGGCCGGCTTGTTCCAGCAGGTGGATCACCGTATCGGGCGGATCGGGGGTGGCCAGATCGATATCGCGCGGCATGACCCCCAGCAGGGCATCACGGACACAGCCGCCGACAAAGCGCACGGTGGATCCTTCGGCCTGAAGGGCATCCACAACCGCCCTGGTTTCCGGCCACGACAGCCAGGGAACAGGACCCAGCTGACCCCACGGAGGACGTTCCCGGCGTGACCAGACCCGACGGGGTTCCTCCGGGGCGGACGCGGTCATTTCGCCCCGAACCCGCCGGGGACAATTCGCCCGTCCACCAGCTTTGGCGGTGTATAGGCATCACCGGGCTGGCCGGCTGGCTCAATCAGGGCCACAACAACCAGCGACAGGATGACCAGGATGAAACCTGCCAGAACGGCCACAAACCAGGCTCCCTTCTCAAGCGGCGGCACCGCACCGCCATGACGTTCCACCCAGCGGGCCCGCACCCGGACCCAAAGCACAAGGACAACCAGAGGCACCAGAAACGGCAACAGAACCGTGACCACGAACTGGATCATTACACACTATCACCTTTTCCCGACCCTGGATCCACGGCCCCACCGTTCAGAATGCGTGACAGGTTGACCAACATGCCCGCCGTTGCCCCCCATATATAATAGTCATTCCACGACAGGGAATAAAAAAGGCGGCTCTGTCCATTGACAACAGTTTGATTCTGCCTGTGATTGCGGGGATCCAGGACAAAATCAAGCGGAACCTCGAACACTTCCGCCACCTCGCCCGGGTCTGGATCCAGACCAAGCGGCGGCGCAAGCAGACCCACCACCGGCGTCACCCGGAATCCGGTCACGGTGCGATAGTCATCCAGACGGCCAACCACATCAACACCGCGACGGTCCAGCCCGGTTTCCTCGGCGGTTTCACGCAGGGCACAGTCCACGGCATCCTTGTCCCCGGCCTCCAGCCTTCCACCGGGGAAGGCGATCTGCCCGGCGTGATGGTCCAGATGATCGGTGCGGCGGGTCAGCAGAATCGTACAGGCCGACGGATGGCACACCAGCGGAACCAGAACCGCCGCCGGGCACAGCGCATCACCACCAGCAAGAGGATCCGCATCCTCATCGGAAGACAAACCGGTTCCGTACCCCTGCTCCAGCATGGTGACCAGCCGGTCGCGTGAAAAAATCATGGTCCGGTTTGTCCCAGCGGAAAGAAAGACCCGCAGCTCCACACCCCGACCGTATCGGGACCGGCACCGCCCGGAGCGGCTTTTTGTGATGATGCCGCGACAGTCACGCACAGCGCCAGATCGACCATACGGTAATACACCGGGCGGCTCAGGCGTGCCTCCAGCCCTTTCCTGATGTAGATATAAGGCAGGGGGCATCCTGTCGCACGGTCGCGCGCCATACGCAGGGGATGGGCATCATCAAGCACCACAACGTCATCGACGTTGGTATGCAGGCTGATGACCTGATCCGGGCCGGGATGGGCAACGGTCATGTCCACGGCAACAAAGGGAACATCGGCTACGCTGACGGTGCCGCGCTCTGCCGGGGTGACAAGCCAGTAAGTACCGGATGCATCGCGCGACAGGACCGAGGCAAACAGGCGGACCAGTTCCGGACGACGAATGGGGGAGCCAAGATAAAACCAGTCGCCATTGCGGTCGATCGACAGACCAAGATCACCGCAGCTGTCAGGCACCAAACTGCGCAGTACGGCATCGGCAGGTTCAGCATCGTGATCGTGGTGGCCCATGGGCCCTGTCCCCTCGTTGTCCAGCCCGGACGGCGGATTATACCAGGAAAGCGTGGAGAAGGCATTATGAACAACCCGAATTCGTCCTTTCCCGGTTCTGTCACCCCTCCGCCCCTGTCCACTGAACGACAGGACCAGCTGATGGAGCTGGTATCCCGCGCGCACCGGGCCGTGGCATCGGTTATCTTTGGCCAGGACCAGGTGATCAATGAAAGCCTGGTAACACTTCTGGCCGGGGGCCATGTGCTGCTGGTCGGGGTACCGGGGCTGGCCAAAACCCGCCTGGTACAGGCCATGGGGCAGGTTCTGGGCCTGGAAACACGGCGGATCCAGTTTACGCCCGACCTGATGCCGGCCGACATCCTGGGATCGGAAATCCTGGACACCGCACCGGAAGGGCACCGCTGGTTCCGCTTTGTACCCGGGCCGGTATTTACACAGCTTTTGATGGCCGACGAGGTCAACCGCGCCGGGCCACGCACCCAGTCCGCACTGCTGCAGGCCATGCAGGAACATGAAGTGTCCATTGCCGGGCAGACCCACCGGTTGCCGGCTCCGTTTCATGTGCTGGCAACACAGAACCCGATCGAGCAGGAAGGAACCTATCCCCTGCCCGAAGCCCAGCTGGACCGCTTCATGATGCAGGTGGATGTCGGGTACCCCGACCTGGATGCCGAACGCCAGATGCTGATCGCAACCACGGGCACCACCACCACACACCTGCACCCGGTCATGACCGCCGAAGACCTGATGGCCGCGCAGGACCTGGTGCGGAGAATGCCGGTTGGAACACGGGTGGTGGAATCCATTCTGGCCCTGGTGCGGAACGGACGACCGGAAAGCAGCAATCTGGACATGGTCCGCCGCGCCGTGGCCTGGGGACCCGGGCCACGGGCCAGCCAGGCGCTGACCATGGCTGTGCGGGCACGCGCCCTGCTGGACGGGCGGCTTGCACCATCGGAAGCTGACGTGACCGCCCTGGCTGCTCCGGTCCTGCGGCACCGCATGGCGCTGACCTTTGCCGCACGGGCCGACGGCATCACCGTGGACGCGGTTGTCCGTGCCCTGGTCGCGGATCTGGAAACACCGGCAGCCGCAGCCTGAACGGGGGAAGACCGTGAAACCAGGGGCACTGTCACTGTATCACCGGGCGGAAGGACTGGCGGCAAACCTGCCTCCGCTGCTGCTGAAAGCCGAACAGGCTGCCGCCACCCTGCGCGGGGGCAACCACAGACGACGGACCGCCGGCTACGGAGATTCATTCTGGCAGTTCCGCCCCTGGGAGAACGGGGATACCACCTCGGCCATCGACTGGCGCCAGAGTGCCCGGCGGGACAACCTGCATATCCGCCAGCAGGAACAGGTCTCGGCACGCAGCCTGTGGTTCTGGTGTGCCGATGGCCCGTCGATGGCCTGGCATTCATCCCCCCATCTTCCGGAAAAGCGCGACCATGCCCGGCTGCTGGTCCTGACCCTGGCCTGTCTGGGACTCTGGGCGGGGGAACAGGTTGCCCTTCTGTCCCCGCGCATGCCCCCCGGCAGCGGACGCCCGGCCCTGATCCGCATGGCAACACATCTGGAAACACCGGCACCGGAAACAGAACGGGCCCTGCCCGCTCCGGACCCGGGAACGTTGCGCCACAGCCTGGTGATCCTGGTCGGCGATTTCCTAGACCCGCCCGACACCCTAGAACACACCCTGCGCACCTGGACCGGGGCCGGCATTCGCGGTCATCTGGTCCAGGTTCTGGACCCGGCCGAGGAAAACCTGCCCTTTGACGGGCAGATCCGCTTCTTCCAGCCCGGACAGGTGGGCACACCGGGCCTTCTGGTATCCCGGGTCCGGGATATCCGCGAGGCCTACTGCCACCGTCTGGAAGCACACCGCCGCCACCTGGAAACCATTGCCATGCAGTTCGGGTGGACCTTCAGCCTGCACCATACCGACCGCTCGCTGGAGCCGGTCCTGCTGGGCCTGCACAGCAGGCTGGGAACACACCGGATGACAGGCGGGCCATGCTGACAGGAACCCTGAGCATCCTGAACCCGTGGATACTGGCCGGGCTGGCCATCCTTCCGGCTGTGTGGTGGTTGTTGCGCATCACCCCGCCGCCGGAACGGCACATGACCTTTCCGCCGCTGCGCCTGCTGGCCGACATGTACCCGGGCACCATTACCCCGGCCCGCACGCCGTTATGGATCCTGCTGCTGCGGGTGCTGATCCTGGCCCTGGTCCTGGCCGGGCTGGCCGGCCCGGTCATGGATGCACGCCTGCCGGCAGAAAGCCGCCGGCCGCTGTTGGTTGTGGTTGATACCGGCTGGGCCGCCGCAGCCGGATGGCAGGACCGGACCCGTGCCCTGAACACCGTTCTGGATGATGCCGCATCCCTGTCGCGTCCGGTTCAGGTTGTGGCCACCACCCTGCGCCCGGGGGAATCGTATCCGGCGGCGTCCCCTCCTGGCTCTGCCGCCGATGCACGGGCGTGGCTGCGCCGGATGGCACCGGCACCCCATCATCCCGACTACGCGGCGTTTGCAGCATGGCTGAACCGCCCCGGTACGGTTCCTGATACGGTGGAAACCCTGTGGCTGAGTGATAGCCTGGAGCATCCGGAACAGGACGAAGCCGCCATGCTGTTGCAGCAGCGCGGTCCGGTAGCCGTTCTGCTGGCACCGCCAACACGGACCGCCGTTCTGCTGCGTCCGCCGGAACGCACCGCAACGGGCATTGAGCTGACCGCCCGACGCCCGGATGACGGACAGCTGCCCCCACGCACCCTGGTGGCCAGAGGTCTGGACCGGAACGGCACCGTGCGGGTTTCCCGGCCACTGACCCTAGCAGCCGGAACAACGGAAGCAACCATCACCCTGGACCTGGAGCCGGACCTGATCCCGCTTGTCACCCGCCTGGACATCACCGATCCCGGCGGGATCCCGCTTGGAGCCGGGGCAGTCCAGCTGACCGACGACCGCTGGCAACGCCTGCCGGCCGGTGTGGTCACGCGGGGAGACAACAGCCTGCCTTTGCTGTCAGGGTCGTGGTATGCCGAACGGGCGCTGGCCGGATCGCTGACCGTGTATACGGGGTCGGTGACAACACTGCTGGCACGGCGGCTGTCAACGGTGGTCATACCGGGTGGCACCATTCCGGACAGCGAAGTGGAACCCCTGTCGCAATGGGTGGACCAGGGCGGGGTTTTGATCCGGTTTGCCGATACGACCCTGGCCGAACGGGGTGATACGGCGCTGTTGCCGGTCTCGCTGCGCACCGGGGGACGCTTCATGGGCAAAGGGCTGAGCTGGCAGGAGCCGTTGCCCCTGGCCCCCTTCGACAGCACCAGCCCCCTGTCCGGGTTGACCGTACCGGACGGCATTACGGTTTCCACCCAGCTGATGGCCCACCCCGGCCCGGAAACGGAAAGCCGGACCTGGGCCCGCCTGCGTGACGGAACCCCCCTGATCACCGGGCTGCGGTCCGGGGCGGGATGGATTGTGTTGATCCACACATCGGCCAACACAGACTGGACCACCCTGCCCTTGTCCGGCCTGTTCCCGGCCCTGCTGGATCGTCTGGCAGGACTGGGAGCCGGAACCACCGAAACAGCATCCCGCGATACACCGCTGCCGCCGTGGCAGGTGCTGGATGGTTACGGGCAGCCTGTCACCCCGGGCGCGGGGGTCAAGCCGCTTCCCGCCGCAACCGAGACACCCGGAACCCGCATCACAGTCGGGCCGGAGCATCCGCCCGGGTGGTACGGCATCCCCGGCAACCGGCAAGCCTTGTCCCTGGCGACCCGCACAACCGCGATGGACGCACGCACCCGGTGGCCAGATGGCATCCGCGTACAAATAGCCGGAGACACTGCAGCCACCCGCATGGCATCCAGGCTTGGCCCGCTGCTGCTGGGCATGGCCCTGGCCCTGCTGCTGGCAGACAGCCTGATTCATGCCCTGCCCGCCGTGCGATCATGCCTGTTGCAGGGTTTGCGCCGGACAGGGGCCATGCTGGCCTTGATGGTCCTGCTTCCCCTTGTCTCTGCAACACGGGCTGACGCTGCCGACAATCCCGACATAACCGATGCCCTGGACACACGCCTGGCCTGGGTTGCCACCGGCGATGTCGATATCGACATCCTGACTGAATCCGGACTGCAACGTCTGACCGGGGCGCTGGCCCTGCGCACCTCGGCCGAGCTGGCCAAGCCACGCCGGATCAACCCGCACACCGATACCCTGGAATTCTATCCCCTTATCTACTGGCCGGTCGGACCCGGTGCAGTGGGGGTTCCGACACAAACGCGGGACCGTGTCGCGCGCTATCTGGAACGGGGCGGGCTGCTTGTTCTGGACGGACGCCATCCTGACAACGCCGCCGCCCTGCGAACAGTGATGGCATCACTGGACCTGCCTCCCCTGCGGCGCATGCCCGAAGACCACGTTCTGACCCGCAGCTTTTACCTGTTGCCAAACCTGCCCGGACGCATTGCCGGTGCCGATGTGTGGATCGGGGAACAGGCCGCCCGTGGCGAAGGGGTTTCGCCGGTTATCGCCAGCAGTGCCGACTGGGCCGGGGCATGGGCCTCCGATCGCCGGGGACACCCGGTCCTGCCGATGGTGCCTCCGGGCGAACGCGGGCGGGAGCTGGCCCTGCGCAGCGGGATCAACATGGTGATGTACGCCCTGACCGGTGACTACAAGGCCGATCAGGTGCATCTGCCGGCCATTCTGGAAAGGTTGACCCAATGATACCGGTCAACGACATGGCGAGCCTGTCCCTGGAACCGCTGCTGCCCCTGTGGCTGACCGGCGGTGCGTTTGTGGTCATGCTGGCCCTGACCCTGCCCGGCCTGATCGTATCGGGCCGCCGGGAGATATGGCGCCTTCTGCCGGCCTGTGTGGTGTGCGCTGTTCTGGCCGGGCCGGTCCTGGTGCATGAAACACGGGAACCGGTGGATGACATTGTGCTGCTGGTCCTGGACGACAGCGACAGCATGCAGCACGGGCAACGCATTGCCCTGCGGGATTCCACCGTGGAAATGCTTCAGGCCCGGATCGGCCAGCATGCCCATGTCCGGACACACACCGTCATGGTCAACAGCCAGGGACAGAACGGAACCCGGCTGACGGGAGCGGTGGAACAAGCTGTCGCCGGGTTGGCCGGCCAGCCGGTTGCCGCCGTTGTGCTGGTAACCGACGGGCAGGTGCACGACATGCCATCAGACCCGGACGCGGTACAGGCGCTGGCAAGCCGGATCAAGGCCCCGGTTCACACCCTTCTGACCGGGGCCCCGGGGGAGAAGGACCGGCGGATCCACATCGACTCCGCCCCGGACTTCGGCCTGATCGGACGGGAAGCCACCATCAGCATTACCATTTCAGAATACGACACCGGCGTTGCAGAACGGTCCTCGCCCATTCCCCTGACGGTACGCATCAACAACGACCCGCCACAGGTGCGGATGGTGATCCCCGGGCGTAAACAGGATCTTGCCATTCCGCTGACCCATGCAGGACAGACCGTTGTCGGCCTGTCTGTTCCGCCCCTTGAAGGCGAACCCGACACCACCAACAACCGGACCGCCCTGGCGATCAACGGCATCCGCGATCGTGTCCGCATCCTGCTGGTCTCGGGCGAGCCGGCAATCGGGGAACGCGCCTGGCGCCGGCTGCTGAAGGCCGACCCCGGTATTGACCTGGTGCACTTTACCATCCTGCGTCCCCCGGCCAAGGACGACGGCACCCCCCTGCACGAGCTGGCGCTGATCACATTCCCGGTCCGGGAGCTGTTCGAGGAACGGCTGGCCGACTTCGATCTGGTTATTTTTGATCGCTACACCCGTCGATCCCTAGTACCGGGACTGTTTCTGGAACGCCTGTCGGCCTATGTCCGCAATGGCGGGGCCTTGCTGTTGTCCGCCGGTCCCGAATTCGCCGGTGCCGGCAGTCTGGCGGAGTCACCCCTGACCAGCGTTATTCCGGCCCAGCCAACCGGGCGCACGGTGCGCTCGCGCTTTGTACCAGGTCTGGACCCGGTCGGGTTCCGCCACCCGGTTACAGCCGGCCTGCCGGATTCCGGAACGCAGGGCCAGGCTCCATCGTGGGGGGCCTGGCTGCAATATGTTGAAGCCAGCCCGACCCGGGGAACAACCCTGATGCGGGCCCCGCGAGAAGCCCCCCTGCTGGTTCTGGAACGTGTCGAAAAAGGCCGCAGCGCAGTCATTCTGTCTGATACCCTGTGGCTGTGGGCCCGGGGCTGGGACGGTGGCGGACCACAGGCCGAGCTGCTGCGTCGGCTGGTCAACTGGCTGCTGGCCGAACCCGCGCTGGAAGAAGAATCCCTGCATGCGGCCATCGCCGCCGATACCGGCATCATGACAATAACCCGGCGCAGCCTGTCCGACCCGCCGGCAAACCGGCACGGAGTTACCATCACCGACCCGGACGGAAACCAGGTCACCGCCACCTTGCACACGGTCGCGCCGGGACGGGAACAGGTGCAGACAGAAGCAACCAAGCCGGGAATCTGGTCTGTTGATGATGGAAGCCGCCGCATTGTCACCGCATCGGGAACTGGCACCAGCCCGGAGCGTGCCTCCCTGATCACCACCGACCGCATGCTGGCCCCCTTGAGTCAGGCAGCCGGAGGCAGCATCATCTGGCTGGCACAGGACGGCGTGCCACAGCTGCGCAGCATCGACCCCGACGCAAGACGCCATGGCGGTCCGTCCTGGATCGGCATGCGCCGCAACGAAGCCCACATCAGCAGCGGCGTGCACACGACACCGTTGCTACCCGCTGGCGTGGCCGCAATACTTATTCTGGGAACACTGGTTCTGGCATGGTGGCGGGAGGGGCGCTAGCCCTGCGGACCGGTTCCCCCAGACAGGCCACAACAATCCGGTCTGGCGCAGCCTTGGCTTCCGACTTCAGCCGGGCCATGGTCTCGGCCAGATGATCACAGCAACGCCCCCCGGCCCCTTGTGGAATGTGCACAACCGCCGCCGAAGCGGACAGAAGCGGAAAATACTGCCGGGTCCCGTTTCTGTCAGAAGCCACAATGTAGCCGTTGCGGCGGGCATCCGGATCATAAAAACTTTCAACATCTCGACGAAAACACGCGGTCAGGTCGCGCACGCGCTCCAGGACCATTTCAGGGCTGATGTTGCGGAACCCGGCAACAAAATCATCACCACCGATGTGGCCAATAAACACATCATCACGACGCAGATCGCGCACCAGAAGATTGGCAAACAGGACAATCGCCCGGTCCCCCTGCCGGAATCCATAGGTGTCGTTGAACGGCTTGAATCCATCAAAATCAAAGTAAACAATACACCAGGATGACTGGCTGTCCTCCATCACCCGGGCCATGTATGCGTTGATCATCGTATTGCCCGGCAAGCGGGTCAGCGGATTCTGGTCCCGCGCCACGGCCAGGTTCTTTTCATTCAGAAGCCGCAGCAGGGAACGGGCAGACAAAAAGCCGGCATAGCATCCGTCGGCAGTAATGATGATACCCTCGGAATCCTCGTCAGCCGAAAAAATCTCCAGGATCTTCTCCGCACTGGTCCGGATATCGGCTACTGGACAGGGCCAGAGAAAATCCCGCAGTTGACGGGCATAGCCCTTGTTCGACAACAGCTCCTTGCCATACGGCGCGTACACATAATTCTTCAGCGTCTGTTCGCGCACCAGGCCCAGCGGTTCCCCGTCGCAGGATACAACCGGGAAAAACGTGTGGGTGCTGTCAAGACGGAACCGCTCCAGCACATCGGCCAGCTGCGCATCTTCCGGGATAGGGGGAATACGGGTGATGCGGGCCTGGACCAGATCCTGGTCCGTTTCCGCACGCCGGCGGTCACGGGCGTTGATATCCCGCGCACGGGCAAGCACCTGCTCCATATCAGGACAACAGCGATCGGACTCCGCACCGAACAGGGGGCCCTGAACCAAATCAAGACCGGCCTCGCGGCAAGCCAGATACTCCTGCTCGGTCTCGACACCCCGGGCCATGACTCGAACCCCAAGAAGATGGGCCAGGTTAACCATGTGCCCCAGGAAAATGCGGCGACGGCTGCTGCTCAGGCCGCCTGTAATAAAGAAACGGTCAAGCTGGATATAATCCGGATTGGCCAAGAACAGAAGCAGGAGACCGGACGACCCGGTGCCGAAATGGCTGATGGCAACCCGGCCGGCCACAGCCCGCAGAGCATTCAGGCCTTCCATAGCCTCATCGCAAACCCGAACCGGTCCATGGGCTTCCAGTGCCAGAACCACACGACCGCGATCGACCCCACAGGATTCCATCAACGCACCCAGCTGTGGAGCCAGACGATCCGAACACCCCAGTACACGCACATCCATGCTGACAAAAAGCTGGTTTTCTTCCCACCGGGGACACTGCACAAACGCATGCAGGGCCAACCGGAATACCTCGGCCGTAACATCGGACAGAACCCCGGCAGCAGCAGCCTGCACGAAAAGCGGCTGGAGACCTTGTGCAGATCCTGTGTCGTCGCTGCCATCAACCAGGACAGCCTCGTACCCGATACAGCGCGCGCTGTGCAAGCTGACAACCGGCAGCAGGGCCACGCGCATGCCCTGCACCTGCCTGATCACCTGTTCACTGGTACTGGATAGCAAAACAGACAGATCCCTTTTTATTTTTCTGTTCCGGGGTGACCGGAGAGCACAACCATTATGCGTTAATATGCAACAGCTATACGCGGAAGAGGCAGTTCACCAGCAACGCGCCACAAATGCAAGATGTTTTGTCCACCGCACCCTGTCTCTCAGGCCCGCACCGGCTCGTGGGTTCCAACCCCGTCACGCACACCATAACCGGACAGGACAACCGCAACACCGGGAGCAGACATAGCATAATATCCTTATTCTGCGTGGGGTTCTCAAGACGGGGGAAGCAGACTACCCTGTGGACACGAATGTTTCCACCCTTGCCGAACAGGATACCCGCCACGATGACCCGGGCCATGGATGCCTATCATTCCCTGGAAAAACAGTTTGCCCGCCTTGCCGCCCTGCAGGAAGCCGAAGGGCTTCTGCACTGGGATTCATCGGTCATGATGCCCGAGGGGGGCGGGGCAGACCGTGGCGAACAGCTGGCAACCCTGGCCGCCCTGGCACACGACATGATCACGGCCCCGCATGTGGGAGATCTGATCGAACAGGCGGCAGAAGCTGACCTGAACCCTTGGCAGGCCGCAAACCTGCGGGAAATGCGCCGGACCCGGGCGCATGCCACCGCGGTCCCCGGTGATCTGGTCGAAGCCACCAGCCGTGCCGTTTCATCCTGCGAGGGAATCTGGCGCCAGGCGCGGGCGAAGTCTGATTTTGCAGCGGTTCGCCCGGCGCTGGAACAGGTTGTGGCCCTGACCCGGCACAGCGCACAGGCCAAGGCCGAGGCAATGGGCTGCACCGTTTATGATGCGCTGCTTGACCAGTTTGAACCCGGCGGGTCCTGCGCCGCAATCGACCCGCTGTTTGCCGATCTTGAATCGTTCCTGCCTCCCTTCCTGGATGCGGTGCTGGATCATCAGGGAGACGTTGCGGACATCCCGCCCGGCCCCTATGACCGGACAGCCCAGGAAACGCTGGGACGAACGATCATGCAGGCCATGGGGTTTGATTTCCGGCACGGACGGCTGGACGTATCGGCACATCCCTTCTGTGGTGGAACCCCGGGGGATGTGCGCATTACCACCCGTTACGATACCGGAGACTATTCCAGCGCCCTGATGGGGGTGATTCATGAAACCGGGCATGGTCTGTATGAACGGGGCCTGCCGGCAGCATGGCGGCGGCAGCCGGTGGGGCTGGCCCGTGGCATGAGTGTGCACGAGAGCCAGTCACTGCTGATGGAAATGCAGGCCGGACGATCGCGGGATTTTTTCAGTTTCCTCGGCCCGCTGGTGCGTGAACGCTTTGGCGTCAACGGTGACAACTGGACGGACGAAGCCCAGCACCGCCGCGCCATCCGGGTCAGGCGCGGGTATATCCGGGTCAATGCGGATGAAGTTACCTATCCGCTGCACGTTATCCTGCGCTATCGCCTGGAGCGGGCGATGGTAGAAGGCACGCTGGAGGTTGCCGACCTGCCCGGCGCGTGGAACGAAGGGTTCGAACGTCTTCTGGGCATTCCGGTTCCCGACCACTGCCACGGGGTAATGCAGGACGTGCACTGGTTTGACGGGCTGATCGGTTACTTCCCAACCTATACCCTGGGGGCCATGACCGCCGCCCAGCTTTATGCTGCCGCCGTTTTGCACAACCCGGACATTCCCCGCTCCCTTGCGGAGGGGGACTTTGCGCCACTGCTGGCCTGGCTGCGCCCGAACGTGCACGAGAAGGCATCCAGCCTGTCCACCCGCGAACTGCTGGTCCAGGCAACCGGAAAACCGCTGGATAGCGGCGTGTTCAAGGCCCACCTGACCCGGCGTTACCTGGTCTGAACAGACGCTGCAACCCCGCTGTCCTGCACAGGGGGCGGGGGTGCAGCATCAACACGACCGATGCACACCTGATGCACCACATCGTGGCGACGGCTTTCTTCCGGGGCCGGAGCGATGGTCCACGCCCATGTGCGTTGACACACGGCCTCCGGCAAGATAACGCCCGACAGCAGGGGGGAGCGGGTCAGATCCTCTCCGCTGACAACGGAACGCAGGATACGGGTGTGATCGGTCAGCAGGATCGCAGGCCCACCCTGATGCCGGGACAGGGCATCGACATGGGCCTGCTTCAGCGCACATTCCCAACGGGACAGGGCATCGGGGGTCCACAATCCGGTGGCAAAGGCATGCCCGGCCAGACGAAAAGACAGCTGGCTGAGAATATTGGCGCTGATGACCGCATCAGCCTGCGGCAACACCGGAACCGGAACCGGCAGCTCCTGTCCGGACTGGACGGCACCCCAGTGCGCCATCACCCCGGTCAGGTCGGTCTCGACCAGCTCCACTCCGGGCAGGCTGGCACAGCGCCGCCGCACGGCAGGCATGTGGAATAAATCCACCAGGACAACCCGGTCAAAACGCCGGCACAGTTCATCAAGCGGAATATCCAATAACAGGCCCGACCCCAGAACGGCCACACACCCTCCGCCGGTCGGCGATCCCAGAAGATCCAGCATACCGTCGCGGGCCTGCTGCAGGTGAGGTTCCCACGCGGCACGGCAACGACGGTACCGGCTTTCCAGGGCCAGAAGGTCATACAGAACGCCCATCGCCTTCAGCGGCGGTGGACAGCGGATCAGGGCATGACGCAGGGCTTCCAGCAGCATCGGGCCTCCTCCCCTTTTCCCCTAGCGGCGGCCAAACAGCTTTTCAATATCGCGCAGTTTCAATTCCACATAGGTCGGGCGGCCATGGTTGCATTGCCCGGAATGGGGGGTCTGCTCCATCTGCCGCAGCAAGGCATTCATTTCCTCGGCCCGCAGGGCACGCCCGGCCCGGACACTGCCGTGGCAGGCCATGGTCCCGCACACGTGGGCCAGACGCTCCTTCAGGGCCAGAGCCTCGCCCAGATCAGCCAAGTCATCGGCCAGATCCCGCACCAGTCCCTGGACATCCGTATCCCCCAGCAGTGCCGGGATTTCACGCACCACCACGGCGCCGGACCCGAAGGGTTCCAGCACCAGGCCAAGCTCACGCAGTTCGTCGGCCCGGGCACACAGGCGGGTGGCCGATGCCTCGTCCAGATCCACCACTTCGGGGATCAGCAGCATCTGGCGACGAACCCCTTCCCGGTCCAGAACCTGCTTCATGCGTTCATAGACCAGGCGTTCATGGGCGGCATGCTGATCCACAATCACCAGGCCATCGGCGGTCTGGGCAACAATATAGGTGTTGTGCACCTGCCCCCGTGCCACGCCCAGCGGACAGGATGCCGCCACGGTCGCATCGCCGGGGTCGGATACCGGAACCGGCCGGGCCGACGGCCTGTCATCCAGGTGCGGCAGCCCGACACTGTCGGCCATACCCGGCAGCGCTGCCGGAGCCTGTGCCGCCAGGGCCAGGCCAGACAAGGCAGGATCCGGATGCATCGCCCGGGCTGACACCACCGAACGCCCGGGCAGGAAAGAAGACGGATGATGCCCCCCTGCCGAAGGCCGGGTCATGGCGGCCAGGGCCTGCTCCGCCACCGTGGTGGAAGCCCGGTGACCGGCCCCGTTCAGGGCATGGCGGATGGCCCCGACAATCAACCCGCGCACCAGTGCCGGATCACGGAACCGCACCTCGGCCTTGGCCGGATGGACGTTGACGTCCACTTCCTCTGCCGGAAGATCCAGATACAGGGCCAGGACCGGGTGCCGGTCGTGGGCCAGAAAATCCCGGTAGGCGCCACGCACCGCGCCGGACAACAAACGATCCCGCACCGGGCGCCCGTTGACGAACATATACTGGTACGTTGCATTGCCACGATTGAAGGTCGGCAGACCGACATACCCGCCAAGGCGGACCCCTTCCCGCACCGCCTGCACCGGCAGGGCGTTGTCGGCAAAATCCTGCCCCAACACCGCCGCCAGCCGTTTGAGGCGGTCAGCTTCTGGATCCAGGCCAGCCCCGGCATGCAGCCGCAGAACCGTGCGCCCGTCGCCGGTCAGGGAAAACGCAATCCCGGGATGGGCCATGGCCAAACGCTGGATCACGTCCTGGGCATGCAGGAATTCCGTGCGGGGTGCTTTCAGGAACTTCAGCCGGGCCGGGGTGGCATAAAACAGGTCGCGCACCTCCACCCGGGTGCCGGGAGGATGGGCAGCGGGCACCGGCTCGCCCTTGCATCCGCCATCAACAGTCAACGACCAAGCGCTGTCCTGGCCCGGCGGACGGCTGGTCAGGGTCAGGCGGGCCACAGATCCAACCGATGGCAGAGCCTCTCCCCGGAAGCCCAGGAAGGCAATGTCCAGCAGATCATCGCCGGGCAGCTTGGATGTGGCGTGACGCTCCACCGCCAGGGGCAGTTCCTCCGGCGTCATGCCGCGCCCGTCGTCCACCACGGCAATCACCGCCCGGCCGCCGTCGGTCATGGTCACATCAATCCGGCGCGCCCCGGCATCGATGGCGTTCTCCACCAGTTCCTTGACGGCAGAGGCCGGCCGCTCGACCACCTCGCCGGCTGCAATCCGGTTGACCAGGACCGATGGCAGAAGGCGGATGCTCATGACGGGACGCGCCAAGCCTTGTAGCGGTTGATCAGGGCGTTGGTGGATGCATCGTGGCTGTCCACACGCTCCTGTCCCACCAGCTCCGGCACAATGGCGCGGGCCAGCTGCTTGCCAAGCTCCACCCCCCACTGGTCAAAGCTGTTGACCTGCCACATCACCCCCTGGACAAACACCTTGTGCTCATAAAGGGCGATCAGCATCCCCAGGGTACGGGGATCGAGGCTGCGCAGCAGGATCGAGTTACTGGGCCGGTTGCCGGAAAACACGCGATGCGGCGCCAGACTGTCCACGGCAGGGGCCGACAGGCCGCTGTCCCTGAGTTCAGCGCGCACCTCCTCTTCCGTCTTGCCCCGCATCAAGGCCTCGGGCTGGGCGAAGAAATTGCTCAACAGCCTGAGGTGATGATCGCCAACCGCATTGTACGATGTGGCCGCCGCAATAAAGTCGCACGGGATCAGCCAGCTGCCCTGGTGCAGCAACTGATAGAAGCTGTGCTGGCCGTTGGTTCCGGCCTGCCCGAACACAATGGGGCCGGTGTGTCCCCCGACCGGCATACCCTCCAGCGTAACGGTCTTGCCGTTGGATTCCATGTCCAGCTGCTGCAGGTACGACGGCAGATGCTCAAGGTACTGGTCATAGGGCAGCACCGCGTGTGCCGGGGCTCCGAACCATGTTGTATACCACACCCCCAGAAGGCCGAGAATCACCGGCATGTTCCGTTCCAGTGGCGCGGTCCGGAAGTGGGTGTCCATGGCCGCTGCCCCGTCCAGCAACTGTTCAAAACGGTCAAACCCGATGGCCAGGGCCACCGGCAGGCCAATGGCGGACCACAGGGAGTAACGCCCGCCAACCCAGTCCCAGAACCCGAACATGTTGGCCGGGTTGATGCCAAAGGCGCGAACGGCCTCTGTGTTGGTGGACACGGCCACAAAGTGGCGGTCTACCGCTGCTTCCCCCAGAACAGATACCAGCCAAGCCCGCGCCGTGTGGGCATTGGTCAGCGTTTCTTCCGTCGTGAAGGTTTTGGAGGCCACGATGAACAGGGTTGTTTCCGGCCGACAGCTCTTCAGGACCCCCATCAGGTCGGTTGCATCGATATTGGATACAAAATGCACACTCAGGTCATCGCGCTGCCATGGGGACAGGGCGCGTGTGACCATCCGGGGGCCAAGATCGGACCCGCCGATACCGATGTTGACAACAGTTTCAACCGGCAGGCCGGTCGCCCCGCGCCAGATCCCGTCACGCACGGCCCCCACGAACGTCTTCATCCGGGCCAGGACCCGGTTGACATCGGGCATCACATCCTGACCATCCACCAGAACCGGAACCGATGCCCGATTGCGCAGGGCGGTGTGCAGGACGGGACGGTTTTCAGTCCGGTTGATGGCAACCCCGTCAAACATCTGGTCACGCGCTGCCTCCAGCCGGCGTTCGCGCGCTAGGTCGAACAACAGCCCCAGGGTCTGGTCGGTGATGTAGTTCCGTGAATAGTCAAGCAACAGACCGTCCAGCTCCAGGCTGTAGCGGGCGGCCCGGTCCGGATCTGTATCGAACAGCGACCGCAGGTGCAGGTCGGCCCATGCTGCGGCATGCACCCCAAGGGCATCGCGGGAAACAGTCTGGAGGAGAACGGACATGACAGCTCCGGAAGAACAGGACAACAGAATGGCGGGCGCATAATACGCCGGAATAACCGCCCTGTCTTGTCTGCCGCACCGGTGCAAAACGGAAACCGGACCTGCTGTTTCTGCAGGTCCGGTTCCGGAAACGTATCAGGGCGCGGGGGTTGACTCCACCCCCTGTGGACGCCCGGCAATCACAAACGTCAGACGCTTTTCATCCAGGATCCGGCGGGCAACACGCTTGATATCCTCCCTGGTCACGGCCTGCAGGCGGGCATTGCGCACATTGAAGTAATCCGGCGACCGATCATAGGCCTGCCAGTC
This sequence comes from Haematospirillum sp. H4485, assembly GCF_012102745.1. Lineage (GTDB taxonomy): Bacteria > Pseudomonadota > Alphaproteobacteria > Rhodospirillales > Rhodospirillaceae > Haematospirillum. The sequence goes on from NZ_JAAVSY010000005.1 coordinate 89,331, forward strand.
ATACAGGCGGTTCGCAATGTTGCCGGTTGATGTCATCCCCAGCGGCCAGGAGCCGGCCAGGTTGGCCTTGGCTGCATCCAGCTCGTCCTCGGTCACACCATCCTCGGCCATCTTGCGCCACTCCGCACGCACAAGGTCCATGGCCTCGGCCACCTTGTCCCCCGATGTGGCAAAATGCCCGGACAGGAAAGACGCCTTGTCCAGCCCTCGCAAGGACGTGCTGATCCCGTATACCAGGCCACGTTTCTCGCGGACTTCATTCATCAGGCGGGACGCAAAGGACCCTGCCCCCAGAACATAATCCATCAGCATGGCGGCATAGATATCCGGATCGCGGGGATCAATACCCTGATCGTTGAACAGGACCACAGACTGGGGCACATCCATGTCCACCACCGTGACACGTCCGTCCAGGGCTGGAACAACAGGGGAAATGGCCGGCGCCGTTCCGGTTGCCGGCAAAGATCCAAAGGTCTGGTCCAGCAAAGTCCCCAGCTGCGAGGGGGTCAGATCCCCGGCCACGCCAATTTTCAGGCGGTCGCGGGTCATGCTGCTTTTCATATGGGCCCGCAAGTCCTTCACCCGCATGGAACGGATGGACTGCGGCGTTCCTTCCAGGGGACGGGCGTAGGGATGATCACCGAACAGCAGGGCCGTCATGGTCCGCCCGGCAGCGTCCCCGGGATCTTCCTGCTTCAGGGACAGGGATGCCGTGTACTCGTGGCGCAGACGCTCCAGGGGAGCTTTGTCAAAGCGCGGCGCGGTGAGCGTCAGGCGCAACAGGTCAAAGGCCTCGTCCAGCGTTCCCGTTGTGGTCAGCAGAAAGCCGGTTGTTGCGTCCATGCTGCTGCCATAGCCCAGATTGATGGCCTGGGTTTCCAGCACCCTGCGGAAAGCCTGGCTGTCGAGCTTGCCGGCTCCCTCCCCCAGCATGGCGGCGGTCATGTAGGCACGACCTTCCTTGCCGACCGGATCGGTTGCCGCGCCGCCCGCAAACCCGAAGGCCACAGAAACAACAGGCAGGGTATGATCCTCGACCAGCCAGGCAGATATCCCGCCGGGACTGACAACCTGTTGCACGGTAAAGGCCCGTGCCGGAACGGCCACAGCCAGCAGGAAAAGAAGAACCAAGCCGGCAAGACCGTGCGAACGGACAATTCCCATCACAAAAGCTCCCTTGTGCAAAACACCGGCATAACCACTCATGACCTGCCTCCGGGTTTCAGGACAGCGGTCACGGCAGCCTGGTCACGCAGCCAGGTGCGCGCAGCCTTCATCACATCATCACGACCAACCCCGGCGATTTGCTGAGGCCATGTTTCCACCGATTCCAGCGTATCACCGACGCTCAAGGCCATGCCGATGCGATAGGCCGGTCCTTGCAGGCTGTCGCGGGCATAGATCGCCCCGGCCTGCATGCGGGTCTTGACGTCTTCAACCTCGGCCACGGCCAGGCCATCGCGCAGCAGCCCCTGGACGACCTCATCAACCGCCTTTTCCAGCTCGGCCACGGACACACCCGGACGGGGCATGGCATAAATGTCAAACACACCATCATCCACAGCCAACGAATCATAGGATGCGCCAGCATCAACGGCCAGCTTGCGCTTGATCACCAGATCCCGGTACAGCCGGCCAAGCTGGCCGCCACCCAGAATATCCGACAGGACCGAAAGGGCCAGTGTGTCCTGGCGCGCCGGGGCCGTATTGATGCTTGGCACCCTGTACCGACGCCCCCAGCGCAGCTGGGTCACATTGGGATGAGCCATATCAACCCGCACAACAGCATCGGGAGGCGCTTGACGGTTGCGCAGGCGCTGTACGCCCGGCCCACGGGACAGGGACCCGTAATAGGTCTCGGCCAGATTGCGCACCTGATCCACGGTCACATCACCACTGATCACAAGGATCGCATTATCCGGCGCATACCACTTCTTGTAAAAGTCGAGTGCATTCTGACGCGTCAGCGCCGACAGCTCGTCCATCCATCCAACAATCGGGTTGCGGTAGGGGTGATTGACCCACAGGGCCATGGATGCCCGTTCATACAGCTGGGCGTCGGGCTCGTTCTCTGTACGCATCAGGCGTTCCTGGATCACGACATCCCGTTCGGTCAGGAATTCCTTTTCATCAAAGGCCAGATTGCGCATGCGGTCCGCTTCCAGCTTCATGACCAAAGGCAGGCGATCAACCGCAATATTCTGGAAGTAGGCCGTATAGTCAGAGCTGGTAAAGGCATTTACCCGGCCGCCATTGCGGGCAACAAGCGCTGAAAATTCGCCGGGCTTCAGGGTCTCTGTCCCCTTGAACATCATATGTTCAAGAAGATGGGCCAGACCGGACTGACCCGGTGGTTCATCGGCCGCACCAACCTTGTACCACACCATGTGCGACACGACCGGCATCCGGTGATTTTCCACCACCACCACCTGCAGGCCATTGTCCAGCGTAAAAGTAGACGCGTTATAGACCTTCGGGGCCTCAACCCCGATACGGGATGCCTGGATCTGGGTCTGCAGGGCTGTTTGTGCCTGAACACCCCCGGCTGGCAGGACCAGAACAGCCACGGCCGCCACAACAAGGCTTTTTAAAAACAGTTTGCTCAGGACCATACGGTCAACTCCTTGACTCTGGCCGCCCCGCCCCTGTGCGACCGGATTGGCGAACATGGAATCAGACAACACATTCCGGCAGAACTATGTCACAGGAACACAAGATACGCAGATTTTCCCTTTGCCGGTCAGGCCATATGCAATGCGGCGACCGGAACAGACCGGCCGCCGCACACAAAATCCCCACACGGCCCCGAACCGGAGGCTCCTAGAGAAGCCCCTCCAGAAGAGCACGCTGGCGCCGTTCAATCTTCGGGGTATCCCCCTCGGTCACCGCCTTGCCCAGCGCCTGGTTCTGACGCAGCCGCTTTGCTTCGGCCGCAGCATCAACCATGGTGCCGGTTGGTTCCGGGTCGCGCCAGAAAACCAGACGATCGGTAAAGGTCTTCTCCTCACGCGCAAAGACCGATGTCTCGCGGTCTACAATCGAACGAATGCCGGGAACAGACTGGTCCACCCCCGCCAGCTTGAGCAAGGCGCCTTCCCCATGGGTTGTGGCAACCCGGCGTGCTTGGGCGCGACCACCAAAGACAGCATCACGGGCTTGGTCCGACGTTGATATCTCCTGGGGACGGGGGGCACCCTGTTCGGGCGGACGCAGCCTGAAGTCAGGCGGAACGGTCAGGGGTGCGCGCGACACCACGGCAAATTCATCGGGCGACCGTTTGTCAAGGCCAAGAGCCCGACGGGTCTCGCTGCCACAACCGGACAAACCGCCGCCGGCAAGAGCCACAATACAAAGGGACAGGGAAAGCCGACGCAACATCACTTAAACCTCCGGGTTTTACGTTTCTGGTTGTACGTCAGCTTTCGCGTCGAAACAAGCTGTCTGCAACAAGCAGCGCCGCCCCGACGGAAATCCACGTATCGGCAAGATTGAACGCCCAAAAATGCCAGCCCAGAACATGAAAGTCCAAAAAATCAGCCACAGCACCCCAGCGTACGCGGTCAATTGCGTTGCCAAGGGCGCCACCGGTCATCAGCGCCAGCGCACAGGCCAGAAGCCAATGGGAAGCCCGCAGCATCCATGCACCCAGCACCCCGGCCAGCAGGACAGCCATGACCAGAAGCGGCCACGGCCCAAGGCCACTGTCGCCAAGAAGCCCGAAACTGACACCGCGGTTCCAGGCCATGACAAGGTTGAGGAACGGCAGCACCTCGACCGACATCGGAAGCCCGCCCGAGAACGCCACCACCCACGCCTTGCTGGCCTGATCCAGCACCAGGCACAGGGACACCAGCACAAACCAGCGCCAGGCGCCAGGCCGGGCAAAAGGGACGTGGGACGGGGTTTCAGGCATCAGGCGGGTTCCGTCCGGGCCAGAACATCATCACAACGCTGGCACACCCCTTCACGGGGGTGGGAACCAACATCGGGCAGAACCTTCCAGCACCGCTGGCACTTCTCCCCGGTTGCTGTTTCGATGACCACACCCACGCCCGGAACCTCGGGCACTGTATAGGCCGCATCGGGAACCGGATCGGATGACAGGGTCAGGGCCGAAGTGATGCAAATATCGTGCATTGGATAGGCACGGATACCATCCTGCACCTCTGCCGGTGCATACACCACCGCATGGGCCTGCAGGGACGCCCCGATGACCTTGGCATTGCGGGCCTGTTCCAGCGCCCCCAGAACCACGCGGCGAACACGTGCCACGGCAGCCCAGCGCGCGGCCAGGGCATCATCGCGCCAGTGTCCGGGCACCGCCTCAAACCCGGTCAGGTGGACCGAACTGTCATCGCCCGGATGACGGCACAGCCACGCTTCCTCGCCCGTGAAGCACAGGACCGGCGCCATCCAGCGCACCAGGGTGTTGAACAAACGGTCAATCACCGTACGACAGGCCCGACGCTCCGGATCCTGCGGATGGCCGCAGTACAGAAGATCCTTGCGGATATCAAAATAGAACGCGGACAGATCGTTGGTACAAAACGCTGTCAGCTCGGCAAACAGGGTCTGGAATTCGTAATCGTCGCAGCAGCGGCGAACGATTGCATCCATCTCGGTCAGACGATGCAGGACCCAGCGCTCCAGCTCGGGCATGGAAGCTTCATCGGTCACGGCCTCGGCTGCAGAGAAGCCATCCAGCGCCCCCAGCATATAGCGCAGGGTGTTGCGCAGGCGGCGATAGCTTTCCGCCGTCTGCTTCAGGATCTCCGACCCCAGACGCTGGTCGTTCATGTAATCGGTGGACGCAACCCACAAACGCAGGATATCGGCCCCGTATTCCTTCACCACATCCTGTGGCGCCACCGTATTGCCGATCGATTTCGACATCTTGCGGCCCTGCCCGTCCAGGGTAAAGCCATGCGTCAGCACCGCCTTGTAAGGCGCCCGGCCACGGGTTCCACAACTTTGCAGCAGGGATGACTGGAACCAGCCGCGATGCTGGTCCGACCCTTCCAGGTACAGGTCTGCCGGCCACGCGCTTCCATCCCGGTCCTCCAGGACAAAGGCATGTGTGCAGCCGGAATCAAACCAGACATCCAGCACGTCGCGCACCTGTTCATAGTCTTTCAGGTCATAGGCATCACCCAGGAAATCCTGCGGGTTGTCCTCGAACCAGGCATCGGCGCCACGCTCGGCCACGGCGGCAACGATACGGTCCATCACCGCCGGATCACGCAGGGGCTCCCCTGTATGGCGGTTGACAAACACCGTGACCGGGCTGCCCCAGCTGCGCTGGCGGGATACGCACCAATCCGGACGCTGTTCCACCATCGACCGCAGACGGTTGCGCCCCATGGCCGGCACAAAGCGGGTGGCATCAACAGCAGCCAGAGCCTTGTCACGCAGGCCGGTCTTGTCCATGGAAATGAACCACTGCGACGTGGCGCGATAGATCAACGGTGCCTTGGACCGCCACGAATGGGGGTAGGAATGCACCAGCTTGCCATGCGCCACCAGCTTGCCGGCAGCCGTCAGGGCATCAACCATCACCGGCGCGATCTTGTAGATATGCTGCCCCGCAAACAGGGGAATGGTATCGGCGTAAGTCCCGCCATCCAGAACCATGTCCGGCGGATGAATTCCCTTGGACCGGCACAGGTAGAAATCGTCTTCGCCATGGCCGGGAGCCTGGTGCACAATCCCGGTTCCCTGATCGGCGGTCACAAAGTCACCAATCATCACCGGTACGTCAAAGTCATACCCCTGCCCCCGCAGCGGATGGGCGCACAGCACACCATCAAGGTCAGCCCCGCCCAGGTTGGCCTCGCAGACAGCCTCAAAATGGCCGGTTTCCATCACCGAAGACGCCAGGGATGTGGACAGGACCAGCCGGTCCCCGACCGACACCAGGGCACCATCCGTAACGGATGTCACACGGTACACGCCGTATTCCAGATCCGCCCCGCAGGCCAGCGCCCGGTTGCCGGGGATAGTCCAGGGGGTTGTCGTCCAGATGACAATATCCGCCCCCTGCAAGGCCGGCACGCGGGCCGACACCACCGGGAAGCGGACCCAGATGGTGGTGGAGGTGTGGTCCTTGTATTCAACCTCGGCCTCGGCCAGGGCGGTCTTCTCGACCACCGACCACAGCACCGGACGGGCACCGCGGTACAGGCTGCCATCCAGCAGGAATTTGCCCAGCTCGGCCACAATGCGGGCCTCGGCCGCATAGGCCATGGTGGTATAGGGCCTGTCCCAGTCCCCGCCGATGCCCAGCCGGCGGAATTCCTCGCGCTGGATATCGATCCAGCGTTCGGCAAAGGCGCGGCACTCACGCCGGAACTCCACCACCGGCACATCGTCCTTGTTCTGGCCACGGGCGCGGTACTCTTCCTCGATTTTCCATTCAATCGGCAGGCCGTGACAGTCCCACCCCGGAACATAGTCCACGTCAAAGCCCATCATCTGCCGCGAGCGGACCACCACATCCTTCAGGATCTTGTTCAGGGCGTGCCCGATGTGCAGGTGGCCGTTGGCATACGGAGGGCCATCATGCAGCACGAACAGGGGACGCCCGCGGGCCTGTTCACGCTGGCGGGCATACAGCCCCATCCGGTTCCAGCGTTCCAGGTGTCCGGGTTCCTGGGCAGGCAGACCTGCCCGCATGGGAAAGGACGTGCGGGGCAGGAAAACAGAATTCTTGTAATCGGCGGTCATGGTCTTATCCGGTATTCGGCAAACAGGGTACAGCAACAGGGTCAGGCGGTGTGGTTTACGGCACCACGGGCCAGAATAATTCGCGCGGCATCGATGTCAGCGGCAATACGGGCCTTCAGGGCATCGGGACCGGAAAAAGCCTGCTCCGGACGGATGCGCCCCAAGAGCTGCACCCTCAGGCGCTGGCCGTACAGATCCCTGTTCATATCCAGCAGGTGAACCTCCAGAACATCATCGGTCATGCCAAAGGTCGGGCGGGTCCCGTAATTGGCAACGCCGTCATACCAGCGGGTTTCCCCGTCGTGGTCAAGGCCCGCGCGCACGGCATACACCCCCCGGGCCGGACGGGTGCGGGCACCGGGATCGACATTGGCGGTCGGAAAACCCAGGACACGGCCACGGGCCTGCCCCCGACACACCCGACCCTCCAGCTCCCACGGGCGCCCCAGGAAAGCGGTTGCCCCCTCTACATCACCGGCCATCAGGGCCTCACGCACAGCGGTAGAGGAGCAGATCGTCCCGTCGGGCATACAGACCGGGGCCACACTGGTCACGGAAAAACCACGACTGGCCGCCAATGTACGCAGCAGGGTGACATCGCCCGCACGCCCCTTGCCAAAGGCGTAATCATCCCCCACCACAACACCGGATACACCCAGGTCGCGCACCAGGACCGTATCCACAAAATCCTCCGCCTTCAATCCGGCCAGGGCCTGACCAAAGCGCAACACGCACAGAAGGTCAACCCCGGTTTCCCCGATCAGGCGTACTTTCTGGCGCAGGGAACTGAGGGCAAAGGGCGGCAGATCGGGCCGGAAATAACGGCGCGGATGCGGATCAAAGGTCATGACGGCCGCCGCACGGCCCATGGAACGGGCTTGGTCCAGTGCCGCACCGATCACGGCACGGTGGCCCCTGTGCACACCGTCAAAGTTGCCAAGGGCAATGACCATGCCGCGCAGGGACGGCGGTACTTCGTGACAGTGGCGTATCAGACGCATGGGGTCATCGGGATCCGGGCAGCAGCAGAGACATCAGGAACGCCGCCCAGAGGTATTCCATCCGCGCCACAATGGCAACTGTTGCCTTGCCCTGACACAGCATCCTGTATGCAAAAAGCCGTGATCAGCCATGGTCCACACCCTCCCCCGACCGGGGCGGAGGCTCGGGGTGAACGTATTTGGGCAGGGTCCAGCCATACTGGATAGCCCCCGCCCGCAAGGCAAGGGCCACAAAGAACCCGGCAAGGGCACGGGCTTCCACCGGGATATCAAGCCCGGCAGATGCCACAAAGGCTACCGACCCTGCCAGGGCGGCCGTGGCATAGATCTCCGGATTGAACAGAAGAGACCGTTCCCCGCAGATAATATCACGCATCAGGCCGCCAAAGGCTGCCGTCATCATGCCCATGGTCACGCACACCACCGGCGCGGCATTGAACAGTTCGGCCTTGAAGGCCCCGATAACGGAATACAGGGCCAGACCAACAGCATCGGCCCACAACAGGGCGCTATAGCGGGAATCCAGGAACCGGGCCATCCAGTAGGTCATGCCGGCAGCCACAATACAGACGACCAGATACCCCGGGCTGCTGACCCAGAACACCGGCTGTACACCCAAGGCCAGGTCGCGCAGGGTCCCCCCGCCGATGCCGGTCACGGTACCCACCAGGATAAAGCCCAGAAGATCCATTTCGCGCCGTGCCGCAACCAGGGCACCGGTAATGGCAAAGACAGCAACAGCGGCCAGATCCACAATGCCAAGGGCATCGAGCAGGACAGCCTCCCGGACCGGATAGGGTACGGCGTGCGAATACATGGTGCGGTGTTCTCCCCAGTCTCCGGCGGGCCGGGCGCCGCTGCGGGCCACGGGGCACGGACATAATGCACCTGCACACTATACGAACCCGTTGTATTCCGGCAATCGTTTCAGAACGTATCCTTGCGCTGACGCAGCGCTGCAAACACCGCAACAGGGTCAGCACCGGCCTCCAGCCCCACAGCCCGGGCCAAGGCCGGTACATCGGCCCGCAGGAAGGGGTTGGTTGCCTTTTCCTGCCCCAATACCCCGGGAACCGTCGGGCATCCATAGGTCATACAAGCCTCAAGCACGGACTCCCGCTCTTTCAGGGCCATGTTCTCAGGGTCTACCGCCACCGCAAAACGCCGGTTCATGGCCGTATATTCGTGCGCACAGTATACCCGCGTTTCATCCGGCAAGGCCCGCAGGCGCACCAGGGATGACCAGAACTGTTCCGGCGTGCCCTCGAACATCCGCCCGCAACCCAGCAGAAACAGGGTATCGCCACAGAACAGGGCACGCGCGCCGGCAAAATAAAAGGCAATATGCCCGCTGGTATGCCCGGGTACGGCCATGACCTGTGCCCGGGCTTGGCCCACGGATACCGAATCCCCGTCCGTAACGGCCAGGTCAATACCGGGAATCCTCCCGGAATCGGCGGGATTTGCGACAACCTTGCACCCTGTGGCCTGGCGCAGGGCCGGTATTCCGCCGATATGGTCATGGTGATGGTGGGTGACCAGAATCAGGGACAAGGACCACCCGTGCCGGGCACATACCGACAGGACAGGATCAGCCTCGGCAGGGTCCACAACCGCTGTCATTCCTGTTGCCCGGCAATGAAGCAACCATACATAGTTATCCTGAAGCACAGGGATTCGCACGATCTCCAACTCTTCCGCCTGCAGACCTTCTGGTGTCATCGTTCCTGCCTCCTAGATGCGGCGCCAGTGAATCCCCCTGATCTCCCCGAAAGCAAGGGCTTTTTTGCTGCTGGCATACCCCGGACCGTTTACGCGGTACGGACCGGCCTGTCTGTGCTATACTCACCCTGTAATCGCGGGACAACACGTGATGTAAACCGGGCGTGGGTGGGTGCACATGTACCTTGATGTGGCAGATCTGCATACCTTTTACGCCAGTCCCCTGGGACAGGTGGCGGGAATGCTGCTGCGCCGCCGCCTGCGGGAACTGTGGCCCGATGTGCGTGGCTGCCGGATTCTGGGCATGGGCTTTACCACGCCGCTCCTGGGGCCATTCGCGGATGAAGCCGAACGGGTTGTTGCCGCCATGCCTGGCCCCCAGGGGGTTATGGAATGGCCGGGACACGGGGGAAACCGTGTCACCCTGACCGAAGACACCAGCCTGCCCTTTCCCGATTGCTTGTTTGACCGGGTCATTGTCTGCCACGCAATCGAACATACCGACCAGAATCGGGCCTTGATGCGGGAACTGTGGCGGGTCATGGCCGACAACGGGCGGATCGCCGTTATTACACCCAACCGCCAAGGCATATGGGCCCGCATGGATCGAACACCGTTCGGGGCAGGGCGCCCCTGCTCGGCGGGGCAATTGTCCCGCCTGCTGGACGATGCCCTGTTCACCACCCTTGGCACATCCCCTGCCCTGTTCTTTCCTCCGGTTGGGTCGCGGATCCCGACAGCTTGGGCGCAGGGTGTCGAGAATATAGGGGAACACTGGTTCCCGCAGTTCTCCGGGGTCTTGGTAGCCGAAGCCGGCAAAAAGATCTACGCCACCCCGCGCCAGGAACACGCCGCCGGTCAGCGGGTCGGCCTGGGGGTACCGGACCGGCTTAACCTAGGACCGCGTAGCAAATCCGGTGTGTTCTATGGTGATGCGGGTCATACGCCCGGGGAAACAGGCTCCCTTTCCGGCGCAGGATCCTTGCGCCACGGTTGATGGAAAAGCAGGTTTGTCGTATGTTTTCTTTGCCTTCTGCAATGGATCCGGCTACTACCATCAACTGTACATTCAAACCAGGGAATTGACGGCATGCCGGAGAGCAACACCACCTTGGCCCTGCCAACACTGGGCGCACTGCGCGAGCGTATCGACGCCATCGACAACCAGATTATCGATCTTCTGCTGGAACGCAGCCGTATTGTCTCCACCGTCGGGGATGTCAAGCGTGCCGCCGGTGAAAGCGTCGGGATCTTCCTGCGTCCGGGCCGGGAAATGCAAATCCTGCGGCGGCTGGTCAAAAGAGCCGAAGGTGCCAAATTCCGCCGCTCTGTTATTGTCCGCATCTGGCGGGAGCTGTTCGCGGCCATGGTTGCCCTGGAAGGTTCCCTGTCAATGGCCGTTTTCACGCCTGTTCGTGGTTCAGGTTATCTGGAGCTGGGGCGTGACTCCTATGGAACATATACCCGCACCATCCCGTCCCAAAGTGCGGGCAGCGTGGTACGCATGGTTGCCGACGGTGATGCCGTGGTTGGCATTGTGCCCCTGCCGGGTCCCGATGACCGGGAGCGCTGGTGGCCTCATCTCCTGTCCGATCAGCCGGATACCCCGTCCATTGTTGCCCGCGTTCCCTTTGCCGGTCCGGGCACCGGACGCGGAGATGGACTGGAAGGGCTGGTCATCTGCCGCCTGCCCCAGGAAAACACGGGGGATGACCGCACGTATGTCACTCTTGAAACCGATGACAGCCTGAGCCGCTCGGGCGTGGGAGAACTGGTTGCACAGGTAGGGCTGACCGTGGTGGAGGTCCCTGATTCCATTGATGCGGGCCCGGATACACGCATCCATCTTGTGGAACTTGAAGGCTGCATTCTTGCCGACGACCTGCGCCTGCAAAGTGTGCTGACCCTCTCACAGGTCCGCAAGTTCCGCGTTGTGGGCGGTTATGCCGTCCCCTTCCCGCCCGGATATCTTGCGTAACGGGTGTTAAAGACAGCCCCCCTCGTACCGAAGGAATAGCTCCACGCTCGACTGTACGAGGGGGGTGGGAACGCTTGCTTCCTGCCAAGCTTCTGTTGAAGGAGCGCTGCTGAACTTCTGGCCGACGGTTCCGGGCATTGCCATACCGGGCAGGAACCGGTATCCGGAACCAGAAGAAGGCGCTACGGTGCCACTGTCTGTTGCTCTGTTCCCAAGGATTGCCATTGCCTGCCATGCCATCGCCCCTGTTCTCCCGCCTGTGCCTGATCGGAATTGGCCTGATCGGCTCGTCCCTTGCCCGTGCTGTCAAAGCCAAATCCCTTGCCGGGCATATCGCCTGCTTCTCTGCCCCCGACGGCAGCATGGAAACAGCCCTGCGGCTTGGTATTGTGGACAGCATCCACGATACCGCTGTTCAGGCCGCCGAAGGGGCGGACCTGGTTGTGCTGGCTGTCCCCGCCGGTGTCATGAGCGAACTGGCGCGCACCCTTGTCCCTGCTCTGGTGCCGGGCTGCATTCTCAGTGATGTTGGCTCCGTCAAACAGGGGATAGTCAATGCCATTGCTCCTCAGCTGCCTGCCGGTGTGCATCTGGTCCCCGGGCATCCCATTGCCGGAACAGAGCACTCCGGACCAGAGGCCGGCTTTGCCGAGCTGTTCCGGGACCGCTGGTGTATCCTGACCCCCCCGGCAGAAACCGATCCAGAGGCAATACAAAAAGTACGCACACTGTGGGAAGCCATCGGATCAAGGGTGGATGTGATGGATGCGCACCATCATGATCAGGTGCTGGCCATTACATCGCACCTGCCCCACCTGATTGCCTATACCATTGTGGGCACGGCCGATGACCTGCAGGATGATCTGAAGCGGGAAGTAATCCAGTATTCAGCATCCGGCTTTCGTGACTTCACCCGTATTGCCGCATCTGACCCAACCATGTGGCGGGATATCTTCCTGGAGAACCGAACCGCTGTCCTGGAAACATTACAACGCTTTACCGAAGACCTGACCGCCATGCAGCGTGCAATCCGCCGTGGCGATGGTGAAACCTTGCACAGCCTTTTTACGCGCACGCGCGCGATACGGCGCAGCATTATCGACGCCCGGCAGGCATGACAGAATGCAGAGAAGCCCCTCGACGGTAACGCGGGGGGCTTCTCTATACAGGATGTGGTCAACTACACATTCCGTATGCTGTGGAAGAATTCGTCGACTCGGTTTTTGAGCATTTCGGATTGTCTTGAGAGTTCACCGGCGGCGGCGAGGACCTGGCTGGCGTTGTCTCCGGTTTCGCGGGCCCCGTTTGTGACGTTGATGACGCTTTGGGAGACTTCGTTTGTGCCGGCAGCGGCTTCGGCGACGTTACGGGCGATTTCGCGTGTTGCGGCGCCCTGCTGATCGATGGCGGTGGAAATATCGCCGGTGATGTTGTTGATTTCCTCGATCACCTTGGCGATATCGGCAATGGCGGCGGCCACATGATCGGAAACGGTCTGGATGGCCTGGATCTGGGACCCGATTTCATCGGTCGCCCGGCTGGTTTGCCCGGCCAGACTTTTCACTTCGTTGGCGACCACGGCAAAGCCTTTTCCGGCTTCACCGGCGCGGGCGGCTTCGATGGTGGCGTTCAGGGCCAGCAGGTTGGTCTGGCTGGCGATGTCGTTGATCAGGTTCACAATCTGGCTGATCTTCTGGGTGGCCTCGACCAGGGACTGCACGGTCTGGTTTGTCCGGTGGGCGGAATCCGAGGCCCGTTCGGCGATCAGGCGTGAATTCTCAACCCGGGACGCGATTTCGTTGATGGAAGCGGCCAGTTCCTCGGTGGCATGGGCTACACCCTGGACGTTGACCGACGCTTCTTCGGTAGCCGCTGCAGCCGTGGTGGCGTCGCGGGCGGAACGGTCGGCGGTCCCCGACAGGGCACCGGCGGTGGCTTCCAGCTCCGTGGCGGCAGATGTGACCGTGCCCAGCACGGTGTTCATGTCGCCGCTGAAGGCCGAGATCAGCTTGTCGACCTTGATGGTACGGGCTTCGGCAGCACGGCGGGCTTCGGCCTGCTCGGCCTCCAGACGGCGACGTTCCAGCGCGTTGTCGCGGAACACGGCAACCGCGTGGGCCATGGCGCCGATTTCGTCATCACGCCCGTCGCCGGGGATTTGCACTTCCAGGTTCCCGGATGCCAGATCCTTCATCGCGCCGGTCATTTCAAGAACCGGGTGGGCCACCAGCACGTTCAAGGTCTGGCGCAGGATCACGATCATCAGAAGGGCGCCGAGCAGCGCGGCAACCAGGGCCGAAACCCGGAAATCCGTCAGCTGGGCAAAGGCCTTGTCCTCGTCCACGCTGACCACCAGGAACCATTCCACCCCGGGGAGGCCGCTAACAGGGATAAACGTCATCAGTTCCGTATGACGACCATCGGAAGCCGTCACAACCTCTGATGTGATGGAAGGCGTCTGGGCCGGATAGATATCGGCCATCTTCTTGGTGACCACATCGGGATCGGGGTGCATCAGGATGGTGCCGGCCTTGTCGACCAGAAACGCACGCCCCATCCCGCCAAAGGTAATTTCCCCGATCATTTTGGAGAGATCACCAATCAGGAAGTCACTGCCAATAACCCCCACAAGAGAGCCGCTCTGATAAACAGGAATAGCAATGGTAATATTCAAATCCGGCGTCGTGGCTGATTTGTAGGGGGGCGTAATCACAGGCCCCTTTTCTGTCTCGGCCTGTTTGTACCAAGGACGCTTGCGCGGGTCATACCCGGCTGGCAAATCGGTAGCCGGCGGCTGCTGGGTAAAGACTCCATGGATGTCACCCAGATAGGATGCATTGAAGCTTTCCATCAGCGTTGCACGGCCCAGTTCGGTGCTGACAGCAGCAGGACTGGCATCGGTGCGGGCAATACCATCGGCCGCCAACCGGGTCAGCAGCAGGCGGGCATTCAACCAGTTGCTGATATTCTCGGCCGCAATATCGCCCATGTGATGCAAATCCGCGTCTATACCCTTGCGGATGGCCGAGCGCTGATAGAAATCGCTGTACAGGGAATACACCACGAACACTGCAATGACCGTGCCGATGGCAATTGACAGGATCTTGCTCATCATGCTCTTGGGGGCCGATGCAACCGGGGCATTCTCGCCCGTCTCTACGGGTTTGGTATCCTGATCGGCCTGCATGAACTGGCTCCCCCTAAAAACAACTGCCCCCCGGCGTCAGGCGCATATACGGTACAAATTTACAAGCAAGGCATTGCCGAGTCGGCCCTACACATTCCGTATGCTGTGGAAGAATTCGTCGACTCGGTTTTTGAGCATTTCGGATTGTCTTGAGAGTTCACCGGCGGCGGCGAGGACCTGGCTGGCGTTGTCTCCGGTTTCGCGGGCCCCGTTTGTGACGTTGATGACGCTTTGGGAGACTTCGTTTGTGCCGGCAGCGGCTTCGGCGACGTTACGGGCGATTTCGCGTGTTGCGGCGCCCTGCTGATCGATGGCGGTGGAAATATCGCCGGTGATGTTGTTGATTTCCTCGATCACCTTGGCGATATCGGCAATGGCGGCGGCCACATGATCGGAAACGGTCTGGATGGCCTGGATCTGGGACCCGATTTCATCGGTCGCCCGGCTGGTTTGCCCGGCCAGACTTTTCACTTCGTTGGCGACCACGGCAAAGCCTTTTCCGGCTTCACCGGCGCGGGCGGCTTCGATGGTGGCGTTCAGGGCCAGCAGGTTGGTCTGGCTGGCGATGTCGTTGATCAGGTTCACAATCTGGCTGATCTTCTGGGTGGCCTCGACCAGGGACTGCACGGTCTGGTTTGTCCGGTGGGCGGAATCCGAGGCCCGTTCGGCGATCAGGCGTGAATTCTCAACCCGGGACGCGATTTCGTTGATGGAAGCGGCCAGTTCCTCGGTGGCATGGGCTACACCCTGGACGTTGACCGACGCTTCTTCGGTAGCCGCTGCAGCCGTGGTGGCGTCGCGGGCGGAACGGTCGGCGGTCCCCGACAGGGCACCGGCGGTGGCTTCCAGCTCCGTGGCGGCAGATGTGACCGTGCCCAGCACGGTGTTCATGTCGCCGCTGAAGGCCGAGATCAGCTTGTCGACCTTGATGGTACGGGCTTCGGCAGCACGGCGGGCTTCGGCCTGCTCGGCCTCCAGACGGCGACGTTCCAGCGCGTTGTCGCGGAACACGGCAACCGCGTGGGCCATGGCGCCGATTTCGTCATCACGCCCGTCGCCGGGGATTTGCACTTCCAGGTTCCCGGATGCCAGATCCTTCATCGCGCCGGTCATTTCAAGAACCGGGTGGGCCACCAGCACGTTCAAGGTCTGGCGCAGGATCACGATCATCAGAAGGGCGCCGAGCAGCGCGGCAACCAGGGCCGAAACCCGGAAATCCGTCAGCTGGGCAAAGGCCTTGTCCTCGTCCACGCTGACCACCAGGAACCATTCCACCCCGGGGAGGCCGCTAACAGGGATAAACGTCATCAGTTCCGTATGACGACCATCGGAAGCCGTCACAACCTCTGATGTGATGGAAGGCGTCTGGGCCGGATAGATATCGGCCATCTTCTTGGTGACCACATCGGGATCGGGGTGCATCAGGATGGTGCCGGCCTTGTCGACCAGAAACGCACGCCCCATCCCGCCAAAGGTAATTTCCCCGATCATTTTGGAGAGATCACCAATCAGGAAGTCACTGCCAATAACCCCCACAAGAGAGCCGCTCTGATAAACAGGAATAGCAATGGTAATATTCAAATCCGGCGTCGTGGCTGATTTGTAGGGGGGCGTAATCACAGGCCCCTTTTCTGTCTCGGCCTGTTTGTACCAAGGACGCTTGCGCGGGTCATACCCGGCTGGCAAATCGGTAGCCGGCGGCTGCTGGGTAAAGACTCCATGGATGTCACCCAGATAGGATGCATTGAAGCTTTCCATCAGCGTTGCACGGCCCAGTTCGGTGCTGACAGCAGCAGGACTGGCATCGGTGCGGGCAATACCATCGGCCGCCAACCGGGTCAGCAGCAGGCGGGCATTCAACCAGTTGCTGATATTCTCGGCCGCAATATCGCCCATGTGATGCAAATCCGCGTCTATACCCTTGCGGATGGCCGAGCGCTGATAGAAATCGCTGTACAGGGAATACACCACAAACACAGCAATAACCGTGCCGATGGCAATCGACAGGATCTTGCTCATCATGCTCTTGGGGGCCGATGCAGCAACCGGGGCATTCTCGCCCGTCTCTACGGGTTTGCTATCCTGATCGGCCTGCATTCCTGTTCTCCTGTCCTGACATGGCACCCGCACGAAAGAGAGCGGGAAGCAAAAAAACGCCCGCAAAGCCAGTTTGCCCACGCCATCCCCGGAAGAAGACCACAGATCCGGACAAGGCGGAATAGTATCAATTCCCTACCACAGACCCTGATCGTAACACCGGCACCACCCCGTGGACATACGGAAGGGAACAGTCGTGTCCACCTGTTCTTACTGTTTGTGCTGTAAAAGATTGCAGGGCCGGGGCATTGACCGCAAAGGGGGCTCCCGTATGTCCGCAACGGCAAGACCCGGTGTGTGACTCAGCCTGATCCCGGAATTGTGATAGACAGATGGCCGGCAAGACAAGCCCCCAGAACAAGCCACCCGAATTCCCGGTTTGACTGGAACACGACCAAGCAACCTGACGGATCATCAATATCGAGTTGATGAACCTGACGCGCCGCATGCCACAGGGCCGGAACAAGACAAGGATAGAACAGCCATGATACCCCGGCAAAGGCGGCAGACAGGGTGAAAAGGAACAGCGCCATACCATAGAACACGGCAACGGCCGGCTTTGTTCTTTCCCCCAACGCAAGCGCCGAGGAGCCGATTCCAACCATGCGATCTTCCTCGCGGTCCTGGTGGGCGTAGATTGTGTCATACCCCAGAACCCAGAAGAAGGCACCAGCATACAGGGCAAGCATGGGCCACCCCGGGGCACCGGTCACTGCAGTCCACCCGAGAAGTGCACCCCAGCTGAATGTCAGGCCCAGCCATACCTGTGGCCACATGGTCAGGCGCTTCATCAGCGGGTAGGCAAGAAACATGGGCACCGACGCCAGACCCAGAAGAATCGTGGCCGTGTTGAAGGACACAAGAATCAACAGGCCGGCCAGCATGACCAGTCCGATCAGGATCAACGCAGCCCGCACGGAAACAGCACCGGACGCCAGGGGACGGGAGCGGGTGCGCTCCACCAGGCGATCAATGTCGCGGTCAAGAACATCGTTGATCGCACACCCTGCCCCACGCATCAAAACGGCGCCCACCCAGAACAGCAGTGCTGAAGGGATGCAGTCCTGCAAGCGGACATCCACAGCAGCAGCCCCCAGGACCAGGGACCACCAGCAGGGAAACAGCAAAAGCCAGCTGCCAACCGGACGATCCAGCCGCAACAGCTTCAGGAACGGGCGCAGGGATACCGGAACCGCGCGGTCTATCCACCCGTTGACCGGCATATCGCCAGCCATATGTCGTGCATTGCTCATGGTGCCTGTTTAACAATGAAACAGCGGAACAACAATTGCTTGATGCATCTTCCCGGTTCGTGCCACTGAATGGTCTTCCTTCACGGGATGACATGTCCCGCCTGTTCCAACCGGAGATCCCATGTCCGCACGTGTGCTGTGCCGCCTGTTTGTTTCTGCCCGACTGGCAGAGAATGCGCCTGTCTTGGCTGATGCCGGACAAGCCCGTTATCTGGGGTCGGTCCTGCGGGCCCGCCCGGCGGACCGGGTGTGTCTGTTCAACGGGCAGGACGGAGACTGGCTGGCCGATATTGTGCACCTTGATCGTCAGCGCGTGGAATTACGCGCCCTGTCCTGCCTGCGCCCACAGCCGGACACCGGTATCCCGGACGTCTGGCTGCTGTTTGCCCCGGTCAAGAAAGACGGAACGGACATGATTGTCCAGAAAGCAACAGAGCTGGGTGCATCGGTCCTTTGGCCCGTCCTGACCAGCCGCACCAACAGCCAGCGCGTCAATGTCGAGCGTCTGCGGGCAACCGCGATCGAAGCGGCCGAGCAATGCGAGCGCAGTACAGTTCCCGACATGCGTATGCCGGAACGGCTGGAGTCTCTTCTGGCGGGATGGGAACACACACGGACCCTGTATGTTGCCGACGAAACCGGACGCGGGGACCCTGTTGCCACAGTCCTAGCAAGGGAGGCATCCGGGCCGGCGGCCTTTCTGACCGGCCCCGAGGGTGGCTTTGACCCCCGGGAAACAGAGTTGCTGCACCAGGCACCCTTCGTCCGCCCCGTCAGCCTTGGCCCCCGCATCCTGCGGGCCGAAACAGCCGCCATGGCCAGCCTGACCTGCTGGCAAGCCATAAACGGGGATTGGTCCCACCCCTTGATACGACCATACTGATATCATGATTGCACTGATAAAGTGCCCGCTACATTCGAGGACTCCGGAGACTGTTTTTCATGCCTATGTCTGATTCTGCCACCCCTACACCCATGTTGAGCCGGGATGATCTTGTACGCTATCTGGAAAGCGGAAGCCGCCCCGCACATGAATGGAAGATCGGAACCGAGCATGAAAAGCACGCCTTCCGACGGGATACCCATGCGCCGCTGTCCTATGATGAACCCGGCGGAATCCGCGATATCCTGAAGGGACTGGAACGGTTTGAATGGAAACCGGTCAGGGAGGGGGAGCATGTCATTGCCATGACCCGTGCAGACGGGGCCTCCATTTCCCTGGAACCGGGCGGACAGCTGGAGCTGTCAGGTGCCCAACTGGAAACCCTGCACCAGACCTGCGCGGAAATTGGCACGCACCGGCAACAGATGCGGGTCGTATGCTCGGAGTTGGGAGCAGGCCTGCTGGCTCTTGGTTTCCACCCGACAGCCCGCAGGGATGACGTACACTGGATGCCAAAGGGCCGGTATCGCATCATGCGGGCCTATATGCCCAAACGGGGATCCCTGGGTCTGGACATGATGCTGAGAACCTGCACCGTCCAGGTCAACCTGGACCATGGTTCCGAAGCCGACATGGTGGCCAAGATGCGGGTTGCCACCGCCCTGCAGCCTTTGGCCACCGCCCTGTGGGCCAACAGCCCGTTCACCGAGGGAAAACCCAACGGCTTCCTGAGCTGGAGGGCGCATGTATGGACCGACACGGATCCCGATCGCTGCGGCATGCCGGAGCTGGTGTTCGAGGACGGCTTCAGTTTTGAACGCTGGGCTGATTACCTGCTTGATGTGCCTATGTATTTTGTCTATCGCAAGGGCCAATACATCGATGCGTCGGGGCAATCCTTCCGTGACTTCATGGCCGGGCGCCTGCCGGCCTTGCCGGGAGAATATCCGACGGAATCAGACTGGGCAGACCATATGTCTACAGCCTTTCCTGATGTCCGTCTGAAAAAGTACATCGAAATGCGCGGTGCGGATGTTGGCCCGTGGGAACGTCTGTGCGCCCTGCCCGCATTCTGGACCGGCCTGCTGTATGACAGCGACAGCCTGACTGCTGCCCTGGACCTGATACGCCCCTGGACCGCAGAGGACCGGCGGCGTCTTCTGGCCGATGTCCCGCGCCAAGCTCTGAAGGCCCGGATTGGTGGGCAGTCCCTGCAAGAAGTTGCACGGATCGTTCTGGATATCGCCCACAACGGGTTGAAGCGACGGAATCGCATGAACCAGAAGGGACAGGATGAGACAGGTTTCCTGGATCCCCTTCTTGCCATTGCCGAAAGCGGACAAACACCGGCCGAACGCCTGCTGGAGCGTTATGCCCGGAATCCCGGGGCAGGCATGGGCTGGATGTTTGAAGACAGCGGCTGTTGATGGCATTTCCGACACACTGGCCACAGAACGACACGGATAGCGGACAGCCCCGGCCAAACGGGCTATGATGTCCGGCGACAGGGGCACTGTTCTGTCGCCGTGGGGGAGTGGGAATGCCTGCCGTCCTGAAAATCCATGCCCGACTGATGGTCGGGTTTGCTGTTGTGCTGGTCCTGTTTATGGTTGTGGCCGCAGGATCAGTGTGGATGTTCAAGGATGTCGGGCGCCACGTTACAATTATATCCGGTGCCTCAACCAAGGCGGTGGCCGCCGTGGCCCTGGACCGCCAGATCATGGCCTTCGACAACCTGGTCACATCTTACTCCCGCTATCCGGATGAGAAAGGCCGGGCCGAAATCCTGTCCCAGAACAGTGTCCTGGACCAGAAGGTGGCCGAGCTGTGGATACAGGCCGAGAAAACCCCCGCAGCCGGTGCTGTGGATGAGCTTGCGACAACACTGCAAGCCTATCGTGCCGTTCTGACACCTGCCCTCGATCTGGTACTGCGGCGGGTAACACTGATCGCCGGCACACTGACCCCCCTGTCCGAGCAAATTCTCCAACAGGCCCGGGATGTCCGCACCCGCGCTGCCCGCCGTGGAGATACCACAACCGTCGAACTTGCCGGCCGCATGGCCGAACACGTCCTTCTGGCCCGGCAGGCTGTGGATGACTATCTCCTGACACGCAATGTGGAACGCTTTGGAACCGCATGGGAACAGCTGTTCGTGGTCGAGGAAGTCATGGCTGCCGTCCCCGAGGTACGAACCGCAGCGAATAAACCCTATGAACAATATCAAGACAGCCTGAACGAGCTGTCCGGCGTGGTCAGCGAGCTTCTGGTTCTGGAAGAGCAGCTTCACACAATCGGGGAGGCCATCACCTCCACCACCGAACGGATCAAGGAGCTGTCCCTGCAGGAAGAAAAACGTATCCAGGAGGATACGCAGGCAGCCATCACAAACAGCCTGAACGGTGCCAGTGTCTTTGTCACTGGCCTGACCCTGGCCAGCCTTGTCGTTGGAATCGGGGCCTCGTTCATGATCGGGCGCAGCATCGCCAATCCCATTCAGGCCATGACACGGACCATGCGCCTTCTGGCCGAAGGCAACAAGGACATCGAGATTCCCGGTATCGACCGGCATGATGAAATTGGTGACATGGCTTCTGCCGTGCAGATCTTTCGCGACAACGCCCGGGAGGTGGAACGGCTGAACCAGGAACGCGCCGCCAGCGCACAGCAGGCCGAAGCCCGGCGCCGGGCCTCCATGCTGGCCCTGGCTGATGACCTGGAACGCAATGTGGCAACGGTTGTGCAAACCATCTCGGATGCAGCCGGCAACATGCATATGGCCGCAGAGGAAATGACCGCCACAGCACGGGATGCCACACATCAGGCCGGGGTTGTACGTGAAACAACGCTGGAAACAGCGACCAATGTGGAAATTGTGGCTTCATCCGCCGAAGAGCTGTCAACATCCATCCGGGAAATCGGGCAGCAGGTTGCCCGCTCCACCACCATTGCATCGCAGGCGGTGGAGCAAGCCCAGCATGCCAATGAACAGGTTGTCAGCCTGCTGGACAGCACCGAACGCATTGGCGAGGTTGTGCGCCTGATCAGCGCGATATCAGAGAAAACAAACCTTCTGGCCCTGAATGCCACTATCGAGGCCGCACGGGCCGGGGACATGGGCAAAGGGTTTGCCGTGGTCGCCAACGAGGTCAAGACACTGGCCAACCAGACCGAACGGGCCACAGCAGAAATTGGCCAGCAGATCCGCTCGGTCCAGGGGGCCACCCGGGATGCCGCAAAAGCCATACAGGCGATATCGGACGTTATCCGCCGGATGAGCGAGATCGCATCGGCTATCTCGGCAGCGATCGAGGAACAAGGGGCCGCAACCCACGAAATTGCCCGCAACACCCAGCAGGCATCCCACAGCACAACCACAGTACGCAACACCATCACGGCTGTAACCGATGCAACCAACAGCACCGGTGAGGCAGCCAACCGCGTTCTTCAGGACTGCACGGAGCTTGTGGAGCACATGCGCGCGCTGTCGGGCACAGTCACTGCGTTCCTGTCATCGGTACGCAGCGACAATACCGGCGGGGCCTGATACCAGATCAGGCATCCCACACACGCACCGTATCAATCAGGCGCGTTTTTCCCAGAAAGACAGCAGCAAACAGACGCAGGAACGGACCGGACTCCCCATCCGGGGGCTGCAAGGTGCGTTCATCACGCACATCCAGGTAATCAATCGGGCCAAAGCCCGCCTGCTCCAACTGACCTGCTGCAACCTCACAGGCCTGTACCGGATCGGCACCTTCACGGATAGACCGGGCTGTCTCACACAGAATCGCATAAAGACGGGGCGCTGTTTGGCGTTCAGCCGGGCCAAGATAAGCATTGCGTGAAGACAGGGCCAGGCCATCAACATCCCGCACCAGTGGTGCGGCTTCGATCGTGACCGGGATATCCAGATCCGTCACCATGCGGCGGATAACCTGCAGCTGCTGGAAATCCTTCTCTCCGAACACGGCGACATCGGGCAGGCACTGCAACAACAGCTTGGTGACCACCGTTGCCACGCCGCGAAAATGCCCGGGCCGCCGGTCGCCACACAGACCGGAAGACACGCCCGATACCTCGACAAAAGTGGAGGCACCGGGGCGGTACATGTCATCAACAGAAGGCATGAACACAACGTGCCCGCCGGCATCGGCAACCCGCACACAATCCTGCTCGGGCTGGCGGGGATAGCGGGTCAAATCCTCTCCCGGGGCGAACTGGGTTGGATTGACAAAGATCGAAACGACTACCCGGTCCGCCTTGCGCCGGGCCAGCCGAACCAGTTCCATGTGGCCAGCATGCAGGGCACCCATCGTCGGGACCAGCCCCACCCGTAACCCGTCAGCCCGCCAGTCGGCCACCTGTGCACGCAGGTCGGCAACAGTATGCACAATGTTCACCATGGCCTGCACAGTCCCGTCCATTATCATTGCTGCCCACTGCTATCATGATCTTGCGCCTTCCCGGCGACGGCAAAGCAATGCTCAGGCCCCGGGAAGACACGCGCCCGAACATCAGCGGCATACCCGGCAACAGCATCGGAAAGCAAGGTCCCAAGCTCGGCATAACGCCGGACAAAACGCGGTGTGAATGTATCAAACAGCCCCAGCATGTCTTCGGTAACCAGAATCTGGCCATCACACGCCACCGAAGCCCCGATGCCAATCACAGGAACCGGAACCTGGCCCGCAATGGTCCGTGCCAGTGGTTCCACCGCAGCCTCCAGCACCACAGAAAACGCCCCCGCTTCGGCAACGGCAAGGGCATCATCCTGGATTTGCCTGGCTTCTTCCCCGGTACGCCCCCGGGCGCGAAAGCCACCAAGCGTATTGCAGGACTGCGGCGTCAGCCCGACGTGCCCCATTACCGGAACGCCCCGTTGAACCAGGAAACGGATAGTCGGTGCCATTTCGGTCCCGCCCTCCAGCTTGACAGCAGCCGCGCCGGTCTCGGCCAGAACACGCGCCGCAGTCCGGAAAGCCTGCTCCGGGCTTTCCTGATAGGTTCCAAAGGGCAGATCCACAACCACGCAGGCACGGCGTGCCGCACCGGCAACAGCGCGGCCATGGGCAATCATGATATCAAGCGAGACCGGCAGGGTGGTTTCCATGCCATACAGGACCATACCCACAGAATCGCCCACCAGCAAAACATCGACATGGGGGTCCAGGTATCGGGCCATCGGGGCCGTATAGGCTGTCAGGCACACCAACGGGGTTCCGCCCTTGCGGGCCATGACAGCGTGGGGGGGCAAACGCTTGGTATCAGCCTGGACGCTCATCCTTGGCTCCATCACAGGGGCAAACAAAACGGGCCGAAACAAAATGAGATGCCCGGCCCGGGATACAAGCCCGTTCTAGCGGTTCAGGGAAAAAGAGAAAAGCGAAAACCCCCCGATAACCGCTGTCGTAAGGGCCACAATCAGCACAAACACCCGCCCGCAGCGATTTGCTCCAGGGCTTGCATGTCCAGGAGGTCAACCTGCGTGTTGCCATTGATAGCGATCAATCCCTCTTTCTTCAGCCCGGTCAGGGTCCGGCTGACGGTTTCAATGGTCAGCCCCAGATAATCAGCAATATCCAGGCGGCTCATAGGGACGGACAACGGCGACGGTACGTCCCCCCTCTGCGTTGCGCGCCGGGAAAGCATCAGCAGAAAATGGGCCACTTTCTCACGGGCACTCATGCGCCCCAACAACAGCATTTGCTCCTGGGCGAAAGACAATTCTGCAATCATGCGATTCAGAAGACGCCGCTCCAGCTCGCGCGAGCCGGCAACGACTGTATCCAGTGACAGAAGGGAAAACCGGCACAAGGTCACGGGGGACAGGGTTTCCGCCGTATACCCGTACAACCCGTTGTGACCGAAACCGAAAAAGTCACCGGGAAAGAGAAAGCCAACAATCTGCCGTCGCCCGTCGATCATCAGCTTGGACAACTTGACCGCCCCGCTGACCAGCGTGAAAATATGGTCAGTTGGGTCGCCTTCACGGAAGACTGTGGCCTGGGCCTCCATTCGCATGTCGTGCCGGATCGCCCGCAGAGCCGATGATGTCTGTGCCAAACCGGCACAAAAAGCACGCTCATCCAGGTCACAACAGGCACAGTCCATCCGCGAACCGGCGGGCACAAAAGCAGAAACAAGTGCAGAAACGGGCATTAAACGGACTCCGGACCACTGGAGCCGGGCCGCACGGGCCGGTCATGCTGCGATTCAGGAGCATCCGCAGACTCATCGTCATCGAAGAGAATACGGCTTGCCGCCCCGTCCAGATCATCGAACTGACCGGAACGCATCGACCACAGGAATGCGGCCAGCCCAAGCAAACCAAGAAACAGGGCAGCGGGGATCAACAGCAAAAGGGAATTCATTGGTCCTGTCCTTCCTGTGGACCGCTACCGTCCCTTTCCCGGCCAACGGGACAGGCGAAGGGCATTGGCGATAACCACAACCGAAGACGAGCTCATGGCAACGGCTGCAACCAAGGGTGTTACATACCCGGCAACGGCCAGCGGGATAGTTACCACATTGTAGGCAAATGCAAGCATGAAATTCTGGCGTACCAAGGTATCAGCAAAACGCGCAACACGCAAAATCTCGACCACTGGCTCCAGTCGTTCCCCCTGGAAGACAACATCCGCAGCATTCTGGCTGATATCGGCAGCCGAAGACGGAGACAACGACACATCCGCGGCGGCCAATGCCGGGGCATCGTTCAGGCCATCACCAACCATCATAACGCGCCGTCCCATAGCTGCCAGCTCCTGCAAACGGGCAACCTTGGCCGCCGGGCTGCAACCGGACTGCCATTGGGTTATCCCCAGAGACGCGGCAACCACGGCAACCGCTTCCGCACGGTCGCCGGACAACAGCTCGATCGCCATTCCCTGTTCCTGCAGGGCAGAAACAACGGCCACCGCATCGGGACGCACCGCATCCGTGAACAGAAAGGACACCGGGTCAGACCCCGGACATGACAGCCAGAGTTCAGGTCCACCATGGGGGGAACGATCGGCAGGCGCATAACAGAATACAGCACTGCCCATGCGGATCTCACCCTCGGCGGTCAGCCGGCGCAACCCGGAACCGGGGATTTCTTCCACCCCGTCCACAAAAGGCCGCATGCAGTGGCGCACAAGGGCACGGGCCAAGGAATGACGGCTGGCACCAGCCAGGGACGCAGCAATACCAAGGGTTCCGTCAGCCTGCCGGGCTTTCAGGTTTTCAGGCTCCAGGACAGGCTGGCCACAGGTCAGGGTTCCGGTCTTGTCGAAGACCACGGTATCCACACCCACGGCGCGTTCCAGGGCGGTCGGGGATTTCAGCAGGATGCCACGCCGCAACAAGCGCCCCGAGGCAATCACCTGCACCACCGGAACCGCCAGGGCCAACGCACAGGGACAGGTGATGATCAACACCGACGCCGCGGTCATCAAACTATCCTGCCACGGTTGGTCGGACAGGCTCATCCAGCCAATAAAAGTCAGGAGCGCGGCCAGATGCACAACCGGGGCATAAAAACGGGCCACCCGGTCCGCCAGCACCACATAGCGCGCGCGCCCCTGCTCTGCCACATCCATCAACCGTGAAATTTCGGCCAGCAGGGTTCCTTCCCCAACCGCTACGGCCTGTAACCGCAGCGGAGCAGTCAGGTTCAGGGTTCCGGCAAAAACCTGTTCGCCGGGGCCAACCGCGCAAGGCATGGTTTCCCCGGACAGCAGGCTGGTTTCCAGCTCCGACTGCCCGGACAGGACAAGGCCATCAACGCCTATCCGCTCGCCCGCAGCCACAAGCACCGTTGATCCTGGTCGCACGGTTTCAGGCAAAACCAAGCTTCGCCGGCCATCCGCGTGTTCCACCGTTACCGGGCGGTTTCCCAGCATGACAAGCTGACCGGCAGCAGAGCGGGCACGCCCACGGGCACGACTGTCCAAGTAGCGCCCGACAAGCAGGAAAAACAACAGGGTTACAGCCGCGTCAAAATAGGCATGGGGCCGACTGTGGGCTGTTTCCCACAGGCTGACGCCGGTTGCCAGCAACACCCCGATGGTAATCGGTACATCCATGTTGGTACGCCCGTGCCGCAGGGCTGACAGGGCCGAACGCAGAAACGGCCGGATACACCAGGCAACCGCCGGAAAGGCAAACAGGGCTGAAAGCCAGTGAAACAGGTCACGGGTCCAGACCCCCATATCCACGCCGGCCCACACTGATACCGAGAACAGCATGATATTGGCACTGGCAAAGCCGGAAATGGCAATCCCGCGCAAAAGCTCGCGCTCGGCGGTGCTGTATTCCGCCTCGACCCGCCGGGGATCATAGGGCAACAGGCGGTACCCGACCTGACAGACAGGATCCAGAAGAACCGGCGCATCCGCAGCCGCCCCCTTCCAGAGAAGGGTCAAACGGCGGGTTGTCATGTTGACACGGGCCGACACCACACCGGTCTGACGCGCCAAAACCGCTTCGATCAGCCAGACACAGGCCGCGCAGTGTATACCCTCGACCATCAGGTGCAGGACACACAGGCCCTCGGGTGTTGTGCCAACCCATGGCGTACAGTCGGGCAGGCCGGGCGCATCCTGGTCCGGACGCAGGGGACGAAGATCAGGGTCAATCTGGCGGCGCTTGTAATAGGCTTCAAGCCCCAGGCCGGACAGCAGTGCAAAAGCGGACTCACAGCCGGCACAGCAGAACGTTGTTCTCCCCTGTGCCGCATCCGGAACCGGCTGGCCACAATGCCGGCAGGCCGCCGCACCACAGCCCCCGGTCCCGGGGCCGGCAGACAGAAGCAGGGTACTTTCAGGCATGGCAACATCCGTTCCGGAAGCAGACAAACAGGTTTATCTCAGGTCAATACGCTCTATCGTGCGCCACTGGACAGAATCACCGCGCCCGGCACTGACCCGCAGCTCCCACAGGCCCGGAAGGGGAAACGCGATATCGCGGGCATAGGTACCGGGCCCGGTCGGCGGCAGCTCCACATGACGGTCAAGCCCTTCCTGGGTCGGACGCCACACAAGGACTGCAACATCCAGCCCATCCAGGGGATGCCCCTCTGCACCGGTAAACGTCATCGTGACACGGGCCGTGCGCCCTCCATCGACAGATCCTACGGACAGGGGCTGCAGGGACAGGCTCCCGTTCCAGCCAAGACGCGCCTGCTCGGCACTGGCGGCAATCTTGTCATTGTAGCCGTTGCGACGGTTGGACGGTTCCCGGGTTTCAAACCCGTTGAAGGTCACGGTAGCCAAGGTCAGCAGAATGGCATTCACCACAAAGACCAGACCAAAGCCACCGACAAAAATCCACGGATACCACCAACCCCGGGGTCGGTTCTGCTGAACGGATGACACACTTCCTCCTGGTCATAAACGCGCTGGCACACACAGGGCGGTCAACGCTGCGGCCCGGCAAACAACGAACCACGGGACGCCGCTTCGCCCGTGTGAAGATTACGCAGGGCAAATGTAACATCGGTCGCCTTGCCCTCAAGAGCCTTTTGCGGGGCCGTGGCATAAACACGGAACGTTGCCACACTGTTGGGTTCAACCTCCAACTGAAGCTCTCCGGCTTCAATATCGGAGCCGACAACCTTCAGGGTCCCACCCTCAACGCCGCGAATGGACACCGCGTACGTATTCTTCTCGGGCCGCTTGTTGAGGATCTTGAGCGTATAGCCGTTGCGTATGCTCCCGTCCGTCAGGGTTACGAACAACGGGCTGCGTTCATGCAGAACCGTTACCTCCAGACGTGACCGGGTTGACACCCCCAGGATCATGACCAGAACCAGCACCGTTATCAAAGCAGCATAGATGATGGTACGTGGGCGAACCAGACGGTGCTTTATTGGCTCACCACGGGCACGGGCCAACTGGCGATTGGTACTGTCGTAGGTGATCAGCCAGCGCGGCAAGTCAAGACGGTCCATCATGGAGTTACAGGCATCAACACAGAGACCGCAGCCAATACAGGCAAGCTGGCTGCCATTGCGGATGTCTATGCCGGTTGGGCAGACCTGGACGCACAAGGTACAATCCACGCAGTGCCCGCGATTTTCAAACGATGTCCCCTTCTTGGCAAATCCACGCGGTTCCCCACGCCATTTTTCGTAGGTCACGATCAGGCTGTCTTCGTCAAACATGGATGCCTGGAAGCGGGGCCACGGGCACATGTAGATGCACACCTGCTCCCGCGCCCATCCAGCCAGCAGGAAACAGAAGCCCGCCACAATCCCCACCGACAGGTAAACACCCCAGCCGGCATCACCAGTCAGGAAGGTTGTTGCCAGTGTCGGAACATCGTTGAAATAAGCGGCCCAACCAAAACCCGTTGCGACCGATATAAGCGCCCAGATTATGACCTTGATGGTCTTGCGGGTAAACTTTCCGACGGTCATTGGACCGCGATCCAGCTTGATCCTGGCGTTACGGTCCCCTTCCAGCCAGCGCTCGACCATAACAAAGATATCGGTGAACACGGTCTGGATGCAGGCAAAGCCACACCACACCCGCCCCAGCAGGGCTGTAGCAAAGAACAGCCCCAAGGCCCCGAGAACCAGAAGACCGGTCAGATAGTAGATTTCCTGGGGCCAGATTTCCAGCCACAGCAAGTAGGCCCGCCGCCCTTCCAGATCCAGAAGAATGGCCTGATCCGGCGCATTGGGACCACGATCCCACCGTAACCAGGGGGTCAGGAAGTAAATGAGCATGAAAGCAACATTGGCCCAGTTCTTGATGCTCCGGAACAAGCCCGGCATATACTTGGGCTGGACCTTTACATGCTCCGCGTACAGGGACACTTTCTCCAGTTTCCCTGTCTTCTCCGTGCGTCCCGATCCGGAAGCATCTGTCTCTTTCTCATTCAATGTCATCGCGTTGCCCAGATTCCTTCAGGCATGAACTCACATTACAGACTCGAGGCGGGAATCCGGACCCGGCCGCACAAGCGCAACGCAGGATGAAACCCGCATCGCCCACATAGCCACCGATCCTGCACAAAGACTGACATTCCCGCATGAATCATAGGCCCGTAAGGACATTTACCAAAGTTTTACACAAACGACCCATGGCTGACCTGCCACACAACCGCCCCGATGCTGTAAAAAGGGCCACCTGCGGATGCAGGCAGCCCCTTGGTCAACACCTCACCCGAAAAAAGGTACAACCTACTGGCCGCCCCCCAGAGAGTGAACGTACACAGTCAACATCTTGATGTCCTCGTCCTTCAGGCGACCGGACCATGCTGGCATAACACCATGCTTTGGCTTGGAAATCTGGGCCTGAAGGCGCTCCATGGTCATTTCCTTGCCCGGCCCGGCATATAACCAGACACGGTTGCCCAGCGGGGGAGCTCCCATCGCCGGATTCCCGTCAGATACAGGATTGGCACCATCAGACGAATGGCAGGCCGCACAGTTCTCGGTATAGATTTTCTGTCCCGGCCCGGCGACCACCTTGCCATTGGACATATCCTTCACGTACGCAGCCACCTGCTTGATTTCATCCGTTGACAGGATGTCACCAAAAGCCAGCATCTGCGACTGCCGGGTCTCGGGGTCACGATCATAGCGGATCCCGTGCAGCAAGGTCTGCTGGATGTCCGCAAGGGTGCCACCCCAGATCCATTCATCATCGGCCAGGGTTGGATAGCCGACAGCACCGGCACCACCCGATTGATGGCAGCCGGCACAGTTGTCCTTGAACAACACACCACCACCGGCAATCGCATAGGCACGCAGCGGCGGGTTGGCATAAATCTCATCGACAGAACCCGCAGCAATGGCCGACCGTTCTTTCTGATGGGCGGCGTGGGCCGCAACCAGATCCGCTTCCACTTCACGGCGGGAACTGTATTCCCAGATACCGGGCAGAAAATCCTTCCCGACCGGGAACGAGGGGTAAACGATCCAGTACCCAATCGACCAGATAACCGTAGCGTAGAACACATACACCCACCATTTCGGGAGAGGTGTATTCAGTTCTGCGATTCCATCCCACTCATGGCCTGTTGTGTAAAGGCCCGAAATCGGGTCTTTCTCAGGGGCGCCCGCCATTGGTCCACTCCTTGTCCTCATCATCCCGCAAGGGAATCATCGCATTGCTGTCAAACCGGTCCCGGTTACGCGGCCAATAGGCATAGGCAACGATTCCCATAAAGAAAACCATCAGCCACACCCCCCAAAACTGCCGGGCAAAATCGGCAATATCCTGCAGCGTTTCCATACAGACCCTCTAGCGGTAGATATTCGCATCCGCCTTGCGGGCAGGATCGAACTGGGTAAAGTCGACCATGGTGCCCAGAACCTGAAGATAGGCAATCAGGGCATCGGCTTTGGTCAGGCGGGTTGGATCCCCGTCAAAGTCGCCGGTCACAGCCTTGGGATAACGCGCCAGAAGCCCTTCATGGTCGGCATCCGGATCAGCCTGGGCCCGGAAATCCTCCACCGCCTTGGCAAGGTCATCCTCGGTATAAGGAACGCCAACAATCCGCAGGGTCTTCAGGTGCGCCGCCGCATCATCAAACGTCAGGTTCTGGCGCGCCAGATGCGGATAACCGGGCATGATTGATTCCGGCACGACATCACGCGGATTGACCAGATGACGCAGGTGCCACTCGTTTGAATACTTTCCACCCAGGCGGGCCAGGTCAGGCCCTGTACGCTTGGACCCCCACTGGAATGGATGGTCATACTGGGACTCCGCGGCCAGGGAATAATGGCCGTAACGCTCTACCTCGTCACGGAAGGGGCGTACCTGCTGCGTATGGCAGTTATAGCACCCTTCGCTCATGTAGATGTTGCGACCCGCAAGTTCCAGCGGTGAGTAGGGACGAACCCCCTGCACCTTCTCGATGGTGGATTCCACGGAAAACAAGGGCACAACCTCGACCAGGCCACCGATGATAACCGTCAGGAAGATGCCGACCAGAAGAACAAGGACGTTTTTCTCGACCTTGCCGTGATGCTTGACAAGACTCATTTCTCTCCCCCCTGTCTCAACGCCGCACGGAGCTTGGCGCCGGAGACAGTTCCGGCATTTCATAAGGGGTTTCCTCGCGGATATCACCCTTGATGGTCCGATACATGTTCCAGGCCATGATCAGGGAACCAATGACAAACAACAGGCCACCGGTTGCACGGATCACATAGTAGGGATGCATCGCCTCTACAGTCTCGACAAAGGAGTACTGCAGGAAGCCAAGTTCATTGTAGGCACGCCACATCAGGCCCTGCATGATCCCGGAGACCCACATGGCAGAAATGTAGAGCACAATACCAATCGTGGCGATCCAGAAATGGTAGGAAACCAGACGCATGCTGTAAAGCGACTTGCGCCCCCACAAGACAGGGATCAGGTAGTACATGGCCCCAAAGGAGACAAACGCCACCCATCCCAATGCCCCGGAATGAACGTGGCCAACCGTCCAGTCGGTAAAGTGTGACAGCGAGTTCACGGCCTTGATGGACATCATCGGTCCTTCAAAGGTTGACATGCCGTAAAACGCCACCGACGTAACAAGGAAGCGCATGACCGGATCCGTCCGCAGTTTGTCCCACGCACCGGACAGGGTCATCATGCCGTTGATCATCCCCCCCCACGAAGGCATCCACAGGATAACCGACATGGTCATGCCCAGGGTCTGGGTCCAGTCCGGCAGGGATGTGTAATGGAGGTGATGCGGGCCGGCCCAGATGTAGAGAAAGATCAGGGCCCAGAAGTGCACAATCGACAGACGATAGGAATAGACCGGGCGCCCGGCACGTTTGGGCATGAAGTAATACATCATCCCCAGGAAGCCGGCTGTCAGGAAGAAACCAACCGCGTTGTGACCATACCACCACTGGATCATGGCCGATTGCACACCGGCGTACAGGGAATAAGACTTCATACCAAGGAAAGAAACCGGCACGGCCAGTCCATTCCCGAGATGCAGCATGGCCACAACAACGATGAAAGCCAGCAGGAACCAGTTGGCAACATAGATGTGCTCTTCCTGGCGCCGGATGACGGTTCCGACAAAGGCCGCCAGATACACCACCCATACAACGGTCAGAAACAGGTCAACAGGCCACTCGGGCTCGGCATACTCCTGCCCTTGGGTATAACCCAGCACATAGGACAGGGCCGCCATCACA
The DNA here is from genome assembly GCF_012102745.1 of Haematospirillum sp. H4485. Taxonomy (GTDB): domain Bacteria; phylum Pseudomonadota; class Alphaproteobacteria; order Rhodospirillales; family Rhodospirillaceae; genus Haematospirillum. The sequence goes on from NZ_JAAVSY010000005.1 coordinate 122,315, forward strand.
ATAAAGGCCTGATAGCCCCAGAAAATGATGTTGCCCGTGACATTCCCGCCCCAAAGCCCGGCGCGGCAGGTTCTCTGGACGATGTAAAGGGAACTGCCGATCAGGATATTTCCGCCAAAGGCAAAAATAACAGCCGACGTATGAACCGGACGCAGGCGACCGAACGTCGTCCACTCCAGATCAAGATTCAGTAATGGATACGCCAGCTGCCAGGCAATAAAATCACCAGCACAAAAGCCGACAACACCCCAGAACATCGCCGCGACGACGAACTTGCGGATAACATCCATATTATAGGCGGTGGCTGCCGCCGGAGCGCTGTGCGCCGTGGTCGCCTGGGTCATGACCCCTCCTGTACCGACCAAAACAAATACCCTGTGCAAAGCGTCAGATATCTGACGAAAACCCGTAACCCCGACAACACCACGCAGAAACGCGGCACACTCTCCGCCAGGGCATACAAACACCACACTCCCCTGTTATCCGGCATCCAGACCCGGTACTTCGCCATCCTGGTACGTAATCTCGCCACAAACACGACACATACGGGAAGGCTGCAGGAGGTCTGCAAAAGATGTACACATTCCACCGGACAGATACGGGCGCGCACTATGCCCCGGACATCAGGGTTCCCCATTGATCTATATCAATTCATCAGGAATCTCAATTTTATCCTGTATGCCGGCATGGGCATTGTGCCCACCGGACAAGCTTGCGGCTGCACTACCCTGTACAGAAACCTTCCGCACCTCACCCTCATAACGTCACACTAAACAATCATGCAGTGCCATGAACTCGACTCCGGGAGCCGGGACGTCAAGAGGGCAAGCCGGTGTCCCTATCACGCAAAGAGAGGCAAATTCAGGCCGCAGCTTGCCTTGGCGTAAAAAACAGAACCTTGTGCTACCGGCATTGACTTTTACCCCAGTGTCCCGCTATACAGCCGCTTCTGTTTTGACATTCGGCCCCTGCAGGCCGTTCGCTGTTTGCCGCCGTAAAAAGGCAAGACATCCCGCGATTACACTGATTGACCGGAGTTTTTGTACCGTGAAGCGCACTTATCAACCCAGCAAACTGGTTCGCAAGCGCCGTCATGGCTTCCGCACCCGCATGGCCACCGTTGGCGGACGCAGGGTTCTGTCTGCCCGTCGCGCCAAGGGCCGCAAGCGTCTGAGCGCCTGATCTACGGGGCGTCTGGTCCGTGCGGGCGGCAGCTGACACCTCTGTGGTGGTTAACCGCCTCAAGCGGAGACGCGATTTCCTGCGAGTCGCTGCTGAACGGCGCAAATGGGCCGTGCCTGGCCTGATTGTTCAGGCTGCTGCCATGTCGGACAGGGAAAAAAAAGAAGCCATGCGGCACTCTTCATGCCTGCCGGGCTTTTCCCTGAGTCCGGAAAATTCTGTTACCGAAGGCGCAGAAAGCGATCATACAGACACACCGCTTGGCACAACCAAGGTTTCCTTGGTCCGTGTGGGTTTTACCGTATCCAAGAAAGTTGGAAACGCTGTAGCCCGCAACCGAGCCAGGCGGCGTCTTCGGGCTGTTGTGGATCGTGTCATGGCTGAACATGTCGAACCATGGACAGACTACGTTATTATAGGGCGGGGAGCGACGGTTGACCGTCCCTTCGACCTTCTGGTGGCGGACCTGAAGACAACCTTGGCCCGTGTAGCCAAGATGGCCCCGGGAAGTGCAGCACTGGCGCCCCCCCGCAAGGGCGGTCGAAAGAAGCAGACCCGTACAGAAAAAGCGGCCGCCTCTGGTCCCAACAAGGCAGCAACACAATGATCGTTGCCCGTATCCTGAAGGGACTGATACGGGCCTATCGGCTTGGCATCTCCCCGTTCCTGCCCCCGACATGCCGCTACCTGCCAACCTGCTCTGCGTATGCGTACGAAGCCATAGCGCGGTTCGGTGCCATACGGGGCAGCTGGATGGCCCTGAAACGTATCCTGCGCTGCCACCCGCTGGGGGAAAGCGGATATGACCCCGTGCCAGAGACTCTGGACACACCGCCCAAGTGCGGCCATCTTCACCGCCACTGAATTTTCCGACTGGCACAACACCCGGACTACGTACAGATGCCTGAACAAAAGAACTTCATTCTGGCCATGGTGCTGATGGTGGCAATTCTTGCCGGCTTTGAGTACTTTGCCCCCACGCCGCCGGCTCCTGTTCCGGTCCGGTCGGATGCGACCATCGATACCACACCCGGCCCTGTGGCGGCTGATCCGGGCATTGCGGCGCCAACAGGTCCACGCGACCGGAATGCCGTACTGGCGGAAGGTCAGCGCGTACGCATTGATACACCATCCCTCTCCGGCTCCTTGTCCCTGCATGGCGGGCGTATCGATGACCTGACCCTGAAGGCGTACCGGGAACAGGTGGATCCACACTCCGCAAATATTGTCCTGCTCAACCCCAAGGGATCAGAGCGTCCGCATTATGCCGAGTTTGGTTGGGTATCTGCCAACCCGGCAATCAAGGTACCCGGCCCCGATGCCCACTGGCGGAGCGAGGGGGGAACCCTGACGGAGAACACACCGGTAACCTTGGTATGGAAAAATGATCAGGGGCTGGTCTTCCGGCGTGTTGTCAGCGTGGACCCTGATTTTCTGTTCACGATTACCGACAGCGTCGAGAATACGGGCCCGGATGCCCTGACACTTTATCCCTACGGGCTGGTTTCCCGTGGCTATACGCCCCGCACAGAAGGATTTTACATCCTGCATGAAGGTCCCCTGGGCGTGCTGGACGGAACGCTGAAGGAGATCACGTACCAGGATCTCCGCGATGAGCGTCATGTTGACTATCAGTCGACCGGTGGCTGGATCGGAATTACCGACAAATACTGGCTGACAGCCATTGACCTGCCCAAAGGCGATGTGAACAAGGCACGTTTTGTCTATACCGGCGATGGGCATGACCGTTATCAGAGTGATTTCCTAGGTTCAGCCCGTACAGTAGCCCCCGGGGAAACAATCACAACGGTGACTGACTTCTTTGCCGGAGCCAAGAAGGTGGATCTTCTGGATCGTTATGCCCGTGAAAAAGGCATCGACCGGTTTGATCTTGCCATTGATTTTGGCTGGTTCTACTTCCTGACCAAGCCGTTTTTCATCGCCATCCAGTTCCTTTACGGGTTCCTTGGCAATTTCGGGCTGGCCATTCTTGCCTTTACGGTTGCCCTGCGGCTTGTGCTGTATCCGTTGGCCAACAAGTCCTACAAGGCCATGAACCGGATGAAAATACTGCAGCCCAAGGTCAAGGAACTGCAGGAGCGGTTCCAGGACGACCGTGTGCGGATGCAGCAGGAAATGATGGCCCTGTACCGGGACGAGAAAGTCAATCCGCTGGCTGGGTGCCTGCCGATCCTGATCCAGATTCCGATCTTTTTTGCCCTGTACAAGGTGCTGTTTGTTGCGCTGGAAATGCGTCACGCTCCCTTCTATGGCTTCATTACAGATCTGTCTGCACCGGATCCGACCAACCTGTTCACCCTGTTTGGCCTGATCCCGTGGAACGCACCGTCATTCCTGCACCTGGGAATCCTGCCCATCATCATGGGGATCACCATGTGGTTCCAGCAGAAGCTGAATCCTGCGCCGGCTGACCCGGTCCAGGCCAAGGTCATGATGTTCCTGCCGGTTCTTTTCACCTTCATGCTGGCCGGGTTCCCTGCTGGTCTGGTGATTTACTGGGCTTGGAACAATATCCTGTCCATTGCCCAGCAGTGGTCAATCATGCGCCGCCATGACGAGGCTCCCGCCCATGCAGGCCGGACATGATCGTGGCTCGACACCAAAGCGGGGGACAAACCCTTGCGTGATGCCGACAAGCCTTTTGACGACGCGGACCTGGAGAAGGGGCGCCTTCTCTTCTCCAGACCGTGCCGCTTCATGCTGGGGGTGGTATCTCTGGACAAGCTGCCGGAAGCCACCTTGCCTGAAGTCTGCATGGCCGGCCGGTCGAATGTAGGGAAATCAAGCCTGATCAACGCGCTGACCGGAACCCGCGCCTTGGCCCGCACGTCCGACACACCGGGCCGGACCCAGGAGGTCAACTTTTTCTCCCTCGATGACCGTCTGTTACTGGCTGATCTGCCCGGCTACGGGTATGCACGGGCCCCGCAGGATCAGGTGAAAAAGTGGACCCGCTTGGTGAAGTCCTACCTGCGTGGCCGTCCGAACCTGCGCCGCGTGTTTCTTCTGGTGGACAGCCGTCACGGTCTGAAGGACAGCGACCGGGAGATCATGTCCATGCTGGATACGGCCGCGGTCAACTACCAGATTGTTCTAACCAAAACAGACAAGCTGCGCGGCGATGCACTGGAATCTGTAATGGCGAAGACGCAACAGGAGCTGGCAAAACATGGGGCATCCCACCCGCTGATCCTGTGTACCAGCTCGACACGTTCGGAAGGGCTTGACCATGTCCGGGCCGAAATTGCCGCCATTGCCGATAACTGACAGCAAGGTCACCAGCTCTCTGTCTTCCCGTCACAATCTACACAGTCGTTAACAAGAAGGGGGCCTCGGGCCAATGCATCAGCATGCTGAAAAGCTTCTGCAGCATCCGGTTGACCATGTAACGACCTGGCTGTTCGACCTGGACAACACCCTCTACCCGGGTACCAGCAGCCTGTTCCCCCAAGTAGAAGCCCGTATCCGTCATTTTGTGGCCCGGCATCTGAATCTGGATGAAGATGCCGCCCGCATTCTGCAGAAGCAGTACTACCACACATACGGAACAACCATGTGCGGCCTGATGGTTGAGCATGGCGTCGATCAACACACATTCCTCGATTATGTGCATGATATTGATCACTCGGCCCTGGTGCCTGATCCAGCGCTGAGAAGAGTACTTCTACAGCTGCCGGGTCGGCGGCTGATCTTTACGAACGGATCAGGAAAACATGCGCGGGCCGTTCTGAAAGCCCTGGATCTGGAGCAGGTCTTTGAAGGGGTTTTCGATATTCATGCCGCAGAGTACTGCCCCAAACCCAACCCGCAAACCTATCACCGGATGACAGCCGCATTCGGGCTTGACCCCAAGACAACGGCTTTCTTTGAGGACAGCCCGCAGAATCTGGAAACAGCGGCGGCCATGGGCATGACAACCGTTCTGGTACACTGTGGCCCTGAAGTACCCCCACTGGCCCTGTTCCCGGAACAGGCACTGTCAGCGTACTGCCATCATATGACGGATCATCTGACCACATGGCTGGAAGCGGCCCTGCACAGCCTGAGCCGGAATCAGTAACCCCGCTTGTCAGGGGATTTCGATCTCGTCCTTGGGAATCCATCCGTTCCCTTGGGCAGACAGAATAAGCCGCCAACTGTTTACGTGTTCCAGCAGTGTCGCCCGGTGAGGACCCTTGGCAATATTCTCCAGCACCGGACAGGTGGTGTCCGGACAGCTGCGAAGCCCAACCCGATCGCGGATACGGATGCTTTCCAGACGCGGCGCCTTGATGGACCCGGGACGAAGAACAGGCGCAAAGGGCCCGGCAGACGATGGATTCCCGCCAGGCTGGAGGATCATCGGAAAGTTACCCTGTAGACGGTGCGCCACGACCCCGCCACGCAGGGCCAGAGCGCCCAGCGCTGCATCAGGACAACGCGGCAGGGCTGCTGCCGGCAGCCGGGCCACCCATCCGGCACTTCCCAGATTGGCATGGACAAATCGGGCAACCGAAGGGGTTGGTTCGCCGACCCCGGTGGTGGCCACAACCTTTCCACACACGGTCACCAGAACATGGCTGTAACGGATACCAATCGCCGGATCACCGGCCCACCCGGACAGGAACAAGGTTGCATCAGGCGCAACGGCCCCCCCGGGATCAGCGGGCTGCCCATTGATCAAAACGCGTTCCAGATACCCGGCTTCTCCGGGGCCGATGGTCCATTCCGATACCGCATACTGGCTGGCTGGGGCCAGAATGCCGGTCAGGAGTCCTTCACCCTGTCCGGATACACTGCTGCGGGGAACCGACACTGCCGACGATGTGTCCCCCTGATTCATCGGAACAGCCCCGACAACAACAATTTGTTCATCCGCAGGCAACAGACTGCTTTCATCCAGAACGCCGGTTATTCCGGACCAGACCCTGTCACGCAGGGATGTCAGGTCTTTCAAGGCCCGCCTGGACAGATAGAAGGTAAAGTCGTACCAGAACATCTCGGCCACGGCGGCAGCTTCCTTGCTGACCTGGGCAACCATCTGGTCAACGGGCATATCTTTCTGATGCGGAAGACCGCCGGGACGGCGGATGATCTCCAGCAAACCGACAGCTGCCACTGCTCCCAGAAGCAAGGCCGAAAAGGCCGTAAGGAAAAGGACACGTACCAATCGTCAGTCTCCTGTTCGCGGGGATAGACCTGTGGCGCTCCCCACATCCGGCCATGGCCGGCGGAACACGTGCGTCCTATCGGTCTGCCATCACAACGACCGGGGCGTCAATGCACATGCGATTCCGTTGTCTGGAGAGATCATAAACAACCCGATACAACGGGATACTGTCATACTCTAGCCGCGGGGACGGCGCATGGTGGGACCAGCGGAAAGTGTTTGGTCTGCCACGGCATATCCCCCTTTCCCGGAATGTTTGACCTTGTACATGGCATGATCCGCACGGACCATCAGATCGGCCAACGTCTCAACACCACCGGGAAGATGAACCGCGATACCAATAGACAGGCCCAGCGGGAAATCGGGACTACCGGACAGGGGAACCAGTTCGCGTGCAGACATCTCCATCAACAGGTGCGCCTTGTCGACAGCCACTTTCTGGGTTGCACCTTCCAGCCAGATGGCAAACTCGTCCCCTCCCAGCCGGGCCACAAGGTCGGTTGGACGTGTACTGCCAACCAGCATATCACGCACGGTCAACAAAGCCGCATCACCAGCGGCATGACCGTACACATCATTTACCCTCTTGAAGTTATCAAGATCGGCAAACAAAAGAGCCGCAGACAAATTGTCACGCGCCAGCCGGTTATGCCGCCGCTCCATCTCTTCCATAAAGGCACGACGGTTGAACAACCCGGTCAGGCTGTCTGTTCGCGACAGGCGCAGAATATTTTCGTGTGCATCAATCTGTTCGTTGGCAACACCAATCTGGTCTGCAAGATCCGCCAGAAGGACACGATCGTCTTCGCACCATGAATCATGGGACTGGTCGCGGAACAGGACAACAGCCCCGTTGATCCTTTTGTGATAACGACATACCGAGGCGAGAGCATCGTAGCCTTCAACCTGCTCCTGGCAGACCAGCGACCCTGGACCAATCCGTTCCAACATCATGCGGGCCAGATTCTCGTCCGCCACACCAAAAGAGGCCCCGGGGATCATGGCCTCACGCAGGATCCTGGCTGGATCAGTCTCCGCCTCCCCCCCGACCGATGGCAAGAGCGACAACGGGGCCCGGCGGAAAATATGGCAGGAAACCGCCCCCATGCCCCGGGCCATCGTTTCAGCCGCAACATGCAGGACATTGGCCGGTATCACCTCGTCACGGAACGTACTGACGATATGGTTGAAAATCTGTTCCCGCTGGCGGGCCCGCTCCTGCTGTTCATCGCGTTCCTGCTCGCAGGTGATATCACGGCAAATACCACGCGCCCCACCCCACTGCCCATCATCGGCAAAGACCGGACGGGCAGACACATTCACACAGGCACGCCCGCCGTCTGCACGACGCATCCAGATCACGACATTGGCGACACTGCTGCGGGTTACAAAGGGGAAGTCGGCCTCTGGGTCCAGCACGAAATCAGCCATGGACCGGCCAATCAAGGATGCAGCAGGGTACCCCAATGCCCCGCGGGGACTGACAAAGACAAGGCGCCCGTCAACGCCCGTTTCCCAGGCAAAATCCGACGAAATTTCCACCAGGTCCTTGTAACGCTGACGACCGGTCGCCAGGGCAACGCGCAAACCCTGGTTCAGGGTAACAGCACGGGCAAGCACCAGAACCGTTGCCCCATCTCCCGGCAATGCTGCCAAGTCATAGGCATGGAAACCACTCGGGGTATCAATCTGGACTGATCCGAAGCACGACGTGCCATGAGCCTGAACGATCGAAACCAGGGCGAGAATATCGGGTTCAGTATCAGCGCTACTGGACAACGGACATTCCGCAGAAGAAACCGAGATCAATCTGCGGTCCGGGCCATAAATCAGGACAGGCCCCGGCCAGAGAGCCGCCAGACGGGCAGACAGCCCCCCTCCTCCCGCGGACCCGGAACCGGACAATCCGCGGGGATTACCCGATGCATCCCTGTGCTCCCTGTCGTCCAAAACAGTCCCCGGACTGGCCCTGGTCGGGCTGATATACGCTGCCCGACGATGGTGTTCCTGTCACAGGAGCAGGTCAACAAAGCCCCCCCCGGTATGTGGCCATCCGTACAGGCGGTTGACGACAGAGCCACGACGGGTATGCTCCCCGGACCTGACAAGACCGACCATTGTTTCAAGGATCCGGCCCCGATGAGCACCGCCACACTTCAGACATCCCTGCAATCTGTCATTGATTCTGCCTGGGACATGCGTGACACCCTGTCACCGGCCACAACAGGCGCCATCCGCGAGGCTGTCTGCACCGCCCTGGACGAGCTGGATAACGGGACCCTGCGCGTGGCCGAAAAGCACAATGGCCAATGGGTTGTCAATGCGTGGCTGAAAAAGGCTGTCCTGCTGTCATTCCGTCTGGATCCCATGGTTGCCATTTCCGGTGCTCCCGGCGGGGCGTCGTGGTGGGACAAGGTTCCATCCAAATTCAATGCCTGGAACGAGGACGCCTTTACCAACGCCGGCTTCCGGGCGGTGCCGGGGTGCGTGGTCCGTCACTCTGCCTATATCGCCCCGGGGGTTGTCCTGATGCCCAGTTTTGTCAATGTCGGGGCACGGGTTGACAGCGGTTCCATGATCGACACCTGGGCAACGGTCGGTTCATGCGCGCAGATTGGAAAGAATGTCCATATCTCGGGCGGGGCTGGTATTGGCGGTGTTCTGGAACCCCTGCAAGCCGGACCTGTGATCATCGAAGACAACTGCTTTATCGGGGCACGCTCTGAAGTTGCCGAGGGTGTCATTGTCGAAGAAGGTGCCGTGCTGTCGATGGGGGTCTTCATCGGTGCGTCCACCAAGATTATTGATCGTGGAACCGGAGAGATTTTCATGGGCCGCGTTCCGGCCGGCTCTGTGGTTGTACCCGGAACCCTGCCGGGCAAACCCCTGCCGGACGGAACACCCGGACCCGGGCTTGCCTGTGCCGTGATCGTCAAGCGCGTGGACGCCAAAACCCGTTCCAAGGTTTCTATCAACGAGCTGCTCCGTGACTGATCCTGATCTTGCACCACAGGGAGTCAGCAGCATACAGGACCTGTGCGATCCCCTGCCCTTGGCGCAGGCCCTGTTGCGCTGCCCTTCCGTAACCCCGGATGACGCAGGGGCCCTGCACGCCCTGCAGCAGGTTCTGGAACGCATCGGCTTCACATGTACACGCCTGGTATTCTCTGAACCGGGCACACCGGATGTTGCCAACTTGTATGCCCGCCTGGGCACCCGTGGACCTCATTTCTGCTTTGCCGGACATACCGATGTTGTGCCGGCTTCGCCATCATCGGGCTGGAGCCATGCCCCCTTCGGCGGAGAGGTCGTGGACGGCGTTCTGTACGGGCGTGGCGCCGCAGACATGAAGGGAGCTATTGCCGCATTTGTTGCAGCGGTAACTCGCTTGCTGGAGCAAGGGCATCCTGCTGGCTCCATCAGCTTTCTGATCACCGGAGACGAAGAAGGCCCGGCGATTAATGGCACCCGGAAGCTTCTGGACTGGGTCTCACAGCATGACACAGCGCCAGACATGTGCCTGGTCGGGGAACCCACAAACCCTGATGCCCTGGGGGACATGATCAAGATCGGGCGGCGGGGCAGCCTGTCCGGTACACTGACCGTGCATGGAACGCAGGGACATGTGGCCTATCCGCACCGGGCCGACAACCCCCTGCCCCGGATGCTTGCACTGCTCCAGGCCCTGACAGAAACACCCCTGGACGAAGGCACGGCAGACTTCCAGCCTTCCAACCTGGAACTGACCTCCATTGATACCGGCAATACGGCAGACAATGTGATTCCGGGGCAGGTACGGGTTGTTTTCAATGTTCGTTTCAACACCTGCTATACAGCCCACTCCCTGGAAGCGGAGATCCGATCACGGCTGGCCAGGGCCTGCCCGGACCCGACACGCTATTCCCTGGAAACAGTCTGCAGTGGCGAACCGTTCCTGACGCCACAGGGTGAACTGTCTGCCCTGTTGATGGAAGCCATATCCACTCTGACAGGCCGTATGCCTGAACTCTCCACATCCGGGGGAACATCGGATGCCCGCTTCATCCGCCATCTGTGCCCCGTGGCGGAGTTCGGTCTGGTTGGACGCTCCATGCACAAGGTTGATGAACATTGCCGGGTCGATGATCTGGAAACACTGACCCAAATTTATCATCGGGTGCTGTCGCGCTTTTTCCAGATCCGTTGTCAGGCGGCAGGTACACCGTGAAACAGGAAACCGATCTCTACCGGGGTATGGTTCTGGTTCGCTCCATCTTGCGCATGGATCCACGCTGCGCTGATGATGTTGACGACAGCCCGCAGGGATTCTGGGCCTCGCTGCGGCTGGGGGCCATGGTCTTTCCGGTCTACCTGATACAAATGCTGGCAAGCCAGGCGCAGGACCCTGCGGCAACCAACAGTGAGCCTGTCTTCTGGCTTGTGTTTCAGGCCCTGTTGTATGCGCTGGGGTGGCTTGTCTTTCCGGTCATCATGGATCCTGTAACCCGCATTCTGGGGTGCCATGAGCGGTGGCAACGCTACATTATCAGCTTCAACTGGCTCCACCTGCCATTGGCAGCCGTTCTTCTGCCCATTGTCTTGCTGAGTACAGTCGGTGGAATGCCCATGCAGGCACTGGCACTGCCCGTGTTGATGGCTGCTGTCGCTTTTATGGGATATCACGGGTTTGTCGCACGTCGGATGCTGGGTGTGGATACAATAACCGCCGTTGGGCTGGTTATCCTGGAGCTTCTGGTTTCCCTTATGGTCAACAACGGGATTCCGACCGCTCTTGGCTATTGAATGCATCCACAACCAACAAAGAAGCCTGTGCGCTACAGGATATCCCCCAGAATTGGCAGGGACATGCCAAGAGAGTAGATCGAGAACCAGGGGCTTACATCAATGCTTTCATAAGAAGCCGGCGGCGTATCCTCTACGGGAGCAGGTACAGGGGGTGCCGCCTGTGCGCTGCGATCAGCCCCTGAATCCGGCCCGGAGAAGGGAGACGGCGGAAAGAACACAACGCCTTCCTTGTATGAAACAGCAGGGTAGAAAAACGCCAAAAGATCACCATTAGGATCTACAGCCATAACACGATATCCTTTCCACTCTTCAAACGGACCATCCGCTTTCCAGCACAATCACCATAGAAAGCTGTTACCTCATGGCCCCTGATCCTTCGTCCCCAATGGACTGAACGGAAACCATAGGTTATTATAATATAATATGTGAAACAATCACAAGAAAGCCTGACAGGACAATGCCTGCCACTCGCACGGCTTCTATATGCCCTGGAAGATAAAATCCTGAAGAACCAAGCTGGTTATACCATAAAGGGTTACGAAGAAATCTGGTCTGGTGTCACCATCAACATCAGCAAGGGCATGAACGCCGTTACCGTCGGCTGCAGGTTCATACCAGACAGCATGCGCACGTGGCTCACACCCTGAAAGGGTGAATGCCTGGTGGCCGTTCTGGTGCACGTCGGCATCAACAGCTGTCAGATCCAGGCAATCACCCTGCTCGCGGTTGAAATCAACAATCACATCCCCGCTGTCATCAATTGAATTGTACACAAATATATCTTTCCCTTCTCCCCCGATCAGCACGTCTTCCCCTGCACCACCGTTCAGATGATCATCACCGGGCCCCGCAGACAGGATATTTGCCTGTGCATTACCGATCAGGTGGTCATCACCGGCTCCTGTGGTTACATGTACGACAGCCGGATCGACAGAACCATAAATCAACCCGGCCTTCAGATTACCCCCCCAGTACCCGCGAACCCCAAGATCAACGGTAACAACATCATCGACCGTTCCATCAAACGACAGCTCCCGCACACCACGACGGATCGGTGACAGAACAAAGGTACTCCGCGAGAAATCGTCCCGGGATATATGCTCCACGCCTTCAAGAAAGACGGAACACTCGGGCTGATCCACATTGCCATCCAGATCAGCATACAAGTACCCACCTGGACCACCAGGAATGGGATCAAACCACAGGGAATGCGGAGCCGCACGCGATCCGGAGAAATGAAAAACCTGATGGCCCGCTGTCCCTGTATCCGCATCCAGGCCCGAGAAATCCAGCACGTCTCCCTCTGAACGACTGAAATCTGTAACGCGGTGCCCTAGACCGGAAAAACGAAAAATAAAGGCATCGATACCGGCACCACCTGTCAGGCTGTTGATCCCCGGGCCGCCATCCAGAAGGTTGGATGCCTCATCACCGGACAAGTGATCATCGCCAGATCCACCCAGCAGGTCCTCGATACTGAACAGGCTATCCTCCTCTTGCGCACCGACAAGAGCAACTGATCTGGAAGAACCAGCAAGGCGAATGACGACAGGATCCACTTTGTCGGAATAGTCAGCCAGATCGATCCCTTCTCCCCCATCCAGGGTGTCCCGCCCGGGCCCACCCTGCAAGCGGTCGCTTCCCCTCATACCCTGCAGCAGATCGTCGCCATCATGCCCGTAGAAGACATTGGCCCGCGAATCCCCCGTCAGAACATCATCTGCAGAACCACCATGAATACCCTCAATGTTACGCAGGGTATCTTCCAGACGGTTGCCAACAAACACGCTGGCATCCTGCATCCCGTTCAAGGTTACGGAAACAGGCAGGCAGGCATCAACATAGCTGGCCAGATCCAGGCCCGGACCGCCGTCAATCGTGTCATAGCCCGGACCACCGTGGAAAACATTGTCCGCTCGATCTCCACCCAAAATGTCATCATGTGATGAACCGTGAATATTCTCGATATCAGACAGAAGGCCGTCCGGCTTTCCACCCACCAGAACCGGGGCCGGGGTTGTACCGGCCAGAAAGACAATTACCGGGGTCGCATGACGCAGGTAACTGACAGTATCACTTCCGGGACCACCATTAATGGTGTGCTCCCCCGGACCGCCATAGAACAGGTCATGCTCCTCTGTCCCGTAGTGATAGTTCACCAGCGGGGCAGGGGCAGGAACAAAGGATTCCAGGAAATCATCAAGAACTGTACGTGAAGGCCATTCTGGCCCCGTCTGTAGTAACGGTAACGGGCTATCCGTAGAAGCAGAAGAGTCCTTGGCCGGAACAGGTTTCTCGGATTTCTCTGGCACCACGGACCCGTTAACCAGAATCTGAAGTTCGGGGACAGAAGCATTGCCATCAAGATCAACCAAGAGGCGCAATCCGGAATCAGTATCGGAATGTGCAGACCAGACAGAATGGGGAGCCGGAGCTGAGCCACTGAAAACAAGATCTATCCCGGGCTGGTCATGCCCAACCACAGGAGAAGACAAAGCACGCGCGGAAGGGGTGAAGTATGAAACGGTTATAGGGCCACTCCGGAATATAGTACGAAAGCCATACTCCCCTGATAGCTTGCATGCATACAAATCAGACGTGCCCACACTATGAAGATGCCCATTCAATACATGCAAGGTCCCCATATTTCCCCCTTCGCCTCCACGACAATCATCATCCGAAAAAAGGCCGACCTTATCACAAGAGCCAGATCCCCACACGGGAACCCTTCATCTTGTGACAAACAAAAAAAGATCTACCCCCACATAAAGAAAGAGAGGGCAGATCCATAAAAGGAAATAAAATTCATCATATCAATAAATTATTTATTTAATTAAAATTAATATCTACATAGAATTCTATTTTTTATACATGAATCTATCTTTACCAAGATGTGATAGATAATCTGTCAGGCCCAGCATATAAAGAAAAGGGCCTGACAGCCCCGAAAGACTATACAAGCAAGAAATCGTCTGCCGACAAACTCTGAACCCCATTCAGACGCAGAAAGAATTCAGCCTGCGCATCACCGTCGACATCCGCCATCACGACAGAACCATCAGTCCCATCGTTTGTATACCAAACAGAGTATGCCGCTGCTTGACGCCCTGAAAAATCAAGACCGCGCTGGCCATCAGGGCGATGAAGATACGCACCGATCATCGCAAGATCAATCCTGTCCCCCTGCTCTGAACTGAAATCCGTAATGACGTCTCCCCCTTCGGCTATGCTGTTATAAGTGAACGTGTCTGCACCACTCCCACCGCTCAGATAATCAACCCCCAGACCACCGACCAACCGATCCTTGCCTGCACCAGAGGAGAAAATGTTGTCGCGGGGATCGCCAATCAGCACATCGTCACCTGAACCGGTGCTGACACGCGTAACGGTCGGGGCAATATGGCCGGTCATATGAGCCATAACCGCATAACCACCATCCTCTCCATCCGGAGAAAGACCCGGATAGGCAGCCTGAAGGCTATATGACAACCCCGGAAGGTCAATAAATGTAGACTGTGTATCGGAAACATCAAGGCAATCCAGCCCCTTGGAGGTAACACGGGGGCCAAATGTTCCGAAGAGGAAGTCACCCATTGCGATTGCATCAATGCCCTGCAGAACCAATGAAAACTCTGCGGTCTCCTCCTGGCCATCTGTATCAGCGAACAACCGGATACCTGTTCCATCTTCCAAAGGCTTGTACCACAGGGAATGCGCCTGCGCCTTCTGGCCGGAAAACAAGAACGGCTGGTTCCCGTCTGCCGTACTATTGGCGTCAAATTCACTGAAATCCAGCTGATCACCTTCTGTCGTACTGAAGTCGGTAATGACATCTTCTGTACGCTCGGCACGCTCATAAGCAAAAATATCAGCCCCGGCACCACCTGTCAGACGATCCGCACCGCCGAGGCCGTTAAAGAAATTATCGTACTGGTCACCAACGATAACATCGTCTCCACCACTCCCGATAACGGCTTCGATGTTGCGCACAATATCCTCGGGCTGACCATCAACCATAACAGGAGAGTCCTCATGACTGTTGAGGGTCACAGAAACCGGCACAATACGCATTTCGTAGCTGACGGCGTCATATCCCTCACCGCCATCAATCAGGTCATGTCCAATTCCCCCAATGATCAGGTCATGCCCGGCCATCCCGTACAAGGCATCATCCCCAGCACCCCCCAGAAGCACATTGTCCTGCGCATTACCGGTGATGTAGTCGCTACGGGTCCCGCCAATCACGCCTTCTATACCGCGCACAAGGTCCTTGGGCAGGCCCCCTGCATGAACAACTGTATACAACGAATCAGGCAGGGCAACACGGATGGAAAGATCTTGGGTAGAATAATCCAGGATATCGTATCCCGGCCCACCATCGAAAACATCCATTCCCCCGCTGCCACGAAACAGGACACCAGCCCCATTCTTTTCGGCAGGATGATCGTGGCCGTTCGTACCGTAAAAGACTTCCAGCCCCTGAGACAGAGCGATACTGGGAATCAAGTCGCTCCAGAGAGAATATAGTGTCCTGTCTGCAAGATGGAATGGCACAATCGAATAATAGAAAACCTGCTCGGTACATACAGGCGCGTTCTCCTGCAAGGAAGAGGCAGAGTCAGATCCGGTATCCGTATCTGCAACCTGCACCGCGCCATCAGCATATTCCCCTGTTGTGTAGGAATGTGCGTCCTTCTCGGATACTCTCATCATGAAACACCCCCCAATAGTAATTCTGATGATCATATAACAATCATAAATACACCCCCTTGGTCTACTCCTGTTTCCATAGCCCCACATCTCCACGTCCCGGAACTGGCACATCCCCTCATTCGAATAACGGGGGGAGGGGATGACCAGACAAGGAATACAAGAACGGGATCAGCTTAAAATCAGGTCTGCCCGTGACAAGCTGCTGACACCCAGAAGAAAAATGGAGAAATCTGCCTGTGCATCACCATTGTCATCAGCAAACAGTAGCGTATTGCCATTACCATCCGGCTGATACCATACGCCGTTAGCCCCGGCATTCTGGCCATGGAAGACAAAATGCTGGTCACCGGGAAGAGCTTTGTTGGCATCAACAGAAGCCAGCTTGATACGATCCCCGGCCTGACTGCTGAAATCCATAATGGTATCGCGCGAGGCTTCATCAACACCCGAATCAGAGATCAGGAAATACAAGAAGGTGTCAGCGCCGCCTCCACCGCCCAGAATATCAGCGCCTCTTCCCCCGTACAGGCTGTTGTCGTTGTAATCGCCAACCAGGCGATCGTTGCCGGACCCACCCCACATGCACTCGATATTGATCAAGGTGTCTTGCGCCACTCCATTGAAGAACACGCGGGCCGGGTTCGCCCCGTCCAGGGTAACAGCAATAGATTCAGAACGATCCGTATAATCGGCAATGTCAACGCCAAGACCTCCGTCCAGGGTATCATGGCCAAGACCAGCCTTGAACCAGTCATTCCCGGCCTGTCCACGCAGGACATTATTGCCCTCATCACCGAAAATACGGTCATTCATGCCTGAACCGGTCACATTCTCGATATTGCGAATACGGTCTTCAACTTGACCACCAACGGACACATTGGCCCAAGCCGACCCAGCCAGGGTTACATCCACACCTTTGGTGCTGTAGCTGTAATCAACGGTATCCTGCCCGGCACCACCGTCGATCTCATCCTTTCCTCCATAACCAACAAAGGTATTGTCCAGGGCATCACCAACCATAACGTCATCAGATCCGCTGCCACTGATATTCTCAATGTTACGGATCCGGTCTCCTAGCTGATTGAGACCCACAGAAACCGTGGCCCATTGACTTCCGGCCAGGGTAACCATGATCGGGCCGGGGCTGGAGCGATAGTCCACGGTGTCTGAACCAGGGCCCCCGTCAATGGTGTCCGCGCCAAAGCCGGGAGTAAACACATTGTTGTTGCGGTCGCCGGTCAGCGTATCCCCGTAATTACCGGCAACAACATTTTCTATGTTCCGGATCTGGGTGGCCGCAGGCACACCGGCATAAAACACCTTGGACCAGCTTGATCCATTCAGGGTCAGGGAGACAGGACCTGATGCCAAGACAAGGCTGACGGTGTCAGTCCCGTCTCCTCCATCAATATTCAATGCTGTTGCCGAAGGCAGTGGAGCCAGGAAGTAGTTCTGCCACGTACCGCCGGTAAGAGTGCCAGACGGCGTAAAGGGATACTTCTGCCCACCAAAATGAACCTCGGAATTGAAAAGGTCAAAGTAGGCATAATCATCACTGTTCTTGACGGTATCAAGGACAGTATCAGGCCCCATATCAGGTCGTTGCGACAGCACAAAGTCCGAAGCAGATACGGATGAACAATTCTTCAACCTGATCGTAAAGTCATAAACAGCATCGCCCGTTGTATCAACACGCAGCACCTGATCCTTGCCATCCTGCTTTGACCAGACAGCATTCTTCGCAGGCCCTTTCGCGCTGAAGTCATAAACAAACAGGCCCTTGTTCAGGTGGGCCAGATTAATCCGGTCACCTTCAGCGGCATTAAAATCCCGTATAACCTGCTCGGCACCTGGAGTACCAGAGAGCGCAGAAGGATCATTGAAACCAAAGCGCCCAGTGTAAGCAAACGTATCAGCACTAGGACCACCGGACAGTGTGGCGTACTGCAAATCGACAGCCAACTTGTCGTCACCCTGACCCGCTGTGAAAACTTCTATGGAATGCAGATAGTCTTCCTCGACCGTACCAACCGACACAGATCCCCAGGAATCACCGCACAGGATGACCTGAAGAGGAACCGTATACTCAGAATAATCAACGGAGTCCGTTCCTTCTCCTCCCCCCAAAAAGTCATTTCCGGTCCCGCCATCCAGAACATCATCACCCTTGTCACCATACAGGGCATCATGGCCGGCTCCACCGCTCAGGACATCATTGCCCGCGTTGCCCAGCAAAATATTGTCACCGGCATTCCCTGTTATCCAGTCATGCCCGCTGCCGCCGGCAACGGCTTCGATGTGCCTCAGCGTATCTTTTTCAAGGCCATTGACACGAACCACGGCATCTTCAGCACCATCCGCCAAGGTGACAACAACAGGCCCCTGCTCTGCGCTGTAGTCCATGCTGTCACGGCCACCCTGTCCGTCAATGACATCGCGACCGCCGCTGGAACGGAACTTGTTATTAGCATCATTACCTGTCAGGTGATCGTCAGCATATCCGCCAGCCAACCCGTTATAGCCCGTTATCTCGGAAACACGAACACCACCAACCAGAACGGGAGACGGGTTGCCTGTGCCAAGCGTGAGGTTCACCGGTTCAGTGGCAAAACTCATACTGTAGACGGCATCCTCTATGCCCTCACCAAGCGGGACAACAGACTCAAGGATGAAGTCCTTTGCCAACAGGGAATGGACGTTATTAAGGCGTACCGAAAAATCAGCCGTCGCATCGCCGCTTACATCCGCATAAACAACAACGCCCAAGCTATCTTTCACATACCAGACACCACCAGCTCCGGCTTCCGTACCGCGGAACGTCAGCGGACGATACCCACCTGATGCATCAAAGACAACCAATGCAGAAAGGTCAATGCGATCGCCATGAACGCTGCTGAAGTCCATTATGGTATCGCGGTCTTGAGGTCGAGGCCCCGATTCATAGGCACTGCGATACAAAAATACGTCTGCCCCAAGGCCGCCCGTAAGACGGTCAGCTCCCATGTCACCATGCAGGCGGTCATTCCTCCCGGCACCGGAGAGCGTATCATTCCCCATTGCACCGCTAAGAACGTTGTCAGCACTGTCACCGACAAGAGTATCTGCAGCACCCCCCCCCACAACATTCTCGATATTGCTGATGGTGGCAGCGGCAACGCCATTGATGGTTACGGTCACAGGGCGTGCACGATCCAGCGTGACAGAAACAGGCCCGGCCGCATCACTGAAAACAGCGGTATCCTGCCCCTCTTTTCCATCGAGTACATCGTGGCCACCATAACCCGTAAACCGGTTATCACGGGCATCTCCGGTCAGGTGATCGTCATGGGAACTGCCAACAATATCTTTGGCTCCTTGAACACGACCAACCTCAACACCATTCACCCGAACCGGAACAGGCACGGCACCATACCCTGTTTGTCCCCCTTGCAGGGAGATCTGGACCGGTCCACCCAGCGCACTGGTCACCAATACGCCATTGGCATCCACCAAGGCTTCAACCCTCGTTGTGTCCAGAATGAGGTTTTGGGCGGATAGTGTGGTTACGCCGTTCAGGCGCACGGATAAATCCTCTTTCGTGTCCCCGGACGTATCGGCAAAGACTGTCAACCCGGATGCATCGGG
>NZ_JAAVSY010000006.1 GCF_012102745.1 Haematospirillum sp. H4485
GGATCGCATTAAGCACTTCGCGTAAATCCACCTTCCGCCGACGGCCCCGTCGCGCCCCCGGCGGCAGTAACTCTCTGATATAATTTCATTCGTCGTCGGTTGGATCGGTCGGATAGCGTTTCAGCTTTCGCTCGATATGCGCTACGCGAGCGCGGGTTTCTCGGGTCCACATTCCGAGCTTGAATCACGACATCCCGCGTCGCTCCAAGCATTTTCAAACGGTTTCTTAGAGAGTCTTGGCGATCAGCTTTGTTATAGGGTCCGATGCCGTGGATTTTGCGCGAGCTAGAGCTTTTGTGGAAATTTAAAGTCAGGTCAAGTGATCGGTGCACCTGGGCGGCTTGGCCGTGATCTGCATCTGAATGAAACGGTTCGCCATATTGGTGTGGTAAACCGGGCTGTCAATTAGGGTTGTCAGCTACAAAGCGATCTTGATCGATGATGGATCGGGCAGGGATGTGATCTTCCGCATTATGGACACCACAAGGGATCGGTACAATTATTTATTAATATACTACTGGTACAATAATTCAAATATCTTGACGGATTTGTTGGGGGTATCTCTTCTGATACATACGGTTATTTTTTTGTCTTTATTGCTTCTTTTCTAGGCGAATTGGATTTGGCGTACGTCTATAAATGCTTGATCAGGTGGACATGTTTAGACTGGGGCGTGTTGGTTTTGCCTGTACTGCGGGTATACCAAGTTTATGCCATGATAGCATGGTGACCCACGGCTTTGTCAGGACCGCAAAGTCTTTGTGGTCAGCGCAAACTGGTTGTATCCGGAGTCTGCTCTATCCGTGTTGCACCGCATTCCCGGCACACGCACGAAGACAATGCCCACGCTATGGCGATGTTAATCAAATATTGTGTTTTCTTTGAAATGGAGCGGGCGAAGGGATTCGAACCCTCGACCCCAACCTTGGCAAGGTTGTGCTCTACCCCTGAGCTACGCCCGCTCGGCGGACAGGATGTTTTCCTGTCGGGTGGAGGCGCTATATAGCGGGTTCACTGTTGCTTGTGCAAGAACTTTTTGGGCTGATAATCATTTTTTCTTCCCGGAATCAGGCAACAGGTATGGTTGTGCCCTTGTCAGGCGGATGACTTCGGTCCATCTATACGATTGGTTCACGTTGACAGCAGGATATTATCAGCCATGGCGATTATTTTTGACGGACAGGACCAGCGTCATACTGCGGGCCCGTCCACACACGGGGAAGCGGATTCCTTGGTCAAGGATACCGATGCTGCCCGTTTCGTCGCCGATGTTATTGATGCTTCGTTCCATGCCCCGGTTCTTGTTGACTTCTGGGCTCCGTGGTGTGAGCCGTGCAAGACGCTGGGGCCGTTGCTGGAGAAGCTTGTTTATCAGGCAAAGGGTGCCGTGCGCATGGTCAAGGTCAATATTGACCAGAACCGTGCGTTGGCTGCGCAGTTCCGGATCCAGTCTGTTCCTGCGGTTTATGCTTTTCGTGATGGCCGTCCTGTGGATGGTTTTGTCGGGGCTTTACCCGAGAGCCAAATCAAGGCTTTTATCAAGCGTCTTTCCGGAGCCGATAACCCGTTGGAGATGGCTCTGGAGGAGGCAAAAGTGTTGGTTGAAGCCGGGGATATTGAGTCTTCATTGGCCCTTTATCAGCAAATTTTGACACAGGATCCATCCTGTGCTGCCGCTGCGGCTGGTATTGTGACCGGTTGCCTGGCACTGGGGAATGTTGTGGAAGCGCGCGCCTTTCTTGAACAGGTTCCGGATTCAATGCGGTCATCTTCGGATATGCGTGCTGCGCAGACACGTTTGGAGTTGGCCGAGGAGGCCGGTCGCGGCGAGGGCGCGGTGCATGACCTGGAGTCCCGCGTTGCAGCAAGCCCTGGTGATCACCAGGCCCGCTATGATCTGGCTATGGCCTATGTTGCTGCGGACCGGAGACAGGACGCGGCAAATGCCCTGCTGGATATCATCCGCATGGACCGGACCTGGAATGATGAGCAGGCCCGGCACCAGCTCCTCAAGTTGTTCGAGGCATTTGGCCATGCTGACCCGGTGACTGTTCATGCCCGTAGGCAGTTTTCATCCCTTTTGTTTTCCTGATACCAAGTTCCTTGCAGGACGGAGTTTCCTTCATGACGGAAAAGATCCAGAGCCATCATACGGTTGACCCAAAGCTTCTGGAGATACTGGTCTGCCCCCTGTCCAGGGGGCCCTTGCGCTATGATGCCGAGGCCCAGGAGCTCATATCTGACAAGGCAGGACTGGCCTATCCCATACGGGATGGTATCCCCATCATGCTGGTTGACGAGGCCCGGTCGCTTGATGGAAAAGGTCCCTGACGGCCCTCATCGTTGCGGATAGCCCTGTCTACGAGGAAAGCCAGTCCGGTATGGACTCCAGGGCTGTCATGTCCTGAAAGCTTGGTCGCCGCCGGGTGATGGCAAAGCGATCTCCCTTGACCAGAACCTCCGGCACCAGGGGGCGGGTGTTGTACTGGCTTGCCATGACTGCGCCATAGGCCCCCGCAGACAGGAACGCAATCCTGTCGCCAGTCTGCAGGGGGGGGAGCATGACGTCGCGGGCAAAAATATCCGAGCTTTCACACACGGGGCCAACCACATCACAGGTTTGTCCTGCTGACCCTGCTTCCGGTTCGGCAAGCGGTATGATGGTGTGGCTTGCGTCGTACATGGCTGGTCGGATCAGGTCATTCATGCCGGCATCCAGGATGACAAAGGTGCGGGTCTGGCTGTTTTTGACATACACGACCCTGGATACCAGAATGCCGGCATTCCCGGCAATCAGCCGTCCGGGCTCCAGAAGAAGGGTGCACCCGGTTTCCGAGACGGTATCCCGCACCATGGAAGCATAATCGGCTGGCAGCGGGGGTGCTGTGTCGGCATCCTTGTAGGGGATTCCAAGTCCTCCCCCAAGATCCAGGCGGCTGACGTCCAGTCCTTCGGCACGAAGGGTCCGGGTCAGTGTAACAATCCGGGAAAACGCGGCGCGGAAGGGGGCAAGATCTGTGATTTGGCTGCCGATATGGACGGCCAGACCCTTGAAGTCAATACCGGAGAGAGAGGCCGCATGGTGACAGACCTGTGTTGCCATGGTCCATTCAATGCCGAATTTATTCTCACGGTTTCCGGTTGTGATCTTCTCGTGACCGCCAGCTCCGATATCAGGATTGACCCGTATGGCGACAGGGGCCCGTATACCAAGGTGCCGGGCGACCGCATCAAGAGCCCCAAGCTCTGGCAGGGATTCGACGTTGATCTGATAGACACCGGCCTTCAGCGCGAGTTCCAGCTCTGCTTCCGTTTTGCCAACCCCTGAGAACACGATCCGCTCTGCCAGTATTCCGGCCTGTAGGGCAAGCTGGAGTTCACCCCCGGACACGACATCGGCACCACAGCCTTGTTGTGCCAGTGTCCGCAGGACAGCCAGGCTGGAGTTGGCTTTGACCGCGAAGTGGATGCGGGCATCCAGGCCGTGGAAGGCTTTTGCAAAGACGCTGTAGTGTCGGACCAAGGTCTCTGTCGCGTAGATGTAGCACGGTGTTCCAACAGACTCGACAATCCGGCTGACGGGGACGTCTTCGGCATACAGTGTGCCGTTACGGTAAAGAAAATGGTGCATGGCCCTGTGCCGATTTTTGTGTTGTCAGGGGATTACTCGCGCGGATAGCCGTGCTTGTAGGTCGATCCATCCGGATCCAGGGGGGCGCCCCGTTTGCCGCAGGCTGAAAGACTTGCCCCGGCTAGGCCAAGGACAGCAACGATCCAGCACAGGCGCAGAAGGGTATCGTAACGGCGTATCATCGATCAGTCCTCCGGCAGCAACATACAGGCCCTGTTCGCGGGCTCTGTCGACACGTCTGGATACTATTGTTTCAATCGCTATGCCAGAGAGAGCGTGCGGACTGTTGCGTGTTTCTCTTCTGGGGCTGTACGGTATTCCGGCAATTAGCAGAAGCGGGCAGGGTGAGGACAGACAGGATGAATGTATCGTGGCTTTGGCAAGCCCAATCGTATCGTAGCCTTGCGCATGGTATTGTGTTCATGCTGACCTTGCTTCCATTACAGGCCCTGGCCGAAGTGCAGGATGTGGGCGCCGTTCCCGGCTGTTCACCTTTTCCGTCACGCAAGGACGGCCTGGTGACGGGTACCTTGATGGAAATGGTACCGCCCTGCCAACCCCCGGGGTTCACATTTTATGGATCGGATGGCCGAGAGCATACGTTGGATGATTTCCGTGGGCAGCCGGTTCTGCTGAACCTCTGGGCTACGTGGTGTACGCCCTGTGTGCGTGAAATGCCCTCCCTTCTGCAGCTGGAGCGGACCAGAAGCCAGAGCGGCATACGGGTTATTGCCCTGAACCAGGATATCAACGGTGAACGCGCTGCCGCGCCATTCCTGGAGAAAAATGGATGGCTGGATCTTGGGTTATGGCTTGATCCAAAGAACCATGCTGCGAAAGCCTTGCGGGCACCTGGCCTTCCCGTCAGCTTCCTCTTTAACCATCGGGGGCTGATGGTAGCCCGGTTGGCAGGAGAGGCGGACTGGTCTTCCGCAGCCATGGCAGAAATTTTGAAGCGTTTGGTCGAAGTTCCCGCTGTCGGGGAGGATACGGCAAATGCTGGAGATGATCTCCCTATGCCTTCTCCCGAAGGCGGTTGACGGTGCGTGTTGTGGATTGTCCGGGTTCCAGTGTGGCCAGGAAAACCTCGCCGCCTGCACCCAGAACAACCTTTGACCCGACAACAGTTTCAATGGTGTAGTCCGCGCCCTTGACCAGCACATCGGGTAACAAGGCTTCAATGATTTTCAGGGGCGTGTCTTCGTCGAAAATGACGACGGCATCAACCAGTTCCAGGGTAGCCAGAACAGCAGCGCGGGCAGACTCAGCCTGTATGGGTCTGCCCTCTCCCTTCAGGCGTTTGACGGAGTCATCGCTGTTCATCCCGACGACCAATCGGTCGCAGCGGGTTCGGGCTTGGCGCAGAAGAGACAAGTGCCCCGGGTGCAGCAGGTCAAAGCAGCCATTGGTGAAGCCAACTTTCAGCCCGGCCTGCTTCCAGCCCCGGACCAGGTCCGCAATGCGGGGAAGGTCAAGAATCCGCGCTTCGGCATGCCCGATATCACGGTGATGCAGCGCATCAACAAGCTCCGCTGCCGTCACTGCAGCTGTACCGGATTTCCCGACAACAATGCCGGCGGCAACATTGGCAAGAGCCGCAGCATCAGGAAGCGACAAGCCACAGGCCAAGGCTGCGGCAACTGTTGCCACGACCGTGTCCCCGGCTCCGGAGACATCATAAACTTCACGCGTCTGTGCCGGCAGGTGCAGGACAGAGCCGTTGGCATCAACCAAGGTCATGCCATCCTCGCTGCGGGTAGCCAGAACGTGGGGAATGGAACAGTGTCCGGCGAGGAAACGGGCGGCTGCGACAATATCGTTGTCGGTCCTTGTCGGCATGCCGGTGGCATCGGCCAGTTCGCGGCGGTTCGGTGTGACCACAGCCGCCCCGTGATAGATCGTGTAATCGCGGCCTTTCGGATCAACAACAACAGGAATGCCAAGGGTTGCGGCTTTTTCCAGAATGGGCCTGATGACAGTCTCGATAAGGACGCCCTTGCCGTAATCAGACAGGACGACGGACCCGCAGTTCGGCAAGGCCGCCAGGCATCTGTCAACAAGGGTGTGGGCACAGGATTCCCCGACGGGGTGAACGGTTTCGCGATCCACGCGCAGGAGCTGCTGCCCGACGGCGCTATAGCGAATCTTGACTCCGGTTGTGCGACCGTCTTCGACATGGAGGGAGGAATCAACCCCGTGCAAGGCTGTGAGCTGAGAGGTGATGTTCCGTCCCGGTGCGTCATCGCCCAGGGCTGAAATAAAACAGGTCCTGGCTCCCAGGCCGGACAGATTGCGGACTACATTACCCGCTCCGCCCAGCATAACCGTTTCACCGGTCACGCGCAGGACAGGAATCGGTGCCTCGGGCGAGATGCGGTCAACGGCCCCGGCAATAAAGTGATCCAGCATGATGTCGCCGATGCACAGCACTGTCGCATTGGCCAGATCCGCCACCCGGGCGGCAAGACGGGCGTTTTGGGTACTCATGGTGCCGCACATTATATCATGGTACCGGTTTCGCCAAGTATCCCATGCGGTGACAGTGCATGCGGAAAAGATCATCCGTTGTACTGGAAACATGGTCGCCGGGCGGTTATGTATGGGACTGCCCGGATCACAGGAGAAGCCGGGTGCCATGCGGGGTCACCATACCGGACGACCCCGGAGAACCTTGTGGGAGACCCGATGCACCGGTTTGCCAACCCCAGTCGTTTCCTGCGCCTTGCCGATCGCATTGAGCCGTGGGCGGCGGCGGTCTGCATCCTGTCCTTTGCTGCCGGGCTTGCAGCGGCCCTGTTTCTGTCCCCGGCGGACTACCAACAGGGGCAGAGTGTGCGCATTATGTATGTGCATGTGCCTGCGGCCTGGATGGGGCTGTTTGCCTATACTGTCATGGCGGTTTCCAGTGCTGTGGCGCTGATCTGGAAACATCCGCTGGCCAATCTGACCGCACAGGCCTCGGCACCGGTCGGGGCCTGCTTTACGTTCCTGTGTCTTGTGACCGGGGCCTTGTGGGGAAAGCCCATGTGGGGAACATGGTGGGTCTGGGATGCCCGCCTGACCAGCATGCTGGTGCTTTTGTTCCTGTACGCAGGCTATATGGCCTTGCAGGGGGCCTTTGACAATCCGGAGCGAGCCTCGCGGGCTGCCGCGGTCCTGGCCCTTGTCGGGTTTGTCAATGTACCGGTTATAAAGTTCAGTGTTGACTGGTGGAACACCCTTCACCAGCCCGCCAGTGTGACCCGTTTTGGCATGCCGGCCATTGATCCTTCGATGCTGGTTCCGCTTTTGCTGATGGCGCTTGCGTTCAAGGCATATTATGTCACGGTGCTTCTGGTCCGGATCAAGTCTGCCTTTGTCGAGGCCAGAATAAGAACCCTGCGGCTGGGGATATATCGCGCATGACCGGAAGCTGAGATCATGGAGCATTTCATCAATATGGGAGGATACGGGGTTTACGTGTGGCCTGCGTATGCCCTGACAGCCTTTGTGCTGCTGTCCCTTCTGGTATCAAGCCTGTATGGGTTGCGTCGGCGTCGCCGGATGCTGGAGCATTTGCGGCAGGCGTATGCCGGTCCTGATGAAGAACAAGGCGGAAAGGATGTGGAAGCCGGGTTGACAGAGCCGGGGTCGGCATGACACGCAAGCAACAGCGTTTGTATGTGGTTGTGGCCGGCATGATGATGCTGGGCATTGCAACGGCGCTGGGCCTTGCAGCCCTGCGTGACAACCTGGTTTTCTTCTACAGTCCCATGGATCTGCAGACCCGGGATACGTCTGCTATACCCCGTTTTCGTCTGGGTGGTTTGGTCAAGGAAGGCAGCCTGGTTCGTGATGGGCAGCAGGTGCGTTTTGTTGTGACTGACGGCGTTGCCGATGTCGCTGTACACTACAGGGGCATTCTGCCCGACCTGTTCCGTGAGGGACAGGGCGTTGTGACCGAGGGGCGACTTGATCCCGGTGGAACCTTTGTTGCCAGTGAAGTTCTGGCCAAACACGACGAGACCTATATGCCGGCCGAGGTGGTGGAATCCCTGAAGAAGTCAGGACACTGGACCGGTCAGCAGGCGGGAGGCGACCCCGGACGTCCTTGACGGGCATGCCGGGGAGCGGAGGAAACAGCGGTGCCCGAAACATTCAGTTTTGCCGAAGCAGGTCACATGGCCTTGATCCTAGCTTTCTTTGTGGCCCTGGTTCAGTCGGTTGTGCCATTGCTTGGGGCCAGTCGTCGGGATCCCGTCATGGCGTTGGCAGCCCGACCGGGGGCTGTTCTTCTGTTTGTTTTGGTTGTTACGGCCTTCGGCTGCTTGTTGCAGGCCTTTGTGGTGTCGGATTTCTCTGTGGCTCTGGTTGCCCGAAACAGTCACTCTGACAAACCCTTGCTATACCGCATATCCGGAACCTGGGGAAACCACGAGGGATCGCTGCTGCTGTGGATCCTGATCCTGGCGGTGTTCAGTTTGGCGGTTGCCGTGTCGGGGCGGGGATTACCACTGTTCTTCCGGGCCCGGGTTCTGGCCGTGCAGTCCATGATTTCATCGGGATTTCTGGCCTTTATCCTGTTTACGTCCAACCCATTTGCCCGTCTTGATCCAGCTCCCCTGAACGGGCAGGGCTTGAATCCGCTGTTGCAGGATCCCGGACTGGCATTTCATCCGCCGATGCTCTACCTAGGCTATGTCGGTTTCTCAATGGCGTTTTCCTTTGCTGTGGCCGCCTTGATTGAAGGTCGGGTGGATGCAGCGTGGGCACGTTGGGTGCGTCCGTGGACGCTGGCGGCATGGGTTGCGTTGACTCTGGGTATTGGTCTGGGGTCGTGGTGGGCTTATTACGAACTAGGCTGGGGTGGCTGGTGGTTCTGGGATCCGGTGGAGAATGCCAGCCTGATGCCATGGTTGCTGGGTACAGCGCTGGTTCACTCTGCTCTGGTTGTGGAAAAACGGGATACCCTTAAAAGCTGGACGATCCTGCTGTCCATTCTGACCTTCGGGTCCAGTCTGTTGGGGACTTTCCTGGTGCGTTCCGGTGTGCTGACCAGTGTGCACGCCTTTGCCTCCGACCCACAGCGCGGTCTTTTTGTTCTCCTGCTTCTGGGTGGTGCTGTTGGCGGTGCTTTGGTCCTTTACACCCTGCGTGCCCCGGCTCTGAAGGGAGGCGGCCTGTTTTCCCCCGTCTCGCGGGAGTCCGGGTTGCTGCTGAATAACCTGTTTATGAGCACGATTATGGGAACTGTGTTGGTCGGTACCCTTTATCCCCTGCTGGCGGATGCGCTGGATCTGGGAAAGGTATCGGTGGGGGCGCCGTTCTTCAATGCAACGGTCCTGCCCCTGATGGTTCCTGTTCTTCTGGCCATGGCAGTTGGCCCGCTGTTGTCATGGAAGCGGGCCGATCTGGGTGGGGTTCTGGCCCGTCTTCGTTTTGCTGCGGTGCTGGCTCTGGTCGCTGCCGGGTTGACCTGGTTGGTGGGAGGGGGAACAACGAATGATCTTCTGGCTGCCGTGGGGTTTGGACTGGCTCTATGGCTTGGGCTGGGCACGTTGACAGAGTGGGCCGAGCGTGTACGCCTGTTCCGTGTTGCTCCGGCTGAAACCCTCCGCAGAATAGCGGGATTGCCCGGATCGGCCTGGGGGATGACGCTGGCCCATCTTGGCATGGCCGTGTTGACCGCCGGGGTTACTGCATCGTCTGTTTACCGCAGCGAGGCCATACAGAACCAGGCAATCGGGGAGGCTGTCCACCTGAATGGCTGGTCATTTACCCTGAACGGGGTTGATGCCGTCACCGGACCGAATTACGAGTCCCTGGCCGGTTCCTTTATCATTCGCAAGGGCGATGCCGAGATTGCGCAGACCAGGCCAGAGAAACGTCATTACCGGTCCCCCCCGATGCCGACGACCGAGGCCGGAATTCATACTACCGGCCTGACGGACCTCTATACCGTTCTGGGTGAACCCGTTCCCGGCAAATCCGGTGTTTTTGTCACCCGCATCTATGTCGAGCCTTTGGTGCCATGCCTGTGGTACGGTGCCTTGCTGATGGGGCTTGGTGGCCTGATTTCCCTGATGGATCGCCGTCTGCGGATCGGGGCCCCGGCACGCAGGGCCAAGGGTGTGGCCGATGCAGGCCGTGTGGTGCGGGTTTAGGGATAGGACAACACGGATGGTGCGCAAGGTTATTATTTTTGCTCCGACACTGCTTTTTGTCGCCTTGGTTGGTTTGTTTGCCAGCCGCCTGAACAAAGATCCGTCGGCCTTGCCCTCGGTGCTGCTTGATACACCAGTTGCATCATTTTCACTGGATGCCCTTCCCGGGCGTGACCGTCCCTTGTCCTCCGCCATGCTGCAGGGGCAGGTATCCCTGTTGAATGTTTTTGGTTCATGGTGTGTTGCCTGCCGTGAGGAGCATGATTTCCTGATGTCTCTCAAGGCACAGGGAGATGTTCCGGTTCATGGCATCAACTGGCGGGAGCGGAACCCGGCAGACGGCATGCGGTGGCTGGAGAAGCATGGTGATCCCTATGATCGTGTCGGACAGGATCCGGACAGCCGGGCTGCCATTGCACTTGGCGTGACAGGGGCACCGGAAACATTTGTGATCGATGCCTCAGGCGTCATTCGTTACCGTTATGCCGGTGTTCTGACCTCCGAAGTCTGGGCATCTACCCTGAAGCCGCTGATCGAGCATCTGCGCCACGGTGAAGGCCCGGCGTCATGATCGGTTGTGCTGGATACAGGATCGCTGTTTTTCTTGTACTTCTGGCGGTGGGATTGCCGGGCTTTGCTTTGGCTGTTGAGCCGGATGAAATGCTTTCTGATCCGGCTCTGGAGCAAAGGGCGCGGGCGATCTCGCAAGGCTTGCGCTGTGTTGTCTGCCAGAATGAAAGCATTGATGAGTCCAACGCCGATATTGCCCGTGACTTGCGCATTCTGGTTCGTGACAGGCTGACCCGTGGAGACAGTGATGAGGCTGTCATGGAGTATGTCGTCAGCCGGTATGGTCGCTATGTCCTTCTGCGCCCGCCCTTTGATCTGACGACGCTGGTGCTGTGGGCAACGCCTTTTGTCCTTCTGATTCTGGCTTTTGTGGGGGGATGGTGGTTTCTGCGTCGGCAGGTTCGACCGGATGTCGCAGCGTCTTTGCCCTTGACGCCACAGGAGAAGAAGATCCTTGCGCGTCTGGTGGCTGAACAGGACAGCCGGGAATGATGGACGTGCTGACTGTATCCATGGTCGTGGTAACGGCAATCGCTGTGGCCCTTCCGCTCTTGCGCCGCGTGCAGGGTGGCAGCGCGGGTTCTGCCCGTCCTGATCTTGTGATTTATCGGGATCAGCTTGCAGAGGTTGAGCGGGATCAGGAGCGGGGCCTTCTGGACCCCGGACAAGCCGAAGCCGTGCGGCTGGAGGTGCAGCGCCGTATGCTGGCGGCTGTCAGTTATGCAGAGGCAGCCGAGCCGGTTGTACCCGGCGGTGCAGGGTTGCGACGTGTTATGGCTGTGCTTGTCATTGTCATGGTTTCTGTCAGCAGTCTGGTGGTTTATGGCCAGATCGGATCACCGGGGTTGCCTGATCGGCCCCATGACGCCCGTCTGGCAGAGCGGCTTGGACTGGGTGCCGCAGATATTGAGCGTCTGAGCAGACGGGCGGATCAGTTGCAGGCCCTGCTTTCATCCAGCCCGGATGACCCGGCTCTCTGGCGGGAGATGGCCCAGGTCCGCCAGGAGCTTGGGGCTTATGGTCAGGCGGTCTCTGCCTGGAGCCGAAGGTCACAGTTGGCCCCGATGACCCCGGATGACTGGGCATCTTTTGGCGAGAGTCTGGTACAGGCAGAGGCGGGCTTTGTGGGGGAGCGAGCGCAGGCTGTTTTCACGCATGTTCTGGCTCTGGACAGGAAGGACCCACGGGCCCGCTGGTTTTTGGGGTTGTCTGCTGTACAATCCGGTGACCCAAAACGTGGGCTTGCCATCTGGCTGGATCTGGCACGGGACTCCCGGCCTGATGCCCCGTGGATGAAGATGCTGAACGAACGTGTCAAGACTGTCGCCATGAAGGCCGGTCTTGATCCGGACTCTGTTACGCCCCGCCATCCGTCAGACTTTCATGATGCTTCGGCTATGCCATCCTTTACCGAGGAAGAAAGGACGATGGTGACCGGTATGGTCAACCGGTTGAGGCAAAGGCTGGCTGATACCCCGGATGATGCACAGGGGTGGCAGAAACTTGGGCGATCACTGACGGTTATGGGGGATGCACCCGGCGCGGCCGAGGCCTATGGAAGGGCGGCAGATCTTCTTCCCGATGATCCGGTGGCCCAGCTTGATTATGCCACGGCGTTGGTGACGCTGCGTGAGCATACAAACAGCCGGGACCTGTCACCGCGATTCCATGCCATTGCAGCATGGTTTGCCCGGCATGATCCGGACAGTCCGGGGGGGCTGTTTGTGCAAGGTATTTCTGCGGAGGCACAGGGGAAACCGGCAGAAGCCCGCTCTTTCCTGGAACGTCTTCTGGCCTTGACCCCGCCGGGATCGGCGGCAGAGTCGACCTTGCGTGTCTGGATTGACCGTTTGGCCCAACCGCCCGGCTAAAAGCGCCGGGCTTTGTCTGTTCTGTCGCGCGGCGTTTGATGGCACTGTTCTTCAGGGTCAGGTAGAATGCTCTCTCCGGAGGGGTTTGGCGTCGGGTTTATCAGACAATGGTTCAGCTGCGCGATCCAACACATTCCGAGCGGGAACTGCTGGATACAGTAGAACGTGGCGGTCGTACCCCGGCCGGGCGTACGGCCGTGCACTTGCATTTGTCGCAGCTGCTGCCCTCGAACCGTACACCCTCGCACCTGCGGATGGCGGCCAGCCTGTTCATGCCCCTGCAATCCCTGAATGTTGTGCGGGTCTTTTCCCTGTCCTGCGGTGATATCATGGTCGTCGGCAAGGATATGCCGGAGGACGAGGTTGAAAGGGTTATCAACCGTATACGTGCATTATTTCACGATGACCCCTTGTCCTGGTATGACGAGGACGAAGGTATCCCCGATCCCTTTGTGACCTGGTATGCCTTTGAGGTTGATCTTCAGGTTCTTCTGCCGGTGGTCCGCACCATTCTTGCCGAGGCCGAGAAGCGCCGTCAGGCCATGGGTATGCTGCCACCGGAACCGGAACCCATTGGTCCTGGCGATCTGGGCGGGATGATCAGTGGCCTGGACAGTCTGAACATCCGCCGCAACATTCATCGCCAGCCCTGTATCCATATTACGGAGAAGCAGGCCGAAATTCTCTTTGAGGAGTTCTACGTTTCTGTTTCATCCATCGGTCGTGTTATTGCCCCGCACCGGGATATTCTTTCCGAACGTTGGCTGTTCCAGGAATTCTCCCGGACGCTGGATACCCGGATGATTGCGGCCCTTGTCCGCAGCGAGGTTGCTGCCCTGCCGCGGACAATCAGCCTGAACCTGAATCTGGAAAGTCTGGACAGCAAGGAATACGACGTGCTGCGCCGTTCCATGGATCCCGACCGCCATATTGTGGTCGAGGTTCAGGTTATCGACGTGTTTACGAACCTTGACCGATGGCTCAATGCCAAGCCCATGTTGAGCGAGACAGGAGACTTTCTGGCCCTGGATGGCCTTACGCCATCGATGGGGGGGGTGATGGATCTGGAGCGTCTGGACCCTGATTTTGTGAAAGTCATCTGGAGTCCGGAAATGGCTGCGCCGGAGCATCCGACAGCGGTCAGTGATATCCGTTCCATTGTCAATGCCCTTGGTGGTGACCGTGTGATTCTGTCCCGTTGTGACAGTCAGGTTGCCGTAACATGGGGGATTGAGCACGGCATCAGAAATTTCCAGGGTCGTTTTATCGATGCCGTGCATGGTGCAATGACCATGCGCTCATGTCCGGCAGCAGCGCAGTGTACATTGAAGGAATGTGCAACGCGGCGATCTGCTGTTGATATGAAAATGCGGACGACCTGCCCGAATATTCCTGGTCTGGATGCGGTCCAGTTCTTTTCCGCCCCTTCAATCCGGTTACGGCGGGCAAGCCCGCTATCACCAACGGATGGTGGAGAGCCGTCCTCATGAGCGAAGTGCCAAAAACGCCCCAGTACCTGCCCGGATTTGCAGATGAGAGGCGCCTTTTATCTGATTTGAAGCGGTCGGCAAGTCATACAAAAGGCCGGCATGCCATGCAGGTGCATCTCGGTCGCCTGATGCCTGCGAGCCGGCCTGATCATACGCTGGACGGCGCGGAAACAACGTTCACGCCTCTGGTAACACGGGAAGGCGCCAAGTTTTACTGGTTGTCGGACTTTGATTTCATTGTGCTGTTCAATACCAGCAGCCT
Organism: Haematospirillum sp. H4485; assembly: GCF_012102745.1. GTDB lineage: Bacteria > Pseudomonadota > Alphaproteobacteria > Rhodospirillales > Rhodospirillaceae > Haematospirillum. The sequence continues at coordinate 13,968 of NZ_JAAVSY010000006.1, forward strand.
GGATACGGTGCGGGCAGCCTTGATCAAGATCCGCTTTCTGTTTGCTGCCGACCCTCTTCTGAAGGAGCCTGTTCAGACGGGGGAGCATGACCCGTTTGTCACTTGGTATGACCTAGACAAGAGCTTTGATGCCCTGCTGGATATGATCCGTCGACGTGTTGCATCGCATCCGGCAATAGATCCTGTCCCAAAGCGCCATCATCGGCATGGAGCGACAGGACAGGCTCCTGCAAGGGCGGGGGCTCCACTGACTCCTGAAACCCTGGAACGGGTCGAGAAGGCATTGACCGGGGCTGACCTGTCCAGCCATATTCGGCGTCAGGCCGTTTGTGCCGTGGTTGGAAAGGGTGCGCCGGATCCGGTCTTTACCGAGGTGTATGTGTCCATTGGTGACCTGCGCGAGGCCTTGCTTCCACACGTGGCCCTGTCGTCCAATCCCTGGCTGTTCCAGCGCTTGACGCAGACCCTGGATCGACGGGTCCTGGCAATGCTCAGCCGTCGTGATGACCGCACGCTGTCCCAAGGATTTTCAATCAACCTGAATGTTGGAACCATTCTGTCAGAAGACTTTCTGCGCTTTGATGAAAGCCTGTCGCCCGGTAATCACGGGACAGTGATTCTGGAGCTTCGTACCGAAGACATTTTCTCCAACCTGACGGGCTATTTCTTTGCGCGTGATTATGTCCGGCAGCGGGGTTATCGTATTTGTATTGATGGTTTGACCTGGAAGGTTTTGCCTTATATCGACATTGTCGGTCTGGGGGCAGATATGGTCAAGATGAGCTGGCAGAGCGATCTGCCAAAGATTCTGGATAGTCCTGAGGGAAAGATCGCGCGCGATCTTGTTCTACAGAATCTTGCCGGAAGGGCGATCCTGAACCGCTGTGATGATGAAGCAGCCATAACAGCCGGTCAAAAGATGGGGTTCACCCTGTTCCAGGGCCGTGTTCTGGATCGAACCATGAAGCCATACCTGTATTGAAGTGAGAGAGCTGGATGCCTGACACAGGATACACGGCGGCGATCGATGTTGTCGGTCTGTCAAAATCGTACCCTGTTCATGGGAAGGTTGTGCACGCTGTTGACGATGTTTCCTTTTGTGTCAGCCCGGGGAGCACAACGGGCCTGTTGGGAGGGAATGGAGCCGGTAAGACAACAACGATTGCCATGCTGCTTGGTATTCTTCTTCCGACTTCTGGTACCATACGGCTTCTGGGCTGCGATATGATTGCAGACCGCCATGCTGTTCTGCCCCGGGTTAATTTCTCAAGCCCGTACGTTGATCTGCCGGGGCGGTTGAATGCATACGAGAACTTTGTTGTATATGGGAAGTTGTACGGGGTCAGGGATATTCCGGATCATATTGATGCCTTGGCACGTCAACTGGATCTTCTACCTTTCTTGCGGCGCCCGGTCGGTCGCCTTTCGGCAGGCCAGAAAACACGTGTGGCCTTGGCAAAGGCCTTGCTCAATACGCCGGATGTTCTTCTTCTGGATGAGCCGACGGCCAGCCTGGATCCAGATACGGGAGATCGTATCCGCAGTGTTCTGGAAGATTACCGCAGGCAGACCGGGGCAACGTTGTTTCTGGCATCCCACAATATGGCCGAGGTTGAACGTTTGTGTGACAATGTGTTGATGATGCGCGACGGTCGCATTCAGGATCAGGGTCGTCCGGAAGATCTTCTGTCCCGTTATGGCCGCAGCACGCTGGAGGATGTTTTTCTGGATATTGCCCGCAGCCGGGTGTGTGAGGGGGGGAGGGTGTCATGATGGGCCTGCGTGCATCGGCCGTGCGGGTCGGGGCTGTGTGTCTGCGTCATCTCTATGTGATGCGGTCCAGTCCGGTGCGTGTTCTGGAGATGATCTACTGGCCAACCATGCAGATGGTTTTGTGGGGATTCTTCTCGAATTTCTTTCGCACCCAGTCTTCCCTGCTGGCGCAGGCTGCCAGCATCTTTATCGGTGCCATGCTGTTATGGGATTCCTTGTTTCGCAGTAATCTGGGGGTATCGGTTTCCTTCCTGGAGGAGATGTGGTCCCGTAACCTGGGGCATCTGTTTGTCAGCCCCCTGCGTCCTGCCGAATACTTGATGGCTTTGGTCATGATGAGTTTGTTGCGTACACTGACCGGTATTGTGCCGGCATGCCTGTTGGCCATTCCCTTTTATGAGTACAATATTTTCCAGATGGGTTTTCCCCTGATTGCCTTTTTCGCCAATGTGTTTGTGACCGGCTGGGCCTTGGGGTTTGTCATTTCTGCCCTGATCCTGCGGTTCGGGATGGGGGCAGAAAGCCTGGCCTGGGTGGTTGTGTTTGCTTTTGCCCCCTTTTCCGCCATTTATTACCCCGTCAGCTCTCTTCCCGAGTGGTTGCAGGCGTTCGCACTGTGTTTGCCACAGACCCATGTCTTCGAGGGTATGCGATCTGTTTTGTTCGAGGGTGTTTTTGACTATGGACATTTTCAGGCTGCCTGTGCACTGAATCTCGTCTTTCTTCTGGTCGCGGGCGCTGGATTCCTCTACAGCTTCAGGGTTGCGCGACAGAAAGGACTTTTGCTGGGAACCGGTGAATAGGCCTTGCCCTGTTGTAAGGCGCACCGTGTGGAGGATCAGGATGCAGACAATCGGGGTTGTTGGCGCGGGGGCATGGGGAACAGCGCTGGCGCAGGCTCTATGCCGTGCCGGGCGGCATGTCCGGTTGTGGATGCGTGACCCCGGGCTGGCTGCGACCATCACAAGAACAGGCTTTAACCCGGTTTATCTGCCCGACTTGCGTCTGGATCCAGAGATTGCGGTAACCACGGACTTGGCAGAGGCCATGGATACGGACGCCGTGCTTCTGGTGGTTCCCACCCAGCATTTGCGGTCCATTTGTCGCTCTGCGGCCCCGTTGTGGAAAAGCGGCGTTCCGGCTGTCCTGTGCTCAAAGGGTATCGAGACAGGAACCGGGGCATTGACAAGCGATGTCGCCCGCGCAGAACTTCCTGTGCATACGCCTCTTGCTGTTCTGTCTGGTCCTGGTTTTGCCGATGGTGTTGCGCGTGGCTTGCCCAGTGCGGTTACGTTGGCCTGTTCTGACCCTGCTCTTGGCATGACGCTGGTGTCCGCTATCGGGAGCCGGACATTTCGCCCCTATTATTCGCCTGACCTTGTGGGGGTAGAGGTCGGGGGTGCAACCAAGAATGTCCTGGCCATTGCCTGCGGCATTCTGGAAGGCCAGGAGCTGGGTGAAAACGCACGGGCCGCGCTGTTGACACGCGGACTGGCAGAAATGAAGCGTCTTGGTATTGCCCTGGGTGGGCGGCCGGAAACCTTCATGGGCCTGTCGGGGATGGGAGATCTTATTCTGACCGCGACATCGATGCGTTCGCGCAATTTCTCGCTGGGGGTTGCCATGGGGCAAGGGCAGTCGCTGTCTTCTATCTTGGCAGCGCGACGTGCTGTCACGGAAGGCGTTGCGACAGCAGGTGCCATTACGGCACTGGCGCGCAAGTTGAGGGTGGAAATGCCCATCTGCGAGGCCGTTGATACCCTTCTGAACCATGGTGGAAGTCCTGCGGATCTTGTGGACGGGCTGTTGGCCCGCCCCTTCCGGAGCGAGCTCGATTCCCGTCCACGGGCCGGGCAGGTTATTCCATCAGAACAGGAACATTAGAGAGACCGATAGTATGCCATTTTTTGCTGTTCATTGCCTCGACAAGCCCGGTCATGGTGCGGTCCGTCTTGATAACCGCAGCCGGCATCTGGCATGGCTTGAGTCGCACCGGGACCGTATCGTGATGGCTGGCCCGATGTTGGCTGGCGATGGAGAGGGGCTGGTTGGTTCCCTTCTTGTCGTTGAGCACCCGGATCTGGATGCAGTCTATGCTTGGTGTGCAGAAGATCCTTATTCCCAGGCCGGCCTGTTTGAAAGTGTTGTCATTCGCCCGTACCGGATTGTCTTCGGCACGGCTGCGCCTTCGAATGGCCCTTGAAGGTAATGGGGTTCTGGCTTCTTAAATCAGAACCAGACTCATGGTCCTGGGATGATCAGGTCTGTGTCGGGACAGAACCCTGGACCGGCGTACGTAATCATCAGGCAGCGGGTTTTCTACGAGCCATGCAGGCTGGTGACATGGCCTTCTTCTATCACTCCCGTTCCCAACGCATGATTATGGGATTGGTTGAGGTCGTCCGCACAGCCTATCCGGATCCCACAGACCCGACGGGCCGCTTTGTCAGTGTTGATGTTGCTGCCCGTTGTGCATTGCGTGTGCCGGTCATGTTGTCGGGATTGCGGGATGATCCCTTCTTTGCCGGTATGTTGCTCCTGAGGCAGCCGCGTTTGTCTGTCATGCCGGTTGATCCGGATCACTGGGAAGCAATATGCAAAATGGGAGATGCAGATCTACAGTCCTGGCGATAATCCTGTACAGTCAAACCTGTTACCCTGATCTTGCCGTATTCCTCTTTTCTCCTGTAGACCAGTATTGTAACACATGATCGATTAACCGTTTCCAGCCATTGATCCCGGGGATTGTCGTGCCAACATTTTTGTCCTGTTGCCGCATTTCTTTCGTAATCCTTGTTTTTGCCTGCACCCTGACGGGTTCTGTCCTTCCGGGGGATCTTGCGCAATCCGGGGCAGCGACCCTGATTCCCGCAGTCTCAGACAAGCGTCCGGGACAAGACAGGCTCAAGCAGTTTTCGACTTTGCTCGATTCTGCCGAGGCCAAGTTGGCGTTGACAGAGTCTCGAGCCAAAGGAAGCCTCGATAACGACCGGCTCCGGGAGTTGCGACAGGAAATTCTGCGCGAAGTACAGGGCCTTGCCCCGATAGCGGAGGCTCTTCAGGTTGAAAAGAGCCGCATCACAGCCGAGCAAAATACGCTTGGTCCCGCACCGGAAGATAAAAGCACGGAAACAGCTCCCGTGGGGAAGTTGCGGGAAGCTCTTGGGAAACAAATGGTTCTGGCCGAGGCTGATATCAAGACGGTTCAATTCCTGAAGGTACGGGCACAGGTCCTGACCCAGAGGATTATCGCAATCCAGCGCGATCGTTTGGCCGACCAGCTGTTCAGCCGCAATGCGGATCCCTTTGCGCCCGAAACGTGGGGTGTTGCGCTGAGAGATCTGACCAGTCAGGGGTCAAGAACGGCGGAAGTTATTGATTTTGTCCGTAATGTTGATTGGTCTTCCGAAGCCACACAGCTGGTTGTGAAGAAGTTGATCGGGACTGTTCTGCTGGGCTTTGTTCTGGTCTGGCCTTTCCGGATCTGGTTGAATCGGCGCCTTCTTCCCGTCTGGGATCCATCTGTCCGACTTGGTTTTTCGGAGCGGCTGTGGATTTCGGTCAAGCGCGGCCTGATACGCATGGTGCCCTTGGCCGTTCTTGTCGGTATTGCCAATGCTGTTATTCAGGGGGCGGGCATTCTGGGCGATATTGGCGCCAATGCCTTAGCGCTGATATCCACAATATTGGTATCATTGGTTGCTGTTATCAGCCTTGTCCGTGCTGTTTTGTCACCGGGAAAGCCAAACTGGCGTGCCGTGCCGATCAATGATGCGGCTGCGGCCCGGAGCTGTCAGATTGTAACTGTTCTGCTGGTTATTTCTTCTTTTGATCACTTTCTTGCGTTCGGAGAGCAAGTCTGGAACCTGACAGTTGAAGTCGTTAGCCTGCGCATGTTTGTTACAACGCTGGCAACCATGTTGCCTATTTTTGCGCTGACAGGCGCCAGGCTGTGGCATCAGGCCCCTGACGGGCAGCTGGACTACGGGAAAGCTGCAAAAACCCGCTGGGTGCGTTGGCCCGTTTCCGCGGTTGCTGCCGGGGCATCCATTGCGGCCGTGGCTGGGTATACAGAGCTTGGCCATTCACTGGCAACGTCCCTGTTGCGGTCTTCTGTGGTTGTTCTGGTCTCGGTTGCCGCGTTTGCCGTGCTGCGCGAGCTTTTGACCTTGGTCTTGTCGCGTGTGGGGGGACCTGTCCGGGAAGACAGAAAGCAGGCTGAAAACAGTGACAGCGGCGCCATGATGCGTTTCTGGCTCAGTGTTGTGGCTGCTCTTGTGGTTGGAGTGCCGGCTTTTCTGGCTTTCCTTCTGTTATGGGGCGTCAGCCGTGACACCATAGACAGTGGGCTCAGCCTGCTCGTTGATGGCTTTGCTATCGGGTCTGTGCACATTTCGTTAATCAATGTTGTGACAGCCATTCTGATCTTCACGGGTCTTCTGTTTGTAACCAAGGTCATCAAGGCCATTCTGGAAAAGCGCGTTCTGCCGATGACTCGGCTGGACACGGGCCTGCAGAATTCCTTCGCGACCTCTGTTGGCTATATCGGCTTTGTGACAGCCCTTCTGGCTGCCGCGTCGACTCTTGGTATTGGTCTTTCAAACCTTGCCATTGTTGCCGGTGCCTTGTCGGTTGGTATCGGTTTTGGCTTGCAAACGATTGTGAACAACTTTGTTTCGGGCCTTATTCTGTTGTTTGAACGACCGATCAAGGTCGGGGACTGGATTGTAACCGGAGATACAGAGGGCTATGTCCGCCGGATTCGTGTCCGTGCAACGGAAATAGAAACATTCAACCGTTCAACGGTTATCATCCCGAATTCAGCCCTGATTACGGCACCGGTTACCAACTGGTTTCTGAATGACAGGGTTGGGCGGTGCATTGTTGAAATTGGGGTCGGGTATGACTCTGATCCTGAGAAAGTGCGCTCCATTCTTCTTGATTGCGCCCGATCCCACCCCCGCGTTTCGCGTTGGCCTGAGCCATCTGCCCTTTTGGTTGCTTTTGGAGATAGCGCCCTGAATTTCTCCTTGCGGTTCTATCTTCAGGATATAGAGCTTATCAACCCGGTCGGGAGCGAAGTTCGTGTGGCCATACTCAAGCGTTTCAGGAAAGAGGGTATTTCCATTCCATTCCCGCAGCGCGATGTGCATGTTATTCACAAACAAAGTGGTATGCAGGCAGCGGAATGGTGAAATTTTTACAAATATATGACGCTGCACAAGCGAGATGAATGACAATAAAGAGACCTTTGCTTAGACTATACCCTACAACAGTCCAAGCTATGGATATTAGCCCGATTCGGATGTGCACAGTCCGGGTTGCGTGTATCCTCGAAGGTTCACTGCTCCGCAAGGCAGCCCCCAGGAGACGTCCACGATGGAACATGACGTATTTCCGGTCCCGGAGTCCTTTGCCAGAAATGCCCTGATTGACAACACCCGTTATCTTGCCATGTACGACCGTTCTGTGAAGGATCCTGACGGATTCTGGGGCGAGCATGGCAAGCGCATCACCTGGATGCGACCTTACAGCCGGGTGCGGGATGTCTCGTGGGATCCTTCCAACCTGCATATCCGTTGGTTTGATGACGGTACGCTCAACGTTTCGGCGAATTGCCTTGATCGCCACCTGGAAACCAAAGGCAGCAAGACGGCTATTATCTGGGAAGGCGATAATCCGTCCGAGAGCGAGCATATTACTTACCGTGATTTGTACGAACGGGTGTGCCGCTTTGCAAATGCCATGAAAACCCTGGGGGTCAAGAAGGGCGACCGGGTTTGTATCTACCTTCCCATGATTCCGGAAGCAGCCGTCGCCATGTTGGCCTGTGCCCGTATAGGCGCCGTTCATTCCATCGTCTTTGGCGGTTTCTCCCCCGACAGTCTTGCCAACCGGATTCAGGACAGTGAGTGCGTTCTTCTCATCACGGCTGATGAAGGGCTTCGGGGTGGGCGTAAAGTTCCCTTGAAAAGCAATGCCGACCGGGCGCTGGAGCACTGTCCTTCTATCCGCAATGTTGTCGTTGTGCGCCGTACGGGTGGGGATGTGAGCATCAAGACTGGCCGGGACGTCTGGTACCATGATCTTGTTGCGTCGGCTTCGACAACCTGCCCTCCGGAAGAGGTGGAAGCGGAGCACCCGCTGTTTATTCTGTACACCTCTGGCTCAACGGGTAAGCCCAAGGGTGTGTTGCACACATCCGGGGGGTATCTGGTTTATGCCTCCATGACCCATGAATACGTCTTTGACTGTCGCGACAATGATATTTACTGGTGCACCGCTGACGTTGGCTGGGTAACGGGTCACTCCTATATCGTCTATGGTCCCTTGGCCAACGGGGCGACCACCCTGATGTTTGAGGGCGTGCCGAATTACCCCGCGGTATCCCGTTTCTGGGATGTTGTGGACAAGCACAAGGTCAGTATTTTCTATACGGCCCCAACAGCCATCCGCGCCCTGATGCGTGATGGTGAGGAGCCTGTCAAGCGTACCAGCCGTAAAAGTCTGCGTTTGCTGGGTTCGGTCGGTGAGCCAATCAACCCCGAGGCCTGGATGTGGTACTATAAGGTTGTCGGGGAAGGGCGCTGCCCGATCGTGGATACTTGGTGGCAGACAGAAACCGGGGGCATCCTGATTACGCCGCTTCCGGGGGCAACGGCCTTGAAGCCTAGTTCAGCCACGCGTCCCTTCTTTGGTGTTCGTCCGGTTCTGGTTGATGCCGAAGGCAAGGAGCTTGCGGGCGCAACAGAAGGCAACCTGTGTATTGCGGAATCCTGGCCCGGGCAGATGCGCACTGTTTACGGGGACCATGAGCGGTTTATCCAGACCTACTTCACGACCTACAAGGGCTATTACTTTACTGGTGACGGATGCCGTCGTGATGCTGATGGTTATTACTGGATTACCGGTCGTGTTGATGACGTGATCAACGTATCCGGTCACCGGATGGGTACGGCCGAGGTGGAATCAGCCCTGGTTGCCCATGCCAAGGTGGCGGAGGCGGCTGTGGTCGGCTATCCACACGATATCAAGGGACAGGGAATTTATGCTTATGTCACCTTGGTTGGAGGAGAGGAGCCAACAGAAGCCCTTCGCAAGGAGCTGATCGCCTGGGTTCGTGACGAGATTGGCCCGATTGCCAGCCCGGATGTGATCCAGTGGGCACCGGGCCTTCCCAAAACCCGGTCCGGCAAGATCATGCGGCGGATTTTGCGCAAGATTGCCGAACATGATTTCAGCTCTCTTGGTGATACATCCACCCTGGCTGATCCATCGGTTGTTGATGACCTGATCGAAAACCGCGACGGATAACTGACGCAGTACAGGAAGAAAAGGGGCCGGGTTGTATCACCCGGCTCCTCTTGCTTTTCAGCCAAACAGAAGCCCAAGATCGCGGAATACAGAGAGCTGGTGCCGGACGTAACCCTCCACCGTCTGTGTCACGGTCAGGCCATCGGCTGGCGTGACGTTGATTTCCTGCTTTTCCACACGTTCCAGCATGTGTTTGCAGATGCTTTCGATATCCTGCGTTCCGTCAAGATATTGTATCAGAATGCGGTCAACCTCTGACAGGGTGACCAGGCCATGGTAGCCATTGATCACGCGGTTGCTGAACGTGGCCCGATAGCGGGATACCTTCGACGTGATGGGCTTGTCACTGATTGTGGTGGTCTGCTTGCCTGGCTCGGTGTGCAGGGAAACAGATCCGCCGAGGACCAAGGCGCACAGATTGTTCAGAAATGCCCGGCGAATGGCGGCATGGTCTGTGGACCTTAGCTGACCGGCAACTTTCTGTATCAGGTCCGGCAGGGAAACAGGTTTCCCCCGTTCTGCGTACAGAACCTGGAATATGGCAATATCAAGCGCGCTGTGGGCGGTTGCTGTCTGTGGCCCGACGAATGTCATGGATGAGCCAGTCTCTTTCCCTTCTGTTTCCTGCGGGGCAAGGTGACTGACAAAGGAGTACCCTGAAAGCTTTTCAGGATTGATGGTGCGATCCAGGGCAATAGTGTCGTGACACAGGAGGGTGGAGCGGAAACGACGATTGGTCACAAAGTCCATGTACTGCTCAAGCCGGACAATGTCCTCAATCTCGCCCAGTACCTTGGACGCGTTGGGTGCCAGATTGCCGACGTACATGCTGGGCAGCATGGCATCGCCCAAGTAGGCCAGGCCGTTGTCTTTTGCCTGCCCTGCAAACTGGTGGAAGTAGTACTGGTGGTTCTCGGCCTCCAGGTGCTCGTGCAGGATATAGCTCTTTGAATGTCCCTCCAGAAGGGTCATCTCTTCCTTCAGGATCTCCAGGTATCCCTTGCGGCCGGGGTTGGTGTTGTCCGCCGCAAACTTGAGGATGGAAAGGGCCTGCGATGCTTTCTCTACCGGGTCGCTGAAGTTGTCGGCATGATAGCGCATCATGTCACGAACGCTGCGTACCTGGTTCCAGCCGGGGAGGGTATTGTAGCTGACGTACGCAATCCCGTTGGCGGTCAGATTGTGTTTCATGACCTTGAAGATATGGTCCCGCACCGCTTCAGGAACCCACGACAGCACGCCGTGGCAGATGATGTAGTCAAAGGTCCCCCATGTCTCATCGATGTCTGTAATCGATGCACAGTTCAGGCGGATATTGTCCAGGCCCAGAGCTTGGATGTGGCGACGTCCTTCTTCGATCTGTACGGAAGACAGATCCACGCCGACGACAGTGGCGTGTGGATAGTCGGCCGCAATGGGAATGATATTCCACCCGCTTGCGCAGCCCAGTTCCAGGACTCGAGCCGTCGCAATATCGGGAGCCTGCATGCCGAACAGCCGCCCAAGGGTCATCAGATGCGCAGGGTGCGTTTGCGCGAATGGATAGCTGTCATATGGCACGACATCATAAGATGTCTGTGCGCTGTTTTCCGAGAGAAAGCCCATAGTTACCTTGTTCCGGGTTGCACGTGAATAGCCGTGAGAATACAGCGGGAGAAGGGGCAGTGTTAAGCCATTAACGCGATGAAATAGCGATGTAAATCATCCCAAAGTACAACCTTTCCGGACAGTATCGGCTGCGCCCTAGTCTTGAACGTCCATTCTGCAAGAGAAGAGCCGGTATGCTGATAGTATTTTATTCCGTGTGTGGCGTGTTTCTCGTTCGTGACTGTTTGCGCTGTATGCCTTGAGCCAAACAGGTGCCTGTGTCACATTTCCAAGTGCCAAAACGCAGTTACGCTACAGCAAGTGGGCCGTGAGAATACCGGATTTTCCGGTCTCTTACGGCCCACTTCTGCATCTGGGTCAGGTTCCTTGAGTGTCCGTTCTCAGGCCTGCGATTCAGGAATCTTGCGTGTTGCACTGCGATCGACGACAGGGGCTTGTTCGGCGTTTCTTTGGCTGGTCGCAGTATGCGGGGAAGATGTCTCAGGCATTGATGGCTTTTCCCGTATTTTTTCTACGGTCCGGGTGGCGAAATAGGCCAGTACAATAGCCATCACAAGCTGCACCAGCCAATCTGGCATCATGGCATAGCTCTGCATGGCCTCGGCAAAAGTGCGTGGGTTAATCGCAGGCCATACCATCATGGCAATAGTTCCCAAGGTTATCAGGGGGCGTGGCAGGCGATTCAGGCTGTCAATGCAATAGTCCCAGTTCGATTTTCTGTCATGAATGTCTGCAACATTCTGAGGAAGAAGCGATGAGGGGACTGACTTGACTGTACGTGCCAACTGTCCGATGAGTCCTGATATGGTCAATAAAGGACTGATCTGTGCCATCAGGCTGTCTCCGTCTCTAGGCGATCAAGGCGTGCCATCCAGCCACGTTCAAATCGTTTTTGGCTTGGATTTGTGGCAATCAGATGTTCGAGAAATCTCCGGCGCTGTTCGATCAGGGCCGAGGCCAGGCGATCTCCCATCTCTGAAGCGGCCTTCTCAGCAGCAGCGCGCGTTGCCGGCCCTAGAATCCCGTCGGCAGGTAGAGGGCCGTATCCATTCTGGTTCAGAACGTCCTGCAGCCAGGTAATGGAACGATGTGGTCCTGAATTGATACCGGCATCCACCAACGCGGGCCGAATCAAAGCAGGCATGGCGTCAAAGCCTGGATCTTCGACATAACGTTTCTGGTAAATGGCGTGGGCTCCATCCTCCGACAGGTTCTTCACATCTTCGATAGTGGCCTGTCGGTTGTAATAATCAGAGAGGGTGGCCTGTGTAATGCCATGATTGGTGCAATAGCAATCCCACCGATGACCTTGGGCCGGGTTTGCCTTACCGTAGTGTGCACGATCCGCAGGATTATCGGTAAATCCCCCCTCTTCCTTGAGTATGGTATCGAGAATGGAACGCAGGGATATTGCCATGGCTCTGAACCTCATGATTTTTTGTTCTTGTTGCAGGCTAAATCTCTCATCACTAGATGACGTTGTTATTGGCAGTTATGACATCCAAATGTTGTCCATGAGGTTACTGAGCATGGTGAGATTTTCTATGGTACGCTGTCTTGATGGCATCATCCGGACCACCAGTGCGATGGCCCGGATGATGCGTGCAGAAGAAATAACCGGCAACAGTGATGCTCATTACAGCATGTCTGAAGAGTATACCGTCAGTGTTCCCGCCAAGGCCGGGAGCTTTATGGATGCGTCTTCATGGGGCGGAAGATAGGGAATGCCACCTTCAGACATTGGCATCTGGTCATTGGCGCTGCTGTTTGCCATCGGGCCAAGCCCAAGTGTACGTGCGCTGGAAATGGCATCGCCAAGAATTTCGGCACCGCTGTGCCTGACCTCGATAACAAAATCCTCCTCTTCGTTGCCATTGGTATCCCCCTTCAGGAATCCCTTGCTTGAAGCAGCACCATAGCCAAAAGCCTCATACCAGACAGCATGGGCCTGAGGGCCTGTCTGGCTGAAGACAAGTTCCTGATGTCCTGCTTCTCCTTCGTTTCCGTCAATGGCAGATAAATCTATTCTGTCCCCGCCCCATGAGTCGAAGTCGACAATCAGTACAGGGTCCCATGGCGGCGATGTATACGTTCCCGCAACGACAAAAACATCAGGATAAAAATTGATCCTACCGGATGGGCTATAGTCTACAGCGGGTGCATCACCAACCATAACTGTACCTTGGGCATCTGCAATCAGGATATCGCGCCCGGGGCCGCCGGAAAGAAGGCTTTTGTTGCCTGTTGCCTCAAGTACATCGTCCCCTTCCCCTCCGAACAGACTGACACCGCAACGGGGTGAGGATATCAGGTCATTTCCTGATCCACCCACGATAACGCCGGTTGCAGCGAAGATGCCTTGCTTGAAGACACCGTCCACACTGACCGCAAGCTTGCCCGTATCCAGTGGCATGATCGTCATGGAAGACGTCTCATGGGAATAGTCGGCAACACCGAACTTCCCTATGGCAGAGAGCATATTTTCATCCAGCATAATGAGAATCTCCACAAAAAGAACAGGAGCCTCGCAACGCTGGAAAGACTAGGCTTTATTGTATGTGTTTCAATTATAATGCGTGGAATGTCCACCGCTGGACATACTGTATGTGTACGAAATTAATGCGCCAGTGAAACAAACCGGGATATTTCCGGAGGCGAGAAGGAATCCCCCCGGTTTGTTAGGCTATTGTTGATGAGGGAAAGCGGATTCCTAAAAATCCAGGTCGGCATAGTGACGGGCAGGGGGAACCCCGGGTACAACATCAGCAAGGAGCGTTCGGAAACAGGGACGGCTTTTGATCCGTGCATACCAGTTACGGGCAAAGGGGTGTTCATCCCATGGAACGTCGCCGGTATAGTCAACAAGGGACAGGTGTGCCGCTGCGGTCAGGTCGGCTAAGGTCATGTTGTCCCCTGCCAGCCATTTGCGCCGTTCAGTCAGCCAGGTAATATAAGCCAGATGCATGTGAATATTGGTGCGACCAGCCCTGATATTGCGGGAGTCCGGAGATCCCCTTCCCAGCAGGCGACGCATCAGCTTCTCTGATACCAAGGGGATGGTGACTTCCAGCCGGAATTTATGATCAAACCATGCCGTCAGCCGCCTTGCCTCGGCCCGGTGGAAGATGTTGCCAGGCAAAAGAGGCGTATCGGGACAGATCTCCTCAAGATACTCACAGATGGTCTGCCCGTCGGATATGACGACTCCGTTCGGTTCCAGCAGGACCGGAACCTCTCCAGCTGGGTTAAGGGCAAGGAACGCTTCATCACGTTCCCAGTCAGCCTGCACTTGCTCCTGCGCATCAATACGTTTCTCGTGCAGGGCAAGGCGCACCTTGCGTGCTGAGGGAGAGATCCAGTGATGAAAAAGGGTTCTTGTACCCAACCGTGTTCCCGGAACCATATTTACCAACCGTGTCAGAGTGGGCCTGCCGACCCTTTGCCTTTATCATATACCTTTGGACACATGGCTACAGGTACTGATTTACGCAAAACGCATCGCTGTCTTTCTGTCCAGACAGCGATGAGCGATGTATCCGGGCATACGTTTGTTCCCATTCTGTGATTGGCTGGTCATGATCCGTTCAGGCTTATGGTATCAGGATGAAAGCATGGGCACGTCACATCACGACAGAAATGGTCTGTTGACGCCGAAACTGGTCACGGTCCTGCGCGATGGATACACCCTTTCCATGCTGCGGGCCGATATCATGGCTGGAATGACCGTTGCCATTGTTGCCTTGCCATTATCCATGGCACTGGCCATTGCATCCGGAACGACGCCGGATCGTGGGTTGGCAACGGCGATTGTTGCCGGTTTCCTGATTTCGGCCTTCTCTGGTTCGCGTTTCCAGATCGGCGGGCCGACAGGTGCCTTTGTTGTCATTGTCTTTCAGGTGATCCATGATCATGGTTATGACGGGCTGGTGCTTTCAACACTGATGGCGGGGTTTATCCTGATCGCATTTGCCCTGGCGCGTTTTGGTACCTATATCAAGTATATTCCCTATCCTGTGGTCACCGGTTTTACATCAGGCATTGCCTTGATTATCCTGACCAGCCAGGTTCCCGAGTTGCTTGGCTTGGGATTGAAGAACCCACCCCCTGACTTTATCGGCAAATGGGCTGCCATCCTGGAGCAGATCCGTCATACCAAACCGGAAGCGCTGACTATTGGCGGTATGACCCTTGTTGTTATCCTGGTGGTACGGCATGTGGCTCCGCGGGCGCCTGTTTTCCTGATCGGCATCAGTATCGGGGCTTTGGTAACGGCGCTGGGCGGAATGAACGTTGAAACAATCGGCAGCCGGTTCGGGGATATCCCGCGGACTCTTCCGGTTCCGGCATGGCCCGATATCAGTGTGCAGCGATTGGTGACACTGGCTCCCTCTGCCTTCACGATTGCCCTTCTGGCCGGTATCGAGTCTCTTTTGTCTGCGGTCGTTGCCGATGGCATGACCGGGCGGAAGCACCGTTCAAACTGCGAGCTTCTGGGGCAGGGGATTGCTAACATCGGGTCGGCCTTGTTCGGCGGCATGCCGGCAACAGGTGCCATTGCGCGCACGGCAACCAATGTACGGGCCGGTGGTCTGTCTCCGGTCTCCGGTATGGTGCACGCGGCGGTTCTGCTTGTCCTGATGATGGTTGCAGCGCCGCTGGCCCGGTACTTGCCGATGCCGTCACTGGCGGCTGTTCTGGTCATGGTTGCCTGGGGCATGAGCGAGATTGACCGCTTCCGCCGTCTGTTGAAGGCCCCTCCGGGCGATATTCTGGTCCTGCTGCTGACATTTGTGTTGACCGTTCTGGTCGACCTGACCTTGGCTATACAGGTTGGTGTTGTTCTGGCGGCCTTGCTTTTTGTGCACCGTATTACCCAGGTCATGGAGGAAGAGCAGGGCTTGCACCTGGTTGATGAAGACACGGATGATTTTGCGCGGGTGCGCAGCGTCTACAGTCCTGAGAGCGGTGGATCACGCCGTACCGTGATATACCGCATCAACGGGCCGTTCTTCTTTGGGATCGCCGGAAAACTGGCGGATATCCTGGAGAATATTGGCCAAGTTCCGGATACCTTGATCCTGGATATGGAAGCTGTCCCCGTTATTGATGCAACGGCGGCCCATGCCCTGGATGGTTTTATCGACCACTGTCTGCGCAAAGGCATAGTGGTTCGTCTGGCCGGCGTTCGTTCCTACCCGTTGCGTATTCTGAAGGATCTGGGGGTAGACAGGAAAGTAGAAGCCATCCTTCCCCGGTCTGAACGCGGAGATGACGGGCCATAATGTCTCGTCGGCTCCAGCCTGGATTGTCGGGTAAACTTCACTTTCCGGCTTGCTCCGGCCTGTAGTATGGTGCCCCGCTCTGGAGCGGGAACAATGGACGATCTATGACAGTGGGGCAAACCCGGGGCGAAGGTGTTTCCTTTATTGTGCCCGTGTATAACAAGAAGGACTGGCTGCCAGCCGTGCTGGCTGCCTTGGCCGCTCAGCGTGGCTCTTTTGCGCGCGAATATATTTTTGTCGATGATGGCTCTACCGATGGCTCCATGGAGATTGTGGAAGCTGTTACAGCTTCGTGGCCTGCGGTGAAGCTGCTCCGTCAGGCCAACACCGGTTCGGCTGCGGCCACAAATCGCGGTATTGCCTTGGCAAGTATGCCCTTTATCAAATTCTGTGACGCGGATGACCTGTTGGCACACGATGCGACGCGTGTCCTGCTGGATGCCTTGCGTGATACGTCGGCTTGCTTGGTATGGGGAGAACGGATCCTTTATCACCCGGGGCAGGCGGTGGACTTGGGGCTGACTTTGGTCCCTGATTGCGTGACTGTTGTGAATGACCCGTTGCCGTTGGCTTTGCGTAATTCCCTTTTCAATCCGACCCAGTTCCTGGTGCGTACGGATGCTGTTCGCCGTTCTGGTGGTTGTGATGAGCGCGTTGTCCATTCACAGGAATATTCCCTGACCTTGCGTTTGGCCCGTCTGGCACCATTTCTGCACCTTGATGTTCCTGTGGCCTGGATACCTGTGGATGTGCCCGGCCGTCTGTCAGGGCGGACCGGTGATCCCGGACGTCAGCTGCAGAGGGTAACCCGTGCTGTTGCTTTCTTCTTGCGTGATAATCCGGATGTTCCTGTTTCCTTGGTTCGGGAGGCGTGCCGCCGGGCCGCTGGTCGGGCTTGGAAATACCAGAAGCGCCACCGGGATCAAAAGATCCTGCTCTCTCCATGGTTCTGGAATTTGGTGTGCGCCTTTATGCCCGGCCTTAAGGGACCCGATTTTATTGAATATTGTGCCCGGGCTTTTGATACCGGACCGGGAGAATGAGCTGATGTGTGGGTTTGCTGGTTTACTGCATCCGGGTGGGCATGATCTTGATGTTCGTGCTGCTGCCATGGCCTCGGCCCTAGTGCACAGGGGACCGGATGATCATGGCGTGTTTACGGATGTGGATGCCGGGTATGCTGTAGCTTTCCGCCGTTTGTCGATCCGGGATCTGTCTGTCAATGGACACCAGCCCATGACATCCCATGATGGTCGATGGGTTCTTGCTTTCAACGGTGAGATCTATTTTCTGGACGAGGCCCGTGCGGCTGTTGAGGCAGCCGGTGGCGGTCCATGGGCTGGGCATTCTGATACTGAAGTCCTGCTCCAATCCATAGCTCTGTGGGGTGTACGGGGCGCCCTTGAGCGTCTGGAGGGTATGTTTGCGGTTGCCGTCTGGGATCGCCAACGGAGAGAGCTGACACTTGCCCGCGACAGGATGGGGGAGAAACCCCTGTTCTGGGGCCGGCTTGGTTCTGCAGTTCTGTTCGGTTCAGAACTTCCGGCCCTGCGTCGGTGGCCGGGTTGGGTTGGTGGTGTTGATCGTGTAGCTCTGGCGGGGTATCTGCGACAGGGGTGGATTGCCGCACCACGGACTATTCATCCCGGTATTTTCAAGGTTCGCCCCGGTTATATGGTTACGATGGCGGCTGACGGGACCGTGCGTGGTGATGAGGCGTACTGGACTGCTGCGGCCGAGTTGGACAAGGCGTCCTCCAGTCCTTTCGTCGGGGGTGTTGTTGATGCTGCCGACGAACTTGAGCGTTTGCTGCTGCGCTCTGTAGGGGCAAGGTTGCATGCCGATGTGCCTGTCGGTGCTTTCCTGTCCGGTGGTATCGACAGCTCAACGGTTGTGGCCATGATGCAGGCAACCGGTGTAGCCGGGGTGTCCAGTTTTGCCATAGGGTTCGAAGACCCGCGTTATGACGAGAGTCCTTTTGCCGAGGGAGTCGCGCGTTCACTTGGTGTTTCTCACCATACCTTGCGTATGACTGAGGCGGATGCCCGGGCCTTGGTCCCTCGTATGGCGACAGTATCCGGTGAGCCTTTTGCCGATCCTTCCCTGTTGCCGACGCTTCTTCTGTGCCAAGGAGCCCGCTCGCACGTGACTGTTGCCTTGGCTGGCGATGGTGGTGACGAGTTGTTTGGCGGGTACACCCGGTTCTCTGATGTCGCACGTCAGTGGGAGCGCCGTTTACCTTCTTCCCTGTCTTGCATTGCAGGCCATATTGCCCGTGCTTTGCCGGTTGGCTTTCTGGATCGAAGATTGTGTGCGCTTGGGCGTGCATTGGGATCCCATCGTGACAGCCGTCCGGTTGCCCGCCTGCGCCGAACCCTTGAGCTTTGGGCTGCCCGTTCTCCGGCGCGTTTGATGGAGCTGTACCACAGTCCGTGGCGTGATGATCTTCCTTTTGCCGTAACGGCTGATGACCTTCTTCCCGGCCTGCCTGTCCCTGATCTGGAAGACCCGGCCCTGGTCGCCATGGTGGTGGAAGCTTTGACCTATTTGCCAGATGACCTTTTGGTCAAGGTAGACCGGGCCAGTATGGCAGCCAGTCTGGAGGTGCGGTTGCCGTTTCTTGATCTGGCTGTTATGCGCCATGCTTGGAGTTTGCCCACGTCCTTCAAGATGGAAGGGGGCGTGACGAAGAAGGTTCTGCGCTCTGTCTTGCATCGTCATGTGCCGTCGGCACAGGTGGAGCGCCCGAAAATGGGTTTCGAGCCACCTGTCGGGGCTTGGATGCGTGGACCGTTGCGGGACTGGGTGGATGGCTTGCTCGATCCGCATCTGGTACGGCAGCAGGGTATTCTGGATGCGGGTGTTGTGTCTGGCCTGTGGCAGGCTTTTCGCGATGGCCGGAGCCGGCAGGTATTGCCGGTATGGCATTTGGTAATGTTTCAAGCCTGGATGCAGGATGAGGGGGCCTCCACGCTCGGGTAGCGGACTTCAAAGAAGTACAGCCCGCATGCAGGCGCAGTTGGCCCTGCGCTGCTGCGTGACCGTGCCTCCAGGGCCTTGCGGACATCCCTGTCGGTCCATTTCCCGGTTCCGACCAGGGACAGGGTTCCAACCATGTTGCGGACCTGATGGTGCAGGAAGGAACGGGCCCGCACGAAAATCTCGATCAGGGATCCTTCGGGGACGGGAGTGTGGGTCACAGTCAGAAGATCCAGGGTTTTCACCGGGCTGCGGGACTGACATTCGGTTGCCCGGAAGCTTGTGAAGTCATGGTTCCCGACCAGAACCTGTCCCGCCTCGTGCATGGCTTCTGCATTCAGGGGGCGGGCGACCCACCATACCTTGCCATGTTCCAGGACCGGGTGGGCGCGACGGCAGAGGATCCGGTAAACATAGGACCGTTCCAGCGCCGAAAAGCGTGCGTGGAAGTCATCATCCACCCTTTCGGCTTGCCTGACGGCAACAGGCAGGGGGCGCAGGTGGGCATTGATTGCATCGCGCACTTTTTCAGCAGGATCAGCGCGCTCCAGATCAATATGAGCAACCTGTCCGAGTGCGTGGACACCGGAATCAGTCCGTCCTGCCGCATGGGCAACGGGCAGGACGCCACAGTATCGCTGTGCAGCCTCCTCTATGGCCTGTTGTACAGACAGGCCATTGGTCTGCCGCTGCCAACCAACGAAGGCAGAGCCATCATATTCCAGTGTCAGCTTGTAACGGGGCATGGCTGGGCAAGGCTTTCAGGGCATGAACAGTCAGGATACAGGCTGGCCGTTGAGGAGAGTACCGGGAGGGATGGGGAACCCCCTGTAGAAGGCTTCGGCATCCATGGGATCTTTGCCTGCCCGTTGCAGGGATAAAAGGCGGACCGCACCATGGGAACAGGCAACCGTAAAGCCGTTGTCCAGAATGGCCCCGGGTTGGCCTTGTCCTTCAACGGGTTCGGCTGCCAGAACCTTGATCCGGGTTCCCGCATGCTCAAACCATGCCCCCGGGAAAGGGGACAGTCCGTTGATGTGGCGCGCAACCTTGGAAGAGGGGTGGTCCCAGACAATCCGTGCTTCTGCCTTGTTGATTTTCTCGGCGTAGGTTATGCCGTTTTCAGGCTGCGGCACAGCCTTCAACGTACCCCGTTCCAGTCCGTCCAGAGCTTCCAGAATCAGCGCTGCCCCTGTTTCTGCAAGGGTATCGTGCAACAGGCTGGTGGTGGTTGTATCGGTGATCGGTACGGTTTTTCTCAGCAGCATGGGGCCGGTATCCAGCCCGGCTTCCATCTGCATGATTGTGATCCCGGTTTCCGTATCTCCCGCCATAATGGCCCGGTGCACAGGCGCAGCACCACGCCAGCGCGGCAGCAGCGAACCATGGATGTTGATACAGCCAAGGGCAGGGACATCCAGAATGGCTTGTGGCAGGATGAGGCCATAGGCTGCAACAACGGCAACATCAGGTTTCAGGGCCGCAAGAGTTTCTGCTTCTTCTGGCCCACGCAGGGACATGGGGCAATGCACGTCAAGGCCCAATGATTCCCCGGCACTTTGAACCGAGGAAGGCCGCAGGGCCTGCCCCCGTCCGGCGGGGCGCGGTGGTTGGCAGTAGACTTTGGCAATGGTATGGCGGCTTGCCAGTGCCCGTAGTGCCGGCACGGCAAAGTCCGGCGTTCCCATGAAAACGACCCGCATCAGTCCTTGTCCTTCCGCGTGGCGGGGACATACTCGGCCTCCAGGGTTCCGTTCTTTTTGCTTTTGGTCAGCTTGCGCAGGATCATGTTGCGCTTCAGGGACGATATGTGATCGACAAACAAGGTCCCTTCAAGGTGATCAATCTCGTGCTGGACAACAACAGCCAGAAGGCCATCGGCTTCAAGCTCCCGCACTTCATTCTGGTGATCCAGGTAGCGGACCCGGACCCGGGCCGGGCGATCAACCAGTTCGTAGTGATCTGGAAGGGACAGGCAGCCCTCTTCATAAGGCGCTGTTTCCTCAGATGCCCAGATGATTTCCGGATTGGCCATACGCAGGGGAGCTGGCGGCTCTCCCCTGTCGGCGGCATCAATGACAATAATACGCTTGAGGACCCCGACCTGTGGTGCAGCCAGACCAACGCCCGGGGCAGCGTACATGGTTTCAAGCATGTCATCCATCAGGCGGACAATATCCCGGTCCACCTTTTCAACCGGGACCGCGCGTGCTTTCAGGCGCGGATCAGGGGCGACAACGATGGGCAACAGCGCCATGGGTGGGTTTCCTCGGAACGTACGGGACCAACATTGTATGTGGAAATAAGCTGCCTTGACGGGGAAATCAAGTTGCAGCGGCAGAAGGATGCGGGGCATCTTTGTTCTGTCCGGTATATCCCGACCGGCATGCCCTATTTCCGTGCAGGCTTTTAAGGCATGCCAAAGCCGACCGGACTTGATCCGGCCGGCTTTTCAGGGCCATTGAAGCCACAAAGCTGTATACTCGCTCCTGGTCTCAGATATTCAGGTCAAGGCGTGCCTTGCCACTGGAACTTGAAGTGTTGCGTTGCGGCTGCACCTGCCCGCCACCAATCTGAACCACCGCCTGTGCCAAGGCAAAGGCAGCAACTCCCAAGGCTTGGTCCGCTTGCCGGACGCGTGTTTCATAAACACGACGCGTGTCCTGCTCCGGCGGTACAGCGTTGCTCAGCGACTCCAGAACGGCTTGCCCCTGCTTGATACCAGCGCTGGCATCCTTCAGGACCTTGGCTACAACAGCGCCAAGCTCGGCCTCTGTTTTGGGAGGAGGTGATTGTGGAGCCGGAGTCCCGCTGTCCTGTATGGGCAGGCCATAGGGGAAATAATCCTCGGTGGCACCGGTTGTGATATCGGCAGGCGTTGGCTCCGGAACAATTTCCAGCCTTCGGCTTTGTTTACCCAAGGCTTCGTTCAGGGCGCTTGCTGCCCGCGCCGCTGCCTTGTCTGCTTCGGAGACGACGGGAGTAGCTGCGGTAGAACCTGATACCGGAACCAGGCGCGGGTCTTCGGCTGGCACGGTGGCTTCAAGGTCAACAGACACACCCGAGCCGGCTGCAGCCGAGGCGAGCAAGTCGGCAGCCTTGCGTATGGCATTGCCTGCCTCGGCTATACGCGCAAGCGCAGCCTCTGCTTTACGGGGGCTGTTCTCGGCCAGAGTCTTGGGCGTATCTCGTGCCACATCCCCAATGTCATCGCGTGCCAGACTGACCTGGACCCGTGCGCGCTGGATATCATCGGCCCGGGCCAGAAGACTCTGAACCCGCAGCGCAACTTCTTCCGGAGTCTGGCGGTTTGATCCGGCGTTGCTGTCAGCCCCGTTTCCACTGAAACGATCAGCACTGGCCGTCTGTATGTTTTCTGTCGTCTGAACCCGCTGAGCCTCAACATCTTCCCTGCGGACGGGAGGCTGCGGGAATGGCGCGCCCGCTGTGCGCAGACGTTCGACAGGACTAGTCATGGCCTTCTGCCTCCGTTGTCCTGAACTCCGCCCCGACCTCTATCTCCCTTACGAGAGACGCTCCGGGACAGGGAAGCCCGTTTCTTGGAATTCCCACAGGCACACTATACAGAATAAAATCTGCCTTTTCCAGATGCTGTCGAGTTTTCTAAAATAAACAGTCCGTATGCCATGATTCATTATAACCTGATCATATGAATAATTGTTTGATGTACTGTTATTCATGGGGGATAGAGTGTTTATAATAATCTGTCATTCTTTGATTATTGTTGTCGATCCAGACAAAATTCGCCTTTTCAGTGATGACTTTTATCCATGCCTTCCCGGGGTGTCCACTTTCTGTTGGTCACAAGGGATTCAACCCATGGGAGTATATGTCGCGCGATTGCCTCTGTTCCCTTTTCTGTCGGGTGCATGCCGTCTGCTTGAAGAAGATTGGGGTTTCCAGCTACCCCGTCCAGAAAGAAAGGAACCAAGGGAACGCTGTGCATTACCGCCAGCTCTGGAAATATTGCGTTGAACTCTGTTGCATACTCTTTGCCCATGTTGGGGGGGGCCAGCATGCCAAGCAGGAGAACCGCGATGTTATCCCTGTGTAGCCGGTGAAGAATCGTGTTCAGATTGACGCGTGTGTCCTTTGGGTTGATCCCTCGCAAGGCATCGTTGGCCCCAAGGCCCACCATGACAATATCGGGGCTTTCCTTCAGCATCCAGTCAAGGCGGGCCAGTCCCCCGGCAGAAGTATCTCCCGACACACCGGCATTGATCATGGTGACGGGCATCCCCTTTTCTTCCAGAAGACGTGCCAGCTGATCGGGGACCGATTGCCCCGGCGCCAGGTTGTAACCGGCCATCAGGCTGTCTCCCAGTGCCATCAGTCTGGGTCGCGACGAACTTGGTCCTGTGTCTGCCGCGTGGACAGCACGCCCTGTCCCGTTGACAGGAGACAGTATTGCCGCATATGCGAAAAGAGCAGCCCCGGCAACGCGGGCTATGGCAGGCAGGTGGGGAAAAAGAGCCATGGTATCCGGTCCGGGCCTTCAGTCAAGGGAAGCATCCGTCATGCTTGACGATATCCATGTCAGCCTGAAGGGTCCTGCCGGTCCGGTCAATATCCTGCGTGGTGTTTCGATTCGCATTGACAAGGGTGAGGCCGTGGCTGTGGTCGGCCCCTCGGGTTCAGGGAAATCGACCATGATGATGGTTGCCGCCGGACTCGAGCGGATTACATCGGGATCTGCGCGGATTTGTGGGCAGGATATCGGCCCGCTGGACGAGGACGCATTGGCTGTATTCCGACGCGATCATGTCGGGGTTGTTTTTCAGTCCTTTCATCTTGTTCCGACAATGAGTGCTCTGGAGAATGTTGCCATTCCCCTGGAGCTGGCGGGTTCAACAGAGGCATTCGAGCGTGCCCGTGATGGCTTACAGGCCGTGGGGCTTGGTCATCGCCTGCATCATGTTCCAGCCCAGTTGTCCGGGGGAGAGCAGCAACGCGTTGCCTTGGCCCGTGCCTTTGCCGTCTCTCCGGACCTTGTGCTGGCTGACGAGCCAACGGGTAACCTGGATGGGGCAACGGGAGCCATGATCATGGATCTTTTGTTTGACCATCGCCGCCGCAACGGGACGTCCCTGATGTTGGTAACCCATGACCCCGCCCTGGCGGCACGGTGTGACCGCACGGTGCATCTGGAAGATGGGCGGCTGGTGTCCCATGCCTGATAATAGTTCCCCGCATGACAGGGATAATATCAGGCCTTGGTCTTTGGCCCTTCGGTTTGCGCGCCGCGAGCTGCGCGGAGGGTTGCAGGGTTTACGGGTCATGATTGCCTGCTTGTTCCTGGGTGTTTTTGCCATTGCTGCGTCTGGTTCCGTGCGTTCAGCTGTAGAGGCCGGATTATCTGTCGGTGCCCGTTCTCTTCTGGGGGGAGATCTGGAGCTGCAACAGAGCCTTACGCGTCCGGGTGTTGAGCAGCGCCAGTTTCTGGCGCGGTACGGGATTGTTTCCGAGGTGCGTGAAATGAGGGCCATGGCCCGCTCGGTCGGGACAGGCAAGGTTGCCATGGTTGAGCTGAAGGCTGTGGATAGCCTTTATCCCCTGTATGGTGATATGGGCGTGGAGCCGGATGAACCTCTTGCTTCCCTTCTGGACAGGCGTGCGGGTGTGTTCGGAGCTGTAGCTGATTCGTCCCTAGCGCATCGGCTGGACATAAAGGTTGGAGACTCGTTCAAGCTTGGTGAGACAGCCTTGCAATTGCGTGCCCTGATAACGGCGGAACCAGACCGGGCGGCCTCGGTTATGGCGTTTGGTCCGCGCCTGATCGTATCGCCGGAGGGATGGGAGGCCACGCGTCTGGAGATGCCTGGCAGCCTGGTCCGCACAGCCCTGCGTCTGAAAACGCCACAGCCGTTGGACGCGGCGGATGTAGAGCGGGAGCTGGAGGCAGCCTTTCCCGGTTCCGGCTGGCGGGTGCGGGGGTTGGATGCTGCTGCTCCCGATGTGCGGCGTGTTCTGGGGAATGTGACCTTGTTCCTGTCCCTGGTTGGTCTGACAGCCTTGCTGACCGGTGGTATTGGTGTTGCCAATGCTGTTCGCACATTTGTTGGGGCGCGCATGGCAACGATCGCAACCCTGCGAACACTTGGGGCATCGTCCGCCCTGGTTTTCCGCATCTATATGTTACAGGTTTCCATCCTTGCCTTGTGTGCGGTTGGTGCCGCCATGTTTGCTGCCGCCGCTGTTCCTGCGGTGGTTGGTTTCCTGCTGGCCGACTTTTTTCCTGTCGCGTTGCCTCTGGGGATCTGGCCTGTGCCTCTGTTTCAGGCCGCTGCCGCCGGGTTGCTGGTTGCAGCCGTCTTTGGCCTCTGGCCCTTGGCGCGGTGTCGCGAGGTGCCAGCCGCAGCCTTGTTTCGTGGCGTGCACGTGGACTCTTCCTTCCGCCCCCGTGGGCTTGTAGTTCCGGTTATTATCCTGTGTGCGCTTGCCTTGGCTATGTTGACGATCCTGTCAGCCGAACGTCGTGATGTCGCCATTGGCTTTGTCCTCGGTGCGCTGGTGTCTTTTGGCTTGTTCCGCCTTGCTGCTGCGGCTGTCATATGGCTTGCATCCCGGGTGGTGCTTCGTGGTGCACCGCTCCTGCGTCTGGGATTTGCCAATGTATGTCGCCCGGGGGCGCCAACGGTTCCGGTTGTCCTCTCTCTGGGGCTTGGGCTGTCTGTTCTGGCAACCGTGGCGCTGATCGAGGTGAACCTCAACCAGCAGATCCGTGAACGGATTCCGGATACCGCTCCCGCCTTCTACTTTATCGATCTTCAGACAGCCAACCTGGACGCATTCCGTGCCGAGGTGGAAGCTGTTCCCGCAGCTCGTATCACCGGCACGGCGGATATGGCGCGTGGTCGTATCGTTGCTGTCAACGGGCAGCCGGTCGACGAGGCATCTGTTGATCCGGAGGTGCGCTGGGCGGTGCGCGGTGATCGTGGCCTGACCACATCGGCCCATCCTCCGGAAGGGTCGGTTCTGGTTGCCGGTGCATGGTGGCCACAGGATTATGGCGGAGAACCGCTGGTGTCTGTCGCTGCAAATGTTGCCCGTGGGCTTGGAGTTGCGGTGGGCGATTCCCTGACATTCAGCATTCTGGGGCGGAATATGGATGTCCGGATCGGCAGCCTGAGGGAGATCAACTGGTCCACCTTGTCCCTGAACTTTGCGTTTGTTTTCAACCCCCGTGCCCTTGAAGGTGTGCCCCGGACCTGGATTGCCACGGTTTATGCCGCCCCGGGGTCCGAGGATGCCTTGGAGCGTGCAGTTGTCCGTGCCTTGCCATCCGTTTCGGCGATCCGTGTCAAGGAAGCCCTGGACAGTGTCGCATCGATACTGGATCGTGCTTCATATGCTATTCGCCTGGCGGCATCTTTGGCCGTTATTGCCGGTCTTCTTGTTTTGTCTGCCGCGATTTCGGCCGGTCACAAGGATCGTGTGCGTGACGCTGTTATCCTCAAGGTTCTGGGGGCAACCCGGGCAACCCTCCTGAAGGTATGGATGCTGGAGTATGGTGTGACCGGTGTGGCAACCGGTTTTGTGTCTGCCGGTGTGGGGACTGTTGCAGCCCGTGTTGTTCTGCAGGATGTGATGAGATCCCAGTGGGTTTTTATGCCCGGTGTGACCTTTGCCATTGTTTGTGGAGGGTTGATCCTGGTGCTGGCTGGTGGCCTTGCCAGCGGGCTGCTGGCCCTGAGCGGTAAACCCGCAGTTGTTCTTCGGCATGAGTAGGGAATGGACCTGATCCGTTGGTAGCAGGGCTTTTCCTGTGGCTCCTGAAAACCGTACCGGGCGTGTCCGGTTCTTGTTGCGTTGCCCTGATTCCATGCCATATTCATAGGGACAGTGCTTGTTTTTTGTCTTTCAAGAGAGGGTTTCATGAACCTTGAGAACCGCAACACCTGGACCCGGGCGGATTCGGTCGCTGGCGTCGCCGAGATTGATGCCGGCCTGCGCGCCTATATGCTGCGGGTCTACAATTACATGGCTTCTGGCGTAGCCCTGACCGGGATTGTGGCTTGGCTGGTGGCCAATACGGGTCTGAGCAGTGTTTTCTTCAGCGCCGGTCCGCAGGGCATGCAGCCCTCGATGCTGGTATGGGGGGCGATGCTGGTCTCTGTTGGCTTGGCCTTTTTCATGTCATTCCGGATTGCGTCTCTCCAGTCGTCAACGGCCCAGGCATTGTTCTGGGCTTATGCCGCCCTGAATGGCGTCTGGATGGCCAGTATCTTCTTCACCTATACCGAGACATCGATTGTCCGCGTGTTTTTCATTACTGCGGCCTCCTTTGCCGGTCTGAGCCTTTATGGCTACACCACGCGGCGCAGCCTTGATGCCATGGGCGCATTTATGGCCATGGGCCTGATTGGTCTGATCATTGGCAGTGTGGTCAACATCTTCCTGGCCAGTTCGGCCATGCACTGGATGCTGTCTGTTGTCGGGGTGATCATTTTTGCTGGCCTGACAGCCTATGACACCCAGAAGGTCAAGGAAATGTATCTGGAAGCTGACGGCCATGACATGGCCCTGAAAAAGTCGGTTATGGGGGCTTTGACCCTGTATCTGGACTTTATCAACCTGCTCCTGATGCTGCTCCGCTTCTTTGGTCAGAACCGCGAATAAGAACTCTCACGTTTACCATATCTCAATCTCAGGGGGGCTTTCGGAGTGTCGGGGGCCCCCTTGTTTCTTGTCTGGTCGTGATTTCCGTAACAGCGGGATCAATGGGTGGGTGGATTTAGCCTCGTGTTTGGTGGTGGCCTGTCCTAGACTTCCGCCGTCTTTGCGCTGATGCAGGTTTTTACTTTATGGCTTTGCTTCGTTCGGTATCGATTGTTGGTTTCTTTACCTTGCTGTCGCGGTTTACCGGCTTGGCGCGTGAGGCGCTGATTGCCCATTACCTGGGCGCCGGCATGGTAACGGACTGTTTCAATGTTGCCTGGAAGCTGCCAAACCTGTTCCGTCGCCTGTTTGCCGAGGGGGCTTTCTCGGCTGCGTTTGTCCCCTTGTTCTCGGCAACGCTGGAGCAGGAGGGTGAAGACGGTGCCCGGGTCTTTTCCAATCGGGTCTTCTCCTTTCTTGCGTTGGTGCTGGGGCTGTTCAGCGCCCTTATGATGATTGCCATGCCTTGGGTCATGCACGTTTTTGCGCCTGGTTTCAGCGAGATCCCGGGCAAGCATGAGTTGGCCTCTGATCTGGCCGGTATTACTTTCTCGTATCTGTTCTTTGTTTCCCTGTGTTCATTGCTGTCCGGGGTCCTGAATTCCCTTGGCCGGTTTGCTGCCGCAGCAGGAACGCCGGTCCTGTTGAATGTGGTCAGCATGGCTGGACTGGTCTGGTTGTCGGATTTTACGCCCACGCCGGGTCATGCCTTGGCGTGGGGAACGGCCTTGGCGGGGGTTGTCCAGTTTCTGTGGTTGTTGCACTCTGCGTGGAGAGTCGGCTTCCTGCCCCGTTTGGTCCGTCCTTCCCTGTCGCCCAAGGTTCGCCTTTTGCTGATCCGGATTGTCCCTGTTGCCTTCGGGGCAGGGTTGTATCAGGTCAGCCTTCTGATTGACGTTGTGCTCGCTTCACTCTTGCCGGAAGGTTCCATCAGCTGGCTCAACTTTGCCGACCGCCTGAACCAGCTGCCGCTTGGCGTGGTTGGTATTGCGATGGGAACAGCCCTGTTGCCGGTTCTGTCCCGTCAGCTGGCCGCTTCAGACGAGGCTGCGGCACTGGACAGTCAGAACCGTGGGGTGGAGCTGTCCCTTCTGTTGACCCTGCCGGCCATGGTGGGGCTTGTGCTTCTGGCTGAGCCCATTGTGGCCTTGGTGTACGAGCGAGGGGCCTTCACCGCTGCAGACACAGAGGCTACGGCAGCAGCATTGACAGCGTTCTGCCTTGGCCTGCCGGCGTATGTTCTGGTCAAGGTTTTTACCCCGGGTTTCTTTGCCCGTGGTGATACGTCCACGCCATTCCGGATTGCGGCTGTGGCGCTTGGCATCAACGTGATCTTGAACCTTGTCCTGATGCAGGTCATGGCGCATGTCGGGCTGGCGCTGGCAACGGCTATCGGCAGTACGGTCAATGCCATGCTTCTGGGCATTGTTCTCTGGCGTCGCGGGCACTATCGCATGGACCGTCGCCTGTTACAGCGTCTTCCCCGTACCCTTCTTGCAACCAGCCTTATGGGTGGCGCTGTCTATGCCGTGGGTTATGCCATCCCCTTGTTTATCCCGCTTCTATCATGGGGTGTGTTAGTGGTGCAGATTGTGGCGGGTCTTGTTGTTTTCTTTCTTTCTGCTTTCCTTTGTGGTTCCGTCCGGCGTGAGGATCTGGCCTACTTGCGGGCCATGCGTCGCTCCCAACCCCATGCTTGATCGTGTGCCCTGTGTAGGGTATCCCATCCGCCTGCTGACGGGCTTGCCGGGTGCAGGGTTTGCTTCTTGATAACAGGATCGTATGATGAAACGTATTTTTTCCGGCGCACAGCCTACCGGAAACTTGCATCTGGGCAACTATCTTGGGGCAATCCGTAACTGGGTAACGCTACAGAAAGACTTCTCTGACTGTGTATTCTGTGTTGTTGACCAGCACGCGATTACCCTTTGGCAGAATCCCAAGGAACTTCACCGTTCCATCCGGGAACTGGCAGCAGCCTATATCGCGGCCGGTATTGATCCCGGGAAATCCATTCTTTTCAATCAGTCTGCCGTTCCCGGTCATGCCCAGTTGGCGTGGGTTTTCAACTGCGTTGCCCGTATCGGCTGGATGAACCGGATGACCCAGTTCAAGGACAAGGCCGGCAAGAATCGCGAGAATGCTTCTGTCGGGTTGTATGTTTATCCAACCTTGATGGCGGCAGATATTCTTCTGTACAAGGCAACGCATGTGCCGGTCGGGGAAGACCAGAAACAGCATCTGGAATTGACCCGGGATATTGCAATCAAGTTCAACAACGATTTTGGTGTGGATTTATTCCCCGTTCCCGAGCCCTTGATCCTGGGAGAGGCAACCCGGGTCATGAGCCTGCGTGACGGCACCAAGAAGATGTCCAAGTCTGATCCGTCGGATTATTCACGTATCAATCTTGCCGATGATGCCGATGCCATTGCGCAGAAGATCCGCAAGGCCCGCACGGACCCCGATCCCTTGCCCGAGGTTGTGGCCGGGCTTGCCAACCGGCCCGAAGCCGACAACCTGGTGACCATTTTTGCCGCCCTGAAAGGAATCAGCAAGGCGGCGGCCTTGGCCGATGTCGGGGGGCAGTCGTTTGCCGTGTTCAAGGGCATGCTGACGGACCTTCTGGTTTCCGAGCTGGCCCCGGTCAGTGCGGAGTGGCGGCGACTGGTGGCTGACCCTGCTTATATCGACTCTGTCCTGCGTGACGGTGCAGAGAGAGCCTCTGTCCTGGCACGCCCCATTCTTGATGAGGTTTACGATACTGTCGGGTTCCTGCGACCTTAACTGACGGGAAACATTCTTGTCTTCGGATCCCACGTCTTTCCCAAGATGTGGGGTCTTTTATCATTCACTACAGATGTTTCTGCTGTGACTGTCTTCGGTGCAGGGTACAACAGAAGAAATACCCTGTTCTTGTTTTCCAGCAGACTTTCGCGAACACCGGGGACTCTGAATGCAGGTCTATCTCCCGATTGCTGAAATGTCGGTAAATATTTTTCTCGTTCTCGGGATCGGGATCGTTATCGGGTGGCTTTCAGGTTTGTTTGGTGTTGGTGGCGGTTTTCTGATGACCCCGTTGCTGATGTTTCTGGGGGTATCGCCTGCTGTTGCGGTCGGAACCGGGGCCAACCAGATTGTGGCTTCGTCTGTTGCCGGGGTTATGGCGCACTGGAGACGGGGGAATGTTGATGTCCGTATGGGCATGGTTCTGCTTGTCGGTGGTCTGGCGGGATCAGGAATAGGGGTTTTCCTGTTCCGTTGGCTTCGGTCTGTTGGTCATATCGATCTGGCGATTGCGTTGTGCTATGTCGTGTTTCTGGGGACGATCGGCTCCCTTATGCTGGGCGAAAGCCTGTTGGCAACCTGGCGTGCCCGCCGCCCGGGACATGTTCCTCGCGATGCCATACAGGAAGAGCACGGTCACTGGGCAGACCGACTCCCGCTGAAAATGACGTTTCATCGTTCCCGGCTTTATATTTCTGTGATTCCACCGTTTCTTGTCGGGGTTCTTGTCGGGGTTCTGGCTGCGATCATGGGGGTTGGTGGTGGTTTTGTTGCCGTTCCCGCCATGATTTACGTGCTGCGTATGCCAACCCAGGTGGTGATCGGCACATCCCTGTTCCAGGTGATCTTTGTCAGTGCCAATACGGCCTTCCTGCAAGCCCTGCTTAACCAGACCGTAGATGTCATGCTGGCGCTGACATTGCTTGTCGGGGCTGTGACCGGCGCCCAGTTCGGGGCCCGTTTCGGCAGCCGTATCAAGGCCGAGCAGATGCGCATCCTTCTGGCACTTCTGGTGCTGGCTGTCTGTATTCGTCTGGCGTTTGATCTGATGGTCGAACCCGAGGAGCTTTTTATTCTGGGTGGAGGAGGCTGATGTCCAGACTCCGCCTGTGTTGTCTTCTGTTATCCATTCTTCTGTTCGCCCTGCCTGGCGTGTGTCATGCGAACCGTCAGCAGCCGGTTGTGGCTGATTTGTCCAAGCATCTGGTGGCTATCAATGCCGGATTCTCCGGGACTGATGTGCTTCTGTTCGGGGCTACCGATGGTCCTGGTGATATTGTCCTGGTGGTGCGTGGTCCCCCGCAGCAGCAGATCGTTCGTCGCAAAACAAAATCCGGTCCAATCTGGATCAATGGCGAATCAGTCCTGTTTGACAGTGTGCCTGCCTTCTATCTTGTTGCATCCAGTGCGCCGCTGGAGGAAATCCTGCCAGACAGCGTGCGACGATTACACCAGATCGGGTTATCTTACTTGAATCTGGAGGTTCTCGAACCCGTTACCGAAGATGCGCATATGACGGAGCCCTTCCGTCAGGCGTTGGTTCGTCTGAAGGTTCAGCGCGGGGTCTATTTGACCACCGTTGGCACGATTGATCACATGGCCAATCGTCTGTTCCGGTCCGAGCTGCAGTTTCCCTCCAACGTGCCAACCGGAACCTATATGGTGGAAGTTTACTTGGTCCGCGACCGGCGCGTTGTCAGTGCCGAGATTACGCCACTCAGTATCAGTCGGGCCGGATTGGGGGCCGAGATTTTTCTGTTTGCTCATGATCATGCCGTGCTGTATGGCGTTCTTGCCATTCTGGCTGCAGCCGGCGCGGGGTGGTTTGCCACCCTTGTTTTTCGACGTAACTGAGAGCTGGAGAAACCCGAATGGGGGACAGCGCACAGGGCCGTGTACGGCGTACTTTTCTGGTCGTTGTGGATGAAAGCGAGGAAATGCGTGCGGCGTTGCGCTATGCCTGCCGCCGTGCACGGCGTACAGGCGGGCAGGTTGCGTTGCTGCGTATCATCCAGCCACGCGAGATCCAGCATTATGCTCTGATCGGGGAGCGTATGGCTGACGAGCTTCGATATCAGGCCAGCAGTCATCTGAATGAATTAGCTGCAGACGTTCAGCATATTTCCGGTACCGCGCCTGTTTTATTGATCCGCGAGGGCGAGTCGAGTGAGGAGCTTCTCAAGCTCCTTCAGGATAAGCCGAATATCAGTGTCCTGGTTCTGGCGGCAGGAACCGGCGCTGATGGTCCGGGGCCTCTGGTATCCGCCCTGACAGGTCGGTTGGCGCATCTTGTGCGGATTCCGGTCACGATTGTCCCCGGTGCCATGACAGATGATGCAATTGATTGCATGACCTGAGCCGAACCTATGTCCTTTTCTCCTGCTTACATCAGGACTGGAGCAGTCCTATTTCAACCCGGATCATTATGGTGTAGCTTCGGCAGCATGCTTGTGATTCCTGTGATCTTCCAACTGCCAAAAGCCCGAGGTTTCCATGTTTATACAGACAGAATCCACTCCCAATCCAGATAGCCTGAAATTTATTCCCGGCAGGATTGTCATGGCTTCAGGAACTGCGGATTATCGGCAGGAGTCTGAAGCCATGGACTCTCCGCTGGCGACCCGCCTCTTCGCAATAGAAGGTGTTGCCGGTATTTTCCTTGGGGCTGATTTTGTGACGGTAACGCGTGGTGAGGGGAGGGACTGGCAGGTTCTGAAGCCGCTCGTGCTGGGTGCCATTATGGAACACTTTACCTCGGGTGCCCCGGTCACGCATGATTCTGTTGAGGAAGAAAGTTTTGATCCTGCCGATGCCGCCTTGGTTGAACAGATCAAGGAGCTGATTGAAACCCGGGTGCGTCCAGTTGTGGCCCGCGATGGTGGTGATATTGTTTTCCGTGCATTCCGTGATGGTACAGTTTATCTGCATATGCGTGGATCATGTTCCGGGTGCCCAAGTTCAACAATGACCCTGAAGCATGGCATCGAGAACATGTTGCGCCATTTTATTCCCGAAGTCAGGGCTGTCGAAGCTGTTTCATAATCTCTGTTATGTAAAGAGACTGAATGTGACTTTATTATCATGATCTCTTTGATGTCTTGTTCTGATTTTCCGGTGTCTTCCACCTCCGAATCATTGATATCAGGCCCCTGCTGGAATTTTGTATCGTGCCAATAAGGGGCTTTTAACTTGGGGTATATGAGATTTATTTCTGTTTCGTGTTCCTATATTTCTCAAGGATATAGCCCTTTATGGGCCTGTCTTTTGCCTATTTTCATGGATCAGGTGCTTGACCTGGGGTGCTTTACTTTATATTAGCTTCCCCTCCGATGCCTTGGACTGCGGTGCTGCCGTGGGCCTCTGTGATGGCGTCATGATCCGGTTTTGCTCCTGTGCAGCCGGTGTTCAACCCGGTGCGGTGCCCGTTTGGCCAGAGATCCCGGCCAGAGGGCGTACCAAAACGGGAGTTTCACCTGCCCTAAATCAAGGGCAAGAATCTCCCACCACATGTTGACCGGTCTGTGTGGTGTTGTGCCCTACAAGGTACGATGCCCACAGCCCAGGGCTTGGCGGCGCCGAGGATCTTTGCGTTTCATTCGCGTGTTGAACGTGCCGCAGCCCTTGGTAAAGAGGTGTGTATGTATCAGAAGCGATCCTGTCGGCGCTTCAACATTGCTGTGTTGGGTGTTGTGTTTACATGTGTAGGTGGCCTGTACAGTGCGGTGGTCTCTGGTGTGGCGGGTCTGCATACGGGTGGTGAGCGTACGGTATCAGAATCTGTTTCTGCGGGGGCGCCATCGGTTTCCAGAACATGGGTTTCCTTGTCATCGCGCGTTCCGTCAGCCTTGTTGTTGCCTGTTGGCAAGCCATCGGTTCCAACGTCTCTGGCCACGCCGGCTGATGTGCGGGCCGAACGACTTGATGCTCTCTATGAGGAACTGTCTTACGGTCTGGATGGCGTGAGGAGCGGCGTTGCGGCTGTGCCGCGCGTTTTTTCTCCGTCTGTTCCCCGTGATATGCGCGACGTTGATGTTGAACGCCGCAAGAGCCTGTTTCTGCGTATGTTGCTGCCGGTTATCCTGCGCGTTAACGAGGAAATCGAAAGCGACAGGACCCGCCTGAAAAGGCTGATCGAACGAGACAGTGCGGGGATGCCAGTCAGCGAGCATGATGCGCTATGGCTGGAAGACAAGATGCGCGAGTATCGCATGCGTGTTGTCAATATGGAGCAGTTGCTGAAGCGGATGGACATTGTGCCTCCTTCGATTGCCTTGGCTCAGGCCATTGAGGAGAGCGGCTGGGGAACCTCGCGCTTTGCCATGCAGGGTAATGCCTTGTTTGGCCAGTGGACACCCTCTACCCGCGGCTTGAAGCATCCGGATCCGATTGCACCGGGTTGGCGTATTGCCTCTTTTTCCTCTCTTCTGGATGCTGTGCGGTCTTATGTCGTGAACCTGAATACGCATAGTGCGTATGGAGAGTTTCGTTCGGCCCGTTTTTCTGCCCGGAAGGCAGGATCATTGCCTGAAGGCATGGCCTTGGCTCCCTACCTGCATCGCTATTCAGAGCGTGGTTCCGCCTATACCCAAGCGTTGCGCAACATTATACGGGTCAACGATCTGCGCACGTTTGACAGTGCCCGCTTGTCAGACAGGGCGATAGAAGTGGCGGCTTTGCCTGATGACCTGATCCACGCTCCTGATCTTTCTCCCGCACCCTGATCGGAAAGTGATGCGGCCAGGTTGTCATGGTTTTGAGTGAGAAGGTGGCTTGGCCTTTCCGGGTATGGCTTTGGTCTCTCTCTCGGGCCAGTTACACCATTCCCTGACCGGGCACCGGTCACAGGCCGGGGTTCGTGCCTTGCAGATGTAGCGTCCGTGCAGGATCAGCCAATGGTGCGCATGCTGGCGGAAGCGGGCGGGAATGACTGTTTCCAGCTTCTTCTCGACAGCCAGCGGTGTCTTGCCGGCAGCCATGCCTGTGCGGTTGGCGACGCGGAACAGATGGGTGTCAACAGCAATGGTTGGTTCGCCAAAGGCAATGTTCAGAACGACATTGGCTGTCTTGCGGCCAACGCCAGGCAATGTTTCCAGAATATCCCGGTTATGGGGAACGGTGCTGTTGTGATTGCGGACCAGAATCTGCGACAGGGCAATAATGTTTTTGGCCTTGGTGTTGAACAGGCCTATGGTCCGGATATGCTGACGCAGCCCTTCTTCCCCCAGTTCCAGCATTTTCTCCGGTGTATCGACACGCTGGAACAGGGCACGCGTTGCCTTGTTGACGCCGGTATCCGTTGCCTGGGCTGACAACGCAACGGCTACCAGCAGCGTATAAGGGTTGACATATTCCAGCTCCCCTTTTGGCTCTGGATTGATTGCCTGTAGCGTGCTGAAGAACCCCTCGACCTGTTTCCGGGTCATGGGACGGGTTGTGCTCGTCCGGGCGCTGTGTTGCGTGCTCATGGGGTACGGGGGGTCAGGCCCAGAACATCCTGCATGGAGTACAGTCCGGGCCTGCGCCCGTTGCACCAGCGTGCAGCACGGATGGCGCCACGGGCGAAAATCTGTCTGGAACTGGCTTTGTGGGTCAGCTCCACCCGTTCGCCGTCGGCTGCGAAAATCACGGAATGTTCCCCGATTACATCACCGCCCCGCAAACTGGCAAAACCGATTGTACCCGGCGTCCGGGGGCCTGTATGGCCATTACGGGTTATCTGCGAGACATCATCCAAGGCGGTTCTCCGCCCACGGGCGGCTGCCTGCCCCAGTCCCAACGCCGTGCCAGATGGTGCATCAACCTTGTGGCGGTGGTGCATCTCAAGGATCTCGATGTCGTAATCCAGCCCGAGAATGGCGGCTACTCTTTCCGTTAAGGCAAAGAGCAGATTGGTGCCGATGCTCATGTTTGGTGACATGACAATCGGGATGCTCTTGGCGGCAATGGATACGGCCTCTTGTTGGGTGGGAGAGAAGCCGGTTGTCCCCACGATCAGTGCTGTTCTGTGAGTGGCTGCCAGGCGGGCGTGCACGGTGGTGGCATCCGGGGTCGTGAAATCGATAACGGCATCGGCATGGGAGAAGAGTCTGGAGGGGTCATCTGTGATCGCTATGCCAAGTGGCTCTGTTGTTCCAACAAGGCGGCCTATATCCTGCCCCAGGAAGGGAGATCCCTGCGGCTCTGTTCCGCCAGCCAGGGTAACGGTATCGGCAGCAAGAATCTCCTGGACCAACATCCGGCCCATGCGACCGGCGCATCCAGCTACGGCAATTTTCATGGAAGAACCTTTCGGGGGCAGGGTATCGTACAAAGGCCCCGCATGGGCTGCGGGGCCGAGAAAGGGAAGAGCGGGGCAGGTCTACAGCGTCTGGCGGCCAATGCGCCGGATCTGGCGGTGTGTCGGGCGGAACCGCTCCAGATACGACGGGATAATGGCTTCTGTGGTTTCAGGGCGGATGCCAAGTTCAGCCAAACCGGGGCAAGTACCCGAAACAACGCTGTCCCGTTCCATCATTTTGACCATGTCCGGTGTCAGGGGTGGAACCGGCAGGAATTGAAGCAGGGCGGCCTGGATGCGTGCTACGGCCATGGGGGCGGGGAGAACAGGCTTGCCGCGGCGTGTTTCCCGCATGACCTGCTCCATGATCTCCTTCAGTGTCATGACACGTGGCCCACCCAGCTCCCACAGCTTTCCTTGCTGGCTGCGGTCATCAAGGATGCGGCATATGACCTCGGCAACATCGCCAACATAGACAGGCTGAAGCTTCGGGCCGCCGGAACCAACCAGGTCAAGGCGGGGCAGCTCGCCGGGAGCCTTGCGCAGGGCCGGGGCATCCGTTGTGAAATACAGCAGGAACGGCAGCGCCCGCGCCATGGCGCCAAAGCGGTTGTAGAAGTCATCCTCGGGGCCAAAAATAACCGACGGACGAAGGATACTGACCCCCGGGAAGGCGGTTTTGACCCGGGTCTCACCCTCGGCCTTGCTGCGGGCGTAGCTTGCCGGGCTGGAAGGATCGGCACCCAGTGCGCTCATGTGGACAAGGTGCTGGACGCCAGCTTCCCGGGCCAAGCGCGCGATGGTTTCAGCCCCGACAACGTGGATGGCATCAAAGCTAACCGGTCCCTTTTCGTACAGGATACCGACCAGATTGATAACCGCGCTGGCCCCCTGTACGGCACTGCGGACCGTATCCTCACGCGTGATGTTGGCATAAACCGGCGAAACTTGGCCAAGGTCACCCAGTGGCTTCAGGAATTTGGCACCTTCGGGATCCCGGACGGCGACGCGGATACGCCAGCCCGCTTTTGTCAGCTTGTTGACCAAATGACGGCCAACGAAACCGGATCCGCCAAAGATTGTGACCAGACGTTCAGTCATGGTACTGAAACTCCCGAAATATCAGTGCCGGGGCCCCATTCGTTGCGAGCCTTGCGGGACCGTGCCAAAGACAGCTTCCTGTCCGGGAAATTGGCACAACACGAGGCTGGACGCAACAGAGAGCCCCTGAATACCACCTGGTGGCCAATGTCCTGGTATTGGCTTGCCAGAGTTGGTTGTTCTCTTTCGAAAAATACCCATCGTGTTAAAAAGATGATTGACGCAGAGGCAACATGCCCATATAAACCGCCCCCACCAAGACGTTTCTCCTGGCCTGTGCGCTGTGAAAGAGTACAAATCTTTCTGGCAGGAAAAGAGGAGAGCGGTGTTGTGTCACCAGCCCAGGTGGCGAAATTGGTAGACGCGCAGGTTTCAGGTACCTGTGGCCGAAAGGTTGTGGAAGTTCGAGTCTTCTCCTGGGCACCATCCGCCTGGCAAAGCTTCGCAGGGTCCCGGGAAGGGGAGCGGAGATTTGCTAGGCGGATTTTTTTGTGGCCATGAGCCGTATTTCTGTCCATGAATACCGCCGTGTTGCAGTGTGCCAGCGCCCACTCTCTATCTTCGGTAGAAAAGCCAGCTTTCGGGGATTTTGGCAATGACTATATACTATCATCGTGGTGATCTGCCGGCTGACGTTGGTTTTTCGGGAGCGATTGCCGTTGATACGGAGACAACCGGATTGTCGCCCGTGCGGGATCGCCTGTGTGTTGTGCAACTCTCCGGAGGAGATGGCAATGCGCACGTTGTTCATGTCGGTGGTGCGTTGGGGTATGATTGTCCGAACCTGAAAGCCGTTCTGGCCGATCCTTTGCGTCTCAAGATCTTTCACTATGCCCGCTTTGATATTGCCATACTTCGCAAGTATCTGGGTGTGGCCTGTGCGC
Source organism: Haematospirillum sp. H4485 (assembly GCF_012102745.1). GTDB lineage: Bacteria > Pseudomonadota > Alphaproteobacteria > Rhodospirillales > Rhodospirillaceae > Haematospirillum. Next base: position 52,652 of record NZ_JAAVSY010000006.1, read on the forward strand.
CGGTTTATTGTACCAAGATTGCATCCCGCCTGACGCGTACCAATACCGATGCCCATGGTTTGCGGTCCTTGGTCCAGGCCCTGACGGGTGTGGAGCTTGACAAACAGCAGCAGTCTTCAGACTGGGGAACGGATGGTGAGCTGACGGCAGAGCAATTGTCCTATGCGGCTTCGGATGTATTGTATTTGCATGCCCTGAAGGATCGCCTAGATGCTCTTCTTGTGCGGGAACGTCGTACCCATCTGGCCGATGCCTGCTTCCAGTTTCTTCCGACGCGGGCGGAGCTGGATCTGCTGGATTGGCATAGTCTTGATATCTTCAGTCACTGAACGCTGAAGGAGTGTGTTTGTGAAAGCATCGTCGTCTCTTTCGTCCGGACCTGTATCCCTGAACTCGGCCCTGGAAGCCGGGCGCAAGGTACTGCTGACCGAAGCCAGTGCTCTGCATTGCTTGGCGGAGAGCCTTGATGGTCCTTTTTCGGCTGCCCTGGAGCGGCTTCTGGCTGTGAAGGGCCGTGTTGTTGTCACGGGCATGGGCAAGAGCGGCCATATCGGTGCCAAGATTGCTGCGACCCTTGCATCAACGGGTACGCCGGCATTCTTTGTGCACCCGGCAGAGGCCAGTCACGGTGATCTCGGGATGGTGACGCAGGATGATGCGGTAGTCGCCCTGTCCAATTCGGGGGAAACTGCCGAGTTGGCAGACATTGTCGCCTATACCCGTCGTTTTGCCATCCCTCTGATCGGTATTACCGGGCGGGCTGACAGTGCTTTGGCCGTGGACAGCGATGTTGCCTTGGTGATGCCGGCCTTTGAAGAGGCATGTCCGCATGGATTGGCTCCGACCACTTCGACCACGCTGATGCTGGCCTTGGGTGATGCGTTGGCAGTGGCTCTTCTGGAAAGTAAGGGCTTCAGTGCTGAGGATTTCCGTATTTTCCATCCAGGGGGGAAGCTGGGGCAGCGGCTGATGCGTGTTGCTGACCTGATGCATGGTCCGCAGGAGCTGCCTTTGTGTACCCCCGATACCCTGATGGCCGATGTTCTGGTTGAAATGACGGGCAAAAGTCTTGGCTGTGCCGGTGTCATGGGGGCTGACGGGCGTCTGGCTGGCATGATTACAGATGGTGACCTGCGTCGCCATATGGAAGATGGGTTGATGCGGCGGCGGGCGGTGGACGTGATGACCCCGGATCCGATGACGGTTTCTCCCACGCTTCTTGCCGGGGAAGCTCTGCACCGTATGAACAGCCGTAAGGTTACCGGACTTTTTGTTGTTGATCCGGGTGGACGGCCGGTTGGCTTCCTGCACGTGCATGATTTGCTCCGGGCCGGTATTGTCTGATGCCTGTTCCTGATCCTTCCGGACGTTGGTCCTTGTTGTTCGGCTACAGTCGCCTTGTCGTGGCGATGAAGGTTCTGCTGCCTGCCCTTGCCCTGCTTCTGATTGTGGGCGTTCTTCTCTGGCCGCGCCTTGTTGCCGAGACAAGTGCGCCTTCGTCCTTGATCCAGGCTGTGACAGAAGACGTTCCCTTGGAGAACCGACAGATGGAACAGCCCCGTTACAGGGCAACAGATGCGGACAACCAGCCTTACACCCTGAATGCCGACCGTGTGTGGGAAACTGTGCCCGGATCATCGGAGTTTAACCTGGTCAATCCACGCGCTGACATGGCGACGAATGATGGTGCGTGGTTGGCGATGGATGCGCCTGAGGGGCTGTACTATGAAAATCAGTCCATTCTGGATTTGTCTGGCGGTGTGAACCTGTACCATGATGCGGGGTATGAGTTGCATACGCCATCTGTCACGATTGATGTGGCGGCGGGGGAAGCCATCGGTATGGAGGCTGTTGAAGGTCAGGGGCCATCCATGACAATCGCATCAGAAGGTATCCACGTGGTGGAACGTGGTCGTTCCGTCCTGTTTACGGGAAAGGTGCGCCTTGTCCTTTACCCGGAGAAAGCTCCTTAGGAGCGGCAGGAGCCTGATCATATGCGTATCGCGGCACATGTCCTGTTTCTCTTGGTTGCTCTGTTGGGTGGCCTTGTATTTTTGCCTGTGCATGCGCAGGACCCCGGCCTTGTGGTGGCCGGGGATGATGATGCACCGGTCGTGATAGAGGCCGAGAATGGCCTGGAATGGACAAGGGAACAGCGTCGTTTTGTGGCGCGTGGTCATGCGACCGCAGTTCGGGGTGATGCGACGCTGATGGCTGATACCCTCTTTGCATTCTATGATGATGACAGCCATAACAGGGCTGTTCCGCAGGGTGCGGGTTCGTTTGGTGCCATTCGTTTGCTGGAGGCGCACGGCTCTGTCGTGATGACGGCTCCGGGAAGACGTGCGCGGGGTGAGAAAGCTGTTTACGATGTTGTCACAGGTGCCTTGACCCTGTTTGGTCAAGGGAAAAGTGTTGTCATAACCCTGCCGCAGGATACCATAACGGCGCGTGATACAGTCCATTATGACAGTCGCTCCCTGGTGGCAACAGCAAAGGGGGATGCACGCGTCGTCAGGCAGGATCGCATCATGTCTGCCGATACAATGGTGGCACGGATGAGTGCGGCACGCGGCGTGAATACGTTGAAAACCGTTGATGCAACCGGAAATGTCCGTATCGTTACCCCGCATGAGCAGGGGACAGGTGATCGCGGGCACTATGATGCCGTGACCGGGATTGCTACGCTGACAGGTACGGTTACCCTGGTTCGTGATGGAACGATTCTGACTGGAAATAAGGCGGTGTTTGACATGAATACCGGTGTGTCCCGTCTGGTGGGCGGGCCAGGACGTGCAAGGGCTGTTCTGGTTCCGGAAAAACCTGTTCAGGACGGGCAGAAGAGTGGTAGCGATGAAGCATCGAAGGGTCAGCCCTGATTCCCGACAGGGTTCAGTGTCAGCATACGGAGACAGCGACGCTTGTGAGAACGGAGAAAGATCATTCTGCACCGGGTTCCGGTTCCGATAACGAAACGGCTGGAACGGTCCAGGCAAAAGATTCAAGCACGGGCCTTCGTGTCCGTCGCATAGGCAAGCACTACAAACGTAGGCCTGTTCTTCACGATGTCAGCTTGTCTGTGCAGCGTGGCGAGGCTGTTGGCCTTCTGGGGCCGAACGGGGCTGGCAAGACGACGTGCTTTTATTGTGTGACGGGCCTTATTATGCCTGACTCAGGGACTATCGAGCTGGATGGTCGTGATATCACGGCGCTGCCCATGTACCGTCGGGCGCGCTTGGGCATAGGGTATTTACCGCAGGAAGCCTCTATTTTCCGTGGGCTCAGCGTCGAGCAGAATATCATGGCTATTCTGGAGGTATGCGAGTCGGATCAGGATGTGCGCGAAGCACGGCTTGAGGATCTTCTGGCTGAATTCTCCGTATCCCATCTGCGTAGGGCCCCGGCCTTGTCCTTGTCCGGGGGGGAACGCCGGCGTGTGGAAATTGCCCGTGCACTGGCATCCAGACCATCTTATATTCTTCTGGATGAACCGCTGGCCGGGATTGATCCGATTGCAGTGGCTGAGATCCGTGACCTTGTGGCCCATCTCAAGGATCGGGGTCTGGGCGTGTTGATCACGGATCACAATGTACGGGAAACACTGGATATCATTGACCGTGCCTGTATTCTTCATGCTGGTACGGTCCTGATGGAAGGGAAGCCGGAAGAGATTGTGGCTGACGAAGGGGTTCGTCGCGTGTATTTGGGCGAGAATTTCAGACTGTAGGGCGGGGGGCCCCGGTAATGGTGCTTCAACCCAGGCTCGATATGCGGCAGACCCAGGGTCTGGTCATGACGCCGCAGCTGCAGCAGGCTATCAAGCTGTTGCAGCTGTCAAACCTTGAGCTTGGAGCCTGGATCGAGCAGGAACTGGAGCGTAATCCGCTTCTTGAGCGGGCAGAGCCGTCCGTGGCCGTGTTGCCGGAGTCCGACGTTCCAGTTGAGTATCGTCGCGATGCCGGTCAGGATGTTCTCGTTGACCCGATTGACGGGGCCCGCGAAGCTCCGCTGGATGTCGAGGTAGATAATACCTTTGACGAAGGGAGTCCGCGGGAAGGTCCGGCATGGGATCCAGATGAAGCTTTGGGGCGATGGGACAGGGTTGGCCATGGGGGCCGTGGGGATTTTTCTGACAACGAAATGGATCATGACCGGCAGGTTTCTGCTGCCAGGTCTTTGCGCGACCATATTCTGGAGCAGGTGGAGCTGGATATCCCTGATCCTGTGGATCGCCTGGTTGCCGTGGCTTTGCTTGATGCCTTGGATGACAATGGGTGGCTTCTGGTCCCGACGCTGGATATTGCGGATGGCCTTGGTACATCACAGGAGCACGTAGAGGCGGTTCTTCGGGTTGTTCAGCGCTTTGATCCGCCGGGTCTTTTTTCCCGCTCCCTGAAAGAGTGCCTGGCCCTTCAGCTTGCAGATCGTGATCGTCTGGACCCCGCTATGGAGAGCCTTGTTGACAATCTTGATCTTCTGGCACGTCGTGACTTTGCAACGTTGATGCGTATTTGTGGTGTTGACGAAACAGATCTTCAGGACATGATCACGGAAATCCGTGCCCTTGATCCCAAGCCGGCACAGCATTTTGATGCGGTTGTGGCGCCCCCGGTTGTCCCCGATGTCCTGATGCGGCCTCTTCCGGATGGAGGATGGATTGTTGAACTCAATCCGGACACTTTGCCCAAGGTTCTGGTCAACAGTCGCTACTATGCACGTGTCAGCAAGGCTGCCCTTTCCAAGGAAGAGAAGGCTTTTGTAACCGAGAATTTTCAGTCGGCATCCTGGCTGGTCAAGTCACTTGACCAGAGGGCCAACACAATCCTGAAGGTCTCGACCGAGATTGTGCGTCGTCAGCACCGCTTTTTTGAAGAAGGCGTATCCGGCTTGCGTCCGTTGATATTGCGGGATATCGCCGAGGCCGTGGATATGCACGAGAGTACGGTCAGTCGTGTAACCAACAACAAGTATCTGTCTACGCCAAGAGGTGTCTACGAGCTGAAGTACTTTTTCACCCAGGCGATATCAACAACTGATGGTCGTGACTCTGTTTCGGCGGAGGCTGTTCGTCTTAGAATTAAAAGCCTTATTGATGGAGAGGAACCCGGAAAAGTTCTGTCCGACGATGCCTTGGTGGCGATTCTACAGGCTGAAGGCATTGATATCGCCCGGCGCACTGTGGCCAAGTACCGTGAGTCGATGAAAATTCCATCGTCGGTCCAAAGGCGGCGAGAAAAGTTTATGGGGGGATCGCCCCCTGTCGCAGTATAATAGCCCGGTCTTTGCAAGGTGTTCCCGATGGGTGTTTGTTCTGTCTTGACCGGGCGGCGCACTGATCTTATGGTTCGCCCCCTTGTTTGGAGGTGGGAAGGGGCATCGGATATTCTGGCCATGTACTTTGATTGGCAGGCTGTTCGGTCCAGTTTTTGTGTGCTGGTTGGCTTCTTTTTCCTCTTTTTGCGGAGATGGTTAACCTTTTGTTTTTACTCGCGAGGGTAGTTATGTGAGGTTTTCGCAGTGCCGCCGTTTTTCCTTTTGAGAGCCAGTGAGGGCTTGTAATGGATATCACCAGTCTCGTCAGTCCAGAGAGCGTGGTGCCTTGCCTGAAAGTGACATCAAAGAAGCAGGCCCTTCAGGAGCTTGCCCGTCACGCCGCCCAGTTGACCGGTCTTCATGAGCGGGCCATCTTCGACACCCTGTTGGAGCGCGAGCGCCTTGGCACAACTGGTGTGGGCAATGGCATTGCCATACCGCATGGCAAAATGGCCGCTTTGGATCGTTTGTATGGTGTTTTTGCCCGTCTTGAACGTCCCGTTGACTTCGAGTCCATCGACGAACAGCCTGTTGATCTGATTTTTCTGCTTTTGGCCCCTGAATGTGCCGGTGCTGATCATCTGAAGGCGCTGGCCCGTGTATCGCGTCTTCTGCGTGACCGTGCCATGTGCGAGAAGTTGAGGGCAACGTCATCGGCCGATGCGCTGTATGTTCTCCTTGCCAACAGTGAAGCACAGGCAGCCTGATCTGCGGCTAGGCATTCAGGAACAATAAAAAACGGGCTGGCTTTATGTGCCAGCCCGTTTTCTTTCCGGGGATCGCCTACCTGCCTAGCCAAAAGCCTCTATCATTGTTTCGATCCGCGTTGGGTCGTGCTCGCTCATAACCTGCCGGGCATGTTCTTCTGCTGCCCAGTAGGCAAGGTGGCGGATTCTGTTCTTGACCCTGGGCAGGCTTCCGGCAGCCATGGAAAGCTCCCGGATGCCAATACCAACCAGAAGCGCTGCCAACCGTGGATCGCCGGCAATTTCCCCGCAGACGCTGACCGGTATGCCGGCCCGGAGGGCAGCCCCGGTTGTAAAGTGAATCAGGCGCAGAACAGCAGGGTGGGTCGGATTGTACAGATGGGCTACTTCCTGGTCTGTACGATCTATGGCCAAGGTATACTGGGTCAGGTCATTGGTGCCGATGGCAAAGAAGTCTGATGCTGTTGCCAAGGCATCGGCGGCCAGTGCCGCGCCCGGAACCTCGATCATAACACCCAGGGGAGGGATGGTATCCGGTACCGGGATCCGCGTTTTCTTCAGGCGGCTGTGCACGGCGCCAAGACATTCGCGTACAGCCGTAATTTCTGACACGGTGCAAACCATGGGGACCAGAATACGTACAGGGCCGTGTACGGCAACCCGCAGAATGGCGGCAAGCTGGGCTTCAAGGACTGCGGGTGAGGACAGGAGAAAGCGGACAGCGCGTAATCCCAAGGCAGGATTAGCCGGCATGCTGCCCCCCAGCGCCGTTGTCAGCTTGTCACCCCCCGCATCCAGAATGCGTATGGTGACCGGCTTGCCTTCCATGCGCTGTACAACCGTCTTCAGGGCCCTGTATTGTTCATCTTCGTCGGGCCAGTCCGGTCGGTTCATATACATGAATTCGCTGCGGAACAGGCCAATTCCCTCAGCCCCGGATGAGAGGATCGTATCGATCTCGCCGGGGAGCTCAATGTTTGCCATCAGACGTATTGTGGTTCCGTCAGAGGTCACTGCCGGCAAATCCCGCAGCCGCCCCAGATTGCGGCAGCTTCTCAGGAAGTCGGCGCGCCGGATGCGGTATGAGGCCAGCGTGTCCTGATCCGGGTTGATCACCACCGTACCGGTGACCCCGTCCAGGATGATCGTATCTCCTCTTTGTACCGAACTCATGATATCCGGCACAGCCAGTACGGCCGGGAGCCCCAACGAGCGGGCCATAATGGCCGTGTGACTTTCTGCTCCGCCACAGGCTGTGACAAAGCCTGCTACAGTCTCTGGATCAAGCAGGGCTGTATCGGCAGGTGTCAGCTCGTGGCTGACAATAACGGCATTGCGGGGCAGGTTCTGGAATGCCTTTTGTGGTGCTGCAGACAGATGGCGGATCAGCTTGTTCCCGATATCACGGATATCATCGGCCCGCTGTTGCAGATAGGGGTCATCCATGGCCTGGAAGGCATCGTTCAGGGCTGATATTTCATAACGAACGGCGGCTTCGGCATTGATGCGGTCGTGTTCGATTCTGGTTTCCACCCCCCGGATCAACCGGGATCCTTTCAGCATGTGCCCATAGGCATCCAGAAGGAATCCCAATTCCTCTCCCGCTTGGGCAGGTAGGTCGCCGGCTTTTTCCCGCAGGGTTTCCAGTTCGGTGCTGGCATCGGCCACAGCTGTGGTAAAGCGCTTCTTTTCTGCATCCACCCGGGATGCCGGTATTCGGTGCTCTGGTGCGTGTACATCACCGGGTTCGTGCAGACAGGCAACGCCAATGACAATGCCGGGTCCTACGCCGTGTCCGTGCAGAACGGCGCTTCCTGCCGCTTCGCTATGATCGGGCCTAGTCTTCATCGAACTTTTCGTCAACCAGCTTTCCAAGGCCTTCCAGAGCATCTCGTGCCTGTGGCCCTGTGGCGCGCATTTCAATGATGGTACCCGTTGATGCGGCCAGCATCATCAACCCCATGATGGATCGCCCCGATACCGTTTGCCCCCGGTTGCAGACCTGGACATCAGCCTGGAATGTCTCGGCAAGTTTGACGAAACGTGCGGCAGCCCTGGCATGCAGGCCCCTGGTGTTGCGGATTTCCGCACGCCGGACCATGGTCCCGTCCTCAAGGGTTTCAATGGTAAAGGATGCTATCTCATGCTGGGGCTCCATGTGCATGGACGGCTGTCTCCTTTCTGATGACTGTTCTGTGTTGACTGACCAGAACCGGTGTCAGTGGTCGGTCAGGAGTTTCGAGGCAACGTTGATATATTTGCGCCCGGCGTCCTGCGCGGCAAGAACTGCCTTTTCCAGAGACATGTCATGGCGGACACTGGCCAGCTTGATCAGCATTGGCAAATTGACACCGGCAATGACCTCAACTTGTGCCCGTCCCATGATGGATATGGCCAGATTTGATGGTGTACCACCGAACATGTCTGTCAGAACCACAACACCGTTCCCGGTTTCTACAGAGGCAACCTTGTCCAGGATGTCGGCCCTGCGTTGTTCCATGTCATCTTCAGGGCCAATGCATACGGCTGCGGTTCCTGCCTGATGGCCGACAACGTGTTCCAGGGCGGCGATCATTTCCTCGGCCAGGCGACCGTGAGTGACCAGTACCATACCGATCATGATTGTATTTCCTTCATAGACCCCTGTAACGTCTGGCTCTGTGATGGCAGGGTAGAGATATCCCTGTGCCTGAGGATGGGGTGATAGTTTTGCCCTGTCAGCCAGGCATGGATCTGTCTGGCCGTAAAGACAGACCGGTGTTGTCCGCCGGTGCAGCCGACGGCAATGGTCAGGTAACTGCGCCCTTCAGATTGGTAACGCGGCAGGATGGGGTGCAACAAGGTTTTCACATTCTCAAGAAAAGGCGCGAAAACAGGGTCTTCCGCGACATACTCCCCGACCTCGGGATCTTCACCGGTTTTGGTTTGTAGGTGGTTAACATAGTAGGGATTACGCAGGAAACGCACGTCCAGAACGATATCTGCTTCCCTGGGCAAGCCATTCTTGAAACCAAAGGACATAACCGTAACCTGCATCCGCGACCGACAGTCGGTCCTGTAGCGTTCCTCGATCAGGGAACGGAACTCATTGTGACCCAGACGCGAAGTATCGACAACAAGGTTGGCAACTGCCTTCAGTGGAGCCATGATCCGGCGCTCCAGGGCGATGCCATCGCTGACGGGCAGGTCGCTTTTTGTCGGGTGGCGGCGCCGGGTTTTGGTAAAACGGCGTATAAGGACATCATCGTCAGCATCAAGAAAGAGCAGGTGCACGTCTACGTTCGGGCGTTTCTGCAGTCCATCAAGAATACACCTGAACCAGGTCGCATCCAGATCCCGGGTCCGGATATCAATACCAAGAGCCAGAAAATGTGGTTGTCTTGGTGTGTCCTGCATCTCCGTTCCGGGGCCAAGGCCCAACAGGCCATCCAGCAGCACAAGGGGGAGATTGTCGACAACCTCGTAGCCAATGTCTTCCAGTACATTCAGGGCGGTGGATTTCCCTGCCCCGGACAGTCCCGTGACGATCACCAAGTGTGTCGTGTTCTGGCTTGGTCCTGAAGTGTCTGTCGTCGTGTCGGGATTGATCATGATACGGGGACGATTTCTCCTGTGGCCAGCCGGAGTGCAAGACGAACGTGGGCTGTTGCAGACACCCGGAATGGATCAATCCATACCCGACGTACGGGAACGCTGCAAAGCAGAACCTGATCCGTTTCGGGAAGCCGTTCGGTTTCTCCGCCTGCCCTCAGGTCACACAGAAGCGAGACCGGTACCGGGCCACAGGAAGGAACCGGAACAATTCCAAGCCCACGTACTTCCAGAAAGCCGGCCAAGCGATCGGGTGGGAAGGCAACCAGCTGCCCGTTTTCGGCATCGATGCGACACAGGTCGTCCGTCACCAGTTGTGCACCCTCATCAACAAGCCGCAGCGCCAAGTCGGACTTGCCGCTTCCCGATGCGCCCCGCAGGATAACGCCGTGACCGTGGACAGCAATACATGTGGCGTGAATGTGTTCCATCAACCCGGAGGGTGAGAGTCCTGTTATGGAAAGTCAATCCTTGCCGTATGTCCATGATGCAGGTGTGTGGCAATTGTGAGGGTCCTGCTGTTTGTGCTATCGTCGCTGCGGTGCGTTTCTGTGGTAAGGTGGGTCGCGCGTGATGGGATTCCGGACAGGGCAATGCAAGGCCGGGCAGTGGAGGCCGCCCTTTATATTCCGGCTTGGGCCATTGTTCGTGTTGATCTCTTTTCTGTCAGCATTCTTGCTGCCTTTGCATGGCTATGGCTTCGGGCTGAGCCTTGACGAGATGTACCGTATGTCTCTTCGTCACGAGAATGAAGGTGTTTTGCCGGGGTATGTCGTCAACCGCGGTATGGCACCGTGGCCGGAGCCAAAGCCACCGACTCCGGCCGAGCGGGAAGCGGATACGGGGGCCGGGGTTCTGTCCCTGCCTTTGACGGAGCCTCTGCCATGGCCTCAGGTTGTGAAAGAGGTTGCCACCGGTAATCCTGGGTCATTTGCTGTGGATGCGGTGCGTCGCCGTGCCCGGAGCGATGATGCTGAGGCGGTTGAACTTCTGGCGTGGATGTATGCGGGGGGTGTTGGTGTCCACAAGGACCTTGCACAGGCATTCGAGCTGTATCTGAAGGCCAGTCGGCTTGGGGTAACAACCGCAAAGGATAATGCCGGCTCTGTTTACAAGTCCATGACGGTTGCGGAGCGTCGAACAGTCTTCAACCCTTTTAATTGATTCTTTGCGGCCTGTTTCTGGCAGTGGGTCGTATGGCATCTGTTGTCGGTACAGGAAAGATTCTGTCCATATATGGCTTTTTCCGGCATGCTTCGGAAAACTGCCGGGGCGGGCTTTGTTCCTCGTGAAAATTTTGTGTCCACAAAACGACTTGTGATCGTGAAACCCTTGAATTCCGGATCATTCAGGAGTTTCCTGATGGGGGTTTGCGCCCTTTGTCACCAAGCCACATGTTCGGGACACATGTACCATGGCATCTCATTCAAAGTCGTCCGGACCAGATCTCGTTAATCGTGTTGTTGAACTTGTCCGGGATCGTCTTGCGGGCGATCGGGCTGTCATTGCCGAAGCTCTCTTGCGGCAGTATGCGGGGGTCATGCCCCCTGCTGACCTGGAAGAGATGGACCCGGGTCAGCTCTATGGCATGGTGGTGTCGCTGTTGTCCTTTGCCCGTCATCGCAAGCCAAAACAGGCCAAGATACGGGTCTTCAATCCCAGAATTGACGAGGATGGCTACACAACGGATCATACCGTTGTCGAGTTGGTCAGCGATGACATGCCCTTTATCGTTGATTCCGTTGTGGCGTCCCTGTCCAGCATGGGGCTGAACGTTCTCGTTGTTATCCATCCCGTATTGCATGTTCGCCGTTCGGAAGACGGGACTCTTGTCGATATCCTTGACCCCGACGCACCCTTGGGCAAGGGATGCGAGGCTGACTCGGTCGTCCACATAGAGATTTTCGAGCAGAGCGACCCAAAAATTATTGCGATCATAACCCAGGATCTGGAAGCTGTTCTGCGTGATGTTCGGCAGGCTGTTGAAGACTGGAAGCCGGTTCAGGAACGTGTGCTGGCTGTTACGTCCGATGTCAAGCGGGAGAAGGGGCCAAAAGCCCCCGCTGGCGAGGATGTGCAGGATGTTTGTGATTTCCTTGCGTGGCTGGCCGACAACCACTTTACGCTTCTGGGTTACCGCCGTTATGACATCAGGCAGAAGGGCGGTTCGGATGCCGTTGTGTCGGCTGAAGTGGGCGAAGGCCTTGGTATCCTGCGTAATGCGGACTATCTGGTGTTTGACGAAGTTCGTAACCCATCAGATCTGCCCCCTGAAATGGTGGCCTTTGCCTCGCACTCCAATCGTCTCCTGATTACAAAATCAAACCGTTTGTCCCGGGTTCACCGGGCCGTGCCGATGGATGTGATTTGCGTCAAGCGCTTTGGTGCCGGGGGCAAGATTGCCGGCATCGAAATGTTTGTCGGGTTGTTTACATCCAATGTCTACACGAACAGCGCCGGTTTTGTGCCTGTTCTGCGCACCAAGATCGATCGCATCATGCGGCGTACCGGCCTGCGTCCGGGCAGCCATGATGGCAAACGTCTCCTCAGTATTCTGGAAAATCTTCCGCGTGATGAGCTGTTCCAGGCCAAGGATGAGGAGCTGGAGACGATATCGGTTGGTATTCTGCACTTGCAGGATCGTCACCGCACGGCTGTCTTTATTCGTGTTGATGAATTCGGGCGTTTTGTCTCGGTTCTGGTGTTTGTGCCGCGGGATCGTTTCGATACCGATTTGCGTCTGACGATCCGTCGTATTCTTGAAGAGAGTCTGGATGCGGAACAAACGGGCTATTACACTCAGGTGACCGATGCGCCGCTGGCCCGTCTTCATGTTTTGCTGAAAGCCAGGAACAAGAAGGGAACCCTGCCGGCCTTTGATGTCGAGGCGATTGAAAAGCAGATTGCCGAGGCGGCCCGGGCATGGTCCGACCAGTTCCAGGAAGCTATCCTCCAGGCAAAGGGGGAGGAAAGGGGCAGTCGTCTGGTGCGCCGTTACGGCAACGCGTTCCCGAACTTCTACAAGGAGCGCTACAGCGCCGCTGCGGCTGTTTACGATATTGACCGTATCGAAGAGACCTTGGGCGGGAATTTGGCCCTGAATTTGTACCGTCCGCTGGAAGCAGCCGAGAACGAGGTACGCTTCAAGGTCTATCGGGCCGATAAACCAGTCCTGTTGTCCGATATTTTGCCGATGATGGAAAATATGGGTTTCCGGGTCAGCGGCGAGATGCCGTTCCAGATCAAGATGGAAGATCTGAAGCGTTCGGTCTGGATCCATGAATTCTCCATGTCCTCGGCAGATGGGTCGCCGGTGCGGGTCAACGAAATTCGCGCCGCGTTCCATGATGCTTTCCAGCGTGTCTGGGCCGGGGATATTGCCGACGATGGTTTCAACTGCCTAGTCGTGACCACGGGGCTGCTGTGGCGTGAAGTGGTTATGCTGCGGGCTTATGCCAAGTACCTGCGGCAGGCTGCCTTTACGTTCTCCCAGGGGGCCATCGAGGCAACCATGGTCAAGAACGGGGCTATTGCCCGTCAGCTTGTTCGTTTGTTCCATGCCCGCTTTGATCCGGTTGGTGCATCCGGTGATACAGAAATCCTGACCCGCAAGATTCTGGAAAGCCTGGAGCATGTCAGCTCTTCCGACGAAGACCGGATTATTCGTCGCTACCTGAACCTGATTCATTGCACCCTGAGAACGAACTTCTATCAGAAAGCTGCTGACGGTCGGCCGAAGAGCTATATTTCTTTCAAGATTGACAGTCGGCGGGTCGAGGATCTTCCCCTTCCCCGCCCCAATGTCGAGGTGTGGGTTTACAGCCCCCGGGTCGAAGCAATCCATCTGCGTGGTGGCAAGGTAGCGCGTGGTGGGATCCGCTGGTCAGATCGTCGCGAGGACTTCCGTACCGAAATTCTGGGGCTGATCAAGGCCCAGATGGTCAAGAACGCCGTGATTGTTCCGGTCGGGTCAAAAGGTGGCTTTGTGGTCAAGAATCCTCCCCATGAAGGGGGGCGTGAAGCCTATATGGCAGAGGGAATTGAGTGTTACCGGACCCTGATGCGTGGCCTTCTTGATCTGACAGACAATCTGGTGGGGGGGAGTGTTGTGCCGCCCTCCGATGTCGTTCGCCATGATGATGACGATCCGTACTTGGTCGTTGCTGCGGACAAGGGAACAGCGACTTTTTCTGATATCGCAAATGGCATTTCAGCCGAATACGGGTTCTGGCTTGATGATGCGTTTGCGTCCGGTGGTTCACAGGGATACGACCACAAGATTATGGGGATTACGGCCCGCGGCGCATGGGAGGCGGTGAAGCGGCACTTCCGCGAAATGGGGCGGGATATCCAGACCCAGGACTTTACCTGCATTGGCGTCGGCGACATGTCGGGGGATGTGTTCGGGAATGGCATGCTGCTGTCACGCCACACGCGTTTGCTGGCTGCCTTCAACCATATGCACATCTTTATTGATCCCAATCCGGATACAAAGGCGAGCTATGACGAGAGGGAGCGGCTGTTCCGCCTGCCCCGTTCAACGTGGGCCGACTACAATTCATCCCTTATCTCGGCGGGTGGTGGTGTCTTTGAGCGTACGGCCAAGAAGATTCCGGTCAGTCCACAAATGCGGTCTCTCTTCGGGATTGAGACTGACAGTCTTACGCCCAATGAATTGATTCTGATCCTGTTGAAGGCGCATGTTGACCTGCTGTGGTTCGGTGGTATCGGGACGTATGTCAAGGCTGCGACTGAAACCAATGCCGAAGCTGGTGACCGTGCCAACGACGCTGTCCGGGTCAACGGAAAGGATATCAGGGCCAAGGTTATCGGAGAGGGAGCTAATCTGGGTGTGACCCAGCGTGGCCGTATTGAAATGGCCGGTGCCGGCGTTCGCCTGAACACCGATGCGATTGATAACTCCGCCGGTGTCGACTGCTCTGACCATGAGGTCAACATCAAAATTCTCCTCAACCGGGTTGTTGCTGACGGGGATATGACCCTGAAACAGCGCAACACATTGTTGGCTGAGATGACTGATGAGGTGGCCGAGCTGGTTCTGCGGGACAATTATCTACAGACCCAGGCAATTTCCCTCTCCCAGTACCGTGGTGCGGCTCTTCTGGATCAGCAGAGCCGTCTGATGCGGATGCTGGAAAAAGCGGGGCGCCTGGATCGTGGTATCGAGTATCTGCCCGATGATCTGGAGGTTGCCGAGCGGATTGCGGCCCGGCGCAGCATGGCCCGTCCTGAGCTTGCGGTTCTGATCGCCTATTCCAAGATGTGGTTGTTTGACGAGATTCTTGAAAGTGATCTCCCTGATGATCCCTCCATGGAAGAAGATCTGGTCAGTTATTTCCCCGAACGCCTGCGTGGCCCGTGGGTACGACAGATCCTGGAACACAAGCTGAAGCGGGAAATTATTGCGACCCATGCCGCCAACAGCATGATCAACCGTGTGGGTGGAACGTTTGTCACCCAGATTATGGAAAAAACAGGGGCCAAGCCGGCGGATGTAGCCCGTGCCTATATCGTGATCCGGGATGCATTCGGGCTGAGAGCCTTGTGGAACGAGGTGGAAGCCTTGGATAACAAGGCTCCGGCAGAGGCCCAGCTGGCCATGTTGACGGAAGCCAACCGGCTTGTGGAAAGGGGAACCTTGTGGGTCCTGCGCCATGGTGACCATGTTACTTCGGATCAGGGAGCCTTGACGGCAACCCTGCGGGAGGGAGCCGAAGCTCTGGCCTCTTCTGTCAGCAGTGCCTGTCCTCCGGATCTGCAGGCGGTTATCCAGTCCAGGAAGCAGGATATGGTAGGCAAGGGTGTTCCGGCGGCCTTGGCTGATCGTACGGCCTCTCTGGTTCTGTTGGCCTCTGTTCCTGATGTGGTTCGGCTGTCCCGTGACCTTGGTGTGACCGAGGTTCGTGCCGCCGCCCAGTATTTCGCCGTTGGTTCGCGCTTTGGTCTGGGATGGCTGCGTGCGGCATCCGAGAACCTGACCCAGGGCAGTCACTGGGAGAAGTTAGCTGCTGCTGCTGTGACAGATGAACTGTATGCCCTGCAACGCGGGGTGACGGCCCGTATTCTGGGTGAAACATCTGACAGTCTGTCCCCGATCGAGGCCATTGACTCCTGGGCCGAAAATTATAAGGCAGCGGTTCTGCGGACGGACCAGCTTCTGGTCGAGATGCGTTCAGCACCGGCAGTTGACTTGGCTATGTTGACTGTTGCCAGCCGCCAGTTCGGTAGCCTGGCAGGGGTCTAGACCTTGTGCACAAGCGGGGTGGAGCATGCCACCCCGTTTTCGCGCTTTGTCTTGTGAGGTATAATCGACGCGTTTGATGCCGTAGGATGCTGCCCTCCGTCCTTTCTGTGCAGGGGTTCGCGTTTTACTTCTGCCAGAAACTGTTGTGGATGGTCTGATGTCTTCCAGGACCTCCTTGCCTGTTCCTGACCTTGAGGTCATCAATCAGAAGCCATCTGTGCCTTCTGCCGCTCCCCCGCTGCTGTTTGTCCATGGTGCTTTCTGCGGAGCCTGGGTCTGGCAGGAAAACTTTCTGCCTTGGTTGGCTGGCCAGGGGTTTGACGTGTATGCCTTGTCCCTGAGAGGACACGGAGCCAGTGGTGGTTACGAGCATCTGTCTGGAACTCACGTGTTTGAATATATGGCTGACGTGCTTTCCGTTATGGATCGTCTTCCCGCGCCACCAATTCTTGTGGGCCATTCCATGGGCGGCATGGTTGTCCAGAGGGTGATCGAATCTTTTGACGTGCAGGATTTTTCTGTGAAGCGTCCTGTGCAGGGGGCTGTCCTGATGTCATCGGTGCCCCCGGGCGGATTATGGGGAACGTCGCTTCATATGATGACGCATGATCCATCGCTGTTGCTCCAGATTGTCGCCCTGCAAAATTTCGGGATGTCAGCCCTGTCGCCCCAGACAATTCACCGTGCCATGTTTTCCCCGACGGAACCGATGGAGGAAACGCGTGTTTATCTTGAGCGCCTGCAGCCGGAGTCCGTTGCCATTCAGTCGGATATGACGCTGGCCCCGCCCCCTGTTCCTGCCAATGGGCGGAGCATACCCATGCTTGTGATTGGTGCCTCGGAAGACAGCTTTGTACCGCCCTGGATGGCCCACCTGACAGCCCGGTATTACGGCGCGGAGTCCCAAGTCCTGAACGGCGTGGGTCATGCCATGATGCTGGGCACGCTATGGCACCAGGCTGCTTCTGTCCTGAGGGAATGGCTCTGGCGCCACTGGCCACCGGCGGGTGGGCGAGGCTGACCGGCAGAGGCTGTGTGCAAGGCATCAACCGGTCAGCAATGGATTACACGATGCGGCAGGCTTCCTCAAAAGCCAGGCGCGGGCTGCGCGGATATAGCTTCGATGGATCCCCATAGCCCAGATTGCATAAAAAATTGGCCTTGAAGCGACCATCAGGGAAGAAAGCGGCATTAAGTTTATCGGGGTTGAAGCCACTCATGGGCCCGCAGTCCAGTCCAAGCGACCGGGCGGCCATAATCAGGTACCCCCCCTGCAGGGAGCCATTACGGAAGGCTGTTTCTGCCGCATGGGCGGCGTTACCGGCAAACCAGCTGCGGGCATCGGCATGTGGGAACAGGGTGGGAAGGTGATCATAGAAAGCGGTGTCGTATGCAACAATGGCTGTTGCCGGCGCATTCATGGTTTTTTCAACGTTGCCCTCATCCAGTGCAGGACGCAGACGTTCTTTGCCTTCTGGCGTGGTGACGAAGACCACCCGCATGGGGGAGCAGTTGGCAGCTGTCGGTCCCATCCGGGCCAGGTCCCACAGGGCTTTCAGGGTTGCCTCTGGAACAGGCTTCTTGTTCCAGCCATTGTGGGTACGGGCATCGATGAAGAGTTGGGCCAGTGCGGCCTTGTCCAGGGAAGAAGACACAGATCAGGCTCCTTGTCACCGGGGTTGGATCCGGCGATTGTAGCATCGCCGGATCTGTGGGTCATCCGGGCAGGACTTTATTTTGGCTCAAGCCTCAAAGCCCCGTCCAGGCGGATGGTTTCTCCATTCAGCATGGGATTGTTCACAACAGCCAACACCATGTGACCAAATTCTTCCGCTTGTCCCAAGCGTCGAGGGAACAGGGTTCTGGACACAAGGCTGCTATGTACGTCGCGTGGAAGTCCGGCAATCATTGGCGTTTCGAACAGTCCGGGCGCAATACACATGACCCGGATGCCATGAGGGGCAAATTCCCGCGCTGCCGGCAGGCTGAGCGCGGCAACACCTCCTTTCGAGGCAGCATAGGCGGCTTGGCCAATCTGACCGTCAAACGCGGCAATAGAGGCGGTATTAACGATAATCCCCCGTTCTTCGTCCAGTCCGATGGGGTCTGTCTCCATCATGTCGGATGCCGCCTGGCTCATGACATGGAATGTCCCGACCAAATTTATGGCGATGGTTTTGTGGAAACCTGCCGGATCCATGGGGCCATTGCGACCAACAATACGGCCACCATGAACAATCCCGGCGCAGTTGACACAAATTCGGGCCGGGCCATGTGTAGCTTTTGCCGTCTTCAGGGCTGTGTGCACAGAGCCAGGGTCTGTGACGTCACAGGTTATGGGTGTTGCCCCGGTTTCCTGTGCCGCTTCTTCCAGGCGGCTGGTATCGGTATCCAGTATGCTGACCCTTGCTCCGGCCCGAACAAGGACACCAGCCGTTGCCCGTCCCAACCCGGATGCTCCACCGGTTATGATTGCAGCGAGTCCCTTTATATCCATCAATGATCCCCCATCTGGATACGGTCTTTGGCTGACTGTATGCAAAGCCCGCCGCGATGTACATGCTCACACGGCAAAAACGGGGCAGGAGGTGCAGTTTTATATTCGCTGTCTTGGCGTCGGCTGTGGAATGCGTCACAGTCTCTTGTTATGCCCGTTCAGAGCAGGAGAGTCGGGTGTCAGAGTCGCCGATCTTGTGGCAACCTTCGGATGAACGTATCCGGGCGAGCAATCTCTTCTCGTTCATGACCCGTATCAATGACCGGTACGGCGTCTCGCTTGCTGACTATGAGTCGCTGCATCGCTGGTCCGTCGAGAATATTCCCGCTTTCTGGCAAGAAGTCTGGACGTTCTGTGAACTGATCGGTGATCCGGGATCGGTTGTTGTTGATGATCCCGGTCGTTTGCCCGGTGCCCGCTGGTTTCCCGAAGGCCGTGTCAATTATGCCGAGAACCTGTTGCGGCCCCGCCCGGCGGATGCTCTGGCCGTTGTCTTCCGTGGCGAGGACAAGGTGCAGCGCCGTCTGACGTATGGGCAGCTGTGTGAGCAGGTATCACGGGCCAGGCAGGCGTTACAGGCTGCCGGTGTGGTCTGTGGTGACCGGATTGCCGCGTATATGCCCAACATGCCCGAGACCCTGATCCTGATGCTGGCAGCCGTATCGATCGGGGCTGTTTGGTCTTCAGCATCCCCGGATTTTGGTGTTCAGGGTGTCCTTGATCGTTTCGGTCAAATAGAGCCTGTCGTCCTGTTGACCGTGGATGGCTATCATTACAACGGCAAAAGTCATGATATCCGCGACAAGGTGCGGGCTGTTGCCCAAGGCATTCCGTCCTTGCGCACGGTTGTTGTTGTGCCCTACGTAACCGAGAAGCCAGATATTTCGTCTGTACCGAAGGCGGTATCTTGGGACCAGTTTCTCGGTGGTTTTGTTCCGGGCAAGCTGGACTTTGTCCGCCTGCCGTTTGATCACCCGTTGTTTGTGATGTTTTCATCCGGAACAACAGGGGTCCCGAAGTGCATTGTGCATAGCCATGGCGGTACCTTGCTCCAGCAGGTCAAGGAGCATGTCCTCCATTGTGACGAGAAAGCTGGAGACCGGGTCTTCTACTTCACCACCTGCGGCTGGATGATGTGGAACTGGCTGGTGTCGGCCTTGGCTGTCAAGGCTGCCTTGATGCTGTACGACGGGGCGCCATCTTGGCCTTCGGGAAACGCAATGTTTGATTATGCCCAGGCAGAGCGTTTCACATTCTTCGGAACGTCAGCCAAATGGATCGATGCCATTCGCAAGGATGGCCTGCGCCCGCGTGATACCCACGATCTGTCCAGCGTTCGTGTTATTGCCTCGACGGGTTCTCCTTTGGTTCCTGAATCTTTTGACTACGTATACGATGCGATCAAGCCTGATGTTCTGCTGGCGTCCATTTCCGGCGGAACAGACATTGTGTCCTGCTTTATGCTGGGCAACCCCTTGGGGGCGGTCCGTCGTGGTGAGATCATGGGGCGGGGGCTTGGGCTGGCGGTTGATGTCTTCGATGAGGCCGGCAAGCCAATACGGGGTGAGAAGGGTGAACTGGTGTGCACCAAGGCATTTCCGGCTGTTCCGGTTGGCTTTTGGGGTGATGCCGATGGTGCAAAGTTCCGCAGTGCCTATTTTGAACGTTTTCCCGGAATCTGGACCCACGGTGATTGGGTCGAGCTGACCGGCAGCGGCGGGATTATTGTCTATGGGCGATCCGATGCAACGCTGAATCCTGGTGGTGTGCGGATTGGTACGGCAGAGATCTATCGCCAGGTCGAGAAGTTGGAAGAAGTTGTTGAGTCTTTGGTCGTAGGGCAGGACTGGGACAATGATACCCGTGTTATCCTGTTTGTTCGCCTGCGCCCCGGTGTGTCATTGGATCCTGCCCTGCAGGACCGTATCCGCAAGACAATACGCGAGAACTGCACGCCACGTCATGTGCCGGCCCGCATTGTCGAAGTGGCCGACATTCCGCGAACCAAGTCCGGAAAGATTGTCGAGTTGGCTGTGCGCGAGGTTGTGCACGGGCGCCCAGTCAAGAACATGGAAGCCTTGGCCAACCCGGAAGCCTTGGCTCATTTTTCCAACCGTCCCGAGTTGTCCACCTGATTGTTGATGGCACGGGAGGGTGCCCTTCCGACATAAAGATATCCTTATGTGTTCTTGTGTCTCTTTTCTGTGTCTGGTACAGACAGATCCGGCCTTTGGCGCTGCCGTGTGTCCGGGCCTGTGAATCAATCTGGAATGCGGAGCATCGCCATGAGTTTTACCGATTGCAAGGTCAAGGATATTGGGTTGGCTGACTGGGGTCGCAAGGAAATTGTGATCGCTGAAACCGAAATGCCGGGCCTCATGGCCCTGCGTGAGGAATACGGTGCCGAAAAGCCCCTGAAGGGCGCGCGGATTGCCGGTTGCCTTCACATGACCATCCAGACAGCCGTTCTGATCGAGACACTGGTTGCGCTGGGCGCCCAGGTGCGTTGGTCATCCTGCAATATTTTCTCCACACAGGATCAGGCAGCAGCTGCGATCGCCGCAGCAAAGATTCCCGTCTTTGCCTGGAAAGGAATGAGCGAGGAAGAGTTCTGGTGGTGCATTGAACAGACGATCCATGGACCCGATGGCTGGCGTCCGAATATGATCCTTGATGATGGTGGTGACCTGACCCAGTTGATGCACGACAAGTATCCTGCAATGCTGGACGATGTTCGCGGTATCTCGGAAGAAACTACGACAGGTGTATTGCGTCTCTATGACATGGCCCGCCAAGGCAAGCTGCGTGTTCCGGCGATCAACGTCAACGACAGTGTCACCAAGTCAAAGTTTGACAACAAGTACGGCTGCCGTGAATCCTTGGTTGATGGTATCCGCCGTGCGACAGACGTTATGCTGGCCGGGAAGGTAGCTGTTGTTGCCGGCTTTGGTGACGTGGGCAAGGGTTCTGCGGAATCACTCAGGGCTTCAGGATGCCGTGTCATCGTGACGGAAATTGATCCTATCTGCGCCTTGCAGGCTGCGATGGAAGGCTATGAAGTCACAACGATGGAAGAAGCTGCTCCGCGTGGGGATATTTTTGTCAGCACGACCGGGAATGTGGACATTATTACGGTTGACCACATGCGTGCCATGCACGACCGGGCCATCGTTTGCAACATTGGTCACTTTGACAACGAAATCCAGGTGATTGGACTGCGTAATTTC
This sequence comes from Haematospirillum sp. H4485, assembly GCF_012102745.1. GTDB lineage: Bacteria > Pseudomonadota > Alphaproteobacteria > Rhodospirillales > Rhodospirillaceae > Haematospirillum. The sequence goes on from NZ_JAAVSY010000006.1 coordinate 74,252, forward strand.
AAGTGGCACAATGTCAAGCCGCAGGTTGACGAGATCGAGTTCCCCGACGGGAAGCGCATCATCCTGTTGGCTGAAGGGCGCTTGGTCAATCTGGGTTGTGCAACCGGTCATCCCAGCTTTGTGATGTCTGCTTCCTTTACCAACCAGGTATTGGCCCAGATTGAACTCTGGAAGAACTATGCCAGCTATCAGAAGGACGTCTATGTTCTGCCTAAGGTTCTGGATGAGAAGGTTGCCGCTCTGCATCTGGAAAAGCTGGGCGTGAAGCTGACGAAGTTGACCAAGGCCCAGGCTGACTACATTGGTGTCAGCGTCGAGGGGCCCTTCAAGTCCGACGCATACCGTTACTGACCGGACTTCTGACTGGGTTCAGGCATACAGAAGACCCCTCTGTTATAGAGGGGTCTTTCTTTTATCCTGTCTTTTATTTCAGATGTTCCCGACGGTACGTCTCGACAATCTTGTCGTACTCTCCGCTGGCTCGGATCTTTGCCAGCCCTTCATTAAAAGTTTCATGAAGCTTCTGTGAATCCTTGATCGCACGGCTGACCAGAAAGTAACTGCGATCTTCCTGTTGCTTGTGTGTGGAGGGCGAGAAGCCATCGGTGGTGCCAAAGGTTCTTTTCAGCTCGTGGGCTACTACAATCTCGTCATCAACGATCAGATCGGTGCGGCTGCTTTCCAGCATGCGCATGCAGCTTTCCAGCGATGCGGGGCGCTGCAGCTCCATGGAATACTCGCGGATGATTTCCGTAAAGGGCTCAACAGTCCAGCCAAGGGGTACGCACAGGCGCATGCTGTTCCACTCACCCTTCAGGGCTTCAATGTGCTGTGAGCGGGCAAAGAATACGCGCTTGTAAATGTGCAGAGGCTCTGAGAAGAGAAAATCTTTCTCGCGCTCGGAATCCTTGAAGTAGGGAAAGGTTGCCGGGAATTCACCGCTTTTTGCCTGTTCGTATCCGCGCTTCCAGGGCATCCACAGCATTTTTGGTTCGGGCATGTCCATAGCCTTGAAAACTGCGCGCACCAGAATTGTGGACAGTCCGCCTTGGGGCAGGTTTTCACCGGAATAGGGGGCATAGTCTCCGGTGACCAGCGACAGCGGATCCTGTGCTGCAGACGGCCCGGCATGTATGCAGCACAGAAGAATAGCGAGCAGGGCAGGGAAGCGTTTCATCCTGTTTCTCCGTCTGTAGGGCCGTAAGCTGCATCTGGATTGATACAGCGGCTCAATGCCATCAAGCTTGGGAAGATCAAGGGCTTTTTAGTGTATATTCCTTGGTAATACGGGCGTATTCTCCACTCTCGCGGATTGATTTCAGCCCCATGTTGAAAGACTCAACCAGCTTGTCGGCATCCGGCCACGCGCGGCTTATCATCAGATACGTTCTGTTTTCCCGGCGGTGATGGGGTGAGGCTGTAAAACCCTCTGTACTGCCAAAGGCTTGTTTGATTTCGTAAATGCCGACAATTGTTGCACATGGCACCAGGTCAACCCTCTTTCCCTGCAGCATCTTCATGCAGTGTTCCATACTGGCGGGTTGTTGCAGGGTCAGGGAGAATGTGTCCATGATTTCCCTATAAGTTTCTACAATCCATCCCTGTGGAATGCAGATCTTCATGCTGGCCCAGGATCCGTTGACGGCATCGATGTCCAGAGAGCGGGTAAAGAACGATACTTGATCTATGTGGAGCGGGTCTGTGAACAGGAAGTGCTGTTCACGTTCGTCATCCTTGGCATAGGGGAATGTTGCCGCAATCTCACCGCCTTTGCTGCGTTCGTAGCCCCGCTTCCAGGATTCCCACAGAATTTCTGGCTCGGCCATATTGGCAGCCTTGAAAGCCGCCATGACCAGCTGGGTTGATATGCCACCCCCGGGAAGTGTCTGGCCGGAGTAGGGCGGGTAGTCGCCTGTGACAACCGGTAATCCCTCTGCCATGGCGTATGGAGCGGGAAGGATGGCATACGCAAGCAGCAAGGCCCTCAGTGCCCTGAACAGCGTCATTCCGGGTCTCCCGCCGTTTCTGCTTATGGACAGCGGATTATAACACAGGAGCAGATTTCGCTTCAGGGAACAGTCCTGTTGTTTTCCGTAATGATATGTTTGTCAGGATATTGGGCTTGTTGCAGTGCCTCTTGTACGGCCCGGGCGGTCAGCAGTTCCGGCAGGATGATGCCGTCCGGTCGTCCCGGGCCGTAAACCGCGTTAAAGGGAATGCCGTATCGCCCGTGACTGGCCATATACTGCGATATGGACGGATTCTGGCTGGTCCAGTCTGCTTGCATGGCCATAATGCCGGGTTGTGACAGAAGTGTGGAAACGGGTTCCTGCGACAGGACAACGGCCTTGTTCACTTGGCAGGTTATGCACCACCGTGCCGTAACATCGACAAAAACGGTTTGACCATTGGCAACGTGAGCGTCGATCATCTGTGTGTCGAACGCAACCCATCCTTCCTCTGGCTTGTCGGGTCCACGGTATTGGGCAATGATGACCGTGAGTAACCAGAAGGCAGTTGCCAAAAGTGCAAGCCCCATAATCTGACGCAAGCGGATCATCCAGTGTCCGGGCCGGGGCAGGCATTGCCCAAGTTGGGGAGTAATGGCCACCAGAAACCAGGGAAGGGCCATGCCAAATCCCATAACCGCGAATATCAACATGATATTCCATGGGCCTTGTGCTAGGGCAAATCCAACAGCGGTACCCAGAAATGGTGCCGAGCACGGAGTTGCCAGAAGGGTTGCAAAAACACCGTTGGCGAGGGATGGGAGCCATTGCGATGAGGATGGAAGCGATCTTTCCGTTGCCCGCGACAACCAGTTTGGCAGGCGAATATCAAACAAGCCCCAGAGATTCAGGGCAAAAACGGTCAGGATAATGACCAGAATTCCCAGGAACAGGGGATTCTGGAACTGAATGCCCCATCCAAGGGCCGCCCCACCTGCTTTCAGGGCTGCCAGTATGATTCCAATTCCCACAAAGGTCAGGACGACGCCGATACCGGATCCGGTGAATCCCATACGTATCTCGCGTTGGTTCCGTCCAGCATGATGGGCCAGATGCAGGATTTTTAATGACAGGATTGGCAAGACGCAGGGCATCAGGTTCAGGATCAGCCCGCCAATGAAAGCCAGTCCCAGCATGGCTACCAATCCCGGCTGGGAGAGTGTAGGTGACGGTGACGCGTGATCAGGTATCAGTTTGGTTTCTGTCCCCCTGTTTCCATCGACGAGGGTCAGTGTGAGGTGCTGGTCAAGAGCGGGACGTGTTCCCAGCTGCGTCTCCAGATAGATCCGTTTCCTGTCGCTGCTTGTTGTAACCGTTGGTCTGCGTGTGCCGACGAATTCAGGGTTGTCCCGTATGTCGTATTCAGCGAAGAGGTCTATGGCATCCGAGAAAGGCGTGTCTGATTCGGCTTCTATGCTCAGACGTGGCAGGCCGTCCTCTCCGGTTTTGTACGCAGCGGACAGAATACGAAGACCGTGATGGGAACCAGGAGCTTGCTTCTTGTATGCATTGATCTGTTCGGCATCTGCCGATATGGATCCTTCTCCATTCGGCAGCGTAAGGGCCAAGCTGACGGCTCCGGGTATGCAAATGTCCGAGCACACCAGATAGTCGACCCGTAGGTTGGCGTGGAGCGGTTTGGCCGGGTCCACGATCTGTGCCTCTATGGGCAGGGTGATATCACCTTCGTACCCAATGGTTTCAAGACCGGCCCAGGAGAATCGTGACGGAACGGGCCAGATGATTCTGGCATCAGCCAGATTCTCCGAATTGTCCCATGACAGGGTTGGGGGAAATCCAGCGTCACCAGGATTGCGCCAATAGATTTTCCAGCTTTTTTCCAGCTCAAAGCGAAGCCCGAGCAGAAGGGCGCTTTGTCCTTTTGTTGCTGTCTGTCCGGCCAGAAGACTGATGCGGGCCTCCGGGGTTGTGACAAAGAAGGCGGTGCTTTCCCCCTGTGCCCGCAACGGAGATGTGGAGCAGGCTGTTATGAAAAGAAAAAACAGTAAATGACGCATCAGTGCCCCTTCTGGTGGCTTGGGCATGACTTTGGCCACCCGCTGTTGAAAGTAAGCCAGCCAGCCATAAACCAGCCTTTCCCGATTTCCCTGTCTAGGTATCGGCCCTGCTTCGTGAGACAATCGACCAAATGCCCCGCTTTGCGCATTACATGGCTTGCACTGGCGCCCGTTAGCGAATAGATGGAGAGTCATGGGAAAAGCACAGCTCACATCAGGTTATATCGCCGGGAAATGTCTGGTCGCCATGCCAGCCATCAATGACCCGAATTTTGCCCGTACCGTCATATACGTTTGTGCCCATTCTGCGGAAGGTGCCATGGGGTTGGTTATAAACCGTCCTATCGCCCAAGTATCCTTTCCCGACATTCTGGAACAATTGGGTATTGAAAGTACACCCCATTGCAAGGATATCCGGGTTCATTTTGGTGGACCTGTTGAATCCGCACGCGGTTTTGTCCTGCATACGGCGGAATACAGCCAGCCAGCGACCTTGACCGTTGATTCAGACATTGCCCTGACGGCGACGACAGATGTTTTGCAGGCCATTGCGGCCGGAGAGGGGCCGCGTGCCAGCCTGATGGTGCTGGGTTACGCAGGTTGGAGCCCCGGTCAGCTGGACAGCGAGCTGAAAGAGAATGCCTGGCTGACTGTTGACGCTGATGAGGCCCTTCTTTTTGGCCAAGAAACAGAACAGAAGTGGGAGCGGGCCATCCGTAAACTGGGTTTTGAGCCGGCCATGTTGAGCGACACAGCCGGGCATGCCTGATCCGGCTTATGGGTTTATGCTGTGTTTTGCTGCTTTCCTGTGGTCGATTGTCGTTGCTTTAACCGGAGAACATGCAGTATTGTCCGCTTCCCCGCTGTGTAAGCGGCATGGTGGGACATTATAAAGCACTCGTAGCTCAGCTGGATAGAGTACTGCCCTCCGAAGGCAGGGGTCACAGGTTCGAATCCTGTCGAGTGCGCCATAAAAATCCCCGCGACTGAAACATGTCGCGGGGATTTTTGCTTTAAAAACAATGCATTAACGGGACCCCTTCTGCCCCCTCCGGGTTTGGGATACGTTAAACAGCGCGTTTTTGGATACATTTTTGGATACATTTTTGGATACATTTTTGGATACATTTTTGGATACATTTTTGGATACATTTTTGGATACATTTTTGGATACATTGGGATCGCAACGTGACCAGTCGCTATATCGTACAACAAGGGCGTACACTCTATTTCCGGCGACGGGCACCCATCGATCTGGCACCTCAGCTGGGTCGTTTTGTGAAGATTGCGCTCGGCACAGACAGCTTCGATGTGGCACGGCGGCTTGTCGGTCACATCAATACTGCCGTCGAGACCTATTGGGCGGAACTGCGCCTTGGCGGCGAAACAGCAGCCCTGCGTGAACGCTATCAGCGTGCCGTCGCGCTTTCCCGCCGCTTGGGCTGGGTGTACCGCCCTCTTTCCGAGCTGGTGGCCGGGCCGGTCGGAGACGCTGTCGAGCGCCTTGAATCCCTGCAGGATACCGTGACACCTCCCACCATTGTCGCTGTCATGGGCGGCGTTGAGCGGCCTGTCCTGCTTCTGTCCGATCTTTACCCCGAATATGCCCGCCTGACCCCGGAACTGCTGCGCGGAAAGAATGAAAGGCAGATCCGGGGCTGGCGTCTGGCCCGTGAAAGGGCCGTCCGCAACCTGATCTCTGTGATTGGAGACAAACCACTGACAGAGGTAACCCGCACCGATGCCCTGATATTCCGTGACTGGTGGGCCGTTCGCCTGGGGGCGGAGAACCTTGCAGTCAACACGGCGAACCGTGACCTGATCCATATCAAGGGCATGATCCGGGTTGTTGATGAAAAGCTGGGGCTTGGCTTCAAGAATCCTTTTGCCGATCTGATGTTCCGCGAAACCGATGGAATGGGCAAAAACCGTGGCGAGACCGTCTCGACAGACTGGATCCGGGGAACGCTTCTTGGGCCGGGTGCGTTGTCCGGCGTGAACGAGGAAGCCCGCTGCCTGGTCGCCATTCTGGTGGAAACCGGTGCACGCCCCGGGGAGATCTGTGGGCTGGAACCCGAGGATATCTTGCTGGAAGGGCCTGTTCCCCACATCAAGATCAGGCCGAATGCGGTGCGCGCCATCAAGACATCGCAATCAAGGCGGGATATTCCGTTGGTCGGGGCCGCTCTGGAGGCAGCACGACAGATTCTGCAAAACGGAGGCATCCAGCGCTATCGCGGCAAGACAGACAGCTTTACCACGGCGATCAACAAGTACATGAACGAGCACAATCTGTTCGAGACAAAAACCCAGAGCCTGTATTCCCTGCGACATGCGTTCCAGGACCGGCTGATCGCTGTGGACGCACCTGACCGTATCGCAGCGGAACTGATGGGACACACTTTCCACAGACCCCGCTACGGGGCCGGAGCAACGCTGAAGCACAAGCAGGAATGGCTGGAAAAAATCGCCGTCGGCTGAATGCGTGAGGGCTTCATACTATTTGTTTACTTGGATAGATAAATGATTGGATTGCCTGTTATTGTATTTATGCAATGCGCAGACCGTTAGTTAAATAAAATTGCCAATTCTTTCATCGCATTATCAATTCAATACAGCATTCATGCATGTTAGCATCAATATAGATTGGTCTTATAGCCAATGAAGTAGAGGTGCAGCATGGGTAATATTACAAAACCACAGATAAAATATTTACTGCGCCTCTTACGCGTCATTATCGCACTTATCATTCTAACCACAACTGAAACGGCGGCGGCAAACCAATTATCTGGGAAAATAGTTGGTGTATCTGATGGAGACGCCGTAACACTACTCGACCAGAATAATCGGCAACATAAAATCCGCTTGATGGGAATAGATGCACCGGAAAACTCCCAAGCTTTCGGACAGGAATCCAAGCAGAGCCTTTCAGAACTGGTATTCAACAAACAAGTAGTAGCAGACTGCCCAAGCACTGATCGGTATGCTGAAAATTTATGCAAAATATTCGTAGGCGGGATAGATGCTAATTTGGCTCAAATAGAGCGCGGTTACGCATGGTATTATAAGCAATATCAATCAGACCAAAGCCCAGATGATAGAGTTAAGTATTCTGCTGCCGAAGGTACAGCAAGACAGACTCGGTTAGCTATTTGGTCGGATTCCAACCCAATACCCCCATGGGAATATCGGAGAGGTGGCAACGCATCGGCGCAGCTGCCCAATTATGGTAACCCAACAGCCACTGAACCTAGTGCTATTGCCCAAGGAGTAGTTAGCGGTTCTGTAAAAATGTCTCGCAGCGGTATCTGCCATGCGCCCGGAACTACATATTATTCAAAAACTCGGCACTACACACCCTATGATACACTTGATGCCTGCCTACAGGCAGGCGGCAGGCTTCCTAAACGCTAAAAAAGGAGAATTTCTATGCTCACTCGCGTTCTAGGGTCAAAACCGATTTACTGCCTTGATTTGATGCCGCAAATCAGACTCCAGTCTTTCGCTCAATGAGTTGGAGGCCCTTATGCGGTATTTGTTTTGGCTGTCGGATGCATAGGGGACAGTGATCGAGCCATTTTTGCCGCCGAGCAAGGCACCTGCTCTTTAAGATGTGTGCTTCCGGGATCTTTGGTTTTGTTCGGCAGCGATAGCTTCACGCAGGAAGGCATTCAGTCGGGTCTGCCAACCGGGTCCGCCTGCTCTCAGATACTCCAGAATGTCCGGGTCAAGACGAACGGTTGTCGATGCCTTGGTGCGGTTCAGCGGAGGGCGGCACCGTCTCACAGGTGCCTTGTCAAAAGCCTGTGCCCATTCCGGCGCTGACAGGTCCGGGGCATCGTCTTCATCCACCCAGGCGGGGCTGGAACCTTTTTTCTTCACGGGCATTGGCTTTCCTCAAGCTGATAATGCGGTACGCGCTCCGGCGCGGCGTCCATACCATCACCACCATGCGTCCATCCATATAGCCTACAGTGATAAGGCGTTGCTCGCCATATACAGCCGCTTCTTTCAAGGGTTGAGGCGCACTTGCTGCTCCGTTGCAACAGAATCCCATTGAGTACACTCATAAAGTGATTTTATATTTCGCAAATCATTGGAAGGCGAATTTCTCAAAAAGGAAAAATAGTGGTGAACTATCTAAAAATTTTACCCTCTGTGCTTATATTTCTTCTGGCTGCCACTGTTCTGATAAGCCCTGACGTAGCAGAAGCAGTCGGTCATGAGCAGGCAGTAACCTCTGATTTTATACCTGTCGCAATCTTGGCGGGCCAAAGCAAGGCTGAGGTAGCTGACGCGCTGGGAAGTCCTGAGAAATGCGAAAAAATCAAGTACGGTGATAAATGCGCCTATAAAAATGGGGCCGTCACGATTGTCTTCATTGGTGGAAAAGCCGATTGGTTCACGATACACCCCAAGAATGCATTGTACCACGCATCTAGCCTTTCCCAACTTGGGCTTCCAACCAATATCAGGCCCACTTTCCAAAACAAGCACGTACTGCGTTGGGAAATGGCTCCAACTCTGCTGGAAGTCGCACTGTTCCCGGGTGCGGAGAACACGATTTTCTTTATTCATGTTAGGGCCCGCACGCCGTAATACGTCCCGCCGAGTGTGGCGCTGTGGACCGATGCGGCCTGTTCCAGAACACCCAGCATAGAAGCCACCAGCCGACAGGCCCGGCGGATCAGGGCATCGGGGTCCGCGTCGCCCGCTTCATCTTCGAGGGCGGACAGGATCCCGAAGGCTGCAAGGCCCTGTGCCAGCGCGCCGTCAAGGCTGGTTGCCCGGGCGTGGCTGATGCGGTGCTCCAGCTGGTCGATCAGGGCTGTGCTGTCCGGATCCAGCGGGGCCTGATGCATGGCGACACGGGTTACCGTGGCCAGCTGGCGGGCCAGCATCACAACCGGGTCGGGCAGGACATCTGAGGATGGTGCGGTGTACATCTGTTGCAGACCCATCATCCGGCGCTCCCCCTGACTACGTGTACCTGAAGGCCTGCCTGGTCTGCTGCCCGCCGCAGTTCATGCTGCTGACGGCCTGTCAGCCAGTCACAGGCAAAGGACGAGCACTGCAGTTCCAGAATCAGGCCGTCAAAGGCTGCGTCAGCCTGACGGACCAGCGTTTCCGCTACCCGGCAGCCTGACTCATGCAAGGTGGTCGCCAGGCGCTCCACAGCATCCTTTGCCGGGTCCCGACGCAGAATGCCCATGCAGGTCATGGCGGCCTTCAGGGCGGCTGTCACCGTCTTCAGGGGCTGCCGTACAGTCTGGGTTCTGGGCAGAAGTCCAGCCGCTTGCAGCTTCCGCAGCGCGGTCAGGCAGGTCCGCACGCACATTCCGCTGACCTCGGCCAAGCCGCGTGCTGTGCGCATAATGGATGCCTGAATAAACGGAGCGAGGCCACCGCCCAGTGAAAGAGCGACAACGCGGGCACTCAGGCTCAGGTCCTTTCGTCCTCCCACGTGAATAACCCAGCGCAGGCGCTCGGTTTCAGTCATGCGATGCGTGAACATCATCGAGAAAAACTCCCCTTCGGCGTATCGACGCACCATCCAGAGGCCGTAATGGCCGCTGGTGGCGGGAGGCTAAAGACCCGAGATGCACTGGCAAAGGTCAGGCAGTCGAGCGGGCTTATTTCCCTTGCGGGTGTTGTATTCGCCGCCCTCCCGCCGAAGGGAGGAATGCGCCGGACAGAATCCGGGCACAAAAAAACCGCGTTCAATTCGGTGCGGTCATCCGCCTTTGCATGTACATGGAGGTCTTTAGGCTCCAACGCGGACGTTATCGAAACCGCATGGGGGATGCAAGCGAAAAACGGATGGGTGGGCGGGCTGCTGACCCAGCGCAGGCGCTCGGTTTCAGTCATGCGATGCGTGAACATCATCGAGAAAAACTCCCCTTCGGCGTATCGACGCACCATCCAGAGGCCGTAATGGCCGCTGGTGGCGGGAGGCTAAAGACCCGAGATGCACTGTCAACAGTCAGGCAGTCGAGCGGGCTTATTTCCCTTGCGGGTATTGTATTCGCCGCCCTCCCGCCGAAGGGAGGAATGCGCCGGACAGAATCCGGGCACAAAAAAACCGCGTTCAATTCGGTGCGGCCATCCGCTGTTGAATGTACATGGAGGTCTTTAGGCTCCAACGCGGACGTTATCGAAACCGCATGGGGGATGCAAGCGAAAAACGGATGGGTGGGCGGGCTGCTGACCCAGCGCAGGCGCTCGGTTTCGGTCATGCGATGCGTGAACATCATCGAGAAAAACTCCCCTTCGGCGTATCGACGCACCATCCAGAGGCCGCAATGGCCGCTGGTGGCGGGAGGCAAAAAACCCGAGATGCACTGGCACTAGTCAGGCAGTCGAGCGGGCTTATTTCCCTTGCGGGTGTTGTATTCGCCGCCCTCCCGCCGAAGGGAGGAGTGCCACGGACAGAATCCGGGCACAAAAAAACCGCGTTCAATTCGGTGCGGTTATCCGCTAGTGCATGTACATGGAGTTTTTTGGCTCCAACGCGGACGTTATCGAAACGGCATGGTGGATGCAAGCGAAAAACGGATGGGTGGGTCAGTTAAAGCAAGCGGGGATGCTGCGTTGCAGGGTGGTGTTGCTGAACCTTGATGATGCTATATTCCTTGCGTATTCCTGCATTGGACTGAAACTGCCGTTCACGCACAACGCATTGCAGATGATCGCCCATTGCAAAGAGCTCCACGTTCGTAGCAATGCGATTGAGAAATTCTGCGTCTTCAATCGTGGCATTGAAGGGCTCGCTCCCGTCCGTAACGCGCCATTTGTTATCTTTCTTGAAGCTCAAGCTGATAATCTGCAGCCGCATTGGGCGGGTAAGTTCCTTGATTTCCAGTTCTGGACCCTCAACGTCAAAATATCCGACTTCGCTCTTGAAGATTTCGACGGCTTTCTGCCCCGCTCTCTTGAACCTTAAGCTATCGATTCCATCTGTCAGCAGAACATCAACAAGACTCTTTGTGTTTTTACGTACAGGAAGGCTCTCAAATAGCTGTAGCGCTCTTGGATCGATAACTTGAGTATTCCCATCAAGGTGAATATGTAAATGGCGATCCCCCTTTTGCTCGACCCTCTCTGGAGATTTCCCCTTAAGAAATTTATATAGCCGTATTAGTGACTCAATTATTGCCAATACAGAAGCAATAATTACTACTTGATCGCCATCGACTGGGATGGAATCCAGCAATGGCAATGCCTTGTCCATTAAATATTGGGCAGTCCCAATACCAACCTCAAAAGAACCAGCGGCAGTTGCCTTTACACGCACAGAAACTTGTGCGCGCTTTTTATTGAGCTCCTCATTGGCAGATTGAATCAAATCGCCGAGGGCGATCAAGGCAGGGCCTAAATTCTGAACGTCGATTTCTCCGTTCTCGACCGCAGCGCCATCGAATACCAAGGTTAAATCAGCGTGGTTCATGCCGACCGGCCCCCATGATTTTCAGGGGGCCTCGCGTCTTGGATAGATGAAAGCGTCACTGGCAGTCCCCCTTTTTGTTGCAAGGCCCATAGTTGTGGGTAGCAACAAATACCGACACGCAAAATGACAGTCCAGAGTTTTGTCCTCTGCAATTTCACAATCATGAAGGACGAAAACATACATGCGCCTGTTGCCGGGTGGCAGATCCGTGGTGGCCTGCGCCCCTGCCAAGCCTTTTGTTTTTATTATTTGTTTTTTGGTTTTTAAACGCCCGCGCGCGTTCCTTATATAGGGGGGTGGAAGACCGTGTAAAATTTTGCGACCGTCATTTCTGCGGAAAGGCTGCGGACCGTATTAAAAATTTTACACACACAAGCCGGGCTGTGGAAAACTGCGGGCGCACGTGGCCCGCAGTTCGTTACGAAACGCTCTCTCAGCGCTGGACAACCAGAACTGTGTCACAGGTTGAGGCTGGCTTTTCAAGGAGCCGCGCCGCGCCATAGCCGACAACCATTCCGGCTGCTACTGCTGTCGCCAGCAGCGCCCCCTGCATCCAGCGTTTCCGCCTTTGATAGGCGGTCCGGCCACAGGCATCCGCAATCAGCCCGGCCTGGGCGCGTATGGCCCGCCCCATTTCCTCGGGAAAACGGTCTGGGTAGTTCTTACTCATACTACTTTCTCTTGCATAAACAACACCAAGACCAGCGATCGCTGGCGGGTGAAGAGCATTGTTTTTCAATGCATTGTATACGCCCTGACCCGGATCCGTTGTGCACGAGCCAAGAGGCAGGCATCCGGGGGCGAGCAAAAATAACACCACCGATCCATCGATAAAAATATAGACACGCCCGTATTCTATCGCTTAATCATCTATATATCGATTGATTATCAAGGGGACACGCCATGGATGATCGCCTCGCCATACTCCCTCTTTCTGTCCGGGCGCACCGTGCCTGGTCACTTGCCTGGAGCGCCCGCCACGGAAGAAAGACAGAAATCAGGCTGTTTACAGAGCTTTTCAAACAGTCATCAGATCCGAACGCCCTGATCCGCAGGCTTGTTCACAGCGTTGAGGAGGTTCATCCGTGACCATTATCCAGACATACGCGGGCCATCGATTTTCACTGCTTCATCCCGACCCGCGCGACATCAACCAGCGTGACATTGCCATTGCCCTGTCCCGTCTGCCCCGCCTTGGTGGCCACACCTCGACGTTCTATTGCGTTGCCCAGCACGCATGGCTTGGCGTGGATGTTCTTCGACGGGCAATCCGCAATGATCGTTCCCTGTCCCGGCTGCTGCGGATTGCCGGACCAGAACGCAGCGAAACAACCGAAGCCGTTATACGCCGTGCCCGCCATGATGACGCCATGTCCAGACAGCTGTTGTTGGCCACGCTCCTGGACGATGCGCCGGATGCCTACATCGGCACACTTTCACCGCTGGTCACCATGGCACTGGAGAAAATCGCCAGAATCTCTCCGCTTGGAACGCTTGACACGGCGATTACCCTCACCATCCACCAGGCATTCGGGCTGCCTTTTCCTTTGCCTGCAGGCTGGGTCGCTGTTTTGAAACTTGTCGATGAGATCATGCTTGCGACAGAGTATCGGGATCTGCTTCTGGTCCGGAACAGCGATATGGAATTTCCGGGCGCGGCGGAGTTCCGCATCCAGCCTGAACCCGAACACCGTGCTCCGGACCTGTTCCTGGAGTGTCTGGAGAGTCTGCACAGCCGGGCTGTACGGCACCAGGCAATGGCAAGCTGACGATGCCGCTGACAAAGGACATCAGGATTCCCATGCAGGGGGCCAGGGCGCACACCCGTCCGGGCCCCCTGACCGAAGAGCGGATTACCGCTGCCTTGCGTGTACTGGCCCGCATTGTCTGTGATTACCCGGGGCTGCTGAATCAGGACCACGTTCGCCATCTGGCTGCGCGGCTTCTTGCCGAACGGGATGCTGCCAGAAAGGATGCTGAAATCGATGCCGCCCTCCGGCAATTCGCTCTTCCTGACGCGGGCCTGACACCCACGAAACCAAAAGCGCCAACATGGACCGCGCGTTAAGTGGCATGGCCGTTCATCTTGGTCAAAGCGGGGCCGCTTGTTCAAACAGGCTTGCACATCGAAGGCAAATAATCACCAGCCTGACAGAAAGGACTTAACCAATGCGTACACCACACCGGATTCTGTCGGCATTCATAATGCTTGCAGCGGGCTGGGCCACTTTGACCCTCGGCATGTCTGTGACCACTGCGGTGGCGCAGCTCATGATGGTTTTCTTCATGAGCACACTCGGTCTTTACGCGGTTTTCAGCGCCATCATGTACCGCTCTTCGCACCTGCTGGTGCGGCTGCACAATAACATCAACGATGAGGAGTGCAGGCGCGATACGCATGTCTTGCGAGACTACTTGCACATAATGGGCGGCGTAGCGATTGTGTCAGTCCTTCTTCTGCTGACCTTCGAAGGATGCCGTCACATGGCGCCCGCCACGGTATCAGGCGTAATGGTTCTGAACCTCGCCCGCATGATGGAGGCCGGTTTGTTCGGGCTGTGTGGGCTTAATCTGGTGTACCTGCTGCTTCTGTTCAGAAGTCTGGTTCAGGGTATGGTTCAAGAAGCCATGACCCGGGACACGCTTGATGAAAACAAGCAGATTGTGGAAGCCGAATGATGCGCGTGCTCATCGGGTGTGAATTTTCCGGAACCGTGCGGGATGCATTCCGGGCGGCGGGTCATGAGGCTATGTCTTGTGATCTGCTGGAGACGGAAACGCCCGGACCGCACTACAAAGGAGACGTGCGTGATGTGCTGGACTATCCGTGGGATCTGGCGATATTTCATCCGCCGTGTACGGACCTGGCTGTATCCGGAGCACGGCATTTCAGTGAGAAGCGTCAGGACGGGCGGCAACAAGCCGCTGTGTCCTTCGTTCGGCTTCTGGCCCGGAGCGAAATTCCGCGCATAGCCATAGAGAATCCGATCTCGGTTCTGTCCAGCATCTGGCGTAAACCCGATCAGATCATTCATCCGTGGCAATTTGGTCATGGGGAGACGAAGGCTACGTGTCTGTGGCTGAAAGGCCTGCCGCTGTTGCATCCCACCCACGTTGTTGAAGGGCGGCACGCGCGTATCCACAACATGCCACCCACACCTGACCGCTGGAAGCTCCGCAGCCGGACTTATCCCGGAATCGCCGAAGCCATGGCTGCGCAATGGGGGTCCTCGTCAGAGGACGAGAGCAAGGGGGCTTGCAATGGGGCTGTTCGTTGGTAATGCTTGGTCGTGTGGCACAGGAGGGAGATCTATGCGGACATCTGTCCTGCTTGAGAGGAAAAGGCGGGTCGTGCGTGCTGCCATCGATCGGTCGCGCCTGAAAAACCCCCGTATTTTTGGCTCGGTCCTGCATGGCACCGACCAGGAAGGCAGTGACCTTGACCTTTTGGTTGACGCACCGCCCGGCACGACGTTGTTTGAACTCGGTGGCCTCCAGGAGGAGCTTGAGCTTCTCCTGGGCATTCGTGTTGAGGTGCTGACGCCCGAGGATCTGCCGGAAAAATTCCGGGCCAAGGTTCTGTCCGAGGCCAAGGCCCTATGAGCGAGAATCGCCTGGAAGACTATCTGGAGCATATGCAGCAAGCTGCGGAGGATGCGTGCACCTTTGTGGATGGTCTGGATAAAGATGACTTCCTGGCTGATAAAAGGACGCAGCAGGCTGTCATAATGAGCATGGTTATCGTTGGGGAAGCCTCAGCCAAGATTATAAGTGGGTATGGCGCTTTTGTCGCCGAGCATCCCGAAGTCCCCTGGCGCAGTATGCGCGGCATGCGGAACCGAATTGCCCATGGATACTTCGAGATTAATCTTTGCGTTGTATGGGACACCGTACAAGAGTGCTTGCCAGAGCTGATCGAGCAGCTCCGTCTATTGCGCCGCTCAACAATCTGAACTTGCTCTTTACATTCAGCAGGCTGTCAGCTCTCCGTCTTCGACGCCGTTACCGCTTCTGCCCCGTTCCCGCGCCAGCTGTCGTGAAGACCGATCAGGACATCGGCTATCTGGGCCGGGGTCAGATTTCCCTGCAGCAGTCCTGACAGGGATTGCGCAATCACATAGCGCATCAGTTCACGATCAAGACCTGATGTTGCCCTGTCCTGATTGGGCTGACCTGTGGCCAGCCATGCGATATCCGCGTCCAGGACCCGTGCAATCTCGGCCAGCTTTGACGTGGTACGGGTTTTGCCCGCAATCAGGAAGGATATGGACGACTGCGAGGCCCGGACACGGCGCGCAAGCTCGCTGATCGACATGTTCCGGTCGGCCAGCAACTTCTTCAGGCGTCCGCCGATGCTATCAAGATCGTATTCGGTCATGACTCTCTTCTACCCCATTTCATGTCCTTGACGGTCCACATAATTATCGATAGCTTGTTCATCTATTTATAGATGGAGGAAAGCATGACAGAAGCACAGCTCCGGGCCATACATTTCATGGAACAGGCTGTTGGTGTGGCTGGGTCGCAAAGTGCGCTCAGCCGCAAGATTGCCATGGGTCAAGGCAGTATATCCCGCGCCCTCAAGATCGGGCGTGTCTCACCACGGATGGCGGTCAGGATCCATCAGGCGCTTGGCTTCGATCTTGATGAGGTCCTTGCGGTCGCCCTCGCACGCTGAGGGCCATTTTCCGGGCCAGGCGCACCTGAATGCGCACAGCCCTGAGCATTGTGTCGATATCCGCCCCCAGGCTCCTGTTCCATTCAGCACGGTCCGGTGTTCCCAGGGGCGGCGCATGTTTCAGCAATGTCTCGATATCCATCATCCCCCCTTTTTCATCGCAGGGGGAAGCATCACCTGCAAGGCGAGTGCAAATCCATGTCAGAAAACTGGACGATCAACACTGATGCGTTAAAGCAGAGCATTCCCACGGCGCTGAACATGTTTGTCCGCCCGGGTCGCATGTCCAGGGAAGAGCTGTCCCGGTGGACAGGGATCGACACGCGAACGATCAAGGCTCACCATCTCGGGGAAACGGTGCCCAGTGTTGCGGCACTGTTTTCTTACTTTCGGGTCTTGCCGGTTGCTTTTGCGGAACACGTGCTGGCGCAGGCCGGTCTGGGTGGTGTCCATCGCCTGGAGCAGACGGCAAACGCCAATCACGTGATGGCCGAGCTTGGTGAAGGCATCGCTGCACTTGGCCACGCGATGGCCGACGGGCACATCGACCATCAGGAGCGCCCGGGCGTAATCCGCGAGCTGCGTGAAGCGGCGGCAGCGGCGGAAGAACTGGCAGCATCCCTGGAGAGGGGCCGCACATGAACCGGTTGCTGGTGGAAAACCCCCTGTACCGGGCCAGACGCATACTGGGTGATCGTGTGGTGCCGGTGCCTGACGGGATGTATCGCCTTGACGGGCGTCTTGTCACGCCGCGACAACTGGTGTGCACGGCCAATGACGTTCTGGAGGCGTCCGGGCTTCCGGCGATTGCCTACCCCGGTACAGCCCACCCCTGATGGGTTCCCGTTTTGATCCGTCTGTTCTGCGCGCGATCCGGGAGCGGATCCCGCTTTCCGAAATTGTTGGGCGGGACATCCGTCTCATCCGGTGCGGACGTGAGTTCCAGGGCCTGTGCCCCTTTCATGCCGAGAGAACGCCGAGCTTTACCGTTTGCGAGGACAAGGGCTTTGCGCACTGCTTCGGGTGTGGCTGGAACGGCGATGTTTTTGGCTATCTCATGGCACGTGGCCGCACTTTCGTTGAAGCCGTCACCGAACTGGCCGATCTGGCCGGAGTGGCGGTTTCAGGCCAGCGTCCGTCCCGTCCCCTGCGTCCGGTCCTGACGCGCCGGAATCAGGAGGATCGCGCGGCAAAGGATGCGGCCACGGCAGAACAGGCGCGGATCCTGTGGGCTGGATCGGACAATGCCCGTGGAACGGTGGTGGAGCGGTATCTGCGGGAAGGACGGGGGCTGGATCTGGACCGTATCGGCGGCCTGCCGGACGCACTCCGGTTTCGCCCATGTGACGAATGCGTGGAGTGTGGTGCGGATGGCCGGTTCAGGGTGGTCTGGGCTGGCCCGGTCATGATTGCGCCCTTGGTTGTTCCTGACAGGAACGGAAAGGCACGGATTGTTGGCGTGCATCGCACATGGCTGTGCCCGGATGGGTCTTCACGCCTGAAAGAGGTGGATGGGCTACCTGTCCGGGGCAAAAAGATGCTGGGCAGGGCCAGTGGCTCCATCATTCCCCTGTCATCGAAGCGGATGCCGCACATGCAGGGGGGAGAAGGCATCGAAACCAGCCTTGCCGGTTGGTGTGCGGTTCCTTCCCTGCCCGCGATTGCCCTGGCTTCTCTGGGGAACTTCAGCGGACGGACGGATGGGCACGGGGGGTGGTCTCCATGGCCCGGCCTGAAGACCTTCACATGGCTTGAAGATGCGGACGGCACAAATCCAGCCGCTATGGAGCAGCGGGTTACACGCGGGCTTGCGCGTCTGCATCGTTCGG
This sequence comes from Haematospirillum sp. H4485, assembly GCF_012102745.1. Classification (GTDB taxonomy): domain Bacteria; phylum Pseudomonadota; class Alphaproteobacteria; order Rhodospirillales; family Rhodospirillaceae; genus Haematospirillum. The sequence goes on from NZ_JAAVSY010000006.1 coordinate 92,233, forward strand.
GGGTGCAGGTCCGGCGGGCGTCTCCCCCCGTGGGGATGGACATGAACGACTTTTATCGAAAAGGCACATAAACTATGGCACGGCACGATGTGGCAGCCGCCATCACACACGCTGTGGCGTGGCGGCCTGCGGCTTTTGATCAAACAGACCCGCTGAATTATCGTCTGGCCTGGCTGCCGCGCAATGATGCGGGCAATGCTGAACGGCTTTTGTCGCGGTTCGGAGACGATTTGCTGTATGTGCAGGATATCGGCTGGGCCTGGTGGGACGGTCGCCGCTGGTCGCTGGAGATGGGCCACACAATGGCAAACCGGCTTGCGCACGAGACGGTCAGGCATATCTACGACGAGGTGCAGGCCCTTCAGGATGCCATCGGTGCGAAAGGAGTGCCGGATGAGGAGGTGGAAGTCCACCTGAAGTGGGCTTCTGCATCCGGGAACGCGCAACGCATCAATGCGATGATCAACATCTGCCAGCATTATCGCGTCCGTCGTCCGTCAGACCTGGACGCCAGTCCGATGCTGCTCAATGTTGCCAATGGTACGCTGGAGCTTGATGACCCCATTCTTTCCGGAACATCGGTCCCGCGACGCAGCCATCTGATGACCAAGGTGATCGAGGTTGATTATGAGCCGGAAGCAACCAGTCCGTCCTTTCTGCGTTTCATGGAAGACATTCTTCCGGACCACGAGGTCCGCAGCTTCTTGCAGCGTTCCTTCGGTTACGCACTGACCGGCCTGATTGACGAGCAGGTGCTCTGGTTTTTCTATGGTACCGGGGCCAATGGAAAGTCCACGCTGGTCAATATCATGGCCCGCATCCTTGGCTCGTACTGCATGAGCGTTCCGTTTTCCTCGCTGGTTCTTGACGAGCGCAAGCGGGGTGAATCGGCTTCGCCGGATCTGGCCCGGCTTCCCGGTGCGCGAATGGTGCGGGCATCGGAGCCTGAAAAGGGCGTAAAGTTCAGTGAGTCCACCATCAAGTCCATAACCGGCGGGGAGCCGCTGACCGTGCGGCACCTGAATCAGGGCTTCTTCGAGTTCACGCCAAGCTTCAAGCTGTTCCTGTCCGGCAATCACAAGCCTGTCATCCGGGGGCAGGATCACGGGGTATGGCGGCGGATCAACCTTGTGCCCTTTACCGTGTCGATTGCGAAGGAAAAAAGGGACCCCGGGCTGGAGGAAAAACTGTGGGAGGAACGTTCCGGTATTCTCAACTGGCTGCTGGACGGCCTGCGTATGTGGAGGCGCAGCGGACTCTGCCCACCCGAGGCGGTGGTTGCCGCAACCCGTGAATACCGCGAGGACAGCGATCCCCTTGGCCTGTTTCTCAATGCATGGACCGAAACGCATGAGTCCGGGCGCGTTCAGGGCAAAAGGTTATTTGATGCCTATGCCCTGTGGTGTCGGGGCAATGCCATCGAACCGATGACCAACACCCTGTTTGGCAGAATGCTGGGCGAGCGTGGTTTGCAAAAAGACCGCTGTGGGATTATTACATACCGGGGCATCCAGCTCCGTCAGGACGCGCTTGACGCCCTGGATGAGGCAGAGCGCAAGCGCATTGCGCGCAGCCCCCGCGATGAAGATCGCTAGACCGTCCGGACTGTCCGGAAACTGTACGAAAAAAAGTTCTTTCATTTCAAGGGTTGCCGGAGGGTTGGAGGGTACGGACAGTCACCCCAATGATAACCCTCACACGCGCGCGCATTAAGAGTTTCATTGGGGTAACTATCCGTACTATCCGTATCAAGAAAAGGTAAGAAGTAACATATTTATATAGAACGATTTTTTTCCGTACAGTTTGGAAAAAACCAACTGTCCGGACTGTACGAACTGTCCGGGAAGAGGGGCATATGAGCTGTTTGATCGATATCGAGGATCTTTTGGTCTGGAGTTACGCCGTCGAGCGTGCGGATCGTACCGGTCTGCAGAATCAGGGGCCGGGGTGGCCGCGTGACAGCGTGCTGCGGCTGGAATGCGCCGGGCTGGGAGGTCTGTCCGGCACGGGGAGCGGTCAGGGATGCCATGCTGACGCTGAAACCGTTCACACGGCTGTCTCGGGGCTTTCTGCGGAGATGCAGCGTCTGGTCATTGGTCACGCCCGTTCCGGCACCCGGCCCGAATGGTTCCCCGGGGCGCGGCCTGTTGTGGCGGCAGAGCTGAACCGGCAAGGGCGGCCACGAAAGCTGTACGACCATAACCGCCATGTGACAGGGCACGCCGTGCGGGCTGGCGTGGAGCTTGGTGACGGCTCGATCTGGTATGACTGGACCATGGACGGCATTGGCCGGGCACGGGCTGTGTACACCGCCTGGCATCAAGCCCTGATCGAGCTGGCGGGATGGCTCGACATGAGCGGATTGCTTGTCGATTATCAGGTTTCCGGACCAGCGGCACCCGATTCACCGTGGAAAAATTTAGGGGTTGTTTTTTCAAACCCTGTTGACAAGCCGGTTGCGAAAAGTTATTGACAGTAACTCATGAGGCTTGAACTGTGCCCGGACGGATAATACGTCTCGGGCACTTTGCTTTTTCCGGATATCATCATGCCCTGGGCACCCAAGAAACCATGCTGTCAGCGTGGCTGCAGACGCTTGACGTCTGGCCGCTTCTGCGACGTACACCAGACAGCCGCAGACGCGGAACAACGTGCAAGCAGCCGGATTTACGACCGGTTGCGCGGATCGGCGGCAAAGCGGGGCTATGGCAGCCGCTGGCGTGCGGCCCGTCTGGCTTTCCTGAAAGAACACCCACTGTGTGAATGCGAGGCATGCGGCGGCGGTGCCATGCGGGTGGCTGCGGCAACGGTGGTGGACCACATCATCCCTCACCGGGGTGACCAGGGCCTGTTCTGGAGCCGCAGAAACTGGCGGGCCATGGCCAAGGTCTGTCACGACCGTAAAACAGCCCGGCAGGACGGCGGACTGGGAAATCCGGTCACGGCGACGGCAAAAGCCATTGACAAGCCATGGCGCTGTGGGCAAACCTGACCGCGTTGTGGCAAATTCCACAGCCGGGTTTAGCAGCCCGCATAACAAAAGGCGTCCGAACCGCGCCCGTAACAGCGCGGTTTTCCTATGGTCGGGCGTGCAGGAGAACCTTCGGGTTCGCCGTTTACCTTTTGGCGGTACTGCTAATCCTGTGCGTCCGGCCACCACGTTTAGCAGCGCGGTGGTCGGGTTTTCAACTCGATCAAAAGGAGGTTCGCGATGAGCGAACAGGCTACGTTTGCGCCCTCTCTCCCTGCATTTTTCCCTGTTCGGTCCGACCCGGTCGTTGTGCTGGCCCGCCAGCTGGCCACGGTAACCCGCGTCGCCATGCATCAGGCCCCGCTGGATCCGGACAAAACAGCCCTGATCGACCATCTGGAGCACCGCATCAGCCACGCCCGGGCAACCAGCCTTGACGGCGCACTGGCACAGGGCCTCGCCGCATTCGGGATCCTGTCCGCCCTTGAAGATGAAGCGGGCGACGCGGACCCCGATGCCCTGATCCGCCGGGCCTGTCGGCTGGTGGTCTCGATGTTGTGTGTTCTGGAGCAGGCGGCATCGGTCCACAGCGCCGCACTTGGCGGGACGTATTACGGCTTTGACAGAGTCCGGGCTGACCACCATCCCGTGGCACCCTTTCATTCCTGAATAAGGACAAAACCAATGCATCACAGCAATGCGCCCCCGGAAAACAACGGGGCCGTAACGGACATCTTTGTCTTCGAAGACTGCCGTATCCGTACCATCGTCGATGAAAACGGCGAGCCATGGTTCGTGGCCAAGGATGTTTGCGATGTTCTGGGATATCGCAATTCGCGGGATGCCATTGCCAAGCACTGCAAGGCGGCCACCTTGATCAATCTGAGTACCGTCTCGGATCGGGACGGTAGTCCGGGAAATCCTAATGTCACGATAATCCCGGAGCAGGACGTTTGTCGTCTGATCATGCGTTCACGGCTCCCCGGCGCTGAGCGGTTCGAGAACTGGATCGCCAGCAAGATCAATACGTTTTCCCCTGTCACCCTCTAAAATCTGAAGAAGGACAAAACCAAAGCATAGCAACAATGCAACCCCGGAAAGCAACGGCATGACCATGATCCCTTTCGTTTTTGAGGACTGCAATGTTCGTACCCTGATTGATGAGAACGGCGTGCCGTGGTTCGTGGCTTCCGATGTATGCTTGGTGCTGGAAATCAGCAATTCGCGGGATGCCATTTCTCGCCTGGATGACGATGAGAAGAGCGTCGGTATTGCCGACACCCCCGGTGGTCCGCAGGAAATGAACATCATCAACGAGTCCGGCCTGTATGCGCTGATCCTGACAAGCCGCAAGCCTGCGGCAAAGCGGTTCAAGAAGTGGGTAACCAGCGAAGTCCTTCCCTCGATCCGCATGACCGGCTCTTATCATATTGATGCCGAGCCGGAGAGGCCGGATGTTTCGGTCGCAAACATGGACCGTTCGGATCTGCGGACATGGATTGCCCTGGTCAGCGAGTGTCGGTCCACGTGGGGTCGCCCGGCGGCGCAGTACATCTGGAACAAAGTGCCCTTGCCACAGGTCGATGACATTGTCCGCGCGGTGGAGGCGTCAGCGGGCGAGACTTCGGTCGCGGCCTTTTTGCGTGAAACCGTGGTCGAGGCTGTAGGCAGTCGTATACAGGCTTCGGCCTTTTACCGGCTTTACAAGACATGGTGCGACAAAAACGGACACAGCGCTGTGACCATGACCGCTTTCGGGCGCGAGGTTGTCACCCGTGGCCTGCATAAAGTCCGGATGGGAACCGTCTGGTATCACGATATCGCTGTCAGCGGCGTGTAGGACAGACAGGGAGGGGGGCCGGTCGATTACGGGCGGTCCTCCCCTGTAGACCATGCGCCCCTCCATGATCACGCCTGGACGAAATTTCAGGAATTATTTTTTCGGCACACGAGGGCCTGTTATGGGACGCAGAGCCAAAACGCCTGCAGAGAAAAAGTTATGTGGAAGCCGTGTCAGGAAGAAGAATCCTCATCCGGATACATCCACAACTGACAGCAGCCGTTGTCCGGGACCGGATGTCCCTTCCCCACCTGGCTGGCTGGTTGATGCATTTGCGCGGGCGGAGTGGACACGGCTGGCTGCTGATCTTGTCAGCATGCGTATCCTGTCCCCGATCGACAGCATCAATCTGGCGATGCTGTGCCAGGCAACAGCAACCTATGTCCGGGCGCAGCAGGTCGTGGCAGAGAAAGGTGCAACCTACACCACGGCAAGCAAACACGGGGAAATGGACCGTGTACGCCCGGAAGTGAAAATTGCCGCCGAAGCCGAGAAGACCATTCTGCGCATTACCAAGGAATTTGGCCTGGCTCCCCTGTCCCGTGCCCGGGTAGCGACCGCGCATGCCAACAACGGCGTGCAGTTGATGCTGCCGGGCTTTGACATTGCACCAAGCGTAAAGTCCGATGACCAAACAGCATCACAAGGAACCTCCCAAGCCGATACCTTCTTCGGCTATGGAACCGCTCCGGTCCACTAAAGGCCATGCCGAATCATATGCCCGCGCCGTCACCGCTGGAACAGTCCCTGCCTGCAGGTGGATCAAACTGGCCTGTGCCCGGCACCTGCGCGATCTGGAGTGCGGGCACCAGCGGGGTCTGTGGTTCGACTACGAGGCCGAAGAGCGGATATACGCGTTCTTTGAGAAGTACCTGAGGCATTCCAAGGGCGAATTCGCAAAGAAGCCTTTTGTCCTGCAGCAATGGCAAGCCTTCATCGTCGGGTCTGTCTTTGGCTGGAAGCGGAAGGACGGAAGCCGGAGGTTCCGCACAGTCTACGACGAGGAGCCGCGCAAAAACGGGAAATCAACCCGTCTGGCCGGGATCGGTCTTTACATGACCACGGCGGACGGCGAATACGGTGCCGAGGTTTATTCCGCTGCAACCAAGAAAGACCAGGCCAAGATTGTCTGGGGCGAGGCCCGGAGCATGGTTCTGGCCAGCCCTGAACTACGCGCCCGGACACGGGTGTTCGCCGCCAACATGAATGTTCCGGCCCTTGGATCAAAGTTTGAGCCTCTGGGGGCGGACAGCGATTCACTGGACGGGCTGAATATTCACTGCGCCATCATCGACGAACTGCACGCCCACAAGTCGAGAGACCTGTGGGACGTGCTGGAGACGGCCACCGGGGCGCGGCATCAGCCGTTGATCTACGCCATTACAACAGCAGGCCGGAACAAGCTGTCCGTCTGCCGGGAGCTGCGTGATTACGCCTGCAAGGTTCTGGAAGGCATTGTCGAGGACGACAGCTTCTTTGCCGTGATCTTTACCATTGACGAGGATGACGACTGGTCCAATCCGTCGGTCTGGGCAAAAGCCAATCCCGGGCTGGGTGTATCGGTAAACATCGACGACCTGCAGCGCAAGGTGGAAAAGGCCCGTCACCTTCCGGCTGCACAAAACGCCTTCAAGCGGTTGCACCTGAACATCTGGAGTGACGGGGCCGGATCATGGCTGGACATTGATGCATGGGATGAATCCTGTGAGACCGTTGACCCCGACGTTCTGGCCGGTCGGGAATGTTACGGCGGCCTTGACCTGTCGACCACAACAGACATTACCGCTTTTGTCCTTGTCTTTCCCCCGGTTACAGACGGTGAACGGTGGAAGGTTCTGACCCGGTTCTGGGTTCCCGCCGAAAACATCGAACGTCGGGTCCGGTCGGACCGGGTGCCTTATGACATCTGGCATGATCAGGGCCACATCCAGGCAACACCGGGAAACGTGGTTGATTACCGCGCCGTTCGTGATGGCATCACGGCAGCAGCCGATATGTTTGACCTGCGTGAGGTGGCCTATGACCGGTACAACTCGTCGCAGCTGGTGACCGAACTTATGGATGACGGCCTGACCATGGTGCCGTTCGGACAGGGGTTCATCAGCATGGCAACGCCCACGCGCGAGCTGGAGAAACTGGTCATCTCCGGGCAGCTCGCGCACGGGGGCAATCCGGTTCTGCGCTGGATGGCCAGCAACGTTGTGGTTCTTGAAGATCCGGCGGGCAACATGAAGCCCGCCAAGAACAAGTCCACTGAAAAGATTGACGGAATTGTCGCCCTGATCATGGCCCTTGGACGCGCCACGCTTCCAAAGGAAGAGAGGGGCGGCAGCATTGATGACTACTTCGCAAGGCTAGGCAGGTGAGCCGTGAAACTATTGAGAAAGGCATTTGGCTTCCTTGGCCGAAGCCTGTCGCCGGAAAAGCCCACAGGCTGGTCAACAGGGCCTGCAAGCCATGCCGGGGAGGTCGTAAACGGGAGCAACTCCCTGATGCTGTCCGCCGTCTGGGCTTGTACCAACCTTCTTGCCGGTACCATTGCATCTCTGCCGCTGACGGTATACCGCACAGGGCCTGCGGGCCAGAGAACGGCAGCCCGGGAGCATTCCCTCTACCGGATCCTGCACGACAGCCCGAATGCGGACCAGACAGCGGTGGATTTCTGGGAGTACATGTGCTTCTCCATCGAACTGTGGGGAAATGCCTTTGCCCGGAAGGACAGCATCAACGGACGGCTGGTCAGCCTGACCCCTGTCAATCCGGCACTGGTCACGGTAACCCGGCAGCCGCACGGGGGATTGGCCTATCAATGGTCGGAGAATGGACAGGCGTTTACTGTTGATGAAACCGGGATGTTTCACATCCGTGGTTTTGGCGGCGGGCCACTGGGCGGGGTTTCGACCTTGTCCACAGCCCGGCATGTCTTTGGTCTGGCCATGGCGATTGACCGGGCGGCAGGCGCAACGTTTGCCAATGGGCTGCGGCCATCCGGAACATTGACCTTTGACCGGTTTCTGACCGACGAGCAGTACACAACAGCCGAAGCAAGACTGGCATCAAAGTTCAGCGGGGCGATGGCTGCGGGGCGACCGATGATTCTGGAGGGCGGCGTGCGCTGGGATCAGGTCACGCTCAACCCGGAAGATGCGCAGATGCTCCAGTCCCGTTCCTTCTCGGTCGAAGAAATCTGCCGGTTCTTCGGCGTCCCCCCCTTCATGGTGGGGCACACAGAGAAATCCACCTCGTGGGGATCAGGACTTGAGCAACAGATACTCGGGTTCCAGAAGTTCACACTGCGACGAAGGCTGAAGCGGATTGAGCAGGCCATCATGAAGCAGCTGCTGACAGCAGCTGACAGGTCTTCCGGCATTACGGTCGAGTTCAACATAGAGGGACTGTTGCGCGGTGACAGCCGGGCACGGGCCGAGTTTTACACGGCCCTTCTGGGATCCGGTGTGCTGACGGTCAATGAAGCCCGTGCCCTCGAAAATCTGCCGCCGGTTCACGGCGGAGATGTTCCACGAACACAAATGCAGAACGTTCCTCTGGGGATGGCAATCCCGGGGACACAAAGATCGGAGAACCGCCATGCGGGTACGTGACTGTCGCTTCATGACCAAGACTATGGGTGAGGCTGGCACATTCGAAGGCTATGCATCCGTCTTCGGCAACGTCGACCAAGGGGGTGACTGTGTCGAGGCCGGAGCCTTCAGGGATAGCCTGGCAAGGGCAAAGGCAGAGGGAAAAGTCATTCCCCTGCTGTGGCAACATGACCAGAAGGAACCGGTCGGAATCTGGACGGACATTGCCGAGGACAGCAAGGGATTGCACGTCAGGGGGCAGCTCCTGCTGGAGCATGATCCCCTGGCCCGAAGGGCGTACGGATTACTCAAGGCTGGCGCAATTGGTGGCCTGTCGATCGGGTACACCATTCCCTGGGGAGGAGGGCAGCCGGAAAAGGGATCACGGGGATCTTTCCAGCGCCTGAAAGAGGTGGATCTTCACGAAATCTCGCTGGTCACGATGCCCATGAATACAGAGGCACGTGTCACGGGGGTCAAGTCCGCTCTTGCGGCAGGGAAAACACCGACAACCCGGGAATTCGAGGCATACCTGCGGGAGGCAGGATTTGCGAAAAGTCTTGCCACGGCAATTGCCAGCAAGGCGGCTCCGCTGCTTCGGGGGGAACCCGGAGACAGCACAGAAACAGAAGCAGCGTTTCTTCAGGCTCTTCTGAAACAGCACAATGAAAAGGATTTAGTACTATGAGCGCATGCGTGTGGAAGCGTTCTGACCGCATATGCCGCGACATGGCAAATGAAGGGCATCCCTCGGCAGGAAAAAGTGTTGAGGCCCTGGCTGCCGAGGTCAAGGCGTCATTCAGCAAATCCCTGGACGAGGCCCGCTCTATCGCAGAGAAGGCCCTGTCTGAAGTTCAGGCGAACGGGAAGCTTTCCGGCTCCGTCCAGGAAAAGGCTGACGAGGCCCTGATCAAGATGAATGCCCTGCAGGAGCAACTGGCAGGCATGGAGCAGAAGATGGTCCGCCTGTCCGGACCTGGTGGAAATACCTGTAATACCTCGCTTGGACAGACCTTTGTCGCGGACAGCAAGATCCGTGAATTCCTTGATTCGCAGAGCAAGCGCGGCAAGGTTGATATGGTCTTCAAGAGCACCATAACGTCTGCAACAACGGATGCAGCGGGCTCTGCGGGCAGGCTTGTAACCAACACCCGCCTGCCTGATATCATTGCTGCACCGGAACGGCGTATGACGATCAGGGATCTCATCACGCCGGGACAGATGGATGGCAATACCCTCGAATATGTCCGCGAAACGGGTTTCACAAACCAGGCAGGCATGGTGGCCGAGACTGAGGCGGTGCCCCAGTCTTCCATCAAATTTGACCTTGTGAACACCACGGCAAAGGTCATCGGGCACTATATGAAAGCGTCACGCCAAATTCTGGATGACGCGGCACAGCTGGCGTCCTACATCGACGGTCGCCTGCGATACGGACTGGCGTACAAGGAAGAGGCCCAGCTTTTAAACGGAGACGGGACCGGTCAGAACCTGCTGGGCATTATCCCGCAGGCAAAAGCCTACAGCGCCCCGATCACCATGGAAAAAGCAACCAGCATTGATGTAATGCGCCTGGCCATGCTGCAGGCCGCGCTGGCTGAATATCCAGCAACGGCGCATGTGCTCAACCCGGTGGATTGGGCCTGGATCGAAACCATCAAGGACTCGCAGGGGCGTTATCTCATCGGGAACCCGCAGGGAAGCGCAACGCCAACATTGTGGGGGTTACCGGTCGTTACAACGCAGGCAATTGGCGTTGACAAATTCCTGACCGGGGCGTTCCGCCTGGGCGCACAGGTCTTTGATCGCTGGCACGTCCGTGTCGAGGTCGCAACGGAACACGGTGATGACTTCATTCATAACCGCGTCACCATCCTGTGCGAGGAACGGCTGGCACTGGCTGTCTATAGGCCGGAAGCCTTCATATACGGTGATTTTGGACGCATTGACTGAGGAGAAGGCCGGGTTTGAAAGCCCGGCCTTTTTCATTGGGGAACCGATGAGCACAACAAAACACTACCGGGTTCTGCGGGCCATGGATGGTGACCGCTTCTACCGCGAAGGAGAGTCCCGTTCCATGTCTGCTGCCGATGCCTTTCATCTTGTCCGGCTGGGGGCCCTGGAGGAACTGCCTGTGGACACAGGGGCAGATCCCGTCGAGGCAAAGCCCCGCACACGCAGGGGGAGCCGTCATGCTGATTGAGATACAGGCACCGGAAACAGAGCCGGTATCCCTGTCGGATGCCAAGATACATCTGCGTGTGGATCATACCGCCGAGGACGATTATATCGCATCCTTGCTGTCCGTGGCGCGACGGCAGGTCGAACAATACTGCGGACGGGCCTTGTCTGCCCGGAAGTGGCGTCTTCTGCTCGACAGCTTCCCTCCACGGATCGAGCTTCCCTGCCCACCCCTGCAGAGTGTGGATGCCCTGAGCTGTATCGATTCCGGAGGCAGGCAGAGGGTTCTTCCCCCGGAATGCTGGCAGGTCGGGCAAGGCTGTCCATCGATGATCATGCCCGCGCCGGGCCACTGCTGGCCACAAACAGCGTCCGGACGCCCGGATGCTGTTCTGGTTGACTTTACGGCGGGCTACAGCGACCGGCGTGATGTCGATCCTGCCTTGCGGCATGCCATGTTGCTGCTGGTGGCAAACTGGTTCGAGAACCGTGGTACTGCGAGCGAAAGCGGTTCAAGACATATTCTTCCGCCGACCGTCCGATACCTTCTGGATCCCTGCCGTATACGGACGGTGCCGTGAAAGCCCCGGACATTGGAGGCCTGAACCAGAGGATCGCCCTGCTGTCCTGGCAAGATTGTCCCGACCAGGAAACCGGCCTGCTGGCGCTGTATCGGACAGAGGCCGAGATCTGGGCCAGGGTGGAGCCGGTCGGGGGAGCGGTTTATCTGGGAAGCCAGCAGATCGGGCAAACCATAACCCACCGCATCACCATGCGCTGGCGGGAAGGGATTACGGCAGAGCATGTCATCCGTCATCGCGGACGTTGCTTCCGGATCCGCCGGATAACCGACCTGAATGGATGGCGACGGTTCTCGGTGCTGGACGTCGAGGAAGAAGGACCTTTTGTACAGGAGGCAGGTCATGGCCCGTGAACAAAGCGCCATGGAAATCAATACCAGGTTATCGGGGTTTTCGCGTCTTGATTTTGACCGGAACCCAATCCGCCGTGAGCTGCGCAAGCTTGGATCCATGGTGGCCAGGGATGCGCGGAAACTCGTCCGGACACGAAAGCCATCGTCCCCCGGGACAAACCCCGGACGGCAAACAGGGGCCCTTTTCCGCTCTATCCGTTCCAAGGTCGGGCGTCAGGGTTTCCTGGTGGCTGTGGCCCCGTTCCGCAACGAGGAGCTGATGCGAAAGAAAGCCTACTATCCGGCCTTCCTTCTTTATGGGGCCGAGCGAAAGCCTGGCGGGCGTCTTCTGCCGCGTAACAATTATATGGCGGATGTCATGCAACGGCACCGGAACATGGTCCAGGAGCGTCTCTCTGTCGTTCTTGTGCAAGCGATTGTGCCACGTCGGGGAGGCTCTCGTTGATGCTGGACGCCATTATCCTGGCATTGCGGGAGCGATGCCACACGTTCTCGGGGGCTTCGGGTTCCGCACGTATCGCCGGGGCTGCTGAATTCGCCAGAGTCGCGGAGGATGCCAGTCTTCCGGTTCCAGCGGCCTACGTGCTGCCACGAGAGGAAAAGCCTGCAACAGCCGTAACCTGCACGGGATATCGGCAACCGGTTCAGGCGCATTTTGCTGTGGTTGTCGTTCTTCCTGCGGCGGATCGTCGCGGACAGGGAGCGGCTGTGGCCGTTGAATCAGTGCGGGACGATTTGTTTCGTGCGCTGCTGGGCTGGGAGCCGCCCGGCTACGGGCCAATTGTTTATGAAGGCGGCGAGCTGCTGTCGGTCGATCGCGCCCGGTTGTGGTGGCAGTTCACGTTCAGCGCAGCCTACCAGATTACAGAAGATGAAACGTGGCTGGCTGTGACCCATCGGGACCGGCCATTACTGGAAACGGTCCGGATTGGCCTGGATGCCACGGCGAATGATCCGGAAACAGAACCGTGGGGGAAACCGGATGGATATCCGGAGAGATGGTTACATCTGCACTTTGATGCATCCGCGCAGGATGCACGGGAGAACCAAAAATGAGTGTGAGCTTCAATACATTGCCCGTCAATGTACGGGTACCGCTGTTTTATGCCGAGGTTGACAACAGCCAGGCCAGTTACTTCGAGCGCCAGAACCGCACCCTGCTGATCGGCCAGATGGTTTCCGGCGGGACCGCACGGGCCGGTGTACCGCAGCAGGTATCCCGCACGGACCAGGCCAGGGTTCTGTTCGGGGCCGGATCCATGCTGGCCCGCATGCACGCGGTGTACCGGGCCGGGGATACCTTTGGCGAGGTCTGGTGCATTGCGCTGGACGATGCGGCGGCGTCTGTCGCGGCAACAGGTACGGTCAGGATCACCGGAACAGCTTCTGCCGCAGGTATCATCACACTTTATATTGCCGGACAGCGTGTGCAGGGTGCAGTCGCAGTGGGTGATACAGCTGCTGCTGTGGCGCGGATGCTTGCGGGTGTCATTACCCGGTCTTCCGACCTTCCGGTGACAGCGGCGGCAGACGGCGGGAAAATCACGCTGACATGCCGGTGGAAAGGGGAAACCGGCAACGACATTACCCTGATTCCCAACTACAGGGGCGCTCTGGGTGGAGAGAGTGATGTGCCGGGCCTTTCCGTAACCGTTGTGCCCATGGCAGGTGGTGCGGGCAACCCGGATATAGCGGTTGCCACGGCGGCAATGGGTGATGAGGAGTATGACCATGTCGTCTGTCCGTACAGTGATGCAGCAACACTGGATGCCCTTGCAGCAGAGATGGGAGACACGACGGGTCGCTGGTCATGGTCACGACAAATCTACGGGCATGTCTGGGCGGCACGCCGGGGCAGTACCGAGGCGCTGGCCACTTTCGGGAGAACGCGCAACGACCAGCATTGCACCATAGCGGGATTTGAGGCGGATCTCCCCTCGCCCGCGTGGGAGTATGCTGCGGCCTGGGCTGCCCGTTCTTCCGTTTTCCTGAACAATGAACCCGAGCGTCCCACACAAACAGGGGAATTATGCGGGATTCTTCCCCCACAAGCCGGGAAGCGTTTCACGCTGACAGAAAAACAGTCGCTGTTGTACGCAGGCATTGCAACCAGCATGGTATCAGGCGGGGCCGTCAGGATTGAGCGCTCTGTCACGACGTACCAGAAGAATGCCTGGGGGCAGCCTGATCCATCCTATCTGGACGCGGAGACCCTGTTTCTTCTGGCCTATGTCCTGCGTTACCTGAGACAGCGCATTACGCAGAAATACCCACGCCACGCCCTGGCCAATGACGGAACCCGCTTCGGGACCGGAAAAGCCATGGTTACGCCGGGTATCCTGCGTGCCGAGCTGATCGCGGCGTACCGGGAGCTGGAATTAGACGGAAAAGTCGAGAATGCCGAGGCGTTCAAGGCGGCCTTGATTGTTGAACGGGACAGTACAAATCCAAACCGTGTCAACGTGCTGTACCCACCGGATCTGGTCAACCAGCTCCGTATCTTTGCGGTCCTGGCCCAGTTCCGGCTGCAGTACCCGGATGCGGCCTGAACCGCTTACTGACACACAGAAAGGAACAATCCATGGCCAAGCCTATTGGCGGCACATGCTATTTCAAGGTTGACGGCGTGCAGCTGGAACTGGCGTCGGACGATGTCACCATCGATATCCAGGCAACAGAAAAGAAAGGCGTTGTTGCCGGGTACTATACCGAGAGCGACTGCATTCCCTCCATCGAGGGCGAATTTGTCGTACCACGCAGTTTCCCCATGCAAAAAATCCTGCGCATGGACAACGGAACCATCACCGTTGAATTGAAGTCAGGCCTGACGGCAAGCCTGTCCGGAGCCTACCTGGCGGATCGGGCACCCGTCGAGGGTGGCAAGGGCACCGTCAAGATGAAGTTTGAAGGCACACGGGGAGAATGGCTGTGACAGCATCAAGTATTACGCTGACCAAACCGGTTCATGCGCATGGCGAGGAGGTCCGTGTCCTGACGCTTCGCGAACCTGTGGCGGATGACATCATTGTCTGCGGCTATCCTTTGAGCATCGGTGATGGAGGAGCCACGCCGCAGGCCGGGGCGATTGCCAAATACATTGCCCGTCTGGCCGACATCCCGCCTTCATCTGTTCGCAGCCTTGCTCCCGCTGATTTCATGGCTGCATTCCAGGTCATCATGCATTTTTTCGGGGGCACGGGGGCGGAACCGATAACTCCGGATTGATCGAGCGCTTGTTCGATCTGGCATGGGTATGGGGGTGGGGTGTGATCAGGCCCATACCCCTGTCCCACCTTGACCTGTGGGAATGCCAGACCGTGCGCATTGCCAAAGAACAGAAAAAGTACGTGACAAAAGGATAGGGATCATGTCCCAGGGTTTCAGTCTCAAGGCGGTTATTTCTGCCGTTGACCGGGTGACCGGCCCCATGAAGTCCATCAACAGGGCACTTCAGCTGCCGGTAAAAACCATGCAGGCCGTATCCCGTGCAAGCGGCAATCTGGGAAGAGACCTGAGCATGGCCCTTGGTCCCATGTCCGGTCTTGCAGGGGTGGCCGGGTTCGGGGCCGGGGCTTTTGGAACCGCATCCATCATCAAGACCAGTGCCGAATTCGAACGATTCCGGAGCGTCCTGAAAACGGTGGAGGGGTCGGCGGAAAAAGCCGGGGCCAGCATGAAGTGGGTCGAGGATTTTACGCGGAAGACACCCTACCAGCTGGCGGAGGTCAACGAAGCCTTTGTCCAGCTGCGGGCGGCAGGACTGAACCCTGCGGACGGCACTCTCCGTAGTGCCGGTGATGCTGCCGCAGCCATGGGAAAGAGCATGGAGCAGGCTGTTGAGGCTGTGATCGATGCTGTACGGGGAAAAAGTGAGCGACTGGACAAGCTGGGAATCAAGGGCGAAAAAGCCGGCAATAAGATGGTGTATCGCTGGAGGCGGAACGGCGAGGACATGGTAACGGTCGCCGAAGCAAATGCAGAGAGCATACAGAGGGCCATTCTTGGGATCTGGAACACTAAATTCCAGGGGGCGATGGACAATCTTTCCAGCACATGGGACGGCCTGTGGTCGAACCTGATGGACAGCTTCACCAGCTTCCAGAAAATGATTGGCGATGCCGGTTTCTTCGAGGCCGCAAAGGGAGAGCTGAAGGCTCTGCTGGGCTTGTTCGGCCAATGGGAGAGTGACGGGTCCCTGAAGGCTGTGGCGCGACAGATATCAGACGTCCTGACATCATCGATTCGTGGCCTGAAGAACACTCTTATGACCGTGAACTGGCAACGTGTGTGGGAGGGCATGCAACGTTTCGGATCCAGCATACAGCGCTGTGTCGATGCCGTGGGGGGCTGGGGAAATGCATTGATCGGGCTGGCCCTGATTATGAATGCACACGTTATCGTCTCGGTGTTGCAACTTGCGGGCGCTGTTGTCCGGTTGACAGCCGTCTTGTCTGTTGCCATCGCAAGGGTGGCCGCCTTTGTCGCCAGGCTGGCGTTTGTAAAAATGGCTTCGGCCTTTGCTGTGGCCATCAACGGCATTGCCACCGCTATGGGAGCCCTGAACGTTGCGATGTGGGCCAACCCGATCGGTGTTGTTCTGGCCGGTATTGTTGCCGTTGTTTCTGCGGCATGGCTGCTCTACGACAACTGGGATGCCGTCTGCTCCTGGTTCCTCGGAATATGGGACAGCATGAAAATGGTTGTCGCGGGATTCCGGGACTTCCTGTCCGGCGTGTTCAGCAATGATCTTGCTGCGATGTTTGAGGGTGTGGCGGCTCTTGGTAGGGGGCTGGCCGGTCTCCTGAACTCCATTTTTGCGCCATTCCAGTGGGTGTTCGAGAAAATGGGATCCTTGCTTGATATCGGGGGAAGAACCGAAATCGAGGCGGCACTGACAGAGTCGGCAGAATTCAGGGCCATGCAGCAAAGCCATCATGACACGTCAGCAGGCACATCCGTGCTTGATGCAGCAGCAAGCCGCAACCAGATCAACGGAGAAATCCGGGTCAGCTTTGACAATGCGCCTCCGGGAATGCGTGTCTCCGAAGGCATAACAGACCGGTCGGGACTGTTGATCAACCCGGATGTGGGATACCGGCGGGGAGCCATTGTCTAGCAGCGCAGCAAAAAAGCACGCAAGAAGAGCATTAACGGAAATATAAACCTATAAAGACAGCAACCCTTTCAGGAAGGATTGCTGTCATGCGCCTATATGTTGTTTTTCTTGTGTCGTTTCTGCTGTTCCCTTTCCCGCTGTCTGCGGCGGATATTCCGGCCACACTGAAGCGTGTCATTGACGGGGATACCGCTGTCATGCAGACCAGCGATGGCGAGAAGACAGTGCGTTTCAAAGGTATCGATACGCCTGAACTCAAGGGCCGGTGCGCCGCCGAGAAGCAGGCGGCCCACCGGGCAAAAGCTGCAACAGAAAGGCTTCTGTCAAAAGGGGCGATTACGTTGCGGAAGCCATCCAGGGACAAGTACGGGCGCACGGCGGCCTTTGTCCTTGTCGATGGGAAACCCGTTCACGTGGCCCTGATCCGGGCCGGACACGGGCGGGCCTATGCGGGCGGAAAGCGTCAGGGGTGGTGTGACGGACAGAATTAAATCACAAGCGGAGCGAAGGCTGATGGTGGCCGGATGGAGACAGAAACTGCAACCGGCATCCTTCAGGGGCGTGCCGTTTTTTGTGGATGGTGATGACCTTGAAGCGGGGCGGCGGATACAGGTTCATGAATACCCGCAGCGCGATACGCCCTTTGTAGAAGACCTCGGGCGGGCCAGCCGCAAGATTTCAGTTACGGCCTTTCTTGTTGGCCCCGATTACATGGCGCGCCGTGATGCGCTTTTGCAGGCTGTTGAGTCCGGTGCAACAGGTACGCTGGTTCATCCGCAGTACGGGAGCCTTTCTGTTGCCGTGGACGGAACATGCTCTTTCAGTCATTCACGGGAAGAGGGTGGGCTATGCAGGGTTCGATTATGCTTTGTCGAAGCCGGTGAGGCCGCCTTTCCTGCCGCGCGCATCGATACGGTGGCCGAGGCCTTGAAGCGTGCCGAGGCCCTGGACCGGATTGCCGGGCTCGATTTTCTGAAGAAATTCGGAATATCCGGCTTTCCCGATTTTATTGGTGACACGGCTGTGGCGGATCTGATGCATGGCCTTTCCACCCTGGAAGACGCGCTCTTCATGCGCAATGCGGAGCCACTCGTATTGCTTCAGTCAAAGCTTGGAATCCTGACCGGCGATCCACGCAAACTGGTGGCAGCCATACAGGGCATTTTCCGTTCGCTTGGTAGCGACAAAAAGAGAGTACAGCCTTTGACCGCTGTTGCAGCCTTTCGTCCTGCCCCGCAGGCAGAGCCGGGGACAACCCGGTTACGGAAACAGGAAGGGCAAAACCGTGCTGCTGTTGCTTCCCTAATCCGGAGATCCGCATTGGCACAAGCCAGCCGCAGTGCCGCACTGTCACAGTGGTCTGTCCGCGATGATGCCCTTGCTGCCCGGGATACCCTGGTCAGGGCCTATCGCGCGGAAGAGGACATCACCGGGCATGGCAATGTCTTCGCCGCGCTTGGTGCGGCCCGTCTGGCGACAGCGCAGGATATTGGTCAGCGTGTGAAACCTCTGCCAAGACTGGAGCGCATAACGGTGCCGGGTCCCGTGCCCGCACTGGTTCTGGCCTATGACCGGTACGAGGACATTGCGCAGGAGGCCGATATCATCACCCGGAACAACATTGCCCATCCCGGCTTTGTTCCCGGGTCTTCTCTTCTGGTTACAGGATAGGTCAGTGGAAGACAGTGTACTCCTGAAAGTCAATGGCCGGGAATTCGGAGGATGGAAGCGTGTCTCTGTAACAGCGGGTCTGGACCGGCAGGCGCGTGATTTCGAGCTGGACATAACCTTCCGCTGGCCAGACCGTGCCGCTATCCGCGACATGATCCGCCCGGGTGACTCCTGCCAGATTCTGCTGGGGCGCGATCTTGTCCTCACAGGATACGTTGACGCGACCCCCATACGTTACGACGCCGGTCAGATATCTGTTGGTGTCAGCGGACGGTCGGCAACGGCAGACCTTGTTGATTGCGCCGCCATCAACGAGCCGGGACAGTGGAATGCACGCCGGGTCGAGGACATTGTGACCGACCTGGCCGCGCCTTATGGCGTGCACGTCTGTACCGAAGTCAATACCGGCCCGATCGTGGAGACATACCAGATTGATCAGGGAGAAACTGTTTTCGAAAGCGTGGACCGCCTGATCGGCATGCGGGCGCTCCTGTCCACGGATGATGCAAACGGGCGTCTGGTTCTGACCGGAACAGGACGGATGCGGGCAATCACGCCGCTGATCCTTGGTCAAAACATTCTGTCTGCAGATGCCCCGCTGAACTGGAAAGATCGTTACAGCCTTTACCTGGTGAAAGGACAAGGCATAGGCGATGACAGTTCGGTGCATGATGCCCTGTCTGTGCGTGCCGAGGCCCATGACGCGGCTGTCAGGCGACGGCGCGTGCTGTTCCGGAAGCAATCCGGAGATGCCGACAGGAACTCGGCGCGGCTTGAAGCGCGCTGGGAAGCTGCTTCCCGCGCCGGACAAAGCGTGAAAACGCGCTATACCGTGCAGGGGTGGCGACAAGCGGACGGCAACCTCTGGGTACCCAACGCTGTTGTCATGGTACAGGATCCTGTTATCGGACTGGACGGAGAGATGCTGATCGGTGAGGTCACCTACTCTCTGGGGGATACAGGCTGTCTCTGCCATCTGACCGTGGCTCCGACCGGGGCGTGGGAACTGAAACCCGAAACCACACAAAAGGGCGGGGATGGACCTTCCGCCCTGACCAGGCCGGGAGAAACCCTGCTGAATTTCTGAAAGAGCGCATGGATGATCGAACGCACAATATCAACAGCCCTGCGCCCACTGGCGCGGCGGATAGAAAACATCCTTGCGCGTGCGCTTGTAACAGCCGTGAGCGGAGGAAGGCTTCAGGTGTTGCAGGTCAGTATACTGGATGGTGAGGTCAAGGATGGGGTGCAGCACTACGAACCTGCAGGATTTACCTCCCATCCGGTATCGGGTGCGGAGGCCCTTGTCCTGTTTCCGGACGGGGACCGGACCCATGCCATAGCCGCCGTGGTCACAGACCGTCGTTGTCGACCGGCTGACCTGCAGCCGGGGGAGGCTGCGGTCTTCTGCCCCGGTGACGGACTGGCCCAGATCCGTGCTGAACGGGATGGCACCATCCGTATCCGGGGTAAAAGAATTGTCCTCGAAGCCGATGGCGACATTGCGCTCACGGCATCGGGACAGCTGCTGGAGGAAAGCCGTGAACACAAGGTTCTTACAGGTACCTATGCTGCAGCCCGTAAAGTATGACAGGAACAACAGCCCATGTCGGGAATAGCCGTTAACGGACGTGATGTCGCGGGTGGGGTATGTCGTGGGGCAGAAACGGGCTGGTACCGTGTGGAAGACCATGCGGTCGCCCTGCAGGGAGATCCGGTTGAGGGACACGGCGAATCTCCGCACAACGGTCCTGTTCTTGCCGAGGGAAAGGCTTGGTACACCGTCGATGGCATTCCTGTTGCTTTTGCTGGCTGCAAGGCAACCTGTGGCCATGTGGTCAGCGGGCGCTCCTGGTACAGTGCGCTTGAAGGACCGGAAGCTGAAAAGGCAATCATCAAGTCCGCTCCGCGTCGCGGAACATATTTCTTCGGTGGCGCAGGACTGAACGGAGCCTATATAGGCGACATGGTGTCGGCTTTCCGGGAAGCTGGTCTTGACCCCGTATCCGCAGGCAATGGCAATCGATGGTCCGTGGACGCCGGAGAAGGATCGCTGTTCGGCATGCTGGGAGATGCTTTCAGCGGTGTGCCGCTGCTGCGGGATGGCGAGGATACAGGCCGTCCCCTCGGCCTGGATGACTATGGAACACGTGGAACGCAGTTCAACCTGGTTGGCTATTCCTACGGCTCGCTGGTTGCTGCGCAGGTCGCCGTCAAATACGCCCGGGCGGGTGGTGTTGTGGACCACCTTGTCCTGATCGGATCGCCTGTTTCCCGCCCTTTCCTTGACCAGCTGCGTGCTACGGAAGGGATTGCGCGTATTCTGGTCCGGGATCTGTCGTACATGGGTGATCCAATTCGTGCCGGAATGACGTTGGGAGATCTTGTGGCTGCAGGACCTGTCCTTGTGGTACAGTTCTACGAACAGAGCGGCCATTTCCGTTACTCTCCCATGACGGCAGAGGCGGCCCGGAAACGGAGAAAGCTTGCTGCCTGGCTTTATGAGGTGGGCCTGAGATGAATGCCTTTTTATTCCTTGGACGAAGTCTCTGGATGCTGTCGTGCGTGGTTCTGACAGCGACAGCGCTCTTGGCCAATTATCCCCTCGCCGGTGACATGCCGGTCAGTGCCTCCCTCTATGGCGGTGACCCTTGGGTGTATGCACCCTGGCTTGTTCCTCCGGTTATCGGTGCCGCCCTAGTGCTGCCGGGCCTGCTGTTGTGGCTGCCGGTTTGTTTGTTCCCTCAGTGTGGATCAAGGAAGCTTGTGGTGCTGCTTCTGGCCAGCCACGCTGTCGGCTTTCTTGTCATCCCCGTCATGATTTATGAGGGGTGGCTGCTTCGTCGCTGGATCTGCACGCCGGAAACGGACACGCCCTTGTCCAGCGCAGGATAATCTTTCTTTCCTACCTACATACAGCCGCCTTCCGGGCGGTTTTTTTTATGGGGCTTTCGTCGTGTCAAAAGCATCTCTTGAGGCGGTTTATGCCTCCGACCGGACAGCGCCGTCATCGGCCTTACCGGATTCCCTGTATCGGGCTGTCGAGAACTCCCTGTTTACATGGGCGCGGGCCAGACCGGACGATCGTTTGCCGGATGAATCCGGGCGAATGGGATGGTGGGGTGATGTAACCATTGCCAATGATCATTTCGGATCCCGGTTATGGCTTTTACGTCGTGAGGCCCTGACAGACCAGACTGTGGAGCGAGCCCGTGAATACGCCGCCGAATCCCTGTCCTGGTTGGTCAAGGATGGCGTTGCAGCCCGTATTGATGTTTCAGCCCGGCGCATCGGCTTGTCCGGTCTTGGTCTGGTCGTAACGGTATTTCGTCATGACGGGCACCGTCTTGACCTTGATTTTCATAACGCATGGACGGCTATCAATGGCTGATATTGGATGGGTGCGCCCCCCGCTGCCGGATCTTGTCGCGCAAATTCGCACCGACCTTCTGACATCCCTGTCCCTTGATGAGGTTTTGCGCCGCTCTGACCTTGAAGTGCAGGCCCGCGTCCAGGCCGCAGCCCTGCATACGCTCTACGGCTTCGTCGAACATCTGGCACACCAGATTCTGCCCTGCAGCGCAACCGGTGAATGGCTGGAACGGCATGGTGCCTGGCGTGGCGTGATGCGGAAGCCGGCGCGGGAAGCAACCGGATCTGCAGAGTTCAGGGCCAGTCCGGGAAGCGCCTTTCTGCCCCATACGGTCATTCCGGAGGGCACGCGCCTGCAAAAGGCAGGGGGCATTGACTATGTTGTCGCGGAATCCACGGTCGCAGAAGGCGCTTCTGTCGTGGTGCCGATACGCGCGGCAAACGCGGGGCAGCATGGCAATGCCGAGCCGGGTACCTTTCTGTCCCTGGTGAATCCTGTCGCCGGGGTACAGCCCGTCGCTGTGAGCGGAGAGCTTTCTGGCGGCGTTGATCGTGAGGATCAGGAGGCATACCGGAACAGGATCATGCAGTATGACCGGATGACGGCGTGCGGCGGTAATCTCGATGATTACCGGAAATGGGTCATGGAGACGCCCGGGGTAAGGGTCAGCAAGGTCTGGGTCTACCGGCACAGCCTTGGAACAGACGCCCACGGCATTACCTTTATTGTATCCGGACGGGCAGGATTTATCCCGACCGATGCAGAGGTCGCTCTGGTCCAGAAGCACATTGACCAGTTCCGGCCTGCGGGGGCGGACCCTCATGTTTTCAAGCCCGTGGAGATGCCGGTCAATCCGCAGATTGCAATCAGCCCGGACAAACCGGAAACCCGCCATGCCATTGAACAAGAGCTTCAGGACTTCTTTTTCAGGGAAGCAAAGCCCGGAGGTACGGTGCGTCTGTCGCGTCTGAGTGAAGCAATCAGCGCTGCGGCCGGAGAAGTCTGGCACACGTTGCACGCACCGGAAAGAAGCCTGGCCCTGGAAGCAGGACAGATTGCAACACCGGGAACCATACTGTGGGGATAACATGCGGGCCAATGATTCAGATTATCAGGGGCTTCTTTGCGAAGAAGCTCCCCGTGGACTGCGGCCCCCGGGCCCTGCAGGAGCAGGAAATCCTCAGCTTCTCAAAGCCTTGGCACCCGCGTTGGCAGCACTGCACAACCGGGCGCTGGATCTGGTGGAAGAGGCGGATCCATCCACTGCGTTTACAATGCTGGAGGATCAGGAACGGGAATGGGGCCTTCCTGATGAATGTTCGCATGGGCGGGCAACGACCTTGCAGGAACGCAGGCAGGCCCTGCTCGCACGGCGGCGGGCACGAGGTGGCGCAACATTGGCCTGGCTCCAGGCGCTGGCTGATGATCTGGGCTACCAAACCACTCTTGTCGAACATCGTCCGTTCGTATGCGGGCAGGCGACATGCTCCGAAAGCGCCCTGAATGGTGGGCATGCCATCAGGCGCTACATCCGCGTTACGGTCCATGGCCCGCGCGTGACCCTGTTTCGGTGTGCAGACAGCCAGTGCCTGGATCCGCTTGGAAAGATCGCACAGGCAGAGGATCTGGTCTGTCGGTTACGAAAGATGGCGCTGGCCCATCTTGATCTCAAATTTTCATATGAAGGAATATAAATCATGCGCTGTGTTGGGCCGGTATCCGGCATGACAAGTACAGGGCCTGTTCTGGCCGAGGATGGAACACCGTTCGTCAATGTCAATCCTGCTGCCAACACCCCCGGTTCTGCGGTTCCGGCACAGGTGTTCAATGTCATCCTGCAAGAGTTGACGCACCTTGTGAGGCATGCGGGCCTGTCTCCTTCCACAGATGACAGTGATCTGGAGCAGGTCCGAAAGGCTGTTGAGGCTCTGATTGCAGCAAGACGCGTTGATCCTGAAGACGCCACCCCCACCACGCGCGGCATTGTTCGTCTGGCGACGGCGGATGAGGTCAGTGCCGGGACGGATGCGCAAAAGGCGGTCACGCCTGCGGCGCTGGCGGGCCATCTCTTGATGCAGAACGCCTTCATCAAGGCCGATCCGGACAGCGTGGTGTTCACCAGGACCGCTGCCAACGCGATCAGCCTGAAGGCCGGAACGGCTGTGGACGTACACGGCAAGGCCATCCCGTTCACGACTGATACGGCGGTGGTGATGCCAACACTGACCCCCGGAACCGACTACGCGGTGTACGTCTGCGCCGATGGCTCCGTTCGGGCCGATGCCAACTTCAAGGTTCCGTCCGGCTATACGGCAGCCAACTCGCGCAAGATCGGCGGCTTCCACTATGCGCCCGGCGGCAACGCGACGGCACAGGCGGGCGGCGACACCAGCCCGGCGATCAACCCGTACGCGCTGTGGGATCTGAAGTTCCGCCCGGCGAGCAAGGACCCGCGCGGCATGACTCTGGTGGCGGACAGCTTCTGGGCC
This sequence comes from Haematospirillum sp. H4485, assembly GCF_012102745.1. GTDB lineage: Bacteria > Pseudomonadota > Alphaproteobacteria > Rhodospirillales > Rhodospirillaceae > Haematospirillum. Next base: position 116,389 of record NZ_JAAVSY010000006.1, read on the forward strand.
GATATCTATCTGCTGGGTGTCAACCACAATACGGACGGCACCAGCAAGTATGGCGTCACCATTGCCGATGGTGCAAGCCCACCGAAAATTCCGGGCCAGTTCGGAGGCAATGGCTCCCGGACCTATAGCTCGCTCAACTGGTGGGAAGCCGCCGAGGTGATGCAGGCGCATGGCAAGCAGCTGCCGTCGTATGCCGAATTCGCGGCGCTGGCCTGGGGCACCACCGAGGCTTCTGCGCCGGGTTCTGACCCGCGATCCACAGTGCTGAACGCAGCGTATACCTCGAAATGGGGCGTGGTCCAGGCGACCGGGTGTATGTGGGTGTGGGGGCGTGATTTTGCCGGTCCTTATGGTTCCACAGATTGGAAGGCGACGGGTGGCCGTGGCAGTACCTACCAGATGTCGAACGCCGTGATCCTGGGTGGTGAAGTTCGCTATCCGTCTTATTCCGGTGGACGCTGTTCGAACTGGGGGCACCCGGCATTCAGCGCCTACCATTACATCAGTGCACGCGGCGTCTGTGCCCACCGGATTCTTCCCTGACCTTCCCAACGGAGTTTTTAACGGATGACCATCATCAACACCCGTGCCGATCTGGACGCCATCAAGGGCACACCAACCCACGCTGAATTCATGCGCCTGCTGCGCGGCACCATGACCACCATGACCGACACCCGGACGTACCCGGAAAACTACGGAAAACCCGAATACAAGGGGCCGAAACTGGACCCGGTCTGGGTCGAGGTCGAAAGCCTGGAAACCATCACCCGCTTCGGCTTCACAAAAGAAGAACTGATGCAGGAAAGCCCCGATATGGGTGGCACCGAGTAGCTACGCACGAGGATTTCATGGAGATCATTAACTGGGTGCCTCCCGATTGGCGGGGGGCGCTGGCGGCCAGCGCGTTTGTTCTGGTCATGATTGCCTTCTGGCCAAGACGACAACGGCTGATCGACATGGTGCTCGTGCGTCTCGGCTGCTCTGCGCAGGAAATCAGCAATGTTGAGCACATTGACAAGCGGCTGTGGAGAGAAGCTGACATCAAGGATTCCGGGCTGCCCATACCAATTATCTGTATCGACCGGAAATACCGGGTGCGCGTCTATAACCGTGAGGCCGAGAAGCTGGCCGGACATCCATGGAATGCAGCCTATCGAGCCGATGTTGGTTTGTTACTGACCGAACAGGATGCCGCCGTTCTACGTCATGAACTGGGTGCATACTTGCGCGACAGACACGGAGACAATGCATTGCGCATGGTCGGTGCAAAACGCTCCCTTGGCGTAGAGCGCCCCGATGGATCCATTCTGGCGGTCACAGCCAGTATCACGGACTTTGGCAATGGTCATGGCGGCTGGCAAATCGCGCTTCTGGAAAGCGGCTCTACTGGTTCTGCACGAACACTAAGAGACAAGTGACGATCGGGTAGCCGCCTGTTCCTGCGGTTTTACCGGCATCGGAATCGCACCCACCTTTATCCATCTTGACCTGTGTGGAACAGAGTTCCACGCGCCACGTCCTTTGGTGTGGACGTATTGAACGGAGATTCTCATCATGGGGCCAGTTGTAACAGCGCTCCTGCCTATTCTTGGCGGCCTGCTGGACCGCATTATCCCAAATTCTGCAGAAGCAGCAAAAATAAAGATCGATATGGAACGGCAGCTGATTGAGGCAGCTGAACAAGCCGCGCGGTCACACAATGAGGTTAACAAGATTGAAGCCGCAAGTGGCTCCAGCTTCCGGGGCGGCTGGCGGCCCTTTATTGGGTGGGTATGCGGCTGCGCCCTTGCGTTCCAGTTTTTTGTGGGGCCGCTGTTCTTTTGGGCAGCATCTGCATTTGGTCTTGCTCTCCCACCGTTACCGCAGCTCGACAGTATGCTGATGGAGCTCATTTTCACGATGCTGGGAGTCGCAAGCCTCAGAACAGTCGAGAAGATGCGAGGCGTCACATGAGATTCCCGGCAACCCTGCGACTCCGAAAAAAGGATACATTTTTGGATACTTAATTGGTTACTTTTCTGGATACATTCAACAAAGATCACAGAAATAGTTGTTGTTTATCAATGCATTGGTATTTTTCCTGCTTTGGTTAGGAGATTGTCGAGTGCGCCATAAAAACCCCCGCGACTGAAACGTGTCGCGTGGGTTTTTGCTTTAAAAACAATGCATTAACGGGACCCCTTCTGCCCCCCTCCGGGTTTGGGATACGTTAAACAGCGCGTTTTTGGATACATTTTTGGATACATTGGGATCGCAAGGTGACCAGTCGCTATATCGTACAACAAGGGCGTACACTCTATTTCCGGCGACGGGCACCCATCGATCTGGCACCTCAGCTGGGTCGTTTTGTGAAGATTGCGCTCGGCACAGACAGCTTCGATGTGGCACGGCGGCTTGTCGGTCACATCAATACTGCCGTCGATCAATCTATCGGGTTTCTTAACATCAGAAATACAACCTATAAGAGCTTCCTGTTTTCATGATATAGCTGGTGGGCCCTGTAGACAGTTTTCATTGGGATACCAAATGTCTCTTGGCTTCATTATTCGTGTCACAGGAGGTAACGGTGGTCACTGCAATCCATAAAAAGTTTGGTATAAGATTATGCTTGCGTGCAGCGTCCTTGGCGGCTTTCTGTATTTTTGTTGGCGGCATTTGGTCATCAGTTTACGCTGCCCAGAAAGTGACCTTGTACGGTGATAATGACTACGCACCCTATTCTTTTGATCGTGGTGGTAATCCCGGCGGTCTGTATGTTGATGTTTTACAGGAAGTGGCCCGTCGTATTGCTGGGGATTACGATGTTTCCATAGTGATGGTCCCATGGAAGCGTGGCCTGAAGGGTATGGAGACAGGAGAGATTTTTGCTCTTTTCCCCCCTTATCTCCGCAAGGTAGAGCGCCCCTATATCAGCGTGTATTCCGAGCCTTTGTACGAGGAGGTCGTTGCAGTCTTCTGTACACCCGAGGCTGCAACCCGTGTGGTCGGGCAGTCATTCCCTGAAGGGTACGCCGGCATGCTTTTCGGTAACAACTTGGGCTTCACAGTTGCTGGCGAGGCCTTCCAGAAGATGCGTGATGCCGGCGCAATCCGCGTAGAGGACGCCAATGGGACAGAAGTGAATATCAAGAAGCTCCTCGGAGCTCGTGTGGATTGCTATGTCAATGACCGGCTCTCGGTCCAGAGTGCTGTCAAGGCTGCAGGGGGCTCAGGATCCGAAGTTGTCGAGACAGCCGTTGTTAACGCAGAGAAGGCTTATGTTGGGTATTCAGCGCGGGCTATTGCCATGACGCCTTGGGCCAATGATTTCATAGAGAAACTGAATGGCGCGATCAGGGCAATGAGAGCAGATGGAAGCTTGCAGCGCCTGATGACCCGGTGAGTTTTTCCGGTCCATCACGGGAGGAGTATGGCCCATACCTGGACTGCATTATCTCTGTTCATAGGTTCTTTGCCGAATGTCTCTCTTCCAAGGTTCTTTGTAGAACAGCGTAATTATCAGACCGGAATTGCTCCAGAATTCTTTCGACGTGTTCACCTGTTAAGCCCAGATTTGTCAGGGAAGCTCTTCCTAATTGCAGGCTTGCCTCCAGCGTTTCAGGTACAGCACACGTTGCCCCGGCTTGGGTCAGATCACAGGATTGTTCGTGATCCCGCGCCCGGCAGTGGATCGACAGCCTTGGATACATATGGTGGATAGAAGCCAGGGCACGTGCTGTGGAGAGGGGGTCATCCATCGTTAGAATGACCAGGGCAGCCTTGTCGGCATGGGCAGCACGCATGACCTCGGGGCGGCTTGCATCGCCAAAGAAGACAGGGTAGCCCTTGCTGCGCCCCTGAATTACTGCATCAAGATTATGATCAAAGGCTATGTAGGTCTGTCCGGCTGCATCCAGAAGCGAAGCAACGATGCGGCCAACCCGGCCAAATCCGGCAAGGATGATGTGCCCACTGCCTTCTTCTGACGGGATGGTTACGGGGGTATGATAATGGGACTTGCTTGTGGTTTGCTCCATCATACGTGCCAGACGATGTCCGGCCGCCGCCAACGCGGGCGTTGTTGCCATGGAAAGAGAAACCACAAGGATCAGAAGGTCTGTCAGGCCGCTCGCAATCGCTCCCTGATTTTGTGCAAATCCCAGCAGAACGAAGGCAAACTCCCCTCCTTGTGACAGGAGGAGTCCAACCCGTACGGCATTACTCCAGGAAAGTCCAGCAAGGCGTGCCAACGGAACCAAGATTACGGTTTTAATCGTGAGAAGTCCGAGTACCAGCCCGGCAATCTGCATCCAGCTTTGTGCCAGAAGACCAAAATCTATGGCCATGCCGACGCCCATGAAGAAAAGTCCCAGCAGAAGCCCCCTGAACGGCGTGATATCTGCCTCGATCTGATGGCGGAACTCTGAATCGGCCAGAAGAAGGCCGGCGAGAAACGCACCCATAGCCATAGACATGCCGGCGTGCTCTGTAAGCCACCCAATACCAAGGACAATCAGAAGAATTGTAGCGGTGAAGACCTCGTCACTGTGGGAGCGCGCAACAATATGCAGGAACGGACGCAACAGGAACCGCCCGGCCAAGGTTACCCCGGCTAGAATGGCTGCCCCTTGCACGATTGCCAAACCCAGCGATGCTGTAAGGGCTACATTCTGGATAGACAAGATAGGAACCAGGGCAAACAGAACAGGCACCATAAGGTCCTGCAGCAAAAGGATAGCAAAACCACTTCGGCCATAAGCTGTTGCGAGTTCCCCCCGTTCGGACAGCGTTTGCAGCCCCATGGCCGTTGAGGAAAGTGCCAGCCCCAGACCGGCGATCACAGACATGGCGGCGGGTGTTCCCAATGCCCAGGCGCAACTGCCCAGAATGGCGGCGGTTAGCGTGACTTGTGCCCCACCCAGCCCGAAGACCTGCCGCCGCATCAGCCACAGGCGGCTTAACTTCATCTCTATGCCAACGATAAACAAAAGAAAGGCCACGCCAAACTCAGCCGGTCTCTGGATATCCTGCACGGATGAAATAAGCCCCAGCCCCCATGGTCCGATAATGGCCCCGGCGGTAAGGTAGCCAAGGACACTTCCCAAGCGCATGCGTCTGGCCAAGGGCACGCAAATAGCGGCCGCAGCAAGCAGTGCAAGAAGTTCTGTCAGCTGGTTTGTATCCGCAGTCATGGATCAGTGATAAGGCACCCGTTCTTGTATCGGCTAGAGCCGCCTGTCTATTGTGCCTGTATAAGGAGAGCAAGGGCAACGGGTTATGCCATGCAAAGACACGTCTTGCCTTCAGTTGCCGGGAAGTGCCGCCTGGTCATTCTTCTTGCCGGCTTCGTTGTCGAGATTTCCGCCGACTACAGAGCGAATCTGCCCCTCCAGGAACCGGGCGCGACGTCGTTCTGCCCGTGCTGCCTTGCGGGCAGGTGCTGCGGCAATCCAACCCAGCGCAAGACCAATCAGCAATCCTGTTGCCAAGGGGGCAAGGGCAAGCAGATAGAGGGGGAGTTCGATGACCCACGGCAGAGGCCATAGGCCAACCTGAACGGGTTCATGGTTGGCGGCCGCAAACAGAACCATGGCTACGGCCAAGGGAATGCCAGAAAGCCAAGAAAGAAACCGCAGCATCAGGATTTTGTGTTCAGAAGCTCACGCAGCTGTTTGCCGGTTTTGAAGTACGGAACAGCCTTCTCCGAAACCTCAACAGATGCTCCGGTACGTGGATTGCGCCCCAGACGGGCATCGCGCTTCTTGATTGAAAATGCACCGAACCCGCGCAGCTCGACCCTGTCTCCATTCGCCAAGGCTGACGAAATTTCGTCGAAAATTGTCGAGACGATGCGTTCAATATCTCTCTGGTAAAGATGCGGGTTTCTTTCGGCAAGCCGCGCGATCAATTCTGATTTGGTCATGTAACGTTCCCCTCTTTCAGGTCTGTCAAGGTACCCCGAACCCGACACGGGACAACAGCGTTTCGGCAGAATTATCGCACGGTGGCAATACGCACCGTCAGGAAATTCATGAACGGCAGCATCCTGCCAAAGGACTGCTGGAACGTCAAGTATAACCATATATGAATAAACACCTTTTAGTAGTTCTGTGATTCTTTTCGTCTATCAGGACAAAACAACATGAAAAGCCCTCCCGTACGCATGGTACCGGGAGGGCTTTTTTCTTGCCCGGTTCGCCCCGTTTATTCCGGAGGCGAACCGGGGGGATCACAAGGTTCAGTCAGCCTTGCTTTTTTCTTCCTTGGCCTGCTTCAGGGCAGCGCCAAGGATGTCACCCAACAGGGCGCCGGAATCCGTGGATCCGTATTCCGCCATGGCCTGCTTTTCTTCCTCAAGTTCGCGTGCCTTGATCGACAGGCTGATCTTGCGGGTCTTGCTGTCAATGGCAGTGATCTTGGCGTCGATCTTTTCACCGACGGCAAAGCGTTCTGTACGCTGCTCGTTGCGTTCACGCGACAGGTCGGACTTGCGAATGAAGGAAACTGCTCCGTCTACTTCCACCTCAATCCCGTTGTCCTGAACGGCGGTGATTACGGCGGTAACGGTCTGTCCCTTGCGCAGGCCAGAGGCAGCAGAGGCAAACGGGTCTTCACCCAGCTGCTTGATACCCAGCGAAATACGCTCCTTCTCGATGTCAACATCCAGAACCTTGGCCTTGACCATGTCGCCACGGTTATAGGCCTTGACGGCTTCTTCCCCGGACTCAGACCATGACAGGTCGGAGAGGTGGACCATCCCGTCAATTTCGCCGGGCAGGCCAACAAACAGACCGAATTCGGTGATGTTCTTGACTTCACCTTCAACTTCCGTGCCGGCCGGATGCTGGGATGCGAAGTTTTCCCACGGGTTGCCGGCGCATTGCTTAAGTCCCAGGGAGATACGACGCTTTTCGCCGTCGACGTCCAGGATCATGACTTCCACTTCCTGAGAGGTGGAAACGATCTTGCCCGGATGAATGTTCTTCTTGGTCCAGCTCATTTCCGAGACGTGGACAAGGCCTTCAACGCCAGCTTCCAGTTCGACAAAGGCGCCGTAGTCGGTGATGTTCGTCACGCGACCGATGAAGCGTGTTCCAACCGGGTACTTGGCGGCAACGCCTTCCCATGGATCAGCTTCCAGCTGCTTCATGCCAAGCGAAATACGCTGGGTTTCCGCATTGAAGCGAATGACCTGAACCTTGACGGTCTGACCGATGTTCAGGGCTTCGGATGGATGGGTCACGCGCTTCCAGGAAATATCGGTGACGTGCAGCAGGCCATCGACGCCGCCCAAATCAACGAAGGCACCATAGTCGGTGATGTTTTTGACAACACCGTCCAGAATCATGCTTTCCTTCAGGCCGGACATCAGCTTCGCACGCTCTTCGGCACGGCTTTCTTCCAGAACAGCGCGGCGGGAGACAACGATGTTGCCACGGGCGCGGTCCATTTTCAGGATCTGGAAGGTTTGCGGCTGCCCCATCAGCGGGCCAATGTCGCGCACCGGGCGAATATCAACCTGCGATCCCGGAAGGAAGGCTACAGCTCCGGACAGATCAACCGTGAAGCCACCCTTGACGCGTCCGAAGATGATCCCTTCCACGCGCTGGCTGGCGGTGAAGGTCTTCTCCAGATCGTTCCAGGCCTCTTCGCGGCGTGCCTTGTCGCGGGACAGGACAATCAGTCCGTCGCGGTCTTCGTAGCGCTCCACAAACACATCGATCTGGTCGCCGGCTTTCAGCTCGACTTCTTCTCCGGCGCGGGAGAATTCTTTCAGGGCAATGCGTCCTTCGGACTTCAGGCCGACATCAACAAGGGCAAAGTCGCCGTCGACGCGCAGGACCGTTCCACGCAGGACTGTTCCTTCAATGCCGCGTTCAGCGGACAGGGATTCATCAAGAAGAGCCTCAAAGCTCTCAAAAGTGGCATCAACCATAGGTAAACATCTTCCTTTCATACATTATATTTCCGGCCACGGGTTGAATCCCGAGGTCTTCCGCGACTCGCGGCCTATTACCCACAGGCAGCGTTGTGCCTGTCTACAACAAGACCCTTTTGCCGGACATAGTCCAAGGCAGCCAAGAAGGCCGCCTCAGCGTCCATGTCGGTGGTATCAAGCACCAAGGCATCCGCAGGGCGGGCCAAGGGTGCGACAGAGCGTTCTGTGTCGCGCCGGTCCCGTTCCCTGATATCGGCAAGGATTTCGGACTCTATACCCTCTATTCCCCGGTTCTGCAACTCCAGCAGCCGACGACGGGCACGTTCTTCTACGCTTGCGGTTATAAACAATTTGACCATAGCGTCCGGGCAGACAACTGTGCCGATATCGCGCCCATCCAGAACAGCCCCGGGTCGGTTCTCCGGTGGATTGGTAGCAAATGTACGCTGTAGGTCCAGCAGGGCATGGCGTACGTCGGGAATGGCGGCAACCTGGCTGGCGGCTTGCCCTGTTGCTTCGCTCCGCAGCTCGCTGTGTCCGGACAGGCGGCTGATTTCGGCTGGTGTCAGGGACCGTGCGGCGTCGCAGGCCGTTTTTGTATCGTCTGTACGGGCCCCGCTGCGCAGTACTTTCATGCCGACAATCCGGTACAGGATGCCTGTATCCAGATAAGCATAGCCAAGGGCAGAAGCCAGGCGGCGGGCCAATGTTCCTTTTCCGGCGGCAGCCGGGCCGTCAACGGTGACAACGACGGGATGTGTCATGGTTTCCTACTCTTCCGGGGCCAGGGTGATGCGGGCACCCAGGCTGTTCATAAGGTTCGCAAAATCAGGGAAGCTGGTGTCAATGGCGCGGGCATCATCAACAGAAACCGGCGTTCTTGTAGCCATTCCGAGGACCAGAAAGCTCATTCCTATGCGATGATCAAGCTGTACAGCAATCATCTTCCCGCCCTCTGGTTGCTTTCCTGTGCCCTGGATAATTAAATCATCGCCTTCTGTGCGGGCATTCACGCCACAGGACAGAAGACCGTCAGTCATCAGGGCCAGACGGTCGCTTTCCTTGACCCGCAGCTCCCCAAGGCCATTCATGCGTGTTTCACCGCTGGCAAAGGCCGCAACAACCGACAGGATCGGGTATTCGTCGATCATGCTGGGGGCCCGTTCTGCCGGTACATTGATGCCTTTCAGGGGGCTGTGACGGACGACAAGGTCGGCGACGGGCTCCCCGTTTTCATCGCGTACGTTCTCAAAATGGATGTCAGCTCCCATCTCCTGCAGGGTCTTGTAAAGACCGATTCGCGAGGGGTTGATACACACATTGGTCAAGGCTAGGTGACTACCGGGTACAATCAAGGCTGCTGCGATCGGGAATGCGGCAGAGGAGGGATCTGCCGGCACGCGGACGGTCTGCCCGGTCAGTTCGGGGTGTCCGGTCAGGGTGATGATGCGCCCTGCGCCGTTTTCCTCTACCTGGATGTCAGCGCCAAAGGCTTTCAACATGCGTTCAGTGTGATCCCGCGAGGGCGAGGGTTCTACAACGCGGGTTTGGCCAGGTGTATTGAGCCCGGCAAGCAGGATGGCACTCTTTACCTGTGCTGATGCAACAGGCAGTGTGTAGTCAAGGGGGAGGGGGCGTTTCGTCCCGGTTATGGTAACAGGAAGTCGTCCCCGTGTGCGGCTGAGAAAGCGGGCCCCTGTTTTTTCCAGCGGGTCTGTAACCCGTGCCATGGGGCGGCTGCGCAGGGATGCATCGCCGGTCAAGACTGCGGTGAAGGAATGGCTGGACAGGAGCCCCATCAGCAGTCGCGCTCCTGTTCCCGCGTTGCCCATGTCCAGAACATCATCGGGTTCGGCCAGTCCGCCAACACCCCGTCCGGAGAGAATCCACCGGCCGTCGGATTCCTTGCGGACGGTTGCCCCCAGCTTTTGCATGGCTTCGGCCGTCCGCAAGACGTCCTCTCCCTCCAGAAGTCCTTCAATAATGGTTTCACCAACGGATATAGCGCCGAGCATCAGTGCCCTGTGCGATATGGATTTATCGCCGGGAACCCTGATCGTGCCGGACAAGGGGGATGCTGCTTGTGACCGTAGGGTAACAGGACGCGCGGGTGCCGAACTCATTTGTAAACTCCGCTTATCGGTGCGCTGTGTCAGTGGGCGCAGGCCATCCGATAGCACAGAGAGGCGTTTGGTGGTAGAGATCATGCGGTGGTTTGTATCCCGATCTGTTTTTTGCTTTTGACAGGGGCCACGTTCGATGGCAAATGCGGCATTGACCGTATGACGTTCACAAGATCTGGAGGTTTTCTGGTGGCCAAGCCGGAATGGGGCAGCAAGCATACCTGCACAACGTGCAGCGCCCGTTTTTATGATATGTGTAAAGATCCTGTTGTGTGTCCAAAGTGTGGAGCCATCCACGAAAAGGATGCCGCGCCTAAAATCAAGCGTGGTGGCAAGGGAACCCGCGGAGATGCTCCTCGCAAGGTTGTTGCTGCCGTGGCTGCTGTGGGTGAAGACGACCTGGATGAACCGCTGCTGGACGATGAGGATGATGATGCCCTGATTGAAGATGCTTCGGATCTGGGTGAAGACGACGATGACATGGCCGAGGTGATGGACCATCTGGAGGCCGGCGACAGCGACGAATGATGTTATTAGGCTCCTTGTTGCGGGCCAAGTAGCACTCTGTGAAAACACCGGAATCTGCCCTCAGGTTTCCGGTGTTTTTCGTGTCGGCGGCGAAAAATGGGAACGCATGATTTTTCTCTTGCGAACCGTGCGTCAAGCCCTTATAAGTCCGCCCACACCGTGAGGACTGTCCCATAATTCCTCAGAAAAGCGGGGCTGTAGCTCAGTTGGGAGAGCGCTACAATGGCATTGTAGAGGTCAGCGGTTCGATCCCGCTCAGCTCCACCATACTTCAAAATGTGTATCAGATTGGTGGTATTGGTGGTGTGCGCTTTGTCGTGTGCGCCGACAGTAGGGCTGATTTGCGTGTGCTGAGGGTCCGGCAGGGTAGGCAGTCTAGGCAGATAGTTCCTATCTCTCCTGCGCTTTGTCCTTTGGTAAGGATAGGGCCAAGTCTCTCGCTGCACCGCAGCGTAAGAAGTCAGGTGCTGGTGACAAAAATGGTATTCGGAGGCAGCGATGCATTTGGTCTCGCGGCCATGCTGGGATCGGACGGAAAAATGTGACCTCGACAACTGGTATCAGCAAGGTTATTTCTCGATTTTTCACTCAGAAAAGCTCTACCAAGTATTTCTGATGGTTCCTTTTTTTTCGCATTATCTGTTTATCTACTTGGGTGGTGTGAGTTCTGCTCAGAAACCGTTTGAAAATGCTTGGAGCGACGCGGGATGTCGTGATTCAAGCTCGGAATGTGGACCCGAGAAACCCGCGCTCGCGTAGCGCATATCGAGCGGAAGCTGAAACGCTATCCGACCGATCCAACCGACGACGAATGAAATTATATCAGAGAGTTACTGCCGCCGGGGGCGCGACGGGGCCGTCGGCGGAAGGTGGATTTACGCGAAGTGCTTAATGCGATCC
>NZ_JAAVSY010000007.1 GCF_012102745.1 Haematospirillum sp. H4485
AGACCGCCACCTGATCGAAAACGCCTTCTGTCGCATCAAGGACTTCCGCCGCGTCGCAACCCGCTATGACAAACTCGACAGAAACTTCCTCTCCGACGTCGCTCTCGCAACCCTCCTCGCATTCTGGATATGAGTAAGGCTGGAGCCTAGAGTGTTGGGGGTTCCTGGCATTATATAGCTTATAAGTCTCAGTGCGTTTGGGTTGATCATGTATAATCACGGTCTTTGCGCCATTACATCTATAGGCGGTGCGCCGTCGCAAGATCCCTCTTGATACCACTGCCTGCCAATGATAGCACGTGTGGCTGATCTTTATGCGTCAGCCGATATCCGGCCTAGTCTGCTCGGAACAGGGACAACGAGTATGCAGTGGTATTTGATTCACGCCAAGCCAAGGCAAGAACAGCGTGCCCTTCTTAATTTGGAACGTCAGGGGTATTCTTGCTACTTGCCGCTTCTCTCTCGTGAAAGAATCATCCAGAGAGAGAAAAAAGTTGTCCAGGAACCGCTCTTTCCCCGCTATTTGTTTGTCCGCTTGGATGGGGGAAGTCCGGCAAGGGGATTGGCCCCTGTGCGCTCTACTTTGGGTGTGAGTCGCTTGGTCAGTTTTGGGGCTGAGCCGGCGCGTATTGACGGGCAGTTAGTAGAGTTCTTGAAGCTCAGGGAATCTAGGTCGCTGGCGAGTCCTGAATCTGTTTTCCAGTCTGGCGAGCGCGTTCTTCTTTCGGATGGGCCTTTTGCTGGTATAGAGGCTGTGTATCAGATAGATGACGGTGAACAGAGGGCTATGGTGCTCATCGAGTTTCTGAGCAAGCCCGTTATGTTGCGCGTGTCCCAAGCCAGTCTGCGCAAGATTGTCTGATCTGGCTGGGGCCTGTTTTCCGTGAAGAGTCCAGATGTCGGTTTGTCTGTATCGTTCCTTGTGGTAGACTCTCCCACCAACAGGTGAGTTAGCTTCTTGATTCGATGCATCTTGACCAAGGCGGCCTTGCCCGTACTGTCTCTCTCCCGGACGGCCAAGAGGTTCGTTGTTCTGGCGGTTGATGTCGGCTTGTGTGTTCTTTGCGTGTGGTTGGCGCTGGGAATACGGCTGGGGTCTTTTGTCGAATTGTCCGGGCCTGCGCTGTGGGCCAGCCTTCTTGCTGCGGCGACAGCTCTCCCTGTTTTTGTTGTTTTTGGACTGTATCGGGCCGTCTTTCGGTATGCGGGGTGGCAAGCCCTGATAGCCATGACCTCGGCTACCGCTGTTTTTGGTCTTGTCTATGCGACGTGTGTCGCGGTGATTGGCATTCCGGGTATTCCGCGTACGGTCGGTATTCTTGTTCCTGTCCTTGTTTTGTTATGTGTCGGTGCGTCACGAGCCATGGCCCGTCTTTGGCTTGGTGGTTTGTATCAGGATCAGATGCGTCGTGCCGCCTTGCCCCGTTCGCTGATCTATGGTGCAGGATCGACCGGGCGCCGCCTTGCTGCCGCAATGGCCAACAGTCAGGATCGCTGCGTAATCGGTTTCTTGGATGATGATGACCGCCTGCACGGCCATAGGCTGGATGGACTCTCTCTGTACGGCCCTGATGATCTGTCCAGTCTGGTCGCGACCCTTGATATTCGTGAGGTTATCCTTGCCCTGCCATCCATACCGCGTGAACGTCGCAACCAGATACTCGCACACCTGCTGAAAGCCGGTGTCGCTGTCCGTACTGTTCCTGAGGACCCTTCTCATCCTGCTATAGTCGTGGATCTGGATGTTGATGATGTTCTGATGCGGGAGACGACAGCGCCAAACCATATTCTTCTGTCGCGCTATGTGTCAGGAAGAGTTGTTCTGGTAACAGGCGCGGGGGGAGTGATCGGCAGTGAGCTGTGCCGCCAGCTGATGCGTCTTGAACCGCAGACGATTCTTCTGGTTGATCACAGTGAGTATACACTTGCGCCTTTGTATCGGTCCTTGCTTCACGTTACAGATGAGACTTCCGTTCGTCTGATTCCACTTTTGGCATCGGTCTGTGATGAAGATCGCATGCATGAAATTATGGCAACCTGGAAGCCTGATATCATCTATCATGCTGCTGCTTACAAGAATGATGCCTTGGTTGAACATAACCCGGTCGAGGCGATCAAGATCAATACGCTGGGGGTATTGACCGTTGCCAAGGCCGCTCTGGAACGTGGTGTTCCAAATTGTGTGTTGGTCAGCACAGACCAAGCCATGTGCCCGACAAAAATTATGGGTGCCAGCAAAAGGTTGGCGGAAATGATTTTGCAGTCTTTGGCAATGGAAAAGGGTGCGACCTGTTTTTCATCTGTTCGGTTTGGTGTGGTCTTTGATCCCTCTGATGCCATTTTGCCTCGCATGTATCGCCAGATTCGTGAAGGTGGCCCGGTGCTGATTTCTCATCCGCAGGATGCCCGCTGTTTCATGAGAGTGGAGGAGGCCGCTTGTCTGATCATTCAGGCTGCTGCATTAAGCCGTGGGGGGGAGATTTTTCGTCTGGATATGGGGCAGCCAGTTCTTTTGAGTGACCTTGCCCGACGTATGATTGCCTTCGCTGGTCTAACTGTCCGGGAAGACGAGAACCCGGACGGGACTATAAGGATTGATGCAACTGCCCTTGGTCCCACGGTGAGGCCCTGCTCTGAATCTGACTCTGCTATCCGCACGTCTCATCCCCGTATCTTGATGGATTATGAACCGGATGTTCCAGTGTGGTCGTCTTTGCAGGACAAGCTGGATGCATTTTCCTTGGCGCTTGCCGTAAATGATGTAGGTGTGGGGCGCCGTATGCTTGAACAAATGGTTCCATCCTATCAGCCAAGTCAGGAGATTGTGGATTGGGTTCTCCTTGAACAGGAAGCGGAAGCCGACACCTTGGAGGGTAATGGTGACCGTGGGTGATTAAGATCGTTTGAAGGGGTAGGGGGGAATGCTTCTGGTCACTGGTGGTGCCGGGTTTATAGGTTCAAATTTCATTCTCGATTGGCTTGCCGTTTCTGATGAGCCAATCGTCAATCTCGATAAGCTGACCTATGCCGGGAATATCCAGAATCTGGATGCCTTGCGCCATGATACCCGCCATATCTTTACTCGGGGTGATATCGGTGATCATGATCTTGTATCGGATTTGTTGTCTCGCTACCAACCGCGCGCCGTGATCAACTTTGCCGCCGAGTCCCACGTTGATCGTTCGATTGATGAGCCAGATGCTTTTATCCAGACCAACATTGTGGGGACTTTCCGTCTTCTGGAGGCGGTTCGTGTTTTCTACGGGTGCATGACCGCCACAATGCAGGCGCGTTTTCGCTTTCTCCATGTATCGACAGATGAGGTTTACGGGTCTCTGGACGAAAAGGCGCCAGCGTTCACAGAGGACAACCGTTATATGCCCAACAGTCCGTATGCTGCCAGCAAGGCTGCTTCTGATTATCTTGTCAGGGCGTATCACCACACCTATGGTCTTCCGGTTTTGACAACCAACTGTTCCAACAATTATGGGCCATTCCAGTTTCCTGAGAAGCTGATTCCTCTTTGCATCCATAATGCACTGGCCGGCAAGCCGTTGCCGATTTACGGGGACGGGCGGAATATCCGTGACTGGCTGTATGTGAAGGATCACGGTGCAGCGATCCGCAGGGTTCTGGAGGTTGGTGTGCCGGGTGGGACCTATAATATTGGCGGATGCAGCGAGAGTACAAATCTGGATCTTGTCCGGATGTTGTGCGGGATCCTGGACGAGCAGAGTCCCCGTGCCGATGGTGCTTCATACCTTGAGCAGATCACATATGTTCGGGACCGTCCCGGGCATGATCACCGCTACGCCATCGATGCCACAAAGATTCGCAATGAGCTTGGATGGTATCCTGCCGAAAGTCTTGATACAGGCTTGCGCAAGACGGTGCGCTGGTACTTGGAGCATCAGGGCTGGTTGTTGCAGGTTACAAGTGGTGCCTATCGTGAATGGGTCCATCATCATTACGAGCCAAGCAGCTAGGGCTGGTTTGGACCTTGCCCCCAGGTATGGCGCAGTGCCTTTTGTTTCACCCTTCAGGCTTTGACGGCACCGGCCCCGGTTGATTGTGGGGCGTTCGGATCCAGTGGCCAGCGTGGTCTGGGCCGGAAATCCAGAGGGTCCGTGTGTCCCCGTTTCAGATGCTCTGCCCCTGCCCAGGCGATCATTGCGGCGTTGTCCGTACACCATCGCAGGGGAGGGGCGACAAATTCAAGGCCGTGCCGTGTTGCCGCATCCTGCAACATCTGGCGCAGTGCTATATTGGCGGCGACGCCACCGGCTGCAACCAAGGTTTGCCCTTCCGGCCATTGATCCCGGAACAGGCGGATGGCGCGGTGTATGCGGTCGGATACGGCATCAACCACCGCGGCCTGGAATTCGGCAGCCAGATCTTGGCGGTCTTCTTCGGACAGGGGGCCTGGTGGTCGTTTCTCCACGGTCTGTCGTACGCTGGTTTTCAGCCCCGAGAAACTGAAGTCACATCCCGGGCGCCCTTTCATGGGGCGAGGCAGCCGGAAGCGGCCAGCCTTGCCCAAGGCGGCAGCTTGCTCCAGGGCTGGCCCACCCGGGTAGCCCAGGCCAAGCATCTTGGCTACCTTGTCAAAGGCTTCCCCCGCGGCATCGTCAATTGTGGTGCCCAGCCGGTGGCAGTGACCAACATCTTCCACCACCAGAATTTGGCAATGTCCGCCTGAAACCAGCAGCAGCAGGTACGGGAATGCGACGTCATGACTCAGGCGTGGGGTCAGGGCGTGACCTTCAAGATGGTTGACCGCGATAAAGGGACGCTTATGGACCATGGCCAGGGTCTTGGCCGTCATGACCCCCACAATGACCCCCCCGATCAGACCCGGCCCGCCGGTGGCGGCAATACCGTCCAGATCCGCAAATGTGCATCCGGCCTGGGCCATGGCTTCGTGTACCATGCGATCAATGTGGTCGAGGTGGGACCGCGCGGCAATCTCGGGCACAACGCCGCCATATGCCCTGTGCTCATCCAGCTGGCTCAGGATGGATTCACCGCGTATGCGCTGGCCACAGGGTGCATGGCTGTCCACGATTGCGGCCGCTGTTTCATCGCAGCTGGTTTCAATGCCCAGAACACGCATGATGCTGATTTAGTCCTTCACTTGCCCGAAGCAAGCCCTTACAACACAGGAGCTATGAATGCCACAGAGAAAGTACGCATCGGTACCCGCGGAAGTCCCCTCGCGCTTGCACAGGCACACGAGGTACGCGCCCGTTTGGCAGCGTCCTGTCCGTCTCTGGCCGCGTCGGGGGCTGTTGATGTTGTTGTAATCCGGACGACAGGGGACGCCATTCAGGACCGACCACTTTCCGAAATCGGGGGCAAAGGCCTTTTCACACGTGAGCTGGATGAAGCCATGTTGCGTGGCGATATTGATCTGGCTGTCCATTCGATGAAAGATGTGCCGACGGTTCTGCCTGATGGTATTGACCTGCCCTGCATGTTGGAGCGTGAAGATCCGCGCGATGCGTTTTTGTCCCTGAGGGCGTCGTGTTTGGCAGACTTGCCGTCTGGCTCTGTGGTGGGGACGGCCTCCCTGCGGCGCCAGGCCCAGATTCTCGCGCGTTTTCCTCATCTCCGGGTTCAGATTCTGCGTGGTAATGTCCAGACCAGAATGCAGCGTCTGGAAGAAGGGGTTGTGGATGCAACCCTGCTGGCCTTGGCTGGCTTGCGTCGGCTGGGTCTGGATAACCGTGCAACGTCTGTTCTTGATGCGGATGAAATGCTGCCTGCTGTTGCGCAGGGGGCTATTGGTATAACATGCCGTGCCAGTCACCGGGCCATGTATGATATCCTCCAGCCCCTGAGCCATCTGCCGACCATGATTCGTGTTTCCTGCGAACGTTCTTTCCTGCAAATCCTGGATGGATCCTGCCGGACCCCGATTGCCGGATTGGCCGAGTTGATAGAGGATGGAACACGTCTCTTTCTGAGGGGATTTGTTGCCAATCCGGATGGATCGGGTGTTCGCGCCGGTGTCCGTACTGGTTTGGCGGAAGATGCGATCCGTCTGGGGCGTGAGCTGGCGATGGAGCTTGCGGCCAGTCCTCGTGGCACGACGTATGGTATGGGTGGATGATGATCTGTCCGGAAGGTCAAGGGGAGCAGACAATGCGGGTTCTGGTAACACGGCCAACAGAGGATGCGGAGCGCCTGGCAGTCCCGTTGCGTGCGCTGGGCATAGGCGTAATGACAGCACCGTTGTTGGCGGTTGTTGATCATACCCCTGATTCGTTGCCGGATCTTGGGGCTGCGGGTGGTCTTCTTCTGACCAGCGCCAATGGCGCCCGTGCCCTGAAGCGTCTTCTGCATCGCTCCCCGGCTGTTGGTGACGCTGTTTATGCTGTTCCGGTTCTCGCGGTTGGTGAGCATACGGCTTGCGTGCTGCAGGATGCAGGATTCAACAACGTGCAGTCTGCAGATGGCGATGGTGCGGCCCTGTTTGAGTTGGTCTGCCGGACTTTTGGTCCGGATGCCGGTCCTCTGTACCATCTGGCAGGAGCCGAGATTGCGGGTGATCTGGCCGGTGATCTGCGGAAGAAGGGCTACGACTGCACTCATATTCCGCTGTACGAAACACAGCCCATTCCCCTTTTGCCATCCGAGGTCGTTTCTGCGTTCCGCACCAAGGATCTGGATGGGGTTGTGCTGTGTTCGGCGCGGACCGCGAAGGTTTTTATCTCACTGGTGCGTCAGGCCGGTTTGGAAAGTCATATGGCATCGGTTACGGCTTGGTGCTTGTCCAGGGCTGTTGCCGATGCGGTATCAGATCTCAAATTTGACAAGGTGCATATCGCGGAAGCCCCGCAACAGGATTCCCTTCTGGATCTTTTCCGGAGCGTTGCCGGGGCAGGGCAGGAAGGAACGCCAACTGGGGCGACTGAGCCTGACGGAGGTGTCGGGCGTGCCAAACAGGGCGGGACGACGCGCTGGCGTATTCCTGTTCTTGCTCTTGGTGTGCTCGTTGCTTTGGTTTTGGTTGGTTCGGGATGGCTGTCGTCTGTGTTCCCGCGTTTGTCTGTTCCCCTTGATCTTCCGTTGATCTCACGGGATGCAACTGTGCCGGAAATGGCAGATGTCGCTGCCTTGCGCGGGGAGCTGGATGATGTGCGTGCGGCGCTGGGCAATATGCGCCAGACGCTTGACCAGACCCGGTACCGGTTGGCCTTGGCCGAGCAGCAGATACAGCAGGGTCTTTCCGATCTTGCCTTGGATCCAGAGGGTGAGTCTGAGCCGGGAGCCGATGACAATTCCCTGCAAGAGAGGATGAATGCCCTTCAGGCAGCCTTGCAGGGTATAGAGGCGCGCATGCTGCCCCCCCGCGATGATGCGATCAATGCCATGGGGCGCCGGATTGATGAATTGTCACGTGACCGAATTGGCGCAGGGACTGTTCTTGGTCTTGCCGATCGTGTTGCGGCAATGGAGGAACAGGTGCGTCGGACCTCCGGCCGTCAGGAACGTGTGGTGGCTTTTCTGCTGGCTGTCGGTCAGCTACGTGAGGCTATCGATACAGGCAGGCCTTATGGCTTGTCTCTGCGAACAGTGCGGGCCCTTATGCCTGAAGGTGTTGACCCGACTCTTTCTCTTTCTACACTGCACGATTATGCCGACAGCGGTATTGCTACGCCGGTTGCACTGGATCGTCAGCTTTCAGACCTGGTTCCGGCGATTATCCGTGCCGGTTATGGACCGGATGATCAGTCGGCATGGTGGGCGCGGACCGTGGATGCTCTGACCTCTGTTGTTTCTGTTCGTCGCGTTGATGGTGCTGATGTGGCCGAATTTCCGGCGGCTGTGACAGCCCGTGCGGTTGAGGCAGCCTCCGGTGGTGATCTTGCCTCTGCTGTGGCGGAGTTGTCGCGCCTGTCCGGTCAGGCTGTCGAGGTTGCCCAGCCATGGATCCAGATGGCTCAAGCCCGTCTTGCCGCCAATGCAGCCCTTGAGGTGTTGACTGACGAGGCTGTTGTGCGCCTGGGGACTGGTGATCCATTGCCTCCACGGAAGTCGGAGGGATAAGGGGATGGTTTTCGGTTTGCTGCGTTGGCTGGTCACGGTTGCGATTTTTGTTGCCTTGGCCGTCTGGTTGGCCCGGAATCCAGGAATGGTTTCCGTGCAGTGGCTGGGGTGGCGGGCAGATACCAACGTCCCTTTTCTTCTGATCCTGTTGGTCCTATCCGTGGGGCTTGTCTTCTGGCTTTACGGTATGTTTCGCCGGATTGTATCGCTGCCGTCAACGGTTGGTAGCTGGATGGAGCGTCGCCGTCTGAGAGAGGGGGTAGCCGCTCTTGGCTATGGCTATGCTGCGGCCTTGGCTGGTGATGCTGTTGGTTTGCGTCGTGCGGTTCGTACTGCCCGTCGTGATTTGGGCAGTGATTCTGCGGTGCTTTTTCTTTCAGCGCAGTCGGCCGAGATTGCGGGGGATCATGCGGCAGCTGCCAACATTCTGGCAGGTCTTCTCGATGTCCCCGAGGTACGCCCTGCTGCCTTGAAATCCTTGGCAAGAATGGCCGGGCGTTCCGGGCACCATGCGGAACAGAAGCGCCTGGCCCAAGAGGCTTTTGACCTTAATCCGCGTCTGGACTGGGCAGCTTCCATGTTGTTGGAGTGCCAGGTTCGGGACCACGACTGGGAGGGAGCCCTGTCTACGGCAGAGCTTGGACAGAAACTTGGTGTTCTGGAGTGGAGGCAGAGCGTCAGTGCTGTGTCTGCTTTCCGGACGGCATATGCTGAAATCCTGTTGGAACGCGGTGATACCAGCGCCGCACGACGGAATGCCCGAAAGGCCATGCGTCAGGACCGTCATTTCCTGCCAGCTGTCCTGACACTTGTGCGTGTCTTGGGGAGGGAAGGAGCCCCAGCCAAGGCTATGTCCCTGATCCGTGATGTCTGGCCGGATATGGCACATCCTGCTCTTGCCACCGCTTTTCTGGAGTTATGCGCGCGTGAGCCGGAGTTGCAGCGCGTGGCCCGGGTCAAGACATTGACCGACAGGGCTCCTTCACATCCGGAAAGCGCTTTCCTTCTGGCTACGGTTTCCCTGGAAGCCAAGCTGTGGGGGCAAGCGCGGTCGGCTTTGGAGGGATTGTATCGCAACGGACTTGAAGATCCGCGCCTTGCATCTTTGATGGCTTTGATCGAAGAGGATGAAAAGAAAGACTCTGCCAGGGCGGCCCTTTGGCTCCGGCGTGCTGCCCAATGGTCCCTTGGCCGTTCCCCTGATCCGACTCCTGTCTCAGCCCGGGCTTGGCTTTATTCCGTGTTTCTGACTTCAGCCCCTGCCTCACTGTCTGCCCTGCCTGCTCCGCATCCGGAAACAGGGGATGAGGCAGACAGAAAAACCCCGGCACCCGGAGATATCTCACTGCCCTGAGATGTCTCGACGGGTAACCGGGGTAAAGTGCCCTTCTCTCTGCTCTCACTCCTTTACCAGCAAAAGGCGGGCCAGATGGGGGTATGGCAGGATTCTGCCCGAGGTCCCAATTTTTCATGACCAGTCTTCGCAAAATGCAAACCAAGGTGCAAATCTGCAGCATACTTCCCGGTCGCGGGGTCTTTGGGTTTTATCGTGTCTTGATATATCAGGTTTTGTGGGGGGACCAGCGAAGAACAGGTGTACGGGCTGCACGGGTTTCATCCAGCCGCCGCCGTGGTGTGTAGACGGGTGCTTGATGAAAGCGTTCGGCCTGGCCTTGCCGGATTGCGGCAACCAGGCTGCGAACGGTTTCTATGAATGTATCCAGGGTTGCTTTGCTCTCGGTTTCTGTTGGTTCTATCAACAAGGCCCCCTGAACCACCAAAGGGAAGTATATGGTCATGGGGTGGAACCCTTCATCAATCAGGGCCTTGGCAAAATCCAGTGTGCTGACGCCCGTATCTTTCAGGAAACGGTCATCAAACAGGACTTCGTGCATAACCGGTCCTGTGAAGGGCGCTGACAATACATCGCCCAGTTGGGCCAGAAGATAGTTGGCGTTCAGCACGGCATCGCCGGATGCCTGTTGCAGCCCGTCCAGTCCCATGGACATCATGTAGGCCATGGCGCGTACAAACATGCCAAACTGCCCATGGTATCCCTTGAGCCTTCCAAAGGGGCTGTTTCCGTCTGCGCGCGCTTCGTTCTCTGTTTCAATCAGGCGGAATCCTTCAGGGTATCGCTTGACGTAAGGTACCGGGGCAAAACGTGCCAGTGCCTCGGACAGGACCGTTGGACCAGATCCTGGTCCGCCGCCCCCATGTGGTGTAGAAAACGTTTTGTGCAGGTTGATATGCATGGCATCCGCGCCAAGATCCGCAATCCGGACCCGCCCGACCAGGGCATTGAAGTTTGCCCCGTCCATGTACACAAACCCGCCGGCACGATGGACCTCTTCAGCGATCGCCGCCATCTCACTCTCAAACAGCCCGCAGGTATTCGGGTTGGTAATCATGATGGCAGCGACATGGGGGCCCAGACGCTCCCGCACGGCCTTTACCGAAACACGCCCACTGCTTTCTGCAGGAATACTTTCCACCCGAAACCCACACAGGGTGGCTGTGGCCGGATTGGTGCCATGTGCGCTCTGTGGGACCAGAACCGTTCTGCGTGCGTCCTGCCTTTCATCCAGTGCGGCCCGGATGGCCATCATCCCGCACAGCTCCCCGTGCGCCCCTGCGGCGGGCGAAAGAGCAACAGCAGCCATTCCTGTCAGTTCTTTCAGCCAGCTCCCCAACCTGTCCATCAGGGCCAAGGCCCCTTGGGATGTTGAAACGGGTTGGAATGGATGAATGGCAGCCAGTCCGGGAAGCCGGGCCAGTTTCTCGTTAAGCCGGGGATTGTGTTTCATAGTACACGACCCCAAGGGAAAGAAGCCCGTGTCGATCCCGAAGTTCTTCTGTGACAGCCGTGTATAGTGGCGCACGACCTGAGGCTCGGCCAATCCGGGCAGACCAATCTTTGTGGTGCGTCGCATTGATCCCAGTCTGGGGTGGTGTGCAGGGGCAGGGGGTAGGTCAACAGCGGTTCGTTCCGCGTGCTCGTACTCGAAGATCAGGCGCTCTTCTGTCTGAAGCCCTTTGTTACCGGTAAACGTAGACGGGGTGGTCATGCCAGTATGTCCCCCAGATGATGGACCAGAGTCCGTATCTCAGCATCGGTGTTGGTTTCTGTGACGGCCACCAGAAGAATATTCTCGACAGTCTTGTTACCGGGCCAGAAACGACTTGCCGGAATGCCGGCCAGAATATTGCGCCCGGCCAAGGCATCGACAACCGGTGCTGCCGGCTGTTTCAGCATCAGTGCAAATTCGTTGAAGAATGTTCCGGACAGAAGTGATACGCCCGGGATAGCTGCTAGGCGATCAGCCGCAGTACAGGCCAGTGCATGATTCAGCTCCGCGAGTTCTGTAAAGCCCTTGTCGCCCAAGAGGGTCATGAAGATTGAGAAGGCTGTGGCAATCAAGCCAGAGTTTGTGCAGATATTGGAGGTCGCTTTCTCACGCCGGATGTGCTGTTCCCGCGTGGAAAGAGTCAGGACAAAGCCTCGCCGCCCTTCGCTGTCGACGGTCTCTCCGCACAGGCGTCCAGGCATTTGACGGACAAATGCGTTCCGGGTTGCAAACAGCCCGACCCCAGGCCCCCCGAATCCGGGCGGTATGGCGAGGCTCTGCCCCTCTCCAACCACGATGTCAGCCCCCATTGCGCCGGGCGGTTTCACTATGCCCAGGCTCAGCGGTTCACAGACAGCAACCACCAAAAGAGCCCCTGCGGCATGCAGGGCATTGGCCAAGTCTGTGGTGTCATACAGGTGCCCGAAGAAACCCGGTGTCTGTACGATGATACAGGCAACATCTGCAGCGACATACTTCAGCAGATCCTCCTGATTCATTGGATCCGGGGGCAGGGTCTCGACGTCTATGGCGGTGTGTTTGAGGAAGGTGTGTGTTGTGGACGAGAAGTGCGGGTGCACCTGACCGGATATCACAACCCGCGAACGCCCGGTAATCCGTGCTGCCATGGCCGCAGCCTCGGCACAGGCGGTTGCACCGTCATACAGCGAGGCGTTGGCCACCTCCATGCCTGTGATCATGGCCACCTGGGTCTGGAACTCGAAAAGGACCTGCAAGGTTCCCTGGGCAATTTCGGGCTGGTATGGCGTATAGGCGGTCATGAACTCGCCCCGCTGGATCAGATAATCCAGTGCGGCAGGAACGTGGTGGAAGTAGTTCCCGGCTCCCAGGAAGGCAGATCCCTTGGTACGGTCCAGATTTCGTGCTGCCAGCGCCTGGATTTCCCGTTCTACATCCATTTCGCAGCGTGACCCGGGCAGATGACGTGGTGCATTGTCCCGTGCGGCTTGTGGGATAGACTGGAACAGATCTTCGATGGACCCGGCCCCGATACGATCCAGCATCTGTCGCCGGTCTTCTTCTGTGAGTGGCAGGTAACGCATGGCCCGCTCCTGCGTTATGGTCAGTCCTGGAGCGTGCCTGTAAGGGCAGCATATTCATCCCGCCTCATCAAGGAGGCGAGTTCACCCGGGTTGGACAGGGTGATGCGGAACAACCAGCCATCAGATTCGGCGGCCCTGTTGACCAGCCCCGGATCCTGCGTTAGCTGCACATTGGTCTCTGTAACGCGGCCCGAGACGGGTGTGTATACATCGGATGCAGCTTTGACGGATTCGATAACGGCTGTTTCCTGTCCCTGCGTGACCGTATGGCCGGAGTCTGGAAGATCGACAAATACGATATCTCCCAGGCGACCCTGTGCAAAATTGGTAATGCCGACCGTTCCCTGTTGTCCGTCGACCAGGATCCACTCATGTTCCTTGGTAAAATACACGTCAGCCATCCGTTCCTATCCCCGATGATAACGATGAGCGACAAAAGGCAGTTTTACAGCATGTGCCTGCACCGTACGGCCCCGGATCAGTAGATTCAGGTTGGTGCCGGGCTTGCTGAATGCGGTGTCCACGTATCCCATGGCAATGGGACGTTCCAACGTCGGAGAGAAACTGCCGCTGGTTATCGTTCCAACCGGCGTTCCATCGGGGGCTTGTATAACGGTTCCAGCCCGTGCGGGGGCCCGTCCTTCCGGCAGGATTCCGACCCGGAGACGCGGTGGGCGATCTTGTATCTGTGACAGGATGATGTCTGCACCAGGAAACCCAGCATTGCTGCGCCGTCGTTTTCCGATGGCAAACGTCAGGTCTGCTTCGACCGGGGTTGTCTCTGGAGTGATGTCTGCCCCGTGCAGGGGAAGCCCGGCTTCAAGCCGCAGGGTATCCCGGGCCCCCAAACCCGCTATGTTGACATCCGGATGCTCAAGAAGATGGCGCATCAGGCGTTCGGCATGGGATGTCGGGGCCGAAATCTCGAATCCATCCTCCCCCGTGTAGCCAGACCGGGTTACGAAACACGGGATACCATCCAGTGTCAGTGGCCCCGCATCCATGAACACCATTGACGCTGCAGCCGGTGCAAAGTGCGACAAGACGCGCCCCGCACGAGGGCCTTGCAGCGCAAGCAGGATACGGTCAGGAAACGTGATGCTGATGTTTGGCCCTGCCAGAGATTTCAGGACTGGGAAAATGACCTGTTTGTTGCCTGCGTTGGTTACGCAAAGCCACCGGTGCTGCCCATCGCTTCCTGCCCCCATATTGGCAACCATAATATCATCCAGAATGCCTCCACGGTCATTGAGGACAAGAGTATAGCGCTGACGGCCTGGTTTCAGCTCTTTCAGTGAACCCGGGCAGACAGTTTCCAGTGTTTCGGCAATGTTGCGGCCGGACAGGACAGCCTGTCCCATGTGTGAGACATCGAACAGCGCGGCAGACCTGCGACAGTGGAGATGTTCGGCAAGGATGCCCTGTTCGTAATGCAGGGGCATCGTGTAGCCGGAAAAAGGCCCCATGCGCGCACCCAGCGAACGGTGCAGTCCATCCAGGGCAAGGTCTTGACACTGATGAAGATCAACCACGGTCTCAGACACAGTCACAGCCTCCGGGGTCAGGTTACCCGATCTTGAGGTTGGCACGATCGGATTATGCTTTCTTCATGGCTCCATACATCACTTCTTGTCGCACACTGACGGTGTGTATTGATGGGTCAACGCGTCTTGGGGCGGCGATTATGGTGCAGTTCATGTGGTTCCAGCTGAAAGCCGACGTAAACCGGAGTATCTGCAGGATTACGTCCTTTCAGAGGCAGATTGATGCGTACCTCTGTATCACGAATCATCATGGTGGGTACATTGCCGTCCGGATAGCGGAACGTAACCGGGAAAACCTGTTTCCCTGCGGTATCGGGGAAAAAGGCGGGAATGGCAACAAAGTACTGGAACGTACCTGTTTCTTCAGAGGCTGCCGGTCCTTTGCTGACAGCAAACAGCACCTTCATCCGTATATCCATGCTGTCCGTTTTGGCATCGTAGCCGCAATCACCGGAGAAATCGACCAGCTCGGACTGGAATACGATATCCGTCAAATCCTGTCCCCTGTCGTTGCGGAAACGGGTCAGGCTGGCCGTATCCTTGTCAATACGGACATCAGGGCATGTCGGTGAGGACGTATCTTTTCCGAAGCATCCCGCCAAGGCAAGAGAAAGCATGGAGAAGGTGATAGCAGTTGCTTGACGACACAGAACCAAGGCACGCGAAGGACTCATCATATCTCTCGATCAAACCAGACAGGAGTGAAGGTGTAACGTGTTTCTGTTTTCCCTGCAACGCATGGTGCCGGAACTGGATGTCATGATCCTGCGATCGTCATACCCTCCACGCAGACAGATGGAGAGTCGGTTCCCTGAAGGAATTCCAGGTCATTGGCCGGAACCATGGTGCGGAACATGTCTTTCAGGTTTCCGGCAATAGTAATTTCATGGACCGGGAAGGCGATTTGTCCCTTTTCAATCCAGAACCCTGAACATCCACGGGAATAATCCCCGGTAACCATGTTGACACCCTGTCCGAACAGGTCCGTGACCATAAGCCCTGTCCCGATCCGGGCCAGCATGGCATCAAGGCTTTCCTTGCCGGGTTCCAGCCAGACATTGGAAACCCCGGGCGACGGTGGCGCGGAAACCCCGCGTACGGCATGTCCTGTACTTTTGAGACCCAATTGCCGGGCGGATGCAAGGTCCATGGTCCAGGTGGTCAGAACCCCGTCCTCGATCAGGCGGCGTCGCACCGTTGGCAGACCTTCGGCATCAACCGGGCGTGATCGCAGCCCCCGCGGACGGTGAGGGTCTTCAGTGATGTGTATGCCGGGCGAAAACACCATCTGGCCGAGAGAGTCTTTCAGAAACGATGTGCCACGTGCGATGGAGGCTCCATTGATGGCTCCGCACAGGCTTCCAACCAGCCCGCGGGCAACCCGTGGCTCGAACACGACGGGCACCTTGCACGTCTTGATCTTGCGTGCCCCCAGCCTGCGTACCGTGCGTTCTCCTGCCTTGCGCCCCACGCTCTGTGGATCAACCAGATCAGACAACCAGACCGCAGAGGTCCACTCATAATCACGTTCCATACCGTCACTACCTTCTCCGGCAATGACTGATACAGACAGTGAGGAACCTGAAGTGCGGTAGCTGTGTTCGAAGCCATTGGATGCGACCAGCGTGACCGTTGATGCACCCCACGAAGCATCTGCGCCTTCGGAGTTGGTAACGCCTGATACAGAGCGCGCGGCTTCTTCTGCGGCGCGTGCCATGCCGATCAATTCGTCTGCAGAAGCTTCCCTTGGGTCAAAACTGTCCAGATCCGGAATGGTGCGGGCCAGGTCAGATGGGTCAGCCAGTCCGGCAAAGTGATCTTCGGGGACGGTGCGCGCCATGGCCATGGCGCGTTCTACCAGTTCTGCAAGAGCTGCCTTGCTGCGATCTCCTGATGAGACGATAGCCTGACGTTTGCCGATCAGGACCCGAAGCCCGATATCGCCGCCTTCCGCTTGTTCCAAGGTTTCCAGTTTTCCATTCCGGCAGGTTACGGAAATGGACCGACCGTCAATCAAGAGACCGTCAGCAGCATCGGCACCTGCACGACGGGCAGACTGTACCAAGTCATCCAGGATGCCTCTGGCGTCAGGGTGGCGAACAGTCGGAATGGAAAAAGCAGTCATGGCATGGATCCGTTTTTTTTGCGGAGGCAGGCGAGTGAGCGCCGTGTGTGCAGGGCACATGTGTAGCAGTTTTTTTTCAGCATGTATTGCTGTTGTTGAGCATGGGAAACCCTGCACAGAGAGTGTGACGCGGCCTTGTTTGTTCAGCCTTGTTTGTGGTCGGCTTGTTCCAGCTGCCCTGGTGAACGTTTTCACTTTATATAGGGGTGATATGCAGGTGTGTGTGTATGGCATGAGAAGGATGCGTAATAAACAAATAGTATATACAATCCATATTGTATCAGCATGAGACATTCGCTGAATTCATGTGATTAAAATCATTAATAGTTATTGTAAACAGCATATTGTGATTATATGTCTATTATGTGGCAATTATGATTGGTGGTGTGGAGCCAGCCCTGATTTATCGGTAGATTCCGCCAGACAAAACACAGCCATACAAGCATGGGGGATTCTCCGGTGTCTCAGATTCCGGGTAGCAGTGCGCTTTTCTGTCTTTTGACGGTCGCCGCAACCGTTTTCTCGCTTGGGTTTGCCTTGCGTTTCCTGGATTGCCTTGTGGGGTGGTCACGCTTGGTCGTATTTTCAGTGTATGGTGCCATGATTGTGATTGTGGCTACGCTGCTGACACTTGCTGTTTCCTTGCGGGTTCCTGATCTGGCATATGGATCTGTGATCACGGGGATAGATGCTACAGATGTGACCGGAATGGTTGTCAGCTTTTGTCTGTCTGTTCTGGTTGGTCCTCTGGTGGGATTCGGTGCTGCGCTGGCTGCTTTGCCGGTCGATATGCTGCGCCACGTAGCCAGTGGGGGATGTGTTTCCTATCTTGTTCTGTGCGGTCTTGGCCTTGGACTTGGAGTGATCTACAGGCGTCGTTCACCGTGCCATGTGCTGTCTGTCGGTTTTGTTGCTTCTGCCATGGTATGTGCTGTCTCTGTTGTTTCCTGTCTCATTGCTGTTCCTTCCGTTCCTGTCGATGTTGTTGTCTTTGAAATTACGGCTGTGGCCCTGACGACAGGCCTTCTCCTTATGGGAACCTTGGTTTTTATGCGCCGGGAACTGGGTTCCTCTGTCTCTTCTCTACGAACTGGATCTTCTTCGGCATCCGAGTCTGCGACGCACAGGAAGGCACTGGAGAAGCGGGTTCGTGAGTATTCCAGAACCCTGGAGGAAGCGGAAAGTCGCTACAACGCACTATCAGATTTGTGCCCTGATGCGCTGCTCGTTCACGTCAGTGGTTCTATTGTTTCCGCCAATGCGGCAGCAGCCAGAATCCTGGGTTATCCAGATGCCGACAGCTTGATTGGTGTGACCTTCATGACATTAGTGCCGGATGATTTGCACGACCGTGCTTCGGCTCGCACACGACTGGCCATGGGAGGGCATCCCTTGCCTTATGTTGAAGAACGCTTGTTATGTCGTGATGGATCTATTGCGCATGTCGAGGTTGGTGGGCGTCCCGTGACATTCTGCGGAGCTCGTGCTGTCATGCTGATGATACGTGATATTTCCCGCCGCCGGGAGGCTGAGGCAGCCTTGAAAGAAGGGAGTGATCGTTGGCGCCTTCTGTTCGAAAACATGCCCGATCCGATCGTGATCCTTGATCTCGATATTGGTCGAATCGAGGCAGTGAATGCCAGTGCGAGGATTTTCTTTGGTGACGTGTTCCAGAACAAGACCGATGCCGTCGATGTATCCTGGAGTCTTGCCTCGCTTTTGTGTGCGATCGCGTGCGAAACAGAAGAGACTCGTACATGCATTACCAAGGTTCTGCCGCGGGCCACGGGAATGGCAGGCCCGTCCAGTCTTTGCATTACGCGCTTCCCGTATAACGGGCGCCGCAAGGCGCTGATGCTGGTGCGTGACTCTGGTGTCGCGACAAAATCACTGTGGAGCCGCCAGTCGCCTTTCAAGAACGTGGTGCTGCCGGAGAGAGTTTGCTCTTAGGTTATGTTCTTGACCCAGTGTGTTACGTCGCGGAGCACATCTGCCCGACAGGTATCGCGGAACAGGAGGTGCCAGCCTTCCGGGTAGACAACGATCTTGCAGGATTGCGCCGGCATAACACACATTGCAGTCTGCACGGCTTTCAGTGGGATGACAGGATCATGCTTCCCGTGTAGCCACAGCAGCGGTGTTGTCACGGTTGGACAGACTGACCAAGCCTTGTCCATCAGGGCTGTAACGCCGTGCAGGGCGTCTATCCTGACATCTCTTATGACGAAAGGGTCATTTTTCCAGTACGCGAGGGTGTCCGGATTATCGCTCGGGCGTATCCGTGAGGTCCGTGTGTTCAGCGTTTTTTTGGGAAACAGGCGATTCATGACGAAAAGAAAGGCTCGGTATGTACGCGGCATGGATGCCTTGGACCAGACAGCGGGTGCAGAGAGGATAGCCCCGTCCACATGAATTTTTTCTGTTTGCGTCAGAAGACAGAGAGCGACAGCTCCGCCCATGCTTTCCCCGAAAAGAAACAGGGGCTTTTGGGGCCACAGTGCACGTATCTGGTTCAGAATACAGGTCGCATCCTGAACCAGTGCAGCATCTCCCGGCCAATGGCCTGCATCAGGATTTCGTCCGAATCCCCGCTGGTCATAGTTGTATAGGGCTATGACCTGTTCTGACAACCATGCACCGGCGCCGGCAAAGGCAGAGCTATGGTCATTGAAGCCATGCAGGCCCAGCACGATGCTGTCTGGCTCAGCCAAATCGGGCAGCCACGCCTGCATGGGCAGAGCCTTGCCGTCCCTCATGACAAAGGTGCCGGTGCTGTGCATGGTGTTCAGGCGCTTTGTCGTGTCTGACACCCGGTGCCAGTCAGCTGCAGGAAGATATCCTCCAGATCCGCTTCATCCGTGCTCAGGTCGCGAATGCTGTAGCCGGCCCGGTGGACGGCTTCCAGAAACTCAGGTATTTTTGCCTCGGAGGGACGGTAACGAAAGACAACAGCATTGCGTGTTGTATCAATGTCTCCTCCTACAAGGGCAATGGCATCCGGCAGGGAACTGAGGGGTTCATGGACCATGATTGTCAGTGTCTTGTTGTCCAGGCGACCAAGAAGAGCGGATGTCGTGTCACACGCAACGAGTTTACCGCGATTGATGATGGCAATCCGGTCGCATAACTCCTCGGCCTCTTCCAGGTAATGGGTTGTCAGGATGACGGTTGTTCCCCTACGGTTCATGGCCCGCACCTGTTCCCACAACTGTTGACGCAGTTCGATATCAACGCCGGCTGTTGGTTCATCAAGAACAAGAATCGGCGGACTGTGGACCATGGCCTTGGCTACCAAAAGGCGGCGGCGCATGCCCCCGGAGAGGGTCCGGGCATAGGAATGTGCTTTGTCACTGAGTCCGACCGTGGCCAGGATGTCATCCGTGCGTCTTTCTTTGGCCGGTACGCCATACAGGCCTGCCTGAACTTCCAGAAGCTCGCGCGGGCTGAAAAAGGGGTCAAGGTTCAGTTCCTGTGGCACGACCCCGATGGACAGGCGGGCCTGCCGTTCCTGCTGGTCCAGGTCGTTGTTCCAGATCCGTACCGTGCCCGAGGTCTTGCGCACCAGTCCGGCCAGAATATTGATTAATGTTGACTTACCGGCTCCGTTCGGTCCGAGAAGAGCAAAAAAAGACCCGCGCGGGATGTCCAGGGTGATGTTGTCAAGAGCAACTTTTGGTCCGGCACCGCCTCTGGCCGGGTAAACCTTGCAGACGTTGTGCAGCGAGATCGCGTTATCTGGGCAGTCCTGGTGTGAAACGGGCATTGCTGTGACTTTTCCGGTTGGCTGGGTTGCTGTGACTGTGGCATTGATCGCAGGGTTATACCGGGTATCATTTGTATCCGGGCGTGGTTCATTATACACGGAGACAGGAAACAATGTCCCATACTGCCACAGTCACTGTGACCGAGACGGTCGAGGTCGAATCCATGGAAACGTCCTGCGACGGGGGTTCGCCTGCCCAAGGTCACCCCAGGGTATATCTGCATCTGGATCCAGACAGCCATGACATTGTTTGCCCGTATTGTTCCCGCAAATTTGTCCTGAAGGCTGGTGCCTCGGCAGCCGGGGGGCATTGATACCCGCTATGGGACGGTGTCTGATTCCGGGTCCTGCATGATGTCTTTTTAATGGCATTACCTTGGTTTTGTGTGTCCGCCCTGCAGGACGATCTTGCGGGGCGTTGTGGTTTTTGAGGCGCAAGGGCGTGATATGAAGCATCTCTTTCTGGTTGATGGATCTGGTTACATCTTTCGCGCCTATCATGCCTTGCCTCCCCTGTCCCGTAGCGACGGTACCCCGACAAATGCGGTGTCCGGGTACACCAGCATGATGATGAAGCTGGTCGAGGACACGGATGCGGACTATGTGGCGGTTATCTTTGATGCCGCTCGCCGGTCTTTCCGGAACGATATTTATGCGGATTACAAGGCGCATCGTCCTCCCCCGCCCGAGGATCTGGTTCCCCAGTTCTCCCTGATTCGCGAGGCAACAGCAGCGCTGGGCGTGGCTCATGTGGAAATGGATGGATTCGAGGCCGATGACCTGATCGCAACCTACACCCTTATGGCCCGTCAGCAGGGAATGAGGGTGACGATTGTCTCCTCCGACAAGGATCTGATGCAGCTGGTCGGGGAGGGGGTCGCGCTCTACGACGCCATGAAGAACAAGACGATCGGTCCGGAGGCCGTGCTCGACAAGTTTGGCGTTGCGCCGGAGAAGGTCGTTGATGTGCAGGCTTTGGCCGGCGATGCTTCCGATAATGTGCCCGGGGTGCCGGGGATCGGGATCAAGACTGCAGCCGCCTTGATTACGGAATACGGTGATCTGGATACCCTGTTGTTGCGTGCGCCCGAGATTCGTCAGCCCAAGCGGCGGGCAAGTTTGATCGAGCATGCTGATGCTGCCCGTATTTCGCGTCAGCTGGTGACATTGCGTCAGGATGTGCCGGTACCGGTGCCACTTGAGTCTTTTGCCCGGCGTGCTCCGGACCCGGATGTTCTGGTTCCATTTCTTGAGACGATGGAATTCCGCCGGCTGCTGTCGATGGTGCGTGCCCGCACAGCCTCTGTTGTTCCGTACGGAGAAGCAGAGACCGGGGCTGCTGCAGGCAAGGCAGAAGAGTCGGTGTCCTATGAACTGGTACAGGACCTTCAGGCTCTGCAGCGGTGGGTGGACCGGGCCATGCAGATAGGCATTGTGGCCGTGGATACTGAAACCGATGGCCTGGATCCCATGCAGGCGCGTCTTGTCGGCATTTCTTTGGCGGTTGGTCCGGGGCAGGCCTGCTACATTCCCCTGCGGCATGGAATGCAGCAGCAACAGGGTGATCTTCTGGCAGGACCAGTGCCGGAAAAACCGCAGCAAGTTGCAATAGCAGATGCGGTCGCCATCCTGCAGTCTCTCTTTCTGGATCGCAGTGTTCTCAAGGTTGGGCACAACATCAAGTTTGACCTTCATGTCCTGGCCCGCGAGGGACTCGTGTTGACGCCGGTGGATGATACGATGGTGTTGTCCTATGTGCTGGATGCTGCCAGCCACGGTCATGGTATGGATGAACTGGCGGAGCGCCATCTGGGGTACCAGACCATCCGCTATGAGGATGTGTGCGGGAAGGGCAAGGCTGCGGTTACCTTTGATCAGGTTCCTCTGGACAAGGCCTTGTCCTATGCTGCCGAAGACGCCGACATCACCCTGCGCTTGCATACACTGTTTCGTGACCGGCTGACAGCGGAACGTATGGTGGCTGTTTATGAGATGCTCGACCGTCCCCTGATACCTGTCTTGTTCGCCATGGAAGAGGAGGGGATTGCCGTCAATCGTACGGCGCTCGAGTCCCTGTCATCTGACTTTGCAGGACGCATGGTGACCTTGGAGGCGGACATACAGGATCTGGCGGGTGAGGCTTTCAATGTGGCCTCTCCCAAACAGCTGGGTGATATCCTGTTTGGTCGGATGGGGCTGAAAGGCGGCAGGAAAAGTGCCCGGACTGGTGCATGGTCAACAGATGCCGAGGTACTGGAGTTTCTGGCCGCCGAAGGGCATGCGTTGCCGCAGAAGGTTCTGGACTGGCGGGCCCTTGCCAAGCTGAAAAGCACCTATACCGATGCCTTGGTGCGTCAGATCAACCCCCGTTCCGGCAGGGTCCATACGCGTTTTGCGATGACAGTCACGACCACGGGGCGGCTGTCGTCCAATGATCCAAATTTGCAGAATATTCCGATACGGACCGAGGAGGGGCGCAAAATCCGGCAAGCATTTGTGGCGCGTCCGGGCTGCGTGTTGCTGTCGGCAGACTATTCACAGATCGAACTGCGCTTGGTGGCCCATGTTGCTTCTGTTAGCGCTCTCAGGGACGCCTTCCACAACGACCAGGATATTCATGCCATGACGGCAAGCCGTGTTTTCGGGGTGCCTGTTGCGGGAATGGATCCGATGCTGCGCCGGCGGGCCAAGGCGATCAATTTCGGGATTATTTACGGCATATCGGCCTTTGGCCTTGCGCGTCAGCTTGGCATTTCCAACGGAGAGGCCAAGGCGTTCATCGATGCGTATTTTGCCATGTTCCCGGAAATTCGCGATTATATGGAGCAGACAATCGAGCAGGCGCGCCGGCAGGGATTTGTAAGAACCTTGTCCGGCCGCAAGTGCTTTACACCGGATATCCAGAGCAAAAACCCGGCCCAGCGTGCCTTTGCCGAACGGGCTGCTGTGAATGCCCCGATACAGGGCAGTGCGGCCGATATCCTGAAGAAGGCGATGATTGCACTGCCATTGGCTCTGGAGGAGAAAGGGCTGCGGGCACAGTTACTGTTGCAGGTTCATGACGAGCTGGTTTTCGATGTGCCCCGGGATCAGGTCGATGAGACCCGTTCTGTCGTGCGATCGGTCATGGAGCGTGCGGCTGTATTGTCGGTTCCGCTGATCGTGGATACGGGCGTTGCGGATACATGGGCTGGCGCGCACTAGAGGACGTCACCTTGTTCATGAAGCCTGAAGGTGTGTCGGGTCTGTTGAGCTGTCTGCCCCCGCTGTACTTTCCATCGGCAGGGGCAGGCCGCACAGTGTACGGGATGTGTTGTTGATTGCGTCCTCGATCGTCCTGTTGAAGGTTTCGCGGTCCAGTCCCGGCGGAACAGGTGGCAGGTAGCGGACCACAATCTCTCCCGGATAGCGCATGAATGAACTGCGGGCCCAGAACATGCCGGTATTGAGAGCAACCGGAACAACGGGAACAGACTTGCCAAAGCGTGAATACAAGGCAGCTGCTCCCGGCTGGAATGGCATGTATTCGGTTGTCTGGGTGCGTGTTCCTTCGGGGAACAGGATGATCTGGGATTCGCGCCCAAGGGCCTCTTCTACACCCCGCAGCATGACCTTCATGGCCGTTGCCCCGGCCTTGCGGTCGACGGCGATCATCCCGGATTTCCGCATATGCCAGCCAACAATCGGAACAGATAGCAGTTCTTTCTTCAGAACATAAACAGGCTTTCCCAGAACCATCGGGAAATACAGTGTTTCCCATGTTGACTGGTGCTTGCTCATGATAATGCAGGGCCCTTGGGGCAGGTGCTCCCGTCCTTCCTCACGCCAGCGAATACCGCACAGGAAGCGTGCGCCGAAAACCAGGCCATAGGCCCACCACCGTGCTGCCAGCATTGACCGTCGCCCGGGTACAAGCAAAAGAGGCATCAGCACAACGCCGATTGCGACTGTCCACACGACATAAAAAATATTGAAGACAAGCGAACGCAGAACAACAAGCAGGATCACTGTGGATGGGCTCCGTCTTTTTGAAACATATGTAGCTTTGCAACCGGTATCCCCGTGACCGGTTTTGGTATTCCCGGTGCATCGGGAAGGGACAAGCGGAGCCGTGCCAACAGGTACTTTGTATACTCTGTGGCAAAAAGAGCTGCTGTTCCAGGGTATTGCCACCAGTTATCCTGCTTTACAAGCCCGGGAAATACAGGATGTGGAATAATGGTGGCTTCTGGCATGGCAGCCTGGAATTCCAGAAGACTGCGCCGCATGTGGTAGCTGCCGGTTACCAGACGCATGGAGCTCAAGCCGTGACTCCGTAACCATATGGCGGTTTCCCAAGCGTTCCCAACTGTATCAGCAGCAATGTGCCCCAGTTCTATGTGACTCCGCAGGGCTTCCGGTTTCAGGGTTCCGGAGTCGCGCAGAAGCTCTCCCGGTGTGGTGCCTGGCCCGGCCCCGGAAATGAACAGCACGGACCCCATGCCTTGTTCCAGAAGTCGGAAGCCGGTCTGCATCCGCTCGCTGCCACCGGTCAGTACTACGATTGCGTCGGTTCGGGTGCTGCTGTCTTCCACTTGGTCCGGCATGGTGGCTGTGAACCAGACAAGCCCCGGAAGCCATAGAGCCAAAAAAGCCAGCCCCGTTATGGTCAGGCTTGCACAAAGGCGGAGAAGAAACCGGGTCAGAACCATGGGCGTTGTTCCTGTTGGTGGCGACAGGAGGTGAGCAGGGCGTTCAGAGCATGTGTGCCAGCTGCCGACGTACGGTGATCCGTGTCGTCAGGACAGCAAGCCCGGCGGCTAGGAATGGCAGGCTGCATAATGCGACAACATGCAAGGCATCAACAGATGTTTCCGGTATCAGGCCGCCGTCGATGTCGGCCAGGATGGAGCGTACACCCCACAGGGCAGGCCATGCCAGTACAAGCCCCAGAAGGCTGCCCGCCACGGCATGTATGCAGGTCCGGCGGGCGAACTGCCCTGCAATATAGCTGTCTGTTGCTCCCACCAGATGCATCACTTCGATCTGTGGACGATGAACGGCCAGCGACGCCCGGGTTGCGTGGACAACAGTGGCCGTTGTTGCACCCACAACAAGGGAGAGCATAATCCAGGCCAGAAGGCGCAGGATAACCGAAGCCTTGATCAGCCGTGACAGCCATACCCGGTGATCATCGATTGTTGTTCCGGGGGCTATGGCCTGCAGGTGCTTTTCCAGCACGGCAAGGTCACTGCCACTTCCTCCATCCAACGATACATCAATCAAATGTGGAAGCGGGAGTTCGTGGGCCAAGTTCCCGGCACCAAGCCATGGCTCCAGAAGCGTTGCGACGTGTTCTGCTGGAATAGGCTCTGCACGTTGTACGCCCGGCAGTGTTTCAAGGCTCCGCGCAATGTGGTCGATACGTTTATGCGTTGCACTGCCCGGCCCTGTATCCCCCGCCATGGCAGGGATTTGTATGGTCAGGGTGCCGGTCATCGTGCTCTCCCACCGTGTGGACAGACTGCTGAGGGTCAGAGCACCCGTTAACGCCATGGCAGCCAGAAATGTCATGATAGCGACCAGCCAAGGCAGAAAGTGACCTGCGGGGTCTGTTGCAACAGGCAGATCGGTACGGAACCATCCAGCTATCATGATACAGATTCTCCCCCGGGTATGAACGCGGTGGCAGGGCTTTCTGAAATACTGACGTGGCCATCCTGAAGCATAAGGCAAGGTGCGGGGAAACGCCGTAAAAGCTCTTCGTTGTGGGTCGCCATGACAATGGTGGTGCCAAGCCGGTTTAGTTCCATGAACAAATGCATCAGCCGGGTTGCTGTTTCTGCGTCAACATTGCCTGTCGCTTCATCAGCCACCAGGATGTCGGGTCTGTTGATGACGGCCCGTGCAATGGCAACCCGTTGTTTTTGCCCGCCAGAAAGAATTGCCGGCTTGGTGTGCATGTATTTTTCCAGACCAACCCACTCCAGAAGTTCAGGAACATGCCGTTGTATGCTGGCTTCCGATACGCCGGCAACTCTCAGGGGGAGGGCCACGTTATCAAGAGTTGATAGGTGGTCCATAAGCCTGAACTCCTGGAATACAACGCCGATCCGTCGCCGCAGGGCAGGAAGATCTTTTCGACTGATGGCACCAACGTCGATATCAAACAGGGACAGCCGCCCGCGCGAGGGGCGCCTTGCCAAGTATAACAGGCTGAGAAGCGAGGTTTTTCCAGCCCCCGAAGGCCCGCACAGGAAATGGAAGGAGCCGGGGGGGAGATTGAAGCTGATATCCTGCAGGACTTCTGGCCCGTTGCCATAGCGCAGGCCAACGCACTCGAGGCGGATGGCCGAGCCACCGCGCTCACCTGCAACGTTTACGGTTTTTTTGTCCTGACCTCTGGGTAGGTATGTCACGCAGACCCTGTCCTTTGTTCCATGCGGGCCGGAGCGCAGATTGGCACAGGCTGTCGTCTGCGTCCACAGGGAGCGGAGAGTCAAATCGGCAGCCATGTTTTTCTGTTCGATACCGCTATGCTTGTTTCAGGGCAGACCCCGTTCTATAAGAGACAAGATACACCGGGGCTGACAGATACGTTCATGGATATTACCTGTCCCAATTGCGCGACTCTTTTCTCCGTGCCCGAAGGGGCGATCGGTCCGAACGGGCGCAGGCTGAAATGCTCGCAGTGCGGCCATTTGTGGCGGCAGATGCCGCCCTCTGCGGCGCCTGTCCAGGCGCCTGCAGAATCTGCGCCTGTTGTCGAGCCGCCGGCTCCGCTCCCTCCTGATCCTTTGCCCCCGGAACCCTTGCCACCGGTGTCCGATCTTCCAATGGAGGCCGAGCCGCCGCCATCCCCTGATGACGATGCCGAGGTTGATATTGATCCGGTTGCCTCTGATATCATCGGTGATATCGGCGAGGATCCGGATTTTGATCCCATGGGGCCTGTTGACGCCGCCAGCGCCCATGATGCGGAAGATGATGACGCCTTGGCTCGTCTCGATCCACTGGAAGCGGACGATTCTGACTCGCCGCGTCATGGTGACGATGCGCTTGAGGA
Organism: Haematospirillum sp. H4485; assembly: GCF_012102745.1. Taxonomy (GTDB): domain Bacteria; phylum Pseudomonadota; class Alphaproteobacteria; order Rhodospirillales; family Rhodospirillaceae; genus Haematospirillum. Next base: position 26,941 of record NZ_JAAVSY010000007.1, read on the forward strand.
ATTTTCTGGTCTTGTCAGTCGCGATGACGATGCCATTCCCGATTTTCCGGACTTCCCCGACGGCGATGATATTGCGTCACCCTTTGTGCGCAAGAAGACAAGTGGTGGCGGGTGGATCCGGACTCTGTTCTCCTCGATCCTGTTCCTGGTCATTGTTGTTGGGGTTATGGCTGGTGCGGCCTGGTTCTGGCGTGTGCCGATTGTAAAGACCTATGAGGATGCTGAGGCCCTGTTCCGGATGGTTGGTATAGAGATTGATATCCCCGGTCTTGGTCTTACCTTCCGCGAGGTGACCGGGGAACGTGTCCTGCATGGCGGGGTTGATAACTTGGTTGTGCGTGGTTTTGTGGCCAATACCTCCTCTAGTTCCCGTCTTGTTCCTTTTATTCGCCTTGTGCTCTTTGACGGGACCGGTCGTGTTGTCCAGGAGCTGGCCGCGCAGGCCCCGGTTACCGAACTGGCAGCCGGTGATACAACGGGTTTCCGTGTTCAGCTCCAGAATCCATCGGCTGCGGCGCGACGTTTTGAGGTTGAGTGGGCGCGTGGCCGCATGCCCTCCTCTTCATCCGGTGCGGGGGATACCGCTCCTGCCGGCGCGTCTGTCCCCTGATTGCCCTGTCCTTGTGACCGGGGTTGGAGGTGCGTTGTCTGTTCAGCCTGTGTCCTGTTTCTGCATGTGCCGGATCACTTTCCGCATGACACTGGGTAGCGCTTCCTGATCAAAGTGTTCCGGCTTGACCCAGCGTCCGGCGATGTTTCCTGTCTGTGCGACTGTTCCGGTAATAACCTCTAGCTCCAGGTCAAAATGAGAGAACGTGTGGTGCACCGTTCCCGCAATTGTGTGCCATGTCTCTCCCTGTATCGGGGCGTGGGATGTTGCATTTTCCAGTGTCCATGGAGTTTCCTGCCATGGAGTGGACGGAATTTCGGTCATGCCGCCCAGAAGCCCTTTTGGTGGGCGTTGCCTCAGCAGGACAGCGCCTTTGGGCTCGGTGATCCAGAACACGGTTCCGTAGCGGCCGGGCCGCTTTGCCTTGGCCGTTTTGTACGGTAGTTCTGCTGCTATGCCCTGGTGGTACCCCTTGCACAGACTGACCCACGGGCATATCTGACAATTCGGGCTGCGTGGGGAGCACAGCGTGGCTCCCAGGTCCATAACAGCCTGTGCATAATCACCACAGCGCTGCTGTGGAGTAAGGGCATCTGCAAGGGTGCGCAGGTGTTTCTTTGCCCCGGGGAGAGGGTCTGTTACCGCGTGCAGTCGGGCCATGACACGTTCGACGTTGCCATCCACAACCACGGCCCGCTGTCCGAAAGCGATGGACGCAATGGCCGCAGCCGTATAGGCCCCGATTCCGGGGAGCATGAGCAAGGCTTGCTCTGTACCGGGAAAATGGCCGCCATGATCCCTGACAATGATGCGTGCGCAGGACAGCAGGTTACGCGCCCGTGCGTAGTACCCAAGGCCCGCCCATGCAGCCATGACGTCCGCATCATCAGCTGCGGCAAGGGCTTCAACCGTTGGCCACCGCGAGAGGAAGGTCAGATAATAAGGCCGGACGGCTGCCACAGTTGTTTGCTGCAACATGATTTCGGACAGCCAGACATGATAGGGATCGGCGTACATGCCCGGTGGACTGCGCCATGGGAGGTGTCGGTGATTGCGATCATACCAGGCAAGCAGAATGGTATCCGGTGATGCAGATGTCATGGTCGGTCATTGTTCGGTTCTGTGCGGCGCTTACACTGAAGGCAGGCCTTGCCAAATGCAAGGCGTTGTCCCATGTTTTCTGGTGTCTTCTTGTTGGATGGTTGTCTTTTGTCCAAGTCTTTGCCCGGTTCTGGAAAACCAGCTTTCGCTGCTGCCTCCCGCAGGTTGGCCCGGGGTCCGTTGGCTGTTGGTGCTGTCAGTGACTTGGTATCACGTCCAATTCTGGGGAAAAACGGGCTCGCCGAGGGCAGTCTGATAGCCAACTGGGCGGCCATTGTCGGTGAGTCTGTCGCAAAACAGACTATGCCCGAGCAGTTGCGTTTTTCCAAGGGAACGCGTGCAAATGGGGAACTGCTGATTCGTGCGGCATCAGGACCTGTTGCTCTCAAGCTTGATCACGATCGCCTGTTCATTCTTGATACAATCAATCGGTATTTCGGTTATCAGGCTGTGGCCCGGATCAAGATCATACAGGCTCCGCTTCCTCTTCCTCCACGGTCATCACGTGTTGCTCCTCCCAGAAAGCTCTCGCATCAAGAGGAAGAGGAATTAAATGATCTCTTGGATGATGTAACCGATCCAGAGCTGCGAGCAATATTGGATCGGTTGGGCCGTCATGTGGTGGCGCGTTCATTGGATGCATAGTGCTGTAGCGCCTATGCGGATTCTATCGTCTGGCTTCCGTCAGGAATTTGCCTATTTTATAGGCATCCCCGTGATTCTCTCAGTCCGGCTGTGGTGAACAGCACTGCCAACAGGAAAAGACCGAACTTATCCACAGATGCTGAGGATAAAAATCCTGCCAGAGATGTGGTGCTCAGCCCTATGTCTTGTCCGATGACAGGGTTCCGGACTTGTAGCTTCCATCTGCAACCTGATCCAGCAGGGTCAGCATCTGGCTTATATTGAAGGGTTTGCAGATATAGTCATCGATGCCGGCATCGCGTGCCCGCTCGATATCTTTCTTCATGGCACCGGCGCTGACAGCAATGATCGGGACGGGGCGATCCAGAACACCGCCACGCAGCCTTTGTGCAATTTCAATACCGGTCATGTCTGGCAGGTGTATGTCCAGAAGAATGAGATCGGGTTTTTCGGACAGTGCCATTGAAATACCGGTGGCGCCGTCTTCGGCCATGACCAAGGTGACATTCTCGCGCAGGTCCATGACGTCGCGCATCAGATCCCGGTTTGCTGGATTGTCTTCAACATAAAGGACCTTGAGAGGTTTCTCGCCGCTTCCGGCGGGAAGTTCCTCGACGATTTCCTCTTTCTTGGCTTTGACGGTGTTGTCGCCGGCAGGCAGATCAAACCAGAACGAAGAGCCGACACCCTGTGTGCTCTCTACTCCAATCTTACCATTCATATGTGCTAGGATCTGGCTGGTGACGGTCAGGCCAATGCCGGTTCCTTCGATGTTGGTTGCCTCAGCACCCAGTCGGTTGAATGGTTCAAAGACTTTCTTGAGCATTTCCGGCGCAATGCCGATGCCGGTATCTTGGACCGTAACCCGGACGTGCCCGGCTTCCGGTGCGGGGCCGATCTTGAAGTACACATGCCCGGCTTCACGATTGTACTTGATGGCGTTGGAGCCTAGGTTGATGATCACCTGCTTCAGACGCGAGCGGTCAGCCATGACGAAGACGGGGTCGGTACTGCCTTCTGCATGAATGGTGATTTGCCGCTTTGCGGCCAAGGGTTCCAGCAGGGCTGTTGATTCCGTTACCAGAAGCCTGACGTCAACATTTTCCACCGAAAGATCAACTTTGCCGGCTTCAATACGTGCAAGGTCAAGAATTTCGTTGATCAGACGCAGCAGGTGATCACCGGCATCCAGAATGTGCTGAACGTATTTTTTCTGGGCCGTAGTCAGTGCATTCGCCGATGCGGCCCGCAACAGCTGTGCAAAGCCAAGAATGGCATTGAGAGGTGTTCTCAGCTCATGGCTCATGCTGGCCAGGAAGTGGGACTTCGCGGCATTGGCACGTTCAGCTTCTGTCCTTGCTTCGTCCAGGCGTGTCTCGAACAGGCGACTTTGGGTAATATCGCGCCCTGTCCCGCGGTAGCCGGTAAAGTCGCCGTTGAAGTCGTAAACGGGCTTGGCATTGATGCGGAAGTAGAGCCGTTCCTCTATACCCTGCATGCTCATGTCATAACGGATGAGAGGTGCGCGCTGCTCCATCATTTCTTCAATGGAGTCCGCTCCTTGGCTGACGTCTGATATGGTTCCGTTTCCAACCAGTTCGCTCAGGCGTCGGCCAACAATGCGTTCCCGTGCCAGACCGGACACGCTGAAGAAGCGATCCGAGACGAGGGAGATGCGACCATCCAGGCCTGTTTCCCAGAACCAGTCGGAAGAAACCTCGGTCAGGTCCTTGAAACGCTCTTCGCTTTGGCGCAATGCCTCCTCGACCGAGCGCCGTTCCATGATTTCTTGATTAAGGTGGGATGTGCGTTCCTCAACGCGCAACTCAAGGGCATCGTTGGACTTGCGGAGATTCTCTTCGGCCAGGCGTCTGGCCTGCAACTCTGCTTCGGCAGAGCGGAGCAGGCGGTTGAAGGAGAGGACAAGGAAGCCGATTTCGTCGTTCTCATGCCCGCGTGGGATGGGAAGTTCGCGCAGGAACGCGGCATTCTCTTCCGGTTCATGCAGGCGGGCAACAATCTGCGTTAATGGCCGTGTTGTGGTGTGCAGGTAAACCAGCGACAGAAGGGCGGCCAAGGCAACGGTTTGGACCAGAACGCTGATCAGGTTGAGAACAGCCCGTTCCAGGAACGGGCCGGCCGTTCTTCTGGGCGATATTTCGGCTTCCAGAACCCCGATGCTTTCGATTCTACCCCCGGGCTGCACCTTGGTAAGGTCCCGTCGTACAACGTTGGGTTTATCAAAAAGAAGTTCATATAGAGCCGATTCTTCGTCCGGAGCCACTTCAATAGCAGCCAAGCGGTCACCTAGGTCACTGATGATTCGGGCCGACACGATGGGGCCATCGGCAACTAGGCCACGCACAACATCATTGGCCAAGTCTGTATCAAGTGTATAGGCAGCCTGGACGCCTGCATAATGAAAGGCATCCAAAGCCCTTAGGGCCGACAGGTTTGTGTTATGGTTGTGTTGTGCGTAGTCTCTTGCTACCTGGATAGCGCTGAGCACCAAGCCGAGCAGCAAGGCGATGGCCAGCGTGTAGCGCAGCTGCCTTAGTGTCAGTCGGTCACGGGTCTTCAGCTGCATGCACCACTACTCCGGGTAACGGCCTGCATCAGGGTCTACCGGAGAAGAGTATGATATTCTCCTGTAAAAGGGCACAGCCTTTGTTCAGCTTATTTGCCTACTGTATGTATTCATGTGATTTCAGGTCCTGTATCCGGTTCAGATACCCTGATTATGACGTCCAGGAAATCTTGGCCGTAACGACCAAGTTTACCGCATCCGACCCCGGGGACTTTTGACAGGGAATCAAGGTGAACGGGCTTTCTGCGGGCCATCTCGAGAAGGGTGGCATCGTGAAAAATAACATAAGGCGGCACACCTTGTGCACGCGCCAGTTCAAGTCGACGGGCCCTCAGGGCATCAAACAGAATTTGCTCGGCAGGCGTTTCAATCAGGACACGTTTTCCTGTCGCGCTTCTTTGTTCAACAGGATCCCGTCGGAACGAGACCCGAGCCTCTCCCCTTAGAACCGGCAGGACATCATGTCCCAGTATCAGGGCGCCATTCTGGTCGGGAGCCGCTATCGCGTGTCCCATGGCAATCAGCTGCCTCAGAATGGATTTCCACTCATTTGCAGAGCGACTCCGGCCAATTCCAAATGTAGACAGGTGTTGGTGGCCCATGTCCCGGATTCTGTCGTTTTCCTCTCCCCGCAAGACATCGACAATATAGGCCACGCCAAAGCGTTGGCCTGTACGATAAATGGCGGAGAGGGCCTGTTGTGCTGCTTCAAGGCCATCGAACGTATCCACCGGCTGGAGGCACGTATCGCAGTTGTTACAGGGAGATGCTGAATCACCGAAGTACCCCAGCAGGACCTGGCGTCGACAGCAGGTGGTTTCGCAGTATCCCAGCAGGGCCGAGACCTTCTGTCGTTCAACTGCTTTCTTGCTTTCCGACGCGTCTGATGCCTCGATCATCTGGCGAATCTTGGCCGCATCCTGCAATCCGTAGACCATCCAGGCATCCGAAGGAAGACCATCACGGCCTGCCCGGCCTGTTTCCTGGTAATACGCTTCCAGTGACCGTGGTAAATCCAGGTGTGCGACAAAGCGGACGTCGGGTTTGTCTATACCCATCCCGAAAGCAATGGTCGCGACCATGACAAGACCGTCTTCCCGCAGGAACTTGTCTTGGTTGGCATGCCGCACATGGCGATCCAGTCCGGCATGATAGGCCAGAGCCTGGATGCCCTGTTCCCGCAGCCACGAGGCTGTTTCCTCGACCTTTGCACGTGACAGGCAGTACACAATACCGGAGTTACGGCTGTGCTCCGTACGTATAAAGTGCAAGAGCTGTTTCTTCGGCGCATTCTTCAGGCTGACCCGGTAGCGTATGTTCGGACGGTCAAACCCGGCGATGAACTGGGCGCCTTTCCCAAGACAGAGTCGCTCCAGGATTTCCAGCCGCGTTGGTTGATCGGCCGTAGCGGTCAGTGCCAGGCGCGGAACCCCCGGAAATCGCTCTGCCAAGGCAGCCAGTTGCAGATATTCAGGGCGGAAGTCATGTCCCCACTGGGACACGCAATGTGCTTCATCTATGGCGAACAGGGCCAGTCGGCAATGATGCAGTTGATCAAGGAATGCCGGCTGCATCAAACGTTCCGGCGCGACATAAAGCATATCAAGCTCTCCGGCCCGCATGGATCGCCCGGTCTCGACAATCTCGGAAAAGGACATACCGGAATGCAGGCCTGCGGCTTTTACGCCCAGTTGCCGCAGCATCTCCACCTGGTTCTGCATCAGGGCAATCAACGGGCTGACAACAATCGCGATTCCATCGCGGCACAAGGCCGGAATCTGGTAGCATAAGGATTTGCCGCCCCCGGTCGGCATCAGAACCATGGCATCCCCGCCTGCGACAACATGGTCAATGACAGCACGCTGATGTCCGCGGAATTGTTCGTAGCCGAAGACCGTCTTCAGAATGTGAAGCGGATCAGGGCGCATCGTGTTCCCGGGCAATAGAAACACTCTCCACCGATCCCGTCGGGGTATACTCCGGTACCAGCGTGTGAAGAATATCAAGAGCCTGCCCTTCTGCACCATCCCGGCAGGCGTCTTCCAGTTTCTTTATGTGGTCCTCCAGCTCGTCAAGATTTACGATCCTTGGTCGTGCAAGCAAGAGTCCTTGGTAGCGGGTTGGAACCGGTGGCTCTGAGCCGTGGAAGATTTCCTCGAACAGCTTCTCGCCCGGGCGTGTTCCCGTAAAGGCAATCTGGATATCCTTCCCCGGAACCAGTCCAGCCAGCCGGATCATCTGCGTTGCCAGATCGACAATGCGCACGGGTTCTCCCATGTCCAAGACAAAGATACTACCGCCATAGGAAGAATCAGCATAACCAATTGCGGAGGCTTCCAAGACCAGTTCAACAGCCTCGCGGATTGTCATGAAATAGCGTGTCATATCCGGGTGTGTGACGGTCAGGGGCCCCCCGCGTTCCAACTGGTGGCGGAAAAGCGGAACAACTGAACCTGTCGATCCCAGAACATTTCCAAAGCGTACGGTTACAAAGCGGGTTCGGCCACTGTTACATCCCTCAAGATCCATGCTCTGGCATATCATTTCAGCCATGCGCTTGCTGGCCCCCATGATATTGGTCGGGTTTACGGCCTTGTCAGTGGAAATTTGGACCATGACAGATACGTTATAATCCCGGCATGCCATCGCAATAATGGATGTGCCCAGTGTATTGGTATCGATCCCGTCCAAGGGATTCTGCTCGACAATCGGAACGTGTTTCAGGGCGGCAGCATGCAGCACGATATCGGGTTTTGTTTGCTCAAACAGGGTGCGGACGCGTGTGCGGTGACGAACGTCCAAGATATGGGTCTGCCTGGGAATCGCCGGCCATTTCTCTTGCATCTCCAGATCAATGGCATAGAGCGCGTACTCGGAGTGATCTCCCAGAATCAAAAGGGATGGATCAAGCAGCGCAACCTGTCGAACCAGTTCACTGCCGATGGATCCCCCGGCTCCGGTAATCAGGACACGGCGCCCTTGGATCAGGCTCCGCATGGCGTCCCGGTCCAGCGTTGCCTGTGGACGGCCCAGCAGATCTTCGATGGCAACCGGTCGGACAGTAATTTTTTCTTCAATCCCCTCGCGCAGGTCACTGATCCGTGGAAGCCGCGACATGGGAATACCTATGGCATCGGCTTGGGTAAAAAGGGTTTTCAGTGTGCTGGGAGCAATGGCGTCATCTGTGATAATCAGGCGCAGAGGAGGGGTACCGTTTTCCTGTAATTGGTTGATAACATCCGTGAACCGGTCAAGTGTACCGAGAACCTCCACACCCCTTATGTAACGGCCAATACGACCTTCATGCAAGGACAGGATGCCCAGTACAGCATACTGGGCATCCGGTTTGCGCTCCATGTCACGGATGAACAGATCCGCCCCGTCACCGGCACCAATCAGGAGAACGGGGATGCGGTTTGTTCCAGCCGACGATGTCATGATGTTGTGCAAGCTGCGGTCTTTCCAAGCCCTGTAGGCAAAGCGAGGCCCACCCAGAAGGATCAGCAGGACAAACCACAGAATGAAGGGTAGTGAGCGTGGGAAGGAGTCAAGGCGCGTGAAGAGAAAAAGGACTGGCAGAAAAAGGAGAATGCTCAGGCTTACAGCACGCGACAGGGCCAGAAGATCACGGACCGATGCATAACGCCAGATCCCACGGTACAGGTTATTCCAGCGGAATACGACAGCGCACAATCCGACGAAGATCAGCCCCCCGGTTAGTATGGGGCCGGACACGAGTGCTTCTGCGGCACTGTCGCCAAATCGCAGCCAGACAGATACCGCAAAGCCAGTGGCTGCCATGACTAAATCATGGAGATAGACAACATCGGGACGAGACAAAAGACGACGCATGGCAGATCCGTGGGACATAGGGCGCCTAGACTAGCGTGCGTCGCGTGAAACGGAAAAGAAGAAAGAGTACCGGAATGCACGCAAAAAGAATTCCCGCAGCCAAGCCACTGGTCACGGACAGTATGGTTGCAGCCAGCAACGCCATGTTTCCAGCCATAATGTATAGCGTTACAGCGCTGTGAGAGAGCCCGCCGCGGTGCACGGCAACCTGATAAAAATGTTCACGATGTGCTTGGGCAATCGGTCTTGCCGTTGCAATACGTCGGAGTAACGTAAGGGTCGCATCGACCAGATAATATGCCGGAATAATGAAAGCCGCTGCCAGATAACCGGTTCCTGCCAGCATGACCAGTAGGAACCCGGTCAGGAATCCCAGCGGAATGGAGCCGACATCCCCGAGGAAAAGACGTGCCGGGTGCCAGTTGAAAAGCAGAAAGCCGATGGAGGCGCCAATCAGGGTCATACCCATGCCGGCCCATGGTATATTGGCATCAAGTCCGGCAATACCGGATAAAACAACAATCCCAAGGCCGATAGACCCTGTTTGCATGCCGGTAATGCCATCAATGCCGTCCATGAAGTTGTATAAATTCAGAAACCATACCCAGCTGATGATAGTCACTATGCGATCTGCCCACAGGGGCACTTCTCCCTGCAGGACAAGCACATGGTCTGGCAAACTCAGGGCTGCGCCCGTAACCGCGATGACATGTATAGGAAACCGTAGTCGTCGTTTCAGGTTGATCCGATCATCAATCCACGATAGCCCGTACAAGAGGAGAGCCATGGCCAAGGTGATCCAGACCGTAACAGGAGGATTACCGGGAAGCATGACCAAGGCTGCTGCCCATCCGGCAATGACAACCAGTGTTACCGCCAGTCCGCCGCCACGGGGCGTTGGCTCTGTATGGCTGGAGCGCTCGTTGGGCACATCCAGGACGGCCTTGGTTTTTAACCAGAACAGGACAAGACGTGTACCGGCAACAGAGAAGGCCAGGGAGCCTAGACCAAGCAGGATAACTGTCAGATCAGGATACGTTGGCACGGGGTCTCCGGGGCAGAAGTGTAGAGCCTGAATAGGGAATACAGCCTCTGTGCCACAGTATGCAATCCCTCGCAGAGAGTCTGTGTCGCAAGGCTGTTCTGAACCTGATACCGATGCAGGCAGGTGATGTGTCCGCGACTTTTGCGGATATATCAGCCCTGCGTCGCGATACGGGCTATTCCCCGTTGACGCCGGTATGGAGCGATTTGTTGACTGGTATCGTGCTACTATGGTGTTTGAGGTGGATGGCAGATGCCTTTCCTGGCTTCTGCCGCATCACCTACTTCCAGATCGGTGTACCATGTCCGGGCAGTCCGTAGCGCGCCCACTTGCGTGTGACTGTTTCGATGACATCATCGGACATGCGGATCTTTTCGCCCCATTCGCGACGGGTCTCCGGCGGCATCTTGTTGGTGGCATCCATGCCGAGCTTTCCGCCCAGTCCACTTTCCGGGCTGGCGAAGTCCAGGTAATCGATCGGCGTGCCATCAACCACCATAATATCCCGTGCGGGGTCCATACGCGTTGATATAGCCCACATGACGTCCTTCCAGTCACGGACATTGATGTCATCATCAACGATAATCACAAACTTGGTGTACATGAACTGACGCAAAAAGGACCACACGCCCATCATGACCCGGCGGGCATGACCCGGGTAGGCTTTCTTGATGCTGACGACCGCGATACGGTAGCTGCATCCTTCTGGTGGTAGCCAGAAGTCAACGATTTCGGGGAATTGCTGGGATAGCAGCGGGACAAAGACATCATTCAGGGCTTCCCCCAGAACGCTTGGTTCATCGGGGGGGCGTCCGGTAAAGGTAGACAGATAAACGGGATCCCGGCGCATGGTCATGCAGGAAACCCGGAAGACGGGGAAGGATTCCACGCTGTTATAATATCCGGTATGATCACCATAGGGGCCTTCGTCACCGAATTCGTCCAGCATGACATGCCCTTCTAGGACAATTTCGGCCCCGGCTGGCACTTTGAGGGGAACGGTCTTGCAGTCTACCAAGTCTACTTTCTTGCCGCGCAGCAGTCCGGCAAACTGGTACTCCGAGAGTGTTTCGGGGACCGGAGTGACAGCCGCCAGAATTGTGCCGGGATCAGCCCCCAGGACAACAGCGGCTGGCATAGGCTCTGTTTTTGCCTGTCCCCAGCGGCGGTAATGTTGTGCCCCGCCGCGATGCTGCAACCAACGCATCAGCGTTGTGTTCTTTCCTGTTACCTGCATGCGGTAAATGCCCAGATTGAACACATCTTCGCGTTCTTTGCCCGGACCTTTTGTGACAACCAGGGGCCATGTGATCAACGGAGCCGGTTCGCCCGGCCAGCATGACTGGATCGGCAGGCTTGACAGATCAACCTGATCCCCGGAGATAACAATGTCCTGACACGGTGCAGAGCGCACGTTTCCCGGTTTCATGGCCATGACGGTGCGCAGAAGAGGCAGCATGTTCCATGCCTCGCGGAAACCTCCCGGTGGTTCGGGTTGCTTCAGGAAGGCCAGCATTTCGCCAACGCCCCGCAGTTCATGGGCTGTGCGGTCCATCCCCATGGCGACTCGCTCCACGGTTCCAAACAGATTGACCAGGACGGGCATGGCATACGGGGTTCCATCAGCCCGGACCGGCTTCTCAAACAGGACGGCAGGCCCCTGTTCCGCAAGAAGGCGGGTCTGGATCTCGGTCATTTCCAGTTCTGTGCACACAGGTTCGTGAACCCGGTACAGCTGTCCCTTCTTTTCCAGGACATCCATAAACTCGCGCAGCGAAGCATAAGGCATTGGCAGGACTTCCACTTTGGCTGTCTGATTCAGGGGGTCGAGGTCCCCTTCGGTTGGTCCAGTCGGCCACATTACACCGGACCAGCCCGGGATGCAGATCCTTTTTGTCCTATCCTGTTGGCGTTCCCTGATCTTGACCTGTTCGTATGCATATGGCAGGCAAGGGCTGTGAATGCATGCGGGAGACTGGCATGGAACGTGGGGAGAACCCTGATCAGGACAACCGGGGTATTGCGGACCGTGACCGGGTTCTGTCGCGCCTGATAGAGCTGGGCATTGCCCTGTCGGCCGAGCGCGACCACAACCGGTTGACCGAAAGGATTCTGGTGGAGGCCAAGAATCTGGCTAACGCAGATGGTGGCACGTTGTATCTGCTGTCTGAAGACGGGCGCAGCCTGCATTTTGATATTGTTCGCAACGATACGCTCAAGATTGCCATGGGAGGGACAACCGGGATTTCTATCCCCTTTCCTCCGTTGCCCCTGTACGATCCGGCAACCGGGGCCGGTAACCGCGCTAATGTTGCAACCTGTGTTGCCTTGACGGGGGAAAGCATTGTCATCGGCGATGCGTATACCGAGAAAGGGTTTGATTTCTCCGGCACCCGTCGGTTTGATGCGGGGACCGGTTATCGTTCCCGTTCCTTTTTGACACTTCCCCTTCGCAACACGGCTCGCGAGGTGATCGGTGTCCTGCAGCTTATCAATGCCCGGAACAGTGAAGGGCATGTGGTGCCATTTGGTGATGCCATAAGGCCAATGGTGGAAGCCTTGGCCAGTCAGGCTGCTGTGGCAATTGACAACCAGAAGCTTCTGCAGGGTCAGAGGGATCTGCTGGACAGCTTTATTACCGTGCTTGCCCGGGCTATTGACGCCAAGTCCCCTTATACCGGGGGACATTGTGAACGCGTACCGGTTCTGGCTGAAATGTTGGCCAAGGCAGCCTGTGATGCAACATCTGGCCCCTTTGCTGATTTCAGTCTGGATGCGGACCAGTGGTATGAGCTGCATCTGGCAGGCTGGTTGCATGACTGTGGAAAGGTCACGACGCCGGAGTATGTTGTTGACAAGGCAACCAAGCTGGAAACGATCTACGACCGTATTCATGAGGTTCGTATCCGTTTCGAGGTCTTGCGACGGGATGCCGAGATTGCCATGCTGCGGTCCAGTCTGGATGGCACCCTCTCGCGTGAGGAGTCCGAAACGCGTTTCGCAGCCCGCTGTGCGGAGCTGGATGAGCAGTTCGCCTTGGTTGCCCGCCTGAATGTTGGGGCCGAGCGAGCCGACCCGGTGGATATCCAGCGTCTTGCCGCGATCGGTGCCCAGACATTTATTCGTACGTTTGATCGCACTTTGGGGCTGTCGTGGGAGGAGAAACAGCGTCTGAGTGAGGCGGAGCGTACCCCGGTTCCTGCTGTTGAAACCCTCTTGCAGGATCGAGATGATCATTACGTTGGCATCTACAATCGTGGCGAGGTTTATAATCTGTCGGTGGAGCGCGGCACCCTGACGGCCGAAGAGCGCCAGGTTATCAATGACCACATTGTTGTTACGCAGGATATGCTGTCCCAGATGCCATTTCCCCGCAAGATGCAACGAGTCCCTGATATCGCGGGGAATCATCATGAGAAAATTGACGGAACCGGCTATCCACGGGGTCTGCGGGGGGAAGACATGGGGGTAACCGAGAAAATGATGGCTGTGGCCGATGTCTTCGAGGCCTTGACGGCAGCAGATCGTCCCTACAAAACTCCCAAGAAGATCAGCGAATGTCTTCGTATCCTGCAGTCCATGGTAGAAGCGGGGCATCTGGATCGTGATGTCTTTGAACTTTTTCTGAAAGCCGGGGTTTATCGTAATTATGCGCAGCGTTTCCTGCACCCGGACCAGATGGATGATCATGCCTGTACATCATTTCTGCCAAGGTCATGATTGCTGGAACAGCCTATGAACAGTCGCTATCCCCGCTTTCCGGTGCCGGCTGTCCTGGCTGTGGTCCCAAGAGCCAACCGCGTTCTCCTTGTCCGTCGTCGTCATCCCCCTGATGCCGGGAGCTGGGGATTCCCCGGGGGACGTCTGGAGCTGGGGGAGCCGCTGTTGGCTGCGGCCGAACGGGAGCTGCACGAAGAGACAGGTGTGCGTGCCCGCGGGGTTGTGGCCTTTGCTGCCTTTGATGTCATTGATCGGGATATCGCCGGTGCTGTGCGGTATCACTATGTGCTGAATGCGGTTTACTGCCAGTGGGAAGATGGTGATGGAGTCGCTGGAGATGATGCGGCCGAGGTGGCTTGGGTCCGGGTTCGGGATTTCCACACGCCGGCCCTGATCGGGCAGGGCGGCGGAACGCTTGGTGAGCAAGTTCCTTCGCTGGCGCGTATGGGATGGCGTATGGCCAGAACGTTGCGCCGGGAGAAACCGGTATGATTGTCATTCAGGAAACAGGGATGTCGGTCCGTCTGTATAAGGCGGGACAGCTTTCATGAGAACGGCATTGAAGAAAATGTTCCCGGGCCCCCTGAAAACATGGTCTCAAGCGATTGTCTTTCCCGATGATACCCGCCGCTTTGTTCCCGGTTCTGCCCTGCAGGACAAGGCAGTGGTTCGTGATGTATTGGAACGTTTTTCCCGTTCGTATGGTGTTCAGCCGGATGATTGTTCCTTGGTATCCTTGTGGGCCCAGAGGTATTTCGACATTGTTTTGCCAGGCCTGCTGGGTTTGTCGCTGGTGATGGAGCGGCACACCGCAACGGCGCTGGATCAGGTTTCGATTGTTTTTGATGATGGTGGATCTCCGGTCGCCTTGCGTCTGGATGAGCCAGAGTTGGTTGTTGATACAGGGCTTCCCGGCTCACTTGCTTACGTGTGGTCTCTTGTTGATGATCACATGGAACCGTTCATTATGGCTGTTTCCGAAGCGGTGCATATTGCGCCCCGTCTTTTGTGGAGCAATGCGGCCTGGGCCGGGGACTGGGCTTTGTCATGCCTTGCTGCCCGTTCCTATCGTCCCCGGCGTGCCGAGGCGGTACGGGAAGCGTTGGCCAATGAATTGTACAGGCCGTCTGGTCAGGACAATCCACTCCATCATCCCGTTGTGCGTCTGGATAACGGCGGACTCCATCGCAGGCTTTGCTGTTTGCGTTATCGGCTGCCTGGCTTTAATACGTGCACCAGCATATGCCCCGGTGATACCGGCTTTGTGCACAATGCCTCTTCCCTTGATTCAGGGGCGAAGAAGGAAAGCCCCCCGTCATGCAGTGACGACAGGGGGATGGCCTGATCAGGCGCGCTGTGTGCCACCGCTTGCTTTTTCGACGGCTGCAACAATCTTGTGACACACACCGTCGATGTCTTCGTCCGTCAGGGTTCTGTCTATCGGTTGCAGGGTTGCCGACAGGGCAATTGATTTTTGACCTTCCGGTACATTCGGCCCTTCATAGACATCAAAGACGCTGACCGCTGTTATTAGTGTTTTGTCCGCGCTGCGTGCAGCGCGCAGCATGGTGTCTGCACAGATGTCCTTGCCCACAACGAAGGCAAAATCCCGCTCCAGGGGCTGGAATGGAGATGCTTTCAGCAGGGGGCGAGCCTTTCCCGGCTTGTTCCGTGGAAGGGGGAGTGCCTCCAGGAAGACTTCAAAGCCAACCATGCTTCCCTTGGCATCCATCATGCGCTGGACGCGTGGGTGTATCTCTCCGAATGTCGCGACAAGGGTTGGGCCAAGGCGCAAGGATCCCGAACGACCTGGGTGGTACCATGCCGGGGCATCGGCCGTGATTTGCAGGTTTACCGTTGCAACGCCGACAGCTTCCAGAACGGCCAATGCATCGGCCCGCGCATCGAAGACATCCACTGTTCGTGGGCGTGTGTCCCAGTGACGCGGACCCGTCTTGCCGGTCCGCAGGCCCGTTGCCATCAACTTTTGCTGCCCCGGCATGCCACCCTGGAATTGGGGTCCTGTTTCGAACAGCCCGAGATCGGTTATGCCACGTGCAGCGTTGCGGCTTGCTGCCGCAATCAGGTTCGGCAAGATTGAAGGGCGCATGACATCCAGGTCAGCAGAGATAGGATTGGCAAGGCGCACGCTATCCTGGCCGCCACCAAAAGCGTGGGCGTGATCAGACGACATGAAGGACCAGGTTACAGTTTCATGCAGGCCACGTGATGCCAGTGTCCGGGCCACAAGGCGTGTGATTTTCTGGCGTGGACTCAGGATACGAACCGGCATGCTTTTTCGTGGAAGAGGAATGGCCTCAAGATTGTCATAGCCATGCAGGCGTGCGATTTCCTCCACAAGGTCATGCTCTGCCTCCAGGTCAACCCGCCAGGACGGGGGGGCGGCACGAATAACCCCGTTCTCCAGTTTTGGTGCACATCCCAGACGGTCGAGCAGGCTGAGCATCTGTTCAATGCCAACGGTCATGCCTACCAGTTTCTCAACCCGCTCCGGACGCAGGGTTATGGATTTCTGCCATGAAGGCGCGGTGCCAACCGTGACGATATCGCCCGGTTCTCCGCCGCACAGGTCCATGATCAGGCGGGTGGCTCGTTCCATGCCTTCTATGACCGAGGCAGGGTCAATCCCGCGTTCAAAACGATAGCGGGCATCGGACACAATGTTCAGGCGTCGCCCGGTTGTGGCAATGCGTGCGGGATCAAACAGGGCTGCTTCTATGATGACGTCTGTTGTGTCTTCCGTGCAGCTGCTTTCCATGCCGCCAATGACGCCACCGACAGACTGCACGCCCTTTGCATCTGCAATGACAACCATTGAGGTGTCCAAAGTGCAAACGCGGTTGTTCAGGGCCAGAAGGCTTTCTCCTTCCTTGGCCATGCGCACGGTCAGCGGGCCGGATATACGCCCGGCATCAAACACGTGCAGGGGGCGATTCCAGCCAAATGTGAGGTAATTGGTGACATCGACCAGGGCTGAAATCGGGCGCAGCCCGATAGCGTTCAGGCGGTTCTTCAGCCACGCCGAGCTTTCACCATTGCGCACGCCGCGGATCAGGCGCCCAGCAAAATAAGGACAGGCGGTGTCGGCGTCTTCAGGCAGGTCACGTATGATGGACAGGCCACTCGTAAACGCCGCAGGTACAGCGGTAACAGCCAGCGTGTCCGCCTTCAGCGTTCCCAGTCCTGCTGCGGCCAAGTCACGTGCGATGCCCCTGATACCCAGGCAGTCAGCCCGGTTCGGGGTTACCGAAATGTCAAGGACAGGGTCCAGGTCCAAGGCTGTGGCGAGTGGGAGTCCGACAGGGGTGTCATCCGGTAGTTCAATGATGCCGTCGTGGTCCTCGCCCAGGCACAGCTCGCGGGAGGAGCACATCATCCCCTGGCTTTCCTGGCCCCGCACGGTCCCTTTTTTCAGGACATCGCCGGTTGCCGGGATAATGCAGCCGGGAACCGCGACTGCAACCTTGATCCCTGCACGGGCATTGGGGGCACCGCACACGATCTGCAGCGTCTTGTCCCCGATATCAACGGTACACAGCCGCAGTCGATCCGCATCGGGATGCTTTTCTGCTGTCTTGACATGACCTGTTGTAAAACCGTCCAAGGTTGCGGCCGGATCTGTGATGCTTTCAACTTCCAACCCGATCGAGGTCAGGGTTTTTCCGATCTCATCCAATGAGGCATCGGTTTCCAGATGATCTTTCAGCCAGGACAGGGTGAATTTCATCGGGTCAGCCCTCCGGTCAAGCTTGGTACGTCGTGTGGGGCAAAGCCGTAGTGCTTCAGCCAGCGTGCGTCGGATTCAAAAAAGGTTCGCAGGTCGGGGATGCCGTACTTCAGCATGGCAATCCGCTCCAGCCCCATGCCAAAAGCAAAGCCCTGATACTCTTCCGGATCCAGCCCGCAGGCTTTCAGCACATTGGGATGCACCATGCCGCAGCCCAGAATTTCCAGCCAGTCAGTGCCTTCACCAATTTTCAGCTCACCCCCCTTGCGGGAGCATCCGATATCCACCTCGGCAGATGGTTCCGTAAACGGGAAGAAGGAGGGCCGGAAACGGACCGGAACATCGGGTAATTCGAAGTAAGCCTCTACAAATTCCTTCAGGCATCCTTTCAGATGCCCCATGTGTACGGCCTTGTCGATGACCAAGCCCTCGATCTGATGAAACATCGGGGTGTGGGTCATATCGGAATCACACCGGTAGGTTCGTCCGGGAATGATCACCCGGATGGGTGGTTTTTGTGCCAGCATGGTGCGGATCTGTACCGGGCTGGTATGGGTGCGCAGCAGATTCCGTGTTCCGTCTTCCTGTTCGGAGAGAAAGAACGTGTCATGCATCTCGCGGGCAGGATGCCCCGGCGGGAAGTTCAGGGCCGTGAAGTTATGGAAGTCATCCTCGATGTCCGGGCCTTCAGCAACGGTAAAGCCCATCTGGCCGAAAATGGCGACTACCTCATCCCAGGTCTGACTGATCGGGTGCAGGGTGCCAGATGTTTCAGGGCGCACCGGCAGGGTTATGTCAACCCGCTCAGACGTCAGGCGTGCTTCCAGGGCGGCTTCGGCAAAAGTGGCTTTACGGCTTTCCAGAAGGGCCGCAACCTCGTCTTTGACGGCATTGATCGCTTGGCCAAAGCTGCGTCTCTCCTCGGGCGTCATGTGGCCGAGTGTTTTAATCAGATCGGTAATGCGCCCTTTCTTGCCCAGCGCGGCAACGCGCACGGCTTCAAGAGTGTCGGCATCAGGGGCGGATTGGACCGCGTCCAGAAGCTCGTTACGCAGGGTATCCAGAGTATCCATGGATCCAGAACCTTCCCGGAACAGTCAGGGGGAACAGGGGCGGATGCCCCGAACGGGCTACCGGAGGGCTATGCTTCCGGATAGTTTTCAGCAAAGACAAAGAAAAAGGGCTGCCCCGTAGCGAGCAACCCTTCTCAGGCACTACACCGAAAAGCCGTCTGCATGGTAGACGACCGTCCGGCATGTCAGGGCACCATGGGTGCCCTCTGATCAGCCAAGAGCAGCCCGGGCTTTTTCGACCAGCTTGCCAAAGGCTTCCGGCTCTCTCACGGCGAGATCAGCTAGGACCTTGCGGTCAAGCTCGATACCGGCCTTGTGCAGGCCATCGATAAAGCGGGAGTAAGTCAGGCCCAGCTCACGAACACCGGCGTTGATACGCTGGATCCACAGTCCACGAAAGTCGCGCTTTTTGTTGCGACGATCGCGGTAGGCGTACTGGAGGCCCTTTTCGACTTTTTCAATCGCAATCCGGAAATTGGTGGAATTGCGGCCCCGATAGCCCTTGGCGAGCTTCAGGACTTTTTTGTGACGGGCATGGGAGGTAACGCCGCGTTTCACACGAGACATGATATGATTTCCTTATCCTGAACGGTGAATGACGGCGTCAGCCGTGCATGTACAGCTTGACGATCCGGGCGTCACTGTCGCACAGGATCATGGTGCCACGAGCCTGACGCTTCATCTGCTGGGGCTTGTTGCGCAGCATGTGACGCTTGTAGGCAACGTTGGCACGGACTTTGCCGGTACCGGTCAGGCGGAAGCGCTTCTTGACAGCGCTTTTGGTCTTCATCTTGGGCATTTTTCAGTCCTTGACAGTTCTGGTCCTGCCCGGTTCCACATGTGGGCCGGGCTTCTGTTGCTGCGGGTGGGCATGCCCGGCACCTTGACTGCCACGCAGCCTGATGCACAGCCTCGCCGCTCGCAAACAGAGCCGATCCCTATACAGGATTGTCAGGGGAAAGACAATCCCTCAAAGAGAAACTACTTTTGCGGGAATTCTCTGGTCCCGGTGGACCAAAAATGTCTATGGCCGTTTTGATGGGCTCATGTTTGTATTACTATCTGTTTCGTCATTGTTTTTTCAGGGTGTCTCCTCGCCCTGGTGCTTGGTCCCGGTCGTTTTTTCCTTCCGGAGGTTTATCGTGTTTGTTGTGTCTGCGTTTTCCGGATGGCGGGGACTGGTGGTCGCTGGTGTGATTCTCGCCTGCGCCATGGCTTTGATCTACCCTGCTTGTGCCGGCGAGTCTGACAGCAAGGCCAAGGGAAGCGCGGATGTCCGCTTTGTACGTATTGGTACGGGTCCAACCGGTGGAACGTACTTTCCCGTTGGGGGATTGATTGCAAACGCACTATCCAACCCACCGGGCTCGCGCCCCTGCGACCGGGGCGGGAGTTGTGGGGTGCCCGGATTGATTGCAGCTGCACAATCAACAAATGGATCCGTTGAGAACGTGGAAGGACTGGCGCGTGGGGACCTTGACTTTGCCCTTGTGCAGGCAGATGTCGCTTTCTGGGCTCAAAGTGGCTCCGGGCTTTACAAGGGAAAGGGGGCTGTCACCGAACTCAGGGCGATTGCCCGTCTGTATCCGGAAGCCGTTCATCTGGCTGTGCGTGCGGATTCGGGCATAACATCGGTGGCGGGACTGAAAGGGAAGCGTATAGGTGTCGGAGAGGAGGGATCCGGTACCTTGGTGGGCTCCCACATTATTCTTGAAGCCTTCGGGATCAGTATGGGTGACATCAAGCCGATTTATAAAAAACCAGGGGAGGATGCAGATGATCTTATCGCCGGTTCCCTGGACGCCATGTTTTTTGTTTCCGGGGCTCCGACGCAGCTAATTGTGCGTTTGCTGGACAGCGGATCCGCACGCCTCGTTCCAATTGAAGGACCGGCTGTGGAACGCCTTGTCGGGCGTTATCCATTCTTTTCAAAAGGGGAAATACCGGAAGATGTCTATGCTGGTATGGGTGGCAAGCCGATACGTACCGTTACAGTCGGCGCCCTTCTGGTTACGACCACGCGCACGCCTGCGGATTTTGTTGAGGCCATTACCCGGTCCATGTGGCATCCAAGTCACTTGATCCTTTACAGCAAGGGGCATCCGCGGGCAGCTTCCATGTCTCCGGATACGGCCCGGGACGGGCTTGGTATTCCCCTTCATGATGGGGCACGCAAGGCTTACACTGACATGGGCAAAGGCGATTGAGTGCGAGTCTTGTTGCTTTTGAAGTACGCTAAACAGACAGGATAGAAATGCCTCTTTCGGTTTTTGTCAGCCCAACAGAGATAGACGCGCCTTCTGTGGTTCGTCCGGTTCGTTTGGTCCTGGCGGGGGACGATCTCCCTTCTTTTGCCGCAGCATCTGGATTTACTGCCGGGGTGGGCGAGATGTGCCTCTTGCCGTCCGGGGATGGATCTGTATCCGGTGCCTTGGTAGGTCTTGGCGATGGCCTTGATCCGTGGGCCCTGTCTGATCTCCCTTTGTCTCTTCCGGCTGGAATCTGGTCCCTTGATGGTGTGCGAGATCCAGATGATGCCGTACGGTTCTGTCTTGCATGGGCTTTGGGAGCTTATAGCTTCAATCGCTATCGCCGTCAGGAGGAGAGTGTACCTGCCCGTATGGTCTGGCCCGCAGGCGTTGATCGTGCGGCTGTGGGTCGCTGGGTTGGGGCTATTGAGTGGGTTCGTGACCTGGTTAATACACCGGCGGAGGATATGGGGCCGTCCGAACTGGAGGATGCCGCCCGTGGTTTGGCCCAACGCTATGGGGCTTCTCTCGAGGTTATTGTGGGGGAGGCTCTGTCAGATCGCAACTATCCGGCCATTTATATGGTTGGGCGTGCCTCGCCGCGCGCTCCGCGTCTGATTGACATACGGTGGGGTGATCCATCTGCGCCCAGGCTGACCTTGGTTGGCAAGGGGGTGTGCTTTGATACGGGCGGTCTTGATCTCAAGCCCTCTTCCGGTATGCGCCTGATGAAGAAGGATATGGGCGGAGCCGCGCATGCCATGGCGTTGGCCGGCTTGGTCATGGATGCCCGGCTGCCGGTTCGGCTCAGGGTTCTGGTACCGGCTGTGGACAATGCCGTGGCAGGCAATGCCATGCGTCCGGGGGATATTCTAAGAACCCGCAAGGGGCTGACCGTTGAAATATCCAATACAGATGCGGAAGGTCGGTTGATCCTTGCTGATGCCCTTGCCGAAGGGGATAGTGAGAAGCCGGAGCTGATGATTGACTTTGCTACCCTGACCGGCGCAGCACGTGTTGCCCTGGGGCCGGAACTTCCGGCACTTTTTTCCAACCAGGATACGTTGGCCGCTGACCTTGTTGCAGCGGGGCAGCGCGAGCATGATCCCTTGTGGCATATGCCGTTGTGGGATGGTTACCGCTCCATGATCGAGAGCCGTATTGCGGATCTGGACAATGCACCGGAGGGGAGGATGGCTGGTGCCATTACGGCAGCCCTGTTCCTGCAGTCTTTTGTGTCGGATTCCACGCCGTGGGCTCATATAGATCTATTTGCCTGGAATCAGAAAGCGCGTCCCGGTCGTCCGGTTGGTGGAGAAGCCATGACGCTGAAAGCAATCTTTTCCGTACTGCAGGATCGTTTTGTACAGCGTATTTAGCAGCATGCAATTATGTTTGTCTTTTTTCTCCATTCTGTTGAGCCTTGGCAAGGCAGTCGTTCCGGATGCTGAATGTTTCTGTTCTTTTTTCGGGCGTTGGCCGATGTGACCGTTGCATGCAAAATAGACGCAAGGCCATGAGGTCGAGTTTCCTGGTAACGTCGGGTGGGAAATGGATATCAAGATTTCAGCTGTAGAGGCGCTTGATCTATGGCGCGGTGCGATTGTCGAGAGTGTTCGTCGGGAGGCACCGGACTTGTCTGCCCGCCAGATGGCCATGTTGCTGACGGTTTATCTGACGCCTCCTCCTCATACCGTACGGGGGCTTGCGGCAGAACTGAATGTTTCCAAGCCCGCCATTACCAGGGCTGTGGATCGGCTTGCTGAATATGGCTTGCTCAAGCGCAAGATGGACGACCACGACCGCCGCAGCGTTCTTATTTTGCGTACGGTCAAGGGATCAGTGTTTCTGAGTGAGTTCGGCGATATTATCGGCGCTGCGGCGACGGAAGCAGAAGGGCTTACTGCCTGATCACCCTGCGTTTCTGCCGTTGATTCTCTACAGACAGCGTATCAGGTCGCGTAGACAGAGTGGACAAGCTCTGTCAGGGTCACGCCGATCTTGTCACCTTCGGTAATCACCACCTCGCCACGGGCTACCAGTATGCCGTTGGCATAAATTTCCACCGGCTCATCGGTCTTCTGATCCAGCTCGACCACGGCACCGCGGCCCAGTTTCAGCAGCTGGTGCACCCGCAGCATCGACTTGCCCAGCATAACCGAAATTTCTACCTGCACTGTAAAGGCAGCGTCATTGGTAATCGGGCGCAGACCGCCCACGGTCTGCAGCGTCGGGTCATCTTTCAGGCGAAACTGCTCGGTCATCCGGTTTTCCGCAGCCAAGGTGGGCAGACCCGCCCGTCAATACCGGTACCGGCTGACAGGGCCTACCATACAATCCAGCACAGTATGCGAGTATGGCCCGTGAAAGTTAAGACTCTCCTATAATATTGTCCGGTTCCGGAAAACGGATGTTGTTTTTTCCGTATCCAGGCGTTTGATCCAGGAAGGCAGCGGCCAGAAGGGTTTGCGTATAGGGGTGCTGTGGATCTTTCAGCACGGTGCTGGTTGGGCCATATTCCACCGCCTGTCCGTTCTTCATGACCAGAATGGTGTCTGCCAAGGCGCGAACGGCCCGCAAATCGTGGCTTATGAACAAGCAGGACAGGTGATGGCGCTGCTGGAGATTACGCAGAAGGGCGATAATCTGTGCCTGGATAGAGACGTCCAGGGCGCTGGTGGGTTCATCCAGAACCAGAAGTCTGGGTTTGAGTACCAAGGCACGTGCGATGCCAATCCTTTGACGTTGCCCGCCGGAAAATTCATGGGGGTAACGGTCTGCATGGTCCGGTGTCAGGCCAACCTCGTCCAGGATGGCCTGAATGGCTGCCTCACGATCCTGTTTGTTGCCGGGGCAGTGAATATCAAGGCCCTCGCCTATGATATCCCGTACAGTCATGCGTGGGCTGAGTGATCCCCATGGATCTTGAAACACGATTTGCATCGAACGTCGGAACGGACGCAGGGCTTTCTCTGGTAGTCCGTCCAGTGCATGACCCAGGCAGACGATGCGACCCTGCGCCTTGACCAGCCGTAGTATGGCCATGGCCAATGTTGTTTTCCCCGATCCGGACTCCCCGACAATCCCCAAGGTCTGGCCCTGACGCAGAGTCAGGGAAACATCATTGACGACCGTGTTCCAGTGTCGGGCCAAGCCAAAAAGACCATGCCGTAGCGGAAAGCGCACCTGCATGTTCTGTACGTCCAGAACAACCGGTGCATCTGGAGCAACCGGATCTTTGTGCCCGGATGGGCCAGAGGACAAAAGATGGCGGGTGAAGGGGTGCTGTGGAGTGGAGAACAGGTCTGGCGTCGGGCGTTCCTCGACCAGTTCACCATCCTTCATGACGCAAGCCCGATCGGCAATCCGCCGCACAATTCCCAGATCATGCGTGATGAACAGGATCGCCATTCCCAGCTGCTTTTGCATGTCTTTCAGAAGGGACAGGATCTGCGCCTGAATTGTGACATCCAGGGCTGTGGTGGGCTCATCAGCAATCAGGAGATCCGGCGCATTGGCCAGCGCCATGGCGATCATGACCCTTTGGCGCTGGCCCCCTGACAGTTCGTGCGGAAAAGCCCGCAGACGTGATTGCGGGTTTGGCAATCCTACCATGTCCAGCAGTTCGATAACCCGAGACCGGATAGCATTCCGCCTTATGGTCTGGTGGATATGCAGGGACTCGGCAATCTGGCGTCCGATGGTATGAAGCGGATTCAGGCTGTTCATCGGTTCCTGAAAAATCATGCCGACCCGGTTGCCGCGGATTTCGCGCAGCCTTGCGTCGTTTGCTCCGGCAAGATCCTGTCCCTTGAGGTGGATTGACCCGGAGCGTATCCGGACGCCCGGTGGCAAAAGGCGAAGGACCGACAAGGCGGTCATGGATTTTCCGCAGCCTGACTCCCCGACCAGGGCCAGTGTCTCGCCGTGTGCGATGTCCAGTGATAGTCCCCTGACGAGGTCAACAGGGATGTCCCGTCCGTGCGTACAAATATGGAGATCCCGTATGGACAGGATCGGCTGTGTGGCCGATGGGGCATTCTGCTGCAGGCTCATGGCTCACCCTGCCCGGCCTTGTGCCTTGGATCAAGGGCATCGCGGATACCTTCTCCGACAAAGATCAGCATGGTCAGGCAGGAAGCCAGGGTGATGAAGCCACTGATGCCAATCCAAGGGGCATCCAGGCTTTCTTTTCCCTGCTTCAGCAGCGCACCGAGAGAGGCGGATGTCGAGGGCAGCCCGTAGCCAATCAGATCCAGCGCGGCAAGTGTCACAATGCTGCCGGCCAGCAGGAAAGGAGCCATGGTCAGGGATGCTGTCAGGGCGTTGGGCAGGATGTGACACCATAGAATACGGGTATTGCCGGCACCAAGGGCGCGCGCTGCACGCACGTAGTCCTGTGCCCGCACTTTCAGAACCTCGGCCCGGACCAGACCAACCAGACTTGTCCAGGAAAACAGGGCCAATACCAGAAGAATGCTCCAGAATGAGGGAGCAATCAGGCTGGCCAGGATAATCAGGATGAACAGTTGGGGAAGCCCGCTCCATATTTCCAGGGCACGCTGGCCGAAAAGATCAATGTGACCGCCATAGAAACCCTGCAGGGCCCCGATCACAATGGCGATGCCAACCGACAGGGTGGTCAGGGTCAGGCTGAAAAGCATGGAGCTGCGGAATCCGTACAGTATCTGGGCCAGAATATCCTGTCCCTGCCCATCGGTTCCCAGGGGGTGAAGCCAGCCGGGAGGGACCGGTGGGGGTTCGTGTGTGCGTGTGTCTATGGTGTTGTAGGAAAAACGCAGGGGAGGCCACAGGGCAAACCCTTTGGCATTGATCAGGGCTCTGACTTCCGGGTCGTGATAGTCCGTATAGGTGGGCAGGAAGCCGCCGAACGTTGTTTCAGGGTAATCGGTTATCACCGGCGTATAGATCCTGCCATCGTAGAAAACAAGCAGGGGGCGGTCGTTGGACAGGAACTCGGCACACAGACTGAGCAGAAACAGGATGCCCAAAATACGCAGGCTCCACAGGCTGCGCTTTTGTGCACGGAAGGCGTCCAGCCGTCTTTGCCAAGGTGTTTGATGGATTGTGCTCATGGGGCAGACTCAAATGTGATCCGCGGGTCAACCAGGTGCAGGGCGATGTCGCTGGCCAGATTCATGACAAGGCCGATCAGGCCAAAAATATACAGGCTGCCGAATACGACCGGATAGTCGCGCCGGACAACAGCTTCAAAGCCGAGAAGACCAAGACCATTGAGCGAGAAGATGCTCTCGATCAGGATGCTTCCGGTCAGGAACATGGCAATCAGCGTGGCGGGGAAGCCGGCGATCACAATCAGCATGGCATTGCGGAAGACATGCCCGTACAGAACCCGCCGCTCGATCAGACCCTTGGCCCGTGCGGTGATGACGTACTGTTTGCTGATTTCTTCCAGAAAAGAGTTGCGGGTCAGAAGGGTCAGGCTGGCAAAGCCGCTCATCACCATGGCTGTAACGGGCAGGGTCATGTGCCATAACCAGTCCAGGACCTGTCTTGCCCATGACAGCGTATGAAAGTCATCCGAAGCCAGTCCTCGCATCGGAAACCAGTCCAGAAAGCGACCACCAGCCAGAAAGATAATAAACAGGATCGCAAACATAAATGACGGAACTGCATAACCCACAACAACAATCCAGCTGCTGATACCGTCAAGACGGCTGCCGCTGTGAATGGCTTTCAGGATGCCCAGGGGAATGGAAATGATATAGATGATCAGGGTCGACAACACCCCAAGGGAGATCGAAACTGGAAGAGCATCGATCACCATCTCGGTGACGGGTTTGGACTGATAAAAGCTCTCACCCAGCTCGAAACGGGCATAGTCAGCCAGCATCATCAGGTAGCGTTCGTGAAGCGGGCGGTCAAAGCCGAATTGTTTGCGGATGTGTTCAATGTGTTCATTGTCCAGCCCCTGTTTCCCACGGTACAGGGTTGTGTCCCCCGCCCCGGATTCAGAAGCCAGGCCACCGGTTGCTTCGGCCATCATCAGCAGTGTCTGTTCGACCGGTCCCCCGGGTGCGGTCTGGATGACAAAGAAGTTGACCGTCATGATTCCCAGCAGGGTCAACGGTATCAGCAGCAGACGGCGCAGAATATAGGATACCATGGTGCTTGGTTCCGTCAGGAGGATTGCGGGGCGTACCAGAAAATATCCGGGTCGATGACGGGCTGCAGGACATTCATCTCGGGCGTTTGGATCTGTCGGGTTGCTACGTACAGGGTCTCATTATTGTACCATTGCGGGATGCACAGAAAGCTCCAGCGCAGGATCCGGTCCAGGGCCCGGCTTGCGGCTACAAGCTCGGTGCGGGTATTGGCCTGCACCATTTTTCCGATCATGGCATCGACGGCCGGATTCCTTATTCCGGCCAAGTTGCGTCCTCCGGGATTGTCCGCCCCGTGACTGGCAAAAAAGTCATACTGCTCATTGCCGGGTGAAAGGCTCTGGAACCAGGCATCAACAATCATGTCGTAATCGTACTGGTTTCGTCTGGTCAGGTGTTGTGCCGGATCGATAGTGCGCATGGTGGCGTGGATGCCCAGCCGTGACAGATTCTGGAGCAGGGGGCGCGTTACCTTCTCCCAAGCGGGATGGTGAAGGAGAATCTCGAAGGTCAGTGGTTGTCCGGTTTTGCGGGACACCATAACGTTGTTGCGCACCTCGTAACCGGCCTCGTCCAGCAGGGTCAGGGCCCGTTTCAGATTGGCGCGCAGGCCACCCGGGGTATCTGTGCGGGGAGGTTCCCAGACTGGTCTGAAAACACGTGCAGGGATCTGGTCACGCCAAGGTTCCAGCAGGATTCGTTCTTCCGGACCCGGCTCCCCTGTTGCTTCCAGGTCAGAGTTTCCAAAGTAGCTTCGGGTCCGTTTGTAAAGCCCGAAAGACAGGTTGGCGTTGGTCCATTCGAAATCAAATGCCTGGATCAGGGCTTCACGTACCTTGGGATCAGCGAAGTGTGGGCGGCGTGTATTGAAGACAAACCCCTGCATACCAGATGGGCTATGGTTCTTGATAGCAATTCGGGTCAGTGGGCTGTCTGCTTTCCCGGTTTCCGGATAGTCCCGTGCCCATTCCCGTGCGCTGCGAACGATACGGATGTCAACTTTTCCAGCCTTCAGGGCTTCCTTGGCTACCGTGTCATCCTGATAAATATCCACCCGGATTGTATCAAAGTTGTAGTGGCCGCGCAGGGCCGGGACCGTATGTCCCCACCAGTTTTCAACACGTTCCCACACGATGCGCCGCCCGCTTTCGACCGTGGCAATGCGATAGGGCCCATTCCCAAGGGGAATCCGTAGGCCGCTGCGTTCAAAGTCGTGTCCATTCCAGTCTGCCCTGGAGAAGACGGGAAGTTGCCCCAAAATCAAGGGAAGCTCGCGGTTGCGTGTGCCGTCAAAGGTGAACAGCACCCGTCTTGGTCCGGTTGCTTCCACACGTGTTATGTTGCCCCAGTAGGAACGATACAGCGGCCGTCCCTTCTCGCGCAGGGTGTTGAAGCTGAAAACAACGTCATCGGCCATAACAGGTGTTCCATCGTGGAACGTGGCCTGTGGCCGCAGGTTGAAGGCAACCCAGCTGCGATCGTCGGCAAGCTCGACGCTTTCTGCCAGGTATCCGTATTCAGTAAAGGGTTCATCCTTGCTCTGGACCATAAGGGATGCGTAGAGATAGCTGCTGCCAAGCGGTGCAAGTCCCGGTGCGGCTATCCCTTTCATGATGAAGGGGTTCAGGCTGTTAAAGGCATAAGCATGTGTCATACGCAGGATGCCGCCTTTTGGCGCATCCGGGTTGACGTAGTCAAAATGCTGGAAGTGTTCCGGATATTTGGGTGCCCCGTGCATGGCAAGGGCATGTGTCGGGGATGCCTTTCGGGAGCTTGTGTGCTCTGTGGCACCGGATGGTGCGGCAATCCCGGTGACAAGGGCAAGCAGGAGCAGGCATGAACGGATGGCGGCGTACATCAGGGTTTTACTGCTGAATCGGGGTTGTTGGGGCAAGCTGTTGATGACCATAACCAGCGGCCTTGCTGATCGCGGCAGGCTGTGCTGGATCCGGTCTCGTCCTGATGACCGTCAAGCTGCGGCGGTGGTGCCATGGGATCTGGTTTCTCGGTCAGTACAATCGAAAGAGGCGGGTGTGCCCGGGTCCCTGTCAACAGGGAGGAACCGTCCTTGTCCAAGGCTATCGGTTCCAGTTCACTGTTGCTGTCAAGCCACGGGATTATTCCCGTGAAGAGTGCCGCGATCAGAGCCCCCGCAATCATACCGCCCAATCCTGCAAGAATTGAGGCGTGGGTTATGCCCACCTGTTTCTTCTGACCATGGGTGGATGTGAAGGCGGATTGGTATCCCAGATCTTCAGGCCGGACGAGTGTATCCCCGCGTTGTGCTGCGGCGTGCAACGCCTTGTCACACAGCCGGTTGATGCGTCCTGGCAGCCCCTGACTGTCCACAACCAGGATGCCCAGTGCTTCGGGAGAAAAAGGGCGTGCTGGTGGATGATCCGGCAAGACAGCCAGGTTCAGGTGATGGTCTATATACGCAATTGTTTCTCCTGCATTCATCGGCTGCAAGCTGAGAAAGTGCGTCGGGAGTGAGGACAGTGCGCGGAAGAGGGGGTGTGTCAGTCGTGGAAGGAGGTCATCCGCACCACACAGAACAACTCTCAGGATGGGGCCTCCTTCCCGGTGCATGGCCAGAAGGCTGTGCAGAAACAGCAAGGCGCGGGATGGCAGATAATGGGCATCGTCGATAATGACCAGGCACGGTGTCCGGCCAAGGCGTCGGCCGAGCAGAAGCCTGATGATCATGTCATGTTCTTCGCCTTCACCCTCCGGGTGTACGCCGTGTGACAGAGCGCCCAGAAGGAGACGTTCCAGGCTGTTGCTGTTGTTGTCGCCGGGAATGGTTATGCAGAGGGCCGAGAGGGGTGAGGGTACTTCACGCAGCAGCTTGGCGCACAGTGTGCTTTTACCGATGCCTTCCGGCCCTGTCAGGGTCAGGAGCCTATCCCCATCATGCAAGCGAGCCTGCAAATGTTCCAGTGTAGCCACAGACGATCGCAAAGGAAACCACCGCTGTGGATCCGGGAACAGCGGAAAAGGAGATCCGGACAAGCCAAACCGGTTCATGAGGCTCATGCTATCCCGCTTTGTCTTTTGACATGGCAGCGCAAAACCGCGATAACCCTTCTCGCGTGTATCATTGGACGTTTATAACCTCTTTCACGTGTTTTTTGTTCAAAGTGTCGAGTTTATTTCAGAGCTTTGGCCAGGATCTATGAGGTTATCAACGCTCTGTCCATGTTCGGCGTGTATTGCATTGACACAGTGGCAGGTTTTGCATGTTGTGGAAAGATCTTGCGCAGGCATTGTTACATCCGGCCCGGATGCCTGTTGTCCCGGCTTTCTTTTTTCTCCTGATCTTGCTGCTTTCGGCGCGTTATTTCTGGCTGCAGGATGAAGCAATGTCCCACGCCTGTGCTCTTGGGTCCGTGTCATTTCAATGTTCCCTGCGGTCCAGTCTGGGCATCCTGATGTACACCAAGGCGCTGGGCATCCTGTCGATCCCGGTGGCCGGGTTGGCGCTCTGGATCCGGCGCCCGGCTGTCATGGTTCCTGCTTTGGCTCTGACTCTGATGGCGCTGGTATTTTACAATGCGGACTACGGTGCGGTGGCGGCAACCATCATGGTTGTTGCTGTTGCGCGTTCCCCTCGTTGTGTGTTCGTTCCCGTCAAGCCGCAGAGTGAGGGAGCAAGCCATTCCGGTAAGGATCTCGAGGGATCTGCGCTGGTGGCAGAGCCTGTTGTTTCCGACAGGTCCTCGCGCTAACAGTTTTATTGCCCCAATAACGCACTCTTTGGTAGCATTGCTGCCCTGGGTATCATGACTGTCGGGGGCTGAAGGGCATGTTATATGGGTTCGGTGCCCTTGCTCCCTATGTGGCTCTTGGCTTCTTGGTGCTTCTGCTTGCCGCCTTCGTATGGGAGAAGTGGCCGCCGGATGTTGTTGCTGTCGCGGCCGTGGCTTTGCTTTTGATCCTTGATTTGCTGACCATCAAGGAAGTTTTTTCGGTCTTTTCCAACAGTGCTCCGGCAACTATTGCGGCCATGTTTATCCTGTCTGGTGCCCTTGTGCGTACCGGTGCTATTGAAGCCTTTGGCGGTGTTATCCACCGTATTGCCCGCTCGCGACCAACCGTGGCAATCAGCTTGTTGATGGGAGGCACGATGTTGATGTCGGCCTTCGTCAATAACACGCCGGTTGTGATTGTCATGATCCCGGTTGTGATCGGTTTGGCGGTTTCCCTTCAGCAGTCACCGTCAAAGTTTCTGATTCCCTTGTCCTATGCCACGATTATGGGCGGTACTTGTACCATGATCGGAACATCAACCAACCTGTTGGTGGATGGTGTAGCCCAAGGGCTTGGGATGGAGCCATTCGGGATCTTCGAGATCAGCGGGGCCGGTGTCCTGATGGCCATTGCCGGTATGATTTATGTGGTCCTGGTTGCTCCCCGTCTTCTTCCCGACCGGCAGAGTCTCAGTACGCTTGTTAGCAACCGGTCTGGCCCCCGTTTTATTACCGAGGTTGTTATTCCCTATGATTCTCCATTGATCGGCAGCCTTGCTGTTGAGGTCAACTTGTTTCGTCGTGCAGATGGGCGCCTGATTGATGTGGTTCGCGGTGAAGAATCCCTGCGTCGGGACCTTAACAGCGTGGTTCTTGAAGCAGGGGATCGCGTGATCCTGAAAACACGAGCCGGTGAGGTCATATCTCTGCGCGATGACAGCAAGGTTGAGTTTCCAGGTGCGCATGCGCTTGAGCCACTGATTGCGCGTCAGGCAACCATTGCTGAGGGACTGGTTGGGCCGGGGTCGCCAATGGCGGGGCATCCTGTTGGCAATCTACGTCTTCGTCGGCGTTATGGTGTTTATCCCTTGGCTGTTCATCGCGCCGGTGAAAATGTCTCCCGGGATCTTGATTCTGTTGTTCTTCAAGTGGGTGACACAGTCTTGATGGAAGGGTCAGCCGAGGATCTGGAACGCTTGTCCACTGATCAGGGGCTGATTAACTTGTCTGAACCCAAGGACCGTCCTTTCCGCAGGACCAAAGCTCCTTTTGTTGTCCTCATTATGTTGGCTGTTATTGCCTTATCCGCTCTTGGTGTTGCAGAGATTTCAGCGCTGGCGCTTATTGCGGTGGCTCTTGTTCTTTTGACGCGCTGCGTTGATGTGGATGAAGCGTACCAAGCGGTAGACTGGCGCATACTGGTTCTTATTTTCGGGATGTTGGCTGTTGGTCTGACGTTGGAAAAGACAGGGGCTATAAAGGTGGTTGTTGGCGCGATGGCACCTTATTTACATGGGCATTCGCCATGGGTCTTGCTGATTGTTGTATACGTCATCGTGTCACTCATGACCGAGATCATCACCAACAATGCGGTGGCTGTTCTGATGACGCCGATTGCTTATAATCTGGGGGTCGAGATCGGCATTGACCCACGGCCCCTTGTCGTTGCCGTCATGTTCGGGGCATCTGCAAGTTTTGCAACGCCGATCGGTTATCAGACCAACACCATGGTTTATACGGCAGGGGGTTATCGTTTTACCGATTTTCTGAAGATCGGTGCCCCGTTGAACGCGATTATTGGCTTGGTCTCGGTTCTGATTATTCCCTTGTTCTGGCCCTTCTGACCCGGGATTCAGATTCCCGGGTTCTTGTTCTCAGTCGTTGGGATTTTGTGCCATGGGGGTTATCCCCAGTCGGGCCAGAAGGTCATTGTCCCGTGCTGTCGGGCTATTTTCTGTTGTCAGCAATTCTTCGCCGTAGAAAATGGAATTGGCACCAGCCATGAAGGCAAGAGCCTGTGTGCTGTCATCCATGGCATGGCGGCCTGCCGAGAGGCGAACAACCGAACGCGGCATCAGGATACGTGCAACGGCGATGGTGCGGACAAACTCCAGAGGGTCGACGTTCCCCCCTTTTCCTTCGTCGGCCAAGGCAGTTCCCTTGATTTCAACCAGCATGTTGATGGGCACGCTGTTGGGGTGCGTCTCCAGCGTTGCCAGTGTATGCAGCATGCCGGCCCGATCTGCCCGGCTTTCTCCGAGACCGACAATCCCGCCGGAGCAAACCCGGATGCCGGCTTCCCGCACGGCCTTCAGCGTATCAAGGCGATTCTCGTAGGTACGGGATGAAATGATACTTTTGTAGTATTCGGGCGAGGTATCGACGTTATGATTATAGTAGTCCAGACCCGCCTCGGCCAATGCATTGGCCAGTTCCGGTTTCAACATGCCAAGGGTCATGCAGGTCTGCATGCCTTCTTCTTTCACCGCGCCGATCATCTCGACAATGGTTGGCAGATCCCGTTCGCGAAGCTGGCGCCAGGCTGCCCCCATGCACAAGCGGGTCGCGCCGTTCTCGCGGGCCTTGCGGGCTGCGGTGCGAACTTCTTCAACCCCCATTAAAGGTTCAACCTTCAGCTTGGCTTTGGCCGTTCTTGACTGGGAGCAGTACTTGCAGTCCTCGGGGCAGGCCCCGGTCTTTATGTTGACAAGGGTCGATCGCTGGATTGTGTTGGGATCAAACCAGCTGCGATGTATGCTCTGCGCCAAGCTGACCAGATCAATGAACGGCATGTCAAACAGGGTTTCAACATCGTGTCGTGTCCAGTCTGTTCTGGGTATGCTCCAGTCCCGTCCCTGAAACTGTGCCGGCAAGGATGGCATGGGCAGAGGGATTGGTGTAACGGTCATGACAAAATGCTCCGGACCCGGATAATTGGCTGCAAGCCTGTATCACACCAATTTTCTGTCGGCAACCCGGCCGTCTTGTTGTGTGTCTGCGTTACGCCTGCTGAACACAGGGGGTGGGTGTGGCGATATTTTTGCTTTCGCGGGGCGTGAAATATGTTTACCAAACAAGGTCTGTCTTTCTGTTTTTCGGGTGCAAGAATCATGGGGCGTGGTTACGTTCTGGCGGGGTTGGTTGTTGCTGTTCTGGTTCTTGCCGGTGTGCTTGTCCGCCCCGGCATACCGGTTGATGTTCCGGATTCCTCCATGAGTCGGGTTCCGTGCGTTTCCTACGCCCCGTTCCGCGATGGCGAGAGTCCGTTCGACCCATCTTTCCATGTGACCCGGGAACGTCTGGCCGAAGATCTGGCCCATCTTAAACCCTTGACCTCTTGTGTCCGCACCTATGCGTCATCCAATGGTCTGGATCAGCTGGCTGCCGAGGCCGAGAAGCTGGGCATGCATATTCTTCTCGGGATCTGGATTGGATCCAGCCCGGTTGATAACCGGAGCGAGATCGAGCGGGCTGTGACCATAGCCAATGCGCATCCGCAAACGGTTCGGGCCGTGATTGTTGGCAATGAAGTCCTGTTACGGCGCGAGCAGGCTCCTGAAGGGATGGCCGCGTTTCTCCGCGAGGTGCGGTCCCGTGTTTCCCAGCCTGTGACCTATGCCGATGTGTGGGAGTTCTGGACCAGGCATGCGGCGGTCCTGAAAAACGAAGTTGATTTTGTGACGGTGCATATCCTGCCGTACTGGGAGGATGAGCCGGCTGATATTGATACCGCCTTGCGGCATGTGCGCGATGTCCGCGAGTCCGTGGGAGCCCTTTTTGTGGGCCAGGATATCCTGATTGGCGAAACGGGGTGGCCAACCCGTGGAAGGCAGCGGGAGGGTGCTGAGCCTGGTCTTGTCAACGCCACGCGCTTTATTCGTGGTGTGCTGGATATGGCAGACAGCAATGGTTGGCGTGTCAACCTGATCGAAGCCTTTGACCAGATGTGGAAGCGGGACCAGGAAGGAACGGTTGGTGGATACTGGGGGCTTCAGCAGACTGGAGGAAAGCCGAAAATTCTGCTGAAGGGACCGGTTGTTGAGGATCCGGATTGGGTGAAATGGGTCTTGGTGGCCTTGGGCACCGGTATTTTTATTTTCGTCGCTATTGTTTTTGTAAGCAAACGTATTGATCGTGTCGGGTTTGCCATCTCTGTCGTTGGGGCCTTGGCTGCGGGGGAAGTCATTGCCCTTCTGGC
The DNA here is from genome assembly GCF_012102745.1 of Haematospirillum sp. H4485. Taxonomy (GTDB): domain Bacteria; phylum Pseudomonadota; class Alphaproteobacteria; order Rhodospirillales; family Rhodospirillaceae; genus Haematospirillum. Next base: position 61,664 of record NZ_JAAVSY010000007.1, read on the forward strand.
TCGTCATTCTGTGCTGTCCAGCCGCTCTTTGCTGGAGTGGGGCGTGAATGGGGGCGTTGGTTTACTGGCCGTTGTTTCCGCTGTTGCTTTCCTGTCTGTTTTGCAGAGCAAGGAACCTGGGTTGGGTGTATGGCATGGTCTTTTGTACCGGATGACCTTGGCTGTTGCTGCGACCAGTGCTTTTGGTCTTGCTTTTGGTGGACGCTATCGTGATTTTCCGGCCAGTATGGTTCTGATTGTGGCTGTGGCGCTGGTGCTGCTGTGGATTCGTGACTCCCGGGTCTTGTTTGCACTGCCCGGGAAGCCAGAAGACGTCTGGTTGGCCGGGACAAGCGTTCCCGCCGTCTTGTTTGCCTGCTCTGTTGAGACATGGCGTAATGATGATGCTCTTGTATGGGGAGCAACGGTTATTGCCTTGGTTTCTCCGGCGATTTTCCGGGCTGTTTATTCCCATAAACCGTCATTTTACCGGCCTTCCGGGGCTGCCGGGCCGGTGGACAGGACCGGTTGACAGCTTTTTCTGCTTGATCGCTCCTGTTGTTGCCGGGCGTTGTGAAGTACCATTCAGTGTATCACGGCCCCTGTCGGAGGATCTCCGGTTTGGACCACCTCTTTCGTTGCGGCATGACTTTGCTGCGGGTTTTGTTGGGTTTGCCGCCTGCGTTTTCTTCGTCGGCGGAAGGGACCCTTCCAATCCGTACTGGTGTCTTCTTTTTTGTCCCTGTTTCCACTCGTGTCTTGCCCCGTACTTTCTGGACGGGGCTTTTTTGTTGGCATTGTTCCGGAACGGGGACAGTGCCTGTCTCTCTTTCCCTTTTCTCTTTCAGGAGAGGTTCTGCCTATGGCCAAGCGCACCCATCGTTCTGCACAGGTCGAAAACTCCCGTGTTCGTGCTTTGATGCCCGAGGCTATGGTTTGGGATCCGTTGGGTGGAACCGCTCCGTCTTGTGGGCGTGATGTGGATGATCAGCGCCGTGACAGAAGTTATATCCGTCGCATTCGCCCCCACAGCGATAATCAGTCGCTTCTTATGGATGCTGTTGAAACCCGCAATCTTGTTCTGGCACTGGGTCCGGCCGGAACGGGAAAAACATACATTGCGGTTGCAAAAGCTGTTGAAGCATTGGAGAGTGGTTCGGTCGGCCGTATTATTCTATCCCGCCCGGCCGTCGAGGCCGGTGAAAGTCTCGGGTTCCTGCCCGGTGCCATGGAAGACAAGCTGGCGCCCTATCTGCGCCCTCTTTATGATGCCCTCAACGATCGTCTTGGTGCAAAGAAGCTGCGGCAAATGTTGGCAGATGGGACGATAGAAATTGCCCCGGTTGCCTACATGCGGGGGCGTACCCTGAATAACTCCTTTATCGTTATTGATGAGGCGCAAAACTGCACCTACGGCCAGATCAAGATGATGCTGACCCGTCTGGGCTGGAACTCAACCATGGTTCTGACCGGTGATCCGGATCAGACGGATCTTCTTCCGGGCCTTTCAGGGCTGCGGGATATTGCCTCCAGGTTGGAAAGCCTTGAAGATGTGTCGGTTATAAGGCTACGCGAATCCGATATCGTTAGGCATCCATTGGTAGCTTCCATGCTGACGGTTATATAATCCAGGGGAGTTATTGGCGCGGCCAGTAATGACTAATGGCTGTGCCAATACGCTCCAAAAAAACCAAGGGAAGATTTTCTATAAAGTATTAAACGCATAGATACTCTCTCTTGGCTGGACATTATACTTTCCAGTTGTCAGTGCCCCGGAAATTTCATATCTCCTGAACAGAGTCACATTATGCTGCGCGGTGTCCGGATCGCTTAATCAGGGGGCGAAAACCATGACAAAAGAGCAGGCCCACATTCTTCTGGTCGAAGATGATCCGGCGACACAGGCACTCCTGTCTGCGTTTCTGCGAGAGGCAGGGTATTCTGTAAGCGGTGCATCCACGGCCGAGGCCATGCGTCAGGCCATGGCCAGGGCAACGGTGGACTTGATCCTCCTTGACCTGAATTTACCGGATGGCGATGGTATCCAGCTTGCCCACTCTGTGCGCAAGCAGTCACGGGTTCCGATCATTATGGTGACAGCGAGAGCCCAGCCGCGAGATCGCATTACGGGGCTGGAGCTGGGCGCAGATGATTACGTGACCAAGCCCTTCCATCCCAGGGAGTTGGTGGCTCGTGTTCGTAATGTCCTGGGTCGTTTGAACGGGAACAAGGAAGCTCCCGGCGGTGTTGTGTACAAGTTTGCTGGTTGGGAGATGGACCTTCTATGGCGTAAGCTGACCAGCCCGGACGGTGACCCGATTTCAATGACAGCGACGGAATTTGATTTGCTCGCTGTTCTGGTTGCCCGTGCTGGTCAACCATTGACACGAGATCAGCTCCTGGAAGCGACAGGTGCGCCCGGCCGTGAGGTCAACGATCGCTCGATTGATACTTTGATCAGCCGCATCCGTCGTAAACTGGGTGATGCCCGTGGCGGCCAGAGGATGGTCGAGACCTGCCACGGGCATGGCTATCGCTTCGCTGTCGACGTTCAGGCCGGTTGATGCCGGCCTGCGCTTTCTAGACTGCAATCATGCCCTTGATAGCGTCCAAGTCCGGGACATTCCGGCTTGGACCCAGTACAGCCAGCGTTGGTTCTGATGCAAAGATCAGGGAAGCTGCGTCACGGACAGCAGTGGCATCGACAGCCTCGACCATGGCGACCAGTTCATCCGTATCCACGATCCGCCCATGTGTGAACAGCTGCCGAGCCGCCGTTTCCGCGCGGTTCGAGCTGCTTTCCAGCCCCATCAGGAGTCCGGCCTTGATTTGGGCCCGTGCCCTCATCAGTTCATCGTTCTGCACGATTGTATCGACAATTTTCCGGAGTTCCGTACACAGGACAGGCACCAGTTCGGCAGCTTCGTCATTGCCGGTGCCGGCATAGATGCTGAACAGCCCGCCATCGGTTGTTGAATTGGTGTAGCTGTAGATGGAGTAAACCAGTCCCCGTTTTTCACGAATTTCCTGGAACAGCCGGGAAGACATGCCTCCGCCCAGAAGTGTCGAGAGCACAGCGGTGGCGTAGAAGTGCGGATGGTCATACGCCACACCGTCAAAGCCGAGTACAAGGTGAACCTGCTCCAGATTCTTGTCCTGCCGGCTTTCTCCACCTTTATAGAGCGCCTTCTCAGGGGTAACAGACGGGAAAACCGGCAGGCTTGTGAAGGTTTTTTCGACCAGATGGACAAAAGAATCATGATCAATATGACCGGCCGCAGCAATAACGGTCGAGTGTGTCGAGTAGGTACTGTTCATGTACCTCTTCAGTGTTTCGCGATCGATGCTGCGTACGGTCTCGGGCGTTCCCAGAACAGCTCGTCCCATGGCCTGATCCGGGTACGCTGTTGCCTGGAAGTGGTCAAAAACAATATCGTCCGGGGTGTCCTCGGCCTGATTGATTTCCTGCACAATGACGGACTGTTCCCGCTTCAGCTCTTCCGGGTCGAAAACAGAATGTTGCAGGATGTCGGCGATGATATCGGTGGCCAGTGCGACGTCGTCCTTCAGGACCTTGGCGTAATAGGCTGTATTCTCGCGTGAGGTCCACGCATTGAGAATACCGCCTACATCTTCGATCTCTTCGGCAATAGCGCGGGCGGAGCGGCGGGCCGTCCCCTTGAATGCCATATGTTCCAGCAGGTGGGAAATGCCGTTCAGGGGGGCTGGCTCATGACGTGCCCCGGCATCCACCCAAGCCCCCAGGGTGACGGTTTGTACGGTGTCCATCCGGTCGGTCAATACCCGCAGGCCGCTGGGCAAGGTCGTGATGGTGACGGTCATGGAAACTCCGGAAACAAGAGGGTTTGTGTGGTTCTGTTAGGCATGGATGCGTGACCGTGCCGCGCGTACATAGGCCTCTACGGCATCGGCCTGACGGCTTATCCGCTCCATGCGTTCGGGCAGCTGGAGCAAGTCTTTCAGGTGATGGGGCAGGGCCGGTTCCACACCGCAGGCTGATCTTACCGCGTCAGGGAATTTGGCCGGGTGGGCTGTGCCAAGGCAAACAACCGGGGTGCCGTGCGTGCGCGATGCCTTTTGTCCAGCGGCAACGCCAATCGCGGTGTGTGGGTCAAGAAGCTCCCCGGTCAGGGTATGGATGCTGCGCATAACCCCCATGGTTTCCTGGTCATCAAGGCGCGTGGCCTCAAACAGTGTCCGTACCCGTTCAACGGTATGGGAGGGGGGCGAGCATGTGCCTTGTTCGCGGAACTGTTGCATCAATATTTTGATCGTGCCAGCGTCACGGTCGCAGAGATCAAACAGGAGCCGTTCCAGGTTTGATGAAATCTGGATATCCATCGAGGGGCTTATGGTCGGGACAACATCCTGAATGGAGAGGAAGCCGGTGTGGACAAAGCGGGTCAGGATATCATTGCGGTTTGAGCCAATAACAAGACGCTCGATCGGCAGGCCCATGCGTTGGGCAACGTAACCAGCAAAAACATTGCCAAAATTCCCGGTTGGTACGCTGAAGACAACCGGTCTGTCTGGTGCTCCCAATCGCAGGGCAGCCCAGAAATAATAGACCACCTGCGCCATGATCCGTGCCCAGTTGATGGAGTTCACGGCAGCCAAGCCAACGTCTTGACGAAAGGAAGGCGAAGCAAACAGAGCTTTTACAATATCCTGACAGTCATCGAACGTACCATCGACAGCCAGACAGTGAACATTGCGGCTTGTTACGGTCGTCATCTGGCGGCGCTGGACGTCAGAAACACGACCGTTCGGGAACAGGATGAAGATCTCGATGCTATTTCGGTCCCGGCATGCCTCTATGGCGGCTGACCCTGTATCGCCCGATGTCGCGCCAACGACGGTGATGGTTTGTCCTCGTTTGTCCAGAATATTGTCAAACAGGTGCCCCAGCATTTGCAGGGCATGATCCTTGAACGCAAGCGTTGGCCCGTGGAACAATTCCAGGAGCCACAGATCGGTATCCAGCTGTTTCAGTGGAGCAATGGCTTGATGGGTGAATGGTGCGTACGCGGCACGAACCAAGGGACGTAGATCCGCTTCGGTCAGGCTGCCTTCAGTGAAGAGCGACAGAATGTGAACCGCGAGATCTTCCCACGACAGGCCGCGCATGGCGCGTATATCAGCCGGGGACAGGGTGGGCCACGTTTCCGGTACATAAAGCCCTCCATCTTCGGCAAGGCCAGACAGCAGAACGTCGTCAAATCCAAGGACCGGAGCTTGGCCCCGTGTACTGACATATTTCACCGGATTGTCTCCACACTGGTGTACCGGATGCAGGGGGGCAGAGACTAGCGCCGGATGGGCCTGTCGGCAATGGGGCAGAGAGGAGGATCGAGTGTTTGCTGATTTATATGGAGCTTCCAATCTGGCTGATAATGTTCTTGTCGCCATATCAGTAATCGAATCGGGGCATTTGTATGTATATGCAGTGATCAGATTCTATATCAGGATGTCATGGTTCTATTGAGGTGAGTGGCCGATCTGAATAAAAATCCATGTTTATGTGGATATTTTATGCTCTTCTATGTTAATTATGGCTGTGTCTTCTTTCTAAAGAAGTACTTACTGGAGGCTTTTATCTAGGTCTCCATGGATCCTTGGGTCTATTTGTCTGTTGGCTTGACCCTTCTCTTCGGTGCCTTGTTGGCGTACCGGGATCCGCACAAACGTCCGGCTTGGTCGGTCATGGCGTCGGCACCTCCTCGGTGTCGTGCGGGCGATTGTTCGTCTGCATTCGTCTTTACGCAGAAATGACAACTGAACAAGAGGAACATGGTGTATGCGGCATGAAAAGATTGACCTGACAGACCGTGATGACCAGATCACGGAGACTGTCGAATCAATCCCTGAGCCAGAGGGTGAAACAGAAATTATCGAGACAGATTATACGGTGGGGCAGGATAATATAGCCCGCCAATGGACACTTGAGTTTGATTTTCACCATATTGTATTTACAGTATCAGCCTTGTCCGTTGTGTTTTTTACCTTCATTACTCTGGCCCTCCAGAATGATATAGAGCCTGTTTTTGTTGCGATACGAGATGCGATGACGTCCCGTCTTGGGCCGTTCTTCCTGTTTTCGGGCAATATTCTGGTTGTGCTTTGCCTGGTGCTCGTCGTGTCTCCGCTTGGGAAGGTGCGGCTGGGAGGGCCGGACGCAACGCCGGATTATGGCTATATCGGCTGGTTTGCCATGCTCTTTGCTGCGGGTATGGGCGTTGGCCTTATTTTCTTTGGTGTTGCCGAACCGATGACACACTTCTCGGCGTCTCTCGCTGGTGTCGGGTTGGGAGATGGTGGAGCAAGAATTGATACCGCCCCGTTGGGCGGAGCCTCTGGAGATGAGGCATTGGCGCGATCCTTGGCCATGGCGGCGACAATTTTCCACTGGGGTCTGCACCCATGGTCCATTTATGCTGTTGCTGCACTGGCGCTGGCCCTGTTTTCCTATAACAAGGGGCTTCCCCTGACACTGCGTTCTATTTTCTATCCCCTGATTGGAGAGAGAGTCTGGGGGTGGCCAGGGCATCTTGTCGATATTTTGGCTATTTTTTCGACGGTCTCCGGGTTGGCCGTGACTTTGGGTGTCGGGGCACAACAAATCGCGGCCGGCCTTGATTTTCTCATGGGTATTGGAACATCCAATGTGATGCTTGTCCTGCTGGTTATTGTCATTACCATGATTTCTGTCTGGTCGATCGTCAAAGGGCTGGATGGCGGCATTCGCAGGGCATCCGAGTACAGTATGCTTCTGGCCGTTATCTTCATGCTGTTTATTGTTGTTGCCGGTCCAACGGCGGATCTGATGTCAGGCTTTGTACAGAACGTGTTGGGATATGGGCAGTATATTTTTCCCCTGTCCGTTCCGTTCGGGCGTGAGGATACCGGATTTGTCGCATCCTGGACGGCTCCATACTGGGCATGGTGGATCAGCTGGTCGCCTTTTGTAGGAATGTTCATTGCGAGGATCAGCCGTGGCCGCACGGTGCGGGAGTTCCTGGTTGCGGTTCTGCTTATTCCGACCCTGCTGTCCGTTCTCTGGATGACGGCTCTGGGAGATACAGCCATAGCCCAGGTGGTGCACAACGACTTTACAGGGGCGCAGGATGCGGTGCTTGAAATCAAGCTGTTTGAAATGCTTGGTCAGTTGCCCCTGTCTGGTCTGGCCTCTGCCGTTGGTGTTGTCCTGATCATTCTGTTTTTCATTACATCGTCAGATTCCGGAAGTTTGGTGGTTGATACGATTGCTGCCGGTGGCAAGGTCAATGCACCGATTGTTCAAAGAGTTTTTTGGGCGTTGTTTGGTGGATTGGTTGCCATTGCCCTGTCTTTGGGCGGGGGGTTGGCTGCCTTGCAAGCCATGGTCCTGTGTACAGGGCTGCCGTTTGCTTTTGTCTTGATGGTGGCCTGTTATTCCATTGTACTGGGCTTGGTGAATGAGCGTAGGGTCGGTGCTTCCCCAGGTGATTGAGCTGCGGATGCCGGTGACTTTCCCTGTACAGGAGGTGTCGTTCCAGTGGTCTCTGCCCGGGATTGTGATTGCAGTGCAGATCATACCGGCATTGCCGTTGTTATTGGTGCGTCGGGAGCTATCGGTCATGCTGTGTCCGAACACTTGTCAGCAACGGAGGCTTTTGAGTCTGTCATTGGGCTATCGCGTTCCGGTTCTGATTCCCTTGATCTGTTGTCTGAAGACAGTATTGCCCGCTCTGCTGAACGGATTGCCAAGTCCGGAAAAGTGTTACGTTTGGTATTTGATGCCACAGGATTTCTGCACGGTGATGGAGTCAATCCGGAGAAAACGTGGCGCGATCTGAATCCGGTGGCTATGGCGCATGCTTTTGCCATCAACGCCATCGGTCCAGCTCTTTTGATGAAGCACTTTTTACCGCGTTTGCCCCGGCGTGGTCGTTCCGTTTTTGCAACCTTGTCAGCCAAGGTTGGCAGTATCGGCGACAACAAGCTGGGGGGATGGTACAGCTATCGTGCGTCCAAGGCGGCGCTGAACCAGCTGGTCAGAACCGCTTCAATCGAGTTGGCGCGAACGCATCCTGATGCCATATGTGTTGCCCTCCACCCGGGAACTGTTGCCAGCCGTCTGTCCGATCCTTTCCGCAAGGACGGACTGGATGTTGTTTCCCCGGACGAGGCTGCAGCCCGTCTTGTCAACGTCGTCTCTTCACTGGATGTATCGGCCTCGGGGCAATTCCTGGATTATCGCGGTTGTCCCTTGCCGTGGTAGGCTGTTGTGCGCACGGATCTCCAGGACAGGGCCTCGGCAATATGAACCGTGCTGACCGGGCCGCCGCCATCAAGGTCGGCCAAGGTTCTTGATACCCTGAGAAGACGGTTCCAGCCTCGTGCTGACAGATGCAGTTGGTTTGCAGCTTTTTCCAGCAGGGCGCGGCCAGCATCATCCGGTTGCGCAACGGATTCCAGAATTCGGCCATCAGCCTGTGCGTTGGTGCGAATGTGCTGGTCCGGGCACAGGCTCCTGTATCGCTTCTCCTGCAAGGTTCGGGCCGCTGCAACGCGCCCTGCGATACAGGCTGACGTTTCTCCTTCCGGTGCTCGTGCCAGATCTGCGGGGGGTACGGACGGAACATCGACGTGCAGGTCGATACGGTCCATCAGGGGGCCAGACAGCTTGTTCCGGTAGTCATCCCCACAGCGTGGCGCTTTCGAGCAGGCCATGGATGGTTCTGTCAAGTAGCCGCAGCGGCATGGATTCATCGCAGAAACAAGCTGTACGCGGGCGGGGTAGGACACGTGGTTGTTGGCCCGGCTTATAACAGCGTGCCCGGTTTCCAGGGGTTGGCGCAGGGCTTCCAGTGTTGCGCGTGGAAATTCAGGTAGTTCGTCCAGAAACAGGATGCCATTGTGGGCAAGGCTGATATCACCGGGACGTGCCCGCAATCCACCCCCAATCAGGGCAGCCACACTGGCAGAATGATGGGGATCGCGATACGGGCGTGTGGTTATCAAGGCGCCTTCTGGTAACGTGCCGGCAATGGAGTGAACCATGCTGACCTCCAATGCTTCCTGTGCAGACAAGGGGGGCAGTAATCCCGGCAGGCGCCGTGCCAGCATGGATTTCCCGGAACCAGGTGGGCCGCTCATCAGCAGGTTGTGTCCACCGGCGGCAGCGACTTCCAGGGCGCGGCGTGCGCTTTCCTGCCCCCTGACGTCGGCCATGTCATGTGGGTATGCAATTTGTGTGGCAGATTTTGCTTCCGGTGGGGTCAGGATCACATCCCCGCGGAAATGATTGATCAGCGCCAGCAGGGAAGGGGCGGCCAGAATATCCTGTCGTGCTCCGGCCCAAGCGGCCTCACCGCCTTGTGCTGCGGGGCAAATAAGCCCGCGTTCGGTACCACAGGCAAAGAAGGCTGCTGGCAGAACGCCAGAAACGGGCGCCACGGATCCATCCAGTCCTAGCTCGCCAAGAACAACGAAATGTTCCAGGTCTTCCTGGGGCAAGATTCCCATGGCAGCTAAAACCGCGCATGCAACAGGAAGATCGAAGTGGCTTCCTTCTTTTGTCATATCAGCCGGGGCAAGATTGACAGTTATACGTTTGGGAGGCAGGGCCAAGCCTATAGCCCCCAGTGCGGATCGGACCCGTTCCCGGCTTTCGCCTACGGCTTTGTCGGGAAGTCCGACAATGGTGAAGGCGGGAAGACCGCTTGCGATGGATACCTGCACTTCAATTGGAACTGTTTCGATGCCCTGGAAGGCTACCGTATAAACGCGCGCTATCATCTTGGGTTGATTATTTTCCGTGTAATGTCTTTTGCAGGATACAGAAGCCCGGCTCTTTCGAAAGGAAAAAATGAACAGCGCCCGTCTTGCCAACGGGCGCTGTCTGGAACACTGGCTTGGCCGTATTGCTAATGTCTCCGAGGAGTGCAAAAGGTCGTGCCAAAAGACCTTGTGTGATTATGGAGCTGCCTTGATGTGGATCTCAACCCTTCTGTTCCGGGCTTCGGATGCTTTGTCAGGCGTCTGGATCATGGGATGCTCCTCGCCATAAGCCTCCAGGATCATGGCCGCAGGACTGACGCCCAGATGCGACAGGGTATTGGCAACGCGTTCTGCCCGCTTCTGGGACAGCTCCATATTGATATGTTCTTTGCCGGTGGTGTCGGTATGGCCGGCAATCATCAGCGTTGATGATTTGCGTGCTTTCCAGGCCGCTGCAACATCCTGAAGCACCTTCATGGCTTGTGCATCCAGGTGTGTTGAGCTGGTGATAAAGTGGACTATGAATGCATCCTGTGCCTGTCGGGCCGGCTTTAAAGACGATCCTTTTCGCAGTTCGGCCATCGTGTCTTCAAATACTTTTCGACAGGCCGCGATATCATCTGGCTGATGCCCTTCTTCTTGTTCCTGCATCCAGCAATCAAAGCCCGCTGCTTGGGCCCGTGCAGCCTTGACCGGCATGGTGTCGCGTGCCCCGGCATCCAGGACGGCTATCAACGCATTGCGTGCTGCCCGTAATTCGTTAGCAGCCTCCGGAGTCAGGTCACGCTCCTCGATCGCCTGGGGAAGGATGATGTCTCCCCTGGCTGCGGCTTCTGCTCGTCGCAGGAAGTAAGCTGTATCTGTCCAATCGTATTCTGCTTTTTCGGCTGCTGCCAACTCGACATATTCGGTGTGGAGGACACGCGTGAAGGCATTTCCCTGTAGAGGGAGGGTTTTTGTACCCTCCACATCCCACTGATCTGCGCACGCACCCAAGAGAGCAACAGCCGAAACCACCAACATCAACTTCTTGAACATTGTCCGGGATTCCTCATCGGCATTATGAAACACACCAGAGCATCAAGCCGCGCCATGGACAGTCACGAAGGCATTGACCCGTTTTTGTATTCTTGTTGCTCCAGACCCCCGGACTGATGTGCCGATATGTAGACCGGAGAACACAGCCGGGTATTGATCGCTACAGTATCGTTTTTCAGGCAATCGCGACAGATCTTTCATGAGACGCGACTGTACGATTATACTGGAGTTGCTAAAAAAAACGCGGCCTTTGCGACCGCGTTTTTCTCAGTATAACCGGATGGGTTACTGAATAAGTTCGACGTCTTCTGCCATCGGCCCTTTTTTGCCCATGCGAATGTTCAAGCGAACCCGCTGCCCACTTTCCAGGTTCTGCAGCCTGGAACGGCTCAGGGAGCCTATGCCGATGAATACATCCTTCCCGCCGGAATCAGGGGTGACAAAGCCAAACCCTTTTTCTGCACTGAAGAACTTGACGATGCCTTCGATTGTTTCTTCAGCCCCGTCGGAGTAGCCACCGCCGCCACCGTCGTTGGACAGAACGGCATTGGTCGTGTCAACGCTCAGGATCTGTGAGACTTGGGGACCTTTTGGTCCTTGTTCCAGGTCACAGACAATCTCGGCGCCTTGATCGATGGCGCCAAGCCCGGCCCGCTGGAGAACAGAGATGTGAAGGAAGGCGTCCGATGAGCCATCCTGGGGCGCAACAAAGCCAAAGCCCTTGGATGCATTGAACCACTTGACAGTAGCCGTAATTCCCGACTGCAGCGGGTTGGACGGCCGGAAGGACCGGGTATTCATAGCGAACAGAAAACCTTTGAGAAGGGTAATAACCAAGGTAATGGATACCTTATTTTTCTTCTCTCTCCAAGCTTAATGAATCGGGAAATGCATCTTTTTTTTTGCATCAGGACATATTTGTGGGTGGGATACGATGATAAGAAACAGAATAAGCGTAACCACACCAACATAAAAACATTGTGTATGGAATAATAATGGTTATTTCTATCAAATAATTACTCGATTCCCCCGTATCTGTACTCTTCCCTGTAGCGCATCGTACGCCCTGTTTCCTTGCTCCGCCTGATCTCTTCTTTCCAAGCTTGCTGGAGGGATCTTGCCCTGAAGTGAGTAGGAGTAAAGTCATGGGAGAGAGGGGTTTCGGATGGCACGGGTTTTACATGGGACGGCGTGCCTTTAACGCCTGTACTAAAGTACCGTCATCCAGCCAGTTCAGCTCTCCGCCTACAGGTACACCGCGTGCCAAGCCAGATGTTGCAATCGGAAGGGGGCGCAGTGTATCGGCGATATAGTGTGCTGTTGTTTGCCCATCCAGTGTCGCGGGAAGTGCCAAGATAACTTCTTGCACTTCTTTTCTCTGGATTCGCTCCGTCAGCCCGCTCAGCCTCAAGTCTTCGGGGCCTGTCCCGTTTACGGCGGACAAAAGTCCCCCCAGCACGTGATAATGCCCGGAAAAGGCCCCGGACCGTTCCAGCGCCCACAGGTCGTCTACGTGCTCCACCACGCAAATAACAGATGGGTCACGCCTGTGGTCTTCGCACAGTGAACAGGGGGCCTGTATATCCAGATTACCGCATTCCGGGCACATGCATACGGCACGCTCCACCTCTTGCAGTGCTGCAACAAGGGGAGCCAGAACTGTCTCCCGGCGTCGCAGAAGGTGCAGAACCACACGCCGCGCCGACCTTGGCCCAAGGCCGGGAAGGCGAGCCACAAGTCGTGTCAGGCGTTCGATGGGGTTGCTCACAATGGGCGAATATCCTGTCTGTTTCAGAACGGCAGCTTCATGCCGGCAGGCAGGTTCAGGCCCCCGGTTACTTTCTGCATTTCCTCGCGCATGGCTTGTTCAACCTTCTGGCGGGCATCATTATGTGCAGCCAGTACTAAATCTTCCAGAACGCCCTTGTCGTCTGGGTCAATCGCAGCAGGATCGATCACAATGCGGCGCATGTCGCCTTTGCCGTTCAGGGTCAGTTGGACCATGCCCCCGCCAGAGACGCCCGTGACTTCCATCTCTTCCAGCTTGGCTTGCACTTCGGCCATTTTTTGCTGCATCATCTGGGCCTGTTTCATCAGGCCGCCAAGATTTTTCATAACTCTTAACTCCGTTTCAGGATTCCGGTTGTGCCGGGTTCCCAGTGTCATCAGCCGTTGGTGTGGCAGGAAGATCACGAACCGTGCCGATGCTGGCTGTCGGGAATGTTTCCAGGGTCGCCCGAACCAATGGATCTGCACGCACGCCGGTCATGGTTTTTTCAAACAGCGTCGGTTCACCGGCCTCCCTCGAGATGCTGATGACCCACCGCATGCCCGTCCATTCTCCCAAGCAGCGGGCCAGTTTTCCTGCCAAGTCTGAAGGTGTCTCGTCTTCCGGTCGGAATTCCAGGCGCCCGGGTTCGTAAAACACAGGGTGCACCGTGTGCTCAAGGTGATACCCCAGTATAGCCTCGCGTTTTGCAGCAACCAAAGCAACCATCTTCTCAAATGTTTCAGGTCCGGTCGCCGCTACGGACTTTACACTGGCAACAGGCGTACAGTCCTCCTGTACAGGGTCTGCCTTTAGCGCGGTCTGTGTACTATACGGGGCATGAGGTGTCGGCCTGGTTTGATCCCCTGCGCTTCTCAAGGGTTCCGGTGCCGGCTGTCGCGGGGAGGGTACGGTTGGGGAAGCTTGGGCAGGGCTGGAAGCTTTGTCTGGTGTGGATTGTAGTTTGGCAATGACATCGGCTGGTGCAGGTAAGTCAGCCGCATAAGCCATGCGGATGATCCCCATTTCCAGGGCCTGAAGCGGTTGTGCTGCTGTTCGGACCTCCGCATGGATTTTCAACAGCATCTGCCATGTGCGGGTCAACACCCCCATTGACAGACGTGACGCCATATCGGTTCCGCGCTTGGCCATATCCGCCGGGACAGTATGATCAGCTGGTGCGTTGGGCGTTGCTTTCAGGCGTGTCAGCCAGTGCGTTAACCCCTGCATGTCTTCCAGCATGACGGCAGGGTCTGCCCCTGCCGCATAGTACGCCTGTACAGCCTCCAGTGCATGTGGCAGATTCCCCTCCAGTACGATTTCCAGAAGGTCCAGGGTCTGCCCGCGGTCTGCGAGGCCCAGCATGTCGCGGACCTGTCGGGCATGGATACTGGAACCGCAGTGGGCGATAGACCTGTCCAGCAGGGACAAGCCGTCCCGCACGCTGCCATCCGCGGCCCGGGCAATGAGTGCCAAGGCTTCGTCATCTACAGTGACTCCTTCAAGCCCGGCAATACGCTGGAAGTGTGCGGAAAGTGTCTCAACGTCAATCCGCCTCAAGTCAAACCGCTGGCAACGTGACAGAACCGTTACAGGAACCTTGCGAATTTCCGTGGTGGCAAAGATGAACTTGACGTGGGCAGGGGGCTCTTCAAGGGTTTTCAACAGGGCATTGAACGCTGCCCCGGACAGCATATGGACTTCATCAATGATATAGATTCTATAGCGTGCACTGGCGGGGCGATAGCGGACCCCTTCCAGTATATCCCGCATATCCCCGACGCCGGTCCGGCTTGCGGCATCCATTTCCGTGACGTCAACATGGCGATCGGCTGCAATGGCCTGACAGTGCGTGCATAGACCGCAAGGGGTCACAGTTGGTCCGGTGTTGCCATCCGGTCCTATGCAGTTCAGAGCCCGTGCAATGATCCGCGCTGTTGTCGTTTTTCCGACACCGCGCACGCCGGTCAGCATCCAAGCCTGTGCCAGGCGGTTGGTTGCGATTGCATTGGAAAGGGTTTTGACCAGCACATCTTGCCCAATCAGGCCCGATAAATCAGTCGGTCGGTACTTGCGTGCCAGAACCCTGTATTCCTGTGCGGTCCCGGTGGTTTGTGCCGGATCCGGATCTGGACAGGATACATCGGTCATCCGACGGAACTCGCTCTTGATTATGCCTGGGAAGCAGAGGACAGAAATAAGGCGGAAGACTGGACAACGACCCGAACCGGAAACTCGTTGGGGCTGCTTCCTTCCGGACCTGACCCGGTTGGCGAGGGGTTCGTCCGCCGCCAGTCTTCCGTGCGCACTATATCAGTGGAAAGGGGCTGCAACGCAAGCATCTATTTTGCAGTCCCTGTTTTCTTCCTGTCTGGCAGGCAGTTGCTTGAGGCATGGTGGTGTCGGGTTATTCAGTCGGACGTCACCAAAGAGGCGTCGCCTGCATCTTGATCTGTAACAAGGAACTGAATACACACATAGCAGGCTATTCTTCCCCTGCTGTCATGAACAGCAGAAATGGTTGTATCGACACGACGGCTCTCTCCGCTCCGCGTCCTGTTGATAAGCTCACCATGCCAAATTTTTCCGGCAGTAATGGTATTCCACATGTTTTTATAGACGTGGTCCGCTACTTTTCCGCTTTTCAGAAAGCGTGGGTTGCGTCCTTCCACGTTTGCCAAGGTGTACTCAAATATATCTGCAAAGTACTGATTTGCATACAGTATAGCCCCATCCGAGCTTGTGATCATAAGGGCAGCAGGGCTTTGCTCCATAGCTTGGGCAACCAGGCGAATGCGTTCTCCGAGGGCGTATTGGTTTCTGACATCCAGTGTCAGGAAGATGAACAGGAGACCTATCCCAAGCGGTGTCAGAACCATTGAGACCAGCAAGAGGTGGTTGTTGAGCAGCCATGCTGCCTGGATGTCTTCCTGTACGGCTGTCAGAACAAAAGACAGGGGATAAACATCTGAAAGTCTCTTCACATGCCGGCCGGATTTATGGCCCAAGAGGGATGGTTTTTCAGTGATGCTCGCACCTGTGGCTCCTGATTCTTGGCTTAGAATCCCACCAATGATTGCACTGCGGGACGGTGTTCCATTTTCAAGGTAAAGGGGCAAGGCAGCCAGAACCGGACCATCCAGACGGGCTATAACAGCCTCGCCATTGGGACCGGGGCGCGCGGCAGAAAGCATTTCCAGGAACCAGCCCGGGTTCATAGCTGCAATAACGTGACGTGAATCGGACGTATTCGTTTCGTCTTCCAACATGACGGGAATGACCCATGGGCCATCAGCTGTTGTTGAGGATAGATCAATCGGAATCGAGCCAACACCGATATAGCGGCCACTGCTGGCCCGCCCGATTCTCAGGCGGCTCCCCAAGCTCAATGGCCCGCTTTGCTCCAGCCCATATACCTTCGGAGACAGTCTTTGTCCCGCTGAAAGCGGGTTGGCCGAGTCAGCCAGAATGGTGTTGCGACCATCAATGATCAGAACCTGTCGGATGTGGGGAGATGACTGAAGGCTTTCTGATACAAGGCGATGCAGCAAGGGAGATGGATTTTGTATGGAGGAAGAGAGGGCTTCCCTGGCACCGGACTGTACATATGTAAGTATGACGTCAACGGAGCCAACGGCGTGGGTAATGGATCGTTCAAGGAGTACAGCCGATGTTTCGAGAGCATTCTGAACCGAAGATTCACTCTGGGAATGGCTGTTCCAGAGAACGTATGCGGAGACCATGCAGGACAGCAAGACGGCAATGCCGCCAATCCAGATGACCGTTCTTCCCGCGTAAGTTGATCTGGTCACGGATATTTCACCCAGTTCAAGCTTGGCGGCAGGCAAAAGCAGTTTGCATGCTTGTGGACTGTATTGCAGGGATGGATGGTTCTCAAAGACCACTGTATCAGGTTGGTCTGGTTTGACATTATTGGTTCAGGACAGTCATCCTTCGGAGGGATTTTCGCGTGTCTGCATCCTGGCCCTGCCGTTTTTTCTGCCTGCTGGCCTTGGCTTTTGTTTGGCTGGCCGAGAGCTCCTCCGTAGTGGCTGCCAACAGTCGCCTTGAAACCATTCTTGCCAAGGGCGTTCTCCACGCTTGTGGTGTATCTGAATACCATCAAGCTGGGCAGCCTGATCGCGATGTCGCCTTGTCCCGTGCCCTTGCTGCCGATCTGGGCGTGGAATTCCGCCACGTGGATAGCACGCCTTCTTCGTTGAGGCAGGATGTTCACAGTGGTCGCTGCGATATCGTTGCTGGAGTAGCGATGACCGGGAGAGAGCCTGGTTTTCAGCTTTCCAATCCATACCGAACTGGTCAGATTTACGCCATTGCCAGAACCCTTGATCCTGGAATCGGGAGCTGGTCTGACCTTGACAGCCAAGATCGTGTTGTCCTTGTCCAGGCCGGCAATGGCTTGTCTGCCTTGGTCAGGGTAGCGCTGCCGCATGCCGAGATTCTGGAAGTTGATAACAGCCACAGAGGTGAGCACGAGGTGCGAGCCGGGAGGGCCGATGCGTTGATTGTTGATGATGAATCTTTGGTCGGAACAATGAACGAAGCGGGTTGGGCCTGCACTCTCAGGCCGTTGATGCCGATGGTCACGTTTCCGTATGCTTTTGGTGTTCCTGCAGATGATGCCGTATGGTTGGGGCACATCAACACCTTTTTGGGCTCTACCCTTGCAGGCGACGATCCGGAGAATGTGCCAGTCAGGAAGCGTGTGTCCCGGGACGTTGCCCGCCGTTGATATTGCCGGGTCCATTCTGCGTGACCTAGTTCAAATCCTGTTTCTGGACAGGTGCCAAGCGCATCGGCTTATCTGCCGTTGATGTTTCCGGATAGGTTTGTTCTTCCATATCCTGATTGTGCGACATGCTCTCCGACTCCGTTGCGCTTATGCTTCCGGATGTTTCAGTGGTTGGAGCAACACGGAGCGCGCGGTACAGGGGCTCGGCTTCAGGCAATGGCCAGCGGCGCTGGAACAGAATATCTCTGTCATTTGCGGTCGCACCATAGATTGCAGTGTTCCAGTCTTCCCGCAAAGAAATAGCGGCACCTTCGATAGCGCCACCGCCGTATGCGCCCTGTGAATGTGCGTACGCGATGATATCCTGCTCTAAATTAGTTGTTGTTGCTGTTTCTATATTTGCGCCAAATGTGGCAACGCTGATTCCCGCCATGGCACCAAGTTTGAACTGGTCTGACAAAATGGATTCCAGTCCCTTTTCTGTCATGATCATCAAAATACTCTGGACGCGTTGTCCGCCAATTTGCAGCCCGATGCTGCCCCCGGCCATGGAATAAAAAGCAGGGGGAGAGAAGGTGCCTGCACTGTCACGAACGGTCAGGACACCATAGCCATAAGCCCCGCCCAGAATAAAGCCACCCTTGTAGAAAGACGGGATAACCATGACCGCGCGGGCCCGGGCCAGATAAGGATCCATATCCTTGCGAAAATTGTCGTCTGCTCTCACCTGCTCGACAACAGCAACCGCTTGTGCCAGAACAGCGCGGGCGTCGGCTGCATCGCCGGCACTGGCTGTAGAAACATGGGCCAGAAGAATGGCGGGGACAAGCAGCACCAAGCGTATCAGGCGGAACATGGTGTAAGGAATCTCCAGCAGAATCAGGTCGGGAAGCTTATAGCACAGGAGCTGTAGTGCCACTGTGTGATACGCGTTTCGGTCGTCATGAGCAATCGGATTGCGTTGTCGCCCCCTGTATTTTTGGTGGGACCCTGCGCTTGATGTCACACTTTCCCTGTAATTGATCACGATACATTGCTCCGTTCGGATGGTCCGGGATGCATGATGCCCGCATTGTAACGTGCGGATGTGCACGAAATATGGCCATATTTCGATTGCCTTGTAGGGCTCCTTACAGAAGGAAGTTAGAGCGTGTTTCGCGATTTATCTTTATTTTCGGCTTGTCTTTTTACGGTATGCCTTTCTGTTGCTGTAACACAACATGCAACGGCTATGCCGATGGCTTCGTTTCCCTGCAATAAGGCGCGTACGCCTTTTCAGCATCTTGTGTGTTCAGACCCCGTTCTTCTGGAGCTGGATGGTCGTATGGGCCACCATGACAAGGCGTGGCTCGACAGCACCGTGCAGAACTGTGGGATTCCGCAGCAGGGCGGTGCTCCTGGGGAGCGTGCCCGTTGGTCGATGGTGCCATGTTTGGTCAGCGCATACCGCCAGTACCTGGGTATCAACATGCCGTTACCGGGCGCTGTGGACGGGCTGGTAACAAGAGAATCCGGTCGAGGCTTCATTCATCCGTCGTGTATCTCGGTTTTGCTTGAGGATTACGACAAGGGACACCTTCTACCGTTCCCTGTTGCCGCTTGTAACCGCGGCTATTCCCATGTTGAGGTTCAGAGCCAGGTTCATGGCTGGCTGAGTGCTGATGCTGCAAAAGATGGAGACATGGCCTGGACGTCTTGGTCTGATGCGGGGGTTCTGCCTGATGGCCGTTGGGTTGCCGCTGTGAATCAAAGTGGCGGTGGAAACGGGTCTCTGGGGTCAGTCTGGGCTTTTGACCGGCATGAGCAATCAGGAGCAGGCGATGAAATTCTGAGTATTCAGCGGCTGTATGCGGGTGGAGATCGCTGTAACGGCGGTGTTGACAAGGCGGTTGTTGATCATTCCGGCATTCTTGTCTCTGTCAGTATTACGCCCGTTGGTTTGCTTCAGGCGATGGACAAGACCCTGACGGGTTTGGATGATCTTCCTGACTGTGCAGCCTGCTGCATCGGAACAGCTCGTTATCGTGTGCCTGTCGGCTCTGATGGGAAAGTTTCGGGAACTCCTGTGCTTGTCTCTCTGGGCTTGAACGAAGACAGGGACTACGGCGGGTCGTCTGTGCAGGCTACGTGCTTTGCGCGTACGGTGGAAGGCGCTGTGATCGGTTATGGCAAGACCTTGGATCCCGTTCGTATGCTTGGCGTTGTTGATGCCTTTATGGCATGCACCCGTGACCGTGGTGACCAGAGTGTTCAGCGACGCTTGTAATGTCTCTTGCCCCATTCCGGTATGGCAGGCACCATACCGGAATGGGTACATGTGCTACAGCCGCTTGTGATGTCATATCCCGCCGCCGGTTGTTGCGGTTGGCGGCGTCTGTGCCTGCATTGTTGTTATCAGCAGGGTGTGAATCCGATTCTGCTGGTACGGCGTACCTGGGGTGGCGTGGGCCACCGTCTGTCCCCGATATCCGGGTTCGTTTGGCGGGTTGGGCTTCTCTGGCACCCAGTTCCTATAATCTCCAGCCTTGGAAGATTGCTCTTGAAGGGGATGATGTCCTCTGGCTTCTGGCTGATGCGGATCGTGTTCCTTTTCGTGCGGATCCTGCCTTGCGACAGGCAACATTGGGGCAGGGTACATTCCTGGAACTTCTCGTGCTGGCGGCTGCTGCCGAGGGATGGGGCCCCGCGTTGTCGCTGTTCCCGGATGGTCCTTATGCCACACGTGATGACATGCGTCTGAAGCCTGTTGCCCGGGTTGCGCTGTCCCGTGATCCGGCTGTTCTGCCACCCCCCCTTTTTGCCGCAGTCCGTCAGCGCCGGACGTGTCGTGGTGCTTTTACGGGGCAGGCTATCAGTCGTTCGTCTCGTGATACCTTTCTGTCCGGTGCAGGTGCAGCCCGCGGGGTGTCCGTTGGCTGGATCGATCGTGGTTCAGGGCTCGAGCGCCTGAAGGGGCTGGTGATAGAAGCAATGCGCCTTGAAAGCATGAATGCGGATCTTGTTGCGGAGAAATCAACTTTTCTACGTTTGACCAAGGAAGAAGTTGCGGAATGCCGCGATGGTGTTGTGCCCTCCTCACCCCTGCCCGGCAGGGGTGTTCGTTTGTTCTATGGGCGACATGCCTTTTCTGAACCAGGTTCATGGCTGAACCGTTGGGCTTTCTCGCATGCTGTCAGTTATGTGGGAGAGGCAGACAGCTTTGTCTGGATTTCTACAGATGGCGACAGCCGCGATGATCAGATAAGGGCCGGTCGTGTTTATGCCAGACTTGATCTGGCTGCGGCTGCGCAAGGTCTGGCCATGCAGCCTTTCTCGGCTCCGCTTGGTGACTGGGATGGTGTGGCCGGTGTGTGTGATGACCTCCACGCACTTTTATCGATCCCCGGACGGCGTATACAGATGCTGGCCCGTGTCGGCTATGCAGATAGCGCATCCCCGACCCCACGTCGCAGCGTGGTTGAATTGATGATTTAGAATGAGAAAGTGTTATAAGCAGCGCCAGCCTTGCTATCACGACACAGAGGACCTCATGAAGCGCTCGGACGAGTTCCCGAACCTTTTCATCTGCGATCATCCGCTGATCCAGCACAAGCTGACCCATATGCGGGACGTTCAGACATCTACACGGACATTCCGTCAGTTGTTAAGAGAAATAGCCTTGTTGATGGGCTACGAGGTCACGCGTGACCTGCCACTGGCTTATGAGCGAATCAATACGCCTATGACACCCATGGATGCGCCGGTTATTGCAGGCCGGAAACTGGCTGTTGTTCCGATCCTGAGAGCTGGTAACGGAATGGCTGACGGCCTTCTTGAGCTGGTTCCCGGCGCACGTGTCGGTCATATTGGCTTGGCTCGTGATCATGATACCCACATGCCGGTCGAGTACCTCGTCAAGCTTCCCGACTGTGAAGGGCGGACCTTTATTCTGGTTGACCCCATGTTGGCGACGGGAAACTCGGCAGCCCATGCTGTTGATGTTCTTAATCGGCGCGGTATTCCCGACGAGCAGATTCTTTTCCTTGCGCTGGTTGCTGCGCCTGAAGGCATGCGCGCTTTCAACAAGAAGCATGCCGGTGTGCGTGTCTATGTTGCTGCCCTTGACGAACGTCTTGATGAACAGGCTTATATTCTACCCGGGCTGGGTGATGCCGGTGACCGCATGTTCGGAACCAAGTAACGCGCTTTCCCCGTAAGTTGGAACGGGAGTGCGGCTAACGCTGTACTCCCGCTTTTTGTTCGCTGTACTCAGCCCGGCAGTTTGGTGTTTCCCACACAACAATGCGTTCCAGGACAGCCAGCCCCTCGCTGCGTATTTGTACCCTGTCCTGCAAGCGTTGATACCAGTGCCGTGCCAAGGCTTCAGCTGTTGGGGCTTCTGGTATGATGTACAGACGGGTTGCAAGATGTGTATTGGTTGTCACGACAAAGCCATCCCGTGAAACAGCCTTCTCTAACCCTGCCATCCATTCGCCCTGTTCCTTTCCGGCAGGACAGAACATGGACAGGAGATCTGTATCCGACACTTCGGCGATAAAGCCGTGGTCGCAGGACGCATCGATGACGGCCATCATCTCTTCTTTCAGGAAGCCAAAGTCCAGAACCATACTGTCCTGTTCTCCGCCCCGATGAAGAGAGGATGCGTGGCAGATGGCTTCCACCTCGTAACGGTGCCCGTGGATATGCCTGCATTTTGATCCGTGTCGCATGATCCGGTGGCCGGCATCAATGCCGATACGACGGGTGATGAGAAAATGGTGGCCGTCGCTCATTACGGAATTCCAGTCAGTTTATGTATTTGCAGGCTCAGACGCCATTGAGGGAGCTGTTGGCATGTCTGGATGCAGGTTGCGAGTGACTCTGTTGCCGCATGACCATCCATCGGCTGCAAAAAGAAATGCCGGAATTTCAGCCCGGCCAGATACACAAGGTCCAGCCCCTGTTGAGGCCAGGCCACCTTCAGCTCGTCGCCTTGCGTCAGAACCAGGTTGGAACCGGCTTTGGGGCTGACACAGATCCAGTCTATTCCATGCGGGGGGTCTTGGGTGCCGTTTGTTTCCACGGCAACCTCCATGCCGGCTTCATGGAAAGCTTGGACGAGGGATGTGTTCAGTTGCAGGAGAGGCTCCCCTCCTGTGCAGACAACATAGGGAGTACCGCCCAGTCCGGCGTTTTGATCCCAGCATGCGCGAACCGCGTGGGCCAACGCACGGGCAGAGGTGAATTTACCTCCTCCGGTTCCATTGGTTCCAACAAAGTCGGTGTCGCAGAAAGAGCATGTTGCCGTGCTGCGATCCTGTTCTCGTCCGCTCCACAAATTACATCCGGAAAAGCGGCAAAAGACAGCAGCCCGACCACTTTGGGCTCCTTCGCCCTGAAGGGTATAAAACAACTCCTTGATGCTATAGGTCATCGGTGGGCAGCCTGCTGCCATGCATCCCACCCTCGTGCCCGAAGTTCGCACGCCGGGCAGGTACCGCATCCATAGCCCCACGGGTGGCGATGATCGCGGTCGCCGGCATAGCAGGTGTGGGTTTTCTCAAGGATCAGATCTACAAGCTGTCCGCCGCCCAGATCATGGGCCATTGCCCACGTACCGGCTTTGTCGACCCACATCAGTGGAGTTTCGACAACAAAGCGGCAATCCATGCCAAGATTCAGGGCAACCTGCATCGCTTTCAGAGTATCGTCACGGCAATCCGGGTACCCCGAGAAATCAGTTTCGCAAACGCCGGTGACCAAGGTGCGTATTCCGCGCCGGTAGGCAATGGCTGCGGCATAGGTCAGAAACAAAAGATTGCGGCCTGGCACGAATGTATTGGGAAGTCCGTCGGACCCCGTGCGGAAGGCAACGGTTTCTGTCATGGCGGTCTGACTGATATCCGCCAGTGAACGGGCGTCGATGCGGTGGTCCACGCCAAGCCGGTTGCCCCAGTGCTTGTGCAGGGACGCAATGGATTCCCGGAAGCTGTGCCGAACTTCCAGTTCAATGGCATGGCGCTGTCGGTAGTCAAAGCCGACAGTTTCCACCCGTGTATAGCGTTCCAGAGCCCAGGCAAGGCATGTCGCCGAATCCTGACCGCCGGAGAACAGCACCAAGGCTGCATCATGATCCAGCATGGATAAAACCAGATGTGTTCAGGGAACCGAGGGGCACATAGGTAACCCCACCGCCAGTCCGCCGCAAGCCCCTATAGTACGGGCGACCTGTTCAGCTGTATCAGGATCCTACTTTTTCCCGTGCTGCGGTACGGTAAAGGCATTGAAGGTGATCACTGTAAAGGTATCGGCAACCCCGGACAGGGTTTGTACCTGCTCGGTGACAAAGCGGCCTGTATCGGTCTCATCCTCAAGATAAAACTTTGCCATCAGATCATAAGCGCTTGATATGGAGTAGATCTCGGAGATGTTGGAAATTTTTTCCACGGCTTGCCCCGCAACCCGGTACGCCTGCCCGGGGTTACATTTGATCATGACAAAAACAGGTTTCATATGAAGGCTCCATTATACCGGATCCTGTCGCCATGCCGCCCTTGCCCCATTCAGGCGGCATGGCCTTGCCATCCGGTCAGGTTTTGGTGGTTTCCCGCTCTTCCGACGGTACGAATCCCCCCAGATCGTACGCAGTACTTTTCTTGGATGTATTGTCCCCGTCATCTTGGGGTTGTCGCAGTCTCTCCTCGCCGAGATACAGAAGAATCGGTGCCGCGATGAAGATCGAGGAGCTTGTCGCCAGGATAATCCCGAACAACAGAACCCAGGCGAACGGTTGCAGGGATTCGCCGCCAAACAGCGCCAGTGGCAGGATGGCCAGCAGGGTGGAGAAGGACGTGGCAACGGTACGGCTCAGGGTCTCGTTGATCGAGAGGTCGATCAGCTCCCGGAGAGACATCGCCTTGTAGATACGCAGGTTCTCGCGGACCCTGTCATAGACAACCACCTTGTCATTTATGGAAAAGCCCATCACGGTCAGGATCGCGGCAATGGCGGGCAAGTTGAACTCGATGCCGGTAAGGGCAAAAAAGCCGACAACCTTGGTGACATCCAGCAGCATGGTTGCCACGGCACCAACGCCAAACGGCCATTCAAACCGGAACCAGATATAGAGCAGCATGGCAATGGCCGCCAGGCCCAGTGCCAGCATACCATCCCGGAACAGCTCCTCGCTGACCGAGGCACCGATGTTCTCCACGCGCCGGATGATGGTGCCCGGAATATCAGACTGAAGGGCAGACTGTACGGTTTCCACAACAGCGGCCTGCGCCTTGTCGCCGCCACTCTGACGCTCCAGGCGGACCAGAATGTCCGTGTCGCTGCCAAAATGTTGCAGTTTAACCGGCCCTATGCCCAGTTTCTCCAGGTTGGTCCGCAGCGTACCGAAATCTGCCGGTTCAGGAGTTCGGATCTCCACAACCGTTCCACCGGCAAAATCCACGCCGTAGTTCAGTCCCGGAGTAAAGAACAGCACCACAGAGGCCAAGCTGAGAGCTGCCGACAGGCCCAGGCCAATGTTGCGGCCTTTCATAAAGGCAATACGGGTATCATCGGGAACAAACCGCAGGCGACGCCCGGGATGCAGCTCGGTCGGCTGGCGTAATCTCAGCCACCGGACGATCAGCATCCGCACCAGCAGGATGGCTGTGAACATCGAGATCAGGATGCCAAGACTGATCGTCACAGCAAAACCCCGAACAGCCCCTACGCCGACCATATACAGC
The DNA here is from genome assembly GCF_012102745.1 of Haematospirillum sp. H4485. GTDB lineage: Bacteria > Pseudomonadota > Alphaproteobacteria > Rhodospirillales > Rhodospirillaceae > Haematospirillum. The sequence goes on from NZ_JAAVSY010000007.1 coordinate 86,703, forward strand.
AAGAGCATCTTGATCAGGGTGGTCGCATTGGCATCGACAATCGTGGCATAGGCCCGTCTGAACCCGGTTTCGATTGCTCCGGCCGGAACTTTGCCCCGCCGTGTTTCCTCGCGGATACGCTCATTGATCAGGATGTTGGCATCAACGGCCATGCCCAGAGACAGCAGGAGGCCGGCGATTCCGGGAAGAGTCAGGGTGGCTCCCATGGCAGACAGCGCCCCGATGGCCATGGCCAGGTTGACCAGCAAGGCCATATTGGCATAGAGACCGAAGCGACCATACGCGGCAGCCATATAGGTGATGACCAAGCCAAAGCCGACCGTCAGGGAAATCATGCCGGCACGGATTGCATCGGCGCCAAGATCCGGCCCCACAGTCCGTTCCTCGACAACGGTCAGAGGCGCAGGCAGGGCCCCGGCCCGTAGCAGGACAGCCAGATCATTGGCGGAAGCCGCATTGAAGGAGCCGGAAATCTGCCCCCGTCCCCCGACAATGGGCTCCCGGATCACCGGAGCAGAAATAACCTTTCCGTCCAGAACAATCGCAAAGGGCTTGCCGACATGCCGTGTGGTGATATCAGCAAAGCGGCGTCCGCCAAAGTCGTTGAAGGCAAAGGTAACAAGCCATTCGCCGGTTCTCTGGTCAACAGTTGGTCGGGCATCGGTCAGGTGAGACCCATCAACCTCGGCTTGCCGCCGTATCACAATGTGCGATGGTCCGCGTCCGGTGTCCGTCATGGGCAGCCACTGGAAACCGGGTGGGGCGGGTGTACCCGGACGCAGGGTCTGGTCACCGACCATGTGAAAGCTCATCTTGGCGGTTTGCCCCAGCAGGGCCTTGATCCGGCCGGGGTCTGACTCACCGGGAAGCTGGACAATAATACGGTCTTCGCCCTGCCGGGCAATCATGGGTTCCCGCGTACCAAGTTCATCGATACGCCGCCGGACAATCTCGATCGATTGTCCGACGGCCTGCCGTGCCCGTTCTTGCATGGCTGCCGGATTGGGACGCAGCACAATGCGGGTTCCCTCGGCCTCAATCTCGTAATCCCGGTAGGCTGTTCCCCCGACACTGACGGCAGAATCCAGTTTTCCCAAGGCATCGAGGGCAGCGGTTTTTTGCCCTGCATCCACCAAGTCGAAGCGAACGGTTCCACCATCAACACCCAGCCCTGTATAGCGTATCCGTGCATCCCGCAGCAGGTTGCGTGTGCTGTCCACGGTGCCTTCGACCCGTTCCTGTGACAGCGTGTCCAGATCGACCTTCAGCATAAGATAGGACCCGCCGCGCAGATCCAGGCCCAGATTGATCCGGGTATCGGGCATCCATGATGGCATGTCCTGTTCCGGAAACAGGTTGGGAAGGCCAAGAAGAATACCGACCAGGCAGATCGTAATGACCAGTGTTGTTTTTATCTTTGAAAAATAGAGCATCAGCAGTGTGTATCCGTCAGGGGGCAGGGGCGGACAGCCAGATTACAGTAAGGCCGGGATGAGTCCCCGGCCAGATAGGGCAAGATAATATATGGTTTCCAAGTATGCATGCGCTCGGCTTGTATTGATGTCCATGCCAGAATGTGGGCGTCAGTCTACTGCCCGTGCCAGTGAAGGCAAGCCTGCTGACGGCAATATTTGCAGAAAATCTGGTTCGGTCAGGGTGATGAGGTAACCTGCGCGCTTTTCAATATAGCCCCGGATCTGCACGTTCCGTCCGGACAGTTTACGGAGGGTCATGCCCGCCCTTTCCAGCCGTCTGGTTGTTGCCGGTGGCAGAAAGACAGAGAAATCAGTGCGCCAGTCCGCTCCGAAATCCAGATAGGCTCCCTTGTTTGTGCGGGTTGTACGACGCACTATACCCTCCACAATCCGGAAGGTTCCCTGGTCATCCTGCCCGACTGTATCGGCTTGCTTCAGGATCTTGGCCTGTTGCCACTGTTCGCGGTCTTTCATGCGGGTTCCGGATTCGCGACCCAGAAGTTTTCGCGCCGATTCGCCGGCGCCGGGTGTTGGCACAACAAAGGCCAGGCCGGACAGGACCAGTTGTTCTTGTACCCACAGGTCGTCACGCTCCCTGTAGACATCACCCGAGAGCCTTCCATGCCGATCCGGCAAGGGGGGGGAGGCCGATATGCATATACGCTCACCATCCAGAAGGGTTCTCAGGTAGGGCAACGTGACAGGGTCTGTGATGGTGTCTATGCCGTCCAGTTTGATGGTTGTGCCATCCTGAAGGGCAATGGATCGCAGGTTTTCTACGCCCCCGAACACCCCGCACGACCTTTTCGGGCCTGCCTGTGCAGGTATGTGTAACATAAGGCACAGAACAACCTGAAGGCACAGGACTTGGGGAAGAGACCCCGAAAACATGATGTTTCTTTCCGGTACAGAAAAATAGTCCTTCAGACCTAACCCGAAGCCTTGCGCGGCATCAAGGACCCTGCAATCCTTTCCATGTGAGCGAACATGGCAGCTCGGGAGTCGGGATCATCAACCAGGTGCGCAAAAGTTACGGCGATACCGGTACCGAGGTCGAGGGTGACCGGACAGGTACTGTCTGCGGCAAGGTCATGGTTGCAGATGACCATGCCGTTTTCCGCGAAGGGCTGCGCCTTTTGATGGAAGCGCGCGCTTTTTGTGGTGTTGTGCTGGAAGCCTTCGACGGGGATTCTGCACGTGCAGCCGTGCTGGCGCATCCGGATATTGACCTTGCTGTTCTTGATCTCAACATGCCGGGTATGGAGAGTATGGCTCTCCTGAAAGACCTTCGGTCCAGCCATCCGGCCTTGGCCATTGTTGTGTTGACGGCTTCGGAGCGGCGGAATGACATGCGGGCGGCCATGGCTGCCGGTGCTACGGGCTATATTCCAAAGTCCTTTCCAATTAACAAGATCCTTGCTGCCCTGGAAAAGATTCTGGCCGGTGAGAACTTCTTTCCGGCGGATGCCCTTCCAGATGATGGGATACCGCCCGAGCTTGGCAATATTTCTCTCAGCCCCCGCCAGCGCGAGGTTCTCTCCCTGATTGCGCGAGGCAAGAGCAACAAGGAAATTGCCCGCCTTCTGGATACAGCCTTGCCTACCGTCAAGAACCATGTCGCCAATATATTCGAGAAACTCGGGACCAGAAATCGGGTTGCGGCTGTCAATCTGGGTCGCAAGGTTGGCCTGATACCAGACGAATAGCCTCTCCTTTCTGGTATGATGCCGTGATGGCAGGACCTGTGGTGCTGCTTCTGGTCTGTTCAGGTCTGGGGATTCTCCAAGAGATGTGCGCAAAACCTACCCAGCACCACGTTGATTCTGTTGATATCAGAAAGCGTGGAAAGCCATATGATCTGGTCGATACTTATGCATCCGGCTTGCTGGATGTTGGTGATGGTCATCAGCTTTATTGGGAGGAATGCGGGAATCCGGAAGGTATTCCTGTCGTTTATATTCATGGTGGTCCGGGTGCTGGGTGTGCGCCTGTTCATCGTACGTTTTTCAATCCATCACGGTATCGTATTGTCTTGTTCGACCAGAGAGGGGCAGGACGTTCCCTTCCCTATGCTTGTATCCATGCCAATACGACCAGGCATTTGATTGATGACATGGAGGCTTTGCGGGTCTTTCTCGGGATTGATCGCTGGCTGCTGTTTGGTGGGTCGTGGGGCAGTACGCTGGCTTTGGCCTATGGACAGGCTTACCCCGGTCGCGTGCTGGGGTTTGTCTTGCGCGGTGTGTTCCTTTTTACACGTGCAGAGGTAGACTGGTTTCTGAACGGAATGCAGCATTTTTACCCCGAAGCAGCCCGCTGTTTTTACGAATTTCTTCCCGAGGATGAGCGGTCTGTCTGTCTGGAGGCAATGTATCGTCGCCTTTGTGATCCAGATCCAGCCATTCACGGGCCTGCAGCAGATGCGTGGGCCCGGTACGAGGATGCCTGTGCCCGCTTGGTGCCCCTGCCTTTTATCCCGTCGATTGTTCGTGAAGATGGGCAAAGATGCAGTCTTGCCATTGCCAGACTGGAGGCCCACTACATGATCCATAAGGGGTTCTTGGCCGAGAACCAGCTGCTGGATTGTCTCGATACCGTACGGCATCTGCCCTGCCATATTGTACAGGGGCGCCACGATGTGATTTGTCCGCCGCGTGCGGCATATGCCTTGAACCAAGCGTGGCCGGGCAGTGCACTGGTCATGGTTCCCGACAGTGGTCATGCCGCCATGGAAGCCAGTTTGCGCAGTGCGTTGGTTGCCGCTGTTGATACGTTTGCCAATCAGCTTGGGCAGGGCTGACAAGAAAAACTGGAAAAGAAGTGGATCAGGCTGTTATAAGGACGCGGTTCTTGCCCGTATCGGGCAGGACGTGTGGTATGTCTCCGTAGCTCAGCTGGATAGAGCACAGGATTCCTAATCCTGGGGCCGTGGGTTCGAATCCCGCCGGGGACACCATCATCCTTCTTCCCTATATGATTTCAGCGGGTTGAGCTGATCACGGCCAGAAATTCTCGCCGTGTGGCGCTGTCTTCCCGGAAGGCTCCCAGCATGCGGCTGGTGACCATGTTGACACCCGTTTTGTGAACGCCGCGGGTTGTCATGCATTGGTGGCTGGCTTCTATGACGACAGCAACACCTTTTGGCTCCAGCACATCCTGTATCGCGCCGGCAATCTGGGCTGTCACTTTTTCCTGAATTTGCAATCGCTTTGCATACAGATCCACAATCCGGGCCAGCTTCGAGATACCGACAACCCGCCGATCCGGCAGATAGGCAACGTGGGCCCGGCCAATAATGGCTGCCAGATGGTGTTCGCAATGGCTTTCGAAGGTGATGTCTTTAAGGACAACCATCTCGTCGTACCCCTCGACCTCTTCAAAGGTGCGACGCAGGTATTCCTCGGGGTCATTGCCATAACCGGAGCACCATTCCTCCCACGCACGGGCAACGCGGGCAGGCGTTTCAATCAGTCCTTCTCGCGTGGGATCATCCCCGGCCCACCGCAGCAGGGTGCGCACAGCTTCCTCGGCATCCTGTCGTGAGGGGCGTTCGATGGCCTCGCCCTGTGTGACGGATGACTGAACCGTGGACAGTGTGCTGGTCGGTGTAGAGCGCAATGTTTCTCTCCGGGGATCGGTCATTGTTTCACCTGGGCTGTGCGCGGGCGTCAGGGGACGTTGTTTTCCTGACTGTCGGATCATGTTCATGCTTGTTGTGTCAAGCAAAAAGCAGGCTTTTGTTTGATGATCAGAGCGGCCTTGCATGTTGAGTCTGTGCCTTGGAGAATTCCCTGCTCTGTTGTTCCAATCAGGGCGGATTGATCCTCGGGCCACATCGAATGATGTCTATTCACCGTATCTTTCTATTTATGGCCTTGCCAAGAACGTTGGCTGACCGTATAGATCCTGTCCTCGAACAAGGATTGTACCTTGGTGTGCGGGTGTAGCTCAATGGTAGAGCAGAAGCTTCCCAAGCTTACGACGAGGGTTCGATTCCCTTCACCCGCTCCAAACTTTTCCACAGAAAACCAGTTAGTTAGAGCCGGTCGCAAGGTTGAGCGCTTCGCGTATTCGGGCCTTGAATACGCCTATAGTACGTTTTCAGCGGGGATTTCGGGGGAGGCGGGGCACCTTACTGACATGCCCCGTTCACCCATGCTTCCAGGTCGGAGCGGGTGTACAGGACTACCTTGCCCCCTGGCCTCCTGAACTTTGGCCCCTTGCTCTGGCTGGCCCAGTTGGCGAGGGTCTTGGGCTGAACATGCAGGAACGCGGCAGCCTGTTCGCGGGTCATGTACGTGGACTGAACTTCCATACGGTTCTCCAGAGACGACGAAGCCCGCACGATGGCGGGCCGATGGCGGTTGATGATGTGAAGGGGAAGCTCCCACCCGCGTGAGCGAGTGAGGGCGGTAGGGGTTACCTGAACGAGTACGGATCATCGTAAGGGGCGTAATACGACGATGCGTATGCCCCGAACTTCTTATCGAACTCGCGGTGGCTCTGCGGATTGGCCTTCAGGTATTCGATTGCCCCCTGAGAGGGGGTCGGGAACAGCTTGCGACCGCAACGGGGCAAAGAGTTCCCCCCGATTTACGGTCGTACCGTAGACCTTCTGAAATTCCCTGAGATTGTCCTCATCCTCGGTGTCTCTCATCATGTTCACGACAACATCGGGAAGGGTGCGAGCGTCCATTTGCTGGAGCTGTTCAGCGGCGTAAGGCGCGGACGAGCTTGCCTTCCCCTGATGCCACGCGGGGGCAGTCTGCTGCTGTTTCGGCGGTGCGGCGGGCTACTGCTGCTTGGCCGAACTCACCGGCTGGGGTGCCGATTGTCCTTGCTGCTGTTGCCCCTGCAAAGAATCCGTATTGGCGTACTCGTTGTTGGCCCTCACCAAGTCAACGGCCTTCTTCTGGGCCTCAGTTCGGAAGTCGGTGAAGCTCGCACCAAGGTTGGCCTTACTCCATTTCCTGGCCCAGTCATAGAACTCGGCAGCCGCTTGGGGGCGACCAACGCTTGCTTGCCGAACTGCCTTTCGGGCTGCTAATGATCCCTCGGTACACACCGTCTTGGAGCTGGTGCATTTCCTGAGACCCCAGGATCGGGTCCTTGCGGCCCTCCTGGTACTGGAGGATTTCCTCGTTGATCTTCTCGAAGCGTCCACGGGTCATCAGACCGTGGGTGAAGGCATTCATGGCCCGAACCCGGAGCTGGGTCGGGTCCTCCTGCCCGGTGTACAGGCCCTTGGTGATCTGGAAGACGCTGTTCGGGTCGTCCGATTTCACCTCTTCCCCGGCCCCCGGGTAGACCTGCTGGAAGTGCAGCATGGCCTGGGCCTTCATCGGGTCCAGACGGGTCAGTTTCTTGAACTGGGGAGACTTGCGGAGGTCCTGGGTCGGATCGGCACTGATCTCGTCGCCAAGGGCGGAATGGAGGGTCCACTCCTGTTCCGCCCGGTCGTGCTGATCCGTCGCCCAATCGTGCTGCTGCATGGTCCACTTCCAGGACTGTTCAGCACGGGGCTTGGTCACCTCATCGTGGTACTTCCGGTCCTCGACAGCCCAGGTCCAACGCTGGTCATTGCGCTGGCGCTCCTCGATATGCTGCTGGGCCTGCTCCATCTTGGTCCGAATGACCGGGTCCTTGGACAAGACGGTATTGCCGGTCTTCAAATGGTCCAGCACGGACAACATGCTGGGGTCTTTGGAGGTCGAGGCAGCATCCATTACGGCTTCAGCCATGATTTGCCGGGACTTGGACCCAGATAGGCCCTTGCTGAACATCCCGTCGATTTCCGACTGAATGCCTGCCGCCCGTTCCTCCACGGGAAGATCGGTACGGGTGGCCCAGCGGCTCACGGAAATGCGGGAGTTGGCATCCACGTCCTTCTCGATCTAAGCCACCCGGAACCGGACATGCTCCTGTCAGACGTTGTGATTGTAATGATCGATCAGCGGGTCCAGCACCTCGGTCAGCTCAGTGGGACGGAACTCACCACCGCTGGCCTTGATCTTCTCACGGAACGCCTGGGACTGCTGGGCCAGGAACTGGTTCAGCTTGCCGGTGTCATCGGAGTTCTTGAGGTCACCATTCTGGTTCTAGGCCAGGGTCACGTCCCGACCATACTTCTCGCCAAGGGCGCGGAGCTGCTGCTCACGCCACCCCTTCTGGAACCAGGGGGAGGCACCAGCCGGGATCACGCCTTGGTCCACGAGGTCCTTGAACGCCTTCTTGTTCAGATCGGCGTCCTTCATCAGGGCATCGCGGTACGTTTGGTTGTCCTGTGCTGCTTCCTCTTTGGCTTGCTTGTCGATGTACGAGCCTGCCAGCTCCATCAGCTTGGGCTGGATTTGACCCAGGCCCTGGGCAAGCTGGGTGATCATGCTGTCGCCCTGCTGCTGAACGGCTTCAGCCTGAGGGCGGTAATAAATGTCCACGGGACGAGCATCGGGGCGAAGCTGGGCCTGTGCGAGGTCTGCGACTTGAACGCGGTCTTTCATGTGGTTCCGTTCTGTTGTGGGCACACCTCGGGGACCGGCAGCATGGGGCTGTTACCGGAGAGGTACGCTTCGTTGGGGGCAGGGCAAGAGGGGCAGAGGCTGGTTGGATTGACCCACCCGCCTGTAACGCTTATGGTGTGCATCACCCCTAGCATGAGGCTCCCGCGATGGCGGTCCTCCGAGGTATCGGTTCTCCGATGCCCAGGATGTCCGCTTGCTGGTCACCCTGAATGTTGGCTTTCCGGAGCCATGGGGACGTCCTTGGTTGTGGTCACGGTGTTCCGTTCTGGCGGAACACTGGCCTGCTAGGGGATTAGCAGAGGAGTGCCGAGATGAAGAAAAATTATCTCGGTCCGGTTCTCGGGCTGATCGAGTTGGTGACTGCTCTCGTAAAGCTCGCCTACTGGATTGAGAAGCTCGTGACCGTGACCGCTAACTACCTGAGACGCCCCATTGAAAATTAGGAATTATACGCAGAGATTTCAGCTATCTAGCGGGAAGTTCGTCTACGTTCAGGAGGACGAATGTCGCGCCAAGGGGCGGCAATTGTTGAGGTGGTCTCTGAAGAAATGGAGGCCACCGGGCTTTTATTTTCACTACCAGGATGGTGGGCATGTCGCGGCCATCAAGACCCACTTGGGAAGCCAATACTTCGCCAGGGCAGACCTGGAACGGTTCTTCTGGCACGTCACCCGGAACAAGGTGGTCCGAGCGTTGAAGCGGATCGGGTTCTGGTACGGTGACGCATACGAGTACGCAGTGAATGCGACCGTTGCCGACAAGGGGCGCTACTTCCTGCCCTTCGGCTTCGTTGAGTCCCCCTACCTCGCTACCATCTGCCTGGACAAGAGCAAGCTGGGGCTTGCTTTCCGGGAGTTGATGGACAAGGGGATCAAGCTGTCCGTCTACGTTGATGACGTGATCCTGTCCGGTGACGACAAGGCAGAGCTTGAGCAAGCCTTGGAGTTGATTGGACGGGTGGGCAGCGAGGTGGGATTCCCCCTCAACGCCACCAAGGTCCAGCGAGCTGGGCCAGAGGTGTCCGCGTTCAACATCGAGGCTGGCACTGGCCGGATGGCTGTGACAGACCACAGGATGCGGGAATTTGAAGCGGCAGTCCTCGAAGCCGGTGACGACCCCAGGTCCCGTGCCATCATCGCTTACGTCTCGACGGTGAACCGGGACCAATCCGATGCCCTGACCGAGCTGCTGGAGGCCGCGCCCCATGCCGCCCCGTGATTGTCCTTGCTGCCCCCTCGCAAGGGGGGCATCGGGGCGGGTCACGGGTCAGCATGGGGCTTGCCCTGGTCATGTGCCTGGGATCAGGCGTCCACCCGGCCAATGGTCGGCGGCTTGCCCGAACCGTTCGCCTTGATGGTGTCGAACAGCTTGGTCATGGCCTCGGTTGCGCTGGACTGGAGAATGCCGTCCTTGTCCAGGAACACGACGTTTTGATGGGGGTCTCTCATTATGGAGATGAAGCCACCACCGGGGCAGGTGATGACAGTGGTATCAATGGCAGAGTTCATGTGCTGTTGGTCCTTGGGTTAGACGGGGACGGCGCAAAGGTCGTTGTCGTTGAAAGCGGGTTGCTGGGGGATCGGGGCTTGGTCGTATCCGTGGACAGGGCGCTGAAGCTGGCGGATGGTCTGGTCCACCTTCTCGAAATGGAGGACGACATACGGCAGGGACAACGGGGTGACGTTCCCGTTGGTGTCCCTGGTTATGCCCTCATGCCAGACAACAAAAGGCCCCCACTCAGCAGGGGCCTTCCAGGTCTTCTTCTTGTACCCTTCCACGGGTTCGTCGGGGTCATAGACCTTGGTTCGCAGGTTGCCGTTGGTGACGTATTACGCCATTAGTGGCGGGCCTTGCTGATCTTGATCAGGCCAGAGCGGACAGCCGCCCGATACTTCATTTCCCCCTTGGGGGTCTTCAGGATCAACTTGCCATTCTGGCCCTTCCTGATCTCCAGACCCTCGCCAAGCTGGGCCCTCAGCAGGGCATCCGGGTTGATGGTGTCCAGGTTCTCCAGGTACGCCTGGGCAACCTTCTGGTATCCCGAGGTGGTCCGCTTGCGGGCCTGATCCTGGACGGCCTGTTTCATCAGATCGCGGCTCTTGGGGGCCTGGGAAGCCCACGCGAACACGTCATCCGCATGGGGGCCGACACGATCCACCACGGCACGGGCCTGAGCTTCAAAGGCTCCCCGCACCTGATCCACCATGGCGCGGACCTAGGCAGGCTCCTTGCCCATCTTGGAAGCGGCTTGGATGATGTGAGCCTCCCGCACCTCCTGCCCGTTGGAGATGTCCAGGACCGCCCCCACGGCAGTGCTGGGGCTGACATGGTTGCCCTTGTCGTCAATGATGGTGGTCGGTTCGGGGGTGATGTGGCTCATGGTGGTTCCTATGGGAATGGCGAAATACCACCCGACCTCCTACGAAATAGGAAGACAGGTGGTGACAGACGAAGGCAGGGGATAGGCGATGGTCAGCCTCTGGGTTCTAGGGGTTCACCCTGTCCAGCAGAGGACATTCCATGCTGTTCAGCATGGGTTGTTTCTTGGGGGAGGTGGTACGGGTACTCCGTCCTTACCCACACCTCAGTCAGACCAAGGTGGAATCTTCCAAGCAACCAAATGACAGCATCATGATAACCAAGGCTGTACCAGTAGAGTGACCATGAGGTAACAGCATTGGTATGTGATCACAGAGGCCCCATGTATTGGTGCAAACTATTTCCAAAGCACTGATACGGCAGGGAAATTTCATATGAGTCGTGGTCTGGCAACTCGGCAGCCACGGGGTGGTGCGGAGAGGTCACAGCCCCACACCACCCCGGCCCACAGTCGGACAGGAACCACCCTGCACATGTATTGGTGCAACCAAATTGCTCATGGCCCTGGGAGTTGATTTAAGGGGTGCTGGAGACTCGAAGGGCCGGCGCTGGTGGGGTCTCGTAGCCCATGGGGCTGCAATCGACTCCAGCGAGTCCCTGGCGGGCTTGCTGGGCGATGGCGATCTCACGGATGGGCTGGGCGTTCAGTCCGCATTGGTGCAACCTATTACCCGGAGACCACGAAGACCGTCATGGCGTGGGCCTTCGGCGTCCCCGCCTGGGTGGTCAGGTAGATCGCCTGCTTGCGGTTCAGGTGGAACTCGGTGATCCTGCGTGGCCCCCTTGGTGCCACGAGGTAGTAGCGTGTTGGTGCGGCACACTGCACCGAACTGCTCCAGCGTGGTCATGTGGTTCTTGATCAGGCGGCGGATCATCCGGTCTCCCGAGTAGCCAAGAGCCTGGGCAAGGTCCAGGTCACGGACGGTCTCGGTCTCGGTATTGATGCTCAGAAACGACAAAGCCCCCACCGGAGGACCGGCAGGGGCTTGGCAATGGCAGCCTGGGAAGGATCAGGCGAAGGACGGAACCTCCCCGCCCTCCAGCAGGGAAGCGAACGCCTGCTGATCCTCGGGTGACATGAACGACAGACCCGCAGTCAGGGCACGCCCCATCCAAGCCAAGAGGTCGGTGGTGTCCATGATGCCGCCCCGGAGGTCGTTCCCGGCCTCGGTGATCAGGGTGGAGATGGTGGCGGCTGCGTTGGTCTGGGTGGTCATGTCTGGGTTCCCCTGGTGGTGCGTTGTTGCCCCGCCTGTATGAGTCCTCGGGGAATCTGTGTAAAATGAAAAAACAAAATTAAACCAAATATTTAATGACGATGTCGCAACTGTCCCGAGGTCGTTAGCGTTTCTCCCCCCAGGCTCACGCCTCCAACCGCCTCAACAGACGGGACACGCTCATGGGGTGCCACTGCCCACCGGCAGGCGTCGGGACGTTCCGGTCGTTCAGGGCCTTGGCGATGCCGCCCATGCTGGTGATGCCCTCGGCGCGGATGGTGGAGATGATCGGAAGCAGGCTCACGGCCCTCTGGTTAGCCCCGGAAGCCCGAACCTCTGCTGAACGCTCCAGACCCCGCCCACGTTGATCCTCGGTCAGCTCGTACCCACGATACCCGCCCAGCTTGACCCCTCGGGCCTTGGCTGCGGCAAGGGCAGCCTTGGTCCGCTGGCTGATCTTCCTGGCCTCTTCCTCGGCAATGGCAGCCTCAATGTGCAGGCGGAAGGGATCAGCCTCGGGCATGTCGCAGGCGACGAAGCGGACATCCGACTTCATCAAGGTGGCGATGAAGGCCACGTCTCGGGCCAGCCGGTCGAGCTTGGCAATCAGCAGGGTTGCCCCAGTCTTCCGGCAAGCCTCCATCGCTGCACGAAGCTGGGGCCGGTCCTGGTCGGTCTTCCTGCCGCTCTCCACTTCCACAAAGGGTGGCTTGATGGTGGTGTCCCCATCCCGGAGGAACCGACGCACAGCCTCTTGCTGCGCCTCCAGCCCCAGACCAGACCGGCACTGCTTCTCGGTGGATACCCGGTAATACTCGACATAGCTGGTCATGGCAGCCTCATCACACATGCTGTCAACATCCGTTGATACCATGTGATACGACTGAGGGAGTCAGGGTGTCAAGGGCGTGGGCAGGACCAAGGCGACACAGAAGCCGGGCGGAAAGGTCCGCACACCCACCCGCGCCTGGGATCAACTCTGTGTGCCCGTGCGTGACGCGAGGCCCCCGCCAAGGGGGGAAGCCGCGCTCTCGCCAGTACGGAGAGGGGGACGAATTTTTTCGCTGGTTTTAAGTGGTGCCCACCTCTGGCGTAGACCTGTGCGCCTCCAGGAAGGGATCGATCACGGCCTGGGCCATCGCAACCTGTGACATATTCCTTCTTGCAAATTGAGGCGGTGTATTGATGAGGGAGGCGAACCGGGCCGGATCGATGTCGAGAACTGTCTCGTAAACCACACCCCCATTCCCATCAACGACATGCATAACAACGCTTTCCACGATTTCGTGGTCCTCAAGGTGATAGGCGTGGTCAATAAACGCAAGGTCTATGCTGTAATACCCCTGTCCTCGCGTAATCCGGCCACTCTCGTCAATCCTGACGTTTTCGATTTTTGATGTAATTGCGCCTTTCAGCTCATCGTTGCTGACAATCTTTTGCCCAAAGAGAGACTGGGCATCAGCCATGTATGCGAAAATCCAAGGCACGTTTCTTAGGTTGGCTCCAGTGTAAAGATAACCCTCTTCACCCATGTACGTTTCAAGCATGGATTTTGCCAAATTATCTGATATGCGAACTCCAGTATCTTTTTCAAGAATGTAGAGAACGCGATCAAAGTTATCGGCCAGAATGCGAAGGATTTTTAGTGGAAGGCCATCAATGGATTTACGCTTGGTCTTTCCGCCAGAGCTTCGGGCGGAAACGTAAGGGCACCACTGGTGGGCTTCTGGACCGAAGTCAGGAAAACCATCGATCCTTTTGCCAGTATGCTTCCCATATGGCCTATCGGTGTTGCTGAGAGGCTTGTACAGCCCAATTATTTGAATTGGATTGTCGCAGGCGGGGCAGACTGCATACTGTCTCCATAGCCCATCTGCCGCCTGCTGATAATGCGGGTATTTCTTGTCGGTGTCGTATTCAAAATTCGTCTTCTCGATTTCTTTAACGACATGGGATTTTGAAGTCAGCTTGTATACCCGCATACCCCAGCCCCTTCACTCTTGATCTGTTGCAAGCATAACGTCAGTTCAAAAATCAGGTAAGTGGTGATGGCGCTACCCGTTTTTCTTGCGACAAGGACGAAAGGGACGTGCCGTGGCATCATCGTCCGATCTGTCCGAGACAGGAGAGCGACCAATGGACCTCTCTCAGTTCAGCGCCTTCATGCTCGCCTTCACCAAGCGATACCCCAGGACCCACGCAACAGCCTTGCAGGTCCTGCTGGGCGTTGCCGACAGCCCCGGCATCACCACCCGCGACCTTCGGGAGGACATGGGGCTGACCCAGTCGGCCATTTCGCGGAACGTGGGGCTGTTGGGGGGCGGATACGCCCACGGTGGCAAGACCGTGAAGGGTTACGGGCTGGTGTCTGCGTACCCCTGCATCGAGGACAACAGGACCCATACGGTGATGATTAGCCGCAGGGGAAAGAAGGTGCTGTCTGAGTTGCTGGCCGAAGCCCGCATATCGTGACGGCGGGGCTTACCCCTTTGGAAGCATCCCTAGGATCGGCAGGTCTCTCAGTGCCTCGGATGTTGTACTTGAGAGGAACGCATCAAGCAGGTTTCCCGTTGATCGGGCGGCATGATCGAAAGAGGGGTGATGGGCCTTCGCAACAAAGAAGTCTCGGCTACATGCTGAGAGCGTGTTGATTAAATTGTCAGGAACCACGCTGTTTTCACCCACCCGGCCAACAATGAGAGTGTCGTGCGTCAAGGGAGTATAAACAGCGTTGATCGTTCCAACATCGGCAAATACGAGTGGAATGTACTTCCCATCAGAATTACGGCAGACAGCAATGCAATCCGGCAAGGGGATGCCTCCCTCACCAATGTGCAGTTTGGACCACTTCATCTTCTGCAACTCATCCATCCGCAGCTCTGGAGAAAGGGTTTCGCCTAACGCCTTGTTGTGGGCACGACGTGTTGCGCTGTCCACCTCGCCCAAGAATTTGGCGGTAAGCTCTTTCATCGCCTCAACCTGGGTGGGAAAGTAGCTGCCGAACCCACTCTTCATCATCTGAAGGGCAAAGCGTTCAAATGCCTCCAAGGAGAACCCCGCCTTCCTAAGCGCAGTTTCATGCCGACGAAAGAGAGAATAAATTTCCTCAAGCATTAATTTAGACGGAGATGCACCCTCTAGGCCGAGAAGCTTCTTTGAAGTTTGCTTTTCGAGAAAGAGGTTGCTGCACTTTTAAACGATGGCACTTCCAACTTCAGAGAAGGAATCCCTGAAGTGAGCTTGACGTATGCTTAGATGAACATACAGCTCTGCAACAGCAGCTTCAGGGAGGTCCGAGCAAATCTCGGATTCACACAGGCTGCGGTTCACGGCTTCCCATTTGAGAGCCAGAATTTTCCCAATGCGGGCGCCCGTATAAAAGAGGAGTCGGGATGCGCTTGCACTCTGCTGGGCGGGGGATTGATCGAAGTCGGCTAGGAGCGCCCGTACCTGTTCTTGGGTGAGGACAACTTCCCGCTCGCCGTCGCGATGCTTCCTGATCGACTTGTCATTGCGGAAATCGGAGGCTGGGTTGAATTTTCCGTCCGTTGTCCGGTTATAGAAGGTCGAGAGGATGGGCCTGATTAGCTTGCCGTCCGCTCTTGGCTTGGGTGTCCCTATAAGCGGCCAGGATGTCGGCCTCGGCGATGGTCGAGGGCTTGCGGGTGCCTAGGGCGGGGATGATGTGGTTGTTGATGACGGACTTCCATGTCTTTCGGGTGCTGTCCTTCATGCTGTGGGTTCCGAGCAATGCCGTCAGCTCCTCAGATAAGGGGCCTGCTTGATGGCGGCGGTTGGGTCCGCGTCCTTCTGCACCTCCCTCAGGATGTGGATGGCTTTCTGCCGGTCTGAATCATATGACAGCGCGTCGGAGCGCCCGATCTTGTGGCGCTTCTCCTCACCGGCCCTGAATAAGGAGCGTCTTGGCTGTCTTGTCCACGTAGACCCCGAACCCAGGAAGGGAGGTGTCCCAGACGCATTCTCCGGACTTGCGCTCGGGAATGGTGAGCGTCTTGAGCTTCGCAGCGCTTAGCTTCAACTTCATGATTTCCCTCACCTTATTCGACGGAAGCCAGAAAAGCTTATGACGTGGACGGCAAGGTAATTTGTAAGGAGTCTGTAAGTCAATGCTGGAGAAACGAGGGGATCTCGAGGAGGTGAGCGGGAAGTGCGGGGCAGCGAAACCAAGGAAAAACAGCGCATTAATGATCTTGCGGGATAGCGCGGGAACCTATAGGCTATAGTTCCCAAGCTTACGACTAGGGTTCGATTCACTTCACCCGCTCCATACGTTACAACAAGTTCTGTTGACTTTTGTTAATGCCGCCGTCTCATCAGGCGCCGGGTTCCCTGTGCCACAGGTTCTCTCTTTCCTCGGGCGATCAAGATCAGCAAAATGCCCAGTGGGCCGCTTACAGCCCATGCTGGCAGGGCCAGAAGATCAGCAAGTATGCGGTCAAGGGCCGTGTTTGGCGCTGGTGCTGTATGGCCGGCAAGGAGAGCCAGAAGCTCGCCGGTTGCAAGTCCACTTTCTGAACTGGTCCCAAGCGCCATGACACCTTCCGCCGAGGCAGAAATCAGCGCAAATCCCAGAAAAAGCCAGCCTATAATTTTCCCGGTCATGGTGCGGTAGATCCCAAAGAGGCGTTCCTCCTGTCCGGAGATAAGGCGCCTGTCCCCACATGGGAAGCATGCCACAAGTGTTTGGCTGTGCAATCAGGGTCTTCAAGACTGCGCCACATGGACAAAAATACTTTTTCTCCAAACAGCCATTGCATTTTGCGTTGTCGTCGGCTAGAAATCCACCTCGCCGTTCTTTTTAAGGGGCGGTGAAGCAGGGTAAAAGCCCTGCGCTAGGGGAGAGGTGGCCGAGTGGTTGAAGGCGCACGCCTGGAAAGTGTGTATACGGGAAACCGTATCGAGGGTTCGAATCCCTCTCTCTCCGCCATATTCGTTCTCTAAAGCATTGATTTATAAGAAGTTTCAAAAAGAGAAGCGGCGCTGTCCCACACTTTGTCCCACACTTTGCCGCGATAAGAATCGGCGCACCTTTTTTGGGCCTGCTTTTGTGGAGGCACTCCGCCGCCCTTTTTTGCCCTGTCCTGTTCCCTCCGCATCTCCCTCCCGACCGTCTTCCGCCGCCGCAAGTACAGCGACAACAAGTTCTTCGCGCATCCGCCGCAAGGCCCGGAGATCCATCAGAGCGAAGAGCCCATACACCAGGGCATTGATGATGACGGCACCCGTTACCAGTCCGGCTGCAATCTGTGACCAGAGCGGGCGGTGCAGATAGACGCCCATGCCGCCCGTAACCACGTCCTTGACCAGCAGGCCCATCATCAGCCAGAGCGCAATGACCAGAGCCCACGGCACCGTCGGCACCTTCGGTGGTATGTTTATACTTATCCGCATACCGTTCCCGGTGAGGCATGATGGCTCTTGCCGCCGCGCTGGGCCTGCATGCGATCGGCCTTGAGGGCGCGAACAGCCTGGATGGTTTCAAACGGGTCATAATCGCCGGGCTTTTCAAGTGTGGTACGGCATGGCGGGATGTGGCGCAGCGGCGGTTGTCCGGCCAGATGTTTGTTGATCACCAGCCAAGCGTAAGCGGTTGCCGTCGAAGTGTCCGGCGCAACCAGCCCCTCTTCCATCGGAAGCCGCTCAACGAACGGAGCGACCGTGATATGCCCGCACCACGGCTTCCAGATGCTGTGCCAACGCTCGATGCCTTCCAGAAGTTGCAGGCGCCCCAGCATGGCTATGCCGCGCCGGGCTTGTGACAGGCCTATGCGGATAAAATCACCGACGTGCCGAAAAGGCGGGTTTGTGATGATCCAGTCCACAGCGGCAAAGGGAGATGGCGTCTGGTGCGGGCTTTCGAGCGCCAGGAAATCGAAAGGGGTCCCGAAGCCTCTGGGTACAATGTCGCTGGCCACGACACAGGCCGCGTATTCCGCCAGGGCGCGGGCCATATGACCGCCGCCACAGGCTGGCTCCCAAACACTCTGGCCGCGCAGGTCCAGAATATGTTCGCAGAGCGCCCGCGTACCCCACGGGGGTGTAGGAAAATATTCGTGGCGGTCCAGCCCCGTTCCGGAAAATCGTTGTGCCATGACCGCCTGGGCCACGGGCTTTGTTCGTGTCGCGTTCATGCGGGGGGTCTTGCTCACGCAGCTAATCAGCATGACGCTGTCCTTTGTAGTATACGGTTGGCCTTGATGCGTTTACCCGTGCTGACCAAAGCTTCAGGTTTTCGGCAATGATCGCCTTCATTGGTCGCTCGCCCATTGAGAGGACCTTCTGGCGGAATAAATCGAGACAAAACTGCTCGGCTTCGCTGTAGCTGACAGGCCCAAGGCGCTTGGCAAGCGTCTCGGCGGGGATGGCTTCCGGCTCGTTCAGACGGGACAGGAAGGTAGTGATGAACGCGGCCATCTGTTTTTGTGTCGGCTTGGGAAGTTTCATGCGTATCTGGAAGCGCCTCCAGACGGCACGGTCGAGAAGTTCTGCATGATTTGTGGCTGCCATAACAATAGTGTAGCTTGGTAAATCATCGATCTGGAGCAGCAGGCTGGAGACGACGCGCTTGATTTCTCCCGTTTCATGGGTGTCACCGCGTTCTTTGCCGAGGACATCAAACTCATCGAAAAACAGCACGCAAGGTGTGGTCCGTACATAGTCAAACAGCTGCTTCAGGCGGCTTGCGGTTTCGCCTAGATAGCTGCCGATCATAAGTTCATAGCGCACGACAAACAGCGGCAGGGCCAGGGCCTCCGCCACCGCTTCGGCAAGAGTGGTTTTCCCGTTTCCGGGTGGCCCGACGAGGAGTACCCGGTGCCGAGGCTCCAGGCTGTGCGACCGTAACAGGTCTGAGCGATGCTGCTCCTCGATCAGCTGTATGCAGGCTGTTCGCACGAGGTTCGGGAGTATGAGCTCCTCCAGCCTGCGCTGTGGCTGGATCTCGGCGATGAAATCCCGACCACGATGGACAGGCCCAACGGGTATTGCCTGCAAGGGGTGTACGCCGTTGCCCATCCCATTCATTGCCTTTGTCAGTTTTTCGGCCAGAACATTGTGCTGCTTCGATCGTGCCTCGGTGATGATGGCTTCGATCGTCGACTTCATCAGCCGCAGGTCGCCAGAAGCACCCGCCTTTACTAGGCTGACGAGGAGGTCACTGCGGGCCATTGGTCGGCTTCCTTACATGACGCTGTCTTGTCCTTGACGGCGCGGACAGACTGGATGGGCTGACGCTCCCCCACTGCGCAGCCATGGCTTCGGCGATTCCGGGATAAGTCCGGCTGCGAAGCTTCCAGCGTTCGGGCGATGGCGGCATGTGATGGATGCGTGCTTGCCGCCCGTCGACAACGTGGGTGGGCTGAAGCGGAGGCAAGCCTTTCAGCCACAGACACGTAGCCTTGGTCTCCCCATGCCCAAATTGCCATGGCTGGATGATCTGATCCGGCTTTCGCCAGAGGCTTGACAGAACAGAGACCGGATTTTCAACGGCGATGCACGGAATCTGGCTCGCAGCGAGATGCATGACAAAGGATACGGCGGCTTGCTGCCGCCCGTCCTGACGCTTCTCGCTGAAATGCCGGGCACCAGATACAGCCAGGTCCGTGCAGGGAGGATGGAAGATCGCCAAATCCCACGGGTAGTCCAGAACATCCCGCACATCGCCCTTGTAGTGTGGCCCCGGCGCTTCAGACTCAAGCAGGTCACAAGATAAAGCCTCATGACCTGCCGCCCGGAATGCGTCGCGCACGGTTCCGGAAAATTCACACCCTACAAGAACACGCATCAGTCCGCCCCTGCGCTGGCAAGCCGTTCCAGAGGGGCTATTGCCAGCGCCATCCGATAGAGCGCGAGAAGTTGTTCTTCTTCCTCAAGCTCATGCGTGCTCTTCCGTCGCAGGCTGATAAGCTTACGAAGGATCTTTGCATCGAAACCGGTTGATTTTGCTTCGCTGTATACGTCTGCGATGTCGGCGCAAAGGCCGCTTTTCTCGTCTTCGAGCCGCTCAATACGCTCGACGAAAGACCGCAGCCGATCAGCGGCGGATGTATCCATTGCTTCCATAGCGCGGCCCCCCTTACTTTCCGCACCGGCAGGACAGGTAGCCTGTGTATCGCTCAAGGAAGGAGATCAGGTTGAGCAGGGCGCTCCCCGCACCGCGTCGGCAGGTTGATCCCCCACCACCAAGGCACTTGATGAATGCAAGCAGTCCGTTCATGAGCTTTCCCCTAGAATGGCTAGAATGGTATGTTGTCGTCTGAAATTTCAGACAAGGCAGGTGGTTCGGACGCGGTGTACGGCTCTCCGCTTTCCTGTGCCGGGCGGTCGAGCAGGAAGATGCTGCCCTTCCATTGTCCGAGGACAATCTCTGTCGAGTAGCGTTCCATATTGTTCCGGTCCGTCCACTTGCGCGTCTGCAAGCTGCCCTCCAGCAGGACCCTCGACCCCTTGTGCAGATATTTCTCAGCCAGCCCGATCAGATTTTCGTTGAAGATAACGACGCGATGCCATTCGGTTTTTTCGCGTCGCTCTCCGGTCTGGCGGTCTTTCCAGCACTCCGACGTGGCGAGGGAAAGGGTGACGACTTTGCCGCCCTCTTGGGTCAGCCTTATCTCGGGGTCACCGCCCAGATTGCCTAGGAGGGTAACCTTGTTGATGCTGTTCACGTCCGCACCCCTTCAGCTTGATTGTGTTCCAAGATGAAGGGCTACGCGTTCGTTATCGTTTCCCGGCGCCGGGGGCGGGTCCGAGACCGCGATGTCGCACGCGATGCCCTCTTTTTTCAGCTCGTCTTGCAGGTAGACCAGAAGCCCGCTCAGGCGTGACAGCCGGTCCTTGCTTTTTTCGGTGTTGGCGAGCTCGCCCAGAATGGTTGCTGTAAGGGAGTCGAGGGAGTGTGGCTCCTGTACCCCGCCGCGGTCGCGGCCAGACGTGAAGAGCCGCCCAACACTGTCGATCCGGATTTCACGGCCTGTTTGACCGCACCAGCCCCGGATCTCGCGCAGGGTGACCTCAGACATGGCACGACGCCTTCCGTTCCCGTACGCTTGCCGGATCTACAATGTTCTGGTCCTCCCAGCGGATGACCTCCGTGACGGGATAAAGGATGTTGCTGCTGATCTTTATGTAGGCGGGACCACGGCCCAGGCAGCGCCAGTTCGTCAGCGTCGCGCGGGCCATGTTCCAGCGCTGGGCCAGTTCGGTTTGTGTAAGGAATTTGCGGTCTTCCATGGTTTCCTCCGTTGGCGCACGGCAGCGCAAAAGGCTGCCCGGTTCTTGTGCCGGGTCATCGCTGATGGATGTCAGAGCTACAGCGTGATCAGAAGATCGGGGCCAGGTGATGCCAACGAAGAAGACATGGCGTGCCCTGCTTTGTCGTCATCACGAGCCAGGCTGTAACGATTTTCATCCCCTTGTTTTTGAAAAGAGTGCCTGCCGATGGGTTGCACAAACACTCGATGAGCGAACACAGGTTATGCATTCGCCCGGTGACCGTCAAGGACGTTTTTGCGTATAAGAAAAATAAATAACGAATTACGCTATATAACGTCCTGTGGCGCTTAAATGATGCCTATACCGCTTTATAACGGCTGCGCATTTTCATCATTGCCGCTCTCGGGGGCTTTAATGGCTAGCCCAAAAGCAGGTGGACGGTGCTGGGCGGCAAATGTAGATACAGCGGTTATATTTTCTTACCGACCCAGATAACACGTCCAACGGCAGAGATACTTGAGCTCTCGACCCTTTCCCCATCCCCATAAGCTGGGTTATCAGGCTTTATGTGAACAAATTCACCGCTGAATGTTGTAGAAATTCTGCGCACGCCCTTGAAGGCGCTGGTGCAGAAAAACAACAGTCCCGGGCGGTCCGGACGAATGTCACGCGTATCGATCAAAATCTGGTCGCCGGGGCGCAGGGTGGGCTCCATATCATCGCTGTCGATAGTCACCACCCGAAGGCTGACCAAAGGCCGCCGCGTGATGGTGCGCAGGTATTCCGGGTGCAGGATCAGCGGAAGGTCCATATCAGAAAAGCCATTTATAACAACAGCTTGGGCAGATGACTGCCCGTGGATGGCGACAGGCGGGGGGCCAGCCCCATTCGTGTCAGAGATTCCGGTAAGCTCGCTTTCACTCACTCCAAGGGCGGCGGCAAACTGCCGAATCCGAACAATGCTGAGCAGATGGTCGTCGCCATTCTCTATCCGGCAGATCGAGGTAACGCTGAGGCCCAGCGCATCACCTATCTGCTTTTGAGTTATCCCCCGGGATCTACGTAACCTTTGTATTGTCGCGCCGATTGACATTGATTGGTCCTTCTTTTTCATATTCTGCATAAGCTGGGTAAACAGGCTGAGAAATTCAGGCCTGACAGCAAGTGTTACCAGCAAAGGTTGCCGGATGAAAAAAATTATCCGGCGATGGATGAAAATGAGTGGTCGTTATAAAGCGGTATAAGCATCATTCAAACGTTACAGAGCAATCCATTAGCCGGATTTTGCAGATTTTGCCTATCGTTGCTTTTTTGCCCGGTCATTGAGCCGGGGGGGGGGTAGCGAATGCCCCGGAATCAGGCGAATCGGTGCAGCCCAGCGTTTCCGCCCCTGGGCGCCCGGGGCGAAAGGCAACTGGGATGCTTCCCCCCGCGAGCCGTTGGCCATAGAGGTCCCGCTTGTGCAAATGCAGTGCCCAGCACATTTGGCACTGAAAATAAGCACTATTTTTCCATTAACATTTTGATTGTAAAGAATTCACCTTATGCTCCGAGCATTGCTCGGCATGTGCAGAGGCATTCCCAATGCAGAAAAAAGCCCTGAAGGCTAGCCTAATCCATTGATTAAAAAGAAATTATTCTATGCCCGCGCATGCGTACGCGTTAAAAACTCTAACCAACTAAATAAATAACTAAAAAAATAAAATAAAACAGGCGCGTGCACGCTCGCCCATATACGCGCAC
Source organism: Haematospirillum sp. H4485 (assembly GCF_012102745.1). Taxonomy (GTDB): domain Bacteria; phylum Pseudomonadota; class Alphaproteobacteria; order Rhodospirillales; family Rhodospirillaceae; genus Haematospirillum. Next base: position 109,269 of record NZ_JAAVSY010000007.1, read on the forward strand.
GCGCCTGTGCGGATGTGCGAGGCGGGAAACGGAAAGAAACGTCTTCAGAGGATATTTTTTTTCTTGATACGCAGTCAGTCCTGCGTTACCACCATGGGTAACGCCCCTGATACGGGCTTCACCGCCAAACCACCTGGAACAAACCCACCAGTAGGAGGTCACCATGACCGCCCACAGCGCCCCTGCACGCGTAGCCGTCAGAGAAGTCGTCCCCGTCAGCAAGAAAGTCGTGCCGATTGATCTGCTTGGCGCACTTACTCGTGCCGTCATCGATCAGGACGGATGCACCTGGCTCTATCTCGCCGACGTCTGCGCGGTAATCTGGGAGACTGCCGAGATTGAAATGACCCCCGAATTCATGCAGTCCGACTATTTCGCCGCCACGCCGGACGGCGCCATGCTGCTCAGCGGCACGGTCCCGATCGCCATGCACGGCGACGTTATCGGGGTTGTACGGTTCAGTGACGAAGGTCTTGAGTGCTCTCCGGGCCATCTGTGATACCCGGTCAACCGTAGCGGTACCGGGCAGCCCAGCGCAGAGACAAACCACAGGGGCGGACGTTTGAGATCCATCAGGGAACAGGCCATGAATGCAACGCGTACCCCATTCACAAAAAATATTGACAGGGCGCCATGCTGCCGACACAGTGCGAACGTCGTGGCAAATTCCACGACCGGGTTTCACAGCCCGCACTACAATAGGCGCCCGGACCGCGCCATCAACAGCGCGGTTTTCCTATGGTCGGGCGCACAGGAGAGCCTTCGGGCTCGCCGTTTTCCTATTGGCGGTACTGTGAATCCTGTACGTCCGGCCACCAAGTTTCACAGCGCGGTGGCTGGGTTCCGCAACCCGATAAATAGGAGGTTCGCCATGCGCGACCACAGCACCCCTGCGCACGCTTTCACAAAAACCGTTGTTCCGCTTGCCCTCTCGGGCCACCCCGTCCGTACCATCGTTGATGAAGACGGCGGCACCTGGTTCCAGTTCGCCGACGTATGCTGGGCTTTGGCGGTGCACGAGCCGTTTGACGAGGCCGCCGAGGCCTTGGGCCCCTGCTATTCCGGCGTCACGCCTGACGGCATCACCCTGATCAGTTCCGAAGGCCTTGCCTGCCTGATGGCCGATATTGCGGAGAGAAAGGCGGCAGAAAAGAACAAGCGCCGGTCCGCACGGCTTTCCCACTCTGTCGCGGCCACCCCTGACAGGGTCCCCGCCTGCGGCTGACGCAGCCCGTTTACAGCGACATTCGTCTCCACATGGAGGGGGAGGACAGCATGACCTGCTATCCATTCCACATCGACGCCTACATGAAGGCGGCTTATCATCTGACCTGGGACGAGGATATAGCCTACAGGCGGCTGCTGGACCTGTATTACACCACCGGCAAGCCTCTTCGACTGGACCGCCGCGACCTGTATTGGCGGGTCCGCGCAACTACGCGCAAGCAGAAAGCCGCCGTGGACCGTGTTCTTGAAGAGTTCTTCGTCCAAACGACGGACGGCTGGCGCCAGCCACGGTGCGACCGCGAGCTTGAGGCCGCACGGCTGCGGCGGGAACGGGCGGAACAAGCGGCAAAGGCACGCTGGAGCCAAAATAAAGAGACCGATGCACTACGGCCAGAGGGCAAGCCAGCTCCCGCAGAACCGGCGCCGGGGGCAAAGGTTGCCGCCAAAAAGCCCAGGAAGCCGGAAACCCCGGTGCCCCCCGATTTCTGGCCCGACGAAACCGGGTGCGAGATTGCGGCGAAACACGGCGTAGACCTGGCGCGGGAGAGCGCGCGGTTTATCAGCTATCACCAGTCAAAAGACAGCCGTATGCGTGATTGGCAAGCCGCGTGGCGGGGGTGGTGCATGCGGGCGCAGGCGTTTTCGTACCCGGCCCGGGCAGCCCAGCGCGGCACATCACGTCACAGCGGCTTTGATGCCTTGGATTATCGAGCGGGGATTAACACCGATGGAACATTCGCCTGACCTGACCCCTTTGTCTGACCTCACCGCTTTCCCGGCTCCCACTGCGGCGGCGGAGCACATGCAGACGTGCGACCGCCACGGGGCGTACCGGAATACGGGGGTGCAGCTGCGCGATGAAATCCTGTGGGTCGGCTGTCCCGGCTGCAATGCCGAGGCAACCGACAGGCGGCGGCGCGAGGCCGAGGAACGACGCCTGTCGGAGTGGCGGCAACAGCGGGCAAAGGCCGAGGAGGAACGCATGCTTGCGGTTATCCGCGCGGCCCGGATTCCGCTCCGTTTTTCAGGGCGCGGCCTTGAGTGCTTTGAAGCCGCATCTTCGGGCCAGAAGCAGGCCCTGTCCGTCGCCCGCAACTATGCCGAAGCCTTGATAGAGGGGCGCACGGGTGGACGGGGTCTTGTGTTCTCCGGGCGACCGGGAACCGGGAAAACACATCTGGCGGCAGGGATCCTGCAAGCCGTTCTGCCGGGGCGCCGGGGACGCTACATGACGGCGCCCGACCTGATACGGGCTGTTCGGGCAACGTGGCGCCCGGAATCCCCGGAGCGTGAGGACGAGGTTCTGGAACGCCTCACCGCCTTTGATGTGCTTGTGCTCGACGAAGTTGCGGTCAACAGCGGTACTGAAAATGAGCAGACCATCCTGTTTGAACTGATCGACCGCCGTTACCGGGCTCTGATGCCAACCGTCCTTGTGACCAACCAAGACCGTGCCGGATTACACCGTGCCCTGGGCGAACGCAGCTTTGACCGCCTGACCGAAACCGCCCGCTGGGTGGTATTCGATTGGCCAAGCCGCCGCCCCGGCATGCAGGGTCTGACACCGTGCAGGGGAGTAGCGTGAGATGGAGCGCAGGTTTGACCCCTTGATGGCACAGGCGGAACATGGCACGGTTGCCCCATGGCTGGACGTACGGGGGAGCCTTCGGGCTCGCCGTTTGCCTTTTGGCGGTAATGCGAAACCTGTACGTCCGGCCACCACGCTTCGACTCGCGGTGGTCGGGTTTCAGCGGCAACGACTGGTGAGCACGCTTAGTACCGTCCCGGATCGCGACGGTATTCCGGGCCACCTGATTCCATTCACAAAAAATATTGACAGGGCGCCATGCTGCCGACACAGTGCGAACGTCGTGGCAAATTCCACGACCGGGTTTCACAGCTCGCACTACAAAAGGCGCCCGAACCGTGCCAATAAAAGCGCGGTTTTCCTATGGTCGGGCGCACAGGAGAGCCTTCGGGCTCGCCGTTTACCTTTTGGCGGTACTGTGAATCCTGTACGTCCGGCCACCAAGTTTCACAGCGCGGTGGCTGGGTTCCGCAACCCGATCAAAAGGAGGTTCGCCATGCGCGACCACAGCACCCCTGCGCGTTTATCCGATCAACTCATTTACACATCCGCCCATATTGGCCGCTCCGTCCGTTGTGTCATGACCCGGGACGGCGGTCTGTGGTGCTGGCTCTCCGATGTCGTGGAGATTCTGGCGCAGCCCGAGTGGCTTGATAACGCCCGCTGCCTGGTCGAAGACGAAGCGTGGCTTTCCCTGGCGCGAGCCTGCCAGGGTTCGGCACCGGACGGCGCCAGACTGGTCCACCACGACGGGCTTGAGTGCATTGCGGACGCCTTCTCAAAACTGGAAGAGGCAAACCGGAAAAAACGGCCCCGGGCACGGGTTCCCGGCTCTGCCGAAAAAACATCCACGTATACATTAGAGGGAGTAGCGTGACATGGGTAACATCATTCCATTTTCTTTTGAAGGTCACGGTGTCCGCACCATCGTCGATGAAAGCGGGCAGCCGTGGTTCGTGGCCAAGGATGTTGCAACGCTCCTTGGGTATAGCAATACCCGGAAGGCTGTCCGTGATCATTGCAAGGGAGCACGCGATATAGGAAGCAGCTCTGCGTTGGAGGGGGAGCGTTTCGCCCCCCTTCCTCTGGCTCCACAAACAATCATTATCCCCGAACGCGATGTGTATCGTCTGGTTATGCGGTCACGGCTTCCGGCAGCGGAACGGTTCGAGGATTGGGTTGTCGGTGAAGTCCTTGGACGCAGGTCCTTGTTCACGCCAGGAAATGATCATCACATCGTAAAAGGGGAGTAACACGTTATGGGTAACATCATTCCATTTTCTTTCGAAGGGCACGGTGTCCGTAGCATCATCGATGAAAACGGGCAGCCGTGGTTTAATGCCTCCGATGTTTGCGACGCCCTGGAGATGGGCAATTCGTCTCAGGTAATCAAGTCTCACGTCGATTTGGATGACCTCCAGAAATTGGAGGTCATCGATAACCTTGGGCGTACACAGCGTGCCAATCACGTCAATGAATCCGGCCTGTACTCGCTGATCCTAGGCAGCCGCAAGCCTGCGGCAAAGCGGTTCAAGAGGTGGGTAACCAGCGAAGTCCTCCCCTCGATCCGCAAGACCGGGTCGCCGGGCGCGGACAACGTGCAGTACCTCAACGACCCGATCTGGCTGCGCGGGGCCTTGATCACCTATACAGAGCGAGTCGAGCGTCTGGAACGCCAGGCCAATGACAACGCGCCAAAGCTACAGGCCTATGACCTGATCGCCACCAGTAGTGATGGCTCCCTGTCCGTGACGGAGGTCGCCAAGCTGCTGCAACAGCGCCCGCGAGACCTGTTCACATGGTTGGCCGTAAACAAGTGGCTGTACCGCCGTGCCGGGGGGCGGTCGTGGCTGGCCTACCAAAGCCGCATCCAGAGCGGATTCATGGAGCACAAGATAACCGAGGTCACGCAGCCCGACGGCCTGCCGCGCTTCATAGAACAGGCCCGCATCACGCGTCGGGGCTTGTTGCGGCTGGCCCATGCCTTTGGCGTTGACCTGCCTGAAGCCGCCACCGCCTGAGAGAAAGGACTTAGGCCGTAAACTCATAAATCGGCCAGCAGGGTCGATCCGTCACCCAATTCTCCATCCAGCAAGGCCTCGGCCTCGACGCTGTCGTGGATCTGCCCGGCGGTCAGACGCAGGGTGACGGAACGTCCCATGCCGCCATCGTCTTCGCTTTCTTTCGTGACTCCGTAGAGATCATCACTCGGTTTCAGGAGCTGGTGCCGCCATCAGAATCTTCCGGCAATCGGCGGCTCTTGCGGTGAGGACATCGGAAAGCCGCTGCAAAATCGCGTTGTCGAGACCGTCGGCTCGGGCCGTCTTGATGACGTCGGCCAGTGCGTCGGGAAGCCGCTCGGCGAGTTCCAGGCAATTCGCGCGCACCTGCTCCCCACCCAGTCGAACCGATGACGCCAGCTTGTTCCAATGCCGCAGCGAGATATCGTCGAGGAGATATTTGCCCCCGATTTTCATCGCCAGATTGAGCTTTTTGAAATCGAAGTCATAGGGAAACGTGCTGGCAATGTCGTAGAGCGGTGCGAGACGAGCGCGCCCACCTGCACCGATCAGCACGGAATAGTTCTTCGCATGAGCATCCGTCCCGCCAATGATCCAGTTGAGCGCGAGTGCCTGAATGAATGTCCAGACATCGTCGATCGGCCGACTGGAATAGGTTCGCAGGAGATCGACAATCGGCTGCGCTCCCGGCCCACCTTCATTCTCGTATTTTCTGGTCGGTGGCAGTCCCAGCGCCTGGCACATGTCCTCCTGGTGCAGGCGACGGATCGTATCCCCCACGCTCACGCGGTCGTAGCGCTCGACGACGATCGCCACCTCACCCTCGAATACGCAGACTTGCGACGCGGCAGCGGGCAGTCGAAGGGCCCGTGCTAGAGCGAGGCAGACGTGCTCGTTTTCGGCATGCCCGTCAAAGGCCTCGATCGGCGGTTTGACGATATGGGTGGTAGGGATTCGTCCCGAAGGGACTCCCCAGCGGCCATTCTCGAAGAGGAAGGCTGTTTTCGGCTGCGCGCCTGCGAGGCTGAATTGGCCGGAATCGCGCGCAATGCGCCATGCCGCATGGTCTTTGCGTAAGGTGCGGATGCGCTCTGCTATGTCTTTGTCGTTGAGCCATTCGACTTTCCCGGCAGGCTGCGTGCGAAGGACGTCTGCGCGCTCGGGCTGAACAATCTGGATGGCGCCGGCGCAGTCTTCGCCGACATGGGCAAGCAGCGCGAACGGATTACGCGGCGAGACCTGGAAGCGCTGCCCCCAGCGGGCCAGGATGGCTTCGTTATCGGGGAGAAGGCCCCACAGCCAGGGTTCGATCTTGGCGTGCTCATGCTCGGCGACAACGAGCGGCATGGAAAGCGAGAGCGGATATGCGTCCGGTGTCTGACGCCAGTCGGCGTCGTAGGCGAGCGTGAGACGCGCGCGCTTGTCCTTACGGATCTCGCCCATGATCCGACCATCGACGATGATCGCGAGATGATCGGTCATGGGCGGCGTCCCTTCGCGGCATCGACGACGGCGTCGATGTCGATCGGCGCCACGCTACTATCCTTGCGCATGTGGGCATCGCCGTCGCCATCCACGGCCAGAGCGAGGTCGAGGGCGGCAAGCGTGCGCAAGACGAGCCCCAGCTCCGACCGCGCCTTCCCCTGCTCGATGGCCACAATCCATTGGCGGCCGACGCCGACGCGGCTGGCCAGATCGGTCTGGTTGAGGCCGAGGCGGCGGCGCTGCTGACGGATGACCAGCCCGAGGTCTAAGGGCGTTCGAATATGCATGGCGCTTTGTCCGGTTGTCGTCGTTCGCGGACAATATAGCAATGTCGTCATTCGGCGACAAGTCGAAAAGTCGTCGTTCGTGGACATTATAGCAGTGTCGTCATTCGGCGACATTATAGAATAGCTCGGAACGCGGCTTCGTAACACGACAACATTGACCGCCTGTTCTGTTTCGGTAGAACAATCCATTTCGTTTTTTTGCGCTGGGCGCGACACACAACCATTTTCGTGGCGTCACGAAAATGGTGCCGTCCCGCACGCCATCTCTTTTATTTACGCGCCCGGCACCGTTCTTGCTCCGAACAGCGTCCTGCCTTCCTCGATAATATGGTCGTTCGGAATGATAGCCGCTCTTTTCCCCGGTATGTAGTTCCGCGCCCATGCGCCGTCTTCTCTCTGGGTGAAGTCGATCAATCTGGACGGGGGTTGCTTCAGCAGGAAAGCGCAGGCTTGCTCCAGCTCTCTCCCCTCGCGTGTCTCTGCCTCCAGCGGAGCGGTTCGGTAAAATCCATACCGGACCGGACGGGCACCATACATTTTCAGCGTGCTGTAAAGATCGGGGAGGACAGGCCCGTAGTCCCAAGCCTCGAACGGCTCAAAAACCAAGGGCCCGCCCGTTCTGGACATGAACGCCATCGAGGCCAGATAGATGATTTTCTGGATGCGCAGGTTGCTGACGCTCCAGTGGCTGGCTTCACATACCGTTCGGGCCGCTGCATATGTAGAAATAGCCATGGGTTCTCCCTCCGAACAGCGCCCTGTCCGGGTTAGACATAAGCTGGGGCGCTGGGCAGTACCACTGTATAATGTCACGCGGGACAGGTTATCCCCGTCCGGAGGCAAGCCTCTCTCCGGGCTGCTGTTCAAACGCGTCGGAATGATACAGCTTGCAAAAGGGCATAGTCTGCGACAAGTTTCTGAAACGATCGCCCCCGCTGCGGCGTTGCCGGTCGGGAGCGTGTGAGCAGGCGGTAGATAGCTGGAAGCGGTCAGTGTCTGCGTGATGCCGGGGACTGCATTCGCAGCTATCTACTTGAAAAAATGTACGGAACCCTTTTGCTTGCAAAAATTAACGGGTTCTGAAAGCATACAGGAGTCTCAAAGTTTGGTTGATGCTATACAATTTGCAGCCCAAATGGGCCGACTGGATTTTGCATCTGCCATGTTGGGTGGCGTCTCCGCCATGTTGGCCGTCCTCGCCGTTGGCATGGGGCTTGCGGGTATTTTTGGCTACAGGCAGGTCAGTTCGCAGTCTGGAGAAATAGCCGCCAAAACTGCGCGGGAAGAAGCCGCGCGCGCGGTCGGAGAATATTTGGACAAGAAGCTGCCGGGCATGCTGGATGAACGCCTGAATGTTGTGGAAGAGCCTGTTAATGACGAGGCTGCATATGAACTCAGTTCCGCTCAGGAAAAGGGGAGAACATAGATGACCTTCGTCGATTCCTTTACGTTTATAAACGAAGCTCGCAAATCGGCTCCTGTTGATGTGGAGCGTCTTTGCCGTGATCTTGGCATCGAACTCCGCTTTGACCTCCTGAGTTCCGGGGTTTCCGGGATGATCGAGCGCAAGAAAGGAGAAGGCTACATCATAACCGTAAACGCGTCGGACCCAGAAACCAGGCGGCGGTTCACTATCGCTCATGAGCTGGGTCATTATGTGTACCACCGGGATATTATGGGCGACGGGATTGATGATGACCGAGCCTACAGAAGTACAGACGCAGGCAAGTATCATAACACCCGCATTGGGCGCAAAGAAGAAATCCAAGCAAACAAGTTTGCTGCGCGGTTGCTTATGCCGGAAGCCCTGATCCGGCAGTACCAGAAAAAGGGCATGACCGACCCTGCGGACTTGGCAAGGCAGTTTGGTGTTTCTGAGCAGGCGATGAAAATCAGGATCGGGGCGATGCTCCAGGGCTGAGTATGGGGCCGGCGCAGGCCCCTTGACACAGGGCAACGGGTGATACACTTTTTGCATAACACGCCCCCCACGCCTCTCGGAGAAGCGCACCACGGGGGGTTTTTATTGGCGCATTCTAGCAATGACAGGCGGGTGGTGCGCCAAATTTGCTGCCAAGGCTTGACACGATAAAACGGGTGGCGCACCGTGCTGCGCAATACACCCCCCACGCCTCTCGAAGACGCGCACCATGGGGGGTAATTTTTTGCAGCCAGGATGCACCAAAAGGGCCTTTGTTTTACTGGGACCCCGGGTTATAAGACACGGCCATGGAACAGGTTGCCGAACTCCCTGAAAGTATTCAGGAAATAGCCGGCGTTATTGGCCGCGACCGGGCGCTTTATCTTGTCGGCAGCCTTGCGCCGTCCGGAAAGCGCAGGTGGAGGCGCATTCTCTACGTTCCCCACCCCCGCAACCTGAAAATGTCCTCGAAAATCGTCGAAATCCTTGGCTATGAGGATGCCGCCCGCATCTCCCGCGCGTTTGCCGGGCTGATCCTCCAGCCCGCGAATGGCAACAGTCTCTCCCGCCCCCTGCGGGATCGCCGCATCTGCGACATGGCCCGTAACGGCGTGCCGACGACAGATATCGCGGCGGGGTTCGCTCTCACGCCGCGTCGGGTCAGGGACATTCTGAAGCGGCAGGAAAAAGCGCCACAGGACGTATAGGGGCCTGTCTGCCACGCTGCCTGACAGTTGATGACCGATGCCATGGTGTGGAGCGAATGCAGGTGGATCAGATTGTGCCGCGGCTTGCTGCGGTTGAAGCGCGGCTTGACAGTACAGACCGGACCCTGGCCGAAGTCGCCCTTACCCAGCGTGAGATATCACGGACCTTGACCGCCCTCACCGTCCAGGAAGTTGCGCTGGACCGGCTCGGCCAGGAGTCCGTCCGGATGTGGGAGAAGATTTCCGCTGCGGAATCATCGCTGACCCGGATTCAGGCCGAAGCCCGCATTGCCGCCTGTATCGGCTCCTCGTGCCTTACAGGTGCCGTCGCCTACATCATATGGTTGATGCAGCATGTGAGGCTTTAACCATGCAGATCTCGCCCCACTTTCACCGCCATGAATTCGCCTGCCGCTGTGGGTGCGGCTTTGACACCGTGGACGCTGAACTGCTGACGGTTCTCCAGGGCGTGCGGGATCATTTCAAGGCGCCGGTAACGATTACATCGGGGTGCAGATGTGTGAGCTGGAACCGTGAGAGCGGCGGGCGCCCGCAATCCATGCACCTTCTGGGGCGTGCAGCCGACATCATTACCGTCAGCCCACTGCACGCGGTTTATGTGTGGCTGTGCAAGCAGTACCCGTTCCGGCTCGGTCTGGGGCTTTAC
>NZ_JAAVSY010000008.1 GCF_012102745.1 Haematospirillum sp. H4485
GGACGTGTCAACAAGGGAAACCGGCTGGATCCCAAGGGAAACAACCGTGTCCTCTTGCGTTGTCACAGGATCGGACCCAGCCCTCAGGTCCGGTACATCAATAACCGGCGTCACATTGACCGCGACAGGAACATCAACGGTTTTCGTGACCGCATTGCCACCGCCCTCCGGCGTGTCAACAACCGTCGCCCTGACCCTCGCCGTGAAAGCGCCGCTCCAATTCTCCGGCGGGCGCACCGCAAGCGTGCCAACCTTGCTGGCAGCAACAGCATGGCTCGTGTCCGGACCGCCGGATGTCGCAAGCGGCGTAAACACGTCCCCGGCCAGCGTCCCGAGGACCGCACCCGCGGGCAAACCGGACACACTCACCGAAAGCGTCTCGGACGTGTCAACAAGGGAAACCGGCTGGATCCCAAGGGAAACAACCGTGTCCTCTTGCGTTGTCACAGGATCGGACCCAGCCCTCAGGTCCGGTACATCAATAACCGGCGTCACATTGACCGCGACACCGGCGGTACGAACGGCAGACGATGGGGCACCTGCATCTGTCGACGTCGCCGTGACCGTCGCCCTAAAAGCGCCGCTCCAATGCGCAGGAACCTTCACCGCAGCCGTTCCGACCTGCGTCTCGTCCAGTGTCCCGCCAGGCACCGCAACGAAGGTGCCGTTACCGTCACGATAACCGACCTGCGTCCCGGCCGGAGCATCCGTCAGGCTGATCGCAAACGTCGTCGCTTCCTTGCCGTCCTTTTCCGTAAAGGAAATGCTCAGCGGCACAACCGCACCAGCTGCCGTTTCCGCAACCGGAACCGGCTCAACCTTCAAATCCGAAAGACCATCCGAAACAGGCACAATATCCGCATGCTGCTCCTCAGTCGGCAGGACAACGGCATCCAAGATCTCTGGCTCCAGAGTCTCTTCAACAAGCGCATCGCTCTCTTCGCCGTCAGGCTGAGTATACTCCTCATCCGAATCCCGACGCCGACGGTCACCACGCCAGGCGGTTATTTCTTGATCTTCAACAGAAACAGATTCATCCGTGCCATCAGCGTCTTCGTTATCTTCGCCCTCAGTCTCCACAAGCTCGGAGCGTTGCTCCTGACGCTCCACCGAGACTTCCGAACGGTCTACAGATACGGATCCAGACTGCGCTTGCGTGACAACTTCACCCCCGGTCTCCTGAATATCGGAGACCTGCCGGCGCTCTTCCAACCCTGAAGAGGTAACCAGCGTTTCTTCGTCATCAGAGATATAACCGTTCACATCCGCATCGCGACGGCTGCCGGTATGGGTCGTTGCATGGCTCGTCAGATTGCGTTCCGAACGATTCTGTTCTTGGCTGTCATCATTGGCTTCACGCGCAATGGCATCCAACGGATCATCCGTTTCGTCATCACCCGCGACACGCGGTCTGAGATCTGCAACATCACCAGACAGAACAGCATCAAAGAGGTCAGCCTGCCCAGACACAGAAGACACACCCGGAGTAACGTTCTCTACCTCTTCAGGCAGAACCACCGTAGAGTTCTTGTCTGTCATACGAACCTCTTCAAAACAACAGATTGATACCAAGGCCGCTGCCCCGTGCAACGGTTGCAGCAAGCCTTAATGTGTATACGTGTTTTGGAAACCCGTACAGAGCTGTGTTTCTCAGCGCTCTGTGAAGGCTTGGGTTGCCGCTACGTAGATTGGTTTCAGGAGATACTCAATCAGCGTCTTTTCGCCGGTCAAGATATCAGCCTGCACAACCATGCCAGGCAAGAGCCTGTTGTGGATCTTTCCGATCCAGTTCTGGGACAAACGGATACGAGCCTTGTAATAAGGTTGTCCCTGTTCATCAAAAAATGTTGTGGCCGATATTAATTCCAAGGTTCCATCAATGCTTCCGTAACGAGCGTAATCAAAAGCCGTTACCTTGACCCGCACGGTCTGACCAACCTCAACCGCGCCAATGTCTTTTGTTGCTATACGGGACTCGACAACCATCTCTCCCGCACCGGGCACAATTTCGGCCAATAATTGCCCGGGCGTTACCACCTCGCCGGCATGCCTGACAGCAAGCCCCTTGATCACGCCATCAGACGGAGCCGTAACCGTCAGCCGATTCACCTTGTCACGGGCACGCCCCAAGGCTTCCTCAACTTCTGCAAGCTCTGCAGCCACGGCACCAATGCGGTTTACCGTCTCTTCATGGCCACTGCTTTCAAGCTCCATCAACTGCTGCGTCACTTCGGCGATACTGCCGCGAACACTTTCCAGCTGCCCCTGCATCCGGGACTGCTCTGCCTGCCGGCCGGCAAGCTCCCGCTCCGCACGCAACATGCTGATCTTGGAGCCAATCCCCTGCTGGAAAAGACGACGATAAACATCCCGTTCCTGCGAGAGGGCCGAAACTTCCTTGGCGCTGGACTGAAGCTGCTGAACCAGGCCTGCCTCTTCCGCTTTGCGCTGCCCCAGCCGGCTTTGCAGAACAGATCTTCTGTCCTTCAGGGAACGAATCTGCGCCGCAAGAATGGCCTGCTGATCTTCCCCGATAGAAGCAAAGTTGCCCCCGGACAAAGATGACAAGTCCACATCCTCTCCCGCTGCAAAGGCACGCAACCGCCCGAGCTGGAACTCCAGAAAGGCACGACGCGTCAGCAACTGACCTTGCTCTGCCTCAAAGGCAGCTGGATCAAGACGCAACAACAGCTGGCCCATGGATACGTGATCGCCTTCCTGCACCAGAACCTCACGGACAATACCGCCCTCGAAGTGCTGGATCTTCAGTACAGGATCAACAGGCACAACCTGACCGGACGTCACCGCCGTCTCGGCAACCGGCTGTGTAGAAGCCCAAACGGTAAATGCAAAAACAATAGCAGCAACGATAAACAGAAGCCCGCGACGATGGTCGCTGATATCTTCTTCCAAGTGCACGACATGGGCCTGAGGACGCTGCCGACGGCGGCCACGCTCAACAACCGGATGCGCTATTGCTGTTTGCACTACCTTGTCAGGGGCCATTGTCAGGCTTCTGTCCTTTTCCATCACTCTTTTCTGCCTGCTCCACGGGGGGAGCCGGCCGGGAGGGCGTCAGCGATTCAACATCCACAAAACGCACAACCTGACCATCACGCAGCTCCAGAAGCTTGTCTGCAAGCCGGACATGGCTGGGACGATGCGTCACCACAACAACCGTAACCCTGCCCTGCAAGCGGCGGATCACGTTCATCAAAGCCTCGTCACCGGCAGCATCCAACCCACCTGCCGGTTCATCCAGAAGAACGATCGGCGCATCCTTGCGCATCAGAACCCTGGCAAGGGCTATGCGGGTCCGCACACTGGGAGAGGCAACTTTCTGGTCACCAAACCGCGTTTCCAGACCATCGGGCAGCTCCCTCAGGTCATCAGCCAAACCAACCAGACCGGCTACCTCCTGAATATCAGCCAAGGACGCCGACGGGTCAGCCAGCTGGATATTCTGGATCACCGTACCCCGAAAGATCTCCGGCTCTTCCGGGCACCAGGCAATAACCCTTCTGTACTCCAGCGGATCAAAGCGACGGATATCCATACCATCAACTTTGACCATGCCGGTCTGGCCTTTGAGAACACCGGCCAACGCCTTGATCAGGGTCGACTTGCCAGCACCATTCCGACCAACAACGGCGACCACCTCACCAGGCTTCACTTCAAAGCTGACACCAAGCAGGGCCGGTTCACTATCCTGGCTGTAACGCAGACTGAAGCGACTGACCTGTATGCTACCACCCAGTTCACGCACTGGCCGAACCAAGGCATGAGGCGGACGCTCGGGTATCATCTCCATCAGCCGGTCGATCTGGCGGATACTGGAATGCACCTGCTCGGAACGAGCCAGCACCATAAACCCGGCCTGGAACGGCGCCAAGGCGCGCCACAACAGGATCATCGAGGCAATAAGCCCACCCGTGGACATCACACCGGCAAGGACAGCCACAGCGCCAAACCACAACGTGGCAACGCCACACAACATGACAACGCCCTGGGCGGCAACAGCCAAGAAAGCAACCGTCTGGTTGGTCCCGAAATTAGCCTGCGCTGCCCGCGCAGAGCGAATGCGATAACGGTTCAACCATACAGAGAACGCACCCGTCGTACGCAACAGCCGGTGAAGGCGCACCGCCTCAATAGCAAGCTCCTGCCTGTTTGAGGTCGCCCGCGCAGCTTCGGCTACCTGACGGCGCAAGGGCTCTCTGGCCAGAAAACCCATAGCAACAAGTACAAGAGCACCAATTGTCGGGACCAGCCCAAGCCAGCCAGCCAGAATGTACATGCTGGCGATTACCAGAACCGAGAAGGGTACGTCAAGGACAGACTGGGCGCTCTGCCCGGTCAAAAACTCACGTACCGTGTCGAAGTCCTTGACCCTGGACACTTGTGCACCAACGCTGGCCCCTTCTGTAACACTTGGCGGAAGATATAAAAGGCGCTCGAAAACAGCCCGCCCGACCAGAATATCGATTCGCGCGCCGACTCGAGCCAGCAACCTTGTACGCAAGGATCGGGCACCAAGCTCACCTGTCAGGGCAACAATCATGACCAGGACAAGAGACCCCAAGGTAGAAAGCGACCCAGATGATATGTACCTATCATAGATCGCCATCACATACAGCGGGGATGTAATCGCCAGCAACGTGATAACAGCTGTCAGGGCAAGGGCAATCCACAGATGGGGACGAAACCGCATCAGGATGCCACCCAGCCACGACCCTTCCCGCAAGGAAGAAGCCCGGGCATCAGGATCTTCAATCGCCTGGAAGACAAGGGCAACGCCAGGGTTCACGTCATCAATAACCTGAACACCATAACCGGGCATGAAAACATGCAAGCCATCGTGTTCCCGGGACAGAACAACACAGGCATCCGCATCGTCAGGGAGAAAAAGACAGGGCAGTTCCCGGTCCGGGATGGATGAAACAACCCCGACCCTCAGAACACTGGAGAAACCGAGATCAACCATGGTCCGGCGCAGACCGGTCAAGTCCAGGGGACCTCCGAAGTAAGGCAGGGACTCAATCAAGTGGCGAGTATCCCCGTCCCAACCCAACGCACGTAGAAGAACAGGCAGACAAAGCCCCAGGTCATTGCGGGTCAGCAATGACTCGTCGGGAAGCTCCAGCGGACGGGAACGGTAGCGTACCGGCCCCGCACCTGTAGCATCAGGGCCAGTCTCTTCTGGCGACACCCTGACTCCTATCCCCTTGTTCATGCTGTAGCCATCGACAACATCACCATCGGATATGACCACGCTCACGCCCCCTGTTCCGGAGGAACCGCGCGGACCACACCATCTGGGCCCGGTAATGGAACCAGACGACCAGCAACCAGTTCATAATGACGCTGGGCTATTTTCAATGTCGATGGCCTGTGACTCACAATGACAAAAGCGCGATCCTTCATCCGACGCTGCATGGCCTGCATCAGCAGCTGGTCCGAAGCTCCATCCAGAAGCGTATTCGCATCATCGAAAAGAATAACAGCAGGATCGAGAGCCAATATCCTTGCAATCGATATTCTCTGGATAACCCCGCGGGGCAAGGCACTGCCGATACGACCACCCAGCGGAGCATCAAACCCCTGGGCCAAGGACGCAGCAAATTCATTCAAGCCAAGCTCTTCAGCCACAGCAAGGGCTGTACGCTCCCTTTCGTGATCAAAAAGCGTCAGATTTTCCAGAAAAGTACCGGCAACAAGTTCGCCATGCTCGCCAAGAAAACCGGTCGCCTGCCACAGATCATCCCGACGCACATTGGCAAGATCCTGCCCATCAACCAGAACACGCCCCTGCTCGGGAACAAGATGACCTGTCATCAACCATAGCAACAGGGACTTTCCGCTGCCATTAGCACCACGAATGCTGATGGAATCCCCCGGACGCAAAGTAAGGGACACAGAATCAAGAAGCCATGATCCATCAGGCCTCCGCCCATAACAGACGTTGTCCAGTGTCAGAACCCCCTTGTCGATGACCAAGGGATCTTTGTCCTCATCCAAGGCAATGGCAAACGTTTCGGCAACCCTCTGCTCTGCCATCGTATTGCTTTGACGGCGGAGCCAAACAGACAAAGCCGCCTGCACAGGGGGGGCAATGCGCCCGGCCAGCATAGTGCAGGCCCCCAGACTCCCGACTGTCATCTGATGGTCCACAACCAGCATGGCTCCAAAGGCAACCGTCCCGACTGTCAAAGCCTGGGTAAAGATAGCCCCCAGCATCTGGACGGCTCCCTGACGAATAGCCAGGATGTGGCGCCCACTTATGGCATTCTCCAGGAGACGTTCAAAACGCCTGAGCATCTGCGCCTCGGCAGAGAGAGCCTTGACCGTCTGGATGCCTGACAGAGTCTCCAACATGAAATTGAAGCGACGCTCATACTGCTCACCCGTTTCTTCGGTGGCAGAACGCAGCTTGTCCCCCTGGTGCAGGGACACCATGACAAACACAGCCGTCATCAGGATGGGCACGAAAACAAGCCACCCGCCCAGGAAGAGAATAACAAACAAAAATATCCCTATAAAAGGCAAGTCAGCCAAGGCCAACAGCATCCGTCCACCATGGAAGTCACGCAGCTTGTCCACTGATGACAGACGCTCCAGATGAGTCCCCCCCCCGTCTTTCTCGAAGCGAGACATGGGCAGGGACAAGAGCCTGCGCAAACTTTCATAATGGCCACGATGTTCAAAGCGGGCCGACACAAGACCGGCCAATCCCTCTCTCAAGGTGCGCAAGAGCATTTCCAGGATCAAGGCGCTGATAACACCCAATGCCAGAAGATCAAGGGTTGCCATATTATGATTAGGCAAAATGCGATCATAGATCTGCAGCATTGACAGCGGCAATGCCAAGGCAACTACATTGATAAAGAAAGAAGACAGGAACAATTCGACAAGATGGCGCTGTCCGGACACAAGATGGGCCGGATCCGACGCGCGATGGAAAGCGGGTGCCTGACCTGCCATAATTGCCTGTCCCCTGCCGGACTCTCCCGACACTCCTGCCATACCTGAGCCAATACAACTTTTCGACTATGCATAAACAACCAAAGATAAACGTGTCCTGAATACACCGAAATTTCAACCAAAAGAATTTACAACTCTTCTATTCCCCATCAAAAGTAATCTTTGCGCCTCTTCAGCGGCCTACATTATCCTTTATTATCACATAGAAAGACAATGGTGGGGACGGCGGGACTTGAACCCGCAAGACCATAGGTCGGACGATTTTAAGTCGTCAGTGTTTACCATTTCACCACGTCCCCGGAGAAATGGACCCCACCCTAGACGCTCCCGGCCAAAGGCTCAAGCATCTTATTGCACCAGAAGGGAACTACCGATTCCATAGGGACAACACAGAGCATGTCCAACAGAAAACAATGTAGGCTGAAAAACAAAAAGCCGGCCGGAGAAACCCCGGCCGGGCATCAAGGAAAGAACTCAGGGATAATGCGTTCAGACCATGGTCTCAACCGCATTCTTGTAACGCGCCTGGATTGGCTCAAGCGCCGAACGGGCCACAATGGCACCCATCTCGGACAACTTCGAAGACTGGGCCACAGCCTTGTCCCAGCTCTCCCGCGCCAACTGCTGCTGCACGCGCGCCATATCATCCGGATTCTTGCAGGAAGCCAAGGCCTTGCTACCTTGGACAGCAACCTCAAGTGTCTTTCCGGTATAACCGAAAACTTCCTTGGCAATCTCCTCCACTCCGGCGGCCAGACGGTTCCCGGATTGGACAAAAGCATCAACGTTGGCCTTGTTGAAACTTACAACGTCATCAAATGACCTGAACATCGGACCCTCCCGGGGGCATTCGCAGGCATAGCCCAGAACAAATCAGGACCAAGCCTTATAGAGGAAGACAGTTCACACTGCACCGCAGCATGAGACAAAAGTGCCCCCTCTTACCCTAAAAGTCAAGACCGGAATTGTGCTGCGCAGCAGAGGGGCAGATTGCCCTGCTTTCAGGTGCCATTTTCTCGCCTTCTCAGCCAGCAAGGCTGGACCGGATCGCGTCCAGCGCTGCCCCGGAAGCAGCACCATCCGGTCCCCCGGCCTGGGCCATGTCGGGACGACCACCGCCTCCCTTGCCGCCAACAACAGACGAACCAGCCCGAACCAGATCTACGGCATTGAAACGACTGGCCAGATCGGGGGAGACAGCCACAACCAGACTCGCCTTTCCTTCAAAGGACGAAGCCAAGGCAACAACTCCCGATCCAATCTGGCGCATAAGGTCATCGGCAATCCCCTTGAGGTCCTTGCCAGGCACATCATCCAACAGCCGTGACACGAAAGAGATACCATCAACCGTCACTGGCTCAACCCCTTGCCCACCTGCTCCACCCCCAAGAGCAGCCTTCCGACGCAGGTCTTCCAGCTCACGTTCAAGCCGGCGACGTTCCTCTACCAGCGCGGCAACACGATCCGGAACCTCTGCGGGAGCAGCCTTCAGCGCCTCAGCAGCCTTGGACAACAGCCCCTCGCGGACAGAAATCCAGTCCAGAGCCCCCCGACCGGTGACCGCCTCGATCCGGCGCACACCGGCACCAACCGCACTTTCGGACACGATCCGCAACAAACCAATATCGCCGGTACGGTTAACATGCGTGCCGCCGCACAGCTCCGTTGACACATCCCCCATACTGACAACACGCACCTCATCACCGTACTTCTCACCAAACAAGGCCATAGCACCAGCCTTGATAGCGGAATCAGGATCCATCAGACGGGTGACAACCTCGACATTGGCCCGGATTGCCGCGTTGACATCAGCCTCGACAACGGCAATCTCCGCAGCGGTCACCGCACGGGGATGCGCAATGTCAAAGCGCAGACGATCAGCATCAACCAAAGACCCCTTCTGGGTAACATGTTCCCCAAGCCGCCGGCGCAAGGCTGTGTGCAGCAGGTGCGTGGCCGAATGATTGGCCCGGATGGCCAGGCGGGTTTCCGTATCCACTTTCAGGAATACGGCACCACCAACCGCAAGCGCTCCTTCGTCCACAACGCCGGTATGTACAATCAGATCACCCAGCTTCTTCTGGGTATCAGTTACGGATACGCGCCCCGTACCCTCGACAAGAGCAATGACCCCACGGTCACCGACCTGGCCACCGGATTCGCCGTAAAACGGGCTTTGATTCACCACAACAGAAACGGTTTGCCCCGCTTCGGCACGGTCCACACGCTTGCCATCGACAAGCAGGGCCAGGATCTTGCCCTCGGCCTCATCGGTGGCATACCCCAGAAACTCGGTTGCCCCGACGCTCTCACGCAGTTCGAACCAGACAGCATCGGTTGCCGCCTCACCCGAACCAGCCCAGGACTTGCGCGCCTTCTCACGCGCTTGGTCCATGGCTGTATGGAAGCCGTCCAGATCAACGGTATACCCCTCGCCACGCAGGGCGTCCTGGGTCAGGTCCAGCGGGAAGCCATAAGTATCGTACAGGGTAAAGGCAACACCACCGGGCAAGGTCCCACCAGAGGGCAGACGCTCTTTCTCCGCATCCAGCAGACGCAGGCCACGCTCCAGCATCTGGCGGAAACGGGTTTCTTCCAGACGCAGGGTCTCGACAATCAGGGCATGGGCACGCTCCAGCTCATGGAATGCCAGGCCCATGGCCCGCAGCAAGGCGGGCACAAGACGGTACATGACCGGTTCCCGGCATCCCATGATATGGGCATGACGCATGGCCCGGCGCATAATCCGGCGCAGGACATAACCCCGCCCCTCGTTGGACGGCAGAACACCATCGGCAATCAGGAAGCATGCCGCACGCAGGTGATCGGCGATCACACGGTGACTTACCTTGTGCGGACCATCCGGATCCGTATTGGCAACATCGGCCACGGCTTCGATCAGGCCACGCATCAGATCAATATCGTAATTATCGTGCTTGCCCTGAAGAATGGCGGCAAAGCGTTCCAGACCCATCCCCGTATCAATGGACGGTCGGGGCAGATTGATCCGGGTTTCGGCATCAACCTGTTCAAATTGCATGAAAACCAGGTTCCAGATTTCGATAAAACGGTCGCCATCCTGATCAGCGCTGCCAGGAGGACCACCGGCAATACCCGGACCATGGTCAAAGAAGATTTCCGAACACGGACCACACGGACCCGTCTCCCCCATCATCCAGAAATTATCCATCGTTGGAATGCGAATGATACGGCTGTCCGGCAGACCTGATATGCGACGCCACAAACCGGCGGCGTCCTCGTCCGAAGTGTGCACCGTCACCAGAAGCCGGTCAGCAGGCAGACCAAACTCACGGGTCACCAGCGTCCAGGCATGATGGATGGCCTCTTCCTTGAAATAATCACCGAAAGAGAAATTTCCCAGCATTTCAAAGAAGGTGTGATGACGGGCTGTATACCCCACATTGTCGAGATCGTTGTGCTTTCCCCCTGCCCGAACACACTTCTGCGAACTGGCCGCCCGCGTCCATGGGCGCGTTTCCTGACCGGTAAAGACATTCTTGAACTGCACCATCCCCGCATTGGTGAACATCAGCGTCGGATCATTACGGGGCACCAGGGGGCTTGACTCAACGATCTGGTGGCCATGACGACCAAAATAGTCAAGAAAAGTGGCACGGATATCATTGGTTGTCTTCATGGGGGTACTTCTTCAGACTGGGGCGCAGCGGACGTTCATAATCCTGAATGGCCAGTTCTAGGACGACGTGGAGACGCTGTAAAGACGGAGTCAACCAACACCGGACAGAGACCCGGAAAGGGTCTGCACCATTTCCAAGACACTGTCTACATCCTCGACGCTGGTGGCAAAGGAACAAACCATACGGACAACATCAGGCCCAAGGTCCGACCATGGGCAGAAACCAATACCGGAGGCCGAGAGCGCATCGGCCATGCCCGGAGCCAGGCGCACAAAGACCTCGTTAACCTGAACCGGCATGACAAGTTCCACACCCGGGAGATCACCAAGACCAGCAGCAAGGCGCGCGGCCATGGCGTTGGCATTGTATGCATTGCGTAGCCAAAGGCCATCATCCAGCATCGCTTCCAGCTGGGCACTCACAAAACGGCTCTTGCTGAGAAGGTGGCCGGTCCGCTTCAGAAGATGCCCGAAGGTGTCCGCATGCCGGGGATCAAAGAACAAAACAGCCTCTGCCGCCCATGCCCCGTTCTTGGTTGCCCCGAATGACAAGGCGTCCACCCCGGCCCTCCAAGTCATATCCGCCGGAGAAACACCCGTCGCCATAACGGCATTGGCAAAACGTGCACCGTCCATGTGCACAGCCATTCCCAAGCACCGGGCAACGGAGCATACAGCCTCGATCTCATCAAGGCTGTAAACCGTTCCAAGTTCGGTAGCCTGCGTCAGGGTCACAGCCGCAGCCCTGGCACGATGAATTCCATGGGAAGAGGAACGGGAAAAGGCCACCTCCACGCCTTCGGGTGACAGTTTAGCCTGCTCTCCCGGAACGGGAATCAACTGGACCCCACCACCCAAAACCGTCGGCGCAGCAGCCTCATCACCCATTACATGGCTGTCCTGCTGACAGATAATACTGCCCCAGGGCGGACACAGGGCAGACAGGGACAAGCTGTTGGCAGCGGTTCCCGTTATAACCGGCCACATGACCAGATCAGGCTTCTCGAACACTTCCCGGAAGGAATCCTGGGCCCGGGCTGTCCAGTCATCAGCGCCATAGCCAGCTGCACTGCCAACCGATGCCACCGTCAAGGCATGCAGGATCTCCGGCGAACAGCCATCAACATTGTCAGACGTCAAATTTATGTTTTTCATGCCCAGGCACCCGACCACACCCTTAAATCCGTGGGAAACGTACAGGACTGCCGTACTTCCAGGCAACAAGGATCACAGAGGAGCGAACGGACATGAATTAACATAATGATGTAAATTTTCGTCATTATGACGGATATAACTACAAATATGATGCACAAAGACGACAAGAACATCCCAGAATGATGACTGAAAGATAAATACATGTAGAAGGATGCGATATAATGAGCATCATGGAGAGAGAAGCAACACGATAAACTATGCAATGAAGCCTGAAAGGCGGATCAATGTGAATAAAACAAGCCGCAATTCAAGGACTTTGCGAATCAAATGAAAACAAACATTCTTGACAAGATCTGCAAACTGGCACAGAACAAGCCCTCTTCTGCAATTCCGGGGCACAAGCAAGACCATTGCGCTCCGGCTCCCGCTGTCGAGGATACGGTGCAAAGTGAAGCGATCCCCGGTGACAACAGGGCTGTTGCCCTGGTTGCCGACAATATCCACAAGAGCTACCATGGACTGGAGGTCCTGAAGGGCGTT
The DNA here is from genome assembly GCF_012102745.1 of Haematospirillum sp. H4485. Lineage (GTDB taxonomy): Bacteria > Pseudomonadota > Alphaproteobacteria > Rhodospirillales > Rhodospirillaceae > Haematospirillum. Next base: position 12,335 of record NZ_JAAVSY010000008.1, read on the forward strand.
TCCCTTACAGCTCTTGAAGGCGATGTCATCTCTGTCATTGGCTCCTCGGGGTCGGGAAAAAGCACGTTCCTGCGATGCCTGAACCTGCTGGAAGTGCCGGATTCAGGTACGATCCGCATTGGGGAAGAAGAAATCCGCATGCGCCCCGACCGTAACGGGGGCATGGCTGTTGCCAGCGAACGACAGGTGACCGCACTGCGACGCCGCTTGGGCTTTGTCTTCCAGAACTTCAACCTGTGGCCACACATGACCATTCTGGAGAATGTGTCCGAAGGCCCTGTCCAGGTTCTCGGCCTCTCCCGGCGAGAGGCAAATGAAAAGGCTGAAGCTCTTCTGGCCAAGGTGGGTATTGCAGACAAGCGTCACGTACACCCGTCCCATCTTTCCGGTGGGCAGCAGCAACGGGCGGCCATAGCCAGGGCCATGGCGATGGATCCGCAGGTTATCCTGTTCGACGAACCAACCAGTGCCCTGGACCCCGAGCTGGTGGCAGAGGTGCTTGGTGTCATGCGTGGACTGGCCGAGGAAGGCCGGACAATGCTGGTTGTCACACACGAAATGAGCTTTGCCCGTGATGTTTCGAACCGGGTTGTCTTCCTGCACCAGGGGCGGATAGAAGAAGAGGGACATCCATCTCAGGTCATGACCAACCCATCATCACCCCGGCTGCGTCAGTTCCTTTCCAGCCACCTGTCCTGAGCGGCATAATAAAAACAGTCAATCATAACCCCGAAAACGCAAGGAGGGTGCTCTCGTGGAAAAAATTGTCAGCTGTATCATGGCGGCGGTTCTTGCTTTTGCGTCTGCATCCGGCGCTGTTGCTGCCGAAAAGATCCGCATTGTAACCGAGGGAACCTACCCCCCGTTCAGCAGCGTCAACGGCAAGGGAGAGTTGGTCGGCTTTGATGTCGATATTGCCAAGGCCCTGTGCAAAACCATGAAGGCGGAGTGTGAAATTGTCACCCAGAACTGGGATGGCATTATCCCCGGCCTTATGGCACGAAAGTACGATGCAGTCATTGCCTCAATGTCGATTACTGAAGAACGCAAGAAAGCAGTTGATTTCACAAGCCCTTACTACTCGAACAAGCTACAGTTCAGTGGTCCGAAGAGCAAGCCGCTGGATATCTCCAGGGCAGGCCTGCGGGGGAAGACTATTGGTGCCCAACGCGCGACATTTGCGGCAATCTGGTTTGAACAGAACTACAAGGGCGTGGACCTGAAGCTCTATGCCGGCCAGGAAGAAGTCTTTTCCGATATGGCATCCGGACGCTTGGATGGCATCATCGCCGATGTTTATGTCACCTATGACTGGCTGCAGTCGAAAATGGGGGAAAAATTCGAGTTCAAGGGTCCGGTCCTTTACGATGGTGACAAGGTCGGCATTGCCGTGCGCAAGGGGGATGCCCTGCGTGAACGCCTGAACAGCGCCCTCAAGACCATTCGCGAGAATGGAACCTACGCAAAGATCAACGCGCGTTACTTCCCGTTTGACATCTACTGATACCCACCACGGTGGCCTGCCGCTTTGTGACAGAAGCAAAGGCCGCCAACCGTAGAGGATTGTATCTTGCTATACGGCTTTGGCCTACAACTCCTGGAAGGTCTTCTCGTGACCGTGCAGGTCTCTGTGGTTTCTGTGTGCATTGGTATTGTGTTGGGCATGGCCGGCGGAACGGCCAAGGTCTATGGCCCTGCGCCCCTGCGGGGACTGGCTGAGCTCTATACAATCGTTCTGCGCGGATTACCGGAACTGCTGGTCGTCCTTCTGGTCTACTATGGTGGTTCGTGGCTGCTGGGCCTGATTCCGGGGTGGCCCCTGGAACTGAAACCTTTTGCGGCCGGATGCCTGGCACTGGCCACAACCTTTGGCGCCTATGCCACCGAAGTTTTCCGTGGTGCCCTCCAATCAATCCCCAAGGGGCAGATCGAAGCCGGTACGGCTATAGGATTGGGGCGCTTTCTTGTATTCCGTCGCATTATCCTGCCCCAGGTCTGGAGGCTGGCCCTTCCCGGACTGGGGAACCTGTTCCTCGTTCTGCTGAAGGACAGCGCCCTGGTCTCTGTCATCGGTGTGCACGACCTTATGTACAAGGCCGACATGGCCCGTACCGCAACACGGGATTCCTTTACCATGTTTTCTGCAGCCGCTGCCCTGTACCTGCTGCTGACAGCGGTTACAACCGCCGTACTCCATGTCCTCGAAAAAAGGACATACCACGGCATCCGCCGCCCTGCCTGAGGTTTTACGACCATGGACTTCAGCCTTGACCTGATGATCTCAAGCCTGCCGCACCTGCTTGACGGCGCGGTTCTGACAGCAGAGCTGGTGACACTTTCAGTCATCATCGGCTTTTTCATTGCCGTGCCGGTGGGTGTGTTGCGCAGCATCGGGGGGCCTTGGTGGATACAGGCTCTTCCGTGGTCCTACATCTTTTTCTTCCGCGGGACTCCGTTGCTGATCCAGATCTTCCTGATCTACTACGGGCTCAGCCAGTTTGAAGCTGTTCGTGACAGTCTGTTGTGGCCCCTGTTGCGGGATTCATACTGGTGCGCCCTGATCGCCTTCACCCTGAATACGGCGGCTTACTCTGCGGAAATACTGCGTGGAAGTATCGTTGCCGTGCCAGCTGGCGAGGTTGAGGCAGCCCACGCCGTGGGGATGACGCGTCGACAGGTCATCTGGCGTATTGTCCTGCCAAGGGCCTGCCGGATGTGTCTGCCTGCCTATGGAAACGAGATCATCTTCCTGATCAAGGGGTCTGCGCTGGCATCCGCCATCACGCTTGCCGAGCTGACGGGAAGTGCAAACATTATTATCGCACGAACTTACAAACCGTTGGAAGTTTTGCTCGCAGCCGGACTGATTTATCTGTTGATGATCTACGGCCTGACACTTGCGCTGAAGATGGTTGAACGGCACCTGTCGATTACGCCACCCCGCCTTCCAATTCGGGCCGAAGATACAGGTCCTGTCTGACACGTACAAAACCAACGGGAAACAGAGACCAATTCCCTGGTGCATCCCGGCCATACTGCCATTAGGATTCACCCGTTCTCATCCAGGTTCGCCACGCAGGCTTTCCTGCTGCAGCAACCGGACAACCGAGGCCATATCAGATGGATATCAAGAAGATCCCTGTCGGAAACAACCCTCCGCATGATGTCAATGTTATTATTGAGATTCCCCTGCGCAGCGACCCGGTCAAATACGAGGTCGACAAGGAAAGCGGAGCCATGTACGTTGACCGCTTCCTGCACACAGCCATGCACTATCCGTGCAATTACGGCTTTATACCGCATACCCTTTCCGATGACAATGACCCGATTGATGTCATGGTGGTGAGCAACATGCCTGTGGCTGTCGGGTCCGTGCTGCGCTCACGCCCTGTCGGGGTCCTGTACATGGAAGATGAGTCCGGCGGGGATGAGAAAATCCTAGCTGTGCCGCATTCGAAACTGCATCCCTATCACGACAACGTGCAGAACTATACAGACCTGCGCTCAACCCTGATCCGGCAGATCGAGCACTTTTTCGTGCATTACAAAGATCTGGAAGAAGGAAAATGGGCAAAGGTCAAGGGCTGGGGTGATGCCGAGGCTGCCGGCCGGGCCATTGCCGAAGCAATCGAACGGGCCAAGCAAAAAGGGTAAGGCGTAGCCGACTCAGACAAAGCAAAAAGAGACATGGCGGCCCTTTATAGGCCGCCGTGTTGCTTTTTACAGTCTTGGAACAGACCCTTACAAACTCATCGAAGAGCTATGGTCCGCCTTGGGGCGCTGCCCGGTCACCTGCTGACCTGTCACAATAAAACAGGTAATCTCGGCCAGATTGGTTGCATGGTCACCAACACGCTCCAGGTTCTTGGCAATAAACATCAGGTGCGTGCACGGTGTGATATTGCGCGGGTCTTCCATCATATAGGTCAGAAGCTCGCGGAACAGGGATGAGTACAGGTCATCAACCTCCCGGTCGCTGTCGCGCACCTTGTGGGCACGGTCTGTATCCTGGGCAAGGAAGGCATCCAGGGATTCCTTGAGAAGGTCGCGCACCAGCCATCCCAAGCGCAGGACGGACCGAATGGCCGGGATATGTGGTGACTGACGCAACACCTCAACACGATGAGCGGTCGAGGTCGCATGGTCGGCAATCCGCTCCAGGGCCGAGGCAACCTTGAGCGACGACATGATCAGGCGGAGATCATCGGCAACCGGCTGACGCAGGGCCAGCAGACGCACAACCTGTTCATTAATGCTATCCTCATCACCGTCAACCTGACCATCAGCACCGATCACACGCGCCGCCAGATCCGTATCGCCCTGCTCCATGGCCTGAAGAGCTGATACCAGCTGTGTTTCCGCCAATCCCCCCATATGGGCAATGGTCTGGTTCAGACGATTGATGTCATGGTCAAACGACCGGACCGTATGCGGATTACCGGGCACAGCCTATACCTCCTCAACAACAAAAACGGCCCACTCCGGGGCGGGGGCGCATCATTGACCAAAAGCACTGCCGGAGCAACGGATGTCAGCCCGTTTTCCCTGTCTGGTGACAATGTTGCTCCATGTAGGGGAGCCATACACTGAAGGCGCTGCCCTGCCCCGGAGTGCTGTCGATATGCAGCGTACCACGATGGCGGTTGACAATATGCTTCACGATAGCCAAGCCCAGCCCGGTTCCACCCAGCTGACGGGAACGAACAGGATCAACGCGGTAGAAACGCTCGGTCAGGCGGGGAATATGCTCACGCGGGATACCAACGCCATGATCCCGTACCGTCAGCGACAGGCAATGATCACGCCCGTTGCGAGGCATGGACGGGGGTGGTTTGCCTCCGACCCTTATCTCGACTGTTACCGGCTTCTTGTCCTGTCCGTAACGGATGGCATTGGTCAGCAGGTTCTGCACGACCTGCGACAATTCGTCAGCATCCCCGGGAACTGGGGGCAGACTGCCCGGAACATCCAGCACCAGGGATATACCACGCTCCTCGGCCTGAGGTTCAAGGACTGCAACCGCATCAGAGGCGACAAGAGCCAAGTTTACGGCTTCTGTCGGGTGGGCGTGCTCATGTAGCTCAACCTGTGACAGGGACATCAGGTCATCAATCAGTCGCTTCATGCGCAGGGCCTGCTGGTACATGATACCAAGAAACCGCTCCCGCGCATCAGGGTCATCACGGGCCGGGCCATTCAGGGTCTCCAGGAACCCGATGACTCCTGTCAAGGGCGTACGCAACTCGTGGCTGGCATTGGCAACAAAGTCAGCCCGCATTTTCTCGGCACGAACCAGAACGGTAACATCGTGAAACAACAAGACAGCCTGTCGGTCACCCTCTGGAGCCGGGACTGGTTCAATTTTCAGATCAAAGTATCGCTCGACCGGGCCAGAAGACACCACAAGGTTCAAGGATCGGGGAACACCGGATTGCAGGGTTCCGGCAACAGCTTCCAGAACCGGCGGATCACGCAGGACTGATGCCAGCGGGCGGTTGACAACATCCTTGGCAAACAACGCACCCGCAGCCGGACTGGCGGTCAGGACAATTTGGTCCTGACCAACCAGAATCAGGGGCTGCGGCATATTGGCAATCAGGGAACCATGCATATTGGCCATGTGCTCGGATTGTCTCAGCCGTTGGCGTATCTCGCTCCTGAGCGTCGCCGCAGCTTGAACAATGTCGCGGCCGGTTTCAGAGAACCGGAGATCCGGCAGGTGATGACTGCCCTCCCCCACGCCATCATCACGCAAACAAGCCGCAACCGCAGCCAGATCAGCCAGAAAAGGCCGCACCAGAACCGTCAGGCCAACCACGATGCAGAGCCAGGACAACAAGGCATCACCGACCGGCAGGCGGCCCAACGTCACAAGGCCAATCAGCACACCCACCGGGGGAACACTGCCAATCAAGGCAACACGAACACAACGGGACAACGAAACGGACCTGTGGGCTTCGGGCATAGTCAATCCTTGATCCGGGGCAGACTGTAAGCATGAAATAGCAACAGTGCCTGCCAGAATACGGGATCCAACAGAATGATCCGGATCGGATTGTCCGGAAAAGAGAAATTTTGGTGACACTTTCCGCTCAACGGCGCAGGGAATCGTGAACGGCCAGAACCGCCATCGTCACCAGATCAGAGACGTTGGCGTCCAGGTGCACAATCTGTACCGGCGCATCCAGGCCAATCATCATTGGACCGATGACCGTCGCTCCACCCATCTTGTCCATCAGCTTGTAGGCCACATTGGCTGAATGCTGTCCGGGCATGACCAGAATATTCGCCGGCCCTGACAGACGGCAGAACGGGTATACTTTCATCAGCTCGCTGTCCAGGGCCACGTTGGCCCCAAGGTCGCCGTCGTACTCAAAGTCGACATCCCGTGCATCCAGAAGACGGACCGCATCACGAACACGGGCCGTATCCGGCCCCATCGGGCTGCCGAACGTGGAATAACTGACCAGGGCCACCCTTGGCTCATGCCCCATCTGCCGCACCCTGGCCGCTGCACCGACGGCAATGTCGGCCAGCTCCTCCGCCGAGGGCGTTTCGTGAATGGTGGTATCGGCAATAAACACTGTCCGGCCACGCGACAGCATGATTGTCATCCCGAAGATACGGGATCCCGGCTTGGGATCCACAACTTTTAAAAGCCCCTTGAGAACACTTCCATGGGTACGGGTCAGGCCGGTCACCATGGCATCGGCATCCCCCAGGCAGACCATACAGGCCCCGAACACGTTCCGGTCCTGATTGACCAGACGCAGGCAGTCCCGCCACAACAGCCCGCGCCGCTGCATCCGACTGTACACATGGTCCGCGTAATAATGGTTCCGCTCCGACAGGGCGGCGTTATGGATTTCCACCCCCTCCAGGGCATCGGCATCCAGTCCAAGGCTGCTGACTGTGGCGGCAATCCGTTCCTTGCGGCCAACCAGAACCGGATACCCATAACCGGCATTCCGGAATGCGAGAGCCGCACGGATTGCTTTTTCTTCCTCACCTTCGGCAAAGACAACCCGGCATGAGCGAGCGGCCACTTCGGCAAAAATCGCCTGCATGGACCCGACCATGGGGTTGAGACGTGCAGCAAGGGCGCTCCGGTATGCGTCCATATCCTCGATCGGACGACGGGCAACCCCGCTATCCATAGCCGCCTTTGCCACCACGGGGGGAATGGTCGATACAAGTCGGGGATCAAAGGGAACCGGGATCAGATATTCAGGCCCGAACTGAAGCCGCCGACCGGAATAGGCCGCCGCCACCTCATCGGGGACATCCTCGCGCGCCATGGCGGCCAAAGCCTTGGCACAGGCAATCTTCATTTCCTCGTTGATGGTACGGGCCCGCACATCCAGGGCGCCGCGAAAGATATAGGGGAATCCAAGCACATTGTTGATCTGATTCGGGTAATCCGATCGCCCGGTTGCAACAATCGCATCGGTCCGCACTGCATACACCTCTTCCGGTGTGACCTCCGGATCCGGGTTGGCCATAGCGAAAACAATCGGGCGTGCCGCCATGGATTCCAGCATGGTCGGCGTGACGACCCCCTTGACCGATACCCCCAGAAAGACGTCTGCCCCCTCCATGGCCTCGGCCAGCGTGCGGGCCGGCGTCTGGATGGCATGAGCGGATTTCCACTGGTTCATGCCTTCGGTCCGCCCCACGTACACAACACCCTTGGTATCACACAGGGTGACATGCTCGTGACGCACGCCGATGGCCTTGATCAGTTCGACACAGGCAATCCCGGCGGCCCCGGCCCCGTTGACAACAATCCGTACCTCGTTCAGCTGGCGACCGGTCAACTTGCAGGCATTGATCAGCCCGGCCGCCGCAATGATTGCGGTGCCATGCTGGTCGTCATGAAAAACCGGAATGTCCATGATCTCGCGCAGTTGCTGCTCGATGATGAAACACTCCGGGGCCTTGATATCCTCAAGATTGATGCCGCCAAAACTGGGACCCAAGAAACGAACGCAGTTGATAAATTCGTTCACATCATGCGTATCGACCTCAAGATCGATGGAATCCACATCGGCAAATTTCTTGAACAGAACCGCCTTGCCTTCCATCACCGGCTTACCGGCCAGAGCGCCGATATCACCAAGCCCAAGAACGGCGGTACCATTGGAAATAACGGCAACCAGATTGCCCTTTGTCGTATAATCGTACGCTAGGGACGGATCCCGGGCAATCTCGCGGCAAGGCGCGGCAACACCGGGACTGTAGGCCAAGGACAAGTCTCGCTGGGTGGTCAGCGGCTTGGTCGGTACGATCTCGATCTTGCCCGGACGACCCGATGCATGCATGGCCAGGGCATCCCGCTCCAGCGTCGCCCGGAATGACTTGTCACCTTTTTCCCCCATGACCCCCGTCCTGCCCCTTGTTCCTGCCCGCCTAATCCACGGCAGGCACCTGTTCATGAACAGCCAGGGCACGGGCCCCGTGTTCCATCAAAACCAGACGCGCTTTTTCCTCGTCCCCCGGATCGGTCAGCAAAACCCATAGCAGAAGCTCGCCATTGGCTACAGCACAGGCATAATCGTCTGCATCGGGAAGAGCATCATATTCCTCAAATGCTTCCTTGAGAGCTGCCAGACCAACACCCGCCGCCGCCAGAATACCAACCAGGGCCACACCCGGACTTCCCGCCAAAGCAATCAACGTACCTGCAACAACAGGAACTTCGTAGCGGGTTTCAGCCAACAGCGGCAGAAGCCGGTCCTGCCAGGACTGTTCACCCCGCCCCATGGCCCCGACAGCATCGTGCCCGGCAAGAACAGAGAGATCCGTGCGCACAAATCCGACTTTCAGCAGTGCACGAATGCATGTCTCCAGCGCATCGGGCGTTGGCAGGATGCCAACCAGCTCGCGTACAGGGGTGACCGTGTCCGATGGGCGCGAAACCAAGACCAATAATCCTTGCTGGACAGAACGGGGCGAAGAACGACACAGCCATAGTGCCCGCCAGCCGACAGGATGCCCAGCGTATTTTACAACGGCGATACGGCGTACACAGAGTTTCCCCGTCACGGGCTTTGTATGCACATCGTGCAGTCCGGCACTGGCAAGACATCGGGAATGCCGTTATGGTCACCAGCAGTTTTCCCGCCAAACATAGTTTCCAGGGTTGTTCCGTGACCGACGCCGATCTTTTGCCCGCCTGCTCCCTTTCCGGAACCACACCCGCCGATACAACGGCTGCATCCATACCGGAAACAACAACTCCGATGATGCGACAGTACCTGTCGATCAAGGCCGAACACGAAGACTGCCTTCTGTTCTACAGGATGGGCGATTTCTACGAACTGTTCTTCCACGATGCCGAACAGGCCGCCGAGGCGCTGGACATTGCCCTGACCGCACGTGGGCAGCATATGGGACAACCGATCCCGATGTGCGGAGTACCGGTGCATAGCCACGAGGCCTATCTGGCCAAATTGATCCGCAAGGGCTTCCGGGTGGCGGTCTGTGAACAGACAGAAGATCCGGCCGAAGCCCGCAAGCGCGGGGCCAAAAGTCTGGTCCGGCGCGAGGCTGTACGCATCATCACCCCCGGCACCCTGACCGAGGACTCCCTGCTTGATGCCCGAAGCCACAACTATCTGGCAGCCATCGCCGAAAGTGGGGGCTGTCTGGGGCTGTCGTGGGTTGATGTATCGACCGGTGATTTCCAGACCCAGCCGGTCGGGCCGGGAACACTGGGCATGGCACTGGCCCGCCTGTCTCCGGGTGAAATTCTGGTCCCCGACCGCCTGACCACGCGCGAGGATACAGCACCCGTCCTTGCAGAGTGGCGCAACATCCTGTCACCCCTTCCCGGCTCACGCTTTGACAGCGCCAATGGACAAAAGCGTCTGGAAGCCCTGTTCGGTCTGCGCGGCCTGGACGGACTGGGAAGCTTCAGTCGCGGCGAAATTGCTGCGGCCGGGGCCCTTGTGGACTATATCGAACTGACCCAGAAAGGCCGTCTGCCGCGCCTCTCGCCGCTCCGGCGCCTGGCCGAGAACGCGGTGATGGGGATTGACGCGGCGACCCGTCGCAATCTGGAACTGACCCAGACCATGGGCGGGGAAAGGCGGGGAAGTCTTCTGGCCACGATTGACAGAACGGTTACCGGCCCCGGGGCACGGCTTCTGGTCTCGTGGCTGTCTGCCCCCCTAACAGACATCCGTGCCATCAATGACCGTCTGGATGCCGTCGAAACCTGCACCGGGCACGATACCCTGCGCACCACCCTGCGTGAGGCCCTGCGCCGTTGTCCGGATGTGGAGCGCGCCCTGTCCCGCCTGTCCCTTGGCCGGGGTGGGCCACGCGATCTGGCCAACATCCGCGATACCTTGGCCCAGATTCCGGGCATCCGGGTCCTGTTGCGCAGTCAGGTATCACCCCCACAAGGCAGCCTTCTGGATACCCTGTGCATCAATCTGGGAACACACGATACCCTTGCCGACACCCTGAACCGGGCACTGGGGGCTGATCTGCCGCTTCTGGTCCGCGACGGTGGCTTTATTGCCCCGGGCTGGAACCCTGTCCTGGACGAACTGAGGGGGCTGCGCGACGAAAGCCGGCGCCTGATTGCCGCCCTGCAAAACACCTATGTTCATTCCACCGGAATTGACAGCCTGAAGATCAAGCACAACAACGTGCTCGGCTACTTTATCGAGGTACCCGCCAAGCGGGCCGAAACAATGATGGACCGCGAGGGGCCATTCATCCACCGCCAGACCATGTCCAATGCCGTCCGCTTTACCACGGTGGAGCTTTCGGACCTGGAAGACCGGATCCGCGGTGCCGGCGAGAAGGCCCTGGCCATGGAATGCGACCTGTTCCGGACCTTGGCCGAGGAAACCCTGGCCCGCGCCACCGACATTGCCGCAGCCGGGGCGGCCCTGGCAACACTGGACGTTGTGTCCGGTCTGGGAGAACTGGCTGTTGAACGTCGCTACACACGCCCCGTGATGCTGGATGATACCAGCCTTGACATTCAGGGCGGGCGCCATCCGGTCGTGGAAACCGCGCTGGAGAAGGCCGGAGAGTCCTCTTTTGTGGCAAACAACTGCTGCCTTTCAGACGGACAGCGCCTGTGGCTGATTACCGGCCCGAACATGGCGGGTAAGTCAACCTTCCTGCGCCAGAATGCCCTGATTGTGCTGCTGGCACAAACCGGCAGCTTTGTCCCCGCCTCACACGCCCGGATCGGCGTGGTGGACCGCCTCTTCAGCCGGGTGGGGGCAGCCGATGACCTTGCACGCGGACGCTCCACCTTCATGGTCGAAATGGTGGAAACGGCTGCCATCCTGAACCAGGCCACGCCGCGCTCCTTGGTTATCCTGGATGAAATCGGGCGCGGAACCGCCACCTTCGACGGCCTGTCCATCGCCTGGGCCACCGTGGAGAACCTTCACGATATCAACCGGTGCCGGGCCCTGTTTGCCACCCACTATCATGAGCTGACCACCTTGACCAAACGGCTTGACCAGCTGTCCTGCCATTCGATGAAGGTCCGGGAATGGAAAGGGTCTATCGTCTTCCTGCACGAGATTGCACAAGGTGCCGCCGACCGCTCCTATGGTATTCATGTTGCCCGCTTGGCCGGACTGCCTGCTGCCGTGATCCAGAGGGCCGGAGAGGTTCTGGAGAGTCTGGAAAAAACAAATCAGGGTGGATTGGCTGCAGGCCTGACCGATGATCTGCCCCTGTTCTCTGCAGCCCGACGCCAGGAACGGTACCCCGAGCCAGAACCGGACCCCGTACCAGTTCCGGTGCCACCGGTCCTGAGCGCCCTGGAGACCCTTAACCCGGATGATCTGACCCCGCGTCAGGCCCTGGAGGAACTCTATCGCCTGCGAGCCCTTCTGGCACAAGCCTGAGCCCCATGACCACAGCATTTTCACGGCTGCCGTCCTCAAGGAGATAATACCCTGAACGGCAGCCAATCGTTTCGTAACGCAGGGCCTGGTAAAGGGTCCGGGCTGCGGCATTGCTCTCTGCCACCTCCAAAAAGACCTTTTGCGCACCACGTGTACCCGCTTCGACCTGACAAGCCTTCAGAAGGGTGATGGCAATGCCGCGGCGACGATAATCCGGATCAACAGCCAGAGTCAGAACTTCAGCCTCCCCCGCCATAGCACGGAACAGGGCAAAACCCGCCGGCTGCTCTCCCGCTACAGCCAGACGACCAAAAACAATACTGGTCTCCAGCATCTGCCGAAAATCTACGGCCAGCCACGGGCGGGCAAAAGCACGGGCATGCACGGCGGCAAGGACATCCGCATAGACCGGCGTTAAGGGAAGCAGGGAAATGGCCCCATCCATCATGGAGCCGGAGCACCGGGACGGAGCTGCCCGCCATTAGCTGGTATGGCGGCATCAGGCGGACGGACATACAGCGCGGAGGGTACAGCGTCCCCGTCCTGCAGCACCGCCCCTGCCGCCAGAGCAGCCACAACAGCCGGATCGGGCCAAGGGACAGCAGGTCCTGCAAGAAGAGTTCCGGCATGCACCAGGGGATCAACAAGCCCTGAGGCATCACCGCACACCAGCGGAACCGACGATCCCACACCCGCCCGCTGCATAAAGGCCCCGAGATCGGAAGCCGCCACAACCTCCGGCCCGGCAAGAGACACCAGGTCGGAAGCCCGGAACAGCTCGGCATACATATCCCCACGTCGGGTATCGATGGCAACCAGAATGGAACCGGCCGTCGCCCGTACCGCATCCGGAAGGGATGCAGCCCAGGCACGGGTTGCTGTGACCCCGGCTACCGGAACACCCGTCGCAAGACGCAAGGCCCGGGCTGTCGCCAGCCCGACACGCAGGCCGGTAAAAGACCCCGGCCCGACCGTAACACCGATACGGTCCAGACTGTCCCAGTCAAGACCGACCTCGTCCCGCAAACGGGCCAGCAGTGGAACCAGGGCTTCGGCATGACCATGCATCATCGGCATACTGTCCCCGGCCAGAACACGCCCGTCTTCCCACAGGCAGGCCGAACATGCGGCAACAGAGGTATCAAGGGCAAGAATACGCATGGTGCGGCATCATCCGTGTTTGAAAGACCATGTCATCAAGAAGCGGCCAACGCCCGGGGGAAGGAAGATTATAATGCCACCACTCCGTCTCCAGGTGCTCGAACCCGGCCAGACGCATAAGGCCAAGCAAGGTCAGCCGGTTACGCTGGACCGTGGCAGACAGGGTTGTAACCCCATGGTGGGAGTCCGGGGTGAAATCATCAAACGGGGTCCCCATCCCCATGTCCAGTGCCACCCCGGTCGCGGCATCAAGCAGGGTCAGGTCCACCGCTACCCCGCGACTGTGGGTGGAACCAACGGCCGGGTCGGCCACAAATTCGGGGTTCGGGAAAAAATTCCACAGGATTTTCTGGGCTTCCGTCGGACGGAACGCATCAAAAACACAAAGCCGCAGCCCCTGTCCCATGGCCAAGGCAGCCGCACGGTCCAAAGCCTGCGCGGCCTCTGGCACAAGGAAACAGGCCGCCCGCGCATAAACAGGCGCACCGGTAAAATTCTTGCCCGTGGCATAGGCGATATCCAGCACAAGGCCGGAACCTGATGAGATTTCGACAAGCATAGCCGGACCATGTCTCTTGAAAAGGCTGCCAAGCCCGCCACCATACGTCCGTTTTACGGGTTACGGAAGCACAGAAACAGGCCCACATGTTCTGAAGGATTGCCCGCAGCCCACTTTGGCCCTATGGTCGCGCCCAAAGGATTCACTTCGACGACGGCCATGACCGACCTAAGCCATATTCGCAATTTCTCCATCATTGCGCACATCGACCACGGCAAATCCACCCTTGCCGATCGCCTGATCCAGCTTTGCGGCGGACTGACCGACCGCGAAATGAAGGAACAGGTTCTTGATTCCATGGATATCGAGCGTGAGCGCGGCATCACCATCAAGGCCCAGACCGTCCGCCTGACCTACAAGGCCAAGGACGGGCAGACCTATGAGCTGAACCTGATGGACACGCCGGGCCACGTGGACTTCGCCTACGAAGTCAGCCGGTCACTGGCCGCCTGCGAAGGATCGCTGCTGGTTGTCGATGCCTCGCAGGGGGTAGAGGCCCAGACACTGGCCAATGTCTACCAGGCCATTGATGCCAATCACGAAATTGTGCCGGTCCTGAACAAGATTGACCTGCCGGCGGCAGAGCCGGAACGGGTCCGTACCCAGATCGAGGATGTGATCGGGATCCCTGCCGACGATGCCGTGGAAATTTCAGCCAAGACAGGCCTGAATATTCCGGCCGTTCTGGAGGCCGTTGTAACCCGCCTGCCCTCCCCGCAAGGGAACGTGGATGCCTTGTTGCAGGCTCTTCTGGTCGACAGCTGGTACGATCCGTATCTCGGGGTTGTCATTCTTGTACGCATCAAGGAAGGACGCCTGAAAAAAGGCATGAAAATCCGCATGATGCAAACCGGTGCCGCCTATCAGGTGGACCGCTGCGGTGTCTTCACCCCCAAGATGACCGAACTGCCGGAACTCAGCGCCGGACAGGTTGGGTTTATCATGGCCGGAATCAAGACAGTGGCCGACACACAGGTCGGTGACACCATCACCGATGATGCCAAACCGGCTTCCTCTCCCTTACCCGGGTTCAAGCCATCCATTCCCGTGGTATGGTGCGGCCTATTCCCGGTAGACAGCTCCCAGTACGAACATCTGCGCGACAGTCTTTCAAAGTTGAGGCTGAATGATTCCAGCTTTGACTATCAGCCGGAAAATTCGGCAGCGCTTGGATTCGGATTCCGGTGTGGTTTCCTTGGCCTTCTGCACATGGAAATTATTCAGGAACGTCTGGATCGTGAGTTTGATCTGGACCTGATCACCACGGCACCATCCGTCGTGTACCGGATGCACCTGACAGACGGATCGCTCAAAGAACTTCACAATCCGGCCGACTTTCCGGATCCGGTCAAGATTGACCGCGTGGAGGAACCCTGGGTCAAGGCAACAATCATGGTTCCGGATGACTATCTGGGATCCGTCCTCAGCCTGTGCAGCGAACGCCGGGGCGTGCAGCTGGACCTGACCTACGTCGGGAACCGGGCCATGGCCGTTTATCGCCTGCCCCTGAACGAAATTGTCTTTGACTTCTATGACCGGCTGAAATCCCTTTCCAAGGGATACGCCAGCTTCGACTACGAAGTGGATGAGTATATCGAGGGCGACCTGGTCAAGATCGGCATTTTGGTCAACAACGAACCGGTAGATGCCCTGGCCTTCATGGCGCACCGCAGTCAGGCTGAATACCGTGGGCGGCAAATCTGTGAACGCCTGAAAGACCTGATTCCCAAGCACTTGTTCAAGATCCCGATCCAGGCAGCCATCGGCGGGCGGGTGATTGCCCGCGAAACCATCAGTGCCATGCGCAAGGATGTGACGGCCAAGTGCTATGGCGGCGATATCAGCCGCAAGAAGAAGCTGCTGGAAAAGCAGAAAGAAGGCAAGAAGCGGATGCGCCAGTTCGGCAAGGTGGAAATTCCGCAGAACGCCTTTATCGAGGCCCTGCGCATGGGCGAACAACGATAGGCAGGAACACCGGGAATACCGGCAGGAACCATGACGGCGCTACGCAAGAAAAAGCTGTTTATACGCACCTACGGGTGCCAGATGAACGTCTACGACTCAGCCCGTATGACCGATGTTCTGGCGCCCCTTGGGTATGAACCGACGGAAGACCAGGCCCAGGCGGATATGGTGGTTCTGAACACCTGCCACATCCGCGAAAAGGCATCGGAGAAGGTTTTCTCCGAACTCGGGCGGCTGCGTGAACAGCAGGAGGGAAACCGGGAACAGGGGCGCGACCTGATCATTGCTGTTGCCGGCTGTGTCGCCCAGGCCGAAGGCCAGGTGATCATGGACCGTTCGCCGTGGGTGGATATTGTGCTGGGACCGCAGACCTATCACCGTCTGCCGGAAATGGTCGCCCGGGCTGAACGGGCCGCCGCACGGGACGATCGCAGATACACCACAAACGAGCGACGGCTGCGGGGCCTTGGCATCCTCGACACTGAATTCCCGGCCGAGCCGAAGTTCGACCACTTGCCAATGCCTACGGCACAGGGCCCCTCGGCCTTTTTGTCCGTACAGGAAGGCTGTGACAAGTTCTGCACGTTCTGTGTTGTTCCCTACACGCGTGGTGCCGAGTATTCACGCCCGGCATCCGATATCCTGGCCGAAGCGCGCAAGCTGGTCTCTGATGGCGCGCGGGAGCTGACACTGCTGGGACAAAACGTCAATGCCTACCATGGCAATGCCGCACAGGGCACCGGCACATGGGGTCTGGGGCGGTTGATCCGTGCGCTGGCCGATATCAACGGTCTGGACCGGATCCGCTATACCACAAGCCATCCCAGGGACCTTGATGATGAGCTGATTGCCGCTCACGCCGATATTCCCCAGTTGATGCCCTTCCTGCATCTGCCGGTCCAGTCCGGGTCTGACAAAATCCTGCGGGCCATGAATCGTGGCCACACGGGAGCCGAATACCGGGCCAAGGTTGATCGCCTGCGAACAGCGGTACCTGGTCTGGTCCTGTCCTCGGACTTTATTGTCGGCTTCCCGCATGAAAGCGATTCCGATTTTGCCGATACCATGGTCCTGGTGCGCGATATCGGCTTTATCCAGGCCTATTCGTTCAAATACTCCCCCCGCCCCGGCACACCGGCCTCTGCCATGGAATCCCAGGTACCGGAACCTGTGAAGAGCGAGCGCCTGGCCATTCTTCAGGAAGAGTTGATGCGCCAGCAGAATGCCTTCAACCAATCCTGTATTGGCAAAACAATGGCTGTCCTTCTGGATCGTCCGGGACGTCAGCCCGGACAATTGGTCGGACGCAGCCCGTTTATGCAACCCGTTCATGTTCCAGCCGAAGCCGGAGCCATTGGCGATATTGTGCACGTGCGAATAAATTCGTGCAGCGCAACAAGCATGGCCGCCATTCCTGTGGGGAAAACCGGTCACGATCCCTTGGCGACAGATCGCACCTGTCCGGTATAGAATTGGTAATGCACGGCTCGTTTCCCAAGACAGGGCACCCCCGTACAGGGTCCGGAAAACAAAGGAGGTTCCCGATTCGCATCAGCCTGACTTTTGCCGAGAACACCCTGCTGCCACTGGTGTACGGAGCGCATAACGTCAATCTTGAGCGTCTGGAGGGAAACTTGGGCGTGTCTGTGTCTCCCGTGGGCAATACCTTGACGCTGGAGGGACCGGACAAGGCCGTTGTATCAGCCCGTGCTGTCCTGGAATCACTGTACGAAGAGGCCCGTCGTGGCCACTCGATCGGCTTTGCCGAAGTGGATGCTGCCGTACGCATGCTGCCGGTTGATCCAGCCGCCGTCATTGGTGCCGAGGGCGTGGAAGACCTGACCATCCGCACCCGCAAGCGCCCGATCGTTCCACGCAGCCCCAATCAGGCGGAATACGTCCGCCTCATGCACCGTCACGAGATGGTCTTTGGGCTGGGGCCTGCCGGTACAGGCAAGACATACATGGCCGTTGCCATGGCGGTTGCCATGAAAATACAGGGACGGGTGAACCGTATCGTCCTGTCCCGCCCGGCAGTGGAAGCCGGTGAACGGCTGGGGTTCCTGCCCGGTGACATGCGGGAAAAGGTCGATCCCTATCTGCGCCCCCTGTACGATGCCCTGCACGACATGTTGCCCGGGGAACAGATCGCAAAAGCGATGGAAAGCCGGGAAATCGAGGTTGCGCCACTGGCCTTCATGCGGGGGCGCACATTGTCCGATGCCTTCGTCATTCTGGACGAAGCGCAGAACACCACACCAACCCAGATGAAAATGTTCCTGACCCGCCTGGGCGAAAACTCACGTATGGTCATTACAGGTGACCTGAGCCAGATTGACCTGCCCCGCGGGACGCAATCGGGCCTGAAGGAAGCCTGTGACATCCTGAACGGCGTTCCGGGAATCGGATTCCTGCGTTTTGACAGGAACGATGTCCTGCGCCACGAGCTGGTCAGCCGCATTGTGCACGCCTACGAACGCCGGGACCAGGAAAGCAACAGCCATGATACAGCCGGAAACTGAAACCATGACCCCGGCTCGGGACATATGCGGCACCGATGTGATGATACACCTTGACCTGCAGGACCCGCGCTGGGATGACCTTGTCCCGGGGTTGGCCGGATGTGTGGATCGCAGCATCAGGGCAACCTTGGAAGGAAGCGGAGAAACCGGGCTGTTCGAGGTCTCTGTCGTCCTTGCAGATGACAAGACTGTACAAGCCCTGAACCGCGATTACCGTGGCCAGGACAAGGCAACAAATGTGCTGTCGTTCGCCGTACGCGATACCGGAATGCCCGTTCCGCCCGACATACCCGAATCCTTGGGTGATATAATTCTTGCGTTTGAGACCACAGCCCGCGAGGCTGAGGAGCAGAGCAAAACCACGGAAGACCATTTCTGCCATCTTCTTGTCCACGGCATGCTGCATCTTCTGGGGTATGACCATATACAGGATGACGAAGCAGAAGAAATGGAAAGCCTGGAGACAGAGATCCTGACCGGCCTTGGCCTGCAGGATCCGTGGAGAGATGGACCAACAGGCCCAGTAGACGAAAGATGAACGACGATTCTTCCAGTAGAAAGCCCCGTGAGAACGGGGCAGATGAAGCCGGCTCCCTGATCCGCCTGTTAAGGCGGCTCCTTCCCGGTGCCAAACGCAAGGACGAGGCCGTAAGAGAAGCTCTCGAGGAGCTGATCGAAGATGATGATGCCGATTCCATCAACGGTCATGAACGCCTCCTCCTTGGAAATATCCTGCACCTGCGCGATGTCACAGCCTATGACATCATGGTGCCAAGGGCTGATATTACCGCCATCGAAGTGGATACCCCCCTGCGGGAAGTCGCAGACCTTGCCGGGCGATGGGGACATTCCCGCATCCCGGTATACAGGGAAACACTCGATGATGTGGTAGGCATGATCCATATCAAGGACATTCTGCCTGTCGTTGCGCGTGGGCAGGAACCGGAGTTACGTCACCTTGTCCGCAAGGTTATGTGCATATCACCGGCAACACGGGTTCTTGACCTGCTGGTGGACATGCGCCTGAAGCGGACCCACATGGCGATGGTCGTTGATGAATACGGCGGCATCGACGGCCTGGTGACAATCGAGGATCTGGTGGAGCAGATTGTCGGCGAGATCGAGGATGAACATGACAACGGCAGTGAACCGGAAATGATGCTTGCCGGGGATGGGAGCCTGACCGCCGATGCACGCGTCACGCTTGAAATGTTCGAGGATCGTTTCGGCACTCTGTTTTCCGCAGACGACAGGGAAGATACCGATACCTTGGGTGGGCTTGTCTTCCGCCTGGCCGGGCGCATTCCGCTGCGCGGGGAACTGATCGCACACGAGAGCGGTCTGGAATTCGAGGTTCTCGATGCAGACCCGCGCCGTATTCGTCGCTTGCGGATTCGGAACCTGCCCGCTCCTATCACTGCGGAAGAGGCCTGATCCCTGTTGGCACCTGAATCTTTGCGGGAACGTCTTGCCAGAATAGCCCTCTACCCAGCCCGTCTTTCCGTAATGCGGCAGCTGATGCTTGTTTTTGCGGCAGGCCTTGCATCAGCCCTGGCCTTGCCGCCTGTCTTCTTTCTTCCGGTTCTGTTTGTCTCGTTCCCGGTCCTGATACAGGTTCTGGACCATGCACATAGCCGCAGACATGCCTTTCTCATGGGATGGAGTTTCGGCTTCGGGCATTTCTGCGCCGGACTTTACTGGATATCCCATGCCCTGCTTCTGGATCCGGTACGGTTTGGCTGGATGGTCCCCCTTGCCGTTGGCGGCCTCTCCGCCCTTATGGCAACCTATATCGGTGCAGCAACAGCCCTTGTCCATGCCCTGCGCCTGAAAGGGCTGTCCTGCATTCTGGGCTTGGCATCCCTGTGGACTGTCATGGAGCTTCTGCGCGGCTGGCTGCTGACGGGTTTCCCCTGGAATCCTCTGGGCAGTGTGTGGACCGATACCCTCCCCGTTCTGCAAACTGCAGCGTGGATTGGCATCACCGGCCTTTCACTTGTCACCGTTGTCATGGCCTCGCTGCCAGTCATACTGCTCTATCCTGGTGGCCGATACGCCGTGGGAATCGGAGGGATCCTTTTTGCCGTTATGGTCGGAGCCGGGACGACACGCATACCGGAAGACCCTGCTCCATCTGTTCCCGGAGTCCGTCTGCGCCTTGTTCAACCCGCCATACCACAAACCCTGAAATGGCAGGAGGGAACGCGCATGGCAAACCTTGGGCAGTACATGACGCTGTCCATGGTACCGCCAGATCCAGATGATCCGGCACCAACACACGTTATCTGGGGCGAGACAGCCCTCCCGTGGGCTATAGATGGCGTAACCGATGCTGAACTCCGGTCAGCCCTGTCTGCCGTCCCGAAACAAGCCGCACACCACGGTGCCCACGCGCCGCTTCTTGTCACCGGCGCCATACGGCGAACGCCTCCGGGACAGGAACCTGCCCGGATCTGGAATTCCATGATCGCCGTTGATGCCAGCGGGTCCCTGCAAGACCCCTTTGACAAGGCGCACCTGGTTCCATTCGGGGAATATGTTCCGCTACGCTCCATCCTGCCCGTCGACAAGGTTACCCCGACACCGGGACACATGGACTATTCTGCCGGGGAAGGCCCCCGGACCCTGTCACTGCCCGGGCTACCACCCGTATCACCCTTGATCTGCTACGAGATCATCTTCCCCGGTGCGGTCACAGAACAGAACAAGCGGCCGGAGTGGATTCTCAATCTGACGAATGATGGGTGGTACGGCGTATCCACAGGACCCTATCAGCACTTGGCAACAGCCATTGGACGGGCCGTGGAAGAAGGGCTTCCCGTCGTTCGGGCTGCCAACACCGGAATATCGGCTGTTATTGATCCGTGGGGTCGGGTCATCACATCCCTTGACCTTGATACAGTTGGCTTTGTGGACAGTAACCTTCCTCTTGCCCTGCCAGAAACTGTTTATGGACGCTGGCACCACAGGATTCCCTTGTGGATCGCAACTCTTTTACTGTTTGCAGCACTTGCCCTGCGCGTACGTTTCAGTGGCCAACACATCTCACCCTGAGCACAGCCCAAAGCCGAAAACAGCACCGTATGCCAGGATCACCTTCAGGACATCACGTTGCCAATAGGCTGAAATGAAAGCTATTGTGACGTACACAAGTGATTGACGCGGCAAGATACGCAACCTATACAAGCAAAATGGTGACAAACTTTCTACGGTCGATCCTGCGGAATGACAGCCCTTGAATTGCCTTGCCGCTATCAACCCGGGAAACGCATAGCCTCAGAGCACACGGTCAGAAAAGCAAAACACAATGCAAAGACAGGTGCATGATCCGGTCGGGATCCGGATCCTGAGGCTACTGCCACCATACATCAGTGAGAGACACAAAAGAGTATACATCATGCACACTTCCAACAAATCATTGCGGGCCGCCCGGGGGCGCATGCCATCCGGTCAACCCAACCCAGTTGACGTTCACGTTGGCTCTCGCGTCCGCTTCCGCCGAACCGTGCTGGGCATGAGCCAGAGTACCCTGGCTGAAGAACTTGGACTGACATTCCAGCAAGTTCAAAAGTACGAACGCGGTGCCAACCGCATCAGTGCATCGCGCCTGTGGGATTTAAGTCTGATCCTGGACGTATCTATTGGCGAGTTTTTCAAGGATATGGCCCATGATACGGCCTGTCAGTCTCCACGCCACATCAACACAGCCAACAAGACAGATAATAATGGACAGCCTACAGACAATCAGAATACAGCCACACCAATTCACAACCGAGAGACTCTTGAGCTTGTGCGTGCTTTCAACCGTATTCACGAAGCAGTAGTGCGTCGTCGTATTTATGAACTGACTCGAACTCTTTCCGCCATATCTAGTGCAAACACATGCATTAATGATGAGGACATGATGTCAGAAAATGACCTGCTTACAGATAACAACTGAACAAAGCACCGCCTGAACACAAGGGAAACCCGCACAAGGCACGTGTATTAATACAGGTTACTTGCATATCAGGCGCCTTTCCGATACTTCCTGCCCAGCAGGAATGATCTGGCCATAAGGCGCCGGATTGCCGGACCGTGCTTGTGCGGTCACCCTTTTGCGAGCTGTTCCGTCAGGAATGGGGTGCAGTGGGGAGTGTGTGGTGTAACCCCTTGAGTGGAGTAAGGCCCGTGGCCCGGAACGAATATCTTTTCACCAGTGAGTCCGTGTCTGAAGGACACCCGGACAAGGTTTGCGACCGTATTTCGGACAGCATTGTCGATTTGTTTCTGACCTCGGATCCCTATGCGCGGGTTGCCGTGGAAACTCTTGCCACCACGAATTTCGTTGTCTTGGCCGGGGAAGTGCGCGGACCCGATCACCTGACCCATGAACATTTCCGTAAAGCCGCCCGCGAAGCCATAAAAGATATCGGCTACGAGCAGCATGGCTTCCACTGGAAGGATTGCGAGATTATTTCGCACATCCACAGCCAGTCTTCCGACATTGCCCAAGGCGTGGATGCGGCAGGCAACAAGGATGAAGGCGCCGGCGACCAAGGGATCATGTTCGGCTATGCCTGCACTGAAACGCCGGAACTTATGCCCGCCCCTATCCAGTTCTCCCACCGGATCCTGAAGTCCCTGGCCGAAGAACGTCATGGTGGCAACACCCTGCTGGGCCCGGACTCAAAGTCGCAGGTTACGCTGCGGTATGTTGACGGAAAGCCTGTGGGTGCCACATCTGTTGTCGTATCAACCCAGCACCACTTCAATGCGTCTTCCGAAGAAATCCGCGAACTGGTCCGTCGCCATGTCGTGTCGGTCCTGCCGGATGGCTGGATGTGCCCGGAAAGCGAGTTCTATGTCAACCCGACCGGACGTTTTGTCATCGGTGGCCCCGACGGGGACTGCGGTCTGACCGGTCGCAAGATTATTGTTGATACCTACGGCGGTGCCGCACCCCATGGCGGCGGGGCCTTCTCGGGCAAGGACCCGACAAAAGTGGATCGTTCGGCAGCTTATGCCACCCGCTATCTGGCAAAGAACGTCGTTGCTGCCGGATTGGCGGAAAAATGCCTGATCCAGGTTTCCTATGCCATCGGGGTGTCAAAGCCCCTGTCCCTTTACGTCAACACCTTTGGAACAGCCAAGGTTGACGAGGCAAAGATTGCCAAGGTCCTGCCGGACATGATGAATCTGAGCCCACGCGGAATCCGCGAGCATCTGGGCCTGAACCGTCCGATCTATGCTAGGACTGCGGCCTATGGCCACTTTGGCCGGACACCGGAAGCGGATGGTGGCTTCTCGTGGGAGAAAACAGACCTCGCCGATGCCCTGAAGGCTGAGTTCGGCGCCTGAGAATCCAGATCTGATGCAGAAAAGCGTTACCATTATGCACCCCGGGGACAGCGAGAACAAAAAGCACATGCGTGATTGCAAGCGCCGTCGCTTTTATGGTCGCCGCCATGGCAAGACCCTGCGCTCTGTCCAACGGGGGCTTATGGACACGCTTTTCCCCGAACTGGAAATTACCCGGCCCGGAACAGGGGAGCAGACGACCCTGCAAACCCTGTTCCGGCGTCCGGTCAAGGAAGTTTGGCTTGAAATCGGGTTCGGGGGTGGGGAGCACCTTGCTGCCCAGGCTGAATCCAGGCCGGATGTCGGGTTCATCGGGGCCGAGCCATTTGTAAACGGAATCGGCAAGCTTCTGTCGCATGTACAGTCCCGTAACCTGGACAACATCCGGATTTATGGGGATGACGTCCGCCCATGGCTGGATACTCTGCCAGATGCCTGCCTGGACCGTGTCTTTCTTCTGTTCCCCGATCCTTGGCCCAAAACCCGGCACCGGGAGCGGCGTTTCATCAACCCGTGGAACCTGGATCTCCTGGCCCGGGTCATGAAGGACAATGCTGTTTTGCGGGTTGCATCCGATGATCCAACCTACGTGAGACACACCCTTGCCGTAGCCCCGGTTCATCCCCTGTTCTGCTGGAATCCACAAAGACCGGCAGATTGGCGTATCCGCTGGGCTGATGCTGTCGAAAGTCGTTATGAAGCCAAGGCACACCGTGAAGGGCGCGTGCCCCACTACTTTACATTCCACCGTATCCCAAGGGGATAACCCCGGGCACAGCCTGTCCTGGTGCTGCCTGCATTCTCCCCTCTGTTGCAGGACAACTGTATGGGGTATAACCCCGGGATGACTGATGCTGTACTCCCATCCCTGACCCTGTCCGACGAGGCATCCACCGTACGTCTGGGCCATGCCTTGGCCGCTATTCTCCGTCCCGGCGATGTCCTGGCTCTGGAAGGCGATCTCGGGGCCGGGAAAACAGCACTCAGCCGGGCCCTGATCCGGGCTGCCCTCGACTCCCCGGATGAAGACGTTCCAAGCCCCACCTTTACCCTTCTTCAGGTTTATGATGCCCCACAGGCAAGCTATTGGCACTTTGACCTGTACCGGCTGGAGCAAGCCGACGATGCCCTGGAGCTGGGGATAGAAGATGCGTTTGCGGGAGGAATCAGTGTGATCGAATGGCCCGACAAGCTTGGCCACTGGCTTCCACAGCATGCGCTGCGCCTTGCCCTGTCCATTGGCGATGGTGGGCAGCGCCATGCACACTTCTCGGGTCCGGTGATGTGGGCCCCTCGCCTGGCAGGGTTGAGCACATGACACACCAGGTTCTTATCCCCCGCCGTCCCGACCCGAACCGCCTTGCGGCCATGCATGCATTCCGCAAGGCCCATGGATGGGGGCATGCCACATGCTCCCTTCTGGCCGGGGATGCCTCGTTCAGGACGTACTATCGCCTTCGGGACACGGGAACCGGGGAAACGTGTGTGTTGATGGACGCCCCGCCCCCCACGGAGGATGTGCGCCCGTTTGTCAGGATCGGGCGCCACCTGGCTGGCCTGGGGTTATCAACTCCGTCCATACGGGCTGAAGATGCCGAGCAAGGTTTCCTGCTGCTGGAGGATTTCGGCGATGATCTCTATGCCCGTCTGCTGGGATCCGGCTCGCGGGAAGGCGACTTGTATTCCCTGGCAATGGATGTGCAAACCGCTCTGCACCAAGCACCAGCACCGGATTTCCTGCCCGCCTATGATGATGCGTTCCTGTTGACAGAGGTTGGATATCTGCCCGACTGGTTCTGCCTGCATTGTGCAAAACCCGTTCCGGACGATGCACGGGCCGAGTATGATGCCCTGTGGAACACATTGTTTTCCATAGCCCGTGCCGTGCCCGAGCGGATTGTCCTGCGTGACTACCATGCCGAAAACCTGATGCTGCTCCCCGGCCGACAGGGCTTGAAAGCATGCGGACTTCTGGACTTCCAGGGAGCCGTGCGCGGCCCCCTGACCTACGACCTGATGAGCCTGATGGAAGATGCCCGGCGCGATATCGACCCGGGTCTGGTTCAGTCCATGCAGGACTATTATCTAGACTGCAATCCCGGGCTGGACCGGGACGCTTTCCAGGCATCGTGGTCTGTCATGGCCGCCCAGCGCCATGCAAAGGTCATCGGGCTTTTTGTCCGGTTGTGGAAACGGGACGGAAAGCCTGTCTACCTGCCACACCTGCCACGGGTCTGGCGCTTGATGGAACAAGCCTGCCAACACCCGCTGCTTGGCCCCCTGAACGCATGGCTGAATCGCCATGTTCCCCATGAGACAAGGCAAAGGATACCGGCATGAGCATTCTTCCCCGCATGGCTATGGTTCTGGCAGCCGGTACGGGCACACGGATGCGTCCACTGACCAACCATACCCCGAAGCCCTTGATCCGTGTTCTGGGCAAAACAATGCTGGACCGCACGCTGGATCACCTGGCAAACGCTGGTGTTGCCGGGGCCGTCGTCAACATCCATCACCACCCGGATCAGATGAGGGCACATCTGGCCACACGAACGGGGGTACCGGACATCTTTCTGTCTGACGAAAGCAATCAGCTCCTGGACAGTGGTGGTGGTGTACGCAATGCCCTTCCCCTCTTGGGGAATGCGCCGTTCCTGATCCTGAATGCCGACATTGTCTGGCTGAACGGAAGCGAGGCCACCCTGCCCCGTCTGGCCCGGTACTGGGATCCGGCCCGGATGGATGCCCTGCTTCTGCTGCAAAACAAGACCCAAGCCATCGGATACGAAGGACGAGGTGATTTCTTTCGCAACGAACATGGTGTCCTGCACCGTATTCAGGACCATGAAACCGAAGCACCACTGGTCTATACCGGCATCATGATGATTGGCCCCGCCGCTTTCATGGACACACCATCCGGTCCGTTCTCGCTGAACATGGTGTTTGACAAGCTGCTGGCAACAAACCGCCTGCACGGTCTTGTTCATGATGGCCCCTGGTTCCATGTCGGAACGCCCGAAGCCATTGGAAGAACGGAACAGATCCTGCAACACCTGGAACACCCCGCAACGGCAACGACAGACAATGCCGCAGCGGTCGTGCGCTGACCGCTGCCTCCCATGCACCAGGATACCGGCGTGACCCTGCGGGGACCCCTTCTCAATATCCCCGCACGGTTTCCGTTCGCAGATACCCTGGCCCGCGGGTTGCTGGAGGAAACGGGCAGCGACCCGATGCAGCTGGCGGCCTACACCCTTCTGCTTCCCACACGCAGGGCTGTACGGACCCTGCGCGAGGCCTTCCTGCGCCAGTCGAACGGCAAGGCCCTTCTCCTCCCCCGCCTGCTGCCGGTTGCCGACCCGGATGAGATAACACTGTTGCCCCTGTTGTCCGATACGTCCGCAACAGATGACAGCACAATGGACATCCGCCCCCCCATTTCTCCCCTGCATCGCCAGCTGCTGCTAACCCGTCTGATCCTGGCGGCACCGGCAACCGGCCAGGCTTGCACCCCGGACCGGGCTGCCCTGTTGGCATCCGAACTGGCGCAACTCCTTGACCAGGTCCAGACCGAGGGACTGGGCTTTGATGCCCTGGAAAAACTGGTGCCGGAAGACTATGCCCGACACTGGCAAATTACGCTCGATTTCCTGAGCATTCTGACACGGCATTGGCCCGTCATCCTGGAGAGCATGGGCTGCCTGGACCCTGCGGAACACCGGAACCGCCTTTTGTTGGCCCGCGCCCGCGCCTGGCAGACAACGCCACCGTCCGGTCCGATCCTTGCTGCAGGCATTACCGGATCCATACCGGCCGTGGCCAGCCTCCTTGCCACCATAACGACGCTGCCACAGGGACGCGTTGTTCTCCCCGGACTGGATCGCGACCTGGATGCAGACAGCTGGGAGGCCATTGACGAAAGCCATCCCCAACATGCGCTCAAGCGCCTGCTGGACCGGCTTGGGAAAAACCGTGATGCTGTGCATGACTGGCCCTGCGTAGAGAGCATACGCACGGCAAACCCGGACCGGGAACGCCTGTGCAGCGAACTGATGCGCCCGGCCTCGACAACCCACACATGGCGCCATATCAAACCCCTGGCAGAAGAAGCCGTACAAGGCATAACCCGCCTTGACTGCCCGTCCCCGCGGGAAGAGGCTTTGGCAATTGCCCTGTTGATGCGCCATACCCTGTCGATACCGGAGCGTACCTGTGCCTTGGTGACACCGGACAGGGACCTTGCCCGACGGGTAGCAGCAGATCTGACCCGCTGGGGCATTATGGTTGATGATTCAGCCGGTCGCCCCCTGGCCGTCACCCCCCCCGGGGCGTTTCTCCGGCTGGGGGCCGATATGGTCGCCCAGCGCTTTGCCCCTGTTCCGCTGCTCGCCCTTCTGAAGCACCCACTGTGCAGTGCCGGACTGGATGCCGCCGTGTTCCGGGATAGCGTCAGGCGTCTGGAGCTGAGCGTTCTGCGCGGTGTCCGGCCTGCCCCGGGGATTGCGGGCCTGCGGGCTGCGGCTCTGGCATCCGGGGCCATGGATGAAAGCTTGTCCACTCTCCTGGATGCACTGGAGCGCTGCTGCGCGGATTTTATCGCCCTGATGGCCGAACAGGATGTACCCCTGCATATCCTGCTGGAATCGCACATGCGGATGGCCGAAGCCCTGGCCACAACACCGGACAGACCCGGCCCCCTGTGGCTGTGGGATGCCGATGCCGGTATGGCCGCAGCATCCTTTGCCGCTGATCTGGCAGAGCACGCTGCTGTGCTGGGGCAGATCCGTCCGCAGGCCTATCCCGGCCTGCTGGATGCCCTGATGCGTGGCCGTACCGTACGCACCCGTTTTGGCAGTCACCCCCGCCTGGATATCCTTGGCCCCATGGAAGCCCGCCTGCATCAGGCGGATGTCATGATTGTGGGAAGCCTGAACGAAGAGGTCTGGCCTCCCCGTCCCGGATCAGATCCGTGGATGAGCCGCCCGATGCGGACAGCATTCGGGCTTCCCCTGCCGGAACAGAAGGTCGGGCATACGGCGCATGACCTGGTGACGGTGCTTGGCTCCCCCCATGTCGTCCTGACCCGCTCCCTGAAGGCAGAAGGCACACCAACTGTTCCTTCACGCTGGCTCTTGCGTCTTGAAACGGTCCTGTCCGCTGTCGGCCTTGCCCTTCCGGAGCCGGAGCATCCATGGCTGAAATGGGCTGAACTGTTTGACCGCCCTGAACAGATGATACCTGTACGGCGCCCGGCCCCCCGCCCTCCGGTCGAATCAAGGCCACGTGCCCTGTCCGCAACCCGGATTGAAACGTGGATGCGCGACCCTTATGCCATCTATGCCCGCCATATTCTGGGGCTGCGCCCCCTTGATCCTCTGGATGCCCAGCCCGGCCCGGCTGACTACGGAACTTTGGTGCACAGGGCTCTGGAAGATTTCATACGACGCTTCCCGCACGCCTTGCCTGCCGATCCAGAGGCTGAACTGCTGGCCAGTGGGCAGAAGGTGTTTGCCGATACCATCGCCCGGCCATCCGTCCAAGCCTTCTGGTGGCCCCGGTTTGAACGGCTGGCCCGCTGGTTTGCCATCCAGGAGCAAGGGCGGCGGAATATGATACGGGAAACATTCGTGGAGATATCCGGAAGCCTGGATCTGGGCGACTTCGTTCTGACCGCCAAGGCTGACCGGATTGACCTGTTGGAGGATGGCAGCCTGGTCATCGTGGACTACAAGACCGGGGCCCCGCCCTCTGCCCGTGAAGTGGCAGCCGGTTTCTCACCCCAACTGCCACTGGAAGCCTTGATTGCACACCACGGCGGTTTCCCCGGCATTCCTGCCGGACGGACGATCACATCTCTCCTGTACTGGCACCTGAAAGGCTCTGCCAACGGAGGAGAGGAACGAAACGCCTGTGGCCATGGACTGTCACCGGATACCCTGGCCAAACAGGCTCTGGAAGGGTTGAGAGGGTTGATCGATGCCTTCTCCCACCCCGATACACCTTACGAGGCACGCCCCCACCCCGGAAAGGCACCGGCTTGGTCAGACTGGCTGCACCTGGCCCGGGTCAGGGAGTGGGCGGCTGCCGGCGATGCCGATGGAGGTGAGGCATGAAAACCATGGGGGTCCGTGCCGGCGAGGCCCAGAAAAAAGCAGCCAACCCGGCCATTTCGGCATGGGTGGGGGCCAATGCCGGAACCGGAAAGACCAAGGTGCTGACCGACCGGGTCCTGAACCTGATGCTGTCGGGCAGTGCACCCGAGCGTATTCTGTGCCTGACCTTCACCCGGGCAGCAGCGGCGGAAATGTCCACGCGTCTGGCCCGAACACTTTCTGAATGGGCCATTGCAACAGATGAACATCTGGAACACGCCCTGACGGCCCTGCTCGGGTGTTCGCCGGATCAGAAAACCTGCGACACGGCGCGGCGCCTGTTTGCCCGGATGCTGGATGTGCCGGGAGGCATGAAAATCCAGACGATCCACGCCTTCTGCCAGGCACTTCTGCGGCGCTTTCCCCTGGAGGCAGGGATCGCTCCCCACTTTGCCGTCATGGAAGACCGTGATGCCGCCACACTGATGCTTGAAGCCCGGGAACACATTCTTCTGGCAGCCCGACAAGACGAAACATCGGACCTTCACTCTGCATTGGCTCTTGTAACCAGCCATGTTCATGAAGATGCGTTCAATGCCCTGATGGCCGATATCGCAACCCACCGGGGGCGGCTGTCGCGACTTCTGGTACAGGGGCTGGAGCCCGTAGCCTTCCGCCTTGCCCAGCGCCTGGGACTGGATATCAACGATACACCGGACCGGATCCTGGAGCAGGCTGCCCGGGATGACTATGTACCTGTTGCGCAGCTGAAGAACCTTGCCATGGCCCTGGCCCGGGGGGGAAAGACCGACCTTGAGGCAGCAGAGCGGATAACCGGCTGGCTTGCTTCTGAAACCCCGGAACGTTGCGCCACGTGGTCGGACTATGGCCGTGCCTTCCTGACAGCGGACGGGGAACCACGGTCACGGTCCCGTTTCCCCTCCAAGGCTGTGCGGGAGAACAACCTGGAAACGCTGGATGCGGAAACAGAACGAATTGTCCGCACCAACACCCGCCTGAAAGCCGCCGTCACGTTCAGGGCGACACTGGCCCTGCTGACACTGGCCAAGTCCATGACGGCAGAGTACCAGATCCGCAAGGAGCGGGCGGGGAAGATGGACTTTGATGACCTGATTCTCACGACACGCCGGCTTCTACAGCACGCCGATACGGCAGCCTGGGTTCTCTACAAACTTGACGGCGGCCTGGATCATGTCCTGATTGACGAGGCGCAGGATACCAATCCGGACCAATGGGCTGTCATCAAGGCTCTGGTATCTGATTTCTTCGACGGACACGGGCGGGACCGCCCACAGGGAAACCGCACCCTTTTCGCGGTGGGGGACCGCAAGCAGTCCATCTACTCTTTCCAGGGGGCGGACCCGGATGAATTCGACCGCAGCCGCGCCCTTTTTGCCTACATGGTCCCGCAATCCGGTTATCCGTTCGAGGATATCACCCTGGATGTTTCTTTCCGTTCCACAGCAGCTATCCTTCAGGCTGTTGATGCGGTCTTCCGGCAAAGCCACGCAGTCGATGGTGTTGCCGCAGCCGGGGAACCAGTCAGCCACCATCCGTTCCGGACGGGACAGGGGGGATTGGTGGAACTCTGGCCGCCTGTCCCTGCAACAGCCCTGGAAGAGCCTCCACCATGGAAACCGCCTGTCGAACGCATCCGGGGCGAGAGCGCACCATCCCGGCTGGCCCGGTTGCTGGCACGACGTATCCAGCGGATGACCAATGGCAGCGACACGCTGGAAAGCCAGGGACGGCCGGTTCGCCCCGGTGATATCCTGGTTCTGGTACGACGGCGCAGTGGGTTTGTTGATGATCTGGTCCGTTGCCTGAAAGATCTGGATATCCCGGTGGCGGGCGTCGACAGGATGGTCCTGACCGAACAGATGGCGGTCATGGACCTGATCGCACTGGGATACAGCCTGCTGTTGCCCGAAGATGACCTGACCTTGGCCTGTGTACTGAAAGGCCCTATTTTGGGCCTGACAGAGGAGCAGCTGTTCACGGTTTCCCACGGACGCCAACGCGGTGTCAGCCTGTGGCGATCCCTGCGCGAACACCGTGACCAAGATCCGGCCTTTGCATCGGCCTGGGCAACCCTGCGTGGATTGATGGAGAAAGCAGACTTTCTGCCGCCCTTCGAACTATTCAGCCACATTGTGGGGCCGTTGGGCGGTCGCAGCAAACTACTGGCCCGGTTGGGACCCGATGCCGCCGACCCGATAGACGAATTCCTGAACCTTGCCCTGGCCTATGACCGCGGCCACCCTCCGAACCTACAAGCCTTCCTGCACTGGCTGGAAACCGGTTCCCAGGATATCCGCCGCGATCTGGAGGAAAATGACAACACTGGCCCAGGTGGGGTACGCATCATGACCGTACACGGCTCCAAGGGCCTTCAGGCCCCGGTTGTTTTTCTGCCGGATACCCGCCAGATACCGACCCGGGTACCAGCTCTTCTCTGGGACGAGTCAAGCAATGACGAACACCCCGTCATGCTCTGGCCACCATCCGCAGCATTCCGAGAGCCTGTGACCGAGGCCCTGGTTACAGCAGAACGAACGGCCGCAGCCCGGGAATACCGTCGCCTGCTTTACGTGGCCATGACACGGGCTGAGGACAGACTCTACATCTGCGGCTGGGACACCCGGCGCGAATCCCCGGAAGACAGTTGGTACAACCTGATCCAGAGTGCCCTGGCCCCGCTGGCCGAAACAGTCCGGGACCCGTTCCTGGAAGCGGATGGAACCCTTGAGACACCAACCGTGCTGCGGTTGTCCTGCCCACAGGTTGTTCCCCCGCGAACACGGGAACACAGGGCCGAAGCCCTGGCCACGGTTTCCAAAGTTCCGTCCCTGCTGCGCATCCTGCCTGCTGCAGAACCGGTGCCCTCACGACCCCTGATGCCATCACGTCCCCCGGTCGCCGACCCACCGGCCACCTCACCCCTCCTGCATGGACCACAAGACGAAAACCGTCGGCAGCGGGGCAAGATCATTCACACCCTCCTGCAATACCTGCCGGAACGGGAACAGGCTGTCAGGGAACACGCGGCCGGAACCTTCCTGTCCCGTCCGGTCTGGAGGCTGGATCCGGCTGAGCAGGATATCATCCTGCAACAGGTCATGACCGTCCTGAACACACCCTCTTTTGTACACCTCTTTGGCCCAGGGTCCCTGGCCGAGGTTCCTGTTTCGGGTGTCATCGGAAAGACCAGTATATCCGGGGTGATTGACCGCCTTCTGGTCGAAAACGATATAGTGACAGCGGTGGATTTCAAATCCGGCCACCATCCGCCACGACATGTTCATGACGTGCCGGAAGCCTATTTGTTCCAGATGGCTGCCTACCGGGCTGTTCTGCGCAAGATCTGGCCAGAGCGTGACATACAATGCGCGCTGTTGTGGACAGAGGGCCCGTGGCTTATGCCCCTGCCCTGCGATCTTCTGGATGCAGCCCTGCCAGCCGACCCGGCGATGAACCAAACAACTTGATTGCCGGGCACGAACAGTTCACTCTGTCGCCCCCGTTTTCCCGCATGTCACCAGGACAGGCTTGTTCATGACCGAAACCATACACCATACAGATGCCCTGATCGTAGGAGCCGGCCCCGTTGGTCTGTTCACCGTCTTCCAGTGCGGTATGGTCCGCATTCGCTGTCATGTTGTGGACGTTCTCGATACCGTGGGCGGGCAGTGCACTGCGCTGTACCCGGAAAAGCCTATCTATGACATCCCGGGCTTTCCATCCGTTATGGCCGGGGATCTTGTCGATCACCTGCAACAGCAGGCGGCACCCTTCAATCCGGTCTTTCATCTGGGGCAGCAGGTCACCGGCCTGACCCGTGGGGAAAACGGACGCTGGCTGGCGACTACAAGCAAAGGGACACGGATCAGTGCTGCCGTGGTAATTATAGCCGCCGGTGCCGGTGCCTTTGGCCCCAATCGTCCGCCCCTGGAAGGGATTGAGCAGTACGAGGGGCATTCCGTTTTCTACTTTGTAGCCAAGCGGGAACACTTCCGGAACAAGCGCGTGGTGATCGCCGGCGGGGGGGATTCTGCCGTGGACTGGGCCCTGTCACTGTCAGATATTGCCGCCCGTGTCCACGTTGTCCACAGGCGGCCCAAATTCCGCTGCGCCCCGGAAAGCGCCGCCCGACTGCAGTCTTTGGCAGAGACCGGAGCCATTGATCTGGTTGTGCCCTGCCAACTATCTGCCCTGCATGGAGAGAACGGCGTTCTCCACCGTGTTGATGTTGTTGATATGGATGGACAGACCCGAAGCCTGGAAGCCGATGCGTTGCTGCCGTTCTTTGGCCTGGCGACCGAGCTGGGCCCGATTGCCCAGTGGGGCTTGGGTATGGAACGCAACACAATCCGTATCGATCCGACCACAGCGGCAACAAATATCGAGGGGATTTTCGCCGTCGGCGACGTCTGCAGTTATCCGCACAAGCTGAAGCTGATCCTGACCGGGTTTGCCGAGGCAGCACAAGCCGCGCATGCAGCCTATCCGCTGGTCTTCCCCGGTGAGGCGCTGCACTTCCAGCATTCCACATCCGGCGGAATCCCGGCACTGGCAGGAAGCTGAGGGCGGTCAGTTCAGCCGCAATTCCGTATCAACACCGCGCCATTCTCCCGGGGTAATGAGCTCGCAGCCGGAAACCCGTACAGAATGGAGGCGCCCCTCGATCTCCCGCTCCCAGAAATGAAGGAAACGGTGGAGTTCGGGGTAGCGGGGTGCAACATCGTAGAACTGCCAGACAAACTCCTGCAGGACGGAGGGGTGGTCTGGCAGGTGATACAGGATAAACGCCGTGGTCAGCCGGTAGTCCTGAAGCTGAAGACGCAGGGACATGAAGAACCTCCCGTACTGTGGGAAGACACACATGCGGCCCGCGCTGCCGCAGAATTCATTGTTCCGGATAGAACGGCAAAGTCAACGATCTGATCTGTCAGCACTCAGTCAGCTTGGCTGCCAAAAGACAGACAACAAGGACTAGCCAAGATAAAAAAGGCTGAGCAGGGCTGCCACACCGGACAGGAACAAAAGCCCGCCTGCACAAAGGTTAAGCCGCGTCAGCCACACAGGGCTAAAGCGGTGCCGAACAGCCCCGGCCAGCGCCGAAAGCGTAAACCACCACAAGGCTGACCCGGCAAAAACCCCGGCAACAAGGGTAAAGGCCCGGGCTGGGCTTTCACCGGCCCGGACCGAACCAAGAGAGGCAAACACAGCCATAAAGGCCAGAATTGTGGCTGGATTTGTCAGGGTCAGCAACAATGTGGCTGTGAAGTCACGCCAGAGACCGGGGTGAAGTCCGGATTCAGCCCGTAACTCCGGCGGTGGCTGGCGCCATGTCCTGATGCCCAGAACCAGAAGAACGGACCCGCCAACGAGCGACAACGCCTCGCGGTATTCCATCAGGAAGCCGGAAACCAGTGACAGGCCGAAACCGGCAACCGCGCCATAGAAGGTATCAGCCACAGCAGCCCCGAGACCGGCGACAAAAGCGGCGGCACGACCGTCATTCAGGGCCAGGCGGATGCACATGATCCCCACAGGTCCAACCGGAGCTGCGATCAGAAAACCAACGATCATACCTTCCAGAAACAGCATCAGGGATCGCCATTCTTCCAGTAAAAGACATGGGCTGTGGCCCAAATCGAAAAGAAGCGGGACCATATCAGCCCCATCTTACAGAAGACAGGCAAAATCAGAACGTTGTCAAAAGAAATACCAGCCGGAACATCAGGCAGGCCGGGTCCGGCGCGATTCAATGGCATCCCAGACAAGAGAGGCGATATCTGTCCCGTCAAAACGCCGAATCTCCTGGATCCCGGTCGGGCTGGTCACGTTGATCTCTGTCAGCCAGTCCCCGATCACATCAATACCGGCCAGAATCAGGCCCCGTGATTTCAGCTCCGGTCCAATGGTCGCACAAATGTACTCTTCACGTGGGGTCAGTTCAGCCGGAACAGGTTTGCCTCCCGCATGCATGTTGGACCGGGCATCACCATCAGCCGGGATACGGTTCAAGGCACCGACAGGCTTGCCATCCACCAGAATAATACGCTTGTCGCCCTTGCGTACCTCGGGCAGGTAGCGCTGGATCATCAAAGGCTCGCGGGACTGCTGGAAGAACATGTCAAGAAGTGATCCCAGATTCTCGTCATCAGGCTTCAGATGAAAGACACCCGCACCGCCATTGCCATACAGCGGCTTGAGAATAATGTCCCGGTGCTCGGCCCGGAAGGCCCGGATAGCATCTGGATCAGCAGAAACAAGGGTCGGCGGCATCAACCCCGGGAAACGGGTCAGGAACAGTTTCTCCGGGGCATTGCGCACTTCTACCGGATCATTGACGACCAAGGTGCGGGGATGAATTTTCTCCAGTAAGTGAGTATTGGTAATGTAACTCATGTCAAACGGTGGATCCTGACGCAGCAGAACCACATCCACAGCAGACAGGTCCAGGGTCTCGGCAGGCCCCAGGGTAAAGAGGTTCCCCCGCTCGCGGCGCACGATCAGGGCACGGGCACAGGCCGTAACCACCCCATCACGGAAGCTGAGATCACGTGGCTGGTAGTGCCACAGCCGATGCCCCCGGGACTGGGCGCATTCCGCCAGGGCAAACGTGGTGTCCCCATCGATGGAAACAGACTCCATCGGATCCATCTGAACGGCAACAGCAAGACTCATGTAGGCAACATCCATTCTGAACAGGACGCAAAAGGGTCCACGGTAAAAAGTGCCCCCATACTCGGCTCAAGACCGCCCCTGACGCAACTCTTCCATCACACGGGCAATACTGTCCCGGTCCGGTCCCGGAGGGGCAATACCAAGATAACGTTCCAGAGCTGTCAGGGCGCTGTCCAGGTCACCAAGACGCATATGCATCAAACCGCCTTCCCGCCACAGACGAAAATCGGACGGGGCAATCAGAAGCATTCTCTGGACCGCAGCCAAGGCTGTTGGATAGTCCCCCTCCTGCAGGGCACGCAGACGGATGTTCCCCTGTAGGCGCAACAGGATCTCGCGGTTGGTAACCGGAGCATAGGCCTCGGGGGCCAGCTCGGCTCCCTGCCCCTTGACGCTTTTGTACAAGGCTCGCAAATCAGCCGGTGAAATCTCGACACCATCGTGGAACGGATCCATGATGACACGGTCCCCGGCATTACCGCACACACGGATCGGGAAGTGCCCCGGGAACGCCAGGCCATCGGCATCCCAACCCAGTTTGCGGGCCACATGCAGATACAGGATCCCCAAGGTAACCGGCAGTCCCTTGCGCCGGTCTATCACCTGCATCAGGTCGGCATTGTCCAGATCTTCGTACGTTTCGACATCACCGTGATAATGCCAGCGGTCAACCAGAACAGACCGCAGGATCTCGCTCCGCCGGCGGGCACCCTCCGGCATTGACGCCCGGCCAGCTTCGCGCAGGGCTTCCGCAACCAGGATACCAAGATGGGTGACATAAGACTCAAAGCAACGTCCGGGCCGGGCTGTGTCTGCCAAGGCAAGGGCCGCCATGGCAAGATCCAATGCATGATCATCAACCGCCGACAAGGTGTCGAGAATATGGTCCGTGACCGGATTTGCCATCAAAGCCCTCCCTCGGGGAAATCCGTCGCCAAACGGGTTCCGGATGCAAGACGACGCCCGTCCGTACGCAGCACCGCAAGATTGACCACATCCCGCACATACCCTGCTGAACGGCACCAGTCCAGGACCCGGGACAACTCTTCCTGATTCTGGGCAATGCCCATCAGGTAGACAACGCGATCCACGACATCGACCGAGAAATTGATGGCGCGGATCTGGGCATCAAACATAAGTGCAGAGCGGATCTCTACCGCAATCAGTGTATCTCTCAGGGTCACGACAGGGCGCAGGTATTCGGTATCCTCATCCGGAGACAAGCGGCGGATACGATCAATAACCTCGATGACCGGGCGGGGTGATGCAGCCAGACGCACAGCAACACGGGCCTTTCTGGGATCTTCGGTCATACCGGTCAGAAGCACACGGCGCTCGAAGACTGTTACATCAATGTCGGTTATCAGCGCGTGGTCCTCCTCCAGAAACAGACGCTGGATCTCTGTATAGATCCAGGCATCCGTGGCGACGCCTTCAATCCCGCGCTCTTCACGCGCCGCAGAAACAAAGGACGAGGCCGCACCAACAAGAACCCCCTGCTTGGTACACCCCGGTGTCAAAAACAGGGCAAGCAGGAGAAAAAAGACCGGGACCAAGCCGTTATACCCGCGTGCTTTTTGCCTCATACAGGCATTGTGCAGCGAATAAGAATCAAAAACTACCCCCAAGGGCGCCAGGCATCCGGAACATGTTGCGGGCATCCGGACTGCGGGACAACAACAACATCAAAGCGAACCCCCTGACAGGACACATCTTCATGGCGGGCCATCCACATTTCTGCCGCACGCTCAAGGCGACATCGCTGACGGGATGACAGCGCCTCCAGGGCATCCGGCACGTGATCCCTCGCTTTCACCTCAACAAAAGCAACAAGGTTCTTCCGGCAGACAATCAAATCAAGCTCACCGACCCCGCTGCCACGCTCACCACGGATATTCCGGCCCAGAACGCGCCAGCCCATCAGCTCCATGAACACAGCCGCAACCTGCTCGGCCTGACGACCACGGACTGATGACCCGGAACAGCCCTCAGTCACCATGCATGTGTCCCGGCGTTGTCAATTCCAAGGCCCGCGCGTAGACATCACGCCTCTTTACACCGGTCTGCCCCGCAACCAAGGACACTGCATCCCGTATCGACAGGGTTTGCAGCGACTGCCGCAAAAGGGCATCGATATCGTCTGCGGAGACAGGCTCGCCGGTGTCGGACGGAGGCCCTACGACCACCACAACCTCGCCACGCGGTGCCCCCTCCTGCTCATACAGGGCGGACAGCTCCGGCAGGGCCCCACGCCGTACATCTTCATACAGCTTTGTCAGCTCACGACAGACTGCGGCCGGGCGATCACCCAGAACAGCCGCCATATCGGCCAGACTTTCGGGCAAGCGATGAACGGACTCGTAAAAAACAAGTGTTGCCGGAACCGCTGCCAGGGAAGCGAACAGGTCCCGTCTTGCCTTTGAACGGGACGGCGGAAAACCGGCAAAAAGAAAACGGTCCGTCGGCAGGCCGGCAACCATAAGCGCTGTCAGCAACGCCGAAGCACCGGGAACCGGAATGACAGACAGGCCCTGATCGGCAGCGCTGCGGACCAGTTTGTATCCGGGGTCGGAAATCAGCGGTGTTCCAGCATCGGAGACAAGGACAACAGCCTCGCCACCGGCCACACGAGCCAGAAGCTGCGGACGGATCCGGTCCGCATTATGCTCGTGATAAGCCAGAAGAGGCACAGACATACCCAGCCGCTTGAGCATGGCCCCGGTGACCCGGGTATCCTCGCACGCAACAACATCTGCGCCCGCCAGAACACGACAGGCCCGTTCCGTAATATCGCCCATGTTGCCGATCGGTGTGGCAACAATATACAGGCCGGCAGACAGCGTCCGTTCTGGCACAGGTTTACTAACGGCATCATGACCGCTAGCATGGCCTTCTCTTTTTCCAGTGGCACCGGAGGTTAACCGTGCACCTTTCTTCTTTCCCGGGGAGTCGGGTTTCACGTTATCCTGCCTGTCTCAAGCGGCTTGTGGCACTGGCCAGTATCATGACCCTTGCTCTTGTTGCCGGTTGCAAAGGCATAGACCTAGCATCCCCACCGCACGGGGAGAAGACCCCGTCACAGACAGAGAGCGGAAAATCTGTCACCCGGCAGGATCTCCTCCAGGGAAAAACAAAGGTCGCCATTCTGGTTCCCCTGAGTGGTGAAACCGGAAAGACCGGAGAGTCCATTGTCAATGCGGCCCAGCTGGCTCTGTTTGACATGGGCGGCGATTCAACATCCCTGCATCCCTATGATACAGCCGGTACACCTGACGGTGCCAGACGGGCTGCCGAACGCGCGATTACCGACGGGGCATCAATCCTGATCGGCCCCCTGTTCTCTTCTGAAGTCAAGGCTATTGCCCCGCAGGTTCAGAATGCCGGCGTTCCGGCCCTGACCCTGACAACAGACCCCACAGCGGCTGAACACGGCATATATGTTGCTGGCTTCTTGATTCGGGAACAAGCCACGCGCGTTGTTTCCTACGCCCGTGAACAAGGGCTGACCCGCTTTGCGGTCCTGTCCACCGACACACCATTCGGACGGGCAATGGCCGGTGCCTACGAGCAGGCTGTCATGGAAGCGGGCGGCACACTGGTCAACACCCTGCTGCGCACAACGGGGGAAGATGCCCGGTCCAGAATCGCAACGCTGACATCCTTCCAGGCCCGGGTTGCCGAGCGGAACCGACAACTGAAGAGTCTGGAAAACAAGACCGATCCGGAATCCGTAAAACTTGCCGCCGCACTGCAAATCCGTGAAACAGCGGGGGCCCTGCCGTTCGACGCCCTTCTGATGACATCTTCGGGCACAGACCTGATGGAAGATCTTGCCCTTCTGGCCAGCGTTGATGTCACATCCTCCAACGTTCGTATGATCGGCCCCATGCTGTGGAACGAAGGTACCACCCGGACAGACCCAGCTCTGCGCGGGGCATGGTATCCGGCTTCGCCTCCTGCGGCGCGGGGGCTTTTTATCAACCGCTACCAGGAAGCCTTTGGCAAGCCGCCATCGAGCCAGATTGCCAGCCTGGGCTACGATCTGACCGCACTGGCAGCACGCCTGTCCGCCATGGCAGCACACCCCGGGCAAGCCTTTCGTCCCGAGAAACTGACAGATCCGTCTGGCTTTGAAGGATGGGATGGCCTGTTCCGCTTCCGCCCCGACGGAATTGTCGAACGTGGACTGGCTGTCATGGAAATCCAGCCAGCGGGTCCACAGGTTGTTTCACCGGCCCCGGGAACCTTCAACCGCAAAAGCCCGGGAAGCTGAGGCAGGCAACATACAACGTCAGAGAATAAGCCCGGAATTGGCAGAAGCTGGTTCCGGGCATAGCGGGCATTCCGGATCACGATGCGCCGTGATTGTTCTCATCCGGGCGCACAGGGCGTCATACACAAGGACCCGGCCACACAACCCCTCACCAATCCCCAGAAGCTCTTTCAGAATCTCGGTCGCCTGCAACGTTCCCAGCACACCTGCCACAGCCCCCAGAATACCGGCCTCGGCACAGGAGGGACCGTCTCCGGCAGGGGGCGGCTCGCGGAACAGACAACGACAACACGGCCCCTCCCCACCGGGACGAACCGTCCACAACTGCCCTTGAAACTGCAGCACCGCAGCACTGACCAATGTTTTGCCGCCACGCACAGCCGTATCGTTAACCAGGAAACGGGTTTCAAAATTATCGGAACAATCGGCAATCAGGTCATAGCCGGAAAACAGATCCTGAACGTTGTCCGGCAGCAATCGTTCAACAACCGCTTCAACCCTCACATCCGGGTTCAGGTCCCGGATGGTCCGGCACGCGCTGTCAACCTTGTGCTTCCCGACACGGTCCGTTGTATGGGCGATCTGACGCTGCAGATTGGACAGGTCAACCCGGTCATCATCAACAATCCCCAACGTCCCCACACCGGCGGCAGCCAGATACATCAGGACAGGAGACCCAAGCCCCCCTGCCCCCACCACCAGGACACGGGATGATAAAAGGGCATCTTGTCCCCTGACCCCGACCTGGGGCAGGAGGATGTGTCTGGCATAACGACGGACCTGTTCTTCGGTAAAATCCATGAGAAGAACCATACAACGGCAGGAAAAACAACGGCAGGAAAAAGGAAGGGCACACACGCCCGGTACAGATATGGCCCAGAGTCCTGCCCCTGTCGAGGATCAACTGTCCTCGAACAAGGCTGTTGACAGATAACGTTCGGCAAAGCTTGGCAGAATGACGACGATCTTTTTCCCGGAAAAGGCCGGGCGAGCTGCAACTTCCAGCGCAGCAGCCAATGCGGCTCCACCGGAAATACCAACGGGGACCCCTTCCAGACGGGCAACCTTGCGCGCCATGGCAAAAGATGTCTCGTTACCAATTTGCAGGATTTCATCATAAGCTGATGTGTTCAGGATAGACGGCACAAAGCCGGCACCAATCCCCTGAATCTTGTGTGGACCCGGCATACCGCCTGAAAGGACCGGGCTGTCTTCCGGTTCAACGGCAACAATATGGATCCCGGAACGCCGGGCTTTCAGAACCTCCCCGATACCGGTTATGGTCCCGCCGGTTCCAATGCCGGAAACAACAACATCGACCTCACCCGCCGTATCAGCCCATATTTCCTCGGCCGTTGTCGCCCGGTGCACGGCAGGGTTGGCCGGGTTGTCAAACTGGCGCAGCATAACAGATCCCGGGATTTCCTTCAGAAGTTCCACCGCACGGGCAACGGCCCGCTTCATTCCTTCTGCGGCCGGCGTCAGCTCCAGCTTCGCCCCCAGATGCCGCAGCATCTTGCGCCGCTCCACAGACATACTGTCGGGCATGGTCAGAATCAGGGGATATCCCTTGGCCGCAGCAACAAAAGCCAAGGCGATGCCCGTATTGCCCGAGGTCGCTTCTATCAGGACAGTCCCCCTCCGGATATGCCCCTCGGCCTCCAGGGCTTCCACCATGGCCACGCCAATGCGGTCCTTGACTGATGCCAGAGGGTTGAAGAACTCACACTTGCCCAGAATATCGGCATGAACACCGGCATCAGCCGCCAGACGCCTCAGACGAACCAGCGGCGTGGCGCCAATTGTATCGAGGATACTGTCGTAAATACGACCACGGAACGAAGCTGTCACGGATGTCATCAATATCCCCCTTGCTGTACAGTATTTCAGGTACCGTCATCACAACTCTCAGATTGTGAAATCGATACCGTGTCCCGCCTCGGGGAAAAGACCTTCCCGACGCGCACGCAAACACAAGTCATCAATAGAAACAGCCTCAAGACGCTTCATCAAGGCATCCTGCATATCATCCCAGAGCGGGCGCACCACCATCTGCCCAAGAGCTGAATCCGGAAGAGTATCGTGTGTACCTTCTTCTTCCATTTCCTGAACAGCACGCAGGACGGCACCAACCGTAATACGCCGCCTTTCAAGGGCCAGACGATACCCGCCACGAGGTCCGCGAACCCCCTGCAGCAAACCAGAACGCACCAGGTGCTGCAGGGATTTTTCCAGATAACGGCGGGGAATGCCCTGCCTGTGATTGATATCCTGGCTTTGAACAGGCTGCCCGCCCGCGTGACAGGCAATGTCGAG
Source organism: Haematospirillum sp. H4485 (assembly GCF_012102745.1). Lineage (GTDB taxonomy): Bacteria > Pseudomonadota > Alphaproteobacteria > Rhodospirillales > Rhodospirillaceae > Haematospirillum. The sequence continues at coordinate 55,162 of NZ_JAAVSY010000008.1, forward strand.
AACAGCCACAAGGGCAAACCACGCTTTGCGTGATGGCTTCAACACGACAGAACGACCCTGTCCTCCTGTGCACGGGTACCGGTTGACCCAAAACCACCTTCACCCCGGTCTGTTGCGGGAAGCGTTTCAACCTCGGCCCATACGGCACGGGTCACAGGGGCAAAGATGACCTGCGCAATACGCATGCCGTGTTCAATAACAAAGGGCTCATCACCCAGATTGACCAGAATAACCTTTACCTCGCCGCGATAGTCGGCATCGATGGTGCCCGGTGTATTCAGGACCGTCACGCCGTGTTTGGCCGCCAACCCGGAACGCGGGCGAACCTGGGCCTCGAAGCCAGCCGGCAACGCAAACGCAAGACCGGTCGGCACCAGGGCGCGCTTGCCGGGTTCAAGTGTCACGGCACTCTCCAAGGCCGCAAACATATCCATACCGGCAGACAGCTCCGTCGCACACGCTGGCAGGGGCAGGTCGGATCCATGCGGCAAACGAACCACGGAAACGCGAATGGTCGGAGCAGATGTTGTCATTGTCAGGAAACCTTCTCGGCAGAAGAGGAAACAGATGGGGCGCATCCAAGGGCAGAGGCAACAGACCGGGCCAGACGGGCCGCCACCTCGGTCTTGTCCATGGCAGGCCAGGATTCTTCAGTTGTTTCAGTAACAAGATACACGGTGTTGCGCATGCCCCCGAACGTACCGGTCCCCGGGGAGACATCGTTCGCACATATCCAGTCGCATCCCTTGCGTTGCCGCTTGGCGCGGGCCTGCTCAACCAGACCACCGGTTTCAGCCGCAAAGCCGATCACCAGACGTGGCCGATGTGGACCCGGTCGGGACAAGGTCGCCAGAATATCCGGATTGGGGTGCAAAGTCAGGGACAACGGCGCAGGGTCCTGCCCCTTCTTGATCTTGGACGATGTGTAATGTGCGTACCAGTCTGCAACAGCAGCCACACAAACGGCAACATCAACCCTGCCCTCCTCGATCACGGACAGGCAGGCCTGCAACATCTCGCGGGCAGACTGGACAGGCACAGCGGATACCCCAGACGGGACCGGAAGGGAGACCGGTCCGTGGACCAGGGTCACATCAGCCCCCAACGCTGCCAGAGCCGCAGCGACAGCATGGCCCTGACGCCCGGAAGAATGGTTGCTGATGAAACGCACCGGATCAATGGCCTCTATCGTTGGCCCACTGGTCACCAAGGCTCTCAGGCCCGCTAGAACAGACCTGGATTCATGCAGCCGGAAATGAGCCTCCACCGCCGCGACAATTCCGGGTACTTCGGCCATGCGGCCAACACCATACTCCCCGCATGCCAGTTCACCGACACCGGGTTCAATAATACGGATCCCACGCTCCAGAAGCGTACTGCGGTTCGCCTGCGTTGCCGGGTGTTCCCACATCCTGGTATTCATGGCTGGCGCAATCATGACCGGCTTGTCCGTCGCCAGAAGAACCGTAGACGCCAAATCATCTGCCAGGCCAGTTGCCATGCGCGCCATCAAGCTTGCCGTGCAGGGGGCAACCAGAACCAGATCTGCGTCCCGCGACAAGCGGATATGGCCCATCTGGGCTTCATCTGTCAGGGAAAATAAATCCTGGTACACCGTATCACCCGAAAGGGCCGAGACGGTGAGTGGCGTAACAAACTGGGCCGCTGCCTGGGTCATCACGCACCGCACAGAGAACCCGCGCTCACGCAGGCTCCGTATCAGGTCTGGTGCCTTGCAGGCTGCAATTCCGCCCGACAGGACAAGCAGAATGCGCCGACCACAAGCCGTTTGTTCTGGTGTGCCCACGGCACTCTCCCCGAAAAGACACGTGCGTCTTGTAGATACGGCCTTTTAACCACCGTTTCAACCGCTGTTCCGCCTTCACGCCAACCGGAACAGGGCGCATGCTGCAAAGCGGGGAGCAATACCACCAGCAACGAACCGTAGCAATCCGCCACTCTCATGCCACCGGGAGCACCAGAACACACCATGCCCACTGAACACCATGAACAAGGCCCGACCAACACGAACAGCAAGCCGACACCCAGCAACTGGGAAAAGGAGTGGGAGAAACACCAGCACCAGAACCGGACACTGCGCGCACAGCGTCCACTGTGGCGCTCTGTCTGGCGGGGGCTGAACCTGCGTTGCCCTTGCTGCGGCAACCATCCCCTGCTTGCATCCTATCTTGGTGCTGTTCCGTCTTGCACCGGATGTGGCGAAGTCTTTGACCACATCCGAACCGACGACCTGGCCCCATGGGTCACCATTCTTTTTCTGGGACATGTTCTGTTGCCCGCCGTCATTTCCGTGGAAAAACTGTTTGAGCCACCCCTCTGGGCCCACTTCCTGATCTGGATGCCGATCGGGGCCGAAATGGTCCGCACAGCCCTGCCCCGGGCCAAGGGTGCCGTGCTTGGCTTGATGTGGTCGCTGAACCTGCAGGGCGACGAGCACCAGCACTGAATTCCGTTGTAGTGATTGACAGGAGCAGGGCAGACCGCCATCCTGTCGCTGTTCCGAGGGGTGCCCCCGTCCGTTTTTCACATCCGGGCCAAGGCGCTGAGATCTGGCTGACTGGCCGGAAACCCTTTGAACCTGATCCGGGTCATACCGGCGGAGGGACAGGAACAGCAAGGAGCTGACACAGCTTCCGTGCCCCCCCTGCTTCGCGTGTATCCGGTTGTGTCCGAAACTATCCGCAGGGGGAGACCTGATGAATTCTGTCCTTCAACCTTTCCAGAGCGCAGCCATTACCGTCGGACCACTCCCGGGGTCCCGGAAAGTCCACGTTCCTGGCCCATCGGGAAGCCGCATCCCGTTCCGGGAAGTCGCGCTCGACCCCTCGTGCCATGAACCCCCGGTACGGCTGTATGACACATCGGGCCCCTACACCGATCCGGATGTCCAGATTGCCATCGACAAGGGCCTGCCCGATATCCGCAGCGGCTGGATCGAGGCCCGCAAGGATACCGAAAGCTATACCGGCAGATCTGTCCTTCCCGAAGACAACGGGCATGCCGCCGGCATCCACAGCGTGCCTGAATTTCCTCACAAGCGGGCACCCCGTCGCGCCTGCAACGGACATAACGTCACCCAGATGCACTACGCCCGACGCGGCATCATCACCCCGGAAATGGAATTTGTCGCCATCCGGGAGAACCTGTTGCGCCAACAGGCCCGGGAAACCATCGACCGGCTTGGACCCCGTGACGGTGTGCCCTGGGATTCCGCCATCCCCGATGACATCACGCCTGACTGGGTGCGACAGGAAGTTGCGGAAGGACGGGCCATCATTCCGGCCAACATCAACCACACCGAACTGGAACCGATGGCTATCGGGCGGAACTTTCTGGTCAAGATCAACGCCAACATCGGTAACTCTGCCGTAACATCGGGCGTGGCCGAAGAAGTGGAGAAGCTGGTCTGGGCCATCCGCTGGGGCGCTGATACGGTCATGGACCTGTCAACCGGCCGCAACATCCACAACATCCGCGAATGGATCCTGCGCAACAGCCCGGTTCCCATCGGAACAGTCCCCATCTACCAGGCTCTGGAGAAAGTAGGTGGCATTGCGGAAGACCTGACCTGGGATATTTTCCGCGATACACTGATCGAGCAATGCGAACAGGGCGTGGACTACTTCACCATTCACGCCGGCGTGCGCCTGGCTTACATCCCGATGACCGTTGACCGCGTTACCGGCATTGTATCGCGCGGTGGTTCCATCATGGCAAAGTGGTGCCTGGCCCATCACCGCGAGAACTTCCTGTACACGCATTTTGATGACATCTGTGCGATCATGAAGGCCTATGACGTGTCGTTCTCTCTCGGAGACGGGCTGCGTCCGGGATCAACAGCCGATGCCAATGACCGGGCACAGTTTGCAGAACTGGAAACACTGGGCGAGCTGACCCGCATTGCATGGGACCACGATGTCCAGGTCATGATCGAAGGTCCCGGCCATGTACCCATGCACAAGGTGCAGGACAACATGGTCAAACAGAAGCAATTCTGCGGCGATGCCCCGTTCTATACCCTTGGCCCCCTGGTCACCGATATTGCACCCGGATACGACCACATTACCTCGGCCATCGGAGCGGCCATGATCGGCTGGTTCGGGACATCCATGCTGTGTTACGTCACCCCCAAGGAGCACCTTGGCCTGCCCGACCGTGAAGATGTACGTTCCGGCGTTGTAACCTATCGTATTGCGGCCCATGCGGCTGACCTTGCCAAGGGCCACCCGGCGGCCAGGGTCCGTGACGACGCCCTGTCACGGGCACGGTTCGAATTCCGCTGGATGGACCAGTTCCACCTGTCTCTGGATCCGGAAAAGGCGAAGGAATTCCACGACCAGACTCTTCCGAAGGAAGCGCACAAAACAGCCCACTTCTGTTCCATGTGTGGTCCGAAATTCTGTTCGATGAAGATTACACAGGATATCCGCAACGAAGCCCGACGGGAGATAGAGCAGGGCATGCAGACCATGAGCCAGACATTCCGCGAACATGGTGCGGAACTGTAGACACCGGCAGACAGCTGACGTCAGGCAGGGAAGGCTCTGGACAGCAGGAGCCTTCCCGTCAGCGTGCAGGCAGCATGGCCCAACGGTCCCGACGTATCCAGCGGACCATCAGCATCAGGGCAACACATCCCAGGCCAATTGCCAACCCATACCATATTCCAGCCCCCCCCAGACCAAGGGGGAACGCCATCAGGGCAGCAAGGGGAAGACCAAGCACCCAGAATCCTGTTCCCATGCAAATCATCGGGACCGTTGCATCCTTGAGGCCACGCAAAACACCCGACGAAACACTCTGGATTCCGTCAAAGATCTGGAACAGGGCACATATCTGCAAATACGCCGTTGCAAGGCCAAGAACCTGTTCCGACCCACGTGTGTTTTTCCCCATAAACAGGGCTACAATCACATCGGGAAACAGAACAACACACGCTGCACACAGGGCCATGAAAGCCATACCCATGGACAGGGGAACCCAGCCTGCGCGGGTTATGGCCGCTGTATTCAGGGCACCACGAGCCAGACCAACCCGAACAGTTGCCGCCTGTGACAAACCCACGGGCACCATGTACAGAACTGTGATGGCATTGATAACAATCGCGTGTGCCGCCAGCTCCAGTGGCCCCACAAGGCCCATCATGAATGTCGCTGTTGTAAAGGCACAAAACTCAAGACCGTATGCTGCCACAACGGGTACAGCAAAACGGAGAAGTTCAAAGAAACGAGACCAGTCATGCCTCCAGATCTCAACAAACAAACCAAAGCGCCGCAGCCTTGGATGAAGAAGAACATACAACAACAACGCCAGGCACATCAGGATATCCACGGTGACCGTCGCCAGGGCAGCCCCCCTGATACCAAGCGGCTCACAGCCTGCATTGCCATAGATCAGTATCCAGTTGAGTGCTGCATTCAAGGGAATAGCCACCGCTGTCACCACCATGGACACAAGTGGATACCCCAAGGTCGTACACAAGGAGCGCAAAACCAGAAAGCCCCATAGCGGCAACATACCCCACAGGCTTACCTGAACATAGTCCGCAGCCATCACGGCCAATAAGGGCTGCTGCCCGATCGCAAGGAAGAAGTTCTCAGCGTAACTCATACCGAACCAGACCGGTATGACAGACAGCACGATAATCCAGAATGCCTGGCGCGCTGTTCTTCGGGTTTCACGAATGCGATGGTGTCCCCTTCCCAAGGCAATGGCAACCATGGCTGATACCGCAGCACCAAGACCAAAACCGACAGGAATAGCCAGACAGAGAAAGCTGGTGGCAAGAGAAGAGGCTGCGACAGCATCGGGCCCCAGGCGTCCGATCATCATGACATCGACAGTGCCCATGACAACCTGGGCCAGCCCGCCCAGAATCAGGGGCCAGGCAAGAACCGAGGTGGCAACCAGCTCGGACCGCCATGATACAGGCAGCATGCAGACACCCTCCGGACCCATATGAAGAGTTGTACGTGTGCCACGAAACCGTGTTGATGTACAGCACCCCGGTCCATTCATGGAGCCGTGCACGATGCTATGCTTGGCGATCCATCACACCAGAAAAGACAGAAGAGCCCGCTTCCGCCCCATCAACCGGCAACCCGGATGACAACATCCACACCGACAATGCGGCATCCGTCTGGCGGATCAGGCAGCTGGGCCAGAACAACCTGGTTCCACTGGACGTCGCGCAATTCACCGGACTGTTCAAAATAAAAGTGATGGTGCGCACCAGTATTCGTATCAAAACAGGACCGTCCGGATTCAACCGTTATTTCCCGCAATAACCCCGCATCCGTAAACTGGTGCAACGTGTTGTAAACCGTTGCCAAGGACACACGAACCTGATGGTCCATGGCTTCTGTATGCAGCTCCTCGGCGGATACATGGCGATGGCGGGAACCATCTCCGAACAGAAGCCGGGCAAGGGCCAGACGCTGACGGGTCGGCCGAAGCCCCGCAGCCCGCAGCTGCTCCGACAAGGCGGGGCGATCTGTCTGTGCTTTTATCGGCATGCCATTACTCTTGTCCACATCCTGCAACCCTTCCGGCACCGGGGTACACCCCGGCACCGGAAGATCTGCAATCAGTCGCCAGCCAGGATCCGTTCCACAAGCTGGGAAACTGTTGGTATGAACCCATTCTGGTAGAACGGATCCTCCCCGAAACGATACGCATTATGCCCTGCAAACATCAACTCATGTTCTGGATCTGCCCCATGAGCAATGCTCTGCAGGGTTTTCTGTATACAGAAGCTGCGCGGATCTGCCGGCCTGCCCGTTGAGTACCCGTCGCCATGCTGGGACCAGTTGGAGAATGAACAGGCAGAAAGACAGCCCATACAGTTCTTCTGGTCTGTCATGATCTGCCGGGCATCAGCCTCGGTCACAAAAACCATTGTATTATCGGGGGTTCGTATTCCCTGCGTAAAGCCTTGCTCCACCCATTCAAGAACCTTGGCGCGATCTTGGGGCGCAACATAAATGTCACGCCCACGGGCACCAACTTGAACCGCCTCGCTGAGGCCCTCAGCAGCTTCACGGGCATAAGAAATCTGCCGCCCACTGCGCACTTCCAGATCCTGCAGGAATGGATTGCGAACAGCCGATGAATAGAAGCCCGTTGGACTGAAGCGATGCAAAAGGATATCGCCCTGCTTGAGGGTCAGCAAGCGACGCTTCCAAGCATCGGATATCGGGCTTTCACGGGTCAACAGAGGCCGGGTCCCGAACTGGAATGCAACCGGCCCGATCTCTGGATTATCAAGCCAGTCCGCCCATTCCCGCAGGAACCAAACACCACCCGCCATGAAGACCGGAACTTCAGGAGCTCCAAGAGAACGCATCATATCCCGCAGCTCCCGTACACGGGGGTACGGATCCTGGGGTTGCAGCGGATCTTCAACATTGGAAAGACCGTTATGACCACCAGCGAGCCACGGATCCTCGTAAACAACACCGCCCAGCCATTCGGGGATCTTGTGATAGCTGCGCTTCCACAGCGCCCGGAACGCACGGGCCGACGAGACAATCGGGTAGTACCAGACCTTGTGGGCTGCGGCAATTTCGGCAACCCGATAGGGCATACCCGCACCACACGTTACGCCGTGTATCAAGCCGGACGCACCAGCCAGCGCCCCTTCCAGGATACGCTCTGCCCCACCCATTTCCCACAGGACATTCATGTGCAGCCGTCCTTGGCCACCTGATATGTCGTGGGCTATACGCGCCTGGGCAACAGCACCACGTATTCCCATGGCAACCAATTCTTCGTGACGTTCAGCACGAGTCTTGCCGTTGTAGACAGCGGGCACAAGCTTCCCGTTCTCGTCATAGAAGTCAGCATTGACACCAGAGAAAGTGCCAACCGCCCCGGCTGCGGCAAAAGCCCCGGCGGAGGTTCCGGTTGAAACGGCAATGCCCTTGCCACCCTCAACAACGGGATGAACCTCACGCCCCGAAATAACAACGGGGTTTACAGGTTTCACAGTTCTTACTCCCATGCTTCGGATGCCTCAGACTGAAAACGGATCGCATGCCTTGACGGTCCAGTTATTCAACACTGCTACACCCAGGGGCCTTCGTGGTCCCTTGTTATGATAAGTCGGAACAACCCGGCCACAGCGCATACAACGCTTGAGCCGAACTGACCCGGGAGAATAACGGGGAATCAAGGGGACCCTACCCCTTTACCCCAACCCCGGCACGCAAAAGCGCACCCGGATCATCGCTGATGATGGCGGAGACACCGCTGCAAAGCAACTCTTGTGCACGAACCGGATCATTTACCGTCCAGATGGCAACCTCATACCCGACCTTGCGAACGGTTTGCACTGCCGCCATATCCAACCCCTCATACCCAAGATTGACAGACTTCAATCCAAGGTCACGGGCCAGCGCCAGCCAGTCATCCGGCAAACGGTCCGCAATCAACCCCAGAGGCCACCCCGGTGCAAGGTCAGATGCATATTCCAGGATCGTGCAGTCAAAGGAAGAAAGAAGAGGCAACAAACGATCGGAAGGCCACATGGACTCCAGAACAGAAACAACAGCCCGGACCATGTCAGCCTCATAACCCGGGGAAGGCTTCAGCTCCAGGTTAAGACCCACTCCCAGCTCCAGAAGAAGATCAATGGTCTCTTCCAGAGTTGGAACAGACTCACCCCGAAAATCGGAGGAAAACCAAAGACCCGCATCCAAAGCAGAAAGATGATCAAGGTATGCCGAAGAAACCGGCCCGCAACCGTCTGTTGTCCGGTCCAGGGTATCGTCATGCAAGAGCACACAGCGCCCATCTGCCGTCAGCCTGACATCAAGCTCGACCATACCAGCCCCGTCAATCGCCGCACGGCGTATGGAGGCGAGGGTGTTTTCAGGGGCAAGGGCACAAGCCCCCCGATGCCCGACAACACGGGGGAAAGCATATGCCGGAGAAGGTACAGGGGTCATGGCTGTGACAAAAACTCCCTCCCCCGGATTAGACTACAAACAGAGGGGTGGGAACGCAGCAGCCTTCCCACCCCGTTACACGGGAACCAAATCAGCCCGACGTTTCTTCCGTCGCGCACACCTTGGCCTTGCCTGTTACTTGATCAACCTGCTTCATCGACAGCTTGATCTTGCCACGGTCATCAAAGCCGATGCACTTCACCCAGACCGAATCACCCTGATTGACATGGTCAGACGGCTTGCTGCCGCGCTGATCCGACATCTCGGAGATATGAACCAACCCGTCACGCTTGCCAAGGAAGTTAACAAACGCGCCAAAGTCCATCAGCTTGACCACCTTGCCCTGGTAAATCTCGCCAAGCTCGGGCTCTGCAACAATACCACGGATCCAGTTGACAGCCTTCTGGGCTGCTTCGTTATCAACCGCTGCAATCTTGATGGTTCCGTCATCATCAATATCGATCTTGGTGCCTGTCTGCTCGGTAATCTCGCGGATAACCTTGCCACCAGACCCAATGACATCACGAATCTTGCCGGCATCAATTTTAAGGGTGGTGATACGCGGAGCGGTCGAGGAAACCTCACTCCGTGCCGTGCCAAGTGCCCTGGACATCTCGCCCAGGATATGCAGACGCCCTTCACGGGCCTGACGCAGGGCAATTTCCATAATATCCCGGGTAATGGACGTGATCTTGATGTCCATCTGCAAGGATGTCACACCCTGATCGGTCCCGGCAACCTTGAAGTCCATGTCACCCAAGTGATCTTCGTCACCAAGAATGTCGGACAGCACAGCAAAACGCTCGCCTTCCTTGATCAACCCCATGGCAATACCGGCAACCGGACGCTTCAGCGGAACACCGGCATCCATAAGGGCCAGGGACGAACCGCACACCGTGGCCATCGATGATGAACCGTTGGACTCGGTCACCTCTGACACAACGCGAATGGTATAAGGGAAGGCATCACGATCCGGCAGCATGGGATGAACCGCACGCCACGCCAGCTTGCCATGGCCGATTTCACGACGACCGGGCGACCCCATGCGACCTGCTTCCCCGACAGAGTAAGGGGGGAAGTTGTAGTGAAGCATGAAGTTTTCACGGTACTCACCACCCAGGGCATCAATGACCTGCTCGTCCTGCCCGGTGCCCAACGTGGCAACGACCAGAGCCTGGGTTTCACCGCGGGTAAACAGGGCCGATCCATGCGTGCGCGGCAGGATACCAACCATTGACTCAATCGCACGGACAGTACGGGTATCACGCCCGTCGATACGCACACCGGTATTCAGGATATTGGAGCGGACAACATCAGCTTCCAGCACCTTGAACACTTCAGGGGCTACCTGAAGGGCTGCCTCGTTGGAGGAATCCAGGGCGGCGAACGCTTTCTCCTTCACAGCAGCAACCGCATCCTGGCGCGCAGCCTTGGCAGGAATGCGATAGGCCGTCTCCAGATCCTTGCGGAACGTTTCGAACAGGGCACTTACCGATGCCTTTTCCGGCGAGGATGGCGGCAGGTCGCGTGGCTCGCGGGCGCACTGTTCAGCCAAGTCAATTATGGCATCGATAACGGCCTGGCAGGCTTCATGACCGAAAGCAACAGCACCCAGCATGATATCTTCAGACAGTTCCTGAGCCTCGGACTCGACCATCAGCACCCCTTCAGAGGTACCGGCCACCACCAGATCCAGAACGCTGTCCTTCTGGGCTGACACCGTCGGGTTCAGAACGTACTGGCCGTTTATGTAGCCCACGCGCGCCGCCCCGATTGGCCCAAGGAACGGCAGACCCGACAGGGTCAGCGCCGCCGAAGCACCGATCATGGACACGATATCCGGGTCGTTCTCCAGGTCATGGGACAGAACCGTTGCAACAACCTGCGTCTCACACTTGTAATCGTCATGGAACAGAGGACGAATCGGACGGTCAATCAAGCGCGAGGTCAGTGTCTCCCGCTCGGACGGGCGCCCTTCACGCTTGAAGAAACCACCCGGGATCTTGCCGGCGGCAAAACTCTTTTCCTGATAGTTCACGGTCAGCGGGAAAAAGTCCTGGCCCGGCTTGGGTGCCTTGGCCCCAACAGCGGTACACAAAACAGAGGTTTCGCCATAGGTCACCAGAACAGCCCCGTCGGCCTGACGGGCAATACGACCGGTTTCCAGCACCAAGGGCCGTCCACCGAACTGGATTTCCTTGCGATACACCTTGAACATTGACATGCGTTTGCTTTCCTTACGTCTGAAACCGGTGCCCCAATTTCGGCACGGAAGCCCCTTGCAAACCTTACTCTGCGCAAAAGGAGACCCCCGCAACCGCCCGGTTCCGGCCTTGTTCTCTTCAAATCATTGGGTGAATATAAGGCCAATTGCCCCGGCAATCATGCGAAAAACAGGGGTAAGGGCAAAATACTGCCTAGTTTCGGCCATAAATAAAGGGGGGTGCTGTATGCACCCCCCTTCAAAACGTCGCTTACTTGCGGATATCAAGGCGCTGAATCAAGCCCTCATAGCGCTTCTGGCTTTTCTTCTTGAGATAGTCCAGCAGGCTGCGGCGGCTGCTGACCAACATCAGGAGCCCACGGCGGGAGTGGTTGTCCTTCTTGTGGGTCTTGAAATGCTCGGTCAGATTACGGATCCGCTCGGTAAGAATGGCAACCTGAACCTCGGGGGAACCGGTATCGCCTTCTTTTGTGGCAAAATCCTTGATCAATTCCTGTTTACGCACAGCGGTGATCGACATCAAATGACTCCATTCTGTCAGAGATTCATGACACGGACCGGACGAATCACTCCATCCTCAATCCGTACGATTGCCACCGGGCGGTCTTCCTGCATGGCATAGGCCACACTCGCAGAGGCATGAATACCGTCCGGACCATCCCCCGTACGGGCTAGCACCGGCAAAAGATCCACCGGAAGCCCGGACGACAGGCGGCGAGCTTCTCCTTCTGTCAAGGCCAGCACCGGGATGTCGTCCAGCGCGGTCGTAACAGAAAGCAGGAAACCCGCAGGGCCAAGACTATGCCCGAGCTCATCCAACTTATCCAGAGAAATCGCGTTGCTCTCGGAGAAAGGGCCGCACTGACAGCGCCTAAGCATGGAGACATGACCAACAGACCCAACGGATCGGGCCAGATCCCGGGCCAAGGAACGAACATAGACGCCTTTTCCGGTTTCAACGCGGAATGTTGCCGAATCAGCCCCATCCCAACTCTCCAGCACAAATGAATCCACGCGAACGGATCGCGCCTTCAGCTCTACATCCACACCACCCCGGGCAAGGTCATAGGCCCGGCGCCCGTCAAGCCGGATCGCGGAAAAACAAGGGGGAACCTGTTCGATAGTACCAACAAAAGCAGGCAAGGCCGCCTCCAGCTCGGCACGGGAGGGACGATAGGCAGATGTTGCTGTCACCTCTCCTTCCCGGTCGTCCGTAGAACGCTCTTCTCCGAAATGAACGGTAAAGCGATAAACCTTGCGGCCATCCATAACGTAGGGAACCGTCTTGGTAGCTTCCCCCAGGGCAACAGGCAAAATACCGGATGCCAATGGATCCAGTGTCCCGCCATGACCGGCTTTCTGCGCCCCGAAAGCACGGCGCACACGCGCAACAACAGCCGTCGAGGTTATCCCCTCCGGCTTGTCAACAGCTACCCAGCCATGAACCGGAATACCACGCCGTGTCCGCCCCATTCAGGATTCCTCACCTTGGTCCTCATCATCGGCATGACGCATGGATTCTGTATCCCGGACAACATCCGGGCGCTTCAACAGATTGGCAATATAGGCATATTCATCAAAACTGGTGTCGATCTCGAACGACAGGCGCGGAACGTACCTCATCTCCACACGACGGGCGATCTCATGACGCAAGAAGGGTTGAACCCGAATCAAGGCCGCCCGTAGCGCCTGCGCATCCCCTATACCGCCAAGCGGCGTGAAAAACGCTGTTGCATTGCGCAAATCAGGGCTGCACCGGACCTCAGTAATCGTGATCGCGGTCGATGCCAGCAAGGGATCACGCAGCTCCCCACGCTCGAAAACATGGGCAAGAGCATGACGAATTTCCTCGTTGATGCGACGCTGCCTTTGCGTTGGGGCCTGGCCGCGCACTTTGCTCATGAGAACCTCGAAGCAGAAATAAAAACACTTCCCTGCACGCCAACAGTACGTTCTCCCTTGCCGGAAATATACTGTTGGCGCCTGCAGAAGAAATCAGGAACAGGGCGTGAACCGCTCTCAGAGCTGGGCCGCAACCTCTTCCATTTCAAAGCACTCTATGACATCGCCCACCTGGATGTTGTCATAGTTTGCCAGGGACATACCACAATCAAAGCCAGACTTGACCTCGCGGGCATCATCCTTGAAGCGCTTGAGCTGGGACAGGTTTCCTTCGTGGATAACCACGTTGTCCCGCAGCAAACGAACCTTGCAACCACGCTTGATGACGCCTTCGGTCACCATACAGCCCGCAACCTTACCAACCTTGGTGATATTGAACACCTCACGGATCTCGGCGTAGCCAATGAACTTCTCGCGATAGGTCGGTGACAGCATACCGGTCAGGGCCTGTCTCACGTCCTCTGCCACATCGTAGATGATAGAGTAGTAGCGGATGTCAACAGCATCACGCCGGGCCAGCTCGCGGGCCTGTGGATTGGCACGCACGTTGAAGCCAACGACAAGTGCACCGGACGCACGCGCCAAGGTAATGTCAGACTCATTGATGGCACCAACCGCAGCATGCAGAACCTTGACCTTGACAGCTTCGGTTCCCAGCTTCTCCAGAGTACCGATCAAGGCTTCGACAGAACCCTGAACGTCACCTTTGATAACAACCGGGAGTTCCTTTGCCTCACCAGCCTGGATACGGGCAAACATTTGCTCCATGGTTCCACGGGCAGATTTTACGGCCTGTGCCTCACGTTCCTTGCGCTGACGATAGGCCGCGATATCACGCGCCTTTGTCTCATCTCCCGTCACAACAAAGTCGTCACCGGCAGAAGGAATACCATCCAGCCCCAGAATTTCGACCGGAACAGCGGGCCCCGCTTCTTCAATGCGGTTCCCTTTGTCATCGATCATGGCACGGACACGCCCGGACTCTTTCCCGGCAACGAACACATCGCCAACCCGCAGGGTACCGCGACGGATCAGAACCGTAGCAACAGAGCCACGCCCACGCTCCATCTTGGCTTCAACAATGGTTCCTTCCGCCATACGATCAGGGTTGGCTTTCAGATCCAGCATTTCGGCTTGCAAGAGAATAGCTTCTTCAAGCTTCTCCAGGTTCAGGCGCTGCTTGGCCGACACCTCGACGGTCTGGATGTCCCCACCCATTTCCTCCACCACAACCTCGTGCTGAAGGAGTTCTGTCCGTACACGACCCGGGTTGGCACCCGGCTTGTCCATCTTGTTGATGGCAACAACGATCGGCACCTCTGCCGCACGGGCATGGCGAATGGCCTCAATTGTCTGGGGCATAATGCCATCATCAGCCGCAACAACCAGAACAACGATATCCGTCACCTTGGCGCCACGGGCACGCATGGCCGTAAAGGCTTCATGGCCCGGTGTATCAATAAAGGTAATCTTGCGCCCGTTGGACATGCTGACCTGATAGGCCCCGATGTGCTGTGTAATACCACCGGCTTCACCGGAAACAACGTTGGTTTCACGCAGGGCATCCAGCAAGGATGTCTTGCCGTGGTCAACGTGACCCATCACGGTAACAACCGGAGCCCGAGGTGCCATGGCTTCATCGGAATCAGGACCGGCTTCCAGTCCAATTTCAATATCAGCTTCGGAAACACGCTTGACCGTGTGACCAAATTCCTCGGTGACCAGCTGTGCCGTATCGGCATCGATGGTCTGGTTGATGGTCGCCATGACCCCCAGCTTCATCAGAACCTTGATCAGGGCACCGGAGCGCTCTGCCATACGGTTGGAAAGCTCCTGGACTGTAATAACGTCCGGGATGATAACCTCGCGCACGATCTTTTCAGGAGCCTTCTGCTGTGCCTGGGCCTTGCGCTTTTCTTTTTGGGCCGCACGCCGCATAGCCGCAACAGAACGCCCGCGGGAAGAGCCTTCCTCGTCACCGGACAGAACAGCAACAACACTCAGCTTGCCGCGCCTCTTGTCCATTCCAGGAGCACCAGGAGCAACAGCAGCCCGCTTTGAAGCAACCTTCCCGGTAGCTCCACGGTTACGCCCACTGTCATCCCCCTCGTCATCACGCTCACGGGGCGCATGACGGACAACAGAGCGGTCATCGCGTGACGGCGGCCGACCGACCAAGTCATCCGGAGCAGCGGCGGGACGCACCACCCCAAGAGCGGGCTGGGCAGATGCAGGACGCGGCCCATGGGAAACACCCTGTGCCGGACGGGCAGATCCCGACCCCGAAGGAGCGCCACGCCCGCCGGGCCCACGAGCAGGAGCCGACCTCTGGGCGTCACGACTCTGGACAGAACGCGGCGTCCAGCCTGGTCCCTGGTTCGGAGAAGGACGTGGACCGGTCCAGCTTCCGGACTGGCCACCCGCACGGGCTGTTGGCGCAGGCGCTACAACATCCCGCACCGGAGACGGTGACAAAGGCGCAGGCTCCACGTTTGCAACAACAGCCGAGACCGCTGGCTCAGGAACAGGCTCGGGCTCTACCGGAACATGGTTTGCACTTTCCGCACGCAGGCGGGCCTCTTCTTCAGCAGCCTTGACCCGGGCAATATCTGCCAAGCGACGATTTTCCTCATCCACCTTGCGCTGCTCTTCAGCCCGAATCAGGGCCTGAAGGCGCTGCTGACGTTCATCCTCTGTCAGATGGGCACCACCCAGAGATCCCCGTCCATCACCGGAGCCAGATCTGCGGGCATCCGGGCGCGTACCGGCTGCGGGACCAAAACTGCGCTTCTTCTTGTGTTCCACCGCCACAGATTTGGATCGACCATGGGAGAAGCTCTGGCGAACCTGTCCGGATTCAGCGCTCTTTTTCAGTTCCAGCTTCCCACGCGGTGAAACGCTAAGGGGCTTTTTTTCATTTTCGTTCGACATGCGTACCGGTTGTCCTGGCGTCTATTCCGTATTCCCCGGCGCCACTCCTGGCTCCGGCTCGGGCACAGTCGCCGCTGTCGGCGACCGCAAATGTTCATCCACTGCTTCCAGCGGCCGTGTGACCTTCCCGCAACAGGCCGCGAGCCGGTCAAGTTCCCTGACAAGCCGGTCAACCAGCATACGCTGCTCCGGCTTTCCGCAGGCGACAGCAACATGCACCACGTGCTCCCGCCCCAGAACAGAGGCCATATCAGGCCCCGTCAAAATATCAACCACACGCGCAACACCGCTGGTGTGGTGCATCAGCGCCTCCAGCTTGCGGCGCCCGTCAGCTGCTCCTTCTGTCGCCTCCAGCAACAGGGCAACCTGACCGGAGCGGACAAGGGCCTGTACCTTGTCAAACCCGGCAACAACCAGACCAGCACGACGGGCAAAACCCAGAAGTGCCAAGCAACGCTTTCTGACAAGCCCGGCAATCCTGTCAGGAAGATCGCGGGGAATATCAATCTGGCGGCGTGCAGCACGCAAAAAAACTTTTTTCTGCATTGCCGTTTCTAACACATCCCGCCGTGCACTCAACCAGAATCCCCGTCCGGGCAAACACGCCTCGAGATCGGGAACCAGAATACCATCGGGACTAATGACAAAACGCAACAGATCATCCCGCGAACAACTGGTACCCGTCACCAGACAACAACGCTGCGGACTGGAAGACATCACAGGCTTGGCACGATCACCGGCAGAACCCGGTGATGCCCCTTTCCGGTGGGGGCGCCGCCCTGAAGAGGACGGCGCAACCGATATGCCGGAACGAAAAGCCACCCTGGCGCTCTCCCTTATGCCTCATCCCCGGCAGCGCCAAAGGGATCTTCATCACCAAACCAACCCGCTTGGACGCGCGCTTCCATGATCATACGATTGGCATCACCCTCGGAAACGGAACCAGCAGAGAACTCAACCAACTCGTCCGACGCCAGATCAGCAAGATCATCGATGGTCTTCACATCATTACGACCCAAACAGACCAACAGCGCAGGCGTCATACCCGAGAACGCAGCCAGTTCATCGGAAACGCCCAAGGCACGACGCTCATCCTCCGCAGCCCGGTCACGCTCTTCCAGGAACTCGCGGGCACGCTGCTGCAACTCTGCCGCAACATCGGCATCAAGACCTTCGATCGAGGCGATTTCTTCCAGATCGACCCAAGCGACTTCCTCCACAGAGCCGAAACCTTCGGTCACCAGCAAGTGAGCCAAGACGTCATCGACATCCAAAGCTTCCATGAAGGCACCGGACACACGACGGAACTCTTCCTGGCGACGCTCGGATTCCGCTTCTTCCGTCAGAATATCAATGTCCCAACCGGACAACTGGGAAGCAAGCCGGACATTCTGGCCACGACGCCCGATGGCAAGCGACAGCTGCTCATCAGGCACTACCACCTCCATGCGCCCGCTGTCCTCGTCGATCACGACCTTGGCAACCTCGGCCGGGGCAAGGGCATTGACAACAAAGGTGGCCGGATCAACAGACCACGGAATGATATCGATCTTTTCGCCCTGAAGCTCTGCCACAACGGCCTGAACACGGGACCCACGCATACCAACGCACGCACCAACCGGATCAATACCCGAGTCCCTAGAGACCACGGCAATCTTGGCCCGGGACCCGGGATCACGGGCAACAGCCTTGATTTCTATGACGCCGTCATAAATTTCGGGAACTTCCTGCGAAAACAGCTGGGCCATAAAGCCAGCATCGGTACGGGACAGGAAGATCTGCGGCCCCCTTTGCTCCCGGCGGACATCCTTGACAAAGGCGCGTACGCGGTCACCGTTCTTGAAGTGCTCGCGCGGGATCAATTCATCACGACGCAACAAAGCCTCGGCACGACCCAGATCCACAACAACGTTGCCAAACTCAACACGCTTCACAAGGCCGTTGACTACATCGCCAACGCGATCCTTGTACTCGCTGTACTGACGGTCGCGCTCGGCATCGCGCACTTTCTGGACAATAACCTGTTTGGCGGTCTGGGCAGCGATACGCCCGAAATCAATCGGCGGCAGAGGATCAACGATAAAGTCACCAACAACAGCACCCGGCTTGCGGCGCTGCGCCTGTGAAACCGTGACCTGCGTGTTTTCGTCTTCGACGTCCTCGACAACCTCAAGATAACGGGCCAGCTTGATCTCACCATTACGACGGTCAATACGGGCGCGAATATCATGCTCGTGACCATACTTGGAGCGTCCGGCCTTCTGGATGGCCTGCTCCATAGCAATGAACACCTCTTCGCGATCAATGCTCTTGTCGCGGGCGACGCTGTCGGCGACCATGATCAGCTCCGGTCGCGCCATGCCAACAGTACGTTCCATCTTTTCCAAGCCCTCGAGTTACTGTCTTCGCGGTATTACATCAGGTGCAGACCAAATCCGGCGAACCGACACGCCGCACGCTGTTCCTTACTCAGTGCTCCGCCTCCTGGCGGGTCACAAATTCTATCAACTCATCAGTCAGGACAAGCTTGGCCTTCCAGACCGCATCCAGCGGCACCAACCAAGCCCCCTCGTCACCTTGTATCCGAATATTCTCATCAGGATCCAAGCCAAGAAGGCGACCGGAAAAGCGCTTGCGCCCGTCCAGAAGCTGACGCGTCTCCAGCTTGATGTCAAAGCCGGCCCAGACCTCATAATCCTTGGCACGGGTCAAGGGACGGTCAATGCCCGGCGAGCTGACCTCAAGGTTATAGGCCCCGGCCACAGGATCTTCCACGTCCAGGACGGCGGACAGGGCGCGGCTGATATCCGCACAGTCTTCCACCGTCATGGGAACCGAATCCCGGCGCTCTGCCATAACCTGCACTGTCTGGCGCCGCGTTCCCTGTATAAGAACCCGCACCAGTTCATATCCCATATTGTCAAGGGTTGGCCCTACAATACCAACCAGTCGCTCGGCAAGATCCATACCGGTACCCAAACACCCCAAGAAAACATCAAGACCGGACACGCCCAGAGCAGTTTAACTGCCCGGGAATCCTTGATCCACATAACAAAAAAGTGGGCCAGTGGCCCACCCTCGAAAGTCCCGGACAGGACAAACCAGAGAATGTCATCGATGGGTTGTACACCGCTTCACAGGCGAAGGCAAGAGCTACCTTACAGCCTGTGAAGGCCCTTCATCTCAGTCAACAATCTCGCCTTTGTAAATTCCCCAGATTTCACCACGACGCAACCATCCCTGATACCCCTCAACCTCAACCCGGCAATACTCGCTACCCGGCGGGCACTGATGCAGGCGCAAAACAACACCGGGGTCCAGCCAGGCCGCAGCAGAAGAGCTATCATCTGCCGTGCGGCGCAGCATAGCTTTCCGACCGCGAACCACGGCCATCCGTCGCCCGGCCAGCATGCTCTGGTGCACCCACCCTTCCGTACCATCCGGATCGCGGATCTTGCGCCAGGTTTCATACTCGGCAATGACTTCCACGGGTAAATCCCGCCGCATATAAACCCAGTCAACCGGATAGCGGGCACCGGGACCAGCCCGCATGTTCACTTGGTCCGCGCGCAGGGAGACAAAGCGGGGCAAGGGAAGAACCCCGCTGGATGATGCCGCAACAGCCACTCCCGCATAAAGCGACACACCGCCCCAGAGAATGCAGAAGGCCGCAAGAGATAACGAAATAAAACGGAGAAAAAACAGTCGTCGCACGGAGAGTCGCACACCTCATACCTTTGGCCGCAGCGGCAAGGAAGCCCTGAACAGCGCACATGGACCCAAATTTTCTGGCCACAGGAACACCGATACAAGCCTGATCTACCCACCTTCAATACAGGCTCCTGCGCGTTTTTCAAGACACACTCAACAGGACGACCCGGAAGGCATGGACAAACCAAGGTAGCGGTGGTACCGGATTATCATCTTGCGATGTATGGTCGGAGTCCCCTTGATGGCAGCAAAAAAACCGCTGGTGATCGTAACACGCCGCCTGCCGGATGTCATCGAAACCCGCATGATGGAACTTTTTGACTGTCGCCTGAATATAAACGACACCCCCCTTGGGCACGATCAGCTGATCATGGCCGTGAAAGAGGCGGATGTCCTGGTGCCGACGGTAACAGACCGCTTGGACAAGACAATCCTTGAACAATCAGGCAGTCGGCTCCGGTTGATTGCCAGCTTTGGCAACGGAACCGATCACATTGATCTTGGCACGGCACATGAACGGGGAATCGTTGTCACCAACACCCCGGACGTTCTGACCGACGATACGGCTGACATGACCATGGCATTGATCCTGGCTGCTCCACGGCGCTTGGCAGAGGGCGAACGCCTGGCCCGCTCGGGGCAATGGACAGGATGGAGCCCGACCCACATGCTGGGCAGTCGCATATCCGGGAAGCGACTGGGTATTATTGGCATGGGGCGCATAGGGCAAGCCGTCGCCCGGCGGGCGCGAAGCTTTGACATGACCATCCACTATCACAACCGCAACCGCTTGCACCCCGAAATAGAAGCCGAGCTGGAGGCAACATGGTGGCAAAGCCTGGACCAGATGCTGGCCCGCGTTGATATTCTCAGCGTCCATTGCCCACAGACCCCTGCTACCTATCACCTGCTGTGCGCACGACGACTGAGGTTATTGCGGGACCACGTCTGCGTCATCAACACCGCACGGGGTAATATTGTTGACGAAGAAGCCCTTGTCACCATGCTGCAACGACAGGAACTGGCAGGGGCAGGACTGGACGTTTTCGAGAATGAACCGCACATAAACCCGAAACTGCGAAACCTGGAAAATGTCATCCTTCTGCCCCACATGGGATCATCAACCGTGGAGGGACGCATTGCGATGGGAGAAAAGGTACTGTGCAACATCCGCGCCTTCAGCGATGGGCACTGCCCACCGGACCGGGTTCTGTCATCCTGATTTCATAACGCAGGGCTCGCCTTCCGTAGCGGAAGGGACTATACCCTCTCACCATGACAGCATGCGAAATTCCATGGCGAGACCCTCTGACCGCTTTTGCCCCCCTGTCGGGGCAGGAGGGCGCTGTTCTTCTTGACTCCGCAGCAGAAGCTGGAGGCCGCGGCCGCTGGACTATTCTGGCAGCCTACCCACAAAAGCTGGTTATAGACCCTGCCAACCCGTTTGATACGCTGGAACAGACCATACAAGCGATGCGGGAGCCTGCTCTGCCCAGGCACCCCGAAGCTCCGCCCTTCCACGGCGGACTTATTGGCTGGATCAGCTATGAAGCCGGACGGCATCTGGAAACATTGCCTGTTCCAAAAACCGATGACATTAGCGTGCCAGAAGTGGCGTTTGGCGTGTACAAGGCTGCACTTGTTTTCGATACCAGCTGTCGCCGGGCTTTTCTCACCCACACACCGGACGGCAAAGATACCGCCAAAACGCTTCTTGATGCAGCGGGAACCACGCCCCTGCCCCCACCACGAACCGACGGCATACTGCTTTACCCTGAGCAAGACGACGAAGAAGCAGCTCAAGCCATTGCACAGGTTATCGATTTTATCCGGGCCGGCGATATTTTCCAGGCCAACTGGACCCGTCGTTTCATGGGGCATCTTCCGGATGGCTTTCCTGTTTTTGACCTCTACCGCCGCCTGAGGCAGGCATCGCCAGCCCCGTTTGCTGCCTTTGCGCACTTCGGCGGGGCAACTGTATTGTCTGCATCACCGGAACGCTTCCTTAAAGTACAGGCAGACGGCACGGTTGAAACACGCCCCATCAAGGGAACCCGCAAACGCGGACAAACACCTGCGGAAGACAAGGCATTGCTGGATGAACTGATCAACAGCAAGAAGGATCAAGCCGAGAACCTGATGATTGTTGACCTTATGCGTAATGACCTTTCACGCGTCTGCCGGACCGGCAGTGTGAAAGTGCCGGTCCTGAACGGGCCAGAAACGTTCGCCAGCGTCCACCATCTTGTCTCGGTCGTGCGCGGGCGCCTGAGGAAGGGTGAGAATGCCATTTCCCTGCTGAAAGCCACCTTCCCGGGGGGGTCCATTACCGGCGCACCGAAAATACGGGCCATGGAAATTATCAATACCCTGGAACCAGGGCGGCGCGGTCCATACTGTGGCAGCATCTTCTGGATCGGGGCTGACGGGTCCATGGACAGCTCGATTGTAATACGAACCTTGGTCGCCGGACGTACAGGGCGGCTGGTAGCACAAGCCGGAGGTGGCATTGTCGCGGATTCCAGCCCAGCCGATGAAGTCGAGGAAGCACGGACAAAAGTCGCGCCGTTGTTACAGGCTGCCGCCGGAACAGCACCCTGAACAATCATACCCCGGACATCAAAACAAGCGGAAAAAACCGGAATGACAAAGCGTTTCCTTACGATAACAACCATTGTACTCACATGCTTTACCGGGCTGTATGCTGCCTGCTGGTTTCTGGCATCTTCCATGATCACCCGGGCATGGAATGAAACGCAAGGCCAGCTTCCTGACGCAGGCTGGACCGTTTCATCAACACCCGTAACCCTGTCCGGCTTTCCCGGTATCATGACATTTGATACTGGTGAGATCGAGATCGGTCATACCTCCGGCTTCCATGTTGCCTTGGATCAAATGCAGATCCGCGTGCGGCCATGGGCCCTCTTATCCCCTGAAATCCGGACATCAGGCCCCGTCAGAGTTACAGCACCATCCGGAGAAAACTACCACCTTCAGGCAACAGACTCCGTTCTGGCTGTGAATGTCACAGCCTCAGGGGCGCTGACGGACCTGCACCACGAACTTCACCATGTTGTTCTGGACGGGGGCAAAACAGCACCCTTGATCAAGGCTGATCTTATGAAACTGTCAGCCCATATCGAACCAGAGGAAAAAGGCGTCCAGAACCCTGCCTTGGGGCAAATCTCCCTTATCCTGGACCGACTTGATATCCAGGACCAGAATGGCCGCAGCCATACTGCAATACCGGAAGACGCAGCCATTGACCTTGAGCTGTTCGGTATTCTTCCAAAGTCCGGAACCTGGCAGGATCGTCTGGATGGCTGGAGACAAAACGGCGGAACAGTGGAAATCAGGCGTATCGGCCTGCAATACAAACATGCCAGTGCAAACATCCGCGGCACCTTGGCCCTGGATAAAAGACTACAGCCCGAAGCCGCTGTCACAGCCGAAATTCATGGTACACAGGAATTACCGGGTATTCTCTTGGGGCAAGGTATTCTGAAACCGTCAGAAGCCGCCATCCTGGGCATGGTTCTGGCCGCCCTGAGACACAACACGACCGGCAGTGCACAGAACCCGGTTATTCCCCTGACCCTGCAGGACAACACACTGCGTGTCGGCTCTTTCAAGATTTCCCGCATTCCAGATATCCCTTGGTCACCTGCAAGAAATCCAGAAGAAAAAGAAGCAACACCATACTAACAATGCATTCAATATTATTGCTTTTCGATGGTCAGAATATGGGGGCCATAAGGGTCCCCTGTATTTTCAGGATGACATGAAAGAATAAGATGACCTTCTGACCGTACAGAATCCGGGACATTCTTTATGGACTCGGCTCCGGAAAGACGAACACGGACTGTAGAACCTCTCTCCACCCTATCTAGAAGAATCTTGGTCTTCACAAACGTAAATGGACAAACCTCTCCTGCTATATCGATAAAGTGATCTTTTTTATCCACATTCATATCATACACTCACTTTATTTGGTTTTTGTGTGTTGCTAAACTTCCAGCACCAGAATATACAGCGGGAAAAATAGCGCAAACACGAGGATGTGTTTTTATGGACGAACAAATCACCGACAAGGAAGTGCTGGCACTGACGGTCGAAATTGTCGCAGCTCACGTAGGGAACAACAGCGTTCAGACCAATGAACTGCCGCTCCTGATTTCCGAGGTACACCGTGCCCTGACGTCCTTGGGGGCACCACTGGTCGAGCCGGAGCGCCCGCAACCTGCTGTCCCTGTCAAGAAGTCGGTGACACCGGAGTACATCATCTGCCTGGAAGATGGCAAGAAGCTGAAGATGCTCAAGCGTCATCTGAAGACAGCCTACAACATGACCCCGGAAGAATATCGTGATCGTTGGGGGCTTGCCGCTGACTACCCGATGGTCGCACCCAATTATGCGAACCACCGCTCGACACTTGCCAAGAAAATCGGCCTTGGCACAAAGTCGCGGCGGCGGACAAAGCGCTGATAAAAGGCGGGACTGCTGATACAAAGCGCCACGTGCCAACGGTCGTGGCGCTTTGTGCTGGGTCAAGCCGGTACAAGGCTGTGCACACATGACGGAACACGGTACACTCGGCAAGCGACGCTGCCCGCAGTCAGCAGCCTGACCCTGATACAACAAACACAATGGACCGTCCGCCCTATCCACCCAACACGTAAGGGACAAGACTATGGACAGAGGCTTCCAGCCGATTTCCCGCATTGAGCAAATGTGTATCGATAAAGGAATGAAGATGACCGACCAGCGCCGGGTCATCGCCAAGGTTCTTTCTGATGCCACAGATCATCCGGATGTGGAGGAGGTATACCGCCGCGCCACAGCAATCGATCCCAAGATTTCCATTGCAACCGTGTATCGTACCGTACGCCTGCTTGAAGAAGCACAGATCCTGGCACGCCATGACTTTGGTGACGGGCGGGCCCGTTACGAGGAAATACAGGACGAACATCACGATCATCTGATCGACATGAAATCAGGCCGGGTTTTCGAATTCCACAATGAAGAAATCGAGGAACTGCAAAGGCGTATTGCCGAAAAACTGGGCTATCGCTTGGTAGGGCACAGGCTTGAGCTGTACGGCGTCCCCCTGGACGACCCGGAAACGTAAGCCTGAACCAACAACAGATGCCCTGTAACACACCGGGCACAGCTTGCTCTTTGTGTGACAGCCGTGCATTCTGTCGCCGTGCGCACCAGAAAAACAGGGCAGCGGGAACAGCCCGAACAACAGGATACGTTTATGGTAATGTTGGAAACCCTTACGACAGGGGATCAGGAAATACGGCTGGCCACCAACGATGCGGAGATAGAAGCAGCGCAAGCGCTTCGCTACCGGGTTTTTTTCCAGGAGATGGGCGCACGACCCACGCCGGAGGTTGCCGCTACCGGCCGGGATTTTGATCGGTTTGATCCGTTCTGCGACCACCTTGTTGTCATTGACCATACCAAAGGGGATGGTCCCGAAGCTGTTGTCGGAACCTATCGTTTGCTCCGACGCTCCCAGGCGCACAAGGCCGGACGTTTCTATACAGCCGATGAGTACGATATTGCACCACTTGAAGCCCTCTCCGGTGAGATCATGGAGCTGGGCCGGTCCTGTGTTGATGCCGCCTATCGCACAAAAGCAACAATGCAGCTGCTGTGGCGAGGCATTGCCGCCTATGTGTTCCACTATGATATTACCATGATGTTTGGCTGTGCCAGCCTGCAGGGTACGGATCCATCAAAGCTGGCACTTCCGCTTTCCTATCTTTACCAGCACCATCTGGCTCCGGAATCCATGCGTCCGGTTGCCTTGAAGGACCGCTACACTGCTATGGACCTTTTGCCCCCTGATCGCATTCATCCGGCACGGGGGCTTGCGTCCGTTCCACCGCTGGTCAAAGGGTACCTCCGCCTGGGAGGCTTTGTTGGCGACGGAGCTGTCATTGACCATGATTTCAACACGGTTGATGTCTGCGTGATGGTCAAGACGGACCTGATCTCAGACAAGTACTTCAAACATTATGACCGGAAATCGAGACCGGCAGGCAACCTGAGAGGGAATCCGGGCTGAATGCTCACCACAATTGGCGCTGTAACAAAACTGGCCCTTTACGTCCTGTGGACGGGGTTGTGTCTGATAGCCTACATACCGGCCCTTTTTTTGCGCTGCCGCTACAGGAACATATCCATGTTCTACTGGAAGGTTGCCCTGTCGCTGATATTCGGCGTAAAGGTCGTTGTCCGGGGAAAACTGTCACAGCACCGGCCCTTGCTGTGTGTTGCCAATCATGTCAGCTACATCGATATCATGATCCTGTGCGCCCTGATTCCGGGTGCTTTCGTTTCAAAAGCCGAGGTACGACAGTGGCCCGGGATCGGGTTTCTGGCCTCCATTGCCCGCACAATCTTTGTCGAGCGGCGGGTCAGCGCCACGGCACAGCATCGCGATGTCATTGCCGAGCGCCTGCAGGAGGGGGAACCCATCATTCTTTTCCCTGAGGGAACCTCATCGGATGGAAACCGGGTTCTGCCGTTCAAAAGCAGCCTGTTCAATACCGCAGAGAAAGCGGTAAACGGAGAAGCGGTCCACGTACAGCCGGTCAGCATTGCCTATACACGCTACAAGGGATTACCGATGGGACGCAGTATGCGCCCGTTTTTCGCGTGGTACGGGGACATGGAGCTTTTCCCACATCTGATGGACTTCCTGAGGCTCGGCAGCCTGACGGTCGAGGTTGACTTCTTCCCGACCGTCACCATTGCGGAAACAGGCAACAGGAAGGCCTTGTCACGACACTGCGAAACCATCGTCCGCGACGGACTGAACGCTGCCCTGTCCGGAAACAGGCCCGAACAGGAATAAGGGCCTGAAGGATCAAATCCCGCCAGCCATGGAAGCTGCCGAACCCGCTCCATGGTCACCCTCGTGCGGGATGATGAGATCCCCTGCTCCACCACTGTCACCAAGGCCAGCCAGGTCAAGGCCACCCCCGGCAACGGCACCATCAACCATTCCACCGGACACATCGCCGGCGCCAGTATCAAACGTATCACTGCCAAGGGTCACCAGCTGGTCTGCCGCAGCCACACCACCATCATGGCCGACCACCGGTACACTGTCATCGGACAGGAAGGTATTCCAGGCATCCCCCCCTGCATCCGGCAGGAAGAACATGGCGGAAACCAGTGGTGTATCGGGCACAGGGGCATCCGGGACTGTCACCGTAAAGTCAGCACTGGTCTGGGCGGTCGAGCCATTGGACTCTGTTGAAACAGCGGTCAGGGTCATCGGAAACTCAGCCGCATCACCGGATGGCGGCGTGAAGGTCAGATCCGTCAACTCGGATTGCTGGAGTTGATAGCTGGAAGTCGAAGCATCCCACGTTCCCGCTGACAGACTCCCCTCCGGAGCACCGGTCAGGGTCAGTGACAGCGTCTCGGAGCTGTCAACAAGATTGGCGGCAAGGGACAAGGCAACCGGGGCACCGCTGTCTGCCACGACGGATTGTGCAGAAACATCGGGGGGATCGGCAACAGGGTCAACAGTAATGGTGAACGAGTCTGAAGTCGTTGCAGTATCACTATTGGCTTTCTCTGTTGACGTTGCAGACACAGAGAATGTCCAGGTACCACTTTCATGTTCAGGGGCAGTAAAGGTCAGGCCCGTCAGTTGCGCCGAGGTCAAGGTCCAGCTGCCGTCTCCATTGTTGGTTCCCGCCGACAGAGCAGCACCATGCGGCACGCCAGAAACGGTAACAGACAGGGTCTCGGAGCCATCTGTATCGACAAGAGCCGCCGCAATATCAAGCGCAATAGGCTGGTCTTCCTGCCCGGATACATTCGATACAGACAGGGAAGGAGCATCAGCCACAGCATCAATCGTCACATGTACCGGGCGGTAGGGACTGTCCCCCAACCCGGCTGAGGATGCTGTCGTGTCGCCATCCGTACTGATGGCGCGCACCCCAAGAGTAAAGCTTTCATCACTGTCAGCGGGGGGAACAACCTTGAAAGCCCCGGACCCGGCTGCCATGATCTGGGCAACCTCGGCTGCCGAGAACGTCCAGGCACCACCAGCCCCATGGGTTCCAACCGCATTGTCGGACAGGGTGAAAGACGCACCAGCAGGCACATCAACAATTTCCAGCGTCAGGGACTCAGGCGTAGCATGAGGGCCTGTTGTCCCATGCGCAAGCCCCAGATCAATGGCGATACCCGTATCTTCCTGCCCATGTACGTGGGCAGGGGGTTCGATATCCGGTGTATCTGCCTGCGCGACAACCTCAACAGCAAAGGACTGGCTTTGCGATACGGCACCACTGCGCAGGCCGTTCTCCCACGCTGTGGCCGTCACATTGACCGTCATGGAGCCGTTGTAATCCTGAGGCGGCACAATGTGGAGACCCGACAGGTCCGACGTATCCAGCACCCATTTCCCATTGCCTGTGTTGGCTCCGGCAACGGTCATGGCCCCGTCAGCCGCCACATGCACCAGCGTGGCCCCTACGGGGACATCCAGAACCAGGGACAGGGATTCCGATCCGTCGGTATCAGTCAGGGATGCGGCAATATCCAGGGCAATCGCCGTATCCTCCGTCCCGGAGAAGGCAAAGGGACCAGACTGGGACGGGGTCACAACAACAGACGGCATATCCGCTACCGGCGTGATATGCACCGTCACCACATGCTGGGTTTCCTTGGTATCTGCACCATCGGCCGTTACCGCTTTCAGGACAAAGCTGACATCACCGGCCACATTGGCTGCCGGCAGAACATGCAGATCCTGCACCTGGGCCAAGGTCAAGGAAGACAGGTCGGGCACCGGCTGTCCTGCACCATCAACAAATGTCACCTTTGACGCATCGGCACCAAGCACCGCAAGTGATGTCAGGGTCTCGCTGCTGTCGATCAGGCTGGCCGACAGGTTCAGGGCAATGGCCCCGCCATCTTCAGTGCCGGTTGCCGGAGCTGCAGACAACGCCGCACCATCAGCAACCGCCGTCACATCCAGCGTGAAGTCCTGCTCCACGCTGGCCTGCCCTCCCTCCAGCTCTGTTGCAACACCGGTCACATAGATCTTCAGGGGCCCTGAATAATGCTCGGCAGACGGAACAGACGGATCCCGCACCAGGGTCAGGCTGGATATGTCAGCCGCCGCAACAGAGTAAACCGCATACACAGCGGCGCCACCGGCATTGAGGGCAAAGGCCGGCTGTCCGTCGCCACCACCAACGGTATCGTAGCGCAGCGGCGGGGCATCAACCGACAACACAAACCCCTGTGGCACCTTGATCAAGGCACTGGCGGTCTCCGAACCATCCACGTCGTTGGTTGTAACCGTAATGCCGGACAGGGACAGGGGAGCATCCTCGCTGCCCGACAACGGGGTGCCGGATAGCGTGGGAGTGTCGGCTTCCGGTACCAAAGACACGGCGCGGATAAAGGCGCCGCCCGCAACCGGATCACCGCTGCCGTTATACCCTTCCACGGTCAGGATGATGGTCCCGCCATACATCCCCTTTCCCAGACCAAGCGCCAGACCGGGAGGCGAAAAACCAGAAGGCGTCACATGGTTCAGCCCTTCAACGGCCGTACCACTTCCGCCCAGATCCTCTGGTGGGGTGAAGACAAGGGATGGAATATCTGCCGCGGCAATTTTCCACACCCCGTTGCCCATATCCGTCCCTGCGGAGAACGAAGCCCCGGCCGGAACACCGCTGATAACCACCTCGGCCACATCAGAAGGCATGTTGCCCAGATTAAGCGAAGTAACCGGCACATCTTCCACGCCGTGTATAACGCCGTCCCCACCCCAATGGACTGAGCCATCATGGCCATTGCCATTGCCACCACCATGATGACCACCGCCACCGCCGTGGTTCCAGTTCAGGTTCAGGGTTGTCTCGGTGCTGGCCACGCGGTCAGCCCCGGTTCCGTCCGGTTCCACCGCAATGGCTTTCAGGCCCAAGGTCAGGGACGAAACGGGGGTGTAGGTCCCGCCTCCGCTCATCTCACCCCATGGGGCCCAGACTTTTATGATGCCATCGGGGATGGATCCGTCCGAAGCACGCAGACTGTCCAAAGTTTGCGGATCCAGGGTCCAGGTTCCGTCGCCGTTGTTGCGGCCGATCTGGTTCAAGCTGCCGTCGGGCATTTCCTGCACCAGGACAACCCCGTTGACCATGCCGCTGACCTGAAGACCAACTTTCTCAGATCCGTCGGGAACATAGGTTCCACCAACCAGATGACCAACCTCGCCACTGGCAACGGACAAATGAACATCCAGAGGCGACCCGATCGGGGCTGTACCCTGAACCGAGGCTGAAAGCTCCGGCGTATCGGCAACCGGATTGACCACAATGGTCCGCCCGACATTGAAGGTTGCCTGCACACCTCCGGCATCCCGAACCGTTACCTGAAGGGTGTAGGGAACATCAGCACCGTCCCCCCCCAGATCCTGACGCCCGTCCAGGGGCTGCAACTTCAGAACCGTCTGCCCGGACAGATTCGCATCATAACGCCCAAGAGAGGCGTTCCACGTCAACTCTGCCCCGGATCCATTGGTCACCTTGAAGCCAGACAAGTGTGTTGTCAGATACAGGCTGCTGACTGTCTCCGAGCCATCACTGTCGCCGGCACTGACCGTCAGGGGAATGGTCAGCGGGCTGTCCTCGCGCCCTGCATCCGGGCTGGCCACATGCGGGGCATCAACAACCGCATTGACGCGAATGTCCAGGGGATGGTTCTCGACCCTCACACTGCCGTCATTTTCCGTACTGCGGATCTCCAGCCCGATACGCACATCGGTACCACCCGGGAAGGCATTGGAGAAATCCTTGGGTGACACAAGCTTCAGATTCCCGGCCTCGGAAGCCGCCACAGACCAGCGATCACCACCCAGGGGCACCAGAGCCTTCTCCGGAACACCGGTCAGCGTGAAGCCGGATGGAAGCGCTGACAGATCCAGAACATAGCTGGCTTTTTCCGATCCATCGGTATCCACCATCGGAATACCACTGATATTCAGGTCAATGGCCGTATCCTCGGATCCGGTCCGGGTTATGACCGTACCATCCGCCAGGGCACTGCCATCTGCTACCCCACGCAAGTCAACGGATATTGTTTTTACTGTACTTGCCACGTTGTCCGCATCCGCCGGACCACCGGTTTCCGTCGTGCGTATTTCCGCGGTGAAGGTAAAATCCTTGTTGGAGTTGGCCGGGGGCATCATGTGCAAACCCGACAACTGGGCTTCGGAGAGGGTCCAGACCGTCTGCCCGCCAACACTGGATGTCACACCGGTCAGTTCTTGGAAAACCCCGCCAATCATGTGGCCAAACGTCACACCATCGGGCAGGCCGGACAGAATGACGGAGATCACTTCCGAGCCATCGTTGTCCGGTGTCTGCGGGTCGATATAGACCGCCAGCGGCGTATCTTCATTGCCTACAACGGTTTTGATGACAGCAACAGGTGTATCAGCAACCGGATCAACTGTGACCTTGAAATCCGTACTCTGCGCACGCGCAGCGCTGGCACCTGCCCCCCCTTCTGTACCCGGATCATACCAGGACACGCGCATGGTCAGGGAGACCGGGTCATTGGTTGACGCATGCTCCGGCAATTCCAGACGCAGCCCTGACAAATCAGGGCTGCTGTTCACACCGCCATGGTCAGCCGGGGAATACCGCCATACTCCCCCCCCGGCATCAACGATACCCGCAGCTCCCGCCAGCTTCCAGCCATTGGGAACACCCATGATCTCCACGGCATAAACACGTTCGGAGCCATCGGTATCGTGCAGGGTGGCAGACAGGTTGAGGGGAAACACATTGGCACCGCCAATTCCTTGATCTTCCTTGCCGGTTACATCAGCAGCTGTCAGGACAATATCATCAGCAACAGCCGTAACCTTGACAGCTCCACTGACATTCGTCACCCGACTGGCCGTCATCCCACTGGCTGTGTCTTCCGTGCCGACACCAAAGACCACACTGATATCACGGTCACTGTCCGGAGACGGCCTGACCGTTAAACCCTCAACTGCAAACCGGTCGGCAGCAGCCCCATCAGCCACCTGAATGGCGTCCGTCGGAATATCGATCTTGTACTGGTAAACGGTTGATCCGCTGCCGGTGGAAAAAGACCCGGTCTGGATGGTCAATACCTGTTCGGGTTGACCGGGAAGCGCAACCTTCCACACGCTGCCCACCATATCGGGATCATTGGAGTATATGGAAACGGTCGTGACCTTCTCCTGCCCCGGTGCCCCGCTGGCATCGCCTGATGTTGCGTTGTCACGGTCAACAAGGGTAAAGACCGGCCGCCAGGCAATCGTCGTATCTTCAAGACCGGACACACTCTGTCCGGACGTACTGACACCATCAGATACCGGCGCAACCACAACAGGGACTGTCATGACAGACGGAGCCGACACGCTACCATCCTGCTCGACAGACACAGCACTGACCGTCAGGGTA
Source organism: Haematospirillum sp. H4485 (assembly GCF_012102745.1). Classification (GTDB taxonomy): domain Bacteria; phylum Pseudomonadota; class Alphaproteobacteria; order Rhodospirillales; family Rhodospirillaceae; genus Haematospirillum. The sequence continues at coordinate 87,384 of NZ_JAAVSY010000008.1, forward strand.
TAGGAGCCGGCATAATTCCCGGATGTACTTCCCTTGGCCAGAACAGACAGGGATGCAACATCACCTGCGGGCAAGGGCGCCAAGGTCACCGAGCCATCCGGATTGACGGTGGCGGGAACAGCAGGGGCAGTCCCGGATGTACCAAGATGGAATGTGCTTCCTGCCGGCATCCCCGACAGGGTCAGCACCACATTTTCAGACCCGTCGTTATCTGACAGGGAAGCAGACAGGTTCAACGCGATACGGGTATCTTCGTTACCGGCTGCCGGTGCACTGGCGGACACCACAGCCCCATCCGCAACCCCGGCAACCGAAACAGAAACCAGGGTCACCTCACTGGCAGACTGAGGTCCCAGGGCAACCGGCTGACCTTCGGTTGAAGTTGCCGTCACTGTGGCATTGATGGTGCCGCTGAAATTCAGCGGTGGTGTCAGCAGAAGCCCGGGCAGATCCGCCGAAGTCAGTGACCAGGATCCATCCGGCTGCTGTGTCCCGCTGCTCAGGGTCGTTCCAGAAGGAAGGCCAGAGACCGTGATTGTCAGGCTTTCCGAACCATCGGTATCAGTGAGGGCCGCCTGAATATCAAAAGGTACTGCCGTATCTTCCTGGCCAGAGACCGGAAGTGACGCAGTCAAGGTCGGTGCATCCACAACCGGAGCAATCGTAACCGGAACCGTTTGCAGGATGCTGGCTGTATCACCATCCTGTTCTGTTGATACAGCAGTCACAACCAAGTTGAACGAGCCACTGTAGTTTGGCGGAGGATTAAGCTGCAAGCCGGCCAGCTCTGCCGGCGACAGGGTCCAGCTTCCATCCGCACCCTGTGTTCCCTGGTTGAGGGTTGCGCCAGCCGGAAGCCCGGAAATCACAACGGACAGCGTTTCTGAAGTGTCCTGAAGATTGGCATTGATCGTCAAAGGAAGGGCCGTATCTTCAACGCCGGAAGCAGGAGGCGCGACCGCCAGTGTCGGCGTATCGGCAACACCGGTAATGGTCAGTGACACAGATGTATCAACAGAGGCCGATTGCTGTTCCGGCAGGGCTGCTGGCTGGCCTTCGGTCGAGGTTGCCTTCACCGTGGCATTGATGGTGCCGCTGAAATCAGCCGGAGGTCTCAATGTCAGGCCCGGCAAATCACCCGGGGACAGGGTCCAAGACCCGTCGGCCTGCTGCGTTCCCTTGCTCAGGGTCGTCCCCGCCGGCAGGCCGGACACTGTTATGCTCAGGCTTTCCGAACCATCGGTATCTGTCAATGAAGCCTGAATATGAAAGGGAACGTCTGTATCCTCTGCTCCAACCGTCAAGGCAGGAACATCCAGAGCCGGGGCGTCCGCTACCGGTGTCACGGTAACTGGCAATACCGTTGCAGTGCTGGCCGTATCGCCGGCCGTTCCGGTGGTCGTTGCCGTCACAGTCACCGCAAGCTCGCCGCTGAAATTCGACGGCGGTGTCAGCTGAAGGCCAGCGAGATCAGCAGCAGAAACCCGCCAGCTGGTCGCATCAATGGGAGTGCCTGCGCTCAGCACAGTCCCTGCCGGCAGATTACTGATCACAATATCCAGGATCCCCACCCCCGGGCTGGACAAGGTAATTGACAGAGCAATACCATTATCTTCAGCACCTATAGCCGGAACAAGGGACACGACCGGAGCCACAGCCGGAATCTGAACCGTTTGTTGCTGATCTTCAGGAACGACAGGGGCCGTGGCCACAGTGGTATCCTGCGTATCCCCGGGCACTGGTGGGGCATTGGCCTGCTCCGGAGCAACGATAACAGGGGCACCCTGTACCGCAGCAACCGGTGAAGCTGGCAGGTCCGGCTGCAGGGGTTCAGCCCCGGCAGCTGCCGATGGTGAAAGAGGGTCTACAGAAGAAGGCGTGTTCTCGGAACTGGCAGGCGGCGGGTTAACTGCCCCGGCATCAATGATACCGTCCGGAATACCCTGGTTTCCACCTTCGGTCGCAGCAACACCGGGAGCGGGCGTTGGCACCGTATCAAGCTCACCGCCAATAACCTGTACGTCGGCCTCCGACCGGCTGCCGGTGTGCAAGACACCCAAGTTACCCACGTTCTGGGGTGAATCCTGCTCTGGCTCATCGATAGACCGGGCGAGCGCATCCATCTCGCCATCGACTTCATCATCCCCGACAGCGGCAGACACGGCTGCACGCTCACCTGTCGACTGCCCATCGGTGACAGGTGTTTCGGAGCTCAGGATTTCTATTTCCTCAGGCTCAACCAGACGGGGAGCTTCATCGGCCATCGCACATTCCTTGCACTGCCCCCTCCAGCGGGGATAGCCCAATCCCGTATCCCGGCAGCATCACGGGCTGGAAAACCCGCCATACCGGATACGATACGCACACCCAGGAAACAACACTCCGGGGCAAGCACCGCGGCGCGCCGATACAAACAAGGCCGCACCATGCAGCTCGTCTGGATTCAGAAGCGACGACAGGAACACGATATCCTGCCCATACGCGAATCCCGCATACACAGCCGCACCACATTGTAGCATCAGCACAGCCGTGCTTTCAGCCCAACCGGTACATTTATTGTCTGCATAGAAACGTATTTGTTCATGAAGAACAAAAACAAGGGATAACAAGCATCCTAGTTACGGTCTTCGCCCAGACTCATGATGCCGATACCCATACTGACACTGCCAAAGGTAACAAAAAGACCGAAAAAAAGCAGCCCCGTATAAAGAACCGGGTGATCAGACCGAAAAGAAAGTGTACGAATATTTCCAATATCAAGCCACAGTATCATAATGCCGCACAACAAAGCCCCTGCACACCCTGCCAACAGATGCTGGAACAGGAATTTCAGGGCCTTCTTTTCCTGAGGACTCACCGGCACACCGCACTCTCCCTCAGGATGATCCATCAGCCGCAGCGGCGTGGTCGGCAAAGAACGGCTCAACACCAAGCGCCCGCATGGCATCGGCAACAGCAGCAGCAGCCTGATCCAATCGTTCCGGATCCGTGCCACGGGCAACAATACTGACGCCATAGCCTGTCGGGGTCATGAAAGGGTAGCTGCCGATGTCAACATCAGGAAACGACGCCTGTATCCCCCCCAAGGACGCAGCAAGGTCGCTTTCACGTACCGCGGCTGAAACAGCCCTGGAAACAATCGCAGCCCCGCCAGCCAGCCCCGGTTTCAACAGGTCAAAGCAGGCTGCCGCAATGCGGGGAACACCAGCCAGAATATACACGTTCCCGATACAAAACCCCGGAGCTGCACTGACCGGATTGTCCAGAAGAGCCGCCCCGACAGGAATACGGGCCATACGAAGCCGTGCCGGGGTCAAGTGTTCGGGACCGTAATAATCACGCAACCGCTTTACTGCATCGGGGTTTTGCTCCAGCTCAACCCCGAAAGCCGCTGAAACAGCCTCAGCCGTAATATCATCGTGCGTTGGGCCTATGCCCCCGGTTGTGAAAACAAGATCGAAACGATCCCGGACATCGTGCAAGGCTGAAACAATCGCCTCGTGCATATCGGGTATGATACGGGCCTCTTTCAAGGCAATACCAATCCCGGCCAGACCTGTTGCAATCATGGGAATGTTCGCATCACGCGTTCGCCCGGACAGGACCTCGTTGCCAATAACAAGAACACAGGCTGTACGGTCGGGCATGATACGACACTCCGCAAGACAGGGATATCAATGGTCAGAGCCATGCAGGATCTTGCTTTTCAGCCCGGTTTCATAGGTCATCCCCGGAGCTGTGACCGAAATGCCATAAGGCCAGCGCGACATGGCCAACCCCTTGCGGGTCAGGGCCTTCCAAACGGCCTCATTGCGCAGGCCCGTGGCATCAGAAGAAGAAACGACCCAAGATCCAAGGTGAAAATGGTTCCCGTGGGGATCAGGAAACGCGGTAACCATGGGGTCTCCGGTTTCCGGGTCCGGCTGGCTGGCATCGGGCATCCCGGCCAGGACCTGAAGCAAGGTCAGGGTCTTCAACTGCAGGGAATTGAGCTTCAGAGGGTTATTCTTCGGTGGCATCAACAGGTTCCTCGATAAAAATAGCCGACAGCCTATCCGGGAACACGTGGAATGAAAAGAGACTGCACACGATACCCACCCCAAAGTGCCTTGGCCTGGCCTTGACGACATCAACGCCGCTCCCTAGAGTCCAAGATACAAGCCGACCATGATGACTAAGGAAGAATACACATGAAGCAGGTGACGGATGACAGCTTTGAAAAAGATGTCCTGAAAGCAGAAAAGCCGGTTCTGGTTGATTTCTGGGCAGAATGGTGCGGCCCCTGCCGGACCTTGGCCCCTCTGCTGGACGAACTGTCAGCCGAAATGGGCGAAACGCTGGAAATCACCAAGATCAACATTGATGAAAACCCGCTGACACCCGGCAAGTACGGGGTCCGTGGCATTCCGACCCTTATGCTGTTCCACAATGGACAGCTCACGGCAACAAAGGTTGGTGCGCCCCTGATGAAAAGCGTGCTGCAGGACTGGATCAAGACATCGATGCCCAAGTAAGGTCTGAAATCCGACTTGGCCTTCATGTCGCTGACACAGGAAGCCGCCGCTGGCGGCTTTCTTTTCGATCAAAAGGGGCACACAGCGTGACGTGCAAGGAAGCAGGATCCAGAACAAGGCCCGTCCTGTCCGCCAGTTACAAAACCGACATACCGGCCTTTTATGGAGACTGGTTCATCAACCGGCTGCAGGCCGGGCACGTCACAGTTCGCAATGTCTGGAACAACAGGCCCTTTACGGTCGACCTTCGTCCGCAGGCCCTGTCCGGTCTTGTTCTGTGGACCCGGAACATCAAACCGTTCCTGCATCACTTGCCAGCCGTCGATGCCCTGGGCCTACCGACTGTTATCCAGTTCACGGTTACCGGCTATCCCCGCGACATGGACCGCTTTGTCCCGGATTCACACCACGCGGTTGAGATGATACGCACCTTGGCCAGAGCCCGCGGGCTTGATGCCATTGTCTGGCGTTATGACCCCATTCTTTTCACATCCCTGACACCACCCTACTGGCACCGTGAGACATTTTCCCGCTTGGCCCGGGATCTGAAAGGTGCCGTCAACGAAGTTATTGTCAGCTTTGCCCAGTTCTACAGCAAGACACGGCGATCCCTTGAGAGGGCAGCACAGCACAGTAACCTGACCTGGCATGATCCGGATGATGACACCAAGAAGGCATTGCTGGGGGACTTCCTCGCCATCGCCCAGGATAACGGCATGGCCCTGTCCCTGTGCGCCCAGCGCCACCTTCTGGTTCCCGGCCTGCACGATGCTGCCTGCATCGACACAGAACGTCTGTCACGCCTGGCAGACCAATCTATTGTCACTGGATCCCGCAGCCACCGCGCGGCCTGTGCCTGTGCCGCCAGCAAGGATATCGGGGCCTATAACACCTGCGCACAAGGCTGCATTTACTGCTATGCGACAACAACGCACGAGAAAGCATGCGAGGCCGCGCAGTCTCACAAAGCAGACCAGGCCGCCCTGTAGCATCAGGCGGAAACGCAAGCTTCCGGAAGGCGTCGGGAAACAGGCATATCAAGACGCATCACCATCTCCCGGGGCACAATCTGCCAGAAATTCCCGATTTGACAGTGCCACTCGGCCAGTATTTTCTCGGCAAAGCGAGACCCTGTTTCACAGGTATGTTGGCGGACCAGCTCCTTCAGGCGATTTGCGTAGTAATCCATTTCGATCCGCTGACAGATTACGGAATCCGGGTTGAGCAGATGATCAAGACTGTCATCGCACAAAACATAAGCCATACCACCGGTCATACCGGCGGCAAAATTCGGACCAACAGGCCCAAGAATTACAACCTCTCCGCCCGTCATGTACTCGCAGCCATTTGATCCACACCCCTCGATCACGGCAACAGCCCCTGAGTTACGTACGGCAAAACGCTCCCCAGCCTGGCCTGCTGCAAAAAGAGTTCCCGCCGTTGCTCCATACAGGACCGTGTTTCCGATAATGGTATTATCCTGGGACAATAGCGGACTGGACACCGGGGGGCGCACAACAATGGCCCCACCGGACAATCCCTTGCCAACGTAGTCGTTGGCATCTCCGAAAACTTCCAGCTTCAGGCCCTGCACGGCAAAGGCCCCAAGGGACTGCCCGGCAGACCCACGCAGGCGAACCGTAATGTGGCCCGGCTGAAGCCCCTTCATCCCATAGCGGGTCACAATTCTGTGGCTCAACCCGGTTCCAACCGCACGGTGCGTATTCTGCACATGATAGGTCAGCTGCATCTTCTCCCCGTCCTCCAGGGCAGAGCGGGCATCCTCGATCATACGGGCATCAAGGGTTTCATCAACCTCGTTACGCCCCTGGACAGCACAAACAGTCGGCAGCCCCCCTGTATCTGCCTTGACCAGAAGGGAGTTCAGGTCCAGGTCATCCAGATACCAAGCCCCTCGTGAAACCTGGTACAGCAGGTCGGTCCGGCCGATAATCTCGTTCAGGGTCCGGAAACCCAGCTCGGCCAGAATTTCTCGCACCTCTTCAGCCATAAAGGAGAACAGGTTGACAACCTTTTCCGGTGTACCGCCGAACTTGGCCCGCAGGGCCTCATCCTGCGTGCAGACACCGACCGGACATGTATTGGAATGACACTGGCGCACCATAATGCAGCCCATGGCAATCAGGCTTGCCGTGCCAACCCCGAATTCCTCGGCCCCGAGAATGGCGGCCACAACCACATCCCGGCCTGTCTTGATGCCGCCATCCGTGCGCAAAAGAACCCGATGACGCAAACGGTTGAGGGTCAGGACCTGGTGAACCTCCGACAGGCCAAGCTCCCACGGCAGCCCGGCGTAGCGGATCGATGTCATCGGGCTGGCCCCGGTCCCGCCCGCATGCCCGGAAATATGGATAACATCGGCCTTGGCCTTGGCCACACCGGCCGCAATGGTCCCAATGCCGGAACGGGAAACCAGCTTGACTACAACGCGGGCCTTTGGATTGATCTGCTTCAGGTCATAGATAAGCTGGGCCAGATCCTCGATGGAATAAATATCGTGGTGGGGGGGAGGAGAGATCAGCGTCACCCCCGGTGTTGAATGGCGCAGGGCCGCAATCTGCGCTGTTACCTTGAAGCCGGGCAACTGCCCTCCCTCGCCGGGTTTGGCGCCTTGTGCAACCTTGATCTCAATTTCACGGCACTGGTTCAGATACTCCGCCGTCACGCCAAAACGCCCGGATGCCACCTGTTTGATTGCTGAATTGGCATTGTCGCCATTCGGGCGGGGACGATACCGCTCCGGCACCTCGCCACCCTCACCACTGTCTGACTTGGCACCAATCCGGTTCATGGCAATATTCAGGGTACCATGGGCTTCTTCCGACAAAGCCCCAAGCGACATGGCCGGCGTTACGAAACGGCGACGCAGCTGGGTCACAGATTCCACCTCATCCGGAGGCAATGGACGCTCTGCCCGGCGGAAATCCAGCAAATCACGCAATGAAATCGGCGGTAACGCACGAACTCCACGGGTATAACGCTGATACAGGGCATAATCCTCTCGCGTCACAGCCATCTGCAACATATGGATCAGGGTCCCCTCAAAACCGTGCGTCTCGCCAGAACCACGCCGATAGCGATACAGGCCACCGACAGGAAGAACGACCGAAGGAGCCTTCCAGGCCCGGACATGCTGCTCCAGGACCATTTTCTGGATCCCTGCCATCCCGATACCGGAAATCCGGGACGGCATACCGGGAAAGAATTCCGCGACCAGGGCACGGGACAGACCAACAGCCTCGAAGTTCAGCCCCCCACGATACGAGGACACAACGGAGATACCCATCTTGGACATGATCTTCCGCAAACCATCATCCTGGGCCTTGCGAAAGTTTCTCAGTGCCTGCTCCAGCGAAATTCCGCCCAGAAGACCCCGGCGGACACGGTCATGGATAGCTTCCTCAGCCAGCCAGGCGTTGACCGTGGTAGCACCGACACCGATCAGAACAGCAATGGAGTGTGTATCCAGACATTCACCAGACCGGACATTCAAGCTGGTAAATGTACGCAGCTTCTGGCGGATCAACCAGGTGTGCACAGCCCCTGCAGCCAAGATCATCGGCATGGGAGCACGGTCTGCAGACGCAGACTCATCCGTCAGGATAACGTGAGTACAACCACCCCGAACAGCGTCCTCGGTTTCGTTCTGGATACGACGCACAGCCTCACGCAGGGCATGCTCACCACCATGAACGTCGAAGGTACAATCCACAAAAGCGGCTGCATCACCCATATAGGCGCACATGGCCCGAAATTCGGCATTGGTCAGGACCGGGCTCTCGATCTGCAAAATATCACACTGGGATGGATCTTCATCCAGGATATTGCCCAAATTGCCCAGACGGGTCCCCAGGCTCATGACCCGTGTTTCCCGTAGTGGATCAATGGGTGGATTGGTCACCTGGCTGAAATTCTGCCGAAAGAAGACATGCAATCCACGATAATGATCCGAAAGCACGGCCAAGGGCGTATCATCCCCCATCGAGCCAATGGCTTCCTTGGCTTCCTCGATCATCGGAGCCAGTATCAGCTCCATGTCTTCCAGGGTCATGCCATGAGCAAGCTGCCGACGGCACAGCGTACCGGCATCAAGCGTTGGACTGGACATCCCCGATCCCTTTATCAGGCTGTCCAGATGCGTCATCCGGGATGTCCAGGCCCCAAAGGGAGCACGGGAAGCCATGGCGGTTTTCAGCGCATCATCACCGTAGAAGCGCCCTTCCAGCAGGTCTATGCCAATACACTGCCCGGGACCAACACGCCCCTTGGCCCGAACACTGGCTTCATCAATGCGCACCATGCCCGTTTCCGAGCCCACAATCAGCAGATCGTCACCGGTTATGGTGTAGCGCAAAGGACGAAGGCCATTACGGTCCAAGCCGGCAATAACCCAGCGCCCGTCATAGGCACAAACAGCAGCCGGGCCATCCCACGGTTCCATCACGCAGTTGCTGTAACGGAAGAAATGCCGGTGTGCATCCGGCATGACCGATCCGGAAGAAAGGCTCTCCGGAATCATCATGGCCTTGACCGCAGGTGCCGGGCGCCCGGCACGCACCAGAAGCTCAAACACATTGTCCAAGGCAGCCGAGTCAGACCCGCCAGGCTGAATAACCGGCTTCAGGTCACGAACACGAGCACCAAAGACAGGGCTTTCCAGACGGGTCTCATGCGCCCGCATCCAGTTGATGTTACCGGAAAGAGTGTTGATCTCTCCATTGTGGGCCAACATCCGGAACGGCTGGGCCAGACGCCACGTCGGGAATGTATTGGTGGAGTAACGCTGGTGATAGATGGCAAACGGGGACTCAAACCGCTCATCAGCCAGATCTGGATAGAACGTGTCCAGCTGCTCGGCCAGGAACATGCCCTTGTAAATCACGGAACGGCAGGACAGCGAGCAAACATAGAACTCGGCAATATTCTCGGCCGATGCCTTGGCCTCCATCCGGCGACGCAGAACATACAAGTCTGTTTCAAACTGCTGTTCGGGGACATTGCGGGTATTGGCAATCATGATCTGTTCGATCTCGGGACGCGTCGCGTTGGCTTTTTCCCCGATCACATCGATATCAACCGGCACCTGGCGCCAGCCATAGATCCCGTACCCACAGCGCAGAATCTCGGCTTCAACAATCATCCGGCACCGTTCTTGTGCCAGCATGTCGTTCTTGGGCAGAAAAATCATGCCCACCGCCATCACCCCATCCAGCGGCTTGTGACCAATGCGTTCAACGTGAGCCTTGAAGAAGGTTTGCGGGACAGCAACGTGAATGCCGGCACCATCACCCGTTTTTCCATCCGCATCGACAGCCCCGCGATGAAACAGAACCTTCAGGGCGCTGATACCAGCCTCGACCACCTGGCGCCGGGGCTTTCCGTCAAGAGCTGCTACCAGACCAACACCGCAAGCGTCATGCTCCTGAAGCGGAAAGTAAAGGTGTGCTTCTTCCAGGGTCCGGACATTGTTATGCCAATCGTCTGGAAACGGCTTGCCTGTCTCGGCTACAGACTGGTTTCCCATTATACCCGCACTCCTTCACCAAAACTGGCAACAGCCCCTGTATCCGACCGTTTCTCAAGGTAATCGGCGATTGAGGCTGCAACCTCCCGCCCGTCACGAATAGCCCAGACCACCAGGGATGCGCCGCGCACGATGTCGCCGGCAGCAAACACACCTTCCACCGAGGTCATCGCGGTCTGCGGATCAACCACCAGTGTTCCATACTCCGTTACACGCAATGCAGACTCCCCGAAGAGGGTCGGCACATCCTCGGGATCAAAACCTAGGGCCTCGATCACAAGACCAGCTGGCAGAACAAAATGGGAATCCCCAACCGGGCGGGGTGTCTGGCGGCCACTGGCATCCGGAACACCCAGATACATCGGCACAGCCCGCACCCCTGATACATGGCCGGGCGTTCCTTCATCCAGGAAAGCCTCTGGCGCTGACAGCCAGACAAATTCCACGCCCTCTTCCTCGGCATTGGAAACTTCACGCAGGGAGCCGGGCATATTGTCACGATCACGCCTGTAAAGGCACTTGACGCTGCGTGCCCCTTGACGGATGGCTGTACGCACACAGTCCATCGCGGTATCACCACCCCCGATGACGACAACATGCCTGTCCCGCGCATCCAACCCGAGGTCCACAGCAGCATCCCCAAAGCCGGCACGACTGGATGCAATCAAATAGTCCAGGGCTGGAACCACTCCACGCAGGCCAGACCCCGGTGTTGAAAGATTACGTGCCCGGTACACGCCCGTGGCAAGCAGGATGGCGTCGTGGCGCTCCCTGAGAGTGGAAAAGGCAAGATTGCCCCCAACATCCACGCCAAGATGAAACACAATGCCGCCGTCCTGCAGTCGCTGGACACGACGGCGTACCACATCCTTTTCCAGCTTGAAGCCGGGAATACCATAAACCAGCAACCCGCCGGCACGATCGTAACGATCGTAAATATCCACATCAAAGCCACGAAGACGAAGCTCTTCTGCAGCAACCAGTCCGGCCGGACCGGCACCAACAATCCCGACGCTCTGCCCCCGGGCCGGGCCAGGCTGCAAAGGCTTCACCCACCCCTGCGCCCATGCTGTATCGGTGACAAAACGTTCAACTGCACCGATGGTCACTGTGTGATGGCCAGATTGCTCCAGAACACAGGATCCCTCGCACAGACGATCCTGCGGACAGATACGACCGCAAATTTCCGGCATGGCATTGGTTGCGGAGGCCAACTCGTATGCCTCGCGCAGGCGACCTGCTGCGGCCATGGCCAACCAATCGGGAATATTGTTCCCGAGCGGACAATGAATCTGGCAAAACGGAATGCCACACTGCGTGCAACGCGAAGCCTGCTCACTGGCCTTGTCCGGGTTAAACACGCTGTAAATTTCGTCAAAGTCACCGCATCGCTCCTGCGCGGAACGCTTGTCAGGTATCTGCTGATCCAGACGGACAAACTGCATCATCTTTGACGGCATGCAAAAACCTCCCCGATCAAGCGGTACCGGCACAACAGCACCGCAGAAGAGAATCGCTCTCAACCCACAGGAGGAATACGAGCAGTAACCCAACTATTCGGGTATACGGGTTACCATGCTCTCACGCAACAATAAAGCCGCAGAAATGGTCAGCAATACTGGCCATTCGCATGGCCCTTGAAACCATAATGAACCGCAACCAAGGCGCTGTAAACGCCATGCTGGCAGAACTAGGCCCATATCCTTACGAAAGCATCAAGGGGAAGCGCGCCCCAGATCATACACTCCGCGACCGCCCGCCATACGCCCCAGCTCCTGCCAGGCCGTTGCCAGATGATAGCCCGTACTGGCACGCAGCGTTTGATCAAATGGCTCAAGGGAGCGGCTGCACGCTTCAATCCAGAAGCCACCCGGGCGCAAATAGGTGCGACCAAGAAAATCCAGGAATTCCTTTTCCTGCCCCGGTCGCAGAACAGCCAACGCCTTGAGCAATTCAGTCAAGGGCCAGATGCGCTTTCCCTCGTCCGTCACACGACCGTGCGCATCCACACTGTTGAAAACGCCACCGAACGCACGATCAATCCCGCACGTCATGCCACGTTCCAGAAGGTCATGAGCCTGGTCCAGCCAGCGTTGCTGCACAGGACCAGGTTCGTGGAAGCGCACCGCATATTCATGCAACAACCAAGCCCACTCGAACTGATGACCCGGTTCAATCTGGGCCCGGGCCGCAAGCTCGGGAGATCCGTCTTCCCCAAAGTATTCCGCAACCATTCCGGCCTGGGGGTGCAGAAGCGATGGAAACAAAGCAGCCAGATGGTGAGCCATATCGGCATCCTGACTGCGACCCGAAACCAGGGCAAAAGCCATAGCAGCCTCAAACAGATGCATGTGCGGGTTTTGCAACAGGCGTCTGTCTGGCCCTGATCCATCCGGGTCTGCCCCGGCTGCAAACCACGAACAGTCGGGAAGAGTAAACAGCGTCCGGATGTCATCGATTGTCCGCCGCGCCAGGAACAGTGCGCGATCATGACCAAGAACAGAGGCCGCAACCGCTGTCGCCAGAACAACAAAGGCATGGGCATACAAATCCTTGCGCCGGTCCGCAGCCTCGCCATCCGGCATGATACTGAACCACCATCCCCCGTTCAGGGGATCGGCATACAGGGTGTCCAGTCTCTCCAGAAGACGCCCCCCCTGATCACGACACAAGACGGGATCAATCGCATACAAGGCACAGCGGACATAGAGCTGGCGGCACAAAGCCATCACACGACGGGGCGTCTGACAGCGCGGTGTACCGTCTTCCTCCAGGATCTCGACGGTTGACCCTGTTTCCCTGTCCCATCCGGGCCCCGCCCAGATATCAAGATGACCAGCCATAAAAGCCCTGTCGAGAGAACGTACAGAAAGTGTCATCAGAAAAATCCGGTATCTGTAAAAGAGGGCAACAAAGGCCGGGGAGAAGCCCGAACGCAACAACTTTACACCATGACACTGCGCTGTCGCAGGACAAACCTTGCATCACCGGATCACGATACAACCGTGATCAAGAGACGCCAAAAAGATAAGAAAACAAAATATGTCAACAGCAGGACAAGTTATCGACTCATTCATATCAATGCTGAATCCGCCCTGATCAACAAGATGTATGCATAATAAAAATGAAAAATTTGGCAATGGGTTAGTTAAACTTATTATTTCTGCTACAAAATAGTTAAAACAAGGTCGCATGCCCATGGAGCAGCAGGTCAGGAGATGGTTCTTCTATCTCCTGACGGTGAGGGCTGTTTCCTGTAGCGGGGCTGTGTCCAAAAAAAGAGCTGATAAACCCATGCCAACAGAAGTGGAAATCCACCATCTGTTGCTTACACCCTGATGACACGGGGCCGTCGCGGTCTGGCCCGGGTTAACCTTGCTCGCATCTCTTCACCATCCATCAGCAAGGCAACGCAGGCTCCCAGCCACGCAGGAGGGGACCATGAAGGAATACAGAGACACACCAAATATGAAAGAGATCTTCAGCGGCCCCGGATGGAATGATTCGGTGTCCTACGAAGACCGGCATGAGCCGATCAGGGTCGTCCTGCGCGGAAAAGAAAAAGCGACGGTTTATGTCAATGGTGTACCGGAAGATACGGTGAACAGTGTCGAAGGTGTCTACGGCAGTCAGGGCAATGATCATCTGACAGGTGACGAAGAAAGCAACGTTCTCAAGGGCGGCCCGGGCAACGACACACTGGATGGCGGTGCCGGAACAGACTGGGCCTGGTACGACGAAAAAGCGGAACCCGTCCGGGTAACACTGCAAGGATCGCAAAGCGCAACCGTGTACGTAGGTAATGTTGCCGAGGACACTATTCGTAACATCGAGAATATACGCGGCGGCTGGGCAAATGACGAACTGACAGGAGATGAAGGCAGCAACGAATTCCGGGGAGGTGGCGGAGAGGACTTTCTGGACGGGGGAGACGGCAACGACTGGCTTCGGGGCAATACCGGCAATGACGTCCTCTATGGTGGGACCGGAGACGATACCCTGGATGGCGGCAGCGGAAATGATGTTCTCGATGGTGTTGCCGGAAACGACACACTGAAGGGCGAACACGGTCATGACGCGCTGGACGGTGGTGATGGAAATGATTTCGCTGACTACACAGACAAGACAGCTCCTGTTCGCGTGACACTGCACGGTGCGCAGGATGCCGCCGTATATGTGGGGGGCATCGCCGAAGATACGGTCCGGAATATCGAGAATATACGCGGTGGCTGGGGAAATGACCAAATCACCGGAGACGAAGGCGACAACACCCTTCTGGGCGAAAGAGGCAATGACTTTCTGGACGGAAGGGATGGGCACGACATTCTGAACGGTGGTCCTGGTGTCGACACCCTGCACGGCGGCGCCGGAGATGACCACCTTGAAGGGGGAAATGGAAACGATTTCCTGTATGGCGGCGCAGGCAACGACATTCTCAGGGGAGGTCCGGGCAAAGACAGCCTGGATGGCGGCGAAGGCAACGACCTTATGTCCTACAGCGGGAAGACCGAACCCGTACGGGTCACGCTGCTGGGGTCACAGGAAGCAACCGTTTACATCCATCGCTGGGCTGAAGATACGGTCAAGAATATCGAAATCGTGTACGGAGGCTCTGGTGACGACGTGCTGACAGGGGATGAAAACGACAATACTTTCCGGGGAGGAAGAGGCAAGGACAGCCTGGATGGAGGATCTGGCACAGACTGGGCCTGGTACGACGGAAAGACAGCACCTGTCCGGGTAACACTGCATGGATCACAGGACGCCACTGTGTACGTGGACGATACAGAGGAAGATCGCATACGGAATATCGAGAACATCAAAGGAGGCCACGCGGGGGACCAGCTGACCGGGGACGAGGAAGATAATACGCTGGATGGTGAAGGTGGAAACGACGAGATCTGCGGTAATGCCGGGAATGATCGCCTGAATGGCGGAGAAGGACAGGACTGGCTGAAAGGTGATGGAGGAAACGATATCCTGACCGGGGGACCAGGTGCCGACACCCTCCACGGGGGCCCCGGGGCCGATGTCTTCCTCTACACCACGACAGCCGAAACCCATGGTGACCGAATCCTGGATTTCCAGCCGGGGGAGGACCGGATCGATCTTTCTGAAACAGGGCATATCTTTTCCCTGCTCGGAGATCGACCTACACCGGGATCCCTGTGGACAACCTTGGAAGGAGAGGATCTGATCCTGCGGGGTGATACAGACCACGATGTCAGCACGGCTGAAGTCGAGCTCAGGCTTATGAACAACCCACTCCTGACAGCAAACGATATCGACGGAGTTAACAACACCCTGACCATAAACGGGAATCACCTGAATGCTGCGGAAACAAAGGAAGACGTCATCCTTGGGCTTTCGGAGTTCAAAGGACTTAACAAGATTTCAGGTGGAAAGGGTAATGATATCCTGAACGGCAGCACAGGAGACGATATGCTCAGGGGTGGCTCTGGTGATGACACCCTGAATGGCGGTACGGGAAGCGATACGCTGCGCGGAAACAATGGTAACGACCACCTGAATGGTGGAGAGGGGCGGGACTGGATCAGAGGAGGAAATGGTGCTGATACCCTGCATGGAGGACCAGGTGCCGACACCCTCCACGGGGGCCCCGGGGCCGATGTCTTCCTCTACACCACGACAGCCGAAACCCATGGTGACCGAATCCTGGATTTCCAGCCAGGGGAGGACCGGATTGACCTCTCTCAAACAGGATACATCTTTACCCTCCTCGGAGATCGACCTGCGCCGGGGACACTGTGGGCCACCTCGGAAGGAAAGGATCTTGTCCTGAGAGGTGATACGGACCTTGACACCAGTACAGCCGAGGTCGATCTCAGACTCAAGGATAACCCCCTGCTGACGGCCAGAGACCTTGTGTTAAGGAACGCGCCTGATGCCATGCCGGCTGACATGCCGCATGAACCTGAAGATACTCCCGTCATCACATCTGACAACGCCGACAGTCCGAGGGTAGCTTATCTCAGGGTATCTCAGGAACAAGAGGGTATAGCGAACCGGGAAGATCATGGTCCAGCCCGGACCACAGACGCGCACGACATGGTTCTGGATTTCAGCACCAAACAAAATGATGCCATACAGACCGTACCCACCCTCCCCGAGATCCATACGCACCAGAAACCAAACTCTATGCAGCCTCCATCTATCCGGATAGAAAAAGCAGATAACAGCATAGTCTTGTACTTTGATACAGATGGAAACGCTGAAACAAAAGGCTTCAGTATTACACTAACAGGCATTGGATTCAGTGATGAAGGAACAATATTATTATAACTATATAAATAAAACTTCATTTAATTTGTAAAATACATGACAATATTTATTTCATTTTATCAAAAATGAATATTGATATTATTAAACGAGAATGATAATTTATTATGTTTTCTACCGATTAAAAATGCCAAAACTCCTCGATACCGGATGTGAGCTTGATCGCTACATGGCTTTGAATTTTGATTGCTATTTGGCGTTTCCGATGACGAGGGCCTGTCCTGCGGCATCGACGACATCTTCAGTGATCATGGCGAGTTCATTGATGCGGATGATACGTTCGATTTGCATGAAAAGCCGCTGAAGGAGCCGAAAATTACCATTGGTGAGGCGAATGATGGCGTTCGCGGCTCGGGTGTCGGTGAAATCCTCCTTGTCGAGCTCAAGGCCGAGTCGCTTCCAATGACGGGTCAAGACAAAGTGCATCTCGTCTTTCGAGAGGGTCGGATATTCATGGGAGAAGCCGATCCGGCTGTAGAGCTGCGGATAGCGGCTCATGCGTTTTTCAATACCGGGCATGCCAATCAGGACAAGACCGATCTGGGCTCGATCAAACTGGTCGCGAAGAAATTCGAGCGTGGGAGTGGTGAGGCGCTCTGCCTCGTCGACGATGAGAAGTTCGATGCGTCCGAGGGGCGCGGTCCACCGCCCCGGTGGGCGGTTCTTGAGTTTGTCGTTGATGCAGATATTGACGCGGGTGACCAGGAGCGAGAGATCCTTGCGCACGGTTGTCATCGAGGTGGAGACGGGCGGCGTGTAGAAGAGGGTACGGGTCTTGGCGAGGGCAGCATAGACCTTCGCGTCGGAGGGTTCGCGTGGCCCCCATTCAGTCAAGAGCGGTTCGACCAGATCCCATTGGGCATAGGACCGAGCGGAAAGCGTTTTGCCGACTCCGGCGCGCCCATGGCAAAGCCCAATGGTGGCATGACGACGCACGGCGTCGGCGAACTCGACGAAACGCCTGTGTTCACGCGTCACGATGAAGGGCCCGGCATGGTGGCGAATCATGGGGCCTTGTCTTCCTTGTAAAGCGCGAGTTTTCTGACTGGACGGGCCGGGCTGCTTGCCGGAGGCGGTAGGTCATCGGAAATAAAGTCCGTGATTTTTCCCCGCCGCGCATCGATTTGTCCGCGCAGAGCCTTGCGACGCGCGATGCGTGCCTGCTGGATGTCCTTCAGCGAAATCGTGCGGTGCGCATGGTCGGGGCTAACGGCGCGGCACAAGAACCGATTGTGGTGAAAGACACGGACCTCCGTTATGTCGCGCGGATCGTACCGGACCGTGACAGTCTCACCAACATAGGCAGCGAGAATCGGGTCGGTGTAGCGCAAGCCTTGGAAATGGATGCCGTCGCGGCGTACAAGGCGGCTGTGCGCGACCGTAAGGAGGAGCAGGTCAAGCTTTTCGAGGCTATCCGGCATGCGCGGCAGCCATCCCTGAGCGCGCCAAGCGTCGTTCGGTGTCGCACCGATCTCGCCATGAAGGCGGTTGTTGTAGGTGCCGGTTACGAAGGTACCGATGGTTTCGTCCAGATCGGCGAGGGTCAGGCGTGGCAGGGTCGCGGGCTGGCCGTCGCAAAGAGCACCAGGCAGCTCCGGCAGCAATTCAGTATTGAGTGTGCCGAAAAACCGTTCGATTTTTCCGCGCCCCTGCGGTCGTCCAGCTGTTGAGAAAACGATGTCAATGCGCAGATCGGCGGCAACTTGCTCGAGATGTTGGCTGGTGAAATCGCTGCCATGATCGACATAAAGCATTTCGGGAATACCGCAGACGGGCCAGTTGAGGCGGGTCTTGCACCATATTGCCTGCCGCAGTGCGAGAGCGGTCTGGATCGCCGAAGGCGAGCCGAGGAAAACGGTATATCCAGCGACCGCTCGGGAATGGTCATCGAGCACGACGGTAAGCCAAGGGCGCACGTTTGCACCATTTGCATCGAGCGCGAGGATATCGAGCTGGGTGTGATCGACCTGCCAGACGGCGTTCGGCTCTTCGGCCTGGTGCCGGTGGATCAGCTCGAACCGGTCACGATAGGCGGCGGCCCCCTCGTGGGCAAGGGTCAGAAGGCCCGGATCGAGAGAGCAGAGAATGGCATGCACAGCCGCGTAGGATGGCGGGGAATAATTCGCGGCCTTTGCCTGCGCCGAGACACGCCGATGAATGGCCGCCGCCGATAAGCGGGGCTTCTGCAAGGCCAGGGTCTCCACGGCTTCAACGATTTCAGCGTGCGTCTTTCTCTGTCCGGCATCGGCACGGCGTGCACGTATCAATCCGGCAAGCCCAAAACGCCGATACCGGGTTGTCCATCGCTGTGCGGTGCGGATCGGCAGGCCAGCAGCACAAGCCGTCGCCCGCAGGGGTGCACCTTCGATCAGATGCGGCCGGAGAAGTGCAAACCGGCGCATTGCCCGGCTGCGCTGTTCTTCAGAGAAGTCTGTGAGATTGTCCGTAAGGGGATCGTTGTGCGGACGGTTCATCATCATAAACCCACTCAGTACACATATCGGTAAATAACGGGAGGCTTTCTTTATCAATTGAATAGTACGATAAAAATTGCAGTAACGGTACGTCTAACGTACATCTTATGACATGAAGAATATTACGATTGGTTACGCGCGCTGCTCTACTGACAAGCAAGACCTTGCTGCGCAGCGTCATGCCCTCGTCG
>NZ_JAAVSY010000009.1 GCF_012102745.1 Haematospirillum sp. H4485
CATAGGTCTTGCCGGCAAAGTCATACCGGTTGTCACCGGTGCGGGTTGTCATGTTCTTCCCGTACAAGTACTGCAACGCGGCCATGTCATTGAGCATGTAGGTCAGCGGCGTGGACTTGAAGCCGCCGGAGCCATCATCGCCAATCTTGGACTTGTACGACATTAATGAATAGGCTGAAGAATCATACGTGCGCGTCACGGGGAAGCCGTGATCATTATCATCATCATGTGGGTGCTTCAGCCCCAGGGCATGACCAATCTCGTGCATGGCAATGGAACGCAGCTCACTCCCGACGGGAGCATCCATTCTTGGATAACTGTACCAAGCATCAAACCAGACAGATCCGGCAAAAGCATCCTCCGAAGGATAGGATGCATGGGCCGCCACACCCAGAAGACTGGTTCCGGACAATGTCTTGCTGGCACCTATCAGAATTCTTCCGGGTTCCCCTCCTCCCTTTTGTTCCGTGAACGAGAGACCGGTAAAATCTGCAAGATGCCTAAACGTCCCGGCAATCGATGACTTCAGACCATCCGTAATGAAGGAAGGATCAAGCGCCGTACCTTCCTGCCAGTCTGTGGTTACACTCTCGTACTCTGGGGATACAAAACTGTACGTCAGCCTCAGGGCTTTTCCTGGAACACCGTCGGAGGACCAGAACTTCCCCCCAAGCAGTGAGTCAATTTCATGCCTCCCGCTGGAAGGCGCGGTAAACGCACTATTATATCTGGTAGATCCGATACCCATAACCTGATTCCTCCTTGGCCATCGCCAACACAATCATAAAGGGATAACAATCAGGCTCCTCTACCTAAAATAAGTCAACATGCAATTTCCCCCTGATATTACAACCAGAAGATAAAAACTTTTCTTTTTGTACATATAGAGTTGGGTCAGGGGGCAGAACTGTGTCTGATATCCATGGCAGCCAGATGCGTCCGCGCACGCTCCGCTTCGGCAGAGCCAGGACTCCCGAGAATAACGGCCATCCAGTCACGGCGGGCCGCTGAGGTATTACCTGCCTGGCATAACAGGACACCACGCTCGACCAGCGCACCACGATCGTTTGGGCTCAAGACAAGCGCACGCTCCAGATCGGCCAAAGCCAGATCCGTAGCATCCAGTTGCCTCCAGACAGAGGCGCGCAGAACCAACGCGGGTCCATATTCCGGCCGATAATCCACAAGGGTATTCAGATCATCCACCGCTTCCCACAAGTGACCCGCAGCCGCTGACAGCTCTGCACGATCTTCAAGAATTGTGGCATTTGCTGGGGTAATATCGCGAACCTGTCCCAGAAGAGACAAGGCATGAACGGGATCTCCGGCCTGAATCCAGGCGGATGCTGCCTGATGCAACAGCGGCGCGTATTGTGCGGGATTCTCACGATGCTCCCCGGCAAGCGCCTCCAGGATGACTGCAGCCTCACTGAACTGCCCCAACTCGATCAGGGCCGACGCACGGCAATGGCGAGCCGATGCTCCACCAGCCTGCCCTTCCCAGGATATGGCCAGACGCAGGGCAGCATGAGGATCCTGCCGGCTTTGCTCCATACACGCACCGTATTCTGCCGTCAGCCCTGCCACAGGAAGTGCCGCACAGACAACCATCACCAGAACGGGTGCAATACCCTTGATCATCACCAGCCAGACTCCCTGCCCGCAAACACGTTCAACACACGAAAACAGGCATACGATACTCAGAGATTGCCTGTCATGACAGAACATGATGTTCTTGCAGCCAAACAAAGAGTCAGGACACCACATGCCAACACTTCTCTGTTCTGGTTTCGGATTCTGCGCCGCTGCCCTTGCCAGTCGCCTTCTTGAAGAAGGCTGGACCGTACGGGGCACAACGCGTCACCCGGAGAAGGCCGGTGCTTTACGGGCAGCCGGGATTGAAACCTGGATCTTTGACGGACAATCCCCCATGCCTGCCGAAGCACTGGATGGCGTCACCCACATCCTGGTCTCGGCAGCCCCCCGGGAACACGATGGAAGAATCGTTGATCCGGTACTGGACTGTCACCGTGAACAACTGCGCCAGGCAGCCGAAGCCGGAACCCTCCGCTGGGTCGGGTACCTGTCATCAACGGGCGTCTATGGCGACCACCAGGGCGCCATTGTGACCGAAGACACCCCTGTTTCCGGAAACGGTTCCGGCAGCACCTCCTCCACAGCCAGGATCGAGGCGGAACAACAATGGCTGGAACATGGTGGTCCGATACATATTTTCCGCCTGTCCGGCATTTATGGCCCCGGACGTAGCGCCCTGGACAGTGTACGCAGCGGACGGGCACAGCGGATTGTAAAACCCGGGCACGTTTTCTGCCGCATCCATGTTGATGACATCGCCACAGTTCTGAGGACCTCTGCACTGCGACCAAATCCGGGACGGATTTATAACGTTGCCGATGACGAACCAGCCCCGTATGCCGATGTTGTAACGTGGGCCTGCACACTGCTGGGCGTGACACCACCCCCCGAGATCCCGTGGGAACAGGCACAGCTCAGCCCAATGAGCGCTGGTTTCTATAATGCCTGCCGGAGGGTGGACAATACACGGATCAAGGAAGAACTGGGCATCACCCTGGCTTTTCCCACATACAGGGATGGCCTGCGGTCTATTCTGGAGTTCGAACAGATCAACAGGCAAGCCGCCCAGCAGCTACAGCCGGCAGGAACATAAAGGCAGGGTTATGATAACAAAAAAGGCGGAGCCACCTGACAAAGCGGCCCGCCTTTCAAACTGTTCTGGTCACCTGATGCAAAGGAAACCAGAATCCGGGATTATTTGGGAGCCAGCAGCATGGTCATCTGCCGCCCCTCCATCTTCGGAAACTGCTCGACCTTGACAAATTCCACAGTCTCCTCACGCACCCGGTTCAGCACGTCCATGCCGATATTCTGGTGCGCCAGCTCACGCCCGCGAAAGCGCAAGGTTACCTTGACCTTGTCACCTTCCTCGATGAACCGCTTCAACGCGCGCATTTTCACGTTGTAGTCGTTATCATCAATATTGGGACGCATCTTGATTTCCTTGACCTCGATGATCTTGGCCTTCTTGCGCTGCTCGGCCTTGCGCTTCTGATTCTCGTACTTGAACTTGCCATAGTCGAGAATCTTGCAAACCGGCGGCTCTGCATTCGGCGAGATCTCGACAAGGTCAAGACCAGCTTCGTCAGCCATTTCCTGGGCTTCGCGGATATGCACCACACCGACCTGCTCGCCATCCTGGTCGATCAGGCGGATCATCTGGGCGGTGATCATATCATTGACGCGCGGTCCATCTTTGGACGGCGGCGTCTGCATCGGTGACCTGGCTATGTAACCCTCTCCATGACATACAGAAACAACAAGGACCCCAGACCGATTCGGTGGAGCCCCCTATCTTATCCTTCCTGTATGGTCAGTCGGATGATACGCGGGTGGCTCCTTTCCGGTCGTGAACCGGGGTCCGGTTCATTAAAGCGGCGGGGCGAACAGCTAGCCCGGCATCCGCGCTTCCCCTGCAATCTTAACCAGGGCAGCTTCCAGCGCAAGTACTTCTTGCGCCTGACCGCCCAAACAACGCAAGGCAACCGTTCGTTCTTCGGCCTCACGGCGACCAACAACCAGTATCCATGGAACCTTGGCGTGTGAATGCTCGCGGACCTTGAAGTTGATCTTTTCGTTGCGCACATCCAAATCGGCCCTGATCCCCCGCTCTTTCAGGGCTGCAAGGACTTCGGAAGCCCAGGCATTGCCATCGGATGTGATTGTTGCGACAACAACCTGAACAGGTGCCAACCATGCGGGAAAGCGCCCTGCAAAATTCTCGATCAAAATGCCGACAAAGCGTTCAAAGGACCCGAGAACCGCACGATGCAGCATAACCGGACGCTGCCGGCTGCCATCCTCGGCAACATAGCTGGCATCCAGACGCTCGGGCAGAACATAGTCAACCTGCAAGGTGCCACACTGCCAGTCACGCCCGATAGCATCTCTCAAGACAAATTCCAGCTTCGGGCCATAGAAAGCCCCCTCACCCGGGTTTGGCAGCGCTTCCAGCCCAGCCGCCGCCGTCGCCCGGCGCAGGGCATCTTCCGCCCGGTCCCAGACATCATCTGATCCGGCCCGATTCTCGGGACGGTCCGAGAATTTGACCTTGATCTCGGTAAAGCCAAAGTCCGCATACACAGACTGCAAAAGATCACAGAACGCGCGGGTCTCGCTTTCGATCTGCTCGTCGGTACAGAAAATATGGGCATCATCCTGGGTAAAGGCCCGCACCCGCATCAACCCATGCAGGGACCCGGAGGGTTCATTTCGGTGACAGCTGCCAAACTCAGCCATACGCAGGGGCAGATCACGATAAGACTTGATCCCCTGCCGGAAAATCTGGATGTGGCATGGACAGTTCATTGGCTTGATGGCCAAGGTCTTGTCCTCAGACCCGGTCACAAACATATGCTCGCGGTATTTGCCCCAGTGACCGGATTGTTCCCACAACACACTGTCCACAAGCTGGGGTGTATTCACCTCCACATAGCCGGATGCTTCCAGGCGGTTGCGCATATAGGTTTGCAGGGTCCGGTAAATGGACCACCCCTTGGGATGCCAGAACACCGCGCCATGCGCTTCAGACTGGAAATGGAACAGGTCCAGCTCCTTGCCCAGCCGACGATGGTCACGCTTTTCGGCTTCCTCCAGCATGTGCAGGTGATCATCCAGCTGACGCGAGGTAGCCCAAGCAGTCCCGTAAATGCGCTGCAGCATGGCATTGCGGGAATCCCCACGCCAATAAGCACCGGCCACCTTCATCAAACGGAAGGCTTTCCCCAGACGCCCGGTGGACGGCAAATGCGGGCCACGACACAGGTCTTTCCAGTCGCCTTGGCGATATACTGTTATCGTCTCGCTCTCCGGCAAGTCACGAATGATTTCGGCTTTGTAAGCCTCGCCGATGGACTCAAAGTGGGCGATCGCCTCGTTCCGGTCCCAAACCTCGCGCACAATATCCAGATTACGGTCCACGATCTCCCGCATGCGGGCCTCGATCGCCTCCAGGTCATCGGTCGAAAAGGGTTCATCACGAGCAAAATCGTAATAAAAGCCATTCTCGATAGACGGGCCAATTGTCACCTGGGTCCCCGGGTACAATTCCTGAACCGCCTGGGCCATCACGTGCGCGGCATCGTGACGCAACAGCTCCAGCACGGCATCGTCACGGGCCGTCAGGATGGATACGGTTGCATCGGATTCGATCACACGGTTCAGATCCCGCATCTCACCATCCACCAGCACTGCCAAGGCGGCTTTTGCCAGACCGGGACTGATGGAACGGGCAAGATCCACACCCGTTACCGGATGATCAAACACACGGACATTGCCGTCAGGCAGGGTAATGGCAACCATGATTTATCTCTATATCTCTTCAGCGTCGCAGCCCGTCGCACCGCAGTACGGAAAACAGGATATCGGGCCGGAACAGGGAAAACATCAGCCGGAACACGGATCGACAAGATCCGGAATCAGCAACACAACAAAACGGGGAACGGCAGGATCAGACCACAGGGGTCACTGCGGGCCCCGTGCCACTAGTTCGGATCCCGTCCCTGCCATGAAACAGGGCAGCGGCAAAACCGGAAGCGCCGGGGCAAACGACAATACACGACACGCAGGAGAGTCCCATCCCGAGAAAAAACCAAGCCCCGGAATAGCGCATTTTACCCTGCACTGTCGAGTCCGGGCAGACCCAGGGTCTCACACACACGGGCAACCGGCATGGCCGCCAGATCAGAGGACTGCAGAATGGTGACATCCGGACCACGTTGCCCACACAGGCGCGGATCGGAAGCGGATGAATACAACACAACCGACCGACACCCGATACCGGCCAGAAGATGCATCGGACCGGTATCATTCCCGACTGCCAGCGTTGCCCGACGGGCCAGAACGGCCAGATCCATGATAGAAGTCCTGCCAACCAGCGACAGGACACCGGGACACCGGGACATGATGGCATCCGCCTCGGACTGCTCAGCCGCAGTCCCGATAATAACCGGCGTCTGTCCGGATTGCAGCAGAACACGGGCCAGTGCAGCATAGTGGTCTGCAGGCCAGCGCTTGTCAGGACGGTGCGGGGCTCCGCCGGGTACAAGAAGGGCAAAAGGACCGTCGGGCACGGGACCACACGACAGGGCTCCCCTCTCCAGCCAGGAGAAATCCGGAGACGGAATAGTCTCAATACCGGCTACACGCAGCTGCTCGGCCTGGCGTTCAACCGTATGCATCAGGTCCCGTTGCGGATTGTCATGCGGATGGCTGCAGCTACGGGCAATGCCATTCCACTCCACATGATCACCAATCAGCCATCGGTAGGACGATGAACGCCCGGATGTCTGCAGGTCATAAACCCGGTCGAACTGCCCACCGCGCAAACGGGACCGCAACGCAAGCAGGGATGGCACCTGCCAGATGCAGGGACGGCTGTCTGTCCACACCGCGTCAAACCAGGGAGACGCTTCTGCCAAGGCCACATACGGGGCTGTTGTCAGCAAGGTGATGTGTGCACGCGGATGGGCTGCACGAAGAGCCGCAAACGGACCAAAAGCCTGGACAAAATCGCCCAGCGCCGAGAGCTTGATCACCAGGATACGCTGCAAACCGGCACTCACCGCCCCAGAAGCTCCCGGTACACGTCCAGGGTCTGCCGACACATGGCGTCGGTTGTAAACTGCTCCCGCACATGTGCAATGGCACGGGCGGACAGTTCCAGACGTTGCGCGGCATCCAGATCCAGACACTCGGCCAGGGCGGCGGCCAAACTGTCGGCGTGTCCGGGGGCAAACAGCCAACCGGTGCGACCCGGCTCGACAATCTCCGGCGCGGC
Organism: Haematospirillum sp. H4485; assembly: GCF_012102745.1. Taxonomy (GTDB): domain Bacteria; phylum Pseudomonadota; class Alphaproteobacteria; order Rhodospirillales; family Rhodospirillaceae; genus Haematospirillum. The sequence continues at coordinate 6,875 of NZ_JAAVSY010000009.1, forward strand.
CCCGTGATCAGGAGCCACAACAGGGCGCCCCATGGCCTGACCTTCAGCACATACCCGGCCAAAGGCCTCCGGATCCGTAGAGGCACTGACAACGACATCGCTGACCATGTAGGCAGCGGGCATGTCATTGCACTCCCCGGCCAGAAGCACACGGTCTTCAAGGCCGGCACGGGCCACCGCGCGCTCCAGCTTGCGCCGGAACGACGTCCGCCCCTGGTCCGAGCCAACAAGAATACAGCGGAAACGACGATCCTTCAGACGCGACAGGGCATCAATCAAAAGCAATTGCCCCTTCCAGCGGGTCAGACGCCCGGGCAACATGATCACCGGCTCCCCGTCGGACAGGCGCCAGCGACGACTGAGCTGGATCATGCGTTCCGCGCTGACCCGATCCGGATCAAAGCGGCTGATATCCACACCGCGATGGATAACCCGGACCGGGCCGTCATCAGGCAGGTAATGGTCCAGGATATGGCCACGGATAAAACGGGAAATGGCGATAACCCGGTCCCCCATCACCATCACCTTGTTATAGGGACGCTTGAGCCCCAGAAGGCCAAGGTTATAGGTACCGTGGAAGGTCGTGACCAGGGGCACCCCCTCACTCCGCGCCGCCCGCAAGGCCGCCCAGCCCGGTGCCCGGGAACGAACATGAACCAGGGAAACACCGTGCTCGCGGATCAGGGCCCGCAAGGCATCGGCATTGGCGCGCAGGCGACAGGGGTTCTTGCTGGCCATCGGCAAGGTCACGTGCAAGGCACCAACCCGTTCCAGCTCGCGCACCATCGGGCCACCCTCGCTGGCGACAACCGCCTTCCAGCCTGCGGCCTGCAGCGCTGCCGCCACTTCGACCGTGCCCCGCTCCACGCCACCTGTCACCAGACGGGGCAGAACCTGCAAAATCACCGGGGCAGGCTGCTCGCCTGCAGAATCAGTGCTAAGGTGCATCACTCTGGCAAACTCACAAACTCTGTTTTCATTTCGAAAGGCCATTCCTGATGAATACCACAACCGGGTACCCTGCATCTGCAAAACTACAAAACATGCCGCGACCCGGCGGACGTTTCCTTGCATTCCGGAGCCTGACACAAACAAACCCGAACGCCACGACCGGCGTTGTATTCCTGCACGGCCTGATGTCGGACATGGAGGGTGACAAAGCCCTGTATATGGAGCAACGGTGCCGGATGCAAGGGCGAGCCTTTATTCGCTTTGATCAGATGGGTCACGGTGCCTCGTCCGGACGCTTCGACGAAGGCACGATTGGCGCATGGGTTGAAGACACCTTGGCCGTTCTGGATACCCTGACAGAAGGGCCACAGATCCTGGTCGGATCATCCATGGGCGGGTGGCTGATGCTTCTGGCGGCCCGGGCCCGTCCGCAGCGTGTGGCCGGACTGGTGGGGATTGCCGCCGCACCCGACTTTACCGAAGATATTGTCTTGCCAGGCTTGAGTCCGACCCAGCGCCAAGATGTGGAAACACGGGGACGCACGGAAATTCCGTGCCCTTATTTGGAACAGCCCTATGTTTTCACGAAAGCCTTCTTTGAGGATGGCCGACAGAACCTTGTACTGCGAACCCCTTTGCCCTTTGATGGCCCCGTATGCCTTCTGCACGGCCAGCAGGATGACAGCGTACCGTGGGAAACATCCGTAAGACTAGCAGAGCATCTGCATTCAGCCAGTGTGGAATGTATCCTGATCAAGTCTGCAGAACACAGGCTTTCCCGCCCCCAGGATCTGGCCTGTCTGGGCAGGGCTCTGGACTCCGTCCTTGAACAGCAGGAAGAGAAGAAGCGCGCCGTCAGTTCCGTACCGGGTTGATATCGGCCGACAGATCCAGCATCGGCAGGATTTCGGCGCTCTGACGGTTGATGGCAATAAAAGCCTCGATGTGCGAATCCGACAGGGTCGGGATCACGGCGGATGTCTCGGCTACATAACGAGCCCGGTTGTGCAGGGTACGACAATCTGCGCACCGGGCCTCCAGACGCTCGCTCAGAAGCTCGTCCAGCTGGGCCCAGAGCTGGGTGTTCTCGGCAACACAAACCCGAAGTTCTTCCACGGTTCGCGCCCGGCTCATACGTTCAGCACACCGCTTCAGACGAACCGCATAAACAGACCATTCAACAAACGCCATAACGGGCTCCCTGATCCCAGCCCCGGCACGTCAGGGGGCAGGCCTGATGGACAAGACAATCCCCGCCACTGTGGGCCGTCAAGCCCCGGACAAGGAATATGACTGTGCGAACACAGCCGAAAACAGAGGGTCAAAACAGCGAATCCTGCCGGGGGTCGGAATCCTGCCGAGTCCGGCGTGAAACCCGCCCCCCGGGGCCACGGGCTACAACAGGCAGGTCTCCATCCGCAAGCTGGATTGACAGGACATCCCCGACGCGCACGGAAGCCCTGCGGTCAACCAGGAGACCGTTCGAGTCCCGAACCACAGCATAACCACGCTGCAGGGCACGCTGCCACGAAGCTGCCTCAAGACGCTCTGCGGCATTGAGCAACCGCTGCCCCTCATCTTGCTGCAAACGGCGCATTGCGGCCACCAGGCGCTGCTCCAGACCGGTTACACGATCCCGCCCCTGCGCAAGACCACGCACCGGCGATACGGCTGCCAAACGGACCGAAGCGGCCCCCAGTCGGGTAGAAGCACCTCCCAGAGACAGCCGAAAGGCACCGGACAGAGCCGATCCAGCCGTGTCCAGACGGGCAGAGGCCATTGCCACCCGGTCACGCGGATGACGCAAGGCCGCCGCCAGAGCCAGAAAGCTGGACCTGTTCCGTTCCAGAAAACTGCCAACAGCGGTTCCCAGACGCTCCGCCCGGTCTTCCAGACGCTGCACATGGCCCTGCACCAAACGGTCAAGGGGTGGCAGGCCACGAGCCAGGCCCTGCAACCGGGTCCCCTGCTCTGCAAAGCTCCACCGTGTTGCCGCTGTCAAACGGCGGGCCACATCGGCCACCTGCACACACAGGTCCAGACGCACCGGCACGGCAATTTCCGCAGCCCCGGTCGGGGTGGGAGCCCGCCGGTCAGCAGCAAAGTCACACAGGGTCGTATCCGTCTCGTGCCCTACGGCGGAAATAACAGGAATATCCGAGGCGGCAACAGCCCGCACAACCTCTTCCTCGTTGAAGGCCATCAGGTCTTCCAAAGATCCGCCACCCCGGGCCACGATCACAAGATCGGGACGAACAACAGGGCTGTCTGGGTCCAGCGCGTTGAAACCCCGGACCGCTGCGGCAATCTGGGCGGCAGCGCCCTCTCCCTGCACAAGAACCGGCCAGATCAGAACATGAACCGGAAAGCGGTCGGACAAGCGGTGCAGAATGTCGCGGATAACGGCCCCCGTCGGGCTGGTGACCACACCGATCACCCTGGGCAGGAACGGCAGCGCTTTCTTGGTTGCAGGATCAAAAAGACCTTCTGCGGCCAACCGACGCCGGCGTTCTTCCAGAAGCTTGAGCAGGGCGCCTTCTCCGGCCAGCTCAAGGGATTCAATCACAATCTGATAGGACGAACGCCCGGGCCACGTGGTCAGACGCCCGGTAACGATAACCTCCAGACCATCCTGCGGCTTTGTTCCCAGCTTCGGGTACGTGCCCTTCCAGATCACGCCATCCAGAACAGCATTGTCATCCTTCAGACGCAGATAACAATGGCCGGACCCGGCCAGCTTGGGCTGGCTGATTTCACCACGCACCCGGACACGGGCAAAATGATCCTCCACCGTGCGCTTCAGGTCGGCGGAGACCTCGGAAACAGTGCGTTCGGGCAGATTGTGAACCGGATCTGCCTGGCCGGTGGTTTCAGTTGCTGTCATAACGTGGGCGATGGCCGTTTCTTGTCTTCAGCACAGAAGGTGACGGGGCGAAAACAGGATGCTAGAACAACAGCCGTTGCCGGTAAACATCTTTGGTCGAAAGAGAACACCATGAAAGTTCTGGTTGTTGGCTCAGGCGGGCGGGAGCATGCGCTGTGCCGGGCCCTGAAGCAGTCTCCGCGCTGTTCTGCACTGTTTTGCGCCCCTGGCAATGCCGGCATTGCCAGCCTTGCGACCTTGGTACCTGTTGCCGCCGAAGCGGTGGTTGACCTGACCGCGTGGGCCAAAACCCATGCCGTGGACCTGGTGGTTATCGGCCCGGAAGCACCGCTGGTTCTCGGCCTTGCCGACCGTTTGCAAGAAGCCGGTATCAAGGTCTTCGGCCCATCGGCAGCAGCAGCGGCACTGGAAGGATCCAAAGGCTTCATGAAAGATGTCCTGCGTGATGCCGGTGTCCCGACGGCCTGGTACCAGCGCTTTACCGACAGCCATGCCGCCCGGGCCTTTGTCACCGAAAAAGGCGCTCCGATTGTCATCAAGACCGATGGCCTGGCCGCAGGCAAGGGCGTGATCCTGTGCCAGAACACCGCAGAGGCCCTTCAAGCGGTCACGGACATCATGGACCGACGCATTTTCGGAGATGCCGGCACAGAAATTATCATTGAACAGTTTCTGGAAGGCGAGGAGCTCAGCTTCTTTGCCATCAGTGACGGCGAAACGGCCATTCCTCTGGCCGCAGCACAGGATCACAAGGCGGTCGGAGACGGGGATACAGGCCCCAATACCGGTGGAATGGGGGCCTATTGTCCAGCCCCGGCTTTTACCGATGCCCTGCGTGACGAACTGATGCAGAAAGCCATCCTGCCCACTGTGGCCCACATGAAGAAGCTGGGGCGCCCCTATCGCGGTGTCCTCTTCTGCGGGGTCATGCTGACCGCTGATGGCCCCAAGGTTCTGGAATACAATGTGCGCTTCGGCGACCCCGAGTGTCAGGTTCTGATGGAGCGGCTGGACAGTGACATCCTGGAAGTCCTGCTGGCCGCAGCCGAAGGACGACTGGCCGATATCCGCCTGCGCTGGAAGGATCAGGCAGCCCTGGTGGTAGTGATGGCAGCACGTGGCTATCCCGGTGCCTATGCCCGCAATACCGAAATCCGTGGGCTTGATGCCGCGTCCCGCTGCGAAGGTGTCTTTGTCTGCCACGCCGGAACCCGTGAAGAAAACGGGCGTATTCTTGCGACCGGGGGGCGGGTCCTGGGAATCACCGCCCTTGGCGAAACGGTCACCGAGGCACAGAAACGCGCCTACACCGCTGTCGATACCCTGGACTGGCCGGATGGATTCTGCCGGCGGGATATCGGCTGGCGTGCCGTAGCCCGTGAACAGACGTGACCATACTGTCACACCTCTTTTTCAAAACACTCTCTCCACACGGCTGCCTGATAAACATCAGGCATGCCCTTTCTCTGAAACCGGATTGTACATGTCCTCTCCTGCTTCCTTTGCAAAGGCTATTGGCCACGACACCCTGCGCCTGTACTGGTCACTGCTGAAAATCATGGTCCCGGTGATGGTGCTGGTGCGCATTGCCGTCGAACTTGATGCGGTTCCACTCTTGGCCGCAGCCTTTGAACCCCTGACCGGCCTGGTCGGCCTGCCCCCGGAGACCGGCATGGTCTGGGCCACCACCTGCCTGGTGGGTATTTACGGCGGCGTGGCTGTCTTGCTGGGCCTGCTGCCCGAGCTCTCCCTGAGTGCCGCCGACCTGACCGTTCTGGGCGGTATGATGCTGGCCGCACACAGCTTCCCGATCGAACTGCGGGTTGCCCGCCGTACCGGCGTCGGCATCGGGCTGACCGTTCTTCTGCGCATGGCCTTTGCTGTTGGACAGGGGGCGCTTCTGCAAGCCTTTTACGGACACTTGGATATCCTGCAGGAACCGGGCACGGTCCTGTTGGCAACAGAAGGCGCATCACAGACACAAACCCGTCTGGTATGGCTGATCGAAAGCCTGAAATCGCTGGCCGTCATTCTGCCGGTTATTGCCGGGCTTGTGCTGGTCCTGCGCATCATGGACCGTACCGGGATCACCGCCTGGCTGACCCGGATCATGGGCCCCCTTCTGCGCGTTATGGGCATGAGCCGTGATGCAGCCCCCCTGACCATGGTCGGTGTGCTATTGGGCCTGACCTATGGCGGCGGGCTGATTATCGACCGGGCCCGCAGCGGTGCCCTGAAGGCACGGGATGTGGTGATCTCGGTGTGCTTCATGTCGCTGTGCCACAATCTGATCGAGGACAGCCTGCTCGTCCTGGCCATGGGCGGACACTGGAGCGGCATCATCGTCGCCCGCATCATCATGGCCGTCGGCGTAATTGCGATTCTGGCGCGCATCATCCACGCCATGCCGGACAGCTTGTTCCATCGCCTGGTTTTCTGCCGGGAACCGCAGGACGGCGACGCCAAAGCCGCATCATCCTGACCGGAAAGACCAATCCCGGGGCAAGCGTTGTCTGAACGCATGGCCCCGGGGTGAAGGCTGTTCTCAGATACGCTCGGACAGCCAGATTGCCAGCCGGGTCCCGGCCTTGACCGCCCCATGCAGAAGGGTATAGGCCGGCGCCTGCTCTGCACCGTTCTCATACCCGATGTCGCGGTGCTCCAGCTCTTCCTCACGGAAGCGGACAATCGCGTCACGCAGGGGCTTCTCGTCATCACCCAGCTGGTCGATCTGGCCCTGATAATGCGCGTCGATCGCTTCCTCGACAGCCACGGTGCAGGCCATCGCTGCTTTTTCACCCAACAGGGCTGTCCCCGCCCCCAGCATCCAGCCGGCGACATGCCACAACGGCTGCAGGGCGGTCGGACGCACATGCCGCGCGGCAACCTGTCTCTCGAAGTAGGTGCAGTGCTCTACTTCCTGGTCCAGCATATGACGCAGGGTTTGCGCATGCCTTCCTTTCGACAGAACAGCAAGCTGCCCGGTATAGATCCGTACGGCACCATATTCTCCGGCATGATTGACCCGCACAAAACGGTCCAGAAGCTGCTCGCGGGTCAAGTCACCGGGGATATGCCTGTCGGCTGTCTGCCCGGCAGGTGGCACATCCCGGGCCGCAGAAGACGATTCACGAACAAGGCTTTTGGTCATGGCTTATTCCCCCTTCTGCCGGGAAACCGGGAACATGCCCGACAGGAATACAAACATACCCAGCCCCATCATGAACAGGGAGGCCAAGGCATTGTAACCGGCAAAGGACACCCCGAACAGGGTCCACTGCACGACATTGCAGGCCGGGCGCACCGGACGGTCCAGTCCATCCATCAGATCGGCAAGCCCCAAGGGACCGGGAAGCTCGCCGGTGCATCCCTGAAAAGCCCACCATCCCTGTTCAACCCCGACATGATAGCTGGCCAGAAAAGCACCTGCGGAAAAGGCCGCCGTGACAAGAAGAACCCCCGACATGGGGCTGCGTCGGGCAAGGGGAACACCAAGCCAGCATGCGGAAAGCAAGCCGGCCAGAACCCAGGGGACCCGTTCGTACAGACACAGGATACACGGCTCCAGGCCGAAGACATGCTCGGCCGTCAGGGCACCGGCAAGAGCCAGGACCGCAGCCCCCAGGATACAGGAAAAGAACAGGCGACAGGATATTGCAGATAAAGGCATGGAACTTCCGCACACATGGCAAACACCGTCGCAGAGTGCACCTCTGGCGACAAAATGACCAGCCCCGACACCATAATTTTCAGCATACAATCAGGATAACGCCATTTTTTCCTTGGCGGAGTCCTGAAAAGCCTCTATAGAGTTTCGCCTTCGCATTGGCGGGCCACGCACGGGGGTGTGGCGGAATTGGTAGACGCGCGCGACTCAAAATCGTGTTCTGCAAGGAGTGTGGGTTCGAGTCCCTCCACCCCCACCATGGCTGGCCCGCCGCGAAAGATTGCCCCGCATCCCGAGATCCCGCAAAACAGGAAGCCGGCCCGAATGAACGTTGCCGCTGTCGTCACCGAACCGCTTTATGTGCTGACCATCAAATGCCCGGATGCTGTCGGCATTGTTGCTGCCGTGTCCGGTTTTCTGGCCGAAAACGAAGCTTTCATAACCGACAGCGCCCACTACGGCGACCCGGATACCGGCCTCTTTTTCATGCGTACCTCTTTCCGCGCCGGTGGCAAAAGTTTTCCGGCCCTGGATCGGTTGAAAGCAGGCTTTGACCTGATCGGCAGCCGGTTCGGGATGGAGTGGAGCATTGACAGTTCCGGCGACCGCCCCAAGGTCATGATTGCCGTATCCCGCTTCGGGCACTGTCTCAATGACCTGCTGCACAGCTGGCGTACGGGACAGCTGACGATCGACATCACCGGGGTGGTGTCCAACCACGTTGATTTCCGTGATCTGGTGGAATGGCACGGCATTCCCTTCCACTATCTGCCGGTGACAAGGGAAACCAAGACAGACCAGGAAGCACGGATGCTGGAGCTGTTTGCGGAAACGAAGTCCGACCTGCTGGTGCTGGCGCGTTACATGCAGATTTTGTCGGAAGAAGCCTGCAAGACCTTGTCGGGACGCGCCATCAACATCCACCACTCCTTCCTCCCCAGCTTCAAGGGTGCCAAGCCCTATCAGCAGGCACACAGCAAGGGGGTCAAGCTGATCGGGGCAACAGCGCATTACGTAACCGGTGACCTGGACGAGGGACCGATTATCGAGCAGGCCGTTGAACGGGTAGACCACACCTTCTCTGTCGATGCCCTGGTACGGACCGGGCGTGATATCGAGACGATGGTCCTGTCACGGGCTGTTCGCTGGCATGTCGAGAAGCGGGTTATGGCCAACGGCAACAAGACTGTTGTCTTCCGGTAGGCATATTCTAAAGCTTGCCCTGAATGAACAAGGCCCCTGCATAACAGGGGCCTTGTTCGCATGGGGTCTGTCAGAACAGAAAATCAGACTCTTCCAGAAACGTGTTATCGCTGACCAAAATACGAATCTCTGCGCTGGCTGGATCGCCGTCCAAATCTGCATAACACGTGACACCGACCCCGTCATCACGCACCTGATACCAAACGGCATGCGCCTTTGGCGTTGTGCCGGAGAAGGACAAGGGTTGGCGCCCCTCGGCATCCTTGTCCACATCAACGCGGGCAAAGTCAATACGATCGCCTTCAGTGCGACGGAAATCTGTTATGACATCTTCCGTCACGGTACTGTCGCCATGCCAGAACCAGAACCGGTCTGCGCCACCTCCACCGGTCAGGATGTCGAATCCGCGCCCTCCTGCAATGGCATCATCACCGTCAGAACCAATCAGCCAATCGTCCAGATCCCCACCAGACATAAACGTCCCTTGCTTGCTGGAGCGGATCTCGGCACCCACATTCCGGGGGCCCAGAATACTGGTCACATCGGAACGCTGCCCCAGATCAATGACCCGATACCGGATCTGGGATGAGAAATCGGCAATGCCTCCCGAAATGGTTGGCAGATCAAGATGTGTTCCATCCAGAGAGTCCATGCCCCGGATCACCATATCAATTTCAAGCGTCTCGGGATCACCGTCGGTATCACCGCGCAGCTTGATATTTCCTCCCTTGCGGGACACATTCAATTCTTCGCCCACCCACGGGAGAAAAACTGGCTCCACAATTTCGGGAATCACAAACCACACCGAAAAAGGGGCAGGATCTTCATAGGTAAAAGCAAAACCATGCCAAGCATCCGAGCCGGGACCAACATCAAGAAGCCTCATCTCAATCCGGTCCCCCTGCTGTGGATCAAAATCCATCAGCACATCGCCCAGCGCCTCACCGGCAGAACGATAGCGAAAGCGATCGGCACCTGGTCCACCGACGAGCACATCAGCACCAACACCACCAACAAGGACATCATTGCCGACACCGCCAACCAAGGTATCGTTACCTCGCCCCCCGTCCAGAAAATCGTTTCCATCCCCACCGGAAAGGATATCGCGACCGGGCCCGCCATGTAATGCGTCATTCCCGCCCTGTCCATCCAGAAGGTCAGCGCCACGTCCGCCATACAGTGTGTCGTTCCCGTCTCCGCCAACAAGTGTATCAGCGCCATTCTTGCCATACAGCGTGTCGTTCCCGTCTCCACCAACAAGGACGTCGGACAGACGACTTCCCTGCAACGTATCCGACGTCGCTCCCCCAACAAGAACAAGCCCACCCGAAGCGGGCAAGGTCTTGCTGTCATACGTGGAATGGTTTGTCACGTTCAACATCCCTGCTCCTGCCTGTCAAATAATCCGCAACGCGGGACCGGAACACACCGCCCTATCCCGGAAGCACCTCTAACAATATACACCCTCTTAGGTTAGAGATGTGCCCATATATCAACTAATGCTGCACTCATAACAGGCCACAGCGCCCGTCCTGTCTCTTGCAAAAAATAAAGGTTCCGTGGTACGGCATGCCGTACCACGGAACCCTGCAGATCAGAATATCTCAGAACAGGAAATCTGATGCGGCAAGTGACGAGACACCCTTGAGAAGGAAGGCTATCTCCGTGGTTTCAACATGACCATCCGTATCACCACACAAAACAAGGTCACTGCCCGCAGCATTGGGCACATACCACACAGCATGTGCACGCGGCACCGTATCAGAAAATACAAGATCCTGAACGCCGGCTGCGGACGTATTGGCATCAATCAGGCTGAAATCCAGGGTATCGCCGTCATCCTGACTGAAATCTGTAATAACATCACCAACCGTTGCAGCAGCAGACCAATATACAAAAGCATCCGCACCACTACCGCCGGTCAGCACATCCTTGCCATCCCCACCGGCCAGCACATCGTTACCACCACCACCATGCAAGTGGTCGTCACCATCGCCCCCGGTCAGGGCATTGTCCGCACCGGTTCCATGCAGCTCCATCCCGACAATACGGGAACCAACCAGATTGGATATACCCCGATAATCGGCCAGATCAATGGCCGTATAAGACCGGCTTGACGAGAAGTCGACAGTATCCATGGTAAAGACCGGCAGGGGAACAGAGCGGGCCTCAAGAACGGCAACGCCTTTCACAGCAATATTGATTTCGTGCGTGTCCACATTGCCATCGGTGTCTCCGTAAAGGTGTACACCTTTTCCATTGCCATCGACCTGATACCACAGGGAATGTGGACGCACGTTGGCTCCATGGAAGACAAGACCCTGCCATACATCCGGATTGTCGCCCGAGTCTATCCCGTGCAAATCAATCCAGTCCCCCTGTGACGGGTTGAAGTCTGCAATCACATCGCCGACGGTTTCATCGACAGAGCGGTAATGGAAGCGATCCGCACCCCACCCACCGGACAACGTATCCCGACCAAGACCACCACGCAGGATATCGGCCCCGGCACCGCCGGAAAGGGTATCGTTTCCATCATCACCTTCCAGCGTATCATTGCCGGCATCGCCGGTCAGAGTATCGTGGCCACGACCGCCATGCATGATGTCAGCCCCGGTCCCGCCGGTCAGGATGTCATTGCCATCATCACCGTAGAGGGTGTCATTGCCTGCTTCTCCGGTCAGGATGTCATTGCCGCTACCACCGCGCAGGGTATCATCACCGGATCCACCGACCAAGATATCATCCCCGGCTTCTCCGTATATCTGGTCGGGACCATCCCCCCCTGTCAGTACGTTGGGACCGCTGTCACCACGAATTTGCGCACCGGAATCAGCCGGGCCAACGACGTTGTTGAAGCCCCTGTAGGTGTTAATATCAATATGACGGTGATTTGACGTCATCGAGAAGTCAAGGGTCTCCGGCGCCGGGGTCTTGCCACCTGCATCGCGCCCCTGTAACCCCGAGAAACGCCCCTCGTCATCCAGAACACGCAACAGGAACTTGGAGAACTGGGATGCCGTATAACCGGATACGGAAGCCTGGGGGGTATCGTAAGCCCCATCGCCCGGCGAAATGACAAGCGGGGCCTGCAGAGCGCCGTTCTCATCGCTGCCGGGAACCTGCTCCGGCATTGTTTCCGCCGACAACGCACTGTCATCGAAACGGAAATCTACCTTGGAACCATCATGAGGCGATGGGACAAAAACCCCGCGCAGCGCCTGCAATGTTCCAGAAAGATCCGGTGTCTCGGCACGCAGCACAGGCATATCAAGGTCCGATACCAGAAGTGACGTTATCCCCCTGATTTCCAGACTGACCTCATGGGTACGGATGTTTCCGTCTGTATCCCCGCACAAGATCACACTGTTCCCGTCTTCCCCCGGCTTGAACCACAGTGAATGGCGCGCTGCTTTTGTGCCGCCAAAGGACATGACCTGCCATCCTGGCTCGTAAACGTTGGCATCAACCTGATGCAGGTCAAGCCAGTCTCCTTCATCCCGATTGAAGTCAAGGATCACATCGTCAACGGTATAATCGGCAAGTGCGTAGCCGAAACGATCAGCCCCTGCACCACCGCTCAATGTGTCGGCACCGGGACCACCATCAAGAATATCGCGGCCATCTCCACCGCGCAAAATATCGTCTCCCACTCCGCCATAGAGCAGGTCATCCCCACCTCCACCGATCAGGGTATCATTACCGTCACGCCCCGACAGCGTATCACCCTTGTCTCCACCGGACAGGGTATTGGCGTCGGCATTGCCATGAATTTCTGTCGCGACCTCAAGGGGGCCACGCACATGATTCACGCCGTTGTAGTAATCAAGATGGATATAGGTATTCTTTGTTGTGGCCGAGAAATCGACCGTATCCCCCGCAAGGGAGGGAAGCTGGAGCGCCTCGGGGCCAAAGAACTCGGCACCCTTGAGGTAGATGGAAATCTCCGCTGTTTCAGGATTGCCATCTGTATCACCCAGCAGCTCCGTACCAAACCGTTCCCGGTCAAAACGAGACCAGAGCGCATGAGCCTGCGGTGTGGTACCGGAGAAAACAAAGCCACGCCATGAAGGCTCGCCTGATGCACTTCCCGCATCAACTATGGTCAGGTCAATCCAGTCCCCTTCCAGCATATTGAAATCGGTGATCACATCACCCCGGGCTTCCTCGACACTGCTGTAGACGAAACGATCGGCTCCGTGCCCTCCGGTCATCGTGTCCGCACCGGGGCCGCCCGCAACAAGGTCGTCACCTTCCCCGCCATCAAGATAATCGTCGCCGGCCCCGCCGTTGACACGATCATCACCTTCCATGCCATACAGCGTGTCATGCCCCTCATCCCCGATGACCGCGTCACCGTCCATACCGCCAATCAGGATATTGGCACCACTACCACCCAAGAGTGTTGCGGAAACAGACCTTGGCCCCATAACCTGAAGGAAGGGATGATGTTCATGCAGGTTGACCAGGTCGTAATGAATCAGGTCGGAAAAATCCAGGGTACCATCCCTGCTGACAGGCAATTGAACATCCGATGCATCAAGAACCTCGATGCCCAGAAACTGGAGATCAAGCTCAACCGTCTCAGGATTGCCATCCGTATCTCCATAAAGACGCATACCTGACCCGTCTGGATCAGGCCCGGACCACAAGGCATGGGGACGTGGCTCTTCGCCGCTGAACGTGAAAAGCTGCCACCCATCCACATGCGTGTTGGCATCAATGCGATACAGATCAACCCAGTCACCCTGATCACGGTTGAAGTCACTGATAACATCGCCCTGCACTTCGGCAGAGGTCCGATAATGGAACCGGTCCATACCCGGGCCACCGGTCAGGATATCAGCGCCGGATCCTCCCCTGAGGAAGTCATCACCATCACCGCCATCCAGAATATCGCGGCCGCCTTCTCCGTGCAGACTGTCATTGCCGCGCCCCCCGCGCAGGGTATCATCGCCACTGGCACCAACAATGTTATCCCCCTTGTCACCCCCGACAAAGGCCCCGGTGACACTGTCGGATCCCTGTATCCTGTTCCAGGCATTCAGGGCACCAACGACCGAACTGACACCCTGGAAAGTCAGTTGATCCAGGTTGACCTCTGTCGGCTGGATATGAGCCGAAAAATCGACAGCATTTCCGCGGATGACTGTCAACAGACCCAGATCACGGGCGTTGACACTGGTCACCCCTTCCATGGCGATATCAATCTCCGGGGTTTCAGGGTCACCGTCTACATCACCCTGAACGTGAACCGTATCGTCACCGTCGATAAAGATCCTGTACCAGATGGAATTTGCCTGGGGCAACTGACCGGAGAACACAAATTCCTGCCGACCGGGCACGTCAACATTGGCATCAATCGATGACACATCGACCACATCCCCTTGGGACCGATTGAAATCAACAATCAGGTCACCGTGGGTTTCCACAAAATCCCTGTAGAGGAAACGGTCTGCACCAAGACCACCGGTCAAGGTATCTGCACCCTGACCACCAACCAGGATATCAGAGCCGCCACGACCGGACAGAATGTTGCTGCCATCGTCCCCGGCTAACCAGTCATCACCAAAACCACCAAAAGCATGCTCGATATTGACGATCGTGTCTTCCTCACGACCATCCACAAGAACGGCTGCGCTTTGGGATCCCGCAAGAGCCACATTGACGGGCAACAGGGCGTCCCGGTAATCGATGGCATCCTCACCACCCCGACCGTCCACGTGATCAGGCCCGAAACCGGCAACCAGCCGGTCATTATAATCCGTCCCTTTCTGCACCGAAGAATCGGCAACCGTTATCGCGGGTCCGGTCAGAACCAGATCCTGACTGGAGAGAGAAGACGTACTTCTCAACCAGACAACACGATCTGGCGACGCATCACCATCCACGTCAACAGCCAGTGTTACACCCTGTTCCCCCGGAGCACCACGGTACCAGACAGAGTAGGGAGATGGTTCCTGACCACTGAAGCGAAGGGATGGAAGTCCGGCCCTGATCATATGCTCGCTGATTACCGACACATTAATTTTATCGCCTTCAACACTCTTGAAATCGACAATTGTGTCACGCTTGTCAGATGCCAGCTCGCGGAAAACAAACGTATCGGCACCCTCATTGCCCATCAGCCTGTCAGCCCCGTCACCACCATCGAGGTAGTCATCGCCTTCGGCACCAATCAGGAGATCATCGCCATCAAGACCGAACAAGTGGTCGTCACCCTCTTCGCCGATCAGACGATCACGCTGGTCTGTCCCGATGATTTTGTCATGACCGTGTGAGCCAATAACCGCACGGCTAGGACCAAAATCCATAGGCTGGAATTCTCTTTCGACAGACATCTGCCCCCCCGCAGGCTGTGGAAATACCCCGTCAATTGCATTGATAATCAACGACAACGTCAACAATAAAACTACATTGAAAATCAGCCCATTAATTATAATACACGGTATTATATGGATACTTTTTAACTATGAATATCTATGTAAAGCGCAATACACCAAGACGCGACAGCAGATGAACTCACATTAACAACAGTCTCTGCCCAGACTTATGTTCCACCCATGCGTTTTTCATATCCGAAAGACGCAATCCCTAATTATGTTCCTCAGACCCAAACATAGATCAAACAGATTTCCCTCTTGCCCACAGAGACAGGGCAAGGCATACCCTCCCTTCTTTTCTTGCCTGCAAACGGAAACAGGATACGGCGCCCGATGCGGGTTGATGCCTTTGACTTTGATCTGCCACGTGAACAGATTGCCACGCGCCCCGTGTCACCGCGCCACAGCGCCCGGCTCCTGGATGTGGCGCCTGATGGCCTGCACGACCGGATCATGCTGGACCTTCCCGGGCTTCTGGAACCGGGCGATGTGATGGTGTTCAATGACACCCGCGTCATTCCGGCACGCCTGTCCGGATTGCGGCCTGCCATTCAGCCCGGGGGGCAACCTGCCAGCGTGGACATCACCCTTCATCAATGCCTGGGGCCAGATACCTGGGCTGCCTTTGCAAAGGGTGCCCGCAAGCTGTCTCCCGGGCAAACCGTTGTTCTGTCAGCAGACGGGGACTTTACGGCCCGTGTCGAAGACAGGCAGGAAGGGGGCGAGATTGTCCTGCGCTTTGACCGCAGCGGGGCTGATCTGATGGCCGCCCTGGAGCATCACGGCCATATTCCCCTCCCCCCCTACATGGGGCGGAAAGATGACGCCCGCGACCGGCAGGACTACCAGACGGTTTATGCCTCCCGCGATGGCGCTGTTGCCGCCCCCACGGCCGGTCTCCACTTCACGCCGGAACTTCTGGAAGCCATTGATGGCCGGGGGATACGTCGGGTACACGTCACCCTGCATGTCGGTGCCGGCACCTTTCTGCCCGTAAAGGCCGAAGACACCCGTGATCACCGCATGCACGCCGAGACCGGGGACATCTCAGCCGAAGCTGCCCGGGCCATCACACAAGCACGGAAACAGGGCGGACGGGTCGTCTGCGTTGGTACAACATCTCTGCGGTTGCTGGAAAGTGCGGCTGCACCGGATGGTTCCCTGTCGGCGTGGTCCGGTTCCACCTCTATTTTTATCACACCCGGCTATCAATTCCGGATCGCCGATCTTCTGGTTACCAACTTCCATCTGCCGCGTTCCACCCTGTTCATGCTTGTCTGCGCCATGGCCGGCCTGGACACGATGCACGCGGCCTATGCTCACGCTATAAAGGCCGGATACCGGTTTTATTCCTACGGCGACGGGTCGCTGTTGCGGTGCAAGGATTCCTGTTGATGACGGCTTTCTCCTTCTCGGTCCTGAAAACAGACGGCGCGGCCCGCCTGGGGCGCATTGAAACCGCACACGGCCCCGTGGATACACCCACCTTCATGCCGGTTGGCACAGCCGGAACGGTCAAGGGCATGCTGCCTGAAAGCGTTGCGTCCACGGGGGCACAGATGATTCTGGGCAATACCTATCACCTGATGCTGCGGCCCGGGGCCGATCGGGTGCAGACCTTGGGGGGATTGCACCGGATGATGAACTGGCCCGGCCCGATCCTGACGGATTCCGGCGGATTCCAGGTCATGAGCCTGGCCAAGCTGCGCAGGATGACCGAAGACGGCGTCACCTTCCGCAGCCATATTGATGGATCCTCGTGGACCCTGACCCCGGAATATTCCACCGATATCCAGTACAAACTGGATGCCACGGTAACCATGGCCTTTGATGAATGCACCCCTTGGCCCGTGGACAAGAAAACAGCTGCCCATTCAATGCGGCTGTCCATGCGGTGGGCTGTACGCTCGCGTAATGCCTTTGTCCCGCGGGAAGGCTATGGCCAGTTCGGCATTGTACAAGGCAGCGTCTTCCCTGACCTGCGGGCGGAAAGCATGGCCCGGCTGCGGGACATTGATTTCGAGGGCTATGCCGTCGGGGGCTTGGCCGTCGGGGAAGGACAGGAACTGATGTTCCAGACCCTTGACAGCACGGTACCCGACATGCCGGTCGGCAAGCCCCGCTATCTGATGGGGGTTGGGAAACCTTCGGACATGGTTGGTGCCGTGGCCCGTGGCATCGACATGTTTGACTGCGTCATGCCCACCCGGTCGGGACGCACGGCGCAAGCCTTCACCCGCCGTGGCACCGTTAACCTTCGCAATGCCCGTCACCAGGACGACCCGCGACCACTGGAAGAAAACTGTTCCTGCCCGGCGTGTCGCCAATACACGCGCGCTTATCTGCACCATCTGATCCGGGCCGGGGAAATGCTGGGGCCGATGCTGCTGACATGGCATAACATCCAGCACTATCAGGATATCATGAAGGATCTTCGCTCGGCCATCGGGCAGGGAACCCTGTCGCAGTACAAAACACAGTTTGAAGCAAGCCAAGCGCTTGGTGATATCGAACCCCTGACGGTGGAGAAACCGGAATGACCAACAGCGACCCCTCGGGCCTGACCCAGCTTGGCCACGCGTCTGCCCTGCCCTCCTCTCCGGAAGCAGCCACCCTTGAGACCGTGCCCAACCCGCATCCGGGCACGCTGTATGTCGCACGCTTTGCTGCACCGGAATTCACCAGCCTGTGCCCGGTCACGGGACAGCCGGACTTTGCCCACCTGGTCATCGACTATGTACCCGGTGCCACGCTGGTTGAATCCAAGAGCCTGAAGCTTTTTCTTGGCTCATTCCGCAATCACGGGGCCTTTCATGAAGACTGCACCGTCTACATCGGGAAACGTCTTGCCGAAGTCCTGAAGCCAGTATGGCTGCGGATCGGGGGGTACTGGTACCCGCGTGGAGGAATCCCGATTGACGTCTTTTATCAGACCGGTCCAGTGCCGGAGGGGGTCTGGCTTCCGGATCAGGGCGTGCCTCCATACCGCGGGCGGGGCTAGATCGTATCGCAGGCCGTTGCGCTGACGGGGTCAACAGCCTCTGGATCCAGCACAGCCAGCGACACCACGTGTCCGCAGGCCTCCAGAAAACGGCGCAAATCCGATGCCGCAATGGTGGTTGTCGCCGTATTTTCCAGGGGATGAAAGTTCAGCAGCGGTTGCTGCATCATCCAGGCATCCAGAACCACGCGCACGGATTGCGCCTGACGATCATTGAGAAGGGCAAACGGTGTCACTGATCCCGGGCGGACCCCAAGGGTTGCCCACAGGCGATCGGCTGAACCAAAGGACAACCGCCGTGACCCGATGCGATCAGGCAAGGCCTTCAGATCAATCCGGCGCTGTACCGGGGCAACCAGAAGCCAGTTCTGGCGGCCAGCATCCCGCAGAAACAGGTTCTTGCAATGCACGCCGGGGATATCAGCCCAGCATTCAGCCCCATCCTCCACGGTAAAAACCGGAGCATGCTCCCGGGTTGTGGTCTTGATTCCAAGGTGATCCAGAAAGGTAAACAGCTCCGCCCGGGATATAAAAGATGTCATAAAACCTCCAGCACTGACAAAGAACGCTACCTGTCCTGCACAAAAGAAAAATCGTGCCGTCTTGACGGCACGCCGGTCAAGGGACATGGTGACCGGGCGCATACGATGGACTGGAGCAATGTGGGGCAAGGTATTCGGTGGAATGGCCGGACTGATGACGGGGGGACCGCTTGGCGCTCTCCTGGGGGCGTCTTTCGGCCACTTTTTCTGGGATCGCCAAGGCGTTTTCCGTGCCTTTGATCCTCTGGGCTTCTTCCGCATTGCCGAAGTATCCCTGCGCCAGTTCCAAGCGGGGACAACCGACACCGCCCTGTCAGCGGCCCTGCTGATCCTGTCCGGTCATCTGGCCAGATTGTCTGGCTGGGACCCCGACCGGGGGCAAACAGCCTTGTTCCGGGTCCTGTCGCTGGCGCCCCAGGACAGGGAAACCGCGATTGCCCTGTTCACCCGGGGCTATGATATGCCCGAGCTTCCGCTCCCCCTGCTGCGGGGACTGGCTGTTCTTCTGGACAATGACCCCGACAGGGCCGATGCCCTACTTGCTGCTTTGGGCGCTTTTTCGGCCAGTGAAGGAAAACCTTCAGTCGCGGTTCATAAAGCGCTGGACACAATAGCCGCCGCCTTGGGACGTCGGCCTGGCACGATGCCAGGCGGAGTTGGAATGGGGCTGCAGGAAGCGTACTCCACTCTTGGTGTCCAGGACCGTGACGACGATGACACGGTGCGCAAGGCCTACCGGGCCCTGCTGCGCAGAAATCATCCCGATGCCCTGACGGCACAGGGTGCAAGCCCGGCTGATGTAGCCGCAGCCGGTGTACGCATGGCATCCATCAACGCAGCATGGGATGAGATTGCCCGCCATCGTGGCCTGCGCCGTTAACCTCCAGATCCCACATTCCCGTTTTGCGGAGTTTTTTTTTCGTGCGCCCTGTTGACATCTTTCTTGCCCTGTTGGTTCAGGTTTTGTGGGGCCTGAACTTTGTTGCCGTCAAAACCGGACTTGCAGACCTTCCCCCCATTCTCCTGGTCACACTGCGCTTTGGCCTGGTCGCCCTTCTGGTCGTTCCTTTTCTGCGTATCCCGCTAAATGCGTTGCGTGATGTCATCCTGCTTTCCTTTACACTGGGCACACTCCACTTTGCCCTGCTGTTTATCGGCATGGCTGATATCAGCGCCGGAACAACAGGCATCCTGATTCAGTTGGGTGTTCCGTTTTCTGCCCTTCTTGGTGTCATCTTGTACCGCGAAAAGCTTGGTCCCTGGCGTATAGGGGGGTTGGCCGTTGCTTTCTCCGGCGCGGCTCTTCTGGCTGGCGGACCCGACGTACCCGAACTTGCACCGGCCTTGTTGCTGATCATCTCGGCTTTTGCGTGGGCAGCATCCAACTTGTTGGCCAAGAAAACCAGCACCGTCAACCCCGTCGCCTTGTCCGGCTGGATGAGCTTGTTTGCCTTCCCGCAAACCGCCCTGTGGTCCTGGTTGACCGAGGAGGGGCAGATGCAAGCCATCGCATCTGCCGGATACCAGACCTGGATAGCCCTTCTTTATACAGCGATCGCATCATCGATTATCGCATACGGCCTGTGGTACTGGCTGTTGCGCCGACACCCGGTCAGCCATGTTGTCCCCTTCTCCCTGCTCAATCCCGTTGTCGGCATGACTGTTGGCGTTCTGCTGCTTGGCGAGGATGTAACAGCGTGGAAGGTTGGTGGTGCCCTTCTTACCCTGACGGGCGTCGGGACCATCTTGTGGAGACAAGCCTTGCACGCAAACCGGAAAACGGAAGAAACCCAGACAGATCCTCTCCCGTCTGTCTCCCCGGAAACAAAACCATCCTCATAAAAGACACGTCCCGGATGACCCTTGCCGCCACGAAAGCAGGCAGGGTCATCCGGGACGGTATCACGTCGTGACTGCACAAGCGCAACAGGCTCTGGGGCACCTGTTAACGTGGCAATCAGAGAAAAAGCGCGGTGATCATGAAACATTGAAATCACGCCAAGACAGACAATACATAACGTCCGTATCTGTTCTCTTTATCTCTTCCGGAAACACTCCGGCCTACAAATGCAACCCAGGCCAGAGTCTCTTGCATATTTTGTTGTGGAATTCTTCCTTATTCACGATATCTTGATTACGTCTCACACGCTATAAGCGTAATTGGTGTCAAACAACACGCTGTGTACAGAGCCGTAATAGGCGCTGCATGTCATAGCCAGCTTTTACAAGCCAAGATGGATCAAGAAATACGATGCAGTAGAAAACGGGAGGAATATCGTGTCCAGCACAGTGTACGAGAAAGTTCGATCCAATCCAAAATTTCACGATCTCTGCACACGGCGCACCCGTTTTGCATGGATTCTTTCGGTGATCATGCTGGCCATATACTTCGGCTTTATTGCTGTTATCGCCTTCTCTCCATCCCTGTTCGGAATCCCCATTTCAGATAAAGGCATTACAACAATCGGGATTCCCATAGGAATTGGTGTTATCGTGTCCGCCTTTGTCCTGACAGGGATCTATGTTGCCCGAGCCAATAGCGAATACGATGATCTGACCCGCCAGATTGTGGAGGAATCCCGCTGATGTTGCATCGTTCCGGCTTTTCCCTCCTTCTTTCCTGCCCCCTTGTTCTGGCTGCATCCACAGCCCTGGGGGCAGGTTCCGTTGACGGCGCTGTCCAGAAACAGGCAACCAACTGGACCGCCATTGCCATGTTCCTTGCCTTTGTTGCAGCAACACTCGGTATTACATACTGGGCTGCCAAACGCACAAAATCGGCCAAGGATTTCTATGCTGCGGGAGGCGGTATCACTGGCTTCCAGAATGGGCTGGCCATTGCCGGTGACTACATGTCCGCAGCCTCGTTCCTGGGGATTGCAGGCTTGGTGTTTACATCAGGCTTCGATGGCCTGATCTACTCGATCGGCTTCCTTGTCGGATGGCCGATTATCCTGTTCCTGGTGGCTGAACGCCTGCGCAACCTGGGTAAATACACCTTTGCCGATGTCGCATCTTTCCGGCTCCAGCAAACGCCGGTTCGGTCCATGGCCGCATCCGGAACATTGGTTGTTGTCATCCTGTACCTGATTGCCCAGATGGTCGGAGCCGGCAAGCTGATCCAGCTGCTTTTTGGTCTGGACTACGGCCTTGCCGTCGCGGTGGTTGGTGTTCTGATGGTAGCCTACGTCATGTTCGGCGGCATGCTGGCCACAACGTGGGTCCAGATCATCAAGGCTGTCTTGCTGTTGTCAGGCGCAACCTTCATGGCCGTCATGGTACTCTCCGCTGTTGGCTTCTCGCCGGAGGAAATGTTCGCGCGTGCTGTAGCCAACAGCCCCAAGGGCAAAGCCCTGATGGCCCCCGGTGGCCTGGTGGCCGACCCGATTGATGCCATATCGCTGGGCATTGCCCTGATGTTCGGAACAGCGGGGCTGCCCCACATTCTCATGCGCTTTTTTACCGTCTCGGATGCCAAGGAGGCCCGCAAATCCGTTTTCTATGCGACCGGATTCATCGGGTACTTCTACATCCTGACCTTCATCATCGGGTTCGGGGCCATTGTTCTGGTTCTTGGGCATCCGGAGTTCATGGCCGCAGATGGAAAAGGGATCAAGGGCGGATCAAACATGGCCGCCATTCATCTGGCCGCCGCAGTGGGGGGTGATGTCTTCCTGGGCTTTATCTCTGCGGTTGCCTTTGCCACAATCCTGGCCGTTGTCGCCGGGTTGACCCTGTCCGGTGCCTCGGCTGTTTCCCATGATCTCTATGCTTCGGTCTTCCGCGACGGGAAAGCCGAGGAAGCCGACGAGATCAGGGTCTCCAAGATCACGACCCTGTGCCTGGGAGTTGTCGCAATCCTGCTGGGCATTGCCTTCGAAAGCCAAAATATCGCTTTCATGGTTGGCTTGGCGTTCTCGGTTGCGGCATCCGCCAATTTCCCGGTTCTCTTCCTGTCGATGTTCTGGAAAGGACTGACGACAAAAGGGGCCTTTTATGGCGGCTTTTCCGGGCTGATCTGCGCCACGGTTCTTGTTGTGCTGGGTCCGCCGGTATGGAAAACGGTTCTGGGACATCCTGCTGCCATTTTCCCGTACAGCAACCCGGCCATCATTTCCATGCCTCTGGCGTTCCTGGTCGCGTGGATTATGTCGAAGATGGACTCTTCCGCCACGGCCGCCGCCGAAATGGTGGCCTTTGAAGACCAATATGTCCGTTCACAGACCGGCTTGGGCGCAGAGGGGGCATCCAAGCACTAGGAACAAGAACCCCGGCAAAACGAAAGCCCCCGGGATGCACACAAGGCACGCCGGGGGCTTTTTCATCTGTAAACCCGCCTGATGTTGTGGATACAGGCCCGATGAGTGCCTTTGATTTCTCCATGCCACCGTTTGACCTTCTGGACGTCCCGGGACGGGAGAAGGTGGCACGCGCGGCCGACATTGCCTACTTCCAGCCCGGTGAACGCCTGACATCGCCAGACACGGCGCAAGACCACCTGTTTGTCATCATGAAGGGCATTGTCACGGAATATGACGGTGACACCCTGGTCACCGTCCACGGACCGGGGGACTGCGTAGGTGCCATGACCTTGATCCGGGGGCGCGCGTCCCCTGTATGCGAGGCACGGGAAGAAACGCTGGCCTATACACTTCCGCGCCAGCTGCTGCTGGACCTGTGCCGGAGCAACCTGCCCTTTGAACGGTACTTCACCGCATCGGTCAGCGAACGTCTTCTGGCTCGTGCCGAAGCCCGGACAAACAGGGGCATGGCGGCCTTCATGGTTGCCAAGGTCGGTGATGCCTACCTGCATCCACCTGTTTTTGCCGATGGCGCAACGGGGCTGCGCGATGCCGCACTGATGATGAAGAAAAACCACGCCACCAGCCTGTTGGTAAAACACGCGGATGGTCGCATTGGTATTCTGTCCGGCAGTGATATCCGCGAAGCGGTTCTGATTGAACAGAAGCCGTTGGATACACCGGTCGAACAATGCGCCAGCTTCGGAACAATCACCGTCCGTGCCGATGATTTCCTGTTCAATGCCCAGGTCACGATGACCAGGCACGGTGTGCGTCGGCTGCCTGTCCTTCATGACGGCCATGTTATCGGTGTCCTGGAATTGATCGATCTGCTTGGCTACATGTCCAGTCATTCCCATCTGGTTGCCATCCAGATCGAGCGGGCTGACTCTGTAGATACCCTGGACAAGGCCGCCCGGTCATTTGATCCCCTGTTAAGGGGACTGCATGGCTCAGGGGTCAAGGTCCGCTTTATTGCCGAAATGGTCTCGGATCTTTCGCGCAAGCTGCAAAGGCGCCTGTTCCAGTTTCTGGCTGAACCGGAACTTGGGGAAAAAAGCTGCCTGATTGTAATGGGATCGGAAGGACGTGGCGAACAAATGGCCCGGACCGACCAGGACAATGCCCTGATTGTCGAGGACAGTATTGATCCGGATACGCTGGAACCCCTGTGTCAGCGCTTTACCGAAGCCATGATCCGGTTTGGATGGCCACCCTGCCCCGGCAACATCATGGTCTCCAATCCCCAATGGCGCAAAACCTGTTCTGCCTTCCGCGACAGCCTGTTCCAGTGGATAGATCAACCCAGTGAACAGAGCTTCATCAACCTGGCCGCATTCCTGGATGCACAGCCGGTTGCCGGGTCTCCGTTATTGCTCCACAGCCTGAAAGAAGACCTTTTCAGCCGTGTCAGCGACAGCGACATGTTCATCAGCCATTTTGCACGACCTGTATTGTGGTTTGATACCCCCGGGGGCGGCCTATGGCACACCCTGCTGCAAGGAGGCGGTCGCAGCGAACCCCTGGATATCAAGAAGGCCGGAATCTTTCCCGTTATACATGGTGTCAGGGCACTCGCCCTGCAGGGACGGATCATGGAAACCAATACCTTTGACCGCATTGATTCCCTGCGGGACACTGGAAGGCTTGACCGGGGCCTGGCCGACGAACTGGTAGAGGCCCTGCAGTTCATGATGGAGCTGCGCCTTGGAATCAGCATTGGCCATAAAGGTACGGATATCACAGGCACAGACACCCTGATTAATCCCGGGACCCTTGGCAAGCTGCAGTACGATGCCCTGCGGGATTCCTTGGCGATTGTCCGTCGTTTCCGCAATCACCTGGTGACGCGCCTGCGTCTGGATGCATTCTAGGAGAGGCTTATCCTGTGTTCTCGCTGCTCAGCCATGCTTGGAACAGACGCTGCCTGAAAGATCTGTCGTGGCGCTTTTTGTTCGGGCCGGAACACCCGGACGAAGTCGTCTGCTTTGATTGCGAAACAACCGGACTGGACCGGGAAAAGGATGATATTATCTCGCTGGCTGCGGTCCGGATTCGCGGAAACCGGATCCTGACCAGCCGGAGCTTGGAACTGTTCATTCGCCCGGGTCGGGCCATAAACCGGGATGCCATCCGCATCCACCATCTGCGTGAAACCGATGTGGCCGGTGGCTTTGCCCCACAGGAGGCCATGGCGCGCTTCCTGCATTTCATCGGCACACGCCCGCTGGTCGGCTATTATCTGGAATTTGACGTTGCACTGGTAAACCGCCTGCTGAAACCATGGCTGGGGATTCGCCTGCCAAATCGTCGAATCGAGGTGTCCTCTCTCTACTACGACAGAGAAATTGCACGACACGATCCGCTGTGGAGGGGGCATGTTGACCTGCGCTTCGATACCATGATGCAAACACTGGACCTGCCACGCCTCCAGGCTCACAATGCCTTGGATGACGCCGTTATGACGGCCCTGATGTATGTGAAACTTCGTAGCAAACCTGTGCGGAAACACGGAGAACGATCATGAAACGCAACATGGGAACAATAGACCGGGCCCTGCGCCTGATTGCAGGCGTTGCACTGATTGGTTCAGCCCTTGTCGGGGCCATTGACGTGTGGGGCTATGTAGGAGTGATCCCGCTGCTGACCGCCGTATTCGGCTACTGCCCGGTTTACGTCCTGTTCGGTTTCCAGACCTGCCCGCTTGAGACTGAGGACACCAGCCAGGGGAATCCACCAGCCAACGCATAACGATGACATTTGCGTGAGTCAGGATTCCAGTTTCAAGCCTATGACTCCGCAGACAATCAGTGCGGTAAAGACAACCCGCCGGACCGTAAGCGGGTCTTGGTGCAGGATGATTCCGGCAGCAACAACCCCGACAGCCCCTAATCCAGTCCAGACCGCATATGCCGTCCCGATCGGAATTCCCCTCGTGACAAAGGACAAAAGCCCGATATTCAGAACCGTCAGAAATAAGCAGCTTCCAAGTGTCATAACCCCGGGCTCCTGTTGGATGGCCTTGAGGCTGAGTGCCCACATTACCTCGGTAACAACCGCCAGAAACAAGACCCCCCAGTAAACAGACATTCCGATACCCCACAGATAAACAGGCCAACACCGCCTGTGCCCGGAAACGGGTATCACCATAAGAAACGTTTGCAAACTGTGGCAAAGAAAAACGGTGCCGGGTTGTTCATCCGGCACCGCCCGTACGCAACAAGGAAACAGCACACTACCTGAAGAGCTGCAGCACCGACTGTTCAGACTGACCGGCGAACGACAGCGCCTGAATACCCAGCTGCTGCCGGGTCTGCAGGGCCAGAAGGTTTGCACCTTCCTCGTTCAGGTCGGCAAGAACAAGCTTGTCAGACCCTTCAGACAGGATGTTTGTATAGTTCTTGGTAAAGTCCAGTCGCACCTGGAGAATAGCAACCGCACCACCGAAGGATGCCGCCTTGGCACGCACGTTGTCGATTGTGCGCTCCAACCGGTTGGTAACCTTGTCGGCAAAGTTGTTATAGCTGGCCAGATTCGGTGCAACCGAAAGATTATAGGATGAAAGAGCCGCCGTAAATCCGAGGCGCTTGAGAACAGTAATCCCCAAACCAGCTTTTGAAACATTCATACTCAATATGCCATTGAGCGTCGTACGGAACAAGCGTGAGGCGTTGAAGTTCAGGCCGTTGATCTCCAGCTTCGAGTCCGCTTTTTCAGAGAAATAGACTGTCAGCTTGGCCGCTGAAGAATTCAGCAGGTTTTGACCTTGGTAGGATGTGTCATCCACCAGCTTCTGGATCTGCCAAGCCAACGAACCAAGCTGCGACGTGAATTCCTGCCGCTGTTCCTTGGTCGCCGTACGCGAGCTGTTGACAATACCGCGCATCTGGTTGGCCAGCTGCTCCAGACGCTCGGTTGTCTCGACCACCACCTTCAGGGCATTGATCCCTTGGTCAATCGAGTCCTTGCGCGCAGAGAGATCGCGGGAGCGGTCACTGAGTGATTTGGCCTGAAAGTATTTCAGGGCATCATCGATAACCGAAGACACGGCCTTGCCTGTTGACAGACGCCCTTGGGTACGATTGACCAAAGACTGCGTATACTGCAGTGACAACAGGTTCGCCCGGCTGGAGGCAGTAAGGGAGATATCAGCCATGGGTTTGCATCCTCTATTCTTGAAAATGCCTTCAACCCCGTTCTGGGGGATCTCCAGCACAAGCGCGCCCGGAAGATCTGTCCGTGCAGGCTGTCCCGATGACGCAATACTGCATTTACAGGAGAAGTGTTACCCAATGGTTAGTGGCTAACCCCTTCAAAACACAAACATATAGGCAGATATTGCCTAGTGCCGGAAAGGGCTATGAAATATAAAAACAAACATCATCTGCATCAGATTCCGTGTACAGTACCGACGGGGAATTTTATCAATCACCATTGTTTCCCGATTGTCATTAACAGGGGGAAATCTTATGCACGACCCAGTTCCCATTCGTCGGTTCGACTCTCCGTCACCCGATCTGGACGGCGCTTCCATTCTGGTAACCGGTGGAACCGGGTCTTTTGGTCAGCAGTTTGTGCGCACGGTTCTGGACCGCTACCGCCCCAAACGCTTGGTTGTCTTCTCCCGCGATGAACTGAAGCAAAGTGAAATGGCGGCTGTCTTCCGACCGGAGACGCACCGCTGCATGCGTTATTTTCTGGGTGATGTACGCGATCGCATGCGCCTGGAATTTGCCATGCGGAACATTGATTACGTCATTCATGCCGCTGCCCTGAAACAGGTTCCGGCAGCCGAATACAAT
Source organism: Haematospirillum sp. H4485 (assembly GCF_012102745.1). GTDB lineage: Bacteria > Pseudomonadota > Alphaproteobacteria > Rhodospirillales > Rhodospirillaceae > Haematospirillum. Next base: position 34,609 of record NZ_JAAVSY010000009.1, read on the forward strand.
CCGATAGAGTGCGTCCATACCAACATCATAGGGGCCAAGAACATTGTATACGCCGCCGTCCGGGCTGGCGTGAAAAAGGTTGTTGCACTGTCTACTGACAAGGCTGCCAATCCTGTCAACCTGTATGGGGCCAGCAAACTGGCCTCGGACAAAATCTTTGTCGCAGCACGCCACATTGCGGGCGGCTCTCCCCGCTTTTGCGTTGTCCGTTATGGCAACGTTCTGGGATCACGGGGCAGCGTGGTACCTTTCTTCCTGGACTTGATGGCACAAGGCGTCGACAGCCTGCCCGTAACGGACGAGCGGATGACACGGTTCTGGATTTCCTTGGAACAAGGTGTGGATTTCGTCCTGTCCAGTCTGGCTCTGATGCAGGATAGCGAAGTGTTTATTCCAAAAATTCCCAGTGCCCGTGTTGTTGATATTGCAAAATGGATGGCCCCTCACCTGAAACTGCACACCGTTGGCATAAGACCGGGCGAGAAACTGCACGAAGCCATGATCCCCCTGGACGATGCCCGGTCTACGCTCGAACTGCCGGACCGCTACATTTTATTGCCGGTACCAACGCACTCAGACACACCGCGCCGGGAATTTGCCGGGGCAACACCGGTTGATGAGTCCTTCTCGTATACATCAGACAAAAATAACGAGTGGATTGACCAAGACGCTTTTCTGTCTGCCGTTCACAGCAAATTTCCTGACAAACGCCATCTTCTTTCCTCATCGTAGGTGGGCACTACGCCGGAGCAACATGATGAGCCTGGAACCGTTCCTGCCTTATGGGCGCCAGCTTATTGACGAGGACGATATAGAATCTGTCGTGCAGGTCCTGCGTGGAGACCGGATCACCACCGGGCCGTTTGTCACACACTTTGAGCACGCGCTGGGTCAGCGCGTCGAAGCGTCTTCTGTCGTCGCCTGCTCCAGTGGCACAGCAGCCCTGCACCTGGCACTCTTGGCCCTGAACCTGCAACTAGGAAAGCGGGATGCAGCGATTGTTCCCAGCATTACCTTTGCAGCCACGGCTAACGTGGCCCGTTTTATCGGTCTGCACGTGGTCTTTTCCGATGTCGATCCAGATACAGGACTGATGCGGGATTGCGATCTGGAAGCCGCCCTGTTCCGGGCCCGCTCGGATGGATTGATTCCCCGTGTTGTCCTGCCTGTTCATTTTGCCGGACAAAGCGCCGATATCCCGGTTCTGGTTGATATTGCCAGCAGTGCCGGTTGTACCGTAGTGGTGGATGCCGCTCATGCGCTGGGGTCTCGGGAACCGGGTGGCATTCCGGTCGGCAGTGACCGAAGCACGGCACATATGACGTGCTTCTCGTTCCATCCTGTCAAAACGATTACCACCGGCGAGGGCGGGGCTGTCACCACCGCAGACCCCGATTTGGGACATACGTTGCAGCGCCTGCGCAGTCATGGCATCACACGAGAGCCAGCTGCCTTCATGAACAGGGACATGGGGTTTACCGAAGAGCACGCCAATCCATGGTACTATGAGCTACAGGATATCGGCCCGAATTACCGTATTACCGATATCCAGTGCGCCCTTGGCCTGAGCCAGCTTGGCAAGCTGGACCGGTTCCTGGAAAGCAGAGCAGCCCATGTCGCCCGCTACCACGAGCGACTTGCTCCCATGGCTCCCCGGATCCGTCCGCTGAAGAACCTGCACCGCCCACAGACCGGATGGCACCTTTTTGTCGCCCTGATCGACTTTGACGCTACCGGAACCAGCCGGGCACATGTCATGGGCGCACTGCACAAGGCGGGTATAGGAACACAGGTTCATTATATCCCGGTGCATACGCAGCCCTATTACCGCCAGCACAGTCCATGGGCTGAACTACCGGGTGCCATGGAATATTATCGCCGCACACTGTCATTGCCCCTGTTCCCAGGGATGACTGTCGATCAGGTTGACCGCGTTGTCGATACCCTGCAGTCCCTGCCGGAGCTGCAGGCTTGATGACCAAAACAGTCTGCATTGTCCAGGCCCGGATGACATCATCCCGTTTGCCGGGAAAGGTACTGGAAGACCTGGCAGGAAAGACTGTTCTGGCACATGTCCTGGAACGATGTGCCGCAACACCCGGGGTAAACCAAGTTGTAGTGGCAATCCCCGACGAACAAACCGATGAACCCGTTGTACAGGAAGCAACCCGCCTTGGCTTTCCCGTATGGAGGGGATCGCGCGATGACGTCCTGTCGCGGTTCCACGGCGCAGCCCATGCCTTTGGCGCCGATATCATTCTCAGGGTCACCAGCGACTGCCCGCTGACAGACCCGGCGGTCAATGGACAGGTTCTGGCACTGGTTACGACCGATATCGATTATGCCTGCAATGCGGCTCCTCCTCTGTGGCCACACGGACTGGAAGCAGAGGCATTCACCCTGCAATGGCTTGACCGTGCCCACAGGGAAGCCCGTCGCCCCAGCGAGCGGGAACATGTTGGTCCCTTTATCCGTAACCATCCGGCTGCGCGCAAGGCCACCCTGCCCGGCCCGGGCGAGCCGGAATGCTTGTGGCGCTGGACTCTTGATACCCCGGATGATCTGGTTTTTCTGCGCACTCTTTTTTCCAGGATGCCTGTGGATGAAAACCGTTTCAGTTGGTCCGTACCGGCAGCCATCATGCATCGGTACCCCGAACTGGCATCCATCAATGCCGGACATGACCGTCTGGAAGGGCTGAAAAAGTCGCTGCGGGCAGATGCCCTCCGTACAAGCAAGACGGCAATCATCCGGTGTGATGCCGATCCAAGGCGCGGAGGGGGGCACCTGATGCGCTGCCTGAATCTCAGCCATGGGCTGTCAGCCATGGGCTGGTCCTGTCATTTTGCTGTTGCGGCGGGTAGCTTTGAGGCAACAGGCCGGACCAAGCCACCGGGAACCCTTGAATTATCGGGTGATTCCGTCATGGACCCTGATGCCCTGCGTCACTGGATGCCCGATGGCTGCGACCTTCTTGTCGTCGATCACTATGACTTGGGTATCACGTGGGAACAGAGCCTGTACGGCTGGGCAAGGACACTCCTGAGCCTTGATGACATCCCCGGACGCCCGCATTGCGGCGCTGTTCTGTCTGCCATTCCCCTGCCTCCGGCGGGACCAGGGCCGTGGCTGTGTGGCCCCGACTGGGCAATTCTCAATCCTGCATTCCAGGCCGTGCGTCACAAGGCACTGGAACGGCGTAAACGCATGCAGCCTGTCGAAAGGATTGTGGTCTCATTCGGCCTGACCGATCCGGACAATACAACATCATTGGTTCTGGGTGTCCTGCGCACAGCGGGCCGTGGCCTGTCCATTGATGTTGTCATTGGCTCGGGTTCACCATGGCTGGAGGCTATCAGGGCAACGGCCGCTCAATGTGATCCCCCCGCACAGCTTCACATTGATGCGGACAATATACCCGCATTGCTTCTCGAGGCTGACATGGCCATCGGTGCCGGAGGCGTCAGCGCCTTTGAGCGGTGTTGTCTTGGCTTGCCATCCATCCTGATCCAGATTGCTGACAACCAGAAGGAAACAAGTGCATTGTTGTCAGATCACCGGGCCGCGCTGGATCTGGGATCCCGGCATGATCTCCGGATTGATGACCTAGAGAGGGCAATACAAGCCCTGATCCATAATCCGGGCAAACGGGCGGCAATGGCGCAAACAGCATCATCCCTGTGTGACGGACGTGGCTTGTTACGGGCCATGTGTGCCTTGTTTCCAGTCCTTACCCCGACAGGGTCTTCCGTTATCCTCTATCCAGCCCAACCAGCAACGCAGAAGGTGCAAGGGCACGATCATCTCGTATCCGATATCCTGGTCGATGGTCAGAAGGCCGGATCACTAACACTGGAACAGATATCTGCCAACGCAGGTAACGATGATGAGAATGCAAAAATGCCAGCAATGATGCTCACAGTATCCTTGGAAACAGAGGCATCAGATGTGATCGAAGCTGCCCTGATCCTGGCCCGTCGCCTGGCCCCGCAGGAGAGGTTTCATGTCCGTAAAAACATAGCCCCGGACACCATACTGATACAGGCCGGATACACACCCCGGGCCGACAACCTGTTTGTACAGGAGCCATCGTCATGAACATATCCCCGCTTCCCGGATACAGCCTGCGGCACCCATCCTGCAAAACGAATCGGGCACAAGACTGCTCCAGCCACCCCTTGAAAACGGCAAGGGACTCCATAGCCCGCGATTCGTTGCAGAACAGACATGTTTTGACATCTGACACGAGTCTTCCGGAAGCAATCCGTACCTCTTCCTCCTTGTTGGACAACGAGAAAAAGCAACGCAGGGGAATGGTGAAACACCTTGCTTCTCTTTGCGGATGACTCGCCGTGGCAAAGCACGCACTATGTAAGCTGTGTTTGGAAAGCTTTCCGTAAGGCTTTTCTGGCAGCATTACCGTCAGGAGCTTCTAACAAAAGGGTATGGCAACTTATGGTAGACCTGACCCAACTACGCAGAATGCCAACACCCAACGTCTTGACCGCTGTCAATACGTTCAACAAGTCTTTGGTTGTAACCGCCAAGCTTCAGGAAACCATACAAAATCAGCTGAATGCCAAGGCGACCATGATCGGCGATCGCTATGCCGCATCGGTATCGGCAAACGGTCTGGATCGCGCAAAATGGTCCCGTGCCGAAGACAGTGTGCGGGATGCCGTTGACAAGATTGACTATGCACTTCAGGCTCTGACCGATATCTCCAAAATGCTGCCCCAGATGAAGTACGTCGTCCAGAAGGCAACGGCTGATTCTGTTGAGAAACCGGAGAATCTGAAAGCCTATGCACAAACCCTTCAGTCTTACATCCGCTCCATGGACGTCTCCATTACCAGTGCACGGGGGCGAACCCCGCTTCTGGACAGCCAGAGCGGCGGACTGATCTACAGGACCGGAATCACTGAGGGCGAACAGATTGAATATGGGCGGGATCTTTCTACGCGCTTCTCCCTCGAAAAAGATAATATCCGGTGGGAAGCAGACAGAACATCAAACTCCTTGATCGAGTATGTTGATGGGAAAGCAACCAATAATTCTGGTCTTCTAACCGGTGGTGTGCGCCTGGACGCAATCAATACCGATGGAACTGTGGACTTCACGATCGGATCCAGCACCGCTGTACCGCAAACAATGACAGGCTTTACGTTGAAACGTAGTGGGCTTGACGTTGCTGATTCATGGTTCTACGAAGATTTGGCAACTGATGACGGACGTGCGCGTGCGCTAAAAGATATCGAGACTGCGCGGGGCACCATTGCCGTACAAAAGATCCGCATTGAAAGCATGAAAATTACCGCTGAGTTCTATGCACAAAGGGCAAAAGCTGCCGTTGCATCAATTGATGCCGAGAATATCAAGACTGCGGAAGCCCAGGCAGCGGAAATCGAGAAACTGAAAAGCGAGGAGTCCCTGAAGGCCCAGGTTCTGCTGCGCTCTGTCATGCAAAGTGAACAGCTCTCACAAACCTATGCCTCTGTCCTCAAGATCCGGGACAATCCCCTCCTTCTCAAGAAAAAGATCCGGAACGCAAAGATTTTTGACACGATCCTCAAGGTCTCCGTCTAGGCATGGGCCTACCCTCGATCAGAAGCAAAATCCGGATTGTCTCCTGATCAGTCGTGAAGACGTGGCGGCCCTTGGTTTGTAACCGTCAGGGCTGCCAAAGGCCCACTTTGCGTTGCTCCTTCTGGTTCAACCGGCATAGTGATAACAAGCCGGGTGCCTCTTCCAGGTTCGGAGTCCACCGTTATCGTTCCCCCAAGAACACCGGTCACAAGATTGAACACAATGTTCAGACCCAACCCCGATCCACCGGATCCGCGACGGGTTGTAAAGAAGGGATCGAACATACGGTCCCTCACTTCTCCGGATACTCCCTTTCCATCATCAGCAAACACCAGCTCCAGCATACCTCCGACAATCGGACGAACACTGACGGACAGGATGCCTTTCTGCCCTTCGTCATAAGCATGCATGACAGCATTTGTCACAAAATTGGATAAAATTTGGGACAAGGCTCCCGGCCAACTGACAATCTCCAGATCCTCGGGGCAGGAAACCTCAAGACGATGACCGGCTTTCCGCAGCATGGGCCCGAAACTACGCAAGACATCATTGATATACTCCGACAACCGGAAGCGCGTTTTTTCACCCCCGCTCCGATCAACAGCAATCTGTTTGAAACTGTTGATCAGATCTGCCGCGCGCTGGATATTTGCTACCATCAGGGACGTCGTTTCCGTGGCCTGCGCCACAAACTGTTCGAACTCGGATTTACGCAACACCCCTAATGCCATTTGGCGGTTGATCACATTGGCCCGCTCCATCAAGAAAGAAGCGGCTGTCAGGGTCACACCAACCGGGGTATTAATTTCGTGGGAAACGCCGGCTACCAGTTCACCCAGGGATGCCATCTTTTCTGCCTGGATCAGGTCATGGCGGGCGCTGCGCAAATCAGACAAGGCACGCTCTGCCGCCGTGCGCGCCGTTTCCAGTTCCTGCTCGCGCTTCAGCTCGCCAGTAACTTCCCTGAAAATCAGGACCTCCCCCCCGCCAGGCATCACCTGCCGCCGGACCCGCAGTATCCGCCCATCGGCAAAAACAAGGTCAGCACTCTCCATCTCCGAGCCACCATCAGCACCCTGCGAGCGCCCACCCCTTTCCAGAAGACGCACAGCATCGGTATCTGCAGAACCCGGTGCAACGGCAGCTTCCATAACAGATGACAGGGGCGTTCCCCGTCGTCGCAAACCCGGTGGAATACGGAACAAATCACAGGCCCGTCGGTTCCAGGCCACCAGTCGCCCTTCTGGATCGCAGGCAATCAACGCATCGGGTATGGATTCCAGGGTTGCATCCACCAACCGGCTCTGGCGACCAAGCGTTCTGGCCAATTCGGCTACCTGGGTCTCAAGATCACTGTTCAGGGCCGACAGGTGCTGGTAGAGCCTTGCATTCTCCAAGGCAACAACAGCCTGTGCAGCAAGATAGTGCAAGAACTCCATCCGGGCCGGTGTAAAAAGGCCGGCGGTCCGGGCATGCTCCAGCCATAGCATTCCACCGGGTGCGCCGCCTTTTGAGAGGGGCATGCACAGCAAGGAACGCGTCTGGGTATGACTGATATAGGGATCCAGAACGAACGGACCCGTTTTCGTCGCATCATCCAGCAGCACGGGTTCGCCAGTGCTCTCGGCCAAGGCAAAAACAGCCGGACTGAACAGCATCGCAACATCATTCTGCCCTGGATCCCCGGTTACAGCAACCGGCCGCCGGATACTGTCCACCCGCGCTGTTGAGGCATCACTTTCAGCCTCGATAGCCCAGCCATCGCCTCCCCTCAGGAATAACAACCCACGGCTGGCACTTGCAGCACCCATTGTAATTCGTAGAATATTCTCCAGCAGGACCGAGCGCTGAAGCTCGCCGGAAATAACGCGGGCAGCCCGCATGGCGGTCGCAAGATCAAGACCTCCCTCGCGGGATGTTTTAACCGATCGCCCGGGGCGCTCTCCCACATCATCACGCAAATCAACCCAACGGCTGCGCAAAAGAGATACCAGTCCCTCTGCTCCCCAACTGCGTGCAACATCAAGAGCCTGCCGCCGCCACGACAAGGCGATACGGGACTGGCGTTGCCCGTCATGGAAGGATGCCGCCATAAGACAAATCAGGATTTCGTCAGCATAAATACCGTTATCCGCTGCTGTCTGGAAGGCTTTGGCATACAGGCCCTCGGCCACTGTCAGGCGGAACGATACGCGGGCAACTTCGGCCTCGACCAGCAACAGGCGTTGCAGATGATTCACCGGCCCGATATCAGCTCGCTCCTGCATCAGGGGCAGAAAGCGCCGCAGTGCCAGCCGCCGCTCGGATTCGCCAACACTGCGACTGTTCAGAATCGTCAGGAGATAGAGCCAGTCATAAATGGCGACAGATAATGTACCCTCGATACGGCGTGCAACAGCCGCGATACGACGTGCAAACTCCAGGGCATGACCGTATTCTCCACAAATGACCGCGAGAAACAGCACAACAATTCCAGCCCCGCCTGCCAGCGCAGGATGTGCCGAATTGAAAAGACGCTCCAGAAAGGCACGCTCCTCCTCAAGAAGCCCGGGAAGATCGGCAGATACAAGGCTGTCCTGCATCAAAAGACGGCAGGTACGCTGAACCGTCATCAACCAGGGACGAAAGTCACGGCTTCCCGTGCGCTGGCAGAACTCCAAGGTTCCTGAGGTTTCAGAGGCCAGCTGGGGCAAAGACCCACCGTTGTAGAAAGCCAGTTCAACAGAAAGTCCCATGGCCATGACAACAGAGCCATCATCCCCGATACGGCCTGCCTCGGCGGCACAGGCACGCAACGCATCGCGGGCAGCATGCAGGTTTTCCCCCCAATGCAGCCCAAGGCAACGCGCAGCCAGCTCTGCCCGAACCCGCATCATCCCGGAAGGCAGAGCGGCAATAAAACGGACTGTACGGCGGGCCAGACTTTCAGCCAGACGGATACGCCCCTCACTGGCAACCTGCATAACCGCCGAGGCATGTGCGGCAGCAAGGGATCCCGGCGTCCCACTGTCCAACGCAAGCCGGACGAGCACGGTAACAGCCCGCGGAGACAGGGCCGGCCCTGATGGGAAGCAAGCTGTTGCCGCTGTAAACAGAAGCCCCACTGCTGCATCCAGCGAGCGACTGGCATCAGAATTTGCACGAGGTTCTGTCGCCATCAAACGAGGAAGAAGCCAAGACAACCGAATCTTGGTCAGGATACGGCCAAGCCAATTGTCATCGGGCCGAACATTCAGGCCCATGGAAGCAAGAGCAGAAACGGCAACAGCCATAGCTTCCGCCCGGTTCCCTTCTGCGGCAAGGGAAAAAATACGGTACTCGAGAGCCGGTGCTGCCGCCGCAACATCCCCCGTCCCGGCAAGCAAGGCATCCGCAGCATGTTGCAGACTGTCCCTGAAATCCAGTGCACAGGCTGACTCCGCTTGCGCAAGAAAAAGATCATGGGCCAGAACGGGGTGAGACTGCCATGGATCAGGTCCAAGACTGTCGATACCAGAGACGGCATGATCATAGGCCACAGCATAGGCTGCCAGGGCCGCAGCCCGCCGGGCTGCCTCGTGCTCCAGCTCGGCCAGACGCCCCCCAAGCCGGGGGTCATCCGGCTCGATATGGCCGGCGCGCACATGATCCAGTGCTGTAAACAAAAGAACAGAGGGGGCATCGGTGCCCAATTCCTGACACAGGGTCAGGCCAATCATCTGATGGTGAAGCGCCTGATCCTCTTCCGATATCAGGGAAATAACAGCATCACGAACAAGATGATGATTGAATATCAGGCAGGGAACACCGTGACCGCCATCCGGATCAGGAACAGGAGCATGAGGCAAAAGCAGAACGCCACGCTCCAGGGCAATACCGAGACGCTCGAGAATAACAGCGGGAGCAAGGTGTACAACCCGGGTCAAGAGATCCATGGATACAAGAGATCCAAGACACGCCGCCGTCATCAAAATCTTGCAGCACTCTGCCCCCAGGTCATCAATGGCTTGACCCAAAGCGTCGCGGGGCTCATGGACAGACAGGTATTCGGCAAGAGCAACACCATCCCAGGACCACGTCCATGTGGTACGGTCCAGCACAATTTTCCCTTGGTCATTCAATATACGCAACAGCGTGTGAATCCAGAATGGATTCCCCCCGCTGTGGACAATAAGCAGGTTGGCCAGCTCCTCTATACCTGATGGAGCACCGCCGAACATATCTGTCAGCAGGGCAACGACATGATCAACCGACAAGGCGCCAAGCGCGACGAGAGGTGGCATGCTTCCATTACGGTCACTGCGACGCAGCAAGGACGAAACAGGGTGATTGGCCCCCACCGCATCTTCCTGCCACGCGACAACAACCAGTAAGTGGCGAAGGTCACCCTCGGCCAGGATATAACGTACCAGGGCAATACTGGAGGAATCCGCTTCATGCAGATCGTCCATGACCAGAACCAGGGGCCTGGATGGACCGGCAACAGCCTGCAGGAAACGCAAAACAGACCGGAACAATCGCGCCTGGTTCTCACGGAGCGGAAGGGGATCAGGCAAAGGACGGCGGCCAACAATCAAGGCAAGGTCAGGTACCAGATCCAGCAAAACTCCGAGATAATCCGGTGGCAAAGCCTCAAGACGGGCGCGGGCCGCGTGCAGATCCGCCTCTCCACCCCCCAGCAGACCAGCAACAAACTCCGAGAAGGCTTCTGCCAGAACACCATGGGGAGACCGGCTTTCGCGTCCACCAAAACGGGCAACCATGACGGCCATCAAATGACCGGAAAGCGGAAACACCTCATTCACCAAGGTTGTCTTACCAATCCCGGCCGGTCCGCAAACCATGACAAAACCACCCTCGCCATTAAGAACATTGTCGCGACAGCGGCGAAGCATCGTGATTTCGCGTGATCGTCCATACAAGCGACTGGGCTGGGCAAACCGTTCAAAACGATCAAAGCGACCGGGGTGGAACCCTACGGCACGCGATGACGTATCCGTAGCAGGTACAGGGGAAGCAGAAGGTGTCCGGCATGCCAGAAGGTCAGCCTCAAGGCCAACCAGACTCTGGTATCGGTCCTCGGGTGCCGGAGCCAGTAACTTGAGTACAATAGCTGCCAACGGGCGTGAAATACCCGGACTGCGCAAGGCAACCTGAACCGACGAAGAACCGGAGCGTACCAGGTTCCCCGTCAGCATCTCAAAAAGAACGCAACCAAGCGCATAGTAATCATTACGGAAATCATCCGGACGGACAGGTCCGCGACCATCACCATGCACGGAACGCATTTGTGGCAGTTCGGGTGGCAAGGGAAATGTCGCCGGATCTGTCCGGTCCAGAACCGCGTCCAGGTCAGCCAAACGTACGGTACCATCATGATCAAGAAGAACATTGACAGTTGATACATTGCGGTGCAGAAGGCCTGCCGCATGCAGATACGACAGCGCACGCACAAGCCCGATCGAGGTATCAATGAATGTCGTACGGTCAAAGGGACCACGCGAGATCTCGGTTGCCAATGTCCGGGCACCGGTATCAGCCATAACCAGAACAACGCCAGCCTGATCTTCCAGAAAATCGACAGCCGGAGGCGTTACAGTCCCCCCCAGACGAACAAGGAGCCGATACTCGCGGTACAAACGCTCGACGGCATCCAGAGACGGCAGGCCGGTGTTGATATATTTAACCACAACAGCAAGGGCATCGCTATCGCGCCGACCGCGCCATACTGTATGTATACGCCCAGCATGGAGGCATGATTCCAAAGTGTAACCACTAATCAGGCGCATAGAGAACCGGACTCCCCGGCTGAATGTCAAGAAGCGATCATACACAATGGCAGGATAACGTGTCACAATCACTCGCCATTAACGGATTATGCGCAAATATTGACGACGGGGACATGCAATGGCATGACCATAAAGGGGCTTTTACTTTTCATTTCCATCCCCGGATTATCTCGTCCTCTTCTCTGGAATGGCTCCATGTCTTTCCCTGACAGTGTCCCGGTCCTTCGCCCTTCCCTTCCACGGACGGAACATCTCCTTCCATGGCTGAAACAGATCGATGAAACGCGCATCTATTCCAACCACGGACCACTGGCCAATCTGTTCCGGGCCAACCTTGCGTCCTGTCTTGGTGCCCCTCCTGACGCAATCGTCCTTTCCAGCAGCGGAACAGCAGCCTTGACCATGGCACTGCTGGCTCTGGATCTGCCGCGTCCCTCGGCGTGCGCCATTCCGGCCTGGACCTTTCCGGCCTGCGCCCATGCTGTCCTGGCTGCCGGTCTGGAACCTGTACTGTTGGATGTCAGCCAGAATGGCTGGACCATCACTCCGGATTCCGTGCTGGCCGCAGCACACAACCGCCACAAAGGTGCCCCCCCCTTGCGCGCAGCCATGCCTGTCAGGGCCTTCGGACAACCACTGGATCCAGCAGCCTGGGAAGACCTGCAAGACAATCACAACATTGCCGTCGTCATTGACTCTGCATCAGGGTTTGACAGCCTGCGTATTACACATATTCCGCAAGTTGTCAGCCTTCACGCCACCAAATGCTTTGGTATCGGGGAAGGTGGGTTTATCGTATCGCTTGATCTCGCATTCTGTCGTGCTGCCGCATGCTGCGGAAATTTCGGTTACCTCGGGGTACGCAATGCAGAGCGGATCGCAATCAATGGCAAGCTGAGTGAATATCACGCAGCCGTAGGCCTCGCGGCTTTGGAGGAATGGCCGGAACGCCGGTCCCGTCAATACAGCGTCGCCAGGGCCATGCGCCGGTCGTTGTCCACGGTCGATGAGATAAGCCTGCTTCCCGGATGGGGGCAGGACTGGATTACCTCTACATGCCTGGTATCGGCAAAGCCCGCTATCATAGAAAACTTGGAGAGGGATATGGCACGGGCACATATTGAAACCCGCCGCTGGTGGCCGTGTCCCTTGCCGGAGCAACCCGCCTTCGCATCCTTCTCGGCACACGATACACCCGTCGCACAGCATCTGGCACGCAGCACAATCGGGCTTCCTTTTTCCGAAGACATGGATCACGAAACGATACAGCGCATTGCAAATACGGCTCGCGTACACATCCGCCAGAAACAGCCCACAGCATGAACAAACCATATGCCTTCAGGGCACCAAATACCAAAGAAGGATACCCGTACCCATGTCTGCCCGTCGTCGTTTGATTGATACATTCCTGCACAGCCTGGACTTGCCCGAGGGTATTGATATCCATTCCTTGGCCTATCGCGCCGTGCCCGCTTGGGATTCTGTTGGACACATGCAGTTGGTCGCTGCCATAGAAAATAATTTCGAAGTCATGATGGAAACACAGGATATCATAGAACTGTCGAGCTTTGATAAAGCCGTCGAGATTCTTGAGCGGTACGGTATCGATGTATCACGCTGATCTGTCAGGCAAAGTCGCCCTTGTCACAGGGGGAAGCCGTGGCATTGGCCAAGCCATTGCAAGATCTTTGGCCCGATCCGGAGCACAGGTCATTATTACCGGACGACAATCCCGGGAAACCCTGAATAAAACAGCCACGGCAATCCGCGCAGAGACAGGGCAGGACTGTCTTGCCCTGCTTTCAGATGCCGCTGACCCAAAGGCTGTATCCGATCTGTACAGGACAATTGATACCCGATGCAAACGGCTGGACATTCTGGTCAACAATGCCGGTATTCTGGACGATGCCAGACTGGGCATGATCAGTCCTGACAGGATGGACCAGATGTTACGAACCAACCTGGGGGCTGCCCTCTTGAACCTGCAAACAGCCAGCCGCCTAATGCGCCGTGGAAAGCGCGGGGGTGCTGTGGTTACAATCAGCTCGATTATCGGGCTGCGCGGAAATGCAGGACAGGTTGCCTACGCCTCGGCCAAGGCGGGCCTTATCGGCATGACGCTGTCTGCTGCCAAGGAACTGGGGCGTGACCACATACGGGTCAATGCCGTAGCACCGGGCTTCATCGATACAGCCATGACAGAACACCTGGATGAAAAAACGCGACAGAATCACATGGACAGCATTCCAATGGGGCGGCCAGGTACACCCGATGATGTCGCCAGCGCTGTTTGCTTTCTGGCATCCGATGCCGCATCGTACATTACCGGTCAAACACTGGGCATCGACGGCGGCATGGTGATCTGACACGACAGCAGAAAGGCGAGGAAGAGCATGCAACGCCTGATCATTGTTGGCGCAGGCAGCCTTGGTCGTGAAGTTGCCGTGTACGCCAGCCAGTGCCCGGACTTCCAGGTTCCCGTTCTTTTTCTGGATGACACGGGTGCAAGGCCGGATATAGCGGGTCTTTCCCTGCCACAGCCTGAGCCCATAGAGCACTGGCAACCCTCGCAGGGCGACAGGGTTATTGTTGCGCTGGGTGACCCAGAAAATCGCCTTTCCCTTGCACAACGACTACACGACCTGGGCGCCCTGTTTGCCCCGCCGCTTGTTCATCCACTGGCATGGCCTGCGCCTGGTATCCAACCGGGCCCGGGTTGTGTCATTGCACCATTTGTCACCATAGGAACCGGGGCCAGCCTAGGAGCACATGTGCTGGCCAATACTCACGCGGCCATAGGTCATGATGCCAGAGTTGGCGATGGATCAACCCTTGGCCCACACAGTGTGCTCAATGGGTGGGTTGAAACGGGTCGCTGCGTCCTGATTGGATCAGGGGCCGTTGTCACAGCACGATGCCAGATAGGAAATCATGGGCGTGTTGCTGCGGGCTCCGTTGTCTATACACATGTCGGACCAGGATTGACTGCATCGGGGAACCCGGCACGGGCTTTCCCCATGCCCGCAGCAGTCGGAAAATGACAAGCCTGCCATTGTCGGATGCATGCAGGAAAGAGCGTCGTTTATACCGCTATCCTGTCCAGATGAATGCACAACAACAACCGGGCAACACCTTGCCGTCATAAAAAAGCTCGCCGCACCATGCGCCAATGCACTAGAATGCTGCGCTGTGACAGAAACTGGTAACAGAATGGTGTCGGCGTTTTTTTTATAGCCTGCATCTTTTGTTGTTGCGTGTGACGTGTGCAAGAATAGAGGACTTTTATGGCTCGCAAACCAATAGAACTCGGACAGCGATTCAGGGGGGTTGAAAACCCGCGCTCGCTCTGGGAAGTAGAGTTCCTTTATACGGATGGCCACGGCGTTCCGCATGCCCGGTTGCGCAATCTGACAACCCGTGTGGATTCCAGAACGTACAGCTGTGATGTCATTTCTGACCAGCGCCGGTTCCGCCAGGTTGAACTGGAAACAGCCGAGTAAGATATCCCGCTGCCAAAAGAAACGCGCGCCATATTGCAAGACTGGCGTGCGCTTCTTTATGTCTGCACAAAAGCAACAAAAGACCGAACCCACAGAAGGCAGAACCATTAAAAGTAGTATTAATCTGGAATTATACGCGAATAAGGTTTAGGCTCTGGTGACAGACAGCACTGATGGGGAAGCTCTGCATGTCCATACGCCTGAATCATCTACCCGCAACAATGACAACGCGGAATACCGACGCCGGACTCAGATACCTTGAGCGCTGCCTTATGCTGTTCAAGACCATTGATCCGGATATCCCGCTCAACAGCGTGATTGTCTTCGTGCAGGCCTGCCTTGGGCACACCAAGGATGTCTGCTTCCGGGACCTTGCAAGGCAACTGCGAACCTCAACCCCAACGATAGGGCGGCAAGTTGCAGTCCTGGCGGGAAGCGCTGGCGGACTGGGGCTTGTCAGAACCCAACCGGACCAAGACGACGCGCGGCGGCGTATCATCGTACTCAGCCCCAAAGGTGAGACGATCAGGGAACAGCTTGTAGACAGGCACGGCCGCCTGCATGGCTGATGCCCTGACTCCGGGATCCATTCAATTATTTCAGGGAACCGTGGCAATGCTTGTACTTGCGCCCGGACCCGCATGGGCATCCCTCGTTCCGCGAAACCCGCCCCCACGTTTCCGGGTTGGCCGGATCACGCATCGGAGGATGACGCAGAGGCGCATCAGCAGACCCGGCCATGGCATGCGCCATTTCATGCCGGGGATGGGACTCCGGACGGCGTGGAGAACGGACACGGTCCTGAATGTCCTGCTCCGGATCAACCTGCAACTCGACCAAAGCCATGACTTGCGTCACACGTTCGCGAAGATGCACAAGCATCGCCTGGAACATTTCAAACGCTTCACTCTTGTATTCATTCAGCGGGTCACGCTGGGCATAGGCCCGAAGCGTAATCCCCTGCCGTAAATGATCCAGCTGCAAAAGGTGATCTTTCCAGACCTGATCCAGAATCTGGAGCAGCAGCCCGCGTTCCATCATCAGCCAGATATCATCCCCGTAGCGTTCACGCCGGGCCGCCATCTTTTCCTCGACAGCCGCCAGAATACGGTCGTGAAGTTCCTCCTCGGCAATCCCTTCCTCGGCAGCCCAGCCCTGCACCGGAAGATCAAGACCGAACAGCCTCAGGCATTCCTCATGCAGGGTAGGCACATCCCACTGGGACGCCATTGCCCGACGGGGGATACAGCGCTGCACAAGATCAGCAACTGTCTCGGCCCGCATCTGGGCCAGATCAGCCGATACAGTGTCACCCTGCATCAACTCGCGGCGCTGCTCATAAATGACCTTGCGCTGGTCATTCATCACATCGTCGTACTTCAACAGATTCTTGCGAACCTCAAAGTTCCGTGCCTCGACTTTCTGCTGCGCTTTCTCCAAGGCCTTGTTGATCCATGGATGAACAATGGCCTCGTCCTCACGCAGACCAAGCTTGCGCAACATGCCATCCATACGCTCCGACCCGAAAATCCGCATCAGGTCATCTTCCAGTGACAGGAAGAAACGTGATGCCCCGGGGTCTCCCTGACGCCCTGAACGGCCCCGCAGCTGGTTGTCGATACGACGGCTCTCGTGACGTTCCGTACCGATCACAAACAGGCCACCCGCAGCAAGCGCCTTTTGCTTCTTGTCTTCCACGTCGGCACGAATAGCTGCAATACGGCGGGTACGATCAGCCTCATCGGTGACCTTGGCCAGCTCGATCGCCACACGCATATCCAAGTTGCCGCCAAGCTGGATATCCGTCCCGCGACCGGCCATGTTCGTCGCAATGGTCACGGCACCGGGAACACCAGCCTGCGCAATGATATGGGCTTCCTGCTCGTGATAACGGGCATTGAGCACCTGCGGCTTGATCTTCTTGTCCTTGCGCAGAAGATCCGCAAGGTATTCAGACTTCTCGATCGAGGTGGTACCAACCAGGCAAGGCTGCCCCCGCTTGTGACACTCCGCAATCAGGTCGGCAATGGCCTTGTACTTGTCCTTGGCCATGCGATAGACCTCATCATCTTGGTCATCACGGGAAAAGGGACGATTGGAGGGGATCTCGACCACCTCCAGATTATAGATTTCCATGAACTCGCCAGCTTCGGTCATGGCCGTTCCGGTCATACCGGCAAGCTTGGGGTACAGGCGGAACAGGTTCTGGAACGTGATGGAGGCGAGAGTCTGGTTCTCGTTCTGGACAGCCACGCCTTCCTTGGCTTCAAGCGCCTGGTGCAACCCCTCGGAGTAGCGCCGCCCGTCCATCATACGACCGGTGAATTCGTCAATAATGACGACCCGGCCGTCCTTGACGATATAATCCACATCACGTGAGAACAGGGCATGCGCCCGCAGGGCTTGCTGGGCATGGTGCACAAGGCTGACATTGTTCAGGTCATAAAGCCCGCCCTCACCCAGAAGCCCGGCCTGACGCATGATCTGCTCGACAAACTCGGTTCCTTCTTCGGTAAAGGTAACAGTACGGGCTTTTTCATCCTTCTCATAATGCTCGGGACGAACATCGCGGATCAGCCGATCAACATCCGCATACAGGCTTGTCGACGTTTCCGACGGACCGGAGATAATCAACGGCGTGCGGGCTTCATCGACAAGAATGGAATCCACCTCGTCAACAATGGCGTAGTGAAAGGACCGCTGGACCATATCCTCCAGGCGGAACTTCATGTTGTCGCGCAAGTAGTCAAAGCCGATTTCGTTATTGGTCCCATAGGTGATGTCGCAGGCATAGGCGGCCTGGCGCTCGGCATCGGACATGGCGTTGACAATCACCCCGGTCGTCAGCCCCAGGAACCGGTACAAACGCCCCATCCACTCCGCATCACGGCTGGCAAGGTAGTCGTTCACGGTCACAACGTGAACACCCTTCCCCGTCAGGGCATTGAGGTACGTCGGCAAGGTGGCCACCAGGGTCTTCCCTTCCCCGGTCTTCATCTCGGCAATGCGACCCTGATGCAGGACAATCCCGCCCATGATCTGGACGTCAAAGTGCCGCATGCCCATAACCCGGCGGGAGCCTTCGCGTACCGTGGCAAAGGCATCGACCAGCAGATCGTCAAGGGACTCCCCCGCGGCCAGACGCTCCCTCAGCCACTGCGTACGTCCTCTCAGGGCCTCGTCAGACAAGGACTCCAGGGACGGCTCCAGCGCGTTGACAGCATCAACCGTGCCGCGCAGGGACTTTATCAAGCGATCATTGGCGGTCCCGAAAAGCCGCCGGGCAAGAGCACCAAACATTAAAAACCTCAAGACATCATGGGGCGTAACGACACAGGGACATATCGTACAAGGCCGCGACCACACATAGTGCCTGCCATCGGCAGTGTCAACGAAAGCGCGGATTTTATGCCGCCGCAAGCCTTGCCAGAAAGCGCTATCTGTGGTGTTGTACTGCCCGTTCCGGGGTTGCCTGTACACCCGGATTGTGTGGTCTGCTGTCTCCATTGGGGTTCAAAGAGGGTTTGTCATGTCTGTTTCCTTGATTCGCGGTACGATCCTGGCCGTGGTTGTTGCCTCTGCTGCCGCTGTGGCCGCCTATTTTGCCTATGGTGACATCAGCACCGACGAACAGGCACCAGCCAACGATCCGGTTGTGGCCACCATTGATGGCGAGAAGATCCACAGATCCGATCTGGAAAGCCTGAAGGAACAAATCACAAAGCAGGTTCCACAGCTGGCATCCGTTGATCTGGACGCCGTCTACAAGGGGCTTCTGGACCGGGCCATTGACCAGAAGCTGGTCGCGCGCGAGGCTGGAAAGACCGGCCTTGCAGACAGTGCGGATATCAAGACTCGCCTGAAGGAAGTGGAGGGAGAGCTGGTCCGCCACGCCTGGATTGCAGAAGCCATAGAGAAAAAGCTGACCGATGAACGCATCAAGGCCCGCTACGAAGAGCTGGTCAAGGACGTACCCAATGAAGAAGAGGTACGTGCCCGTCACATTCTGGTCGATGATGAAGGCAAGGCCAAGCAACTGATCGCCAAGCTGCGCAAAGGCGCCAAGTTCGAGGATCTGGCCAAGGCTGAAAGCCAGAATCCAGGCCCATCCGAAGATGGTGACCTTGGGTACTTCACCCGCGCCAATGTCGTGCCGGAATTTGCCGATGCCGCCTTTGCCATGGAAAAAGGCGATATCTCCAAGGCTCCCGTAAAGACCCAGTTCGGCTGGCACATTATTCAGGTCAGTGACAAGCGCCCGGTTCAGCCCCCGAAATTCGAGGACGTAGCCGAACAGATCCGTGAGGAGCTTACGGCAAAAGTGGCGGCAGAGGTTCTGTCAGACCTGCGTAAAGAGGCTGCTATCGAAGTCTTCAATGCCGACGGCAGCAAGCCGACCGACTGACAAGCCATCCTGATACAGGCATTTGACATACCGGCGGCCCCGCTAGGGCAGCCGGTATTTTTCTTCGGAAAGCGTGCTCTTTCACGCCCTATCAAGGGAAATCTGGCTCAATGTCCGAAAACCACACCCCGCCCGTCACAGCGCATGCGAATCCGTGGTTCCACGACGTGGAGACAGCCGGCTGCCTTGCCCACTTCCCGCTCGTAACCCAGAAGACGCTGATATACCCCAGCCATACCCATACATCGCCAGATCAAGACCTTCTGCTCACCGCAGAAAGCAAGCCCGGAAAAGAACAGCTTGGATACGTTCGGTTACGCTGCACAATAGATGGTTGCTGCACAATGTGGGTGGAGAACGCAACACCCCTGCTGTGTGGACAACAGGCAACCATCGTCCTGCGGACCATTATCGATTTCGTATTCAACAGCCAACCTGTTGCACAGATCCTGCTGAACGATCATCCTTTCAAAGCCGATGACGCACATGCAATACTTGACGCCCTTGGCTTCATGCAGGCACCTCAGGGCCTGATCCTGGAGCGCGGCTCCTTCCGCAGCCATACAACACGGCGCACGGTTCTGGTCAGCGCAGCGGCCCTGATTGATCCGGACAACCGGATTCTCCTCCAGAAAAGACCGGCAGGTAAGCCCATGGCAGGTCTATGGGAATTTCCGGGGGGCAAAGTCGACCCGGGGGAAACACCCGAGCAGGCCTTGGTACGAGAACTGTACGAAGAGCTTGGCATTGATATTCGCACTGGCTGCCTGGCTCCGCTGACTTTTGCCAGCCATCACTATGATGATTTCCACCTGTTGATGCCTCTTTATATTTGCCGGCAATGGGAAGGAACACCGCGCAGCCACGAGGAACAGGAGCTGGCATGGGTTTCTCGACAAGCCCTGCGCTCCTACCCCATGCCCGAGGCCGACCTTCCCCTGATCCCAATCCTCGACATGTGGCTGTAGGGCAGAGGCAAACAATAACAGGTCAGAACAAGTCAGAAGCACATGAGGCCGCCAGGCACAGGGTTTTTAACACGCCTTGATTGTGCTAGAATGCCAAGAGCTTGGTTGCTGTCACCGCAGCCCCGACGTCGGAGGCGTACCCATGTTCCTGCGCTTGGTCCTGTCCTGTACTCTCCTTTTTCCGGTACTGACGCTTCTGCGCCTGCTGGCCCAGCCGGTCCATGCCACCGAAACAGGGGAGCTTCAGCGTTTGGGGACTTATGGAGAATGGACCGCCTACACAGCAACGGAGAAAGGGAAAAAGCTGTGCTACATGGCAAGCCAACCCCTGAAGGCAGAAGGTGACTATATCAACCGCGGTGACATCTTTGCCCTGATCACGCATCGACCTGCCCAGAATGCCCTTGATGTGTTCCAGATTGTAGCCGGTTACACGTACAAGGATGGAAGCTCGGTTGAACTGAAAATCGGCAAGAAAACATTCTCCCTGTTCACAAGCGGGGGGCGGGCGTGGGCTCACGACTCCAAGACTGACACAACCATCAGCACCCAGATCCGCAAAGGCAACGAAATGGTGATTCGGGGAACATCTTCCCGGGGCACGCTTACCACAGATACATACAGCCTGAGCGGCGCTACCCAGGCCTGGGAGGCCATCAGCGAGGCCTGTGGGGTCAAGAACGGCTGAAGAGCAGCGTCCCAGCGGTTAAATGCCACCTTGGCACTCAACAAGAGGCTGGAAACCTCTTTATAGAATGCCCAGAGAGCGCTATACAGCGGGCATGACAGATACATCCTTCATGAAAACCCCGCAGGTAGAGATCCCGGTTTCTGCCGCCGGCCACATCCCCAACAACCCCGACCATCAGGGACGCGAGGACCTGATAGGGCTTTCCCGCGAGCAACTGGCTGAGCGTTTTGCTCTTCTTGGCGAGAAGTCGTTCCGGGTGAATCAGGTCTGGAGCTGGCTTTACAATCGCGGGGTCCGGGATATTGACGCGATGACCAACATCTCGCGCGAGACCCGAGCAAAAATGCAGGATGTCTTCCATATCTCGCGTCCCTGCATCACAAGCCAGCAGGATTCCGAAGATGGAACCCGCAAGTGGCTTCTGAAGTTCGGGGACAGGAATGAAGCAGAAACGGTCTACATTCCGGATCGGGACCGGGGATCGGTATGCATCTCCACCCAGGTCGGGTGTACGCTAACGTGCCGCTTCTGTCATACCGGCACACAAAAACTGGTACGGAACCTGGGTGCCGCCGAGATTGTCGGCCAGTTCCTGACCGCACGGGATTCCTACGGTGAATGGCCGACACCCAATGAAACCGGGCGGCTTTTGTCGAACGTGGTTGTCATGGGGATGGGGGAACCGCTGTTCAACTATGACAATACGGTCACGGCCCTGAAGATTCTGACAGACCCAGATGGCATTGCCTTGTCCAAGCGGCGGGTCACCCTGTCAACATCCGGTGTTGTGCCGCGGATGTATGACCTTGGCCGGGATGTCGGGGTCAACCTGGCGGTTTCGCTGCATGCGGCCCGCGATGATATTCGCGACCAGATCATGCCGATCAACAAGAAATGGCCCCTGAAGGATCTGATCAAGGCCTGCCGGGAATATCCGGCTGTATCGAATGCCCGCCGCATTACATTTGAGTACGTCATGCTCAAGGGGATCAACGATTCCGACGCCGATGCGCGCGAGCTGGCACGTCTGGTCCGGGGCATTCCCTGCAAGTTCAACCTGATTCCCTTCAACAAGTGGCCCGGCAGTGATCTGGAATGCTCGTCGTGGGACCGAATCGAGCGGTTTGCCGATATTCTGTGCGACCTTGGCTACTCGGCTCCTGTCCGTCGCCCGCGTGGACGGGACATCTTGGCTGCGTGCGGACAGTTGAAGAGCGCCAGTCAAAGAGAACGTCTGAAAAATCGTCAAACGACCGAAACGCCCTCTGCGGCCTGACTAGAAACAAGTCTCCTGCACGGGAATACGGGATAGCAGCCTCTCTTCCCGATCAGGCTTTCAGGAACCTCAGGATTCGCTTGTTCTCAGAAAACAAGCGCGGCATGACAGCGCCAACCAGGCTGAGAAGCGTGGGGGCAAGTTGAAATTCAACCTGAAGTGTCGTTTCTCCATGCACAGGGCATGACCATTGCACAGTCAGGCTGGACAGTCCAAGTGTACACAAATGGATTTGCCGGGCTTCAACTGGAGGCATACCATCACATTCCATCGACAATACAGAGGGTCCAGCGTTGCCCGCGCTCCTACGGAAGGTCAGATAGCAATCCTTGGAAAGAAGAGCACAGGCCAAACCATGACCATCATCGTGCCACTCAACATCTGTGGCAACAAAGGCAAGTTCCATCTTGCACGATTCTCCGAAAAATAAAGAAAGAGGCTCTTTCACCTCCACCTCAAATAATGTGTAGGCGTACAATATCAGCGAAGCTTGAAAAGAAAAGAAGAAACGCTCACATCCGCGTGATCTCCTTTTGTTGCGCAGCAGCCGTGTTTACGCATCAATACATTCCTTCACCTTGAGATGCATGAAGACGTACAATACAATCACCATGCCATTTCAAAATGGGGGAAGAACCATGGATGCACTGTCAACGGCCAGCACCTTGGAAACCATGGGGCGCCTTGCAACACGCCGGAACATGATGACGTCATTTGTCCGTCAGCAAGGAAATGTCGATAAATTACTGGTCGAAACCTTGGACAAAGCAAGCCAGAGAAGCGCTATACTCTCTGCACTTGGACCCGGTCGCGGGCTGAACGTGGATATCTCGGTCTGAGACAACGAGTACTTCACGTCAAGCCTGTGTCAAGAATCAAGAAAGGCACGACAATAAGGAAGAGTCGTGCCTTTCTTGGCTTGAAGATCGTTCAGAAATCAAACATTGAACAGGAAGTGAAAGACATCACCGTCCTGAACAACATATTCCTTGCCTTCCAGACGCAGACGCCCAGCCTCACGCGCGCCGACCTCTCCCTTGCAGGCGACATAATCCGCGCAAGATATCGTCTCGGCACGGATAAAACCGCGCTCAAAGTCCGAGTGAATAACGCCGGCTGCCTCGGGGGCCTTTGCACCACAGCGAACTGTCCAGGCGCGCGCTTCCTTGGGACCAACCGTGAAAAAGGTCAATAAACCAAGCAGAGCATGCCCGGCCCGGATAATCTGGGATAATCCGGCCTCCTGAAGGCCCAGATCTTCAAGGAAAGCGGCCTTCTCATCCTCATCGGGCAACTGGGCAACCTCGGACTCAATAGCCGCAGAAATCACCACCATTGCCGCGCCTTCCACCTCGGCTTTCCCGGCAACTTTGGCCGAAAACGCATTGCCTGTTGCGGCTGCGCTCTCCTCAACGTTGCAGACGTACAGGACAGGCTTGGCTGTCAGCAGCTGGAGCAAACGAAAAATTTTGCCTTCATCCGCTGAAGCGGGCACAAAAAGACGTGCAGGCTTTCCGGCACGCAACAGATCAAGGACAGGCTCCATGACAGCCAGATGGTCCTTGGCCTCTTTCTCTCCTGAACGTGCTTTCTTCACGATCGGAACAATGCGTTTTTCCAGACTTTCCAGATCCGAGAGCATCAGCTCGGTCTCGATCGTCTCTGCATCACGAAGCGGATCCACACTGCCTTCGACGTGCGTGATATTGTCATCTTCGAAGCAGCGCAGCACATGAACAATCGCGTCTGTCTCACGGATATTGGCCAGAAATTGGTTTCCGAGTCCCTCACCTCTGGAGGCTCCCCGCACCAAACCCGCAATATCCACAAACTCCAGACGGGTCGGAATAGTCTCTTTGCTACCGGCAATCCCGGCCAGAATATCAAGGCGCTCATCCGGAACAGACACACGCCCCGTATTGGGCTCAATGGTACAAAACGGAAAATTCGCCGCCTGGGCTGCTGCCGTTGATGTCAGCGCATTGAAAAGGGTGGACTTTCCCACGTTGGGCAGTCCGACTATACCACAATTGAAGCCCATTCAGGCGCTCCCTTTATCTGTATCTTGTGTTGCCTCGCCGCCCGATACTGCGGCAGGCTTTTCTTTCTTCGGACGAGGCGGTTGGGTCGCTGTTGTGACCCGGTTCATGAACCCCGCATGGTCCCCGTCAAGGATCAAATGAAAATGAAGGGACACCGCATCAAGGAAAGGGGCCAGCCATACAGAATCCGACTTGGCAAAGTCACCCAGAACCCACTTGTTGACCAAAGCCTTGTCGTGCGGTCGACCAATCCCGAGACGAACGCGCCAGTACGCATGCCCAAGGTGCGCGTCAATATCGCGCAACCCATTATGCCCTGCATGCCCCCCGCCCTGCTTTATACGCAAGCGCCCGGGAGACAGCTCCAGCTCGTCATGCAGCACAAGAATATTAGACAGGGGAATCTTGTAAAACCGGGCAACTTCTCCAACACACAGGCCAGACCGGTTCATGAAGGTCATGGGCTTGAGCACCATCACACGCTGCCCGGCAATACTGCCATCGGCCAACTCGCCATGGTGTTTGCTGCGCCAAGACGAAAAGGAATGGCGACGAACCAAAGCGTCCGCCGCCATAAAGCCGACATTGTGGCGGTTTCCAGCATACTCCGCACCCGGATTACCCAGACCAACCACAAGCCACATTGCTTTTCTTCCTCTACAGGTACCCCGGAAGAATCCGGGAAATACCTTTTATTCTTCGCTGGCAGCCTCTGCAGCAACATCAGACTTCAAGCCTGAAGGTGCTGTAATGGAAGCAATGGTAAAGTCACGCTCTGTCACAGAGGGACGGACCCCTGTCGGCATCGCAATGTCAGAAATATGCACGCTGGCATTCAGCGCCACATTTGACAGATCAACGCGGAACGATTCGGGCAGGTCATCTGCCTTGGCAATAACAGGAATGCTGTGACGCACAATATTCAGCACACCGCCCTGCTTCAGACCCGGGCACTTGTCCTGGTTCACAAACTCGACCGTTACATCGGCATGAACCGGGGTATCGCGATTGATACGCAGAAAGTCAATATGCTGCGGCGCGTCGGTCACAACGTGAAATTGCACGTCATGGGCCAGAGCACGGTGCTTTGTTCCATCCGGCATTTCCAGATCATACTGGCGGCTGTAAAAACCGGACTTATGAAGGGCCGCAACAAGCTGACGCGGGTCCATCTGTACCAGCACCGGAGCCTGCCTGTCGCCGTAGATGACGCCAGGAACAAGCCCCTGACGACGGACGGCGCGGGCTGCCCCCTTACCTGCCTTTTCGCGCGCTTCAACCTTGAAGGTAACAACATCAACCATGGTTGGATCTCCACAATAACATACCACGGCCAGCCTCCAGGGGTGCTGACCCGGGCCCGTCGCAAAGACGGGAATGGGGCGTCATACACCAGTCGGGCCGGCATTGCAACCGACCCGACCCAGACCTTCCATCAATGCAGGAAGCCATAAACCATGATCATCGCAATGGAAGCAGGTGCAACAACCTTTAACACCCAACCCCAGATAGTTGACAGCGGAAAGGCCAACGTACCGTCATTTGACACCTCTGCACTGATCCGGGGCCATACAATCCAGCCCGCAAAGATACAAACAGCCAAACCGCCGGCAGGAATCATGACCTTGGTTGTCAGATAATCCAGCAAATCCATAAAGCCCATGCCGAACAGGGTCATGTCGGACATGACACCAAATGACAGGGAGCTGGGAATACCGATCAAGAACGCCACCCCGCCCAGAACAAGGACTGCAGTCTTGCGCGAAACCCGCAGTTCATCCATCAGATAGGCAACTGGAACCTCCAGCAAGGAGACCGACGATGTCAGGGCAGCAAAGAGCAGCAGAGCAAAGAAGGCTGTTCCAAACAGAACACCACCGGTTATTTGCTGAAAGATACCGGGCAAGGTAATAAAGGTCAGACCCGGACCAGCCCCCGGCTCGATACCGAAAGCAAACACAGCAGGCATGATAATAAGACCAGCAAAAATCCCGACGCCTGTATCCAGAACAATGATCCACAGCGTTGAACGCTGGATATTCTGTGAACGATCCAGATACGAGCCATATGTAATCAGGATACCAAGCCCGATCGACAACGAAAAGAAGGCTTGGGACAAGGCCGCAACCAGCGTATTGCCACTGAACTTCGAGAAATCGGGCCTGAGGTAAAACTCAACGCCGGCAGCAGCCCCATCCAGGGTCACAGCGCGGACAGCAAGGAACACCAGAATAAGGAACAAGGCCGGCATCAGGAACTTGTTGCAACGCTCGATTCCGGAGCCAATACCACGAAGAACAATCAGAACGGTCATCAGCATGAATAAGGCATGATAAACCAATGGCTCAATCGAGTTACTGACAAACCCGTTAAACACACCTGTCAAGTCAAGCCCTGCCTCCATAAGGGAGCCATCAATCATCTTGACAATGTAAGCCAGGGTCCAGCCACCGATAACACTGTAGAAGGTCAGCACAAGAAAGCCGGAAAGAACACCGAGGTAACCCGCCAGTGACCATGCGCCCCCTCTCAGGTTTGCAAATGTACCAACAGGATCCTTCTGCGCGGCGCGTCCCAAGGCAAGCTCTGCCAGAATAAGCGCGGCGCCAATCGTCAAAGCCAGGACAAGGTAGGTAATGACAAATACAGCACCACCATTCTGTCCCACAAGATAAGGAAATTTCCAGACATTACCCAAACCAACCGCTGACCCTGCAGCGGCCAGTATAAACCCAAGCTTTGAGCCCCAATGCTCGCGCGTCATTATAAAATCCTTTATTTTCTGTAACCGACCAACACCCCGTAGAGAAGTCGGACCCGGCTGCGCACCCGGATAACCGGTTTGTTTCTTTTTATAACCCCTTGCAAAATTGCCGGGACAACACGGTATGCACAACAATGCAACCCGATGAAAATAGTTTTCGATTAATTGTTTTCGGTCAATCTTTTTTCTTCATAAAAAAAGCGACCCTTCTACCAGAATGAGCCGCTACACAAACACTATGAGGCAGAAGTCAGTCAAACAAGCTGGACACAGACCGTTCGTCAGAAATACGGGCAATCGCTTCTGCCAAAAGAGAACTGATCGAAATGGGACGGATATTGGATGCCATACGAACCGATTCCGTAGCCTGGATCGAATCCGTGACAACCATTTCCTTCAGCGGCGAGGCGGCAACCCTTGCAACAGCACCACCGGACAGAACGCCATGGGTCACATACGCCGAGACGGCCGTTGCACCGGACTCTGTAAGAGCAACAGCAGCATTGCAAAGCGTTCCGGCCGAATCAACAATATCATCAACCATAATGCAGGTACGGCCACGAACATCGCCAATGATGTTCATGACCTCGGAAACACCGGCCCGTTCCCGCCTTTTGTCGATAATGGCGAGATCAGCATCGATACGCTTGGCCAAAAGGCGCGCACGGACAACACCACCAACGTCCGGGGACACAACCATCAAACGCTCGCCATCGTATTGCTGACGAATATCATTGGCAAAAACAGGGGCTGCAAACAGATTGTCCACCGGAATGTCGAAAAAACCCTGAATCTGGCCGGAATGCAGGTCAAGGGTCACAACGCGGTTGGCACCGGCCTGGGTAATGAGGTTGGCAACCAGCTTGGCTGTAATCGGCGTACGGGGGCCTGTCTTGCGGTCTTGACGCGCATACCCGAAATAGGGAATGACCGCAGTGATGCGGCGTGCCGAACCCCGGCGCAGGGCATCAAGGGTAACAAGCAGCTCCATCAGGTTGTCATTGGCGGGATAAGAGGTCGGCTGAATAACGAACACGTCCTCCCCGCGCACATTCTCATGGACCTCAACAAAGATTTCCATATCCGCAAAGCGACGGATACTTGCATTGGTCACATCAAGACGCAGGCAGGCCGCAATCGACTCAGCCAGCGGGCGGTTGGCGTTGCAACCCAGAACTTTCATGAAAGCAGTCTCCCGCTGCAGGGCAACAGACACAGTGTCAACATACATCCCCGCACAGCGGCTATCCCGAGATTCCGGTCCAGGGGCGGGCGGACCATAACAACCCTGACATCTCCTGTAAACAGGGATCAGGGACCATGGCTCCCCGTTTTATGATCACTGCGTCGTACCGCCTCGACAGAGGCTTTGCGCGAATCCAGCACATCAAGAACACCGGCACTGCCACCTTGGGCAATCAGGACCGCCAAGGCTGGAAAGCGTGCCTTCAATGCAGCATCCGGCACCACGTTCTCCTGCGTCACGGTACCGGGACTTTGGCCCGAAGAGTCCTCCACATACCACACCATCCGCACCAGGGATTTCCCCTTGCCTTTGTCAGACACAGGGTGATGCGACAGGGTTCCCGTTACCGTCAACACGTCAGAACCAGGCGAAGCCACATCACCTGGTTGCTGAACCGGGATACCATCCTGACGCAGGGCAACCTCCATGGCGCGCTGCAGCAGACGCCCTTGCGTATCCGGCAAACCGCGGATAACGACCCGCAGCACAACATCCCCTGATCCACCGGAAGGACCGTTGCCATGAGGAGAATGGCTACCAACCTCCCGCTCCAGAAGCGGAACCACAGCAGCAACCACGCTTGCGCGATCCTGGTCGGGATTCTGGGTAATCCGTTCGATATCCGCCCCATCAGGCCCCGACAGGGACCAGCGTAGAGCGCCGACATCATACTCCTCGGCCTCACCACGAAAGGTATAGCCAATGCCATGGGGGGCGAAGAAAGCCGGAATCCCGGCAATCCTGAGAGCATGCACCATATCTTCGGCAGCTTGCCTGTCCTGCGGAGCAGGCAGGCCCTTTACAGGAGGAACCGCGACACCGAAAGCCCCGGGCAACATGGCAAGGGGAGCAGACGCACCGCCGGACACATGGGAGAAAGGACGCGGCACATCACCACACGCTGACAGGATCGTCCCTGCCAACATCAAGGCTGATACAAGGAAACCCCGCCCCCTCATGGCTACTCCTGCGGTTCAAGCATAATAACGGAAATCTGACGCCCTACCGGCCCCTCTTCCCGCAAGGTTGCCCGTCGGTGGCTGAAGAAACGGTCCTCCTCACGGAACGTGTCACATGGCGTTGGCATAATCGTACCAACATCCAGACGGGCAAGCTGCCGGGCCACATACCCCGGAAGATCAAACAGGAAATGACCCGCCCGGCGGGATGGGGCCAAGAAACGGTCATCATCAGGATCCCGTGACAGGATATGCTCCGGAAAATCAGGTCCAACCTCGTAGGAACGCTGGGCTATGCAGGGGCCAATGGCCGCCGCGATGCGGCCCGGCTTTGCCCCCAGCGCAACCATCTTGCGGACCGTGCTGTCAAGAATACCGCCAACGGCACCGCGCCAACCCGCATGGGCCGCAGCCACAACACCAGCCACCCCATCCGCCAAAAGGACAGGGGCGCAGTCAGCGGTCAGAACAGCCACTGCCATACCCGGTGATGCTGTAACCAAGGCATCCGCCACAGGAATCGCGCCATCCAGAAACGGGGCCTCAACAACCACAGCGTGAGCCGTGTGGTTCTGGCTGGCAAGAACAAGACGGTCCGGAGAAAGATCAAAAGCACCGGCAACACGGGCGCGGTTGGCCAGAACCCGCACAGGATCATCACCAACAGACAAACTGACATTCAGGGAGGCAAAAGGCCCCTCCGAAACACCGTCATGACGCGTGAAGAATCCGTGGCGAACCTTGCTCAGGCTGTTAAGGGCAGAGACAGTAATCATCAACAGAACTCAAACCCGGGAGGAATAGAAAGATCGGGGCTGTGAACACACAGAACCTTGAACAGGGAGCCCATCTCCGATGGATGTATCAAACGGCGCAATCCTGATGAAAGATTCATTGCACGCGCTGAATCAACACCGGCCGCACGCGTCAGGACGCGCCCCCTCTGCTCTGCCCCCAGCGACGACAGGAAACGGCCCTGGCCAACAGGCCCACACACACTGGCCCCGGCAGCCCGCGCAACCTGGGTCAATCGTTCGAAATCAACATGGGACGTCAGATCGGTATTCCCCGGATCCTCCAGCGGCGGAACAAACGCATGGTTCCGAACCGCTTGCAGGGTATCACCGGGCGCACTGCGTGCATAACCATAATCCACCAGCAGCATAGCACCTGCCTCGCGCAGAAAACGGCCGGACAAGGTATCAACAATAGCGCAGGCCGCCGGGCAAATCTCTGCCACCATGCCGACATCAGGCTCATCAAACCAGACATCCACAGGATCACCGGCTGTTGTCAGAACAAAATTGCCCGCATCATCCACTGTCACATGACGGCGCAACCATCCAGACCGGGTATATTCAAACTGCTCGATCGGCAAGGCGTCAAAAAATTCATTGGCCAGAACCAGCAGCGGACCATCAGGAAGAGAAGAAACCCCATCATGCCAAGATACCGGTATGTGCGGACTCACAGCCTCCAGAGCCTGGTGCTGGAGCTGCCTGAGCACGGGACTACGCTCGACCAGATGGACGGATGCAGCCTCCAGGAAACCCGGCACACACCGGACAACCCGCAGAACATCGGCCATCAGAACGCCACGCCCTGGCCCAAGTTCGACCAGGGAAAACGACGCGGGAGACCCCATGGACTGCCACACCACGGCAGCCCACAACCCGACAATTTCGCCGAAAACCTGGCAGATCTCGGGGGCTGTCGTAAAATCACCATCCTGTCCGAAGGCACGACCGCTGGCGTAATAGGCATCCGCAGCCTGCTGCATGAAAGACACAAGCGGAACCGGTCCCGTTGCAGCAATT
Source organism: Haematospirillum sp. H4485 (assembly GCF_012102745.1). GTDB lineage: Bacteria > Pseudomonadota > Alphaproteobacteria > Rhodospirillales > Rhodospirillaceae > Haematospirillum. The sequence continues at coordinate 65,631 of NZ_JAAVSY010000009.1, forward strand.
TCAGCACGCAAACGGTCACCCGCAGAACTCACGCCGGACGTTTCCATGCCCATGACATCAACCAGATTCCAAACACGACCATAGGCAGGGACAGGATCTGCCCCATTGATATCCCTCCCCAGAATACACCAAGAAAGGCATCCGGTTCGCGAAAGAATTCGACAAAAAACCGGGCACATCCGTAACCGGCCATGCCAACACCCGTCAGCACGCCAAAGCGAAGACGAACAGCCGGGAAACGAAAAAAGAGCACATGCATGACAACCAGCAGCGCCAGCCCTTCCAGGCCGGCCTCATACAGCTGGCTGGGATGACGCGGATCGGGACCAGCGCCGGGAAAGACCATGGCCCACGGCACAACGGATGGATCGGCAACACGGCCCCACAGCTCACCATTGATGAAGTTGGCCAAGCGCCCGAGCATAAGCCCGAGGGGTGCAACCATGGCCGCAAGATCAAGCAAGAAGAGCAACGGGATGCCCCGGAACCGGCAAAACAGGATGGTTGCAACCAGAACACCCAGAAAACCGCCGTGAAACGACATGCCGCCATGCCAAAGCGCGGCGACTTCCAGCGGATTGTGAAGATAATAATCCGGTTTGTAGAACAGCACGTACCCCAGGCGCCCCCCCAGAACCACACCCAATGTAACCCAGACCAGGTAGTCATCGATTTCGGGATCGCTGAGAAGAATCATCCCGCTGCCCGCTATACGACCTGCCAGATACTTCATCAACTGCCAACCACCGAGCAAGCCGGTCATATAGGCCAACGCATACCACCGGATAGCCAGGGGACCAATCTGCAGGGCCACCGGATCAAAAGCCGGAAACATCAAGGGTTCACTCATTCACACATACCCGGCAACGTATCAGGGGGAAAACAGCTCTATCCTATCAACGATAGGGATCCGACTGGGACAGAAAGTCTTTGACGTACCGCGTCACCCCCTCCTCAACCCCGGTAAAGGGCTTGGTGTAACCCGCAGCCCGCAGCCGGTCCATTTTCGCCTCTGTAAAGTACTGGTACTTGTCACGGATTGGAACCGGCGTATCAATATAACGTATGTTCGGTTCCAGCCCCAGGGCACGATAGGCGGCAGCCGCCAAATCAAAGAAAGAGCGGGCCTTGCCTGTCCCCAGGTTATACAGCCCGGAAATCTGGGGATTATCCAGAAGCCACATGATCACATCCACGACATCGCCAACCCAGACGAAATCCCTGAGCTGACCCCCATCCTTGTAAGCCGGATTATGGGAGCGGAACAGGTTGAAATGGGTGTTCTGGGCTGCATGGGGGTATACTTGGGACACAACGCTGGACTGCTGCCCCTTGTGGTATTCATTAGGCCCATACACATTGAAAAACTTCAGCCCGACCCATTGCGGCGGCATCTTCTTCTTCTGGGCCAGGCGGCGGGCTACCCGGCGGTCAAAAAGATGCTTGGACCAACCATAAGCATTCAGGGGACGCATTTTTGCCAGGTGCGCAATGCTGGCATCATCGTCAAAGCCATTGCTGCCATCCCCGTATGTTGCACCGGACGACGCATAAATCAGGCGGATCCCATGCATCGCACACCACCGCAGCAAGGCGATGGAATAATCAAAATTGTTGGTCAGGATCTTGTCGACATCTTTTTCGGTCGTCGACGACACAGCCCCCATATGCAGGATGGCCTTTATTTTCGTGCGGTGTTGCTCAAGAAAATCGAAGATACGCACTGGCTCGACAATGTCAGCCAGCTCCCGGTGAGCAATGTTCCGCCACTTGTTGCCGTCGCGCAACCTGTCAACGACAACCAGATCTTCACAACCCCGGTCTTCAAGGGCTGCCAGGACGTTGGATCCGATAAAACCGGCACCACCTGTCACTACGTACATTGCTCTGTCTCCTCCCGTCGGAGCCTTCGTGAACACCTATGTCGGACGATACCCATCCCATACATACGACACACGGCGTGAAGTTCCGTATGAACCGTTATAGGCGGCGCATCGACAACCGGCAAGAACCATGCGGTCACAGTGCCTTCTCGGCAATGCCTGCAACATATTGCGACAAATGAAAGGCCACTCCATAATGGAAATGTGGCGACATGGAAAAGCCATGCGCCCAAGTTCCGGAGGACTGTTCAATGCAAACCCGCAATCGCTTGTTTGATGATGTTGCCCGCGTTGCCGGGGGGGCACTTGGCGCCTTGTCCGGTCTGCGGGAGGAACTGGAAATCCTGGTCCGCAGCCGGGTCAATCGCATCCTCGCAGACATGGACCTGGTCAACCGCGAGGAATTCGAGGCCGTAAAGGCCATGGCCGTCCAGGCCCGGAACGATGCAGATGCCATGAAAAAGAAGCTGGCCGAGATGGAGCGGGCATTGCAGGGGGTCTCTGACCCAAAACATGGAGAAGCCACACCACACGGTGGCAAAGGCACCAATCCGGGGCGAAAAGCGGCAGACAAACCCAAGCCCTGAAGAGATATCCCCAACAGGTGGGGTGTCAGGCATATATTATCCACAGAATATTGAGTGCATGATGGGCTTATTGCTTGCGTGACACAGTATGCTCTGGCACGGTTCGGTTGTCGCCGGGTGGATCTGTGCATCCTGTCTTGAGAGATCAGGTCCACTGCATCCACGATCAGGGGAGATACCTGGATGCCCGCTATTGCTGCAGACGAACCGTTTACAGAAGACAGTATTGACCATCCCATCAACCGCATAGAACGTCTGGCAACCCGCAATGCCTGGATCTTCGAACGCAGAAGCGAGGCCGAGGCCGCCGTCCAAATTCCGGGACAATGGGGTTCGTGGTGCCTTTACCTTGTTCTGGCGCGCGAACTGGATGTGCTGCACCTTTCGTGTACATTTGACATGAAAATACCCGATGATGCCAAGGAACGGGTTCTCGAGCTTCTTGTTCTGCTGAACGAGCGCTGCTGGATCGGTCACTTCACCATCTGGCTGGATGAAGGCATCCCCATGTTTCGCCATACCTTGCTGGCGCCGGAACTGACTGTTACAGACAACACAGTAGAAGATATGATCGATATTGCTGTTGCTGAATGTGAACGGGTCTTTCCAGCCTTTCGTTTCGTTCTGGAAGAGGGTATGGATGCCCGGCGCGCCGTCGATGCCTGCCTGTTTGATGTTGCGGGGGCAGCCTGATAGAAAAGCATGCCTGCCCTGCCGGGCATCATGCTCATAGGCAAAGCGCGTAACACAGCGTACAGGGTCCGGAGATATATTTGTGCTTTCCCCATTAATGCCCGTTATTCTTGTTGGTTGCGGAAACATGGGACAGGCCATGCTCTCCGGATGGCTGCACAGTGGCTTTGACCCCGGTAATATTCTTGTGATCGCCCGCAGGGGACATGCGGATCTTCCTGAAGGCGCTCAGCATCCTGATTTACGGGTCCTGCGGGATATCGGTGATCTTCCCCGCACCCAGAAAGCCTCGGCGGTTGTCTTTGCTGTCAAGCCAGGGGCAATGGCTGGCGTCATGGGTTCATGTCGTTTCTTGGTCAACCCAGAAACCGTCTTTCTTTCCGTAGCAGCCGGCATCGCCTTGAAAACCCTGCAGGACGGCCTTGGATTGCAGGCACGCAGCGTGCGAGCCATGCCCAATACACCTACGGCTGTCGGGCGCGGGGTGACCGCCTTATGCGCTGGTCCGGGCGTGGGTGAGGAACAAAAGAAGCTGTGCCATACTCTTGGCGAATCGACCGGACTGGCTGTCTGGCTTGATGACGAACGCCTGATGGACGCCGTCACAGCCCTGTCCGGATCAGGCCCTGCCTATATCTTTCACATGACAGAGGCACTGGCAAAAGCCGGGGAGGCCCTTGGGCTGCCGCCCGGGTTGGCCACTGCCTTGGCCCGGCATACCGTATGTGGCTCCGGGGAATTGATGTACCAATCAGCGGACACAGCGGAACAACTGCGCCAATACGTGACAAGCCCGGGCGGTACGACAGAAGCGGGATTGGCCGTCCTTATGCCGGAACTAACACCCCTGATGACAAGAACCCTTCAAGCCGCAGCCGAACGAAGCAGATATCTTGGGACAAGGGAATCCCACGCTAATACCATCAAGAATAGCCAGGGCGCGGAACAATAACGCTCATAGCGATTTTTGCGCTGCAATATACACTTGACCCCTATTCTGGCGTACCGTACCATCAAGTATTGCAGCGCTTCGGGGTGGGTTGCTGGCATTGCCTGTTCCTATTGTCTCCGTGGCATCGGTCTCCTTGTACATAGGAAAGATCTCAAACATGGCGTACAAGACTGAAATGCCGTTCGATTTCGACGTAAGCCGCCTGATCGCCGACATGAAGGTGCCGGGAATTGACGTGGATTCCATTGTTTCATCACAGAAAAAAAACATCGAGGCGCTGAACGCTGCCAATAAAATGGTTTTTGACGGTTTCCAGACCATCATGAAGCGCCAGGCCGAAATCCTGAGGCAAACTGTAGAGGATACCTCCGCTCTTTCTTCACGTCTGACAAGCGTGGATAACCCGGGGGATCAGTTTGTGCGCCAGACAGAACTGGCCAAGTCTGCCCTGGAGACCAATCTCGCCAACGCCCGCGAGCTGGTCGACATGATGACAAAGTCGCAGAATGAAGTTCTCAATTTGCTGAGCGCCCGGATGTCACAATCCATGGACGAAATGAAAAGCATGATTGAGAAATCCGTGAAAAACGGACCGGCAGGCGGCGGCAAGTCTTCATCAAAAACAGCCGCAAAAACAGCCGAACGCTGATCGACCAAGCGCCCTACACATAAACCACTGTCGCAGCACGCGGCAGTGGTTTTGTTATGGGCAGGCCACGACAACAGCCGCGCACGATACCAACGGCTATTGGGATTAGAAAACCCCGCCAAGATAGCGGCGGGGTCTATAACGTTACACGCTGCGATAGCTAAAAATCAAGGCAAGGCATCAACGAGCGCCTGGGCAACTGTCACACTTTTACGAGCAGCCGCAGCTTCAGAGGGCGTTTCCGCCTCCTGCAGAACAGCAAGCGCGGACTGAAGCCGCGCCACCGCAGCTTCACGGTCTATCTCATCAAGAGGAACCGCCTCTTCCGCCAGAAGCGTGCAGCGCTCCGCCGTCACCTCCGCAAAACCACCGGCGACAAAGATCTTGCGAACCGGGCCTGTCCCACGATGAACTTCAACAACACCGGGGCGAACCGTTGACAGGAAAGGGGCATGCTGCGGCATCGCACCAAAATTCCCCTCAACCCCAAGCACGACAACCATCTCCGCTGGCTCGGAAACCAAAAGACGGGCCGGAGAAACAAGTTCAAATTCAAGCGTTTCAGCCATAAGCACGCGGCTCCAAAGCAATCAGAACAAACCAGGGCAAGACGCCTGGCACCACCCCGGTACGGATCAGGCTGCAGCAGCCAGCTTCTTGCCTTTCTCCACCGCTTCCTCAATGGTTCCAACCATATAGAAAGCCTGCTCCGGCAGGTGATCATAGTCACCGTTGACGATACCACGGAACCCCTTGATGGTCTCTTCCAGTGCAACGAACACACCGGGAGTTCCCGTAAAGACTTCCGCAACGTGGAACGGCTGGGACAGGAAGCGCTGGATCTTGCGCGCCCGGGCAACCGTCAACTTGTCATCTTCAGACAGCTCGTCCATGCCCAAAATGGCAATGATATCTTGCAGCGCCTTGTAGGTCTGTAGAATTTCCTGAACGCGACGGGCAACAGCGTAATGCTCTTCACCCACCACACGCGGATCAAGGGCACGAGACGTGGAATCAAGAGGATCAACGGCCGGGAAAATAGCCTGCTCGGCAATGGCACGCGACAGCACTGTTGTTGCATCAAGGTGAGCAAACGATGTGGCTGGCGCAGGGTCTGTCAGGTCATCGGCCGGAACATAGATTGCCTGAACCGACGTGATCGATCCCTTTTTGGTGGAGGTGATACGCTCCTGAAGGGCACCCATATCCGTTGCCAAGGTTGGCTGATATCCAACGGCCGACGGAATACGCCCGAGCAGGGCCGACACTTCGGAACCAGCCTGCGTAAAGCGGAAGATATTGTCCACGAAGAACAGCACGTCCTGCCCTTCCTCGTCACGGAAGTATTCCGCCTGGGTCAAACCCGACAGGGCAACACGGGCACGGGCACCCGGAGGCTCGTTCATCTGGCCATAAACCAGAGCCACCTTGGAATTGGCACCTTCCAGATCAATAACCCCGGATTCAATCATTTCATGGTAAAGGTCGTTCCCTTCACGGGTGCGTTCACCAACACCGGCAAAAACAGAATAACCACCATGGCCTTTGGCAACGTTGTTGATCAATTCCATGATCGTCACGGTCTTGCCAACACCCGCACCACCGAACAAACCAATCTTTCCGCCCTTGGTATACGGAGCCAGCAGATCAATAACCTTGATTCCGGTCACCAGGATTTCCGTATCGGTTGACTGCTCGACAAAAGGCGGGGCCGGACGATGGATCGGGGAACGGCGACTGGTCGGGATCGGACCACGTTCATCCACAGGCTCACCAATCACATTCATGATGCGGCCCAGCACTTCTTTCCCTACCGGGACCGAGATAGCACTGCCTGTATCACGGACTTCCTGGCCACGTACCAATCCCTCGGTCGAGTCCATTGCAATGGTGCGGACGATGCCTTCACCAAGATGCTGAGCTACTTCCAAGACCAGACGGTTTCCACGATTATCCGTCTCCAGTGCCGAAAGAATAGCGGGAAGATCACCGTCGAACTTCACGTCCACAACGGCGCCAGTAACCTGGCTGATAGTACCGACGTTTTTGTTCGCCATGGCTTGACGCTCCTGTTAGGCCGGTTGTTCAAAACCGGAAAGTCTCTGTTTATCACTGCACCCGGAACCGCATAACAGTACCGGCTGTTCCGGAATGCTAGATAGCCTCAGCACCGGAAATAATTTCGATCAGTTCCTTGGTGATCATCGCCTGACGGGTCCGGTTGTAAACCAGCGTCAGCTTGTTGATCATGTCACCGGCATTCCGTGTGGCATTGTCCATTGCACTCATCCGTGCGCCCTGCTCGGAAGCATCGCTCTCCAGAAGAGCCGAGAAAACCTGCATGGCTACATTGCGCGGCAACAGATCAGCCAAAATTTCTTCTTCACCAGGTTCATACTCGTAAACCGGGCGAGCAACGCCGGAAGTAGAAGATTCAGGCGATGGAACCTCAGGCGGAGAAAACGGAACAAGCTGCTGCCGGGTAACTTCCTGCGAAATCGCAGAACGGAACTTGTTGTAGATCACCGTGCAGACATCAAACTGACCCGCGTCAAACATAGAAAGGATGGTCTGCGCCACATCATTTGCCGAACCAAATTCGGCCCCACGACGGGTCATTCCCTCACGGGTACCGATAATCAGACCAGCATACTCGCGGCGCAAGGCATCACGACCCTTGCGTCCGATGCACAGAACCTTGACGGTTTTTCCCGCAGCGATCAAATCCCGGATCATGTTTCTGGCTGACCGCACGACGTTGGCATTGAAGCCACCACAAAGCCCGCGATCCGCTGTCATAAGGACAACAAGGTGAACATCATCACGGCCGGTTCCTGCCAGAAGCTTCGGGGCACCGGAAGAGCCGGCAACCGAAACGGCCAACCCCGCCAGCATACGCCCCATACGCTCTGCATAGGGGCGCCCGGCTTCTGCAGCATCCTGGGCACGACGCAATTTGGATGCCGCAACCATTTTCATGGCGCTCGTGATCTTCCGGGTATTCTTCACCGAGTTGATCCGAACGCGGAGATCCTTGAGGCTAGCCATCGGCTGTCAGGCCTTCTTTCACTCGAAATACTCCCCGGCGATAACCGGGGCACTCCGTCTGGTTCAAACTACCTGTTCCCGACATAGCCGGGAACAGTACGCGACACCCTTGTCTCAAGCAGCAAAAGCTTTGGCAAAGCCATCCAAGAACGCAATCAGTTTCGCTTCCGTTTCCTTGGAAATAGCCTTCTCAGAACGAATGGCCGCAATCATATCCGCGCCCTTGTTCCGCATCTCTGCCAACATCTCACGCTCATAGCGGTTAACAGCAGACACAGGCAATGAATCCAGATAGCCGCGCGTACCGGCAAAGATTGAAACAACCTGCTCTTCAACCGGCATGGGGCTGAACTGGGGCTGCTTCAGAAGCTCGGTCAGGCGGGCACCGCGGGCCAGCAGCTTCTGTGTTGCCGGATCCAGATCCGAGGCAAACTGGGCAAAAGCCGCCATTTCCCGATACTGGGCCAGATCCATCTTGATGGTACCGGCAACCTGCTTCATTGCCTTGATCTGCGCCGCAGAACCAACGCGGGACACAGACAGACCAACGTTCACAGCCGGACGGATACCCTTGAAGAAAAGGTCTGTTTCCAGGAAAATCTGGCCGTCGGTGATAGAAATCACGTTGGTCGGAATATAGGCCGAAACATCGTTTGCCTGGGTTTCAATAACCGGCAGAGCTGTCAGCGACCCCTTGCCCGCAGCATCACCAAGTTTTGCCGCACGCTCCAGAAGGCGGCTGTGCAGATAGAACACGTCGCCCGGATAAGCTTCACGTCCGGGAGGACGGCGCAGCAGCAGCGACATCTGACGATAGGCAACCGCCTGCTTGGACAGATCATCATAGAAGATAACCGCATGCATGCCGTTGTCGCGGAAATACTCACCCATGGTGCAGCCTGTATAGGGCGCCAAGAACTGCATGGGAGCCGGCTCGGATGCGGTAGCAGCCACCACAATGGTGTAGTCCAGCGCACCGTGATCTGCCAAGGTCTTCACAACCTGGGCAACAGTGGAACGCTTCTGACCAACTGCCACATAGATGCAGAACAGCTTTTCGCTGTCGTTGCGAGCCGCATCATTGACTTTCTTCTGGTTGAGAATGGTGTCGATGATAACCGCAGTCTTGCCTGTCTGGCGGTCCCCGATGATCAGCTCACGCTGGCCGCGCCCGATCGGGATCAGGGAGTCAATGGCCTTCAGGCCGGTTTGCATCGGCTCATGAACAGACTTGCGGGGAATAATCCCAGGAGCCTTGACGTCAGCCATGCTCCGCGACACATCAGGCAGAGTGCCCTTGCCGTCAATCGGATTGCCCAAACCGTCGACCACACGGCCCAGAAGCCCCTTGCCAACCGGAACATCCACAATGGAGCTGGTACGGCGAACGGTGTCCCCTTCACGGATCGAACGGTCATCACCAAAAACAACAACACCGACGTTGTCTGTTTCCAGGTTAAGAGCCATTCCCTTGATGCCGCCGGGAAACTCGACCATTTCACCGGCCTGGACCTTGTCCAGGCCATGAATGCGGGCAATACCGTCACCGACGGAGAGCACACGACCAACTTCGGCGGATTCAGCTTCGGTACCAAAGCTGGCAATCTGTTCCTTGAGGATAGCGGAAATTTCCGCGGCGCGGATTTCCATCACCCGACCCCTTTCATGGCAAGCTGAAGACGTTGCAGCTTTGTGCGAACGCTGTTGTCAACCATCCTTGACCCAATTCTTACGATCAGACCGCCAAGGATGGACGGATCAATTGTGGAGCGGACAGCGACGTCCTTGCCCACAGCCTGACGCAAGGCGGCAGACAGGGCTTGGGACTGGCTGTCGGAAAGCTTTCTGGCAGAAACGACCTCGGCCGTTACCTCGCCGCGCGCGGCGGACAGGCGCGCCAGATACGCCGCTATAATGCCGGACAAAGCTGGCAAGCGACGGTTTGTGGACAAGAGACCAAGAAAATGACGCGACAATTCGGAAAGACCAGCTTTCTCGGCCAGCGCGACAATACCCTTCCGGTGTTCCTTCCGGGTAACAACGGGAGAGGCGATCAGGCGCATCAGGTCAGCGCTCTCATCAAGCATGGACTGGAACCGCCGCAAGTCTCCGGCCACCTGGTCAAGCACACCGCGTTCCTCGGCAAGCTCATACAGCGCCAAGGCATATCGGTCTGCCAAACCTTTTGTTCCTGCAATTTCGGATGACACGTTCTGCTTGCCCCGGGAAAACAAAAGAATACAGGTGGATAGAAATCTTCTGAAAGCTGTTTTTCAAACGTCTGGAAACCGGAGAAAGGATCAAGGCCCCCTCCGGCGCGGTTGGTTGGTAACATAACGCGTCCTGCGTTGCAAGCACCTGACGCCCACACATGCTGTCATACCCGGTACAATCCGGTCACAGAAAACTGTACGGATCGACATCAATCTGGACCCGCACCCGCCCGGACAGAGGAACACGGGAAAGCCACGACCGCACGATCGGTTGAATGCGCACACTGCGCGGCGCCTTCAACAACAAACGCCAGCGGTACAAACCTCTCAGTAAAGCCATGGGAGCCGGGGCAGGCCCCAGAACCTCAACCTCCGGCATGGACGGTGCCACCCGGGCCAGGGCACGTGCTGTCTGTTCGACACGGGACGCATCCGGGCCAGAAACGATCAAGGCGGCCAAACGTCCGAAAGGCGGCATTCCCATCAAACGACGCCCCTCGGCCTCCGCTTCCAGAAACACAGCGGGATCCCCTCCGGCCAGCGCCTGCAAAACAGGGTGGGAAGGCTGGAAAGTCTGGAGGAGAACCTTTCCCGGTCGATCACTGCGTCCGGCCCGGCCGGCAACCTGCGACAACATCTGATAGGTTCGCTCCGCCGCGCGCAGATCACCACCAGACAAACCAAGATCCGCATCAACAACCCCGACCAGTGTCAGGAACGGAAAATGGAGCCCCTTTGCCAGCACCTGCGTGCCAACCAGAATATCTACATCACGGTTCTGCACCTGCTGGACCAAAGACGCAACGGCGCGCGGCCCTGACAGGGTGTCAGATGCAACCAGCGCCATGCGGGCATGAGGGAAGCGGCCTGCCACTTCCTCAGCAATCCGTTCAACGCCCGGGCCGCAGGCTGCAAAATCATCCGGCGCTTCACAGGACGGGCAAAAGTCAGGACGGGCAACATAATATCCGCAATGATGACACTGCAGACGCGCATGGCGGCGATGCTCCACCAGCCACGCCGTACAATGCGGACACTGCAAACGATGCCCGCACGTCCGGCACAATGTCAGGGGGGCATAGCCGCGACGGTTCAGGAACAGCAGTGCCTGCTCTCCCGCAGCAAGAGTCTGCTCCAGGGCATTCACCAAGGTTGGTGCCAACCATGACGGGCCCCACGCCCCCGGCTCGGGACGATCACGACGCACATCCAGAATATCGACGTCCGGCAGAACCGCTGCACCATGACGGCTGCCCAGATGCACACGATCGTAGCGCCGTTCCCGCCCGTTGATAACGGTCTCCAGGGATGGCGTCGCTGATGCCAGAATAACCGGAATGCCCGCCAGATGCGCACGGGCCACAGCCATGTCACGGCCGTGATAGACCACACCGTCTTCCTGCTTGAAGGCCGCCTCGTGCTCTTCATCCACAACAATCAGGCCCAGCTTGGCATACGGCAGGAACAGCGCAGACCTGGCCCCCACGATGACAGAGGCTGTCCCGTTGGCAACCGCGCGCCAGGTCCGCCGCCGAACAGCCGACGAAAGATCGGAATGCCACTGCGACGGCAAGGCGCCAAAACGCACCCGGAAACGCTCCAGCCATTGCGCGGTCAGAGTAATTTCCGGCAACAGGACCAGCACCTGCAAACCAGCCCGCAGCGCAGAGGCAACGGCTTCAAAGTAAACCTCCGTCTTGCCGGATCCGGTCACGCCTTCAAGGATCGTACAGCGGTATCCATGCCCTACAGCATCTACCAGCCGGGCTGCGGCCCGCTCCTGATCCGACGACAGAACGGGGCCGGCAAGGGTCCCGTCCGGCATGGCATCAGCGGGCACACTATCGGCAACAGCCTGCAAAAGGCCGGCCTCCGCAAGACCACGCACAACCGATACGCTGACACCAGCCAGCCGGGCCATATCCGACAGGGATAACGGAACAGCCTGCCCGGCCATGACATCACGCACCCGCAGCCGTGCCGGCGTCATGCGAGGCATTTCCGCACGATCTGGACCATCACCAGCCCAGCGCCACAGGGAACGGGCAGGCTCCTCCTCCAGCGCATCGGCAACAGGTAAAACCATCTTCAGGACAGCGCCGGGGGACGCCATTGTCCAGGCCGCAACCCACTCCACAAAACGCCGCGAGACGGCAGGGATGTGGGGGGCATTCTCAAGCACCGCATCCACCGGCCGAATGCGAGCGCGATCAAGCATGCCCGCCCCCGGCCCCCAGACAATGCCGCAAACCATCTTCCGCCCCAACGGAACCCGCACCGCAGTGCCGGGCCTCAGGGTCATGCCGGATGGTACACTATAGTCATAGGGCCCCTCCACAGGCAGCGGCAAAAGAACTGCCACAATGCTTCCTTCGACAAAACAAGCATCATCAGCCCCGCAGTCATCCGCAGGCAAACGCGGGGACAGGGATGAAAGGGCAATGTCTGGGGTGGGATTGGACTCCGGCATGGGCTACACTCTAACCGGACGGGCCCAAGGATACCATGCCTTCGTAAGCCTGAATTCCGATCCTGCGTATTCAGCCACAGAGATTCTCCTGCCATGAAATTCTTTCTTGATACCGCCGATGTTTCCGAAATTCGCGCCATGGCCGACATTGGCCTTGTCGATGGCGTGACCACCAACCCGACCCTGGTTGCCCGCTCGGGCCGCAAGTTTGTCGAAGTGGTTCGTGAGATCTGCGACCTTGTCCGTGGTCCGGTCAGCGCCGAAGTGACCGCGACCGACTTTGACACCATGATGCGCGAGGCAGAAGTTCTGCGCCGCATATCCCCGAATGTAGCCGTCAAGGTTCCCCTGACAGCCGATGGGCTGAAGGCATGCCGTGCCATTACCGGCGACGGGGGCATGGTCAATGTCACGCTGGTGTTCTCCGCTGCACAGGCCATTCTGGCTGCAAAGGCCGGGGCAACGTTTGTATCCCCGTTTGTCGGACGGCTGGATGACCTGTCCCACGACGGAATGGCCCTGATCGATGACATTGCCACGATCTTCGCCAACTATCCTGCCATCCAGACCGAAATTCTGGCCGCATCGATTCGCTCGCCCCTGCATGTGGTCGACGCAGCCCGCATGGGTGCCCACGTGGCCACCATGCCTGCCAAGGTCATGGAGCAGATGATCAGCCACCCACTGACACGCAGCGGCCTGGAAACCTTCCTGTCCGACTGGGCCAGGACCGGCCAGTCCATCCTGGAGGGCTAGGGTGATGAACCCCGGCACCCGAGATCCGGTTCCACAGCCCCTGTCACCTTCGGACGTGGAACTCTTCCTGAAGTCCAACCCGGATTTCCTGATGGAGCGACCGGAGCTGATGGCATCCCTGCTGCCGGACCGTGATCTTGGGGCCGGGGTGGTTGATTTCCAGGCACGTGCCCTCAAAGCCCTGCGCACAGAAGCTGACGAGCTGCGGGCAGGAGCCCGGGAGGTCATACACACCGCCCGCGAAAATATGAGCCTGCAGAACGCAACCCACCATGCCGTTGTCGCGCTTTTGGGGGCCGAAAGCCTGCAAGACCTGATGATTGCCCTGACCCAGGATGTACCCATGATGGTGCACGTGGATCTGGCGGCCCTGATCTGTGAACCAGGCCTGCCCCTTCCCCTTGCCGGTCAGGTCATCCAGGTTCCGCATGGTGAAATTGACCGGCTGCTGGGGGACAGTGACGTGCGTCTGCGTCCTTTCTGCGGAACCGGAGCAGCTCTGTATGGTGAAGCATCGGCCTTGATCCGCTCCGATGCGCTGGTGCGCTTGCGACATTCCGGCCACCCCCCTGCGGTTCTGGCCCTGGCCAGCCGGGACACGGGAACCTTTGAACCCGGGCAGGGAACCGAACTTCTGGTTTTCCTTGCCACCGTCCTTGACTTCTGCCTGATACGCTGGCTGACCCGTGACTGATCTCCACACCTGTACCGCCGCCGACCTGCACCACGCCATTGATGAATGGCGCAGCTGGCTCTCGGCAGAACGACGCTGCAGCACACATACGCTGGATGCCTACACCCGCGACCTAGCAACTTTTCTGAATTTTCTTGTTCATTTCCACGGCACCGTTCCTGACCTGCCTACCCTGACAGAGCTGAAAGGGTCTGACTTCCGGGCCTTCCTGGCCGCACGAACGCAGGAAGGGCTGTCACGCCCCTCGCTGGCACGCGGGCTGTCAACGTTGCGCAACTTTTTCCGCTTCCTGGACCGGGCGGGTTTTTGCAGCAACCCGGCTTTGAAAACCGTCCGAACCCCCCGCCAGCCACAACACCTCCCCCGCCCCTTGAGCGAAGATGCCGCGCTGGAAGCCATTGCAAGTGCATCAGCCCTGCACGATGAACCATGGCTGGCAGCCCGGGACACCGCTTTACTTCTGCTGTTGTACGGATGCGGCCTGCGCCTGGGGGAAGCCCTTGGCCTGACAGTCAGCCAAAGCCCGGCTTCAGACAGTATGGTGGTCACCGGCAAAGGCAAACGGCAAAGGGTCGTCCCCGTGTTGCCGATGGTCCGGGAAGCCATTCTGAAGTATCGCAACGCATGCCCATGGCCGGAATACCCGAACCGCCCGCTGTTCCTGGGAACACGGGGCAAGGCCCTGAACCCGGGCGTTGTACAGCGTCAGGTGCGGCGGTTACGGGTGCTGCTCAACCTTGATGAAAACGCAACACCACACGCCCTGCGCCACAGCTTTGCCACACACCTCCTGGCCGGCGGAGGAGACCTGCGCACCATCCAAGAACTTCTGGGTCACGCCTCGCTCAGCACAACACAGCGCTACACAGCCGTGGATGACAGCCGCCTTCTGGAGGTGCATCGCTCAGCGCACCCCCGTGCCTGAGAACAGAAGACCTAGGCCAGCATGGAACGCAGCATCCAAGCCGTCTTTTCGTGCACCTGAAGCCGCTGGGTGAGCAAGTCTGTTGTTGACTCGTCGCGGGCATCTTCCGCCAGGGGAAAAACATCCCGCGCCGTACGGGCAACAGCCTCGTGCCCTTTCACAAGCTGGGCAATCATGTCCTCGGCTGCTGGCACGCCGGTCTCTTCCTTCAGGGACGTCAGTGCCGAAAACTGCTTGTACGAACCGGGCGCATAAGCTCCAAGGGCGCGGATACGTTCTGCCACCAGATCAACAGCCAAGGCCAGTTCATTGTACTGGGTTTCAAACATCATATGCAGGGTATTGAACATCGGACCGGTAACATTCCAATGGAAATTATGGGTCTTGATGTAAAGTGTGTAGGTATCGGCCAGAAGACGGGAAAGACCATCAGCAATCTTCAGTCTCTGTTTTTCGGGAATACCGATATCAATTTTTGTTGCCGGTGCAGAAGCCGTCTTGCGGGACATACGGTTTTCCTTTCGCCATGCAGGAAAAGACGATGGGAACAACCCAGATGGTATGACAGCGCAACAGAGACGTACAGACATATTCCTGCCGCTACACAGACTCTGCAGGACCAGACCATAAACACGCTGATATAGATTTCTTGAAGTTTGATCAACCTTATGTATTTTACATTCGCAGGTCGGACTGTCGGGCCCATAACTCGTCTTTTGCCTGGGTGAATGTGCCGACAAGCCCGGGGTATCCCTGTCAACAGGACACAACGGGTCTTCATGAAAGGATCGCCGTGTTCAGCAAATCGTCTGTCAAGCATGACGGCATGTCCGCCGTTGATCATAAAACCCTGTGCCTGGCCGCCCTGGGGGGGGCACTGGAGATTTATGACTTCATTATCTTCGTGTTTTTTGCCCTGACAATCAGCCAGCTGTTCTTTCCACCCGAAGGACCGGAATGGTTCCGCCTTTTACAGACAGTGTGTGTTTTTGCAGCGGGCTACTTGGCTCGACCGCTTGGTGGCATTCTGATGGCTCACTTTGCCGACAGACACGGGCGCAAAAAGGCATTCAGCCTCAGCATCCTGATGATGGCCCTGCCCTGCTTTGTTATCGGTGCGATGCCGACCTATGCTGAAATCGGGTATCTGGCTCCGGGTATTCTTCTGCTGTTGCGCATTATTCAAGGCGCAGCCGTCGGGGGAGAAGTACCCAGTGCCTGGGTTTTTGTGGCAGAACACGCGCCGGCTCACCGCCGTGGCTATTCCCTTGGTCTATTACAGGCGGGCCTGACCTTGGGCTATCTGCTTGCCGCAATCGTCGCGACCCTGCTGGCCAAAACCTTCACCCCGGAAGAGATGCTGGACTACGGCTGGCGCCTGCCTTTCCTGATTGGCGGCTTTTTTGGCATCACCGGGGTTTGGCTGCGTCAATGGCTGAACGAAACCCCGCTGTTCATCCGCATGGCCGCCATGCGTGACCGTTCCGGAAAATTCCCCTTGGGCGATGTGGTACGTACACAGTCTGCATCATTGATTCCGGCTGTCATCCTGACATGTGTGCTTGCATCTGCCGTCATTGTTCTGGTGGTTGTAACACCAACCATGCTGCAAAAGCTGTTTGGCATGTCGGCCGAGTCCACCTTCTCTCTCAGCTGCGTTGCCATCATGTGCCTGAACATTGGCTGTGTTATCGCCGGCATGGTGGTGGACAGGATCGGAGCCTGGAAGGGCGTTATGCTGTACAGCCTGCTTCTACCGATTGGCGTTGCGGTTCTGTATGCCGGTATTCTGGGGGGAGGCGCCTGGCTCGTTGCGGCCTGCGTGGTGTCCGGCCTGTGCTGTGGCATTGTCGGTACGGTTCCATCGGTGATGGTTGGCCTCTTCCCCACAGAAATGCGGGTATCAGGCATTTCGTTGACTTACAATATTGCCTACTCCCTGTGGGCCAGCTTTACCCCACCCCTGCTGATTGCCCTGATGCCGGAAAACACTTGGATCTGCGTGTGGTTTGCCTTGGGCATGGGGGTTGTTGGCCTGATCACCGCATCCCTGTGCCGTCATCGTTCCGTCCGGATGGTATCCATTCAGGGAACAGCGGCATAAGTATCAGGACGCCACAAAAAACCCGGCCATATGGCCGGGTTTTCTTCAGACAAAGTACCTGTTCAGATATGCAGGGGACGTTTGTCCACAGCCAGCATGGCTTCCTTGATCGCTTCTCCAAGCTGGGGATGCGCATGGCTGGAACGGGCTATATCTTCGGCAGAAGCCCCGAACTCCATACCTACAACCACTTCCTGAATCAGATCACCGGCCATGGCTCCCACAATATGGCACCCCAGAACGCGGTCTGTCTTTGCGTCCGCCAGCACCTTGACCAACCCGTCGGTCGTATTGTTTGCACGCGCCCGCCCGTTGGCCGTAAAGGGGAACTTGCCAACCTTGTAGGCCACGCCGTCTGCTTTCAGCTGTTCCTCTGTTTTCCCGACCATAGCTATTTCAGGATCAGTGTAAACCACAGACGGAATAGCCCCATAGTTGACGTGCCCGGACTGGCCGGCCAGAAGTTCAGCTACGGCCACTCCTTCTTCCTCGGCCTTGTGGGCCAACATTTGCCCGCCGATCACATCACCAATGGCGAACACGCCTTGGGCCTTGGTCTGATAATCGTGATCAACGGCAATAAAACCACGGGAGTCCGGAACAACACCAATGCTCTCAAGACCAAGTCCCTCGGTATAGGGGCGACGGCCGATGGCAACCAGCACCACATCAGCATCCAAGGTCTCACCGGCACCACCCTTTGATGGCTCCAGCTTCAGGGATACACCCTTCTTGCCCGTAGAAGCGCCCGTGACCTTGTATCCCAGACGGAAGTTCATTCCCTGCTTTTCGAGAATTCTCTGGGCCTGCTTGCGGATCTCGCCATCCATTGGCGGCAGGATAAAGTCCAGATATTCGACGACTGTCACCTCCGCCCCCAAGCGACGCCAGACCGACCCCAGCTCCAGACCGATCACCCCGGCCCCGATCACCACCATCTTCCCCGGAACAGACGACAGCGACAGCCCACCGGTGGACGAAACAATACGCTTCTCGTCAATGGTAACACCCGGAAGCGGCATAACGTCCGACCCGGTGGCAATCACAATATTCTTTGCCTGCACCGTCTGGGCCTGGGCGCCACTGACCTGGACAGTGCCCGGCGCGGTAATCTTGCCGGCGCCCTTAATATAGGTAATCTTGTTTTTCTTGAACAGAAACTCGATACCGCCGGTATTGTCCGAAACCACCTTGTCCTTGTGCGCCATCATCTTGGGCAGATCCAGCCGGACACCAGAGACGGCAACACCAAGATCACCCATATGGTGGGCCGCATGCTCATACATGTGTGTGGCATGCAACAGGGCCTTGGATGGAATACAGCCGACATTGAGGCAGGTCCCGCCCAGTGCGCCGCGCTTCTCGACACATGCGACCTTCATGCCAAGCTGAGCCGCCCGGATGGCGCAAACATATCCGCCCGGCCCCCCGCCAATGACAACCAGATCGTAGACTTCCGACATGCGATATACCCTTCCGGAAAGGATGTGACAAACCCCGCGCCCCGGGGGCGGAAACAGATAACGGAGGGCTGGATTCCCCGCCCTCCGTCAACACACAACTAGATATCCATCAGGATCCGTCCCGGATCCTCAAGACATTCCTTCACCCGCACCAGGAACGTGACCGCTTCCTTGCCATCAATGATCCGGTGATCATAGGACAAGGCCAGATACATCATCGGGCGGGCCGCAATCGACCCATCAGGCATGACCATCGGACGCATCTGGGTCTTGTGCATTCCCAGAATGCCCGACTGCGGCGGATTGAGGATAGGCGTCGACATGAGGGATCCATAAACCCCACCATTGGAGACCGTAAACGTACCGCCCTGCATGTCTTCCATGGTCAGCTTGCCGTCACGGGCCTTCTTGCCAAAGTCACCAATTGTCTTCTCGATCTCGGAGAAACTGAGGCGGTCGCAATCCCGGACAACCGGCACAACCAACCCCTGAGGCCCACCAACCGCCACCGAAATGTCGTAGTAGTTCTTGTAGACAATGTCATCGCCGTCAATTTCGGCATTCACTGCCGGAATTTCCTGCAAAGCCTGGACACAAGCCTTCACAAAGAAGGACATGAAGCCAAGCCGCACACCGTGGCGTTTCTCGAAGGCGTCCTTGTAACGGTTGCGCAGCTCCATGACACTGGTCATGTCCACTTCGTTGAACGTGGTCAGCATGGCAGCCGTGTTCTGGGCATCCTTCAAACGTTTGGCAACGGAACGACGCAGGCGGGTCATCTTCACCCGTTCTTCACGCGGGCCACGGGCCATGGTTGCTGCTGCACCCGGCTGCATCGCCGCCGCAGCCTGGGCAGCCGGACCAGGAGCCGATTTGCCGGACGCAAGAAACGCCTGTACATCTTCCTTGGTCAGGCGGCCATCCTTGCCGGATGCCGGTATCCTGGACGGATCCAGGCTGTGCTCCTCCACCAGCTTGCGCACAGCCGGCGACAATGGATGATCAGCATTGGCACCGGAACGAGCCGCAGGAGCGGGCGCAGCAGGTGCCTGTGCTGCCTTGGGCGGGGCCGAAGCCGCAGGAGCCGGAGCCGCCTTGGCCGGAGCAGCAGAAGACCCGGCAGAGCCGGCAGCCCCTTCGTTGATCCGCCCCAGAATGGCACCCACAGCCACCTCGGCACCAACATCGGCAACAATCTCTGCCAACGCACCGGAAACCGGGGCATTGACCTCGACCGTCACCTTGTCGGTTTCAAGCTCGACCAATGGCTCATCGGCCTTGACCGCGTCGCCCGGCTTCTTGAACCACTTGGCAACGGTTGCTTCGGAAACAGATTCACCCAGGGCGGGGACTTTGAGTTCGGTAGCCATGACGTCCTCGATTGTGTCGTCGTATTACGGCGGAGCAGCCCGGCAATCAAGCCGGCTTGCCCGGGGTGGGTGCCCGTCGGAAGGGCTGTGGCAAATCCTTGAAAGCCCAGGACAGTGCCTGTTCAACCAGCAGAGCCTGTTCGGCATTGTGCTTTTTGTAACTGCCTGTCGCGGGGGAAGCCGAAGCCGTACGACCGACATAATGAGCTTTGCCGGTCTTGTGGCCCATTTCTTCCAGAAGAACATCCAGACGCATCTTCACAAAGGTCCAGTATCCACCATTGGCCGGCTCTTCCTGACACCAGACAATCTCTGCACCCGGATAACGGGACAACTCGCGGACAATGGCAGCCTTTGGCCATGGATACAGCTGCTCGACCCTTATGATTGCAACATCGCCGATATCCTGATCCATACGGGCCTGCAACAAATCATAATAGACCTTGCCACTGCACAGAACGACCCGACGCACCTTCACATTTTTCTTCAGGTCGCCTAGCTTCTCGCCAATCACACGCCGGAATGCAGACCCCGGACCAAATTCTGACAACGTGCTGACTGCCAGCTTGTGCCGGAGCAGGGATTTCGGAGTCATGATAATCAGCGGCTTGCGGAAATTCCGGCGCAACTGACGTCGCAAGGCATGGTAATAATTGGCAGGCGTCGTCAGGTTGCAGACCTGCATGTTGTCCTCGGCGCACAGCTGGAGATAACGCTCCGGACGGGCGGAGGAATGCTCCGGCCCCTGCCCTTCGAAACCGTGCGGCAACAGGACAGTCAGGCCCGACAGGCGCAGCCACTTTGACTCCGAAGACGCGATGTATTGGTCAAAGATAATCTGGGCCCCGTTGGCAAAGTCCCCGAACTGGGCCTCCCAGAGGGTCAGCCCATTGGGTTCTGCCATGGAATACCCGTACTCGTAACCAAGCACCCCGTATTCCGACAGTGGACTGTCCAGAACCTCGTACTGGGCCTGGCCTGTACGGATGTGATTGAGGGAAACATAGGTTTTTTCGCTTGTCTGATCGACCAGAACCGAATGGCGCTGCGAGAATGTACCGCGCCCGCAGTCCTGACCGGACAAGCGAACCGGGTGACCTTCCAGAAGCAGGGTCCCGAAGGCAAGGGCTTCACCGGTTGCCCAGTCAATGTCCTTGCCTGTCTTGAACATGTCTTCCTTTGCCTTGAGCTGGCGCAGGATCTTCCGGTTGACGTCGAAATCCTTCGGTGGCGTGTAAAGGGCGCGACCAACATCTTTCAGGACATCAAGCGGAACCTGGGTATCATACTCTTGGCTTTCCTCTTCATCCGAAAGACGGGTCAGCCCCTTCCAGCGACTTTCAAGCCAGTCCGCCTTGTTGGGCTTGTAGGAGGCAGCCGCCTGGAACTCCTGCTCCAGATGCTGCTGGAAGGCATCATAGATACCGTCAGCCTCGTCCGATTTCAGAACACCGTCCGCAACCAGACGCCCGGCGTAACGCTTGCATGTCGTTTCATGCGCACCGATCCGGCGGTACATGTTTGGCTGCGTGAACGCCGGTTCATCGGATTCATTATGGCCGTGGCGACGGTAGCAGACAATATCCAGAACCACATCGGAACCGAAGGCCTGACGATACTCGACAGCAATGCGAGCCGCGTGGACAACAGCGTCCGGATCATCCCCGTTGACGTGCAGGATCGGGGCCTGCACCATTTTGGCAATTTCAGTGCAATACGTTCCTGAACGGCTGTACTGGGGCGCCGTTGTAAAGCCGATCTGGTTGTTGACCACAACATGAATGGTCCCGCCAGTACGATACCCTTTCAACTGGCTCATCACAAAACACTCGGCCACCACCCCTTGGCCAGAGAATGCGGCGTCGCCATGCAGAAGAAGCCCCAGAACACGGGTCCGGGCTGTATCACCCAGCTGGGTCTGACGGGCACGCACCTTGCCCAGAACGATGGGATCAACGGTTTCCAGATGCGATGGGTTGGCCTGCAGTGACAGGTGAACCATCTTGCCGCCAAACTCGCGGTCAACCGATGTTCCAAGGTGATACTTCACATCGCCGGATCCCTGAACTTCGTCAGGATTCGAGGAATTGCCCTGGAATTCAGAGAACATGGCCCGGAATGGCTTGCGCATGATGTTGGTCAGCACATTCAGCCGACCCCGGTGGGCCATGCCAATCACAACTTCCTCGATACCCAGCTGGCTACCCCGGTGCAGGATCTGTTCGATCGCCGGGATCGTTGCTTCCCCTCCCTCAAGGCCGAACCGCTTGGTCCCGGTGTACTTGACCTGAAGGAATTTCTCGAACCCCTCGGCTTCGCACAGACGCTCGTAAACAGCCCGACGCCCAAGGGCAGGACCATCACCCGGCGCACGGGGCGCTTCAATTCGCTCCTGTATCCAGGCCTTCTGGTCCGGATACTGGATGTGCATGAATTCCACACCGATGGTATCGCAATACGTTTTCCGGAGCAGGGTCAGGATCTGGCGCAGCGTAGCCTTTTCCAGTCCAAAAGCGTCATCAATGAAAATTTCGCGGTCCAGATCGGCTTCCGTGAAGCCGTAGGTACGATAATCCAGCTCGGGATGTGGTGTCGGTTCGTTGATCCCCAAGGGATCAAGGGTCGCCATCAGATGGCCACGGACCCGATACGTCCGGATGATCATGAGCGCGCGTATGGAATCAAGGGCCCGTGCACGAACCTCGGCTTCTGATACACCACCCCCACTGCCGGGCTTTTTCTTGTTGCCACCAGCAGGGGCATCGGCATCTGCGGCGCCAATAACCTTGGTCTTCGAACGTCCCCAAACCGGACCGGATACTTCCCGCGCCAAAGCAGCGGGGTCATCCATCAGTTCCTTGAACATGCCGATCCAGCTGGGATCAACCGACGACGGATCGTCGAGGTACCGCTGGTACAACTCGGCGATAAAGGCGGCATTGGCGCCGGTCAAGAACGAAGCTTCCACGCTTCCTGTCCTTTACGTCATACCCGTTGTTGAACAAACCGCGATCGGACCGGGATGTTCCGGCGCGGTGCGGGCCACATCACACAAACGCATCCCGACAAAACGGATGCGCGGGAAACCGGAACCCACAACGCGTGACAACCGGTTTCCCCACCATCACCTCAACCCTTCATCAACGACAGCATGGTGCTGCCAAGAGCGGAAGGGCTGTCCGCAACCACAATGCCGGCAGAGCGCATGGCTTCCATCTTGGCATCAGCCGTGCCCTTGCCGCCGGAGATAATGGCACCGGCATGGCCCATTCTCTTGCCCGGCGGTGCTGTCACCCCGGCAATGAAACCGACCATCGGCTTTTTCACCTTGCTCTTCTTGATGAACTCGGCTGCTTCTTCTTCGGCAGATCCACCAATTTCACCAATCATGATGATGCCCTGGGTTTCCTTGTCGGCCAGGAACATTTCCAGGCAATCAATGAAGTTGGTTCCATTAACCGGGTCACCACCAATGCCAATGCAGGTAGATTGCCCCAATCCAGCAGCCGTCGTCTGGGCCACCGCTTCATACGTCAGCGTACCGGAGCGTGAGACCACGCCGATCTTGCCGCGCTGGTGAATATGGCCGGGCATAATGCCGATCTTGCACTCACCCGGGGTGATAACACCCGGGCAGTTGGGGCCAACCAGACGGCTGCGCGATCCGGACAAGGCCCGCTTGACGCGCACCATATCCAGAACCGGTATCCCTTCGGTGATGCAAACAATCAGCTCCATCTCGGCATCTATAGCCTCGAGAATAGCGTCAGCCGCACCCGGGGGAGGAACATAAATCACCGATGCATTGGCACCGGTTTTTGCCCGGGCATCAAGAACTGTGTCGAAGACCGGAAGATCCAGATGACGCGACCCACCCTTCCCCGGGCTGGTGCCACCCACCATCCGGGTACCATAGGCAATGGCCTGCTCGGAATGGAACGTACCTTGCTTGCCGGTAAAGCCCTGGCAGATAACTTTGGTATCCTTGCCAATAAGAACGGCCATTTTATTTTGCCTCCTTCACGGCTTTGACGACCTTCTCGGCCGCGTCCGCCAGGTTGTCGGCGGCAATAATGGGCAGACCGGACTCACGCATGATCTTCTTGCCAAGATCAACGTTCGTGCCTTCCAGACGGACCACCAGAGGAACATTCAACGATACCTCACGCGCAGCAGCCACCACGCCCTCGGCAATAACATCACACCGCATGATCCCGCCAAAGATATTGACCAGGATCCCTTTAACGTTGGGATCACGGAGAATGATCTTGAAAGCTGTGGTCACACGCTCCTTGGTCGCACCACCGCCAACATCCAGGAAATTGGCCGGTGAACCACCATAAAGCTTGATGATATCCATTGTCGCCATGGCAAGACCGGCACCGTTGACCATACAACCGATCGAGCCATCCAGCTTGATATAGTTCAGGGCGTGGAGAGCCGCCTCGATTTCCGAAGGGTCTTCCTCATCCTCGTCACGCAGGTCGGCAAGTTCCTTGTGACGGTACAGGGCGTTGTCATCAAAGGACATCTTGCAGTCCAGAGGGATGACCGTGCCATCACCGGTCACAACCAGCGGGTTGATCTCCAGCAGGGCAATGTCCAGGCCCAGGAAACACGTGTACAGGCTTGTCAGCAGCTTGCCGAAAACCTCGACCTGCCCTCCTTCCAGACCCAAGGCAAAGGCAAGCTTGCGGCAATGGAAGCCGGAAATCCCCGAGGCGGGATCAATATCCTGAACAATGATCTTTTCCGGGGTGCGGGCAGCTACTTCCTCGATGTCCATACCGCCTTCGGTGGATACCATGACCGCAACACGCGACGTAGCACGGTCAACGAGCATCGACAGGTATAGTTCACGGCGGATGTCACAACCGGATTCAATGTAAACCCGCTTGACTTCCTTGCCGTCCGCGCCGGTCTGATGGGTCACCAGTGTCTTGCCCAGCATCTGTCCGGCATTCACCTTGACGTCATCAACGGACTTGACGACACGAACGCCACCCTTGTCTCCGGCGGCAGATTCCTTGAACTTGCCTTTTCCACGCCCACCGGCATGAATCTGGGACTTTACGACAAAGACCGGTGACGACAGGCCAGAGGCCACCTTGGCAGCCTCATCAGCGGTATAGGCAACACCGCCCGCCAAAACAGGAACGCCAAACTTCTTCAGCAGTTCCTTGGCCTGATACTCGTGAATATTCATGTTTCAGCCTTCTCCTGGTTTGCCCCCCGGGGGGAGGACTGTTGTGACCTACCCCTTGGGCATCAATTCCCGGGACTTGGCAATCAGGCCACGGACGGAATCAACGGAATGATCGAACATTTCCTTTTCGTCCTTGTTGAGCTTGATCTCGACGATCTTCTCAACGCCCTTGTCGCCGATAATAACAGGCACACCAACATAAATGCCGTCCAGCCCATACGGTCCGTCAACCCAGGCGGCGCAGGGCAACAGACGGCGCTGGTCTTTAAGATAGGACTCCGCCATCTGGACCGCAGAGGCAGCCGGCGCGTAGAATGCCGACCCCGTCTTCAGCAGGCCAACGATTTCGGCCCCTCCATCACGGGTCCGCTGAACAATCTGGTCCAGCTTTTTCTGGGAGATCCACTTCATCTTGACAAGATCCGGCAACGGAATGCCGGCAACCGTCGAATAACGAACCAGTGGCACCATGGTGTCACCATGACCACCCAGCACAAACGCGGTAATATCCTTGACCGAGACCTTGAATTCCTCGGCCAGGAAATACCGGAAGCGGGCGGAATCAAGAACACCGGCCATACCAACGACCTTGTGATGGGGCAGGCCAGCCGCTTCGCGCAGCACCCACACCATGGCATCAAGTGGATTGGTGATGCAGATCACAAAAGCCTTGGGGCAATACTGACGGATCCCCTTCCCGACAGAAACCATGACCTTGGCATTGGTTTCGATCAGGTCATCGCGCGACATACCGGGCTTGCGGGGAACGCCGGCAGTAACAATCACGACATCGGCACCGGCAATGGCAGAATAGTCCGTGGCCCCGGAATAGGCGGCATCAACACCTTCCACCGGCGTGGATTCGGCGATATCAAGCCCTTTCCCTTGCGGGATACCGTCTGTGATGTCGAACAGGACGACATCGCCCAGTTCTTTCAGACCGATCAGATGCGCCAGCGTGCCGCCGATGTTGCCAGCACCGACCAGAGCAATCTTCTTGCGTGCCATGGAAAATCCCCTCGTATGATTACGAACTGCGCGAATGCCAAAGGCCAAGTCCGCTCATCGCGTTTCCCGGACGGGTACCGCGCGGGAGTCGACAACCCCGACAGGCGGCCTTCGATAGCCTGATTTTGCACGGAAAGCAAGCCGCCAGGACACACACTTTCCGGTATCACACAACGACATACCCACCTGAAAACAAGTCGGCACGCCAACACCGCAGGCATAAAAACATACCGGAAGAAAAGCACCTGCAGACAAACAGTTTCTTTCTCCGGACACACAGGCAGAGGCATCCGCAGACTGTGCCGCAGACCATGTCTCTCAAGGCAAAAGCCCGAACCGTCCAAGGCCGGTCCCGGCAACACCTGTCTTGTGCCTGTGGGGACCATTGTCGCGATCGACCCCTCTTGACCATGCTGCATCGCATGCAGCCGTCCAAACAGCACCGTATCCCGTACCATACGCCATGCCAAAGGTTTTGACGGCTGTTTTTCGCTCTGGATGCATGATGGAAAACAAGACCCCGTGCCAAGGACACAAACACGCGAATCTGCCCACGACATCAGACACAACAAGGGGAAAAGTGATCATGCCACATGACGTGCGCCAATATAGCTCTCCGATTGCATTTCCATCAGCCTTGACACCGTTCTATGGAATTCAAAAGCTCCATCCCCGTCGGGATACAAATGCTCCGGGTCCGCCTCGGCCGACAGGACAAGCAAGGTTTTATGGTCATAGAGAGCATCAATCAGCATGACAAAGCGGCGAGCATGATCACGGTTATGAGGCCCCAGAACGGGCACACTGTCCAGAACAACAGCATCATACGCAGAAGCAAGATGCAGATAATCGGTCGCTGCCAAAGGACGCTCACACAAGTCACGGAATGAAAAACGGGCCACATCCCCGGCAGCAAGGGGCACAGGAAGGGCACGCCCGTTGATATCCAGCTGTACCGGCACGGCTGACAATCCCCCGGCCAGGCGGGTAAATGCATCGTCAAGCGCCCGATCCGCGTGCGATCCCAGCGGGGTATGGTAGATCTGCGCTCCCTTCATACGACCCAACCGGTAATCCGTTGGCGACGTCAATTCCAGCAAATCAAGCCGCGCTTTGATCATGCTGATGAAGGGCAAAAATTTCTCACGCTGCAGACCATCCTTGTAAAGTTCATCCGGAGCACGGTTCGAGGTCACAACGATCACCGCACCAGCACGAAACAATTCCTCGAAAATACGACCGATGATCATGGCATCGGCAATATCGCGAACCTCCAGCTCATCCAGACACAACAACCAGCTTTCCTGTGCTATACGCCGTGCAAGGGGCGGCACCGGATCAGTCCCGTCACGGTCTGGGCTTTTGCGCCAAGCGTGCACCGCCTTGTGGAAATCACGCAGGAATTCATGAAAGTGGACTCTCCGGCAAGCCTTGACCGGGGCTGTATGGACAAAGACATCCATCAGCATCGACTTTCCGCGTCCAACCGGGCCATACAGATACAAACCCTGGGGCGGATCCATGTCCGGAGACATCCGCGCAAAACCAAAGCGGACACGCCACCCGCTGCGGCCCAAAGAGGGCTGATATCCTTTCAGTGCGTGATGCAGGGAATTCAACTTTTCCGCTGCCAGCTCCTGCACAGGATCGGCACGCAGACACCCTTGGGCAAGGCGGGCGCGGTAAAGAGACAGGGGATCATCATTCATGGCGGTTCCGGGTCCACGTTATATGTCAGCACAAGGCCGCAAAGCGTTAGACCAAAAACAGAAAAATACCAAGGGCAGGAAACTGTACCCTGCCCCGTGCGCGTCAGGACGCCATGTTCAGACGCGCCACCAGAACCTCCATCACCTGAGAGGCATCCTGATGCCAAACCTGACAGGTTCCGGCATTGGCATGCCCACCACCGCCATACTTCAGCATCAGCTCGCCGATATTGGCTTTCGAGGATTTGTCGAAGATCGACTTGCCAACAGCAAAAACCGTCTTTTCATTCTGAAAGCCGCGCATGACATGGATGGAGACATTTGCATCCGGATACAGCGCATACACAAGGAAACGGTTGCCGACATAAATCGGGTCCTCTTCCCTGAGATCAATAATGGCCACCTTGCCCTTGACCGTTGTGCAACGGCGCATCTGGACCGTGAACTTTTCCTGCTGCTCGAAGTAAAGGTCGATTCGTTCGCGGACATCGGGCAGGGTAAGAACATCCTGAATGGTATGATCCAGACAGTAATCGATCAGGTTCATCATCAGCTGGTAATTTGAAACCCGGAATTCCTTGAACCGCCCAAGCCCGGTCCGGGCATCCATAAGGAAGTTCATCAGGTTCCAGCCTTCCGGCTTCAGAACCTCTTCGCGGGTGAAATTGGCGGAGTCACCCTTGTCAACGGCCAGCATCATATCTGCCGTTACTTTCTTGATGACCTTTTCAGCACCATAGTACTTATAGACCACGCGCGCCGCCGAGGGCGCATCCGGGTCAATGATATGATTCTCGGGCTTGCCACCGATCCTTATGGTTTCTGACAGGTGGTGGTCAAAAGCCAGATGAACACCCGGTACATACGGCAGGTTGGTTGTGATATCACGCTTTGACACCTCGACCTTGCCATCCTGCATGTCCTTGGGATGGACGAACTTGATATCATCAATCATATCAAGCTCTTTGAGGATCATGGCACAGACCAGACCATCAAAGTCACTGCGGGTCACAAGACGGAACTTGGTTTCCGACATCCGCACACTCCCCTGATCATCGCCGGACAGCCGGTCAACCCCGGCCACGATACAACAGGCAACACGATACCTTCCCCCCCGCCATCAGGCAACACGTGCCTGCATAACCATGTCCAGATACGCAAGCCGGAAAAATAACTGACACACCGACAAGCACCGGATCGCCCTGTTTTCAGAACATTTGCGAGAAAGAGAATTGCATAAATATAATCTTACGTTCACATTATAACGAATAATAAGAACTCTGCCGGAACACCAAGGAATGTCCGGAGAGCAAGGGAGACAAAACACCATGAATATCGTGGAACTGCGTGATTTCGATGACCACGAGCTCGTTGTACTGGCTACAGACGTCGACTCCGGACTGAAAGCTGTTATTGCCGTTCATTCAACAATTCCCGGCCCGGCGTGCGGTGGGACCCGCATGTGGCCCTATGCCTCACACCAGGAAGCCGTCATCGATGTCCTGCGACTCTCGCGCGGAATGACCTACAAGAACATCATGGCCGGGCTACCCCTTGGTGGCGGAAAGTCGGTCATCATCGGGGATCCGACGCGGCACAAGTCCGAAGCCCTGCTCCGGGCCTTTGGCCGCAAGGTCGAAGCCTTGGGTGGTCGCTATATCGCTGCCGAAGATGTTGGTACCTCACCGGCAGACATGGACATCATTGCCACTGAAACGCAGCACGTTGCCGGAACCGGACGCAACAACGGGCTGGGTGATCCATCCCCCTTCACGGCATGGGGCGTTTTCCATGGCATCCGGGCAACCGCAACCGAACTGTTCGGAACCCCGGACCTTCAAGGCCGGACCATCGCCGTACAGGGTCTGGGACATGTCGGGCACTATGTATGCAGCCATCTTGCCACAGCCGGAGCCAGGCTGATCGTATCGGATATTGATCCTGCCAGAGTTGATTATATCGTTCGTGAATATGGCGTCGTCGCCGTTGATCCAGATCATATCCATGCTGTGGAGTGCGATATTTTTGCTCCCTGCGCCCTTGGCGCTTCGCTGAACCCGGTCACCATTCCTGATATCAAGGCCAAGGCTGTCGCCGGGGCTGCCAACAACCAGCTTGCAACACCGGACATGGCAATGGAGCTGCAAAAGCGCAGCATTCTTTATGCCCCGGACTATGTGATCAACGCTGGCGGGGTCATAGCCATCGCGTCGGATATAGACGGGACCTTCACGACCGAAGGGCTGCGGAAGAAAGCGGCCGCCATTGCGGAAACCCTGACCGGAATCTACCAGAGAGCCCGCTTGAGTGGTCAGACAACTGCAGACATTGCCGATACCATCGCTCGCGAACGTTTGTATGCAATAAAGTCTGATCGTCAACGGTCCGTCGCCGCCTGAGAAACCAGGAAAAAATAAACAGAAAAAACGGGTGTGGTGCTTCGTGCGGCAAACGCTGATGCACCGCACTTGTTCCTTCGTGACCTATCGATAGGTCATGGGCGTTTCCGCGCGGAAGATTCTGCGAAGAAAAGAAAAACAACCCAAAGATGATCGTCTGAAACGATCTGCGCTTGACCTTTGGGAATCTCCGTGCATAGTGCGTGTGATAATGATTATTACATGCAGAGGGAGCCATGTATCCTGACATCTGCCCGGCACGGGAAACAGATCGCCATCCTGCCCCATGTGCGCACCGCTTTGCACATATCCGATACAGCGACACTCCTGCTTCACAAGCGGATACAAAACCATAACGGTACGGCGTTCAACCCGGCTGTCGCCTGCACGCAAGAACAACGCGCCTTCTCCTGTCCTGTCCTTTTTTCATGAATTCCCGCCCGGAAATCTGCCGGCTTGCCGGTCCCGCACAAAAAAACAATCAAACGAGGTGAGCAAGACATGCCCAAACATTTCGGGGCCCCACTGTTCGGGGCCGGTATCCTCCTTCCCTTGATAGCCGGCGTGGCCCAGGCCCAGACACAGCCTGCGCCAACAACCACGCGGCTGGATGCCGTCACCGTTTCGGCCACACGGACGGAACAAACCGCCATCGATACCCCGGAAGCTGTCAGCGTCGTCCGGCGTGAAGACATCGAGAAACGCCAACCCGGGTCCGTGGTGGAACTGCTGCGCGACATTCCAGGGGCAAGCTTCTCCGGCGGGCCGCGCGGCACCGCTGTACGCCCGACCATTCGCGGTCTGGGCGGGGAACGCGTGGTGGTACGGCTGGACAATGCGCGCCAGAACTTCAACGCCGAACACAAGGGACGTATTTTCGTCGAACCCGAATTCCTGCGCCAGGTAGACGTGCTGCGCGGGCCGGGATCAACCCTGTTCGGATCCGGTGCCCTGGGCGGGGTCATGAACATGACCACCGTTGACGCCACCGACTTCCTGAAACCGGGACAGATGATGGGGGGGCGGGTTTCGGCGGGCTATGCCAGCGCCAGCGACAAAAAGCGCGGCAGCCTGATGGCCTATGCCCGCCCGATGGAAACACTGGATTTCCTGGTTGGCGGCAGTGCCCATACCCAGGCCGACCTGCGCCACGGCAACGACACCCACCTGCCCTATTCGGCAGAGCGGAATCGTTCCGCCCTGTTCAAGGTTGGCATCAATCCCGATACCTTCCACCGCATCACCTTGTCGGCCCTGCGCTATGACGGCGACGAGAAGGCGGGTGCAAGCGCTGAAGACTTGGTAGGTTCGCGAAATCTCGCCGTTGACCGTGAAACCAAGCAGGACACCTACACCCTGTCGTGGAACTACAAGAACCCGGCAGACAAACTATTTGACGTTCAGGCTACCGTGTACCGGAACCAGGCCGATATCAACGAGAAAACCCGGGCAAGCGTGCGCCACGATACCCGCAAGCAAACCGTCAACGGTGTGGACGTGGCCAATACCAGCCGCTTTTCGTTCGGCGATTCTGCCCATAACCGCCTGACCTATGGCGTCGAGTATATGGAGGAGAAACAGGAAGGCCGGCGTGATGGCATCCCCACCGCGGGCTTCTACCCCGATGCCACCATGAAAACGACGGGTGTGTTTATACAGGATGAAATCACCCTGTTCACCGACTGGACCCTGACCGCCGGTGTCCGCCACGACCGCTTTGACCTGTCGCCCACCGACCGGGCCGGGCGCGACGGCAGCGCCACCTCGCCCAAGGCGGCGCTGTCGTGGCGGGTAACCCCGTGGTTCATGCCCTATGTGTCCTATGCCGAAGCCTTCCGGGCCCCGAGCCTGAAAGGCTTGTACAATCAAGGCGTACATTTCCCGATGGGGCCGTTTGCAAATAACACCTTCGTTCCCAACCCGAACCTGCGCCCGGAAAAAGCCCGCAACGCCGAACTTGGTGCCAGCTTCCGGTTCCAGAACCTGGCTCTGGAACGGGACAGCCTGCGCCTGAAGGTGTCGGGGTTTGAAAACCGGATCAAGGACTACATAGAACAAACAGTGGGGGCAACCACAACCACCACCAGCAACGTTCCCAACGCGCGGATCCGTGGGGTGGAGCTGGAAGCCGCCTATGACGCCGGGATCGTGTTTGCCAGCCTGGGGGCTTCAAAACTGCGCGGAGACAACCGCAGCAGCCATACCCCGCTGGAAAGCATCCCCGCCGCCAAGGCTGTGACCACCATCGGCACCCGCATTCCCGGCACGGATCTAGAAGCCGGCTGGCGCACCCACATGGTGGCGGCCCAGAACCGCGCCAAAGCCGACAAGAAAAGTGGTGGTTACGCGATCCACGATGTCTTTGTCAGCTGGGCACCGGAACAGTTCAACGATGCCCTGCGCGTAAACCTGACAGCCGACAACCTGTTTGACCGGTATTACAAACCCCACGAGTCAGCAATCTACGCCGCCGGTCGTGATATCCGCCTGAGTGCTGTGATCCAGTTCTAGGCAACCGTTTCAACCGGCTTTGTGCATCTGCCGGCGGAACAGCGGTCGCACCCCGCCCCGCCGGCCTTTTTCCCGAAGGAGACACCTGTCATGACTTCTCAATCACCCGCCACCACCGACCTGCAACACGCCTGGGCATCTCTTGCATCGGGAACAGCCCGCCGCTATGCCCGCGATCTGGCTGCCGACCTTGGCTCAACCGAAGCCCAGCTGGTCGCGGCCGGCTGCGGGCACGATGTTGTGCGCCTGGACGCCGACTGGGCTGAACTGATACAGGCGCTTCCCGCCCTGGGTCCGGTCAAGGTCATCACCCGTAACAATGCCGTTGTTCACGAGAAAACCGGCGCCTTTGGCAACATCAACATCAGCGGCGGCAGCGGCGTTGTGTACAACGGCGGCATTGACCTGCGCCTGTTCCTGGGGCGCTGGCACCACGGGTTCTCTGTCAAGACCGAGAATCAGCGCGGAATTCGGCGTTCACTACAATTCTTTGATCTTGACGGAACGGCGGTACACAAGGTCTTCCTGACCGCTGATGGTAACGTTGATGCTTGGGCCCGCCTGACAGAGCAATATCGTTCTGATAACCAGTCAACCGAGCTGAATGTTGTTCCAGCCCGCACCCCTGTCGAGCGCCCCGACGACCAGATTGACGTGGAAGGGTTGCGGGCGCACTGGTCTGCCCTGCGCGATGTCCATCACTTCCACGACATGCTGAGGGAATTCGGGGTTGACCGCCTGCAGGCCATGCGTCTGGTCGGCCCGGATCTTGCCCTCCAAACCAGTACCGATGCCCTGCGTCGCACCCTGGACATGGCTGTCAACCAGAAAGCCCCGCTGATGGTCTTTGTCGGCAGTGCCGGCTGCATCCAGATCCACACCGGGACCATACAGCGGGTTATGGAAAAGGATGGATGGCTGAACATCATGGATCCGGATTTCAATCTTCACGTCCGCAGCGAAGAGATTGCCGGCACCTGGGTGGTTCGCAAGCCCAGCATAAACGGCATTATCACGACCCTGGAACTGTATGACACACAGGGGCGGAACGTCGCCATCCTGTGCGGGAAAAGGCACGGGCAGGAGCCCGAGCGCGAAGACTGGCGGGCAATTGTCAAATCCCTGCCCGGTCATGATCGCCACGCCGCTGTCGCATGAAACCACAGCGTTGTTTTGTCAGGGTCGCCATACTTGCGGCCCTGACACTGGCAATCCTGCCTGTATGTCCAGTTTACAGCGGTCAGACACCACAGCGGATTGTTTCCGTCAGCGCCCCGATCACAGAGATTGTGTTTGCCCTGGGTGCCGGGGATCGTGTTGTCGCCGTGGATACTACCAGCCAGTATCCCGAAGCCGCAGCACAGCGCCCCAAGGTTGGCTATATGCGGACCCTGGCCGCAGAAGGCATCCTGTCGCTGGAGCCTGACCTGCTTCTGGTGCCGGCAGATGCCGGACCACCCCATGTCCTGTCGCAGATACGGCAGGCCGGTGTGCGAGTGGAGACCCTGCCTGCCGCAATGACCCTGGACACACTACGCAGCAACATTCACCACATCGGGAACTGGGTTCACAGACCACAGGAAGCCGATGATCTGGCCAAGGATCTGATGGCAACCCTGAGCGCCATACAACGCCCTGCAGAATCCAGTGCACCCGGTGTCCTGTGCTTGTTGTCAGCCGGGGCCGGCCCGCCGATTGCTGCCGGCCGCAAGACGGTGGTGGACTACTTGATCCGGCAGGCCGGGGGGCGCAATGTCTCCAGTCAGACGGAAGGCTTCAAACCGCTGTCCGGTGAAGGTGCCATGATGATGGCCCCGGATATCCTTCTGGTCGGTGATCACACCCTTGGCCCTGACAAGAACACCGATGCGCTTATCCGGATGCCCCAGATTGCGCCAACACCTGCGGCACAGAATAAACGGGTTGTGGTCATCGACAGCACGCTGCTGATGGGGCTGGGGCCACGCACACCGCAGGCTATCATGGATCTCGCCCGATCCTTTGGCACAGCAGGGGATGGACCATGGCCTGCCCACTGAACCAAGGAAACACGTCCATGACAAGAGAAGGCAGGCACATTGTTGTGCCCGGGCTGGTCATCCTTCTGGTTATCACGGTTGTGACAGCAGCCTGTACCGGCAGTGTTTCCATTCCCGCAGTCCATGTTTTGCAATACATGGCATCCCATACCGGACTGACTGATGCAGGAATCCCCTGGCAGCATGAGGCTGTTCTGGGCAGCATCCGCCTGCCCCGGATCTTTCTCGGCACGCTGGTTGGCGCAACCTTGGCTGTCTCCGGGGCCAGCTTGCAGGCCATTTTCCGCAATCCGCTGGCTGATCCCGGACTTGTTGGCATTTCCAGTGGCTGCGCGCTGGCAGCGGCCGGGGCCGTTGTCTTTGGAACAACACTGGCCGGGGAGCCATGGTTTCTGCCAATAGCCGCCTTTGTCGGTGGCATGGCAGCCGTTTCTGTCGTTCACCTTCTGGCTGCCATCAACGGGCGGGTCAACCCGGCCACCATGCTTCTGGCCGGTATTGCGGTCAATGCGCTATGCGCAACCGGTATTGGCCTGCTTGTCTATCTGGGCGATGATCTTCAGATGCGCCAGTTCCTGTTCTGGACCATGGGAAGCCTGAGCAACAGTGACTGGAGCCAGATTGTACCCGCATCACTGATCATGTTTTTAACCGTGTTTCTTCTCGTCCGGCAATCGAACCAGCTGAACATCCTCGTCCTGGGGGAGAGGGAAGCAGGGCACTTGGGCATGGATGTTCCACGCTTCATACGGTGGAGTACCGTTCTGGTCAGCCTGGGCGTGGGCGCAGCCGTTTCGGTCTCCGGCATTATCGGCTTTGTTGGCTTGATTGTGCCTCATCTGGTTCGCTTGGCGATCGGAGCCGATCACCGTCTCCTCCTTCCCGGAGCAGCACTGGCCGGGGCAATCCTGATGACACTATCCGACACAGCCGCACGAACCCTTGCTGAGCCGGCAGAAATGCCTATCGGTCTTTTATGCAGCCTGATTGGTGCGCCGTGCCTGGTCTGGTTACTGTTTGGTCACACCCGGAGAAGCACAGCATCATGAGCCTGGATTTATCCCGCATTCATGTTCAGCTCGGTAACCACGTTATCCTGTCTGACATCAGCCTGTCTGTACATCCGGGGACCATGACCATTATTCTCGGTCCCAATGGATCGGGAAAATCGACCTTGCTGTCTGTCATGGCTGGCGAACGCAAGCCCGATTCCGGTCAGATACAATTGGACAACACCCCTCTGGAGGCATGGCCGCTCAAGGCATTGGCACGACGTCGGGCTGTTCTGCCGCAAAACCCATCTCTTCAGTTCGGGTTCTCAGTCACCGAGGTTGTGCAACTCGGACTAAGCCCGCATCAGGCAAGCACATCCCGTCATGATGCCTGCCTTGTAGATCAGGCTCTTCAGAAAGCCGACATTCATCACCTGGGGGCACGTAATTACCTGAACCTGTCGGGTGGAGAACAACAGCGTACGCACTTTGCCAGAGTTCTGGCACAACTGGCCGATGGCAAAAACGAAAAACCGGGATACCTGCTTCTGGATGAGCCAACGTCGAGCCTGGACCCAGCCCACCAGCACCAAATCCTGGCGCAGGCCAAGGCGCTCGCTCGCCAGGGAAACGGGGTTGTTGCTGTCTTGCATGATCTTAATCTAGCTGCTGCGTGGGCAGACCACATCATCCTTCTGGCTGACGGGAAGATTACAGCCACGGGTCACCCGGATGATGTTCTCGTGCCGGATATCATAGAGCAGGTCTTTACTATCCGAACACGCATCCTCGACGATAATGGGGCACGGATTATCATTCCGTACCTGCCTTCATGTGCTGAAAACGACAGCAAGAAGAGTGACTGTCTATAAGGCTTAGGGGGGTGTGATCCAGTACATAAAAGAGTATACGACACGCACGAACAAAAGGATCTGTAGATCAAGACCAGAGTTCCATGCGTTGGTCGCGGCGGCTCTCAATGGAATGAGAGGCTCATTCAATCACGTTGGCTTTATAGAGAGAAAATCGCATCACCCGATCTCATTTCTCAATTTTTTTTCTGCAGCTCTGACTCTTCTGAACTTCTGCTCATCACAAAAAATCCAGTCAGAACTCGTATCCTTGCAGACATTAGCCCCGAAATTCATGATCTCGTCTTTCTTGGGAATATTTTGTCTCTACTTCTTTGAAACATGGGCTTCTAAAGAAGCTCATATCCCACTTGTCTCATTCCTGACCTATGCTGCAGGTGGTATCCTGTCATCTGTTTTTCTAAAAGAGAAAATCGGCCTGATGAAAATGCTGGCCTTTGCCGCCATTCTACCAAGCGTCTATTTTATTATTGCCCATGAAGTCGGCATATCGGGAAGCATGACTGGCATTATACTGGCCCTTCTTGGTGGGCTGGGATGCGCGCTATTTATCTTTGCCTCAAAGTTGCTAAAAATCGGATCTGGACTTGCCCATCTCGTATGGCTGTTCGGATTTGGAAGCCTGTATCTGACAATACCTTATGCCATGAAGGGATTTTCAATACCAAGCCCACCTGTTGCCATTGCCATCCTCGGGCTTGTCATATTCCCGACGATTGGAGGCTTCTACTTCACCACAAAAGCGATACAACACGGCAATGCAAGCAGCGTCCAGATTATTGAAAGCAGTGCCCCCCTGTTTGCGACCCTTTTTGCCATTGTGTTCTTTGGGGAGAGTCTTGGTGTGGCCGACTGGCTTGGGGCGCTCATGTACAATGACAAGTCTTCTTCTCACCCTGAAACGAGAACAAGAGACTTTGCCGGAACGCACATTCTATCCATGATACCAAAGCTGGATAAATTCAGGTTCAATCTTGGTTCTGGGCTAAAAAAGTAAGATGGCTGTATAGATCCAGAATCAGATCAATGCTGCCCCCCAACCGCACCAAGAAAAATCATGCTATAATTTTGTGAAATAAACGTAAAGGTACCGTAGATGAAAAGGTTAACTGAAGAATAGCTCATCTGTCTTTTGCGTACGAAAAAATATCCAGACGATCCATCAATCAGGACAGCCATTGAATGGCAATCTCAATGTAACTTTTTCGTCTCCATAAAAAGCGCATATTTTTTGGATGAGTCTATATTTTTGGTTGCGGGGGCACGCAACAGCCAATCCCCTAAATTCCGCTTTTGTGCTTAGGGTCCATATAGCGCCTTGATCTGGTTAAGTTTCTTCCGGCAGTCGTCGCCTGTCGCCGCGAGGTCGGCTATAACCCCATGGGTCCAGCCTTGCCGGGCACAGTACAGTTCCAGTATCTTCTTCTGGCGTTCAAGGTCCGCTTTCTGATCATGACTGGAAACACGCGCATAGGCAATGGTACGCTTCTGCGCCGCTGCCTCGCCGTCGTGACCGGGCTGAAGCCGGGACAGGGCATAACGGCGGTGGCCGGGTGCCGTCCGCTCCGGCAAAAGCTTGCCTTCCCGCGTGCCCGGTTATAAAATGCAACCATGGAACAGGTTGCCGAACTCCCTGACAGTATTCAGGAAATAGCCAGCGTTATTGGCCGCGACCGGGCGCTTTATCTTGTCGGCAGCCTTGCGCCGTCCGGAAAGCGCAGGTGGAGGCGCATTCTCTACGTTCCCCACCCCCGTAACCTGAAAATGTCCTCGAAAATCGTCGAAATCCTTGGCTATGAGGATGCCGCCCGCATCTCCCGCGCGTTTGCCGGGCTGATCCTTCAGCCCGCGAATGGGAACAGTCTCTCCCGCCCCCTGCGGGATCGCCGCATCTGCGACATGGCCCGTAACGGCGTGCCGACGACAGATATCGCGGCGGGGTTCGCTCTCACGCCGCGTCGGGTCAGGGACATTCTGAAGCGGCAGGAAAAAGCGCCACAGGACGTATAGGGGCCTGTCTGCCACGCTGCCTGACAGTTGATGACCGATGCCATGGTGTGGAGCGAATGCAGGTGGATCAGATTGTGCCGCGACTGGCGGCGGTTGAAGCGCGGCTTGATAGTACAGACCGGACCCTGGCCGAAGTCGCCCTTACCCAGCGTGAGATATCTCGGACCCTGACCGCGCTGACCGTCCAGGAAGTTGCGCTGGACCGGCTCGGCCAGGAGTCCGTCCGGATGTGGGAGAAGATTTCCGCAGCGGAATCATCGCTGACCCGGATTCAGGCCGAAGCCCGCATTGCCGCCTGTATCGGCTCCTCGTGCCTGACAGGAGCCGTCGCCTATATCATATGGTTGATGCAGCATGTGAGGCTTTAACCATGCAGATCTCGACCCACTTTCACCGCCATGAATTCGCCTGCCGCTGTGGGTGCGGCTTTGACACCGTGGACGCTGAACTGCTGACAGTTCTCCAGGGCGTGCGGGATCATTTCAAGGCGCCGGTAACGATTACATCGGGGTGCAGATGTGCGGGCTGGAACCGTGAAAACGGCGGGCGCCCGCAATCCATGCACCTTCTGGGGCGTGCAGCCGACATCATTACCGTCAGCCCACTGCACGCGGTTTATGTGTGGCTGTGCAAGCAGTACCCGTTCCGGCTCGGTCTGGGGCTTTAC